>NZ_CP006587.1:0-1300000 GCF_000737515.1 Hymenobacter sp. APR13
CGCTTTCTGTTATGCGTTACCGCTACTTTTTACTGCCGGCGTTGCTGGTGCAGCTTGCCTGCACGGCCCAGGCCCAGCGCGCCAATGAAGGCGGCAAGCTCAACAACTACGATTATGTCAACCGGGAGCTGGGCCGCAAGCGCGACGGCCAGGCCACTACTGGCAGCCCCTACCTGCTGCCGGACTGGGCGCTGGGCACGGTAGCCATGCGCACCGGCAACGTGCAGCGCCAGCAGTGGCTGAAGTACGATCTGTCGGCAGCGCGCCTGCTGTGGCGCCGGCCCCAGGGCGACTCGGTGGAGCTGTTCACGACGATGGTGCGCGAGTTTACGCTCCGCGACTCTGCCACCCACCAGACGCACGTGTTCCGGCTCTACCCCGAGGCCCGCACCGAGCTGCCGGTGCTGCGCGCCACCTTTCTCGACGTGCGCTACGATGCGGGCCGCACGGCGCTGCTGCGCCACCTCACGCGGCAAAGCCAGACCCAGACCTCCAGCGGCGCCCTGACGACCATCAAGAAGTCGGCGTGGAGCAACAAAACCGCTTACTACCTGAAGCTGCCCGACCAAACGCTGTTGCCCGTGCGCCTGAGCACCCGGAGCGTACTGGATGCTCTGGCGCCACAATACCGGGAGCAGGCCGGCGCTTACGTTTCGCAGCAGCAGCTCAATCTGAGCAAGGAGGCCGATGTGGTGCGGCTGCTGACTTACTACGACAGCCTGCAGCCTTAGCCGGCGGGCCCTGTATCTTTCCCGGGCGGGCTACGTTTGCAAAAACTCAACCCTGATCCTCTCCTCCATGTCCACCAACCTCGACTACCTCGACCCCAACCTGCTGCCGCTGGAAGACAAGCTGAACGCTTACCTGGCGGCTGAAAAGGCCCTGCGGGCGGCCAACACCGACAGCGCCAGCCTGCCGCAGCAGCAACAGCAGCAGGCCCTAGCGGCCGACGAATTTGAGCAGCGCTCCGTTGCCGGCAGCTTTCCGCAGCACGCCGAAGAAGTACGCGACCAACTCCAGAATCTGCAGCAAGACCTAGAGCGACTGCGCCACGAAATCCTGGCGCTGCTTCCCGTGCGCAACGAATGGGTGAAGGTCAACCTGGGCTATGGCCCCAGCCGCGTTGGCGCTTTCGACCTTCCCGGCCAGCCGGCAGGCACTTATGAGCTGCGGGTAGTGCATTAGGCCGATTGCCTTCTTTGCCTGGGCAGCGCCCGGTAGCCACATGGGCTGCCGGGCGCTTTTGCTTTATAAACACTTCATCATGTGGTCATTGGACAACAAAAAAAGGACGACTAATAGTCGTCCTCTTTCCCACAACCAAAAAGGGTAAAACTTTAAAAACCCCTCTAAATACACTTTAGAGGCACTTATTATTTTTAGTTTTGAGTTATATGGAACACAAATTTGGGTTTTATGGAACACGCGGTTACCTTTAAAGTAGAATAGTAATCTTCTCACTTCATCCGGCTTATCCGATATGGCACGTCCTAAAGCAGAGTTTCCAACCATCACCACCATTCTTCGCGCTGATGGTAAGTATGCCACCCTGAAAAACAAGCCTATCCAGATTCGTTGGAGCTTTGGTACGGCGGGTAGCTTTAAGATTCCGACGCTGCATGATGCACATGATAAAGAGCTAGACAAATCCGGCTACCTGAAGCCTTCCAATCGTGTGGATAGGGAAACCATCAACCGCTATCTTCAGGATATCAGAGACAGGCTAACAACCGCTTATAACCTGGTTGTAGCCGATGGTGTAATGGTTACTGATAAGCTGGTGAAAGAACGGTTTGAACAGCTCACCACCCTTGCGCAACAGCAGCAGGAAGAAGCAACCCGACTAGCTATCAAACGGGAGAAGTTTGAGCAGAAGCTAGCCGGTATGATAACCACGTTGCATGAAGAAGGCGCGGTTGAAGCGGTTGATGTGGTGATTCCCCGGCATGAATCCGCTATTGAGAAGTTGAAAGCGCAGATAGCTCACCATGAAGCAGAGCTATACAAAACCAAGCGCGAATACGACCTACTACCAGAGCCTGTAGAAGCTGAGGATGCGAAGCTTACCACATGGTTGATGAACTATGCACAACGGCAAGGGAAGAATACGCTAGCAGCCACTACCCTACGCACCTACACCAGCTTTGTAAGCACAGTTGCTAGGTTCCGACCTAACGTGTTGATCAATGAGGTTGATGATAGCTACCTGATTGCGTTTCAGGACTGGTTAACGGATACACCTTCTATGATCCCCAAGTACTCTTATGTAAAAAAGCAGAAGGTAGAACAAGTTGGTTGGACAGAAGGCAAAACCCGAACCAACGAAACAGTAGAGAATTATATCACTAAGATCAAATCCTGTTTAAAGTATTATCTAATACATGATGATAAGTTACCGGCTGGCATTAAAGTAAACACCAAATACCAGCGCTATGAATTTCTATTAGCAAAGAACAATGATGAAGTTATCACATTAGAAGAGGAAGAAATCTTAGCGCTGAAAGATCTACAGGTAACAAAGAATGACAGAAAGGCTCAGTTGCTACTACTGTTTCTGTGTGCTACTGGTTTACGTTGGTCTGATGCTATTACCATCACATCAGCTAACATTAGCAACGGCTACATCAGAAAGAGTGTTAAAAAGACTGAGAAGAAAAGCACCGTAGTTCACATCAAACTGAATCCGATATCAGAATACGTTCTAGAACAATGTGAGTACGATATCAGCAAGATTGCAATGGAAGATTATTATGCAGTAGAACTAATGCGCGAACTGTGTAAACTAATTCCTAGTATGCATGATAAGATAGAGTTGAAACGGATATCAGGAAGGAAAACAGACATAGTACAGGTTCCCCGTTGGTTTCGGGTAGGCACTCACACAGGCAGAAGAACACATTTGAACATACTGTTAGATTACAACGTCCCTGTTCACGCGGTAATGAGTATAGCTGGACACACCAACTTGGCTACGTTGGAAGGATACTTACAGGAACGTAGGACACTGAAAGAACACACGTTGAACATCTTCAACATCCCTAAGCAGAACTAAGCTACTACAGCCTTTCCAGATATAGAAAGAACCTCGCAGAACTATTCTGCGAGGTTCTTTCTTTTACTTAGCAGGACATAGAGCCTTGAAAATCCAGATTATCATCAAATCAAACAATAAACTTGAAATACATTCTTGTTAATTTATCAATATTTTTCTTTTTTTCTTTTTCATCAATGTATGTTTTAATGTATTTCATTATGTACTCACCAAGATTATGAGCTTCATTAATTTTCTTTATTATGCCTTCATCATATATCACCAGCAGCCACTCAGGATCAAATTTATTATAATCAAAAGACTCAGGATCTATCAACATTAGTTGAAAATCAGAATATTCAACAGGCTCATTTAGCAACCTTTTTACATCTGCATTTACCCCATCCATAAAATTGATAATATTTGGGAAAAACACCGCTCTACCACGATCTATAAGCCCATTCTTAACAATATTCTGAGGACTGCCTTTTACAGAATTTTTAATTGCTATATCTAAGAAATCTTGATAATCAATTATCTTATATCCACTTGCGTTGTAATAGAGAAATTCATCAAAATTTTCCTTCAAGCTCTCAATAATTTTATTTTTTTAAACTTACCTTGATAGAATCACCACCCATATTCCATAAATACACTAAATACATTTTATCAGAACGATTTACCTTCTGATGATTCATTATATTTAAAACAACAACTTCATCAGTAATTTTCTCAGGCATGTTGTTCTTAACATATACCCTATGTATAGATCTAAAAAAATTTTCACTTCTCATTTCACTCATTTCTGAACCAACCCTCAATAAATTATACAAAATCTCCCAATTCAAGTGCTCCCCTTGTTTATCAACAAATCCAGCTAACCCTGTAGTGAGCCTAAGCCTTTTGTTAGCACTGATATTTTCCAGAAATGTTATAATATTATTTGCAATATCAATTGCATCATCCTTCTCAATATCTATATAAGACAGTACAAATAAGCAATTATTAAAAACCGAACTATAAATACTTGTAAAATACAGATTATTTAGCTGCGAGTCTGTTACCCGATTTGCAAATACATAACTAAATGTTTTTGAAACAGTATGATTAGAAAGCAAGAAATTTTTTACAGTAGCTACTGTCCACTTAGCTGTTTTATTATTAACAGGCAATGAATTAATATTAAGCTGATTCATCTTTTTCACTAAATTATCACTATTACAATAATGAATTATGGTTAGAATTATAAACGATGAAAACTCATTCATCTTCTGAACATATGATGTAGTCATTGACAAACTGAGCAACAAGGCTTCTACTGACCTCTGGCTTAATCTCTTATATTCATTATATGCATCATATATGATACAGTTAGTATTCAGATAGACAAAGTACTTCATCATACGGGCTTCTAGTTCTACATGATGGAGTGCTCCACTAACTACGCCACCCCCCCCATGATATAACCAAAAAACATTATTTATTTGCTCAATTATCTCATCAATGTTATTTTCAAATATTCTGTTAAAATATTTATCCCGAATTTTTATAATAAAATCTCTTTGTTCATCATCAATCTTAGTCAGCTTATTAACAAGATCATCAAGTTGGAATGATTTGATTTTGTTAATCAACTCGTATTTGTGTTTATAGTCCTCATCAATATTATATTTTACCAAATTACGCATAGTTTTAATATTACTCTTTGCCAAAAAGTAAGAAATATACTTCTCAGATTGCCAAGCTTTATTAGCTACTTCATCTAACATTAATATACATTGGTGAAAATTACCCAACTTATAATGCATGTAACATAGCTCCATATCGTCATCAATTTTAGAAGCTGGCGAAACAGACATTAGAGATATGGAAGCAATACATTTGTCAAACTTAAGTGCAACGTAATCCGAAAGAGGATTTTCTATAGCTTCTTCTTTCTTCAACTCAATAGACAACTTCGGATATCCGTTAGGATATTGCAAATTGTGTCCATCACCTATCACACTTGTAATCATACTTGCATTAAGCTTTTTAATAATCCATTTTATCTTATACAACATATCAGCCTGCTTCTTTTTCGCAATAGTTGTCTCAGCCTTAAACTCAATAACCCCATCCCTAATATCTATCTCATCATAGAACAATCTGCTAATTGCTGGGTTTTTTATACTATAAGTATAATCCAATACATAACCGTGTACATTTTCTTCATCTTTAACCCTGAATGGATAAAGTGAAATTAATTCTTTATAAGGCACACATGTAATATCAGCAAATCTGTTCAGCGAGATAAACATTTGATCAACAATTGACTCTTTATGCAATCTTTCTTTAAAGAAATTATATTTATACAAAAATATTAAAAAGTCATACAACGCTTTGCCTCTTTCAGAAAGCCTAGCAACTTCATCATCATATGAAATTAGATCAGATTTAATACTTGATACATATTCAGAAAAATAATTTACTGACTTATCATTAACATCTTTTTCATTTACTTCAAATCCGTCACTGTAAGATATAACATTTATACCTTTCCTCTTAAGATATTCCCTTTCCGATTCGTGCATACTATCAGAAGCAGAAAATAGGTAAGCCATTTGAAAATTCTTGCCTAATATATTTCTTACGGTTTGAACAATAGCCTTAAGATTAGGATCAAGAAGAAGCTGTACCCTATAAACAAAACAACCTTTGATGCGAATACTGATTTGATGAAGCTTTCCATAAGCGGATGACTAATACTATATTCCAAATAATCATCTTCTTTAAGAACCATATTTACATTGTCAATATCTCCATGCATCTTAATAAGCAAATTAGTGCCTGATGAATATGGAAAGTCTTTATCCTCTTTAATGATAGAGTATGGTAGTGCCTCTGCACTTACAACTTGTTCTAGCAAATTGTCATAGTTGGTAGTAATTACATGCTCTGGCTTTAAGTCAAATATCCCTTTATGTATTCCATTAGCAACAGAATTGTTAACACCTAGCACACTCCTTATTTTATCAATATATTCCTTTTCTTGTCTCTCATTGTAATACATCTGAGCAACTTTCAGATAGTCACCTTCACTATCTGGAACAGATATATCTTTTTTGAACTCATCAATCAACTTACCCCAAGCTGGTATGCCAGCATCTACAGAAATTCCAGCACCAGCGAAGACAACTAACTTTCTATTACTGATTGCATCCTTAAGCACTTTAATGTCAGCTAAAACACGGTTTTGCATTTGTATGAATCTAGTAGTGAATGATACGGTCCGAAGATACCTACTCCTACTCTACTACCCTACTAAAAGTCTAGCACACCCTGTGTAAACGTTGGTTTAGGTCGGTAGATCTGAGTGCATCTACAGTTGCACCTTTCCGCACCAGACAAATCAGGATCACCGGGGAACTGGCATGTTTCACCACCGACAATGAAGGGTGCATTGATATCAACCCGTTGCCCACCGGCTTGTATATGGCTGAATCTGGTACGCTTGTCAGTAGTAGTTAACCAGACCTTATCCAGCTTCAACCCACTGGTAGCAGCTCCACAGTAGCTACCGTAGTTCTGTGCGCCTATCAGCTCAGTACGGCTGATCACCTTCGCTCTACTCCTACTGAAGCTGGTAACCCTGTTGCGCAAGTTCTTAGCTGTTTCAGCAATACCAGCACCTGTATCCAGTGAAGTGGATAACACTTGCCTTACCTGCTTCCTGGTAGTGTTGGTGATAGCTACGATAGCCTTACTAGACTTAACCGCTATGAAGTTCTTAGCCAACCGCAACCACTCGTTTACTGGTAGAATCGGAAACGCTTTCTGAGTGCTGAGCTGATACAGATATTCAATCTTCGCTTCCTGTTGGATAACGGTTAGATATAGACTCTCCAAAGCTATTTTAAGGCTATTGGTTGATAGCACAGCAGCAGATAGAGTAACGCTACCAGTTAGTTCAAAGGATTCAATACACGGCTGCAAATCACGCAATAAAGCCTTCACTAGTTTCTTCTCATAACCAGCGGTTAATCTATCCAGTCGGGCTAATCGTTCGGCTATGTGTTGCTGTTCATTATTCACTACTGCTTATATAATTTGATTACTGGACATCAACTTTGACTACTTTTATTAGAAAAACTATGCAAAGTTGATGTCCAAGCCTACTTAATCGGCTACTTCAGCATCACCAGCATCATAGGTATCTACTGGTTCAACCGGATTATCATCAATGGTTGCTGAGTAGGATAAACCAGCCGATCTAACGAAACCATCACCACCGGCAACCGCACTCAATCCAACCATCTTACGCTTTTCATTTTCCGTCATGAAAGTAGCGCTGTTAGCCGACGTGATAAGTTCTGATAGATTAGGTTTCAATACTTCAATACCACTGGTATCCAAATCAATGTATACTTCATCTTTGAAGAAGGGACCAACCAGATAATTCAACCCATCACGCAGTTCATGTAAGGTGCTGATAACCGATTTGTATAACGCTTTGTGCGCTTCCGTAACGTTGTTGTAGGTGTTCTGCTTCGTGCCACTCAGCAGAATAGATGGGTAGCCCAACAGATCCGCAATCCTACCAGCATCGGCATTGATGCTATCCAGTAGCTGTAGCTCTACAGATGATAGCCCTAGCTGTACCTTACCTAGCTTCGTGTTAACGAAGGTGAAATCCTTGTTGCGGGTAAATTCCTGCTTCAGATTTTCCTTCTGATCACTGGTGTAGCCTTCTGTGTCTGGTTCATCCTTGTATACAGCCGTTTTGGGACCACCCTGCGCCAACTGTTCAATCTGTTGACGTAACGCGTAGTTATGACTTGTTAGAGGCAGTGTAGCGGCTACCAGGGGCGACAACCCATAGGTGCTATCATTCAGGTTGAATTTCTTCAGGTGCAGTACATCTGATGGCGCAAAAGATTCCCGGCTACCAGTGGCACTGATGAAACTGTAGCCTTCTACCCTACCCATCCAGCCAGACGCAACAGATACGCTGGTTGATTGCGGCATTACATGGAACTCCATAGGCTTGCCGGTATTCAACCCTTGCTGCACACGCAACACATACACAAACAGGTTACCTGTATGCAGATACGTTCCTAGCGCTTGCGTTACAAACTCACTCCAACTTTGGCGCGGGTTAGGTCGGTAAAGGATTTTAGACAACGGATGGTTAACTGCTTTCTTCGCGTTCTCATCTTTGGCATCCAAGTAGTAAACGTTCCAAGGAATAGATTTAGCCGTTTGCTGAATACTATTAACAATGGTGTAGAATACGCTATTGTATTCATCATTCTTAACTGAGTTATAATAACGAATCGGAACATTGTTGCTTACCTGATAAAGCGGTGCGGCTGGTTGTGGATACGATACAACCGCTTTAGTTTCAGGTTCACCAGTTGCTTTTGATTCACCAGCAAAGACGCTTAATAGTTTGTCATAAAAATTCATTAATATATTATTGGTTTTTTCTTCGCTGGCACTGTTAATCTAGCTAAACACTGTGTTAGCGTATCTACTCTATCATCATGTTTACCATTTGGAAACGCTGTTAATTCCTGAAGAAAGGCTACAATCCAGTGTCCATCAATTAACTTGACATTGTATTTATTAATTTCCGGCAACACATTATGTAAACGTTGTACTTTATCCGATGTAGGATTGGGAGCCTCTTCAACTAATATATTTCCACTTCTACTAAGCGTATTAACTATTGGCTTACCATTCGCTTTCGGTTCTACATATAATGTTGAAGTAGTGGTAGCCCCGTTACGCTTCAGGAACTCAGGTAGGAACGCTACTAAATCATCTTGTTCCATCCAACACGAATACGACTCTCTGATATAGGTGGTACCCTTCACCACACAGCTAGCCAGTAGCGCGGTTGGGTCGTTGGCTCTGTTGGCGGTTAGCGCGGTATCAGCATCAAAATTCCACACCACATTACTACCTGCGGTAACTGCCAGGAATTGTTGCCAGTTGATGATTTCAAAATCATCCTTCTTTATCAATCCGGTACTATCATCCGCCGGATTCTGCATCACCTGAGCAGCATAGGCGAAGTGTGATAACTCCCCTTTGTATTCCGCAATCTTGGCTTCCCCGAATCGTACTGGATTCAAGTACCCATCATGGGCATCATAGTAGCTCAGAGCCACTACCGGCTTCACTAAGCTTCGGTTGTGGGCATCAACCCGCGCTGGTAGGTTGATGTGATTAAGCTGCTTCTTTGCTAGCAGCATACCAGCCGGGTCTTCTAGGTGAAGACGCTGCATTACCGTAACGGTAACGGTGTATTCCTCTGTTTTGCGGCTGCTGAGCGTGTTACTGATGAAATCATTCACCGTATCACGTTTCTTCTCACTGTTGGCTTGTTTGGCGCTTAGTGGATCATCATTGAAGATGAAATCACTATGCATACCAGTAGCCGCCGAATCAGTGGAGCTGGTGTAGTAGATACCCTTTGCTTCAGTACCAAACTGTGTTTTACCGTCTATCTCTTTGTTGAAAATGACAACGCCTGGATACCAGCTTTGAAACTTAGGCGACTTCAGACATTCGCGAACCTTACCACTGTTCTTCGCACTGATCCTACCAGCGTAGCTGGTACCTAGAATCTTCACCGATGGGTTACGTAGGGTAATCCATGCCTGTAGTAGCTGTAGTACTGTGGATTTAGACAGACCGAACGGGAGATTGATCAGTACATCTAACTGCTTTTCTTTCCGCTCCCAACACAACACCACTTTCTGTAGCTCAGCACACAGAAATTCTATGTGCCAACTCATCACCAGTTGACCGGCTTCAATAGTCTCCCAAAAGTGAATAAAGAAGCTGGTGAAGTTGCGTTTACATTTAATAGCTATAGCTGCATCTAATTCAGTAACGGGTATTATTCTAATCACTATCCTTTTTCATTTTCTTCAATAGCATAATGTATTGATCTAACTCTTCATCACTCAGCTTATTCTTATCTAAAGCTGTATCAGTAATAACTTCAACTTCTGGTTTATCACCATACTTGCTGGGGATCAACTTAGATAGCAACCACTTTCGGTTATCAGCTTTCAGCCTATCTCTATTAATAGCAACCATTGTATCAGCAGAAGCAGCACCATCAGATATACTAATGATCTGATCTGCCCATCCATACGCTTGCATCTTTCGTGCTTGTGTGTACCTGTTAAGAAATTCCTTTTTAGAATCATCAAATAACCATGCATAAACGGTAACTGTAGAAGGCATGTGTTTATCATTACATATCTTGTGTAGAGCATCACCAGCCGCTAAACGCCAACATATTTCAGATGCTAATTGATCATTGTATTTACAAGGTCTACCAATCATTAACTCATTATTGTTTTCATACCTCTATATATTCGTTTTAAGGTACTAAAAAGGCTACACATACACAGTGCAGCCTTTTCTCTTTATGTAGCGCTATGCCACCTCAGAATCACTAGAATCATCTGCTGTAAGCTTATCAACCTTACCAATCCGCTCTATTGATCTTAGTTCGGTTAACAGGTCTGCTTCAGACAGCTTACCTGCTACAGCATTCTTCAATAGGTGCTGTACTGCTTCATCAAAGTAGTTTACCTGAATACCAGCATCGTTAATTGTCTCGTATAAATCACTCATTAACTACATTGTCATTTTATTTTCAATAAGCAAGCCTCATTGTGATACACTGACATCAGATGTTTCAGCACGTTCACATAGTATATATCCCAAGGTGACCATATCAATAGATGCACATCGTTATATTGCACCTACTTTACTCTCACTGTATCTACACAATGTTAAAGTCAACAGCAACTTACATCACATTTCTGTTCTTCATCTCAGTCCTATACTACCTGCTTTATTGGGGAGCATTTGACATTGACATATTTCAATTTATCACAATTCAAGACATTGTGAAAGGCATAGCATTTCCACTTAGATACGCAGTATTGGCATTAATCATAAACTTTGTACTTCACCTAGTATTAGAAGCATTTGCAGAGCGACTAATTCCCGAATCTTCAAGACAAGCAGCTTCATGGAAAAGCAAAATTAAATTCATCAAAAAAACAAAGAAACCGACTTCCAGAAACTACACGCAGACCTTGAGGCTATTCAGTTGGAAGTAGATAAACTTGACTCAAAGTCAGAAGAGATTAGGAATAATTTAAAATACACAATCAAATATGTAACTATTATCTATATTGTCATTCTGTTTGCGCTTTCGTTATTCTATTATATAAATGTCACCTCACTACAAAATGCAAGTTTTTCAGCGTCTGTAGCTAGTACAATTATTGGATCATTATTGGTTTTCAATAAGTTGATACCTGACAAACTAATAACCCTTGACGATAGTAGCAGCAAGTTCGCTAGCTTCATCAACGGGATTTTTGTATTTGCTATAATATTCTTACCCATTAATGCAACACTAGCCGGCATTAGCGAGTCTCAAGCAATAAAAAGACATGTTAAATTCAACTACGTATCCAGTATTAATTATTCTGAAAATAAGTTCTTTAATACCAATAAGGTTCTGATATTCTTAGGCAAAGCAGGCAGTAAATACATTTTCATCAACAGTCGGCATACACAACACATCATTGTTGATGAAAACCAGATCCCTACACTTAATTATGAAACATATGACATAAGTGATGCAATTTCAAAAAAAACGTTTGAAAATCACAACAAGTAAACCATCTAACTTCGGCAACCAATTCACACTCATTGCATGGAAACATCCGCGATTATAGCTTACACATCTTTACTTGTCTCCATTGTCACAGTCACAATAACGAGTTTAGTCACGATAGCGTCTAAATATATTGATTCCCAGCAAAAAATCAACGAACACAAGCTATTAATCAGAGGGACGTATATAAATAGAAAAATACAAGCAGCAGAGGATGTAATAATTGAAAACAGCATGTTTATAGAGATGTATAGCTCTACTCTTCAACTTTACGAAGACTTTAAAAACACAAAGAAAAAGAATAAATTTTTGGAAAGCAAAGCAACAAATACCAGTGATGCATTAGCAAAGCTTTTAATTGAAAAACAAAATCACAGTGTTCTTTATTTTGATTTTAAAGATGCAGTTAAAGACAACGATATAAACAACAACCTGAATAACGCCAACAGGCTCATTAACGAACTGAACATTCTCATTGCCACTTACAATACTAGCGAGGAAAAAGATTTTTCAGAAATAGACACAAAAATTACTGAGTTTAAGACTCACATCATTTCACTAATGAATTATTATCGTTCCATAAATTCATTTTTACGAACTAAATTAACAGAATACGACATATTATAGAATCATCAAAACTCTCAACTATGCCTTATTCACTGCAAACCTTCCAGTCCATCCCCTTTGAGCAGCAGGTTACCGTTGTCTGGAACGAGGGTAAATACATCGCCACCCGCTATGAGGAAGAGGACACCGTAGGACTCTATCATATGGATGGTGGGTTCTTTGTGGAGCTATACTATGACTCGTACCAGAACAAGATGGTAGAGCGAACCAACAGCTTCTCAGACCCCGAAGGATTGGAGGACTACACCCCCTATGTGAAGCTAAATGACCTTATGTAATACCTGGTACTGAAGCATTACTATATTTTCAAAATTTAACCGCACTTTAATATTGTAACTGAATCATGAACTTCTTAGGCAAGGATCTACTAGCAGATTGGAAAGAACGAGTTGGAGTAAAGAAATTTAAACTAGCAAAACCATTAGATTCACCTTACAAGCATTCTATTGATATTGAAAAAAGTCTTCGCAATTTTTTCAATATTTCTGATTACACTATAGGGACAAAGAGGTTTGATGATGAAAATTATCTCGTCTACTTGTTGTCCAGCACCGAAGATCATGACATTTATCAACTAAAAGAGTTGGCTGAATTAATTGAATATGCTAAAGTTAACGCACCTCACATACCGTTAAAATCTAAAAAGGGGCTCATATCACATGTTCGTTTAAGTCAGTTTCTATTTGAAGTGTATATGGATAAATTTTTAAAGCAAAATTCCATAGATGCAAATAATACTATGAGTTATGTTGACAGCAAAGGCAACATTAGACCGATGGATAATTATTTTGAATTTTTAGGCAGCAAATATCTTGTTGAATGCTGTAGGGTTGATGAACCAATCAATAAAAGCATTCTTCAGCTAAGCGAATACTTAGTAACTTCTCTAGCTAAAAACAAGATTCATGATTATAAAATGTATCGTGGGCACATTGGATTTAAAACCGAAAAGTCACTATCAAAGTCCATTGATAGGGCAAAGGGTGTTGTCATAGATCTGTACAAGAAATATATGCACAGTTTTAACACTAAAGGATTAACAATATTTATTCCTAAGAAATACGAATGCGATGATTTTGATATTGACATCATGCCATATTATCTCGGAACAAGTCATGAACAAGAAGTCAAAAAATCATCATATAGAACACTAATCTCATTCCACGCTGAAGCTAATTCATTTGACTTAAGCAGAGGTCAAATTATAATATCGGGAATGAAAACACAAAATGTTAGTGAGATCAATCAAAAATTATTCAACAAAGTACAAGGCAAAATCAATCAACATAGTGATGCACCCTCTGACTATAACAGAATAATATTTATTGAAATTGATATAACCAAAGGGCATAGCCCTAATACCCCCATGTTTTCTCCAATTGACAAAGAAAATATTAATTACGACTTATTTGATCCATTAATAAACAATAAAACAGGAATTATTTTTATTTTTAAAGAAGCTAATGAAACCGGCATTCACAGAGTAATGAATACAGTATGCCCGCCCAATTACAAACCACTTATAGATTATCTATCAAAACGAAATAACAAGTAGGGTAACAGTTACATTATCAACAAAATATTCTATAACAAGATGTTTCAATAAACATCCTGACACCTCATGCCTTTCCTTATTAAGAATAGAGGGACGAAGTTGGAGCGCTTAGAGATACTGGATTAGCCCACCCAACTTATATAGGAGCCTATGTATAAGCAGTATGAATCACTTCCATGCTGCTACCGACATCCTACGCGTACACCTACTCAGTCAACGCCGCACCAGTCGCACTGGTATCCGTATCTACCGTGCCTGGATAGACCGCTTCACCGCTCACTTCATCCGGTATCAATGCTGTAACTACAGTGGCGTATACAGCCTCTCTACTGGTACTACTCCCTTCTATGTAGGCAAGACAAGCCAACGGGTTAAAAGCCGCGTGAAGGGACATGTACGGCTGTTTCTGAAGAGCTTGGTTAGTTACATCAGTACCGGCATCATTTACATGAACGCGTACCATTTCGTGAAGTGGTGCAACCTGTTAGCTGACAACCGAAAAATCACAGTGCGCATCCTGAGCAATGATGTGGATGATGAAGCAGCGTGTATCAGAGCTACCAGCGTGAAGCATCGGTTAACCAACATGGAAGAGCTAAGCAGCAGCTACCACCATGATTCAGAACTAGTGTTGTCGGAACGGGTACGGGAATTGGTTACGCGTTCTCGGATAACCATGAACCTAGCCGGTTAGCGCGGTTCACTACGCGGTATATCTTGTTCACCTCTTCCATCAACTCATTATAGCTATAGTCAGCACCCTTATCTACATGCGGAACATAGGCTTCATACGCCGCCTTATCAATCTCACAGTGGAAACTATACTCATGGTGTTTAACACTAATGGCAATATTAAAATAATATTGTGTGATAACGGTTACTTGTGTTGCGGGTTGGAATATATCAGACGCATACGCATAATCTAAGGTAGCATTATTCACGACCCACCATGAATAGTTTCTTTCGTTAGTTTGAGGAATATTCTGTAACACCTCTTCTATGGTTTCATACTCATTGCTACTGTATTTGTTGTCATAGTAGTATTCAACTTCAAGTTGATTTCTAAGCTCGTTCACGGCTTCAAAGTAGTCCATATAGTACTGTTCAACTTCAAGTTCGGTTATATGGTCACATAGCGCTTCCCTGTAGCCCATGTTGAATACATCATCATCACATATAGTAGGCGCGGGTTGGTTGGGTGGTGGTTGGGTACATCATCGTAGTAGTTGTTTGTTTTTCTAGTTACTGTATACATTATATAGTAAAAGCTGGTAATGGTTTACCGTTTGGAGAAAATATTTTCAATATTTCTTCGGAGCTGCTACAGGCTTGGACATCAACTTTGCATAGTTTTCTAATAAAAGTAGTCAAAGTTGATGTCCAAGCCTCTTAGCCCACGAGGTCAGCGGGTAGCAGTCTGAAAAAAGATTGAAAATATTTTTCCCAAACGGTAAACCATTTTCAACTTTTACTATATAATATGTACAGTAAGCAGTAAAACAAAACATAACTATGAACAACATAACCTTTACGCACGATGGTATTGAGTATACCACCCGTTCCCGAATCATCAGAGAAACGAATATTTCAGCTTCAACGCTTCAATGGTTGCTAGACGCGCACCCCGATATTCCAAAGATTATTGAGGAACACAAACACTACTATCATAAGCAACAGATTAAAGCAATGGTAGAACACTTTCATCAAAATAGAAAACAAAAGAAATAAGCTATGAATATCCTACAGAGAAACAACTTAAAATCACTGAATACCTTACTGGTAACATGTGAGAATAAACAAACAACGGTTGATGCAAACTTCACCGTGTACAATGACAATACCTATTGCCTGAATGTATGGTATATGGATGGATACAGCAGCGAAGTTGAAAGCTACGAAAGCCTACCAGATAATCTGGTACTTCACATAACAGAAGCTTACAAAGCTCAGCATTGGAAGAATGATATGGAAGGCACTTCAGGTTGCTATTACGACCTTAAGCGCAATCAGATATTCATCTTAAAGGCGAAGATTGATGAACTACTGAACCACTACTATACTCAGCTAAGAGTAAAATAAAAAATAAATTACCAGCATGTACGATAAGAAGATAAGTATTTACAAAGATGAATTTTACTTTGACTATAACAGTCCCAAAGCATCTTATAAGCAATCCCATCAGCTAACCTTAGCTGAAATCGGGGGAATCATCAAAAAAGGTGGTGATGAACAACATCACATATTCACCTACAAGGACCGGATAGCCTACATCCGTAGAAAAACGAAAGCGGAAGCTGAGCGCACGAAAGGCAGCCTACCTAGCTTCACACCATCGGCGCACTTTCTAGGCGAGAAGAAAGGCATCAATGAACCCATGAAACATAGTGGTTTCATGGTAATTGATATTGACAAGCTGAATAACAATCAAATCAGAACCATACAAAACGATGTGACTGATGCCAACATTGCTACCATGATGTTTATCAGTCCTTCTGGTAATGGGTTGAAGATTATCCTGAAAGTAACCGGACTACACCAGCAGAACCACACCAGAGTATTTGAAGCCTTGCGCTACAAATTCCATACTGAGTTTAATATACCGTTAGAAAACCTGGATAAGAGTGGAAAGGACGTAAGTAGATTATGCTATTTCAGCTATGATCCACATATCTACACGAATACATCACCAGTAGAGCTACGGCAATCAGATCTACTCGTCAGCTATAAGCAGAACAAGCTAGCACAGAAAGAAGGGTTTGAGCTACAGGATATTGATGAATCACGCATTGATAACACGTCGGCTACCACCATCTTCTACAGTGTGGTTGAACAGTTGAAATCGGGTGCTGATCCACTGGATTATGTAGAGGGGCAAGCCTACAACTGGTTGGTAGCTATCACGCGACTGAAGAAGAAGCAGCTCACGTTGTCACAGGTGCTACCGCTGGTGTTGGAGTATGTTCAGACAAAGGAAAAGCCGCACACAGTAGACGATATCACACAGAAGCTAACGAAGCTCTATAAGGAACTCTATGTAGGGTATGATAGCCGCTACACAAAGCAACCCGCCGGAACCAACACCCCTACCAACATCATCAACCAGTACCTCACTGAGAAGCTGGATTACATAGAGCAGAAGCTACGGTCGGAAAAGACCCTCTATGTAAACGCACCGACGGGAGCCGGTAAAACTACCATGTGCTACGCCCTGGTAAAGCGCTTAGGGCTGCAAGCTGATTTCCTGATGCCTACCAGAGCCTTAGTACAGCAGCAGAAGGATTCAACCGCCGCTACAGCCGCTGGTGTTACCCTGGCTACCATCATCAATGATACTCCCCTATCGGATGTACACACCACCGTTGATATGCTGGTTGCCTGTTACCCTGCTATCCAAAAGTTGGAACCTAGAAAGGCGCAAATCCTGATCATTGATGAAGCGCACAGTCTGGTTAGTGACTATGGTTGGAAGTATGATGTATCCCAACTCATAGACCGTCTTAAAGCCCGCTATGAGTATGTTATCTACCTAAGTGGTAGCATGTTTCCATTGAAGGGATTGTACACCGATGCTAACTATTTAGAATTTACTATCACCAATCGTTTTCACTACCAATACGATCTAATCCAGTTGGGTGAAAGTGTGAGTGATACCGAATACTATGTTAACAACCTGAAAGATGATTGTTTGAACGTGTTCTACCTGAACAACAAACGCACACTAAAGAACATAGCTGAGTTGTTGCGTAGTTCTGGAAAGAAAGTATTCCTACTTACTAAAGATGAAGTTGATAAGAACAGTCAGAATGAGTTTACTGAAACCTACACGAAGCTGATCAATGAGTCTGAATTAGCCGATGTTGATGTATTCTTAACTACCTGTTATGTACAAGCAGGTGTGAATATCAACAATAAGAATAAGGCTATACACATCACATTTGGCAGAGGCTCCACACTGATTGACCTTATTCAGTTCACGGCAAGGTTTCGCAAAATGAAACCATCCATCAGCATCATTCATTCGTGCCAAATCGGCAACACCAGCTTTTTCAACGAATGTTTTGCAAGGGAGCGCATACAGCTACTAATTAATATCTATAAGAATATTGACAAGCAACAGATGTTTTATAATCATACCCATGACTCCGAAAATCAGGAAAGACTAAAGTTTCATATGACGGGTGTTGTCAGATCAGATAGTGGGCGTTATGCTGTTGATGAATACTACTTAGCATTTGAACATTACATCCATGCTAACAGAAGTTCCTTTCAGAATAAACCATTGCTGGAAAGGATACTAGCGCTTCACCATTTCACATTCAACCAACAGATCACCTACAACACCCGGTTTGATGAAGCTACGAATGATGAATATGTGAGTATAGCAAAACAGAATAAGCAGGAAATTGAAGAATATAAGAAACAGATAATCAGCGAAATGCTAAGTGGTGAGTATAAATACAGATGGAATCTACAGGATACCACCCGTACCACGTTGGAAAAGAAGTTTGAAGAACTTAGTGCCTATGTGAATGAGAAGGTGATTCAGGATGAGAACCTTTTCAAAACATCGGCTTTCCTGAACTTCAAAACCAGAGTAGCTTACATCATGCAGGACAAGTACACTACCAGTAAGCTAAAGATGAAGCCGGAAACAGTGACACAGTTTAATCTATTCAAACAACTCAAAGCGCATTTCACGGTTGGAACCACCTATCAGGCTAGCTACATCAATGCCCACGTTCTAAGCGCTGGGTTAGGTTATTCAAATCACAACTTCCTGAAAGCGCTGGAAGTTATGTTCCACATTAAAAAAGAACGTGAGAATATCACCACTACCACAACCGATGGTAAGGAAGTTACGAAGAAAGTAACCACCGGCTACACCATTGTAAAGGAAGTTGAGCTAACCGATTACACTAAGATTAAAGGCTTGGATTTGGTGAGCTTGCTCAACATCATACAGCTATAATGGTTGTTGGACATCAACTTTGACTACTTTTATAAGGAAAACTATGCAAAGTTGATGTCCAAGCCTGTAGCAGCCTGGAAAAAAAGATTGAAAATATTTTCTGAAATCGGTAAAACCATTTTCAACTTTTACTATATAATGTATACAGTAAACAAAAAATCACCACAATGAAAACAGAACTAGAAACACTAGATGATCTTAACTTCCTTGAAAGCAAATCAACTTATATCAAAGTACACATGAACAAGGTACATTCATTGATGTTGGAAGATGTGCGAATGATACCACACAAAATCAGTCGTGAACTTTTCAACCTATTGTGTACGATAACGGAGAGCGACAACATCTTATATCAGATTGAAACTGGTGATATCAGACCCTTGAAGATTTATCAAAACACTGGTATACCCTTGCTACATGTTTCGTATGCAGAGTTTTTATCAGCTATGCGTAAATACAAAATAGACAACCTACTACTATGAATGATTCGGTATCTCACATCAGCAGTATGGATGAAGTAATGAGCGCTATGAATGCGTTAACGTACTTCAACTTCGGGTTAGCGCAAGATTCCACCGGGCACATGCTCACTGGTTATGAAGAGCATACACATAGCGTTGATGAACTAACCTATTACCTCACTCCCGACCTACACCAGCTTATCAACCCTTTGTTCACAGAGGATGTATACGACTTTTGGGATACGGATACCCGCGCTACCCTTTACGATGCACTACAGAAGCTCCAAACCATTGAAAACCGCAAACAAAAATAAACAACCTATTAGTATGAATACAAAAGAGAAACTTCGCGAACTGAGAAAAAAGATTCAGGACAAACTAAACTTAATCCGAAAACTGGATATATAATGATGTGGTAGGCTTCGTACTCCTATCGTACATGTAGGTTATTTTTTGAAAGAGTCCAGTCAGAGTTTCGCCGCTCTCGCTGGACTTTTTTTTATTCTCACACTTTCAAAACTTATTCTCACACTTTTAAAAATCTATTCTCACACTTTTCAAATTTATTTTTAAAAGTTGATAACTTTTTATTCAGCAAGATAGTATCTTTGCACTCCAACTTACCAGAATAAACAAACTAACAACATATCAGCAGTATGAAACCGAATCACATTAAAGCCCACACCACCGCCGTACGCGCCGCTATTTTGAAGCTAATCCAAGAAAAAGGGTTTAGCCCCGATTCGTTTATGATTATGGACAATGGATACAAATCGTATGATATCATTGCTTTAAAGGGCGACCCCTTGACCGATCAAAAGCGCTTCAAAATCACCCTGCACAGCACTACCAGCCGCAAATACAAAGAAATGGTTCGTTCTAGTTGGAGAGCTAGGCAAATAGACTCCGGTGAGGTCGTTGGGTTGCCCCTAGCATTCATCAACCAGTTGCCCGCCTACTTCAATCAGTTCGGCATTATTCCCCGCGAAACGCTTAAAGAACCCTACCAAGAACCAACAGTGGCGGCTACGATGTACGATGCGTTCCCACACCCCCGCGCTAGCAAGATTGACAACTTACTAAACGAGTAGAGCAATGACAGACGAAGAATGGTTACCCGACAATGAGCGCATCAAGCGCATACTTGCCAGCTTTGATGATGATGGGGTAGTAGACTGGCTTACCCTGGTTGATTTCGGGGATGCCCGGTACTTGGTCGGTACCCGCGAAGACCGCGAAGTAAATACCCTGCAACTAACGATTCCCGCGCTAGAATTGCTTAGACCACACTTCAGCGGCGATGCCTACAGAAATGGTAGAAGCATCACCTACTTCACCAGCCTCTTCCGGCGATGGAAGATTGAGAAACTACTAGGCTAGTAGCAGCCTTGGGTTGAACGCAAAAGGATTAGTATGAACGTGAAAGAGCAACTTACCGAGCAACAGCAGCAACTAGTACACACATTGGTAAAGCGTATAGGGCTATACTCAGTACGCTATCAACTTGTATGGTTGGATGGCGTAACTGGCTGGTTAACCGGATATGAAGCAGACAGAAGCCCTGAAGCTAGCTGCATGTTAACGCGTGAAGAGTTTGAGTTACTAGCCAAAGCATTCGCCTTAGCTAATCCCATTGATCTTATTGAATACAACTTCACAGTTACACAGGTTAACAATGTGGTACGGGGCTGGAAAATAGATAAGCTCTTAGTGTAAACTTTTGCCCATTCTACGCTATAAGTAGCATGGTAAAGAAAAAGAAAGATGCGCACTACTTAAAGAATACCGATTTACTAGCTGAAATTGTAGCATGTAAGAAAACGGGTGTTTTATCTAATAAGGCTGCTAACATGTTTATACTGTTAGCCAACAAAACCATCAAAAAAATGCGTTACAGCAATCCTGATGATAGGGATGATTGCTACCAGACCGGGATAATGCAGATGCTGTTGAACTGGCATCACTTTGATGAAACCAAAAGCACCAACAGCTTCAGCTACTTCACCGAGATTTTCAAACGGGGGATTGCTAAAGGTTATGGGGAGCTATTCTACCACAAAGGGGATAAGGAACGTACCACGCGTACCATTAGCCTTAGCTCCGGTAATGACGGGGAAAGTTTATTCAACCTGTAAGCTACTTGTAAAACAAAGCGCTTTCACGTTGCCGACGCTTCAACAGAATAGGCTTACCACCGGCATTTCGCCACATACAGAAGCATTCTGTGATCCGCTCTACATCATCCTTATTCCCCGCGTTGATTTCGCGTAGCAGGCTGGATTTAGCGAACCCGTTGATCCCGATGTTGAAAGCCAACGATACTAACGCGTTGGTTTGATTCTGTGTCAGCTCTACAGTAACCAGTGTAGCAACAGCCTCTTCAAAGCGCTTCAGGTCGTGTGTTAGTAGCGCTTCAGCCTGTTGCATGGTAATCTTCACTCCTGGCTTCACATGCCTACCTGTGCTGCCGGCTCCTATAGTCCACACACCAGCCGCACACTTGTACGCTTTCAGTACTACGCCTTCCTCACGTATCAGGAAGTCCCTACCAACCTTATCTACTTTCATATCCCTATATATTTTGTTATCACAACGTAACCAGCGGCTAGGAACGCTACTACACCTAGCAGGATGAACCACCAATTACCAGCCGTTTTCTTACTGGTAGTTATCGTGTCACTTGCTGCATTCCCGGTACCTTGCTGTTGGCGGTTTTCCTTGCCTTTATAAGCACTTTGGTTACCCTCCCCTACGCTACCCTGGTTTCTCTCTACAGTCGCCGTAACGGCGCTATTCATGCTTCCTGTAGCAGCACCAGGTACACCAGTTCTACTGGTAGCGGATTGGTTGGTAATCGTGATCGGGCTGTTCTTCAGCTTCACCTTCTTGCCACTCAGCAACCGCTTCACCACTGCCTGTGATACACCCTGAATTTGGCTTGTATCCGCCCCTGTAGCACCCGCAACAGCCGTTGTAGTGTCTAGTGTTGCCGTTGGCGCTATTGTTCCTTGTGGAGCCTCTGGAGCCTTTCTATTGATAGTACAGTTGCTGAGTAGTAGTAGCAGGATGATAATGAAACTAGTTCGGATCTGATTCATTAATTGGTTCTATAATTTCTTCGGCTGCTGCTTCCGTATTCATGTTAACTGTAGCTTCATCAACATTAACGGTTGAAGGCATTTTATTTAAGTAGATAGCTAACATATAATCTGACAAGGCACTGATGCAGTAGATAAGTGTTAACGTGGTTAATTCTTCCTTACTGAGTGGTTGCCAACTAGCTAACCTACATACAAGTGGTGATGTAACCAGCGTAATACCGCTTAGCAATGCAATACAGGTAAAGATGTTGAAGGTGCCTTTTGCGTCCTGTAGAAACTCTCTTAATCTACTCCTACCCTGTTTCATTATTTAGCTTGCATTTTCATTAATATATCAAATATCTTATCAACCTTAGCACTCATTACTTCGGCATTCTTATCTATTTTAGTTTCCAGATCATCTAGCTTACAAGATATATTATCCATTGTCTTTTCATTAACGCTGAAACGTAAATCATAATTATCTCTAAGCCTCTCAATATCCGACACAATACCCCTAAACCTAAGTTCATGTGCATTATTTACGGTATCGTTTATATGCTTAACATCAGATATCAGGTCAAAAAATTTGGGAATGTTCTTATCCTGGCTTTTTTCTATTTCCAAAAGCCTAGCCTCAGTACGCTTCTTTTCATCATCTAACTTACTTTCCAACTCCTTACTATTACTTTTCTTCATCGTGTATAAGAACACACCAGCAGAAATAAAGATAGGAAGCCACATTCTTGCAGCTTCTATCATTTCAATATGCGTAAATAATAAGATGGTTAAGGTTAGCATGATGGAAATGTAAATGATTTATAAATTAATTGGGTATGATTTGAATCCAGTCTACAGTACCGACAAATCCACCTTGACCACCTATATGTATCGTATCATTCCCACCACCAAATGTGATAGAGAATGTATGAAGTCCAGCGGTGTTCGGATATACATCAAAACCCGTATTAGTTACTAATCGCAATGGTGCGGTACCAGTAATTTCCCCTATCATAACTTTCACTACACCTGTACCGGAAGCAGTGAAATTACGTAGGTAATAGCCCATCCCACCGTTCGCACGAATTTGATTAGGCTCTATTATCCAACCACCAATGTTACCCCACCCCCCTTGTATATTGAAGTTTGCTTCATCAGATGGGATCAGTCCATCAGGTGCGCCAGCAGCTTTTGTATAGACTGCTGTATTCCATAACACGCTACTAGCGGGATTTGCCCCTATTGACCTAGTTCTTACCCCTACACCATTTACAGGCACATCTATATTACCTACTTGTATAGGCTTCGCTGCCTGTATCCATGTAGCGCCACCATCCAATGTCTGTTGAATATCACTAAGTATATACCCACTCGGTAGTGTATAATCAAATGTATCTAGAACATCATTTTGTATTGGATTTGTAGGAGCTGGTGTTACTGCCGGACCAGATGGGGTTGTACTACCAGATTCAATTGTTACCGTAGTTCCCGCTTCAATAGTTGCTCCGGTTGGTATAGAGCTACTCCCCTTTAGATAAACAGTACCACCACCTTTGAACAGTACGAAACCACTATTGCAGTTAAAATCACAGTCTACAAAAGTAACAACTTTACCTACTGGAATTTCAATATACACATTAGACAAGAAGCAGTTATTGTAATAAGTGCCACCTAGACCATTCACACTC
This sequence comes from Hymenobacter sp. APR13, assembly GCF_000737515.1. NCBI lineage: Bacteria > Pseudomonadati > Bacteroidota > Cytophagia > Cytophagales > Hymenobacteraceae > Hymenobacter > Hymenobacter sp. APR13. The sequence goes on from NZ_CP006587.1 coordinate 24,107, forward strand.
AAACCACCACTTTGTACAATTAGATTTGACACTCTACTATATTCCCTAGTGAACATCTTATAATCATTCAAACTTGTAATGAAGTTATTTCCCACTACGTGCGTACCTGCTGCGAGAACGGCGTTCTGAGTCAAAGAAAATGGATAAAATAATAATATGTTTCCAAATATGCCTGTAAACTGAAATGCATTAGCCAAGTCACTACCTTGATACACGCTTCCACTTAATGATGTAGCATACACCTTGGGCAAAGGATTATTTCTAATATTTGTTATTTGATTCTGCAAATTTATATCAACCGCATTAACCTCAGATATTTTATCATCAACATATGATTGTGTTACATCACCTGCTGAATTGACCTTTGCAGTTAGCTCAGCATCCAACATTACTTCTGTAATACTACCGTTGTCAATAGCTGCTGATCCATTGATCTGCAACCAGCTCACGTTAGTTGACGTGGGCGCTACAGTACTATTCTGAATATTGTTCTTCGCAATGAATACCCCTACACCGTTGCGCACGAATTGACCTTTGGTGTAGCTACCGGCTACCCAATCATTCGCAGTGCTAACAATGGCATTGATACGACTGGTGAGGCTTAGATTGGTACTGTTAAGATCACTCTCCAACCCTTCTACTGTGGTTTCTACCGCACTGATACGAGCTTTGATTACGGTATCATCATACACGTAGTAATCACCACCACCGGAACCACCACCACCGATAAACTCCCAATCCAGGTCGGCTGGTGCATCATCAGCAGCCTGATCACCAGTGGATATCAGAGAGCCGGACAGATCCCGTTTCGCTCTGATGAATTGGTTGTTATAGATTACAATGGTGTTTTTCTTATAGTCTCCCGGCAACCAGTTTTCAATTTTGGTTAGTCCGGCTGGATTCAGTTCTCTCCAATAGGGATCATTGCTGTTCCCCGATGGTGTAGGCATGAAGTAGTTCGGCAGTTGCCCACGATCCATAGCCACTTTTGCAGAGAATAAGCGGTATTCCCCGTTGATCAGGAACTTCACCGTTTGCCCCTCAGCATAGGTATCTTCAAACGGGTTGAAATCGGCAATGCTGTTTACCTTCTCTTCAATAGAATCACGCTCTACCCATTTCGCCGGTACTTTTGGCTCTGTGAAATCACCGTCTACATATACCTGTAGCGTACTACCAGCATCATATACTAGAATATATTCCTCATTGGGAAATTCACATTTACAGGTAGTGCCTAAGCAAAGAAAATCAGGATTCAACTCAGTAAGGGTTGATGATCCTTCATACCATTGTGGTGATGCATTGGAATAACAACGCACCATCTTATAACCGGACTTCGTGTTATTTGCGCCGGGAAGGTTATTCGCTACGGTCTGAATAATGGTAGGAATAGAAACCTTAAAGTTCTGATCAGTACCAGCACTTGTTTCAACTTCAATAACCTTATCCAGCAATTGATTCTGCTGTGTGATACTATTTAAATCTTTGATCCTTGTTTTCTCTACTCCGATTGGCATATAGTGTTATGATATTATAACCTATATATCCTTAATGCGAAATAGAAACATCACTGATTATACACGCCTAAAAAAATTAACATATAATGAATTAACAATCAATGACATACTTGTTTTAACCTATCACAGAATCGGTAAGCATGACGGTATAACAAGAAAAAACCTCATCTTAAACTTTACATTGACACTGGACTCACACCCCCATTCAATTCCCCTTCACATGTCTGAAATCATTTTTTACGCATTAAATAAGGATATAGAGGTTAGCAAGTATACTTCGCTGGATTTTGCCAAAAAGACTAAACCTGAGTGGATTATTCAAGAAAGCACTTCTGTTGAGATCAATGGCAATTACAAGAACATCATGCTTGACTATATTTTTTACAATGCAAATGGCGTAGTCGTAAATGAAATAACAGATGGAAGATGGAAGTTGATTAAACTCATATGCTATAGAAATGAGTTTTTTCAAAAAGTTGTGATAAGCTGCAAGGCGGTTGACCCTAATGGCAGAATTTGCGGAGTAGAATTGAATAACACAGGTATAGAAGGTGTAATTCAAGCTTTCAAAAAACTGAGAAAGTTCTCCAAGTTTGAAAACCTAGAGAACCTACTACTTTCAAATGAAAACGAGAAGCTTAAGAAAGAAATAGAAAAGCTTAAGATTAAATTAGGAATCAAATAACTTCAACTATTACACTTCCCCTCTCTCGGATATTCTAAATAATTCATCACCATTACTCTTCACTATACGATAAGTAACCCGACCGTTTTTAGTAGCTATTCTTACTTTGTTGGGTAGATCAGGTTCCACACCACCGAAACTACCATCCGCTAAACGCTGGCAGCTAATTTTAGCTATTCCTTTCCGTTCGTTTTTAAAGCAGGAAACGATCAGGAATCTACCATCGGTATCCTGTGGCATATCCAACATCATCCCTACTCGCAGTGCTGAGAAGCCCGGTCCGGCAACTTCACCTGATACTACAGCTACTGGTGAAGCTCTGAGTGATAATCTATCCTGCGCTGCATTATCCAACAACGCGGTATAGGAAGGGTAGCTAGGACGTTTCCACCCTGTAGTAGCCGTGAAGTCAGCTAGGCTGATAGCGTGTCTCCATGCGTACACATCCATCTTCACAGGTGGTAACGGATTGCCCGTTGCTGATGGTAGCAAGGGTAGATCAGCATGTACCAGTTCCACCGGCTTTAGCTCAAGATTGGTGGTTACCGGATTGGTAGCATAGAAGTAATCAGTTGTTTGCTCACTCCAATCAACCGCCCCTGGTTGAATGCTTAGCGCTACATGGTTGAAACGCACTTGAGCCGGACTACTGCCCACTATAACCGGCTCCAACAGCTTCACCCGCACCTTTGCCCCTGGCATACCCAATGATAGGTTAACCGTGTAGGTTTTCCACTTGTCTTTGCTGTTCATTTCAACGGCTAGGTTCTGTCCGAACGGAACACCATCACAGAGAATCTGGAAATACTGTGTTACTAGGATATCGGCTGGATTCGCTGTTAGAGGGTCTACAATGGCTCTAAACTCTAATTGCATTGCATCTTCATCCTGTCCGGTTAAGTGCGGTACAGGTGGTGATAAGAGGAAATTAGCGGTGCTGGTAGCCGTTACGGGTACTACTCTAACTGCAAACTCTTTTGCCTTCTCCCCCTTTGCGCGGCTGCTGACAATACTTCCTTCCTTGCTCCAATACAACGGGCGCGAGTTATCAGAACTCCATTCCACAAAGTCACCATTGCGGAATAGGTTGCTTTCTAGCTGTAGCTCAACTACTGCCTTCACACTGTCGGCGGCGGCTACAGTGGTTCTATTCTGTACAGCGTTAATCCAGAACACTTCATTGCTAGCTGTTGCAAAGCGGCTTTCCAGTACGCGTAAGGTCGGCGCGGTTGAATCTTCACTTACCAGCAACGTACCGGCTGGTGAGAAGGTACGCGTAGCAAAGCTGGTGTAGACTTCATTCAAGCTGATGATTCTCCAATACCCATCTGATTGAAATAAGAAGGCATTGAAACAGCGTAGGATGTTATCTAATACAGTGCGGGCATCAACAATATCTTCATCCGTTATAACCTTACCATCTTTCTTATTGGAAGCGTTACGGTGTACATAGGCTTCTGCTAGTGGATCACCTGTAGCACTCATCAACCGATCACGTAGGTTGATCCCTACCATAAGCGGTAAGTTCACGTCACAATAGCTCAGACACTTCAGAATGATGGATAACATGGAAGTTCTGCCTTCCTGACGTTCGCGTAAGTGATTGATGAATTTGGTACTCTTCAGTTTGCCTAATCCATCCGTTGCCAGTATCGTTACCTTCTGTCCAGCTCCTAGCATTCGCTCAGAGTAGGTAGTAGCATCAATGTAGCCGCGAAACTGTAGCACACCCGCTCTGTAGTAATCAACCCGATGGTTACGATCATCCGCTAGCACCGTATCTACAAACTGTTGGGCAACGCTGGTGTACACGTTAAATTCAAGGTTGGCACCGACGGATTCCGGCAAGTATCCAGCCGGATCACCACCCGTATCCCAACTCAGGATAACGGGTTCATCCGTACCACACACATTGGTAACCGGACCGTTCCAATCACGCTGGTAAATGCGTAGTTCGGTAGCTACACTACTACGATCATCAAAGCTGAGTTTCCAGCGTTCTCTATAGCGGTTTTCAATTCTAAATTCAGCCGTTACATACCGATCATTCGCGTCATAAATATCAACGATATAATCACCAGCATATAGATTTTCAAAAATACCCGTTTCATTATCTTGAATATAACCGGCTCTAACACCGGCTCTCATATGATAACGGATAGGCATAGAGGGACTAATAGCATTAATCCACACGCTACCGTTTTCAGATGATTGATCATCAACATCTGTTTTAATAATATCTACTACTCTCAAATCACCTAATGCAGCTTCAATAACAGGTGTGGTATCATCAAAGATGATCCGATCACTATCATTCGGAATGGTAGGATTCGCTATATGGAAGCGTACACGTCGGTTGATGGTACCAATCTGATACTGATCAATTACTTCTGCTTCAGGAATAGCATAATAGAAATACCCGTAACCAGCTACCTTTTCCCAATACTGGTTATCAGCACCGATGGTAGGCGCTGGAATCAACCCGTTCGGGAAGTTATTGGACTGAAGTTTCATCTTAGCCTTATAGAATCCATTCCAATCATAGCGCATTACATCCCCGGCATTATAGTACCAGTAGCCGCCGGAAATCGGGGCTGGTGAGCTATAGAAGGGAGAAAAGTTCTGTGGTGGATTTGGGTAAGGTTCTCTACTTGCCGTTACAAAAAACTTCACATAGCCTACTTGATCCTGTGGACCATGCGTTAGCTGCTCCCAAAAGCCCTGGGCTACCCCGTTTGCGTCGGGATAGGGTCTTTTGGTGTCACTGGTACCGATCATATCCACTTTAGCGCGGTAATACTGTCTAGCGCTATCCCCGTTGCGGATGTAGCTCACAATACTTCCTGTCAAGTACTGTGGTGTGTACTGGTAGAAGTCAGCATAGGTGAGGTTGATCGGATTCACCGTAATCACCTGCTTCGTTGTCTTATCCCATGCTAAGCCTTGAATCTGTCCGATGTTGCGCCCGTTGTAGATGTATTCATACTTCAACCAATCATAAACCGGCACACCAGTACCACCGGCACCAGGAGCCGCCCCCCTACCTACTACTAGGGTTGGGGTATTGAGTCTACAGTTACCAAAATCAATTAGCTGAGCTACGTAGCTACCGGCTGGCACATTCTCGTAGCGAAACTGTGTGATACCGGATGCAGCTTGTGTAGTGCTGGTAGGGATACCTAGATTGGTGATGTAGCAGCTAATAGGGGTTTTAGAGCTATCCGCTTCAATGAAGATCATCCCATCCGTACTGGTGTTGGTGGTGGTGTTAGCAGTACCCGTATAATTCAAGTACAGATCACATTGTCCAGCACAGGTGATATCCGCTAGATCATCCCAACGATACGTTCCAGGTATACTATCCGCTTTCACTACGCGCATGTTACCAAAGGCACAATAGCGTTCTAATTCGGTATTGTTGGCTATCTGATAAGGTGAGCATGTAAAGGTTGTAGCGGTAACTGAAATAGTAGCCGGATACGTACCTGCTTCACGTGAAGCAGTATCATAAAACACTTCGGTTTGTTGTGAGCTGTTATCAGGGTTTAATACACAGTATCTTTGTAGTAATATTCTAGGCATAAATACATTCGTTTATAGCCTATATATCTGATATTAGACTATAAAGAAAAAGGCTCCGTACTTAATACAGAGCCTTTCACCGTTTATCGTTTTGTTCCTAATCGGTACTCATCTACACTCATTGATGAACGCAACGTGGGACCATCTGCACGTAGCTCTACTGGTTGGAACTTCACTTCTAGTGTCAGGTTCTGCTTCTGCTGAGCTGATACATTACCAGCTCCACTACCGACACTGCTACCAACGTTGGCTACAGCACCCGTACCAGAGCTACCACCACCACTGAGAATACTGGTAGCCGCACCTTTCACTAAGGTACCCAACGCAATAGCCGCCACACCAGCCGCTACAGCCGTGAATGGGTTGGTAAAGGCAGATTTGATAGCCTTCACCGTAACACCAGTGGTAATGGCTAGCTTCCCTAGCTGAATCAGGATATCCCCAACAGCACCTAGTAGAATGCCACCCAATGAACTGATTGGTGCGGCACCTGAAATCACGTTTGCAATACCAGCCGACATATTACCAGCCGCCGTAGCTAAACCGGATTCAATAGCGCTGTTCATGTCGGCTAACCCTTGCTGAGCTTTCACCCCGAACTGAGCATTATCAAAATCCGCTTGTGCCTGGATAAAGGCTTCAGACAACGGACTTACCCCTTCCGCTTTCAGGATAGAAAGGCGCTGGTAGGCATTTTCCGCTTGTCTGCTGACAGTATCCAGACTCACACCATATGCTTCCCCTTCAACCTTTGCTTCAGCGTAGGCGGTTGCTGCTTCGCGTAGGGCTTTGGCTTGCTCTCTGGTACCGGCTGAAAGATCTTCACCAGTGGCGCTGGTTGTTTTGATCACAGGATCAGGAACACCAACCGGACCGGATAGCTTCACATCATAGCGTACCTCTACATCCTTGCGTCTATCAACTTCTGCATTATTCGCTTTTAATTGATTCGTTAGGTTGGTTACTTCATCGGATTGTAACCCAAACAACTCAGTAGCTTTCTTAATACCAGACTCCAACAAGGAACCACGTTCACGTAGAATATCATAACGTGATCCTAATACAGCATATTCCTGATTAGTGCGTTCTAAGTTATCGGCTATATCCTTTAAGAAATCCGCTTGTTTGGTTTTCAGATTCTCAGCATCCTTCTGCTTCTTTAGTTCTTCCTGATATTGCTTACTTAATTCAATATTGGTTTTATAGCTAACACCAGCCGCAATGAATGATTTGTTATTCTGATTACCACCGGCATCAATAAAACTATCACGAAATGCCTCAAACGCTTTAGCACGTTCACCGGCTGCATCATATTCAAACTTTGGTTTAATCTTTACATCAGCATTAATTTTGCTGAGTGATTTAGCTAATGTGTCGTAGGCTTGCTTTATATCATCAGCAGCCTTAGAACCAGCCGAACCAACCTGTTTGAATTGCTTTATCTGTTCTCTCAGTGATTCAATAACAGCATCTTCAGCCGCAAACTTGGAAGCATCCTTTTCATTAAAACGAACTTCCAACGCTTTCTTCAATGCGTCCTGTAGCTGCTTTAACGTGGTAATCTTCGCTTTCTTCTTAGATGTATCAGCATCATCAGCAGCACCAGCCGCTTTAGTAGCTCCCGTATTTGCGTTCTGAACACCAGTTAAGTTATTCAACTGCAAAGTCAGACCTCTAACGGCTTCATGTGCAGCACCAGCACGTTTAATAAAGTCAGAATATTCTTTCGTGTTCTTCCCGTATTTAATCAGCTCACCACCTTGCCCACTAGCATCACCCAATGTTGCTACAGCTACAAACCCTTGCTTTTCAATCTGCTTACGTTGGTCATAAAAGTTACGGTACACTTCAGCAGCTTCCGAAAGCTTCTTACGCGTTTCAGCAATTTCAGCAGCATTCACCGTTTTCAGCAGTGCTTTATTATCTTCTGTAAAGGCTCTAACCCTTGCGCTATTAATCGTTAATATGTTACCGTAGCTATCCCATGAATCAGCAGCGCCAGGAACGGTTTCATTTAACCGCTCCATCACCTTGTTCAATTCAGCTTGCTCTTCTTTCGTCTTATTGGTTTTGCTCTTCAGCGCTTCATACTGCTTCAACAGGGACTCAGCAGCAGCATTCACCCCGTTTAGCTGTTCACGCTGTAGTTTAAACTCGTTCGCACTGTCACCACTGGTAGCCGCCAAATACGCAATACCAGCCGCTAAGGCAGCAACACCAGCAATAGCTAAAGTGATTGGACCACCCAACACAGCGAGTCCCGTAGACACCACCGAAACAGCCGAACCAACCGCACCCAATGCTAGCAGCAAGGGACCGGCAGCGGCAGCCAAACCAGCTACTACAAAGATTGCCTTTTGGGTAACCGGATCTAAGTTCTCAAATGCCGTTGCCAGCTCTTCTAATTTAGCGCCTAAACGACCCGCTACAGCCTCCAAATCCAATACCTTGTTCGCGGTGTTGCCTAGCTTAGAAAGTGCCAACACGCCCGTATCAGACAGGTTTTCAAGGGTGTTCTTCAACCCGCTGGTTACCTGTGGCAACTTGCCAAACTCACTGGTGAGCGTGGCAATAAATTCTTTGCTGGTAATACCTAGTTGGCGCAACCCCTCCGCACTGGTAGTACCAAATGCTTTCTGTAGCACCTCTCCCACCTGTGGCAAGGCTTGCTTGAGCTGGTTCAAATCTTGACCCATCACATTGGATGTGTTGTTGATTTGAGTGAGTGCTAGCGTTACCCGGTCTAATTCGGCTTTGCCTTTACCAACGGTAGCCAGGGCATTACCAAAGCTGAGTAGAATCTTCCTAGACTCTTCAGCCGCAAATCCAGCCGCTTGTAAAGCAGTGGCACCCTGAAGCGCTTCCTTTAAGCCTAAACCAGGGAGCTTGGCTATTTCCAGCGTTTTCTTTAGCTCTTCCCCTACATCCTTGGAGCCTTTGTATACGGCGCGGAAACCCATTTCCAACGCTTGCATATCAGCGCCCGTTTTAATAGCCGCACCACCTAACAGCAGTAAGGGAGCTGTTATGAAAGTGGATAGCGCGGTACCGGATTGCTTCGCGTAATCAGTTAATCTACCTAAGCCTTTTTCCGCTTGTTTTATTCCATATTCAAATTCATCAATCTTACAATCAATGACTACCCGTAAATTTTCTAATTCCACTATTCATAACTTATTTTTATAACAACCCGCGTTCCTTCATACTATTCCAATAGGCAGTATCCGCTTCATAAGAAGATGCTGTATCATTAGCTAGATCATCTAACAATTGAAAAATCTTTGATTCCGGTATAAACTTATCGGCTACTAGATTTACCATTTGCCAGCAGATACGACGGGTACGCTTCCATTCGTTTAATTCACGTACTCTATGCCCATACCTAGCGTATTCGTATTCTTGCCATGTTAAATTCCAGAAATCTTCGGGTAACATTCCTAACTCACCTAATGCAAAACATTCTATATCACTAAACACTGTTACATCTTCTATTTCAACATGTTCTGACACATCCTGTATTGCTTCAGCGGGGAATGTTACCCTACGGCGTTTCCCATTCGTTTCTGCATACAGTCTAGCAATACCGTTAGCGGTTGAATCAAATCCTGTTTCATTTCATCCGTACCAGATTCATTTACATATTCCACCCAATCAATCACATCATCCATCGTTAATTGCACCTCCATTCGCTTCAACTTCGTACCAGCGTAGATACCACTGTAAATAAGCGCTACCAATGTGCGCAAATATGTTAGTTCATCGGGCTGCTGAAGTTTCGCTAGTTCGTGCATCAACTTGTTATACTCAATACCTAGAATATCACAGAACGCGTTGGTTTGGCGTGTACCATCCATGTGAAATGGTAGCTTCTGCACCGTTAGCTTACCGTTGGCATCCCATGTACCAATATCCATAGTACCGAATCCTTTTCTTTCGTTGATCATTTAATAGGGGTTTGTTTTTGTTATCGTTACCGTATATATCAAAAAAAGAGGGAATGAAATGAATCATCCCCTCTCCTACTCTGTGTAATCCGTTAATTAAGCTGTGATTTTAACAAATTCACCGTTACCAGTAAAGTTTGCATTCCACGTTACATTACCCTTATCAGGTTGCGAATACTTAATTTCAGAAACATAGGCTTCACCCGAATAACGAGTACCACCAGTTACCACCTTACCAAATTCCAGGGTTACTGCTACACCATCATCCAACTTATCAAATAGTTCATCAAAGCTTACCTGAGTTGCATCTTCAGCAACGGTGAAAGAACGGTACAAGGCAGCGAAGCTAGCACTCCATGATTTTTGACCGGGGCTTACCTGTTTCCAACCACCTGAAGCAGCACAAGATGCTTCATCCATTTCACGCGACATAGTAAATTCTGCTGACTGTGCGCAACCTACTACTACATCATCAACTTTGATTACAACATCAACTGCATTTATAATTGTTGCCATTAATTCATATAATTATTTTTATTCTATAGCCTATATATCTTCGTTAATAAACTGAAAACTTCAACCGGATATAACGCAATACATCAACCGTAGTATCATTATGTTCCTGAAGCGTACTGGTTAACCCAATTTCAATAGGAGACATTTGCAAGCCATTTTCCAACACTAATCGTTTACCGGCTACACGCTGAAATATTTGATCTGATATAACATAAGCTGGTACTTCAGACACTCTGTTTACTTCATTCTCCATTGCAACCGTAACCAGTAGCGTACAATCGTATTGTTTACAGCTACCAGTACCGGTTTCAGCCTGTGTCAACTGAGAAAGCAATACGTAGTGTTTTTCTGCCTTTGGTACGCTTGTAAACACTTTCACAATAGAACTATCCACTTGTAATACAGGTGTGCTTAGAGCCGCCAGGAATGCCTTTAAAATGGATAGTTGTGGATCATGTTGCATACCTTATATCTTGAATTTTACTGCTTGCTTCAGATTCGCTAAGAATGCGGCTCTATGCTGTTGCACGGCTGGATTCAGAAACGGATAAGCGGGCATTTTACGGGTACCAAATTCTATGTACTTCGCATAAGCAGCATTCACCGTTACTTCACCTTTAAATGACCCGTCACGCTGGTAACTAATAGAGGAACGTAGTAAACCTGTATCCACTCGCACTAATTGCTTAGCGGTTGATTCTACTTCGTAACCGTAGGTATCTACTGCTATTTGCACTCGTTTAGGTGTGGAAATCAAATACGCTTGTAACTTCGTTTTTAGATTATCAGCACCTTGTAATTTTACACTTATACCCATCCGAAAATAACTAATTCTGTTTTTCGCTCAGAGGGTACCACTGATACCACCGTAACACGTTTACCTTGCCATTCTAGTGGCGTATCACTCGTGATAGCTTCCATGTAGCGAATCGTGATACGGATAGGCTGCTTATCATTCAGTTGATTATTTAGAAACTGCTCCACCGCTTTCAATACCGTAACCTGTGCGGGTAAGGTGTAGAGAGCAATTGTATCAGTAGCCAACACCCCGCCTATACCATCATCAACAAAGGATGCTTCCTTTACTACTATCATATCCCTGAACTTACCGGCTATACTCACTTTAGTTATTTAATTTATACGGGGCTAAAAGTGCCTTATATTTAATAGCTACATCATGTTGCTTAATTACCGTACTAGCACCTCTGTTATCATAGAAATCACTACCCAGCATCATAATAACTGTTTTAATAGTAGCTGGTACATCCGTTGGTTCAACCGTAACACTATACGTTATGGTGTAGGTCGGCAACATGTTGTAATCAATCGGATAATCACGATTGTTATTAATGGTGACACCCTTTGCATACTCCACAAAATACGTATAGGCGTTGTACACGTCATCCAAATCCGTATAGTATCCAGTTACACCAGTAACTAACGAACGTTCAACAGTGGGCACCGTATTAGCCTTAAACGTAGCTTGCTTAACCTTACTGATATAATCACGTTCGGTTTCCGCTTCTACTTTCTCTCGTGCTGTTTGCAGAAACAAACCAATCAACGTATCATCAGCATTCGTGGTAATACGTGTGTACTCTTTAAATTCTATGATACTTACTGGTTCATTATCTGAATACATCGGGTTACTTCACTTCTTTTTTCTTCTTGCTGATAGCTGGTTTGGTTTCGCGTTTAGCAGGATCATTAGGCAAGGTTGGGGAAACCTCCACCGCCGTAGCAGATTCAGTTTCCCCTTTCTTACTTACCAATCCAGCAGCTACTAACTGTTCCAAGTAGATTTCATCTACTGCAATTTCATCCCCTTCTTTATACCGTTGTGAACGGAATGAGAAGGTTTGTTTCGCTGTATGTTTCATGGTATCTGATTAATTTAAATTAAGCAGCCATCAAAGCAGCAGTAGCCGTAGCAAACGAACCTTTCACCAAAGCAGCAGGACGAGTAATAGCCTGAAGCAAACGCTCTTCAATCAGCACGGTAACTTTGTTGGTGATGAAGTCGTCTTCGTTAGAACCCGACACTTCAACATGCAAATCTTCTACAGAGAAGGTTTCAACAGCCAAATCCAACGCACCTACCAGGAACTCACCTTCGTTTACTGCATCAATACCAGCGATGGTAACACCAGCAATGGTTGAAGCAGAGTTAGACAAGATGTTGGGTAGCAAGTAGCGACCATCAGCATCTTTGGTTAGGTTCATCTTCGCGATATCCGTAGGATTCATGAAGATTGCGTTAGCGCGGAACATGCTCTTACGAACCTGGGTAATAGCGGCATACAAGACATCAATTACTTGCGCATTCTCTACACGTAGGCTACCAGCGTTGAAAGCAGTAGCCGCCGTGAACAAGCCTAGAGCCTCTTCACCAACACCAGTACCGTAAAGCAACTGATCATCCTCTTCCTGAAGAACCAGCTCAATACCGCGACCCTGTAGGCTGTAGGTAAAAGCAGGTGCATCCTGTACGGTTTCAGTAGACAGCTTGTAGTACAAGGCAATCTTAGCAGCGTTAGCTACTACGGGAGTCATTTTGAAGCTCACTTTAGGCTTCTTAGCACCCTCGGCAACTACAGCAGCCGAACCTTCAACAGCCGTTTCACGGTCATACTTATAGGTAGGCTTGCTTAGCTTACCAATGCGCATAAAGTCGCGAACGTGGGTAAGCTGGTTGGGAGTGTTGATAGGTGAACCAGCCGCAATAAGGGATTGTGAATCACCTACTGAGTTAGCGCGAAGCATATCAATAGGAGCTTTCACTTCTACTTTAGCATCACCCTTACGGAAGGTCTTTAGCTCACTCTTCGCTTCTAGTACATCTACTAGATTCTTCTTAGCTTCTACAGTTGAACCAGAAGCAATACGCTGCATTTCAACCGAAAGCTGATCTACGGCATCTTGTACCGGCTTAATTTGGTTTGCTACATCATTCTTTAGTTCAATAGCAATATCTTTTGGAGACTTAACTTCATTTTCCAATTTGTTAATAATTATTTTTATTATAACCTATATATGCCGAATAGAAATCAGCAATTTCATCCCTATCTGATTTGACTTCAACCGGCTGTTCGCTTTGCAAAGTGGATACTTCCGGCTCTGTAATTACGGTTAGTGATTGTTCCAGCATTTCAGCAATGGATGATTTAATCTGAGCAACCTGAATTACTAGCAACTCACACATTTCATCGGATAGATTACCCTGTCGTAGATGCTTTTCCAGTAGACTCATTTTCTTTTCCAACTCATTGCTTTGTTCAGCAACGGTTAGTGATTTCAACCCTATGTTCTGTGCCTGATCATTTGATCCCCATGTCACAGAAGAATATTCAAATAGCTGTACTTCGTGGATATTACGGATACCTTTGGCTTCGTCCTTACTAGCTTTAATGGTATAGAATCCAATACTGTTCTCATTCATTACACCATCTTCTACCAGGATCATCAGGTCTTTACCTAATTGCGTTTTGCTGATCTTAGAGTTCACCAGCAATCCGTTCTGATCTTCAATAATGGATTCAGGTTTACCTACCGGCTTATTCGTATCGTGTTGCCATAGGTGTTTCAACCGGCTCTGTGATTCGGTAATAGTTTTCTTAAACGCGCCGGGATGGATGATATCACTGTGGCTATCCACATTACCGAAACGGGCTGCATAGAGAATGATACGGTTACCAGTAGTATCAACATCTTCTACCTGATTTAGACCAACGTTTTTAGTTTCATACAACTTCATTAACACTCTTAGTATTTGTTACACTATATATCTACTTCTAATGCGCAAAAAAAATAGCCTCTACTCGTTAAAGCAGAGGCTACCAAAAAAATAAGATAACTACCAGACGGACACCACCCCAACTAGTACACTATATATCCGGCTTTATTCTTACATTTTCCGAAGGCGTTGATGATGGTGGTGGTTGATGGTGATAGCGTAATTACTGCTTAACTTCTGCTTTGGACATCAACTTTGACTACTTTTATTAGGAAAACTATGCAAAGTTGATGTCCAAGCTGGTTGGAAGCTCAAACTTAACCGCTATGTTTACGTTATCATTTAATCAATTTAACTCATTAACCGATTACCAGGATGGATCAGAACCAAACCAGCGTAGGCGCTAACATTGCTCAGCTTTACGATTCAATAGCGAAACTGAAGCAGCAAAAGCTAGACATTGATACAGAGATTACATCCGCTCAGAATAAGCTAGTAGATTACCTGAAGCAGATCGGGGTATACAACATGCTTCAGCCCGACACCGACAAAGCAGAAGGTTTCCAGCTCACTTCACCAGAAGGTAAAACCAAACGCACCCGCCAAACCAAGACTGCTGATCAGAAAGCGGATGAAGCGAAGCAGGTAGAGTTGAATAAGCTGGTGTATAAAGGCAAGTATCCAAACGGGATCAACGCTACCACCGGCTTACCAGTGAAGTACAAAGGTCGGGATGCTCGCAACGAAGAGATCCTAGCTATGATGAAGGATGATGAACGTGAGTATGCATCATCCCAATCCGGCGAAGCACCAGCCGCACCAGCCGCTAAGAAATCGGCTGCTAAGAAGTAGGTCGGTGTAGGAATAGAAATCAGAAAGAGAGCTGCTGTCTAGTGGCTCTCTTTTTTTGCGCCTACCTGAAGCGGATAAAAGCGCTGTAGCAGCAGCAGTAGCGCCGGGAAGGCAATCACCAGCACCGTTCCCAATCGTGACATAGAAGGCAGCTATACAGCGTAGAGGCATAGAAACACCTAAGAGTAGGCTAGTAGGCTGTATTGTACATTCTAGTTGGGGCAATGTTCCATATAACTCCCGTTTCTGTTCCATATAACCCCTGTTTTGGCTCATTATACGGAACACAACCATAGCATAACTTCTATTCTTTAGGCATAAGTATCTGACAACCAGAAACAAAGAAGGAGCAGCTAATAGCCGCTCCCTCTCCCACAACCAAAACACCTAAATATTATTTAGATGATTGTTCCATTGTCAATTATCGGGCCAAAATTTATTTAACCCAGTCATTATTCATTGAGAGTGGCCATGCATTCCAATTATGCACTATACCTATCCCCCATCTTTGTAAACTCATCAAATAACATCGTCTACTATAGTACTTGACAATAAAATATATTTATAATTGTGCTTAAATAACACTAACAGTTTAATTATTCCAATAAATCCATATAAACAATCACCACGGTTTATAATTGAATTATAATAAGAATCGCTTCCACTTCTAACCTTTCCATAGATGAAAACACTATTTACCAAGGTACCTGGAGCAACAACCTTTAGGCGAAGTATTGGTGGTCGTCTGCTCCTAGGCTCACTACTGAGCGCCATGCTGGGCAGTGCATCGGATGTTCAGGCTCAGTTTCCGCGTGTTGAATCGTTCAAGAACAATTCGGCCACTGGATTTACGGTGGGGGGCAGCGCCACACTTACCGGTGGTGTGGGCGACCCGAATGGCCAAGGATATTTACAGCTCACTTCTATAGCGCTCAACCAGGCTGGCTTTGCAGTCGACCAGACGGCTTTTGCGGCACCGCAGGGCTTTGGCATATCGTTCGAGTTCTTTGCTTATGGCGGTACTGGCGCCGATGGTTTTTCGTGCTTTCTGTTTGATGGCAGCACAGTTACGTTTACGCCAGGCGCTTCGGGCGGCTCCTTGGGGTACGCCCAAAAAACCGCTGATCCTATCAGCAATGGCGTGCCAAATGGCTACATCGGCATTGGGATTGATGAGTTTGGCAACTATGCCAACGCTACGGAAGGACGTATAGGGGGGCCTGGCTTCACGCCAGACGCGGTATCCATCAGGGGAGCCGGCAATGGACGTAGCGCCACCGATTACCCATATCTGGATGGCAGCGGCACGTTGCCATTTAGCCTAGATGTACTCACGACAAGGGCCCAGGTTGGCAGCGCGGACTACCGCCGTGCTTATATTGACCTGGTGCCCACCAATGGCACTTATCAGGTTACGGTTCGTATTCAGCATGGCAATGAGGTAACTACGGCCATTCGCAGTGTTCCGGTCCCGACGCCACCGCCGACCCTCCGCATTGGTTTCTCCGGCTCAACCGGCGGGAGTACCAACGTGCACGAAATTCGTAACCTGGCCATCGTTCGGGCGCCGTTTGCCAACGACGATCTGGCCGGCACTTCCTTCAACCAGGCCGTTACGCTGAATATCCTGGCCAATGATGTGGCGCCGGGCAGCAATTTCGACCCGGCTACGGTGGATCTGGACATCAACGCCAGTGGCATCCAGCAAACGCTGCTGGTGCCGGGCCGGGGTACCTTCTCGGTCACGGCACAGGGGGAAGTGGTTTTCACGCCTTCGGGCACGTTTTCGGGCGTAGTCACGACTCCGTACACGGTTAGCAGTGTGCTCGGCGACCAGTCCAGCCCGGCAAATATTACCATCATTGTGCAGGGAGCCGATGTGGCCACTACTGTGAGCGGCCCGAGCACCGCCAATCCAGGGGCACGTATCACGTATACCCTCAACACCACCAACCTGGGCACCGAGCCGGCTACCAACGTAGTACCCACCATCCAACTGGCACCTGCCCTACCCGCCGGCAGCATAACGCTACCGGCCGGCGCTACCTACACAGCGGGCACGGGGGTGGTTACATTTGCGACGATTCCCAACATTGAGGCCGGTGCCAGTCCGTTCACCAACTCCGTAACCTTCACAGTGCCCACAACCGGCACGACAGTCATCACCGGTACTGGCAATGCAACGGCGGCCACACCTGACCCCGTATCTGCAAACAATACGTCGAGTATTACCACGCAGGTAACGGGTTTGGCCAATATTGATCAAGTCTGCTCCGAACCAGGCAAAGACGGACCGGGCACGCTTACCGGCTCCTCCGTGCCCAACACTTACTACCAGATTGCCAACGGAACGGTCGTTGACGCAAGCAATACCAGCATTCCACTACAGTCGGCCCCTATTGGCAGCACGCCTATCAGCGCCGGCGACATTGTGCTCATCATGCAGATGCAGGGGGCGGACATCAATACCACCAACACTATTGCTTATGGGACCAACACCGGCAACTACATCGCCGGCCAGTATGAGTATGGCATTGCGCTGAATAGCGTACCGACGACGGGTGGCACGCTCACGCTGGTGAAAGGCGTAACGAACAGCTACGTAAACCAGGACTACAACGGCACGCTTACGGGCCAGCGCCGTTTTCAGGTGATTCGGGTACCGCAGTACTCCAGCCTGAGTGTAAGCGGCACCGTAACGGGGGCGGCCTGGAATGGGCGTGTGGGCGGTGTGTTAGCTCTCGATGTAACCGGCAAAACCACTTTTGCTACCGGCGCTTCTCTGAACATGGATGCCAAAGGCTTCCGAGGCGGTGGTGGGCGTAACCTGGCTGGTAGTACAGCATACAACAGCTCTGTTTTTCTAGCACCTGCTGCTAATGCTGCTCACGCCTCCAAAGGCGAAGGATACGCTGGCACGCCGCAATACACCTACGACGGCACCGCACTGACTAACAACGCGGTAGAAGGTTACCTTGGAGGCAGCCAGGGCCAGGGAGCTCCTGGCAATGGCGGCGGCGGAGCTACCGACTTCACGCCTGGCAGCAACTCCGGCAATGCCGGCGGCGGCGGCGGCGGCAACGGCGGCAGCGGGGGTACCGGCGGGTTTGGCTTCGGCTCAGACGCTACCGGCGAAATAGCGGATGGCGGCCGGGCCTCAGCCAGCACTTCGGCCAGCCGCTTACTGCTGGGCGGTGGCGGCGGAGCCGGCTCTTCCAACGATGCTACTGCCCTGCGCGCCAGCGGCGGCACTGGCGGCGGCATCATTGTATTGCGCACAGGCGCTATTGCGGGCACCGCTACGTTGAGCGCGAATGGCGGCAACGCCCCGGCTACCCCCAGCGACGACCAGGGTGGCGGCGGCGGCGGCGCAGGGGGCTCTATCGTGGTACTTGCCATTCCGCCCAGCGGTGTGGCAGATGGCCTGAGTGGACTCACTATCAATGCTATTGGAGGCACTGGTGGCAGCGCTAATACTGACGAAAACAACAACAACCAGCGCACTGGCCCTGGCGGCGGCGGCGGCGGCGGGCTTATCTACAGCAATGGTGCGTTTGCCAACTCCGGCGCCACCGGCAATACCTCGCCGGTCCGGTCCGGCGCAAACGGCATTACCGATGGCAACAACTCGGTTGCTTTTGGCGCTGCCGCTGGCACAGCCGGCATTATTACGCCCAATGTTGCTCCCACCACTACACCCATTGTAGCTGGGGCTGGGGCCTGTGAGCCGGTGCTGAATGCGGCCTTAAGCACAAGCACTCCTAACATCACGCGTACTGGCGGTGCGGGCAGCGCGGTGAATCCTGCTACCTACATTCTGGCCGTATCGAACACCGGCGGCGCAGTTTCCAACGTTACGGCCACAGCCTCACTAGCCGCCAACGTGGTGGGCTACGACGCCTCGTTTACGCCAATTGTGACGCTGACGCTGGCCAACGGTACTACCTCCGTCCTCGGCAGTGGCAGTTATACCCTCCCTACAGCCGATGGCACCAGCACGCCGGCTTTCGGCGGCCTCAGAATTCCGGCTGGCGCCACCATTACCGTCACTTTCCGCGCTAAGTTGGTGGCCACAGCCCAGGACAATTTTGCGTACCAGGCCAGCGTGCTGCTACAGTACCTCGACCCAACGCGCCTGACTACCACCAAAACCGTGCAGCCTGGCCTGACCTACGACAGCTACACCGGGGCCGGGGCTGGCGTAGCTGCCGCGCCAGGCAGTGGCTACTCTGGCGGCTCCAGCACAGCCGAGGATGTAACCATCGCGCGGCCGCTGCCAGTAGAGTTGAAAGCTTTTGAAGCCAACGCCGTGCAGCTGGATGCTGTGCTGACTTGGACTACAGCCAGTGAAGTGAACAACGACCGGTTTGAAGTGGAGCGCTCCTTCGATGCGCGCAGCTTCGAGCGGGTGGGCACCGTACGCGGCCAGGGCACTACCAGCCGCAGCACCGACTACGATTTCACGGATGCCGGGGCCGGCCGCCGCGGCAACCAGATAGCCTACTACCGCCTGCGCCAGGTTGACGTTGACGGCAAAGAGTCTATCAGCCCGGTGCGGGTGGTGCGGTTCTCCGGTCCTGGCAAAGCCGCCATCAGCCTCTACCCCAACCCGGCCCCAGGCCGCACAACACTCGACCTGACCGGGCTACCCGCCGGCACTTACCAGGTACAGATACTGGATCTGGCAGGCCGAGCAGTTGGGCGTTTCACGCTGGAAGGTGCCAGCAAGCATCCCCTGAATCTGCTCACCCTGCCCCAGGGTTCCTACGTGGTGCGGGTTGTAGGCCAGGGTGTGAGTGTGGCATTGCCGCTGACTCGCCACGACTAATATTTTCCTGATCTATTAATAAAGAAGGGCCCGGCAGATGCATCTGCCGGGCCCTTCTTTATTGCCTGTCAGTTGATCTACTCTTTCACAAACCGGCGTACCACCCGGCTTCCCTCCGACTCCACCGTGAGCAGATACACACCGGGCGCTACCCCGGGAAGTAGCAGCGTCTGGCGGTTGGCGCCTGCCCGCACGGCTATGGCCTGCGTGGCCACGGTGCGGCCCAGCAAATCCTGCACCTGCAGGGTACCAGCATTGGCCCGGCGCGCCTCGAAAGCTACCGTCAGGGCGTCGCGGACGGGGTTAGGGTAGGCGGCGAAGCTCTCGGCTACCAGCGCGGCGGGCTGCGTAGCCAGCACAATGGCCAGATCTTTGGCGCCACGGAACACCTGGCCGCGGATTTCGCCGCCGGGGTTGGCCGCCGTGTGGATGTTTACATAGATACTGTCGCGGCGGAACTGCAGGGCGCGACGCGCCGTGAAGGGCCGGGTGGCGTTGGGGCCGGCATTGCCAGTGGGCTGCCAGAAACCCTCAGCCGAAATGGCGGCTCCGCCGCTGGGCCCGAAGAATGGCGCCAGATCAAATACCACCGGGCCCGCCTGCGTGCGCAGCGCCGAATGGAAGTGCCCTACCGTGACGGGGCCGCTCAGGCTGCCCCAGGCCATGCTGAAGTGCACGTTGCTCTGGTCGCGGTCCATGCTCACGAAGCCCGAGCCGTAGCCGCCGGTGGCCACCGGGTTAGGCCGCTCCTGCGCCCCGTTGAGCGAGAATGTGTAGCCCTCCCGCGCCAGCCGGAATACCTGCCCCCGGATTTCGCCGCTCGGATTGGCAGCCGTGTTGAATACCAGGTTAGCGCCTCCCGTCAGAAACAGGTTGACCGCCGCCGTATTCAGGCCGGTCAGCGTTACCGCAAAGGCATTGGGCGTACCAGCCGGAATCGTTACGGTAGTCAGCGGAGCAGCCGGGTTGGCCTGGTCGGCATCGGCCTGAAACACCGCCAGGCTGGTGGGCGCCCCACTCAGGCCGGTATGAGCCACAAAGATGCGCAGGGTATCAAACGTGGAGTTGAGGCGCAGAAACGATACGGCCCGGGCCGTGGTAGTCACGGCAGGCACCATCTGGGCGCCGTCGAAGCGGGCATCGTGGCTGAGGTAGCGCGCCTCCCGGATCAGCTGGCCCCGGATTTCGCCGCCGGGATTGGCCGCCGTGTGTACGTTGATGTAGATCTGCCCGGCCAGCATGGCCGTCACGATGGCCGCAGTGGGCGCCACTTCCCCTTCGATTACGTTGCCGTTCACAAATGACTGCAGGTCCAGCACCACCGGCCCGGCCACGCCCGTGGCACCCTGGTGGAAGTGGCAGGCGGTAATCGGGCCACTCAACCCGCCTACCACCACCCGAAACTTCAGCTTGTCCTGGCTCTGCGCCAGATTGAACGTGCCGATACCTACGCCATTGGTCGTGACGGGCGGTACTTCCTGCGCCCCCGACAGCGACGCCACAAACTCTTCGTCTTTCTCAATTTCAACCTGCCCACGGATTTCGCCGCCGGGGTTGGCTGCAGTATGCACATTGAGGTAGTAGCCGCCCCGCAGGTAGCGGTCCAGCTTACCCCGGTCGATGTCGGCCCCCGTCAGGAAGCCCTGGATGCGGTTGCCGCGGATGAACCGGAACAGGTCGGTGACTACTGGCCCGGATACACCGCGGAAACCGTTGTGGGTATGGGCGGCCGTGATGGGGCCGCTCAGCCCACTAAAGGAGCCGGAAATAAACAGCGTGTCGCGGGTAGGATTGAGCGTGAAGCTAACGGCCCCGCGGGCGTTGGTAGTCACGGCGGGCACTTCCTGCGCCCCGGTCAACGAAGCGCCCAGCAGCAGATGGGCCCGCAGGTGGTCGGCAAAGGCAGAGCTGCTGCCGAGCAAGGCACATAGCAGCAACAAACGCGTAAGAAGTTGTTTCATGGGAACAGGGAGTAAAAATGAACAGAATGCCAGATGGTTAACCTACCAACTCGTAACTAACTACCGTTTCGTTGCCTGCAGGTTATGTATAAAATTGCGTCCTTGCGGGCTTGCCCGCCGCTGGCCCGGCCAGCGGCGACAGCCAACAGCTTTTTTGTTCTCTACTCTACATTTTTATGGAAGCTCCCAACTCCGAATTCATGCGCGAAGCCATTCGCCTGTCCGTTGAAAAGATGCAGGCCGGCCACGGCGGGCCGTTTGGCTGCGTCATCGTGAAAGACGGCCAGATCATTGCCCGCGGCTTCAACCAGGTCACCAGCACCCACGACCCCACCTGCCACGCCGAGGTGGATGCCATCCGCAAGGCCTGCGCTACGCTGGGCACCTTCCAGCTCGACGGCTGCGACCTGTACACCAGCTGTGAGCCCTGCCCCATGTGCCTGGGCGCCATCTATTGGGCCCGTCCGCGCCGGGTGTTCTACGGCAACACCAAGGCCGATGCCGCCGCCATCGGCTTCGACGACCAGTTCATCTACGACGAAATCGAGAAGCCCCTCTCCGACCGGCAGATTCCGATGACCGAGCTGCTCCGCGACGAGGCCGCCGCCGGCTTCCGGGCCTGGGAGCAACACGAAAGCCGCACCGACTACTAGGCGCTGTTATTATACATTTCCGCCAACGCATATCACCCGGCCTGCTGAACATTCGCAGGCCGGATATTTTTTTTCATATTCCACCAGCTATGAAACCCATTTCACAGTCTAGAAATGACACACCTTATCCAGAAAATATAAAACACGCTTTACTCCCGTCCGGCATTTTTGGCCTTTAACTTTGCACTTTAAATATAATTAAACCCATATAAGCATTTGAAACAATTAGTTTTTCTGCTCGCGGCTGTATGTTGGTCTTTGGGCCTGACCTGCCACGCGCAAACCGGGGCCTGGCTGCCGGCAGGCGCCAACACCTCGTATCCGCGCACCCTGCTACAGGCCGCTGATATTCCGGCCGTACAGGCCACCTTAGCTGGCAGCTCCAGCGCCCGCACGCTCTACGCCGGCCTATATGCGGGCACCGGCACCACCCCACCCACCGACAACGCCTCGTCCGGCGGCCGCCGGGCACGGGCCACGTTCGCCAAAAACACCGCCTTCGTGCTGTTGCTGAACCGCCGGCCTGACGGCGCGGCGCTGGCGCCCCTCACCGAAGCCGAGCAAACGGCGCTGCTGAGTGGGGCGCAGTCGGCCCTGGAAACGCTGAACCCGGCGGTGGAGGGGGTTATAAACTACACGGAGTGGCAGTGGCGCTCCAAGGAGCTGATTGACTACCTGGTTGCCTACGACCTGCTGCGGGGCGCGGGCGTACCGGAAGCCTCGCTGGCCCCGGCCAAAGCCCGCCTGCAGACGTTTGCCGGCAACCTGTACCAGCAAAGCAACCAGCCGTTTTTCGGGGTGAGCTTCTACGCCTTCGTCAAAAACAACCATACCCTAATGACGGCCGCCGCGCTGGGCATGGCGGCCGTGGTGCTCAACGATGCCACCAGCCTCAGCCCCCAGCAGCAGCCCCAGAACTGGATCAACGCGGGCATGTACCACCTCGACAACGTGCTGTGGCAGGACGCGCAGCGGCAGTCGGACCCGGCGGCGGTGGCGGGCTACGCCGAGGGGCCGTATTATTTTAAGTACGCTTTCCTCAACTGCCTGCCTTTCTTCCGGGCCATGGGCCACTTTCTGCCGGCCGGCCCGCTGCCCTACACCGTGGGCACCCGCACCCGCGACATCCCCAACCCCTACTACGACCCGCGCTACGCCCGCCTCTACGACTGGATTACGGCCATTCTGCTGCCCGACGGCCGGCTGCCGGCTCTGGAAGACTCCTACGTGGACATGGGCATGCCCGAGCTGGCCCTCACCGGCCAGCGCCGCTACGTGCGCCCCCTGGCGCTTGGCAACCTGGCGCCCCAGCAGCTCAACACCCTCAGCAGTCAGCTGCGCGACATCACCGTGGACATGCGCGCCGCCTACCTGGCCGCCAACCTCCAGCCGCTGGCTGCCCCCGCCGATTCGGGCCTGACGGTGCTGCCCGCCAGCGGCAACCTGGTGTTCCGGAGCGGCCCCGATACGCTGGCTACCTACCTGCACCTGTACGGCAAAAACGGCGCGGCCCAGACCAACTCCGGCGGCCACAGCCAGGCCGATGCCGGAAGCTTCCTGCTGCACGCCTACGGCCAGCTGCTGGCCCTCGATGCCGGCTACCTCAGCTACGGCCGCCGCGCCGAAGTCGGCAACGCCACCAACCACAACATGGTACTGGTGGACGGGGCCGGGCCGGCCATCGGCACCACGGGCGCCGCCAACGATGCCGCAGCTTTCATTCAGAACACCTTCCAGACCAGCGGGCTGCGCTACGGCGAGGTGCAGACCAGCTACCAGCAGGCAGGCATCACGCGGAAGGCGCTGTTTGTGCGCGGCACCTACTTTATTCTGGCTGATGCATTGGCCGCGCCCGTAGCGCACACCTACACCTGGCAGCTGCACGGCTACGGCCTAGCCGGTGGCACGCCCGCCACCGGCACCTTCACCGACAGCCTGACGGTGGGCGCCGGCATCTGGCACAAAAACGGCGCGCAGCTCCGGACCCAGGTGGTAGCTACGGGCGGCGCCACCTACACGGCCGCCACCGGCAGCCATGAGCTCACCTACAACACCCCGGAGCAGCATACTACGCTGCTGGCGCACGCCACCGGCACCAGCCCCCAGTTTCTGGCGGCTCTGTATCCGTACACGTCGGCCGCGCCGCGCCTGCTGGCCGCCAGTACCGCCGGAACCGCCACGCTCAGCAGCCGCGGCGCCTTCCTCGATGCTGCCTTCGCCCAAGCCGACACGGTGCTGAGCATGGTGGCCTCGGCGCTGCCCAAGCCGCTGGCCGCCGACGGCCGCCTGAACTTCTATTCCACCGATTCGCTGGGCAACTTCGCCCAGCTGTTTGTGCAGGACGGGCGGGTGCTGCAGTATGGCACCCAGCCCATGCTGCAGGCCAGCCGCCGCGCTACCCTGAGCTGGCAGCAGCTCAGCGGCACCCAGTTTGAAGGCTACGCCAGCCGCGCCACCGAGCTGGTGCTGGCGCTGGACTTCGTACCCGGCACCGTCACGGGGGTTGGGGTGCAGCGCTATTCCTACAATGCCGCGGCCCGGCAGCTGACGGTTATGCTCACGCAGGCGGGCCGCTTCTTCGTATCGTCGGTGGCGCGGCCGCTGCCGGTGGAGCTGGTGCGCTTCGGGGCCCGCCGCCAGCCCGATGGCACCGTGCACCTCAGCTGGCAGACAGCCTCCGAGCTGCGCAATGCCGGCTTCACGGTGGAGCGCCGCACCGACGCCGGCGCCTTCCGGGCAGTGGGCAGCCGGCCCGGCCGCGGCACCAGCGTCACCCCCACCAGCTACACCCTCGACGACCTCACGCCCCCCGCCGAGCAGACCTACTACCGCCTGGTGCAAACCGACCACGACAACACCACCACGTACTCAATGGTGGCAACGGTGCCCGCCCTGGCCCGGCAGCCCCGCGTGCTGGTGCAGCCCGTGCCGGCCAGCCAGGAGCTTACCGTCAAGTTTGCGGGCACGGTAGCCGGCCAGCAGGTGCAGATTTTCAACCAGCTGGGGCAACTGGTAGTACGCGTGCCCTACCAGCCGCAAGCCCGCCTGGGCATCAGCCACCTGCCGCCCGGCCTGTACCAGCTGCGGCTGGTTGATGCCCACGGCCAGCCATTGGCCCCCACCGAGAAAGTGCTGATTGCCCGGTAAGCTCCCCAGTGGCGCTTACCAACACAAAGCCCCTGCTGCAGCTGCAACAGGGGCTTTGTGTTGAGGCTAATGCTGCCGAAGCAGCCGAGAAGCCGGTTTAGCGGAGCGGGCCTTTCATGCCCATCATGCGGGCCATCTGCTGCATGCCGCCTTTGGTCTGGCTCATCTTGTTCATGGTGCGCATCATTTTGCGCATGTCCTCGAACTGCTTCATCAGGTTATTTACCTGCTGGATGTCGGTGCCGGAGCCTTTGGCGAGGCGGCGGCGGCGCGAGCCGTTCAGCAGCTCGGGCTGGGCGCGCTCCATCGGCGTCATGCTCTGGATGATGGCCTCAATCGGCTTGAAGGCATCGTCGTCGATGTCCACGTCCTTGATGGCCTTGCTCATGCCGGGAATCATGCCCACCAGATCCTTCAGGTTGCCCATCTTCTTGATCTGCTCCAGCTGGGAGAGGAAGTCGTCGAAGTTGAATTGGTTTTTGCGGATCTTCTGGTTGATGCGCTTGGCCTCGTCCTCGTCGAACTGCTGCTGGGCACGCTCTACCAGGCTGATAACGTCGCCCATGCCCAGGATCCGCTGCGCCATCCGGTCGGGATAGAACATGTCCAGGGCCTCCATCTTCTCACCCGTCGAGATGAACTTGATGGGCTTTTCTACTACAGCACGGATGCTCAGGGCCGCGCCACCGCGCGAGTCGCCGTCGAGCTTGGTGAGCACCACGCCGTCGAAATTCAGCCGGTCGTTGAAGGTTTTGGCGGTGTTCACGGCGTCCTGGCCGGTCATGGAGTCCACCACGAACAGCGTTTCCGACGGATTGATGGCGCGCTTCACGGCCTCAATCTCGCTCATCATCTGCTCGTCCACGGCCAGGCGGCCGGCGGTGTCGATGATGACGACCTTTTTGTTGTTTTTGCGAGCGTACTCAATGGCGTTGCGCGAAATCTCCACCGGGTTCTTGTTCTCGGGCTCCGAGTACACCTCCACATCCACCTGCGTGCCCAGCACTTTCAGCTGATCGATGGCGGCGGGACGGTACACGTCGCAGGCCACGAGCAGCACCGTGCGGTTCTGCTTCTTGAGGTAAGCGGCCAGCTTACCGGCAAACGTGGTTTTGCCCGAGCCCTG
The DNA here is from genome assembly GCF_000737515.1 of Hymenobacter sp. APR13. NCBI lineage: Bacteria > Pseudomonadati > Bacteroidota > Cytophagia > Cytophagales > Hymenobacteraceae > Hymenobacter > Hymenobacter sp. APR13. Next base: position 50,651 of record NZ_CP006587.1, read on the forward strand.
CAGACCCGACAGCAACACCACAGCCGGCTCGCCTTTGATGACGATATCCTGCTTTTCGCCGCCCATGAGCTGGGTGAGCTCATCGTAGACGATCTTGGTCATGAGCTGGCCTGGCGACACGCTGATGAGCACGTCGCGGCCCATGGCCTCGTCCTTGATCTTGTCGGTTACTTCCTTGGCTACCTTGTAGTTGACGTCGGCATCGACGAGGGCGCGGCGGATTTCCTTAACGGTCGCGGCGACGTTAATTTCGGTGATGCTGCCCTGGCCCTTGAGGGTTTTAAAGGCTTTATCGAGCTTGGTACTGAGGTTATCGAACATTTAATCGCAGATTTTGCGCTGATTTACTTGATTTCGCTACTGCTGAACGGCTTCCACTGCCTCAGGGAACATGATGCCATTCAACATTTCCAACCGGGGAGCCTAGCGCCCTGCGCGTTCCATCCTGGAGGTGCAGGCCGGCGTAATCGGCAGCCGTAGAGAAGTGTGCGAAGCCGATACAGGCTTCAGCCTTCAAAAGTAACCAGAAAACCCCGAAAGGCCGCATCTGTGTACCTTCGCGCTTTGCTTAGCCTTTTGCCTGTGTCTGCTGCCCGCCCGCTTCGTTTGCTTGTCATCACCTACTACTGGCCGCCGTCGGGCGGGGCGGGCGTGCAGCGCAGCCTCAAGTTCGTTAAGCACCTGCCGGCGCTGGGCGTCGAGCCCACGGTCATCACCGTCGACCCCGAAAAAGGAGCTTATCCGGTGCTGGACCACTCGCTGGCGGCTGAGGTGCCGGCAGGCGTGCGCGTGATTCGTACGGGCACTTCCGAGCCTTTTGGCTCCTACAAGAAGCTCACCGGGCGTCAGCAGATTCCGTACGGCGGCTTCGTGGGCGAAAGCAAAACCAGTGTGGCACAGCGCTTTTTCAAGTTCGTGCGCGGCAACCTGTTTATTCCGGACGCCCGCCGCGGCTGGAACCGCCACGCCCTGCGGGCCGTGGCCGAGCTGATAGCGCAGGGCGAGCAGTTCGACGCCGTGCTCACCAGCTCGCCCCCGCACTCCACCCAGCTTATCGGGCTGGCCCTGAAGCAGCGCTACGGTTTGCGCTGGCTGGCCGACCTGCGCGACCCCTGGACCGACATCTACTACCACCAGGAGCTCAACCAGACACCCCTGGCCCGCTGGCTGGATGCGCGCTACGAGCGCCAAGTGCTAGAGCAGGCCGATATCGTGCTGACCACCAGCGCCGACACGCGCCGGCTGTTTCTGGGCAAGGCGGCGGGCCTGGCGCCCGGCAAGTTCCACGTGCTGCCCAACGGCTACGACGAAAGCGACTTTCAGCTCCCGTCGGAGCCGCCGACCAACCAGTTGCTTATCACCCACACCGGTACCATCTCCGAAACCTACCACATCGAGCTGTGGCTGAGTGCCGTGGCCGAGTGCGTGCGCCGCCACCCGGCGGTGCCGTTGCGGCTGCGCTTCGTGGGCAAGGTGTCGGACGGCGTGCAGCGCCAGCTGGCCGACAACGGGCTGCTGCCTGTCACGGAGCTGGTGCCGTTTGTGCCGCACGACGAGTCGGTGGGCTACCTGCGCCGGGCCACAGTGCTGCTGATGGCCATTCCGGACGTGCCGCACAACCTGGGCATTCTGCCGGGCAAGGTGTTCGAGTACCTGGCGGCCAACAAGCCCGTCATCTGCATCGGCCCGGCCAGCTCCGACGCCGACCTGCTGCTGCGGGAATGCGGCGCGGGCCAGGCGTTTGCGTACGGCGCCTACGAGGCTATGCTGGCGCACCTGGAAGAGCTGGTGGCGCAGTGGCAGATCAACCCCAACCTGGATTTGCCCTCGCTCGGCCACGCCCGCTACTCGCGCCGCGCCCTCACGGAGCAGCTAGTGGCGCTGGTGCGGGGTGGTGATGAGGTGGCCCGTAACAGGTGACAGGCAACAAGTACGTTCTACCGGAATACCTGAACAAGCTGGCTGTAGTTGGTCAGAGCCTTTCCGGGCTGCGCGCAGACCCCTACCTTTGCCCTTCTCCCCACCGCTTGGTAACCTGTCACGTGTGACGTGTCACCACTTACCTCTTCCCCCAATCACCTGAATGGCCCTCGACCTCAACCATAAATCCATCCTAGTAACCGGCGGCACTGGCTCCTTCGGCAAGCAGTTTGTGCAGACTGTATTCGAGCAGTTTCCGCAGGTGAAACGCCTGGTGGTGTACTCGCGCGACGAGCTGAAGCAGTTTGAGATGTCGCAGACGTTTCCGCAGGCCAAGTACCCCGCCATCCGCTACTTTATTGGGGATGTGCGCGACGGCGAACGGCTGAAACGAGCCTGCGAGGGCATCGACATCATTGTGCACGCCGCCGCCCTTAAGCAGGTGCCCGCCGCCGAGTACAACCCGATGGAATGCATCAAAACCAACATCTTCGGGGCCGAAAACGTGATTAACGCCGCCCTCGACTGCGGCGTGAAGGAAGTAGTGGCCCTGAGCACCGACAAGGCCGCCGCCCCCATCAACCTCTACGGCGCCACCAAGCTCTGCTCCGACAAGCTGTTTGTGGCCGCCAACAACATGAAAGGTGCCCGCGACCTGCGCTTCTCGGTGGTGCGCTACGGCAACGTCATCGGCTCGCGCGGCTCAGTGGTGCCGTTCTTCATGCAGCGCCGCGAAACCGGCGTGCTGCCTATCACCCACCCCGACATGACGCGCTTCCACATCTCGCTGGAGCAGGGCGTGGACTTAGTGCTGTACGCGCTGGAAAACAGCTGGGGCGGCGAAATCTTCGTGCCCAAGATTCCGAGCTACGTCATCACGGAAGTGGCTAAGGCCATCGGCCCCGACTGCCGGCAGGAAATCGTGGGCATCCGGCCCGGCGAAAAGCTGCACGAGGAAATGATTACCGCAACTGACGCCCTGAGCACGGTAGAGCTGCCAAAGTACTACGTCATCCTGCCCTTCACGCCGCAGTGGGACGTGGAGCAGTTCATCCAGCACTTCAACGGCAAGCGCGTGCCCGAAGGTTTCCACTACGACTCGGCCAACAACGACGAGTGGCTGGACGCCGAGCAGATCAGGGAGGAAATCCGCCTGCACGTGGACGCGGATTTTGCGGTGTAGCTGGCGCGTCTATCTCAGCGCATAACCTCCACAGTTCCCTTTACTACCTGGCCGGTGCGTGTGCTGGTCAGATAGTAATAGTAGATGCCGTCTGCCTGCCCGGCTGCACTCCAATCGTCCTGGTAGGCTTCTGACTTATAGATAAGCCGTCCCCAGCGGTTGAAGATGCAGCAGCGCCATTCCGACGCCACTAAGCCCTTGAGCACGAAGGTTTCGTTCCGCCCATCCTGGTTGGGAGTAATAATATTAGGAATCGTTACCTGGCAGGCCCGTTCCTGCACCAGTGTCGAGTCCTGACTTATACACCCCCCCGAAGTTGTTACCTGTACGCGGTAGCGTCCGGCGGCATTGACGGTTATTGAAGAGGCCGTAGAGCCGTTTTGCCACCGGTAGGTAGCCCCCGGCACTTCCGGCACCGATAGTACCAACGGGCGCGCACTGAGTGGGTCGGTGCAGAGAATGGGGTCGGGCGGGGAGATACGCACGGACGGAGGCACCTGCACCTCAATGGTTTCCGTGGCCATGTACTCGATGCCTGCTGCGTTGCGGGCTGACAGCACCACCTGGTAGGTGCCGGGCTGCTGGTAGGTGTGCTGCACCTCAAGACCGACAGCACTGTTGGCAGGCCCAGCAGCCGGGTTTCCGAAAGTCCAGATGGCAGACGCCACCGCCTCGCCTGAACTCAGCCGCGCCTGGAACTCAACCCGCGCACCGACACAAACCTGCCGACGCGCCACAATACGCAATGATGCCGCGAAGGCGTTCGGGAAATTTGGCAGGCCAAGGCGCGTAAAGCCCGGTGCCACGTCCAAGCCTTGCTTTTGAAACCGACAGGCCAGCCCGGGCAGGTTGGGTTCGTGAATAATGCCCAAGGCATCACGTGGAACGCCCAGATATATTTTCTGGTCAGGGCCTAGCGCCAGCGCTTTAGGATTGGTAGAAGCAAACTCCGTAACTATTTGCGTGGCCAAATCTATCTGGCGAAGACTACCAAATTCGTCCGTAACGTAAAGCTTGGAATTATCCGGAGAGAACTCCAGACCGGAATATCCTAAAAAGGGAATCACGGGTAGAGCGGCCACATTGCTGACGCGGCCGGTGGCCGGGTTGAAAGTACCACAGTCGACTCCCAGGCCACTGATTGCGGCCGCAATGCGAAGCCCGTTGGGGGAGACCCGCAGATAGCCAAGGGCTGATTGGAAATTGGTAGCACCATTCGGGTCTATATGTGGCCGGCCGGCACGGCTCATCACTGGGGCACTGGCCAGGCCCGCCGGGCTTAGCAAATACGCATAGAATGCATCATCGTTCCAGCCGTGTACCAGCACCCAGTAATCACGCCCGTTGGCATGGCGCACGGCTGTCAGCTTTTCAGCAAGCAGCTGTGTGGTGGCCGGAGTCGGTACCGCCTGATCTAACGTGGAGGTTAGCCCCCCCAGCCCATTATTTAGCCGCAGATCAATAATAGAGTAGTGCAGTCCACCCTGCAAGCTGTTTTCAGCCTGATCTACGGTAAACAGGTAGCAGCGGTTGGCATCACCAGGTGCCCGCAGGAGCAGTGCCCCCTGTGTGCTTGAGGCCCGACTTCCGCGTGGCAGTACAACCCCCATCAATTGCTCCTGCCGGTTGTATACCCGCTCCCCATCGGAGTAACATTGCAGATTACCTTCTTCGTCGGAAAGCACAGCACAGCCTTCGTTGGCATAAAAAACGGATGCGGGAGTAAGGGTTGGTAAGGTAACGGGGCGAGGACTACCAACCGGGCCAAAGCGCAGCCCGGCTCCGCTCCCAAACCGCCAGTTGTAGGCCTCGCGCTGCGCCCATGCTCTTGGGTGGGCCAATAGAAGCATTAATAAGATGAATACACTATTACGACGTAGCAAGCACATAATCAACATATAGCGGACTCTACTAAAGTGTGTTGCTAAACTAGTGAATCACACTATGCAAAGCACCACGCACAGTACGTACTTTTGCCTTTATGCCCGATGTTCCCCCAATGCCTACCCGCCCTATCGCCTACGGCCGCCAGCACATCACCGACGAGGACGTGCGGGCCGTGGTGGAAACCCTGCACTCCGACTACCTGACGCAGGGCCCGAAAGTGGCGGAGTTCGAGGAGAAGTTTGCCGCCTACGTGGGGGCCCGGTACGCGGTGGCCGTGAGCAACGGCACGGCGGCGCTGCACCTGTGCGCGCTGGCGCTGGGCGTGCAGCCCGGCCAGCGGGTCATTACCACGCCCATTACCTTCGCGGCGTCGGCCAACTGCGTGCGCTACTGCGGCGGCGAGGTGCACTTCGCCGACATTGACCCAGCCACGGCCCTGATAGATCTGCAGCAGGTGCGCCAACTGCTGGAAAGCCACCCCCGGGGCCACTTCCACGGCCTGATTCCGGTGGACTTCGCCGGCCTGCCCGTGAACCTGGAAGCTGCCCGCCAACTCTGTGACGAGTTCGGTTTGTGGCTGATTGAGGACTCCTGCCACGCGCCGGGCGGCTTTTTCCTGGACTCGCAGGGCCGGGAGCAGCGTTGCGGCAACGGGCAGTTTGCCGATCTGGCCATCTTCAGCTTCCACCCCGTCAAGCACATTGCTACCGGCGAGGGCGGCATGATTACCACCAACCGCGAAGACCTGTACCGGGAGTTGCTGAAGCTGCGCACCCACGGCATCACCAAAGACCCCGCCCAGATGCAGCGCAACGACGGCGGCTGGTACATGGAAATGCAGGAGCTGGGCTACAACTACCGCATGCCCGACATGCTCTGCGCGCTGGGCATAAGCCAGCTGACCCGTGCCGACGAGGGCCTGGCCCGCCGCCGCCAGCTGGCCGCCCGCTACGATGCCGCTTTTGCGGAAATGCCCGCCGTGCGGCCGCTGGCCGGCGCGCCCGGCCACGCCTACCACCTCTACGTGATTCAGGTGCCCGACCGCAAAGGGCTTTACGACGCGTTGCGGACCCGGGAAATCTTTGCGCAGGTGCACTACATTCCGGTGCACACCATGCCGTACTACCAGGGCCTGGGCTGGCAGCCTGGCGACTTCCCGCTGGCCGAAGCCTACTATGCCCACTGCCTCAGCATCCCGCTGTTCCCGAGCCTCACCGACGACGAGCAGCAGTACGTCATCGACTGCATCCGGGAATTTGTGGCGGGGTAACTCTTTGTCATCCTGAGCAGATCGAAGGACATTACCACCTTGAGCGTTTCAATGAACGGCTCATTGTCAATGGATTCAGCCTGACAAAGTCCTTTGCAAGCTCACGATGACAGACAAGCCTCGTTACCTGATTACCTCATCACTTCCTCACCGCTTTTGAAAAACGTCGGCATTATCTCGCAGGCCCGCATGACCAGCACCCGGCTGCCGGGCAAGGTGCTACGGCCCGTGGCTGGCCAACCGCTGTTGCTGCACCACGTGCAGCGCCTGCAAGCCAGCAGCCTGCCGCTGTACCTGGCCACTACCACCAACGCAACCGACGACGTGCTGGCCGAATTCGGGGCCGCACACCAGCTGCCCTGCACCCGCGGCCCCGAGGACGACGTGCTGGCCCGCTACCAGCAGTGCGCCACCGCCCATAACCTGGATGTAATAGTGCGCGTGACGTCTGACTGCCCGCTGCTGGACGGGGCGCTGGTAGCCGACGCCGTGCGGGCGTACCTGGCCGCCGACAACCCGCGCCTGTACCTGTCGAATGTGCTGGAACGCACGTTTCCGCGCGGTTTCGACTTCGAGGTGTTTTCGCGGGAACTGTTGGAAGAGGCCGCCGCGCAGGCCACGCTGCCCTCCGACCGCGAGCATGTGACGCCCTACATCCACCAGAACCGCTCGGGACGGGTGCAGTTCCAACACGTGCGACGCGCCGAAGACCGTAGCGCCTACCGCCTGACCGTGGATACGGCCGATGACTTCGAGCTGATCCGGCAGCTGATTGAAGACTACGCCGCCGCCGCCATTTCTACCGATAGCCTGATTGCGCTGCTGGACGCGCACCCCGAGTTGGTAGCTCTTAATGCCCACATCGAACAGAAGAAGCTGTAACGCACTGGGCGGTAGTAGGCGGGCAAAAAACCGCCTCACGCAGGCCCAACCGCGGGTTTTCACTTTTTAATTCTCGATTTTTAATTGACTCCTCCCCGCCTTGTGCTCCGCGCCGATGGCAACTCCCGCATCGGGCTGGGCCACGTGATGCGCCTGCTGGCGCTGGCTGAGATTCTGCGGCCGGACTTCACCGAGCAACTGTTTCTGATTCGGGAGCCGGATGAGGCGCTGGGGCAGCAGCTGGCGGCCGCCGGCCTGCGCGTGGTGGCGCTGCCCGCCCAGCCACAGCCCGAGGAAGCGGCCCATCTGGTGCGCCACGTATTGCGCGCCACCGACGTGCTGGTGCTCGATGGATACGATTTCCGCTACGACTACCATAACACAGTGCGCGGGGCAGTGGCCCGGCTGGTGTATGTGGATGATCTGCACGGCTTTCCGCTGGCCGCCGACCTGGTGCTGAATCCCGCCGGCGGCGTGCAGCTCCGCCAGTACCAGATGCGCCAGCCCGGGGCCCGGCTGCTGGCCGGCCCGGCTTTTGCGCCGCTGCGTAGCGCCTTCCGCGAAGCCACCCGGCAGCCTGCCTCTGAGGCTCCCTGCACGTCGGTGCTGGTGTGCTTGGGCGGCGCCGACCCCACCCACCAGACCCGCCATGTGGCCGCCGCCCTGCTGGCGCTGCCCACCGTGGCGCAGGTGCACGCCGTGGTGGGCAGCGCCTACAGCGGCCGGGAAGCCCTGCAAGCCTGGGCTGATGAGCAGCCGCGCCTGACGCTGCACCACAGCCTGCCGGCCCCGGAGCTGGTGGCGCTGATGCGCCGCTGCGGCGCGGCCGTGTGCTCGCCCAGCACCATCAGCTACGAGTACTGCGCGGCCGGGGGCGGCCTGCTGCTGCTGCTGCCCGTGGCCGACAATCAGCACGACATCAACCACTTTCTGCTGGAAGCCGGCCTGGCCCTGCCCTACCCCAGCGCCCCCAACGTGCTGACCAGCCCCGAGGCCAACCGCCTGACCCGCCAGCTGCGCCAGACGCAGCGCCACGTATTTGATGGGCTGGCACCGGTACGGCTGCGCCAGGAGTTCCGGGCGCTGGGGCTGCCGGCGCCGCCGTTTCTGCTGCGCCCGGTAGTGGCCGCCGACTCTGCGCAGCTGCTGGCCTGGACCAACGACCCGACCGTGCGACAGTTTTCCTTCAACCCCGAACCAGTAGCCCGGCCCGCGCACGAGCAGTGGCTGGCCGCCCGCCTCCAGGACCCCGCCAGCCTGCTGCTATTGGCCGAAGACGCCGCCAGCGGCCAGCCCCTGGGCCTGATCCGGTTTCAGGTGGAAGAAGCCCGTGCCACGCTCAGCTACCTGCTCGATGCCCGATTTCGGGGCCAGGGGCTGGCGCCGCTGTTGCTGCTGGCCGGCACCCGGGTGCTGGCGCAGACGTTTGGCAGCGTCCGGCAGGTGGTGGGGCACGTGCAGGTGGCCAACGTAGCGTCGGTGAAGGCGTTTGAGCGGGCGGGGTTTCAGCTGAACACGGAGGCCGGCCCCGCGCCTGATTCGGTAACATTTAGTTGGGAAACTGCCGGGCTTTAGGCTTCTTTGAGAAGTCAAATCCTACCGATTTATTTCTCTTGCTTTATGCTCCGCGACAATTCTGCCCGCAGTCAGCAGGCTTGGTACATTTTCCTTAGCCTGGGCATCGTACTGGCCGCCAGCGCTGCCGTGAGCCTGATTTATTGCTTTATGCTGGCCAGCAACGACGCCTACTCCACTATGGGCACCGCCTTCGCGAGCTTGCAAGGGCTGCTGAGTCTGGTGGTGCTGGGCCTGACGCTGGCGAGTGCCGTGGCCTTTATGCGGTGGATGCGGCGCGCCTACTACAATCTGGCGGCGCTGGGCATCGGGGTGGAATACGACGACAGCTGGGCCGTAAGCGGCTGGATTATCCCTGTCGTGAGTCTGTACCGGCCCTACACCATCATGCGCGAAATCTGGCAGCGCACCCAGCGCATGGGCTACGGCTACGTGACTTCGCACACGCTGCTACGGGTATGGTGGACGCTGTTTCTGCTGCGCAGCGCCACCGGTATCGTCACCAACCTAATTGCCAACCAGGTGAATACGCTGGAAGGCGTTCGGGCACAGCTCCTGTGGCTGGCCGGGTCGACGGTTTTCGATCTGGCAGCGCTTTTTGTCACAATGAAGGTAATTCGGCGAATTGCCGATTTCGAGCAGCAGATGCAGCTGCAGGCGCAGGTGGCCACAATAGGCGGCCTGCCCCCAGAGCCGGCAGACCTGAGCCCTACGGCAGAGGAATCCTACGGCTGATATTCCTGCGCCCGGCTTCGTAGTTTTGCGGCATGACGATTTCCTTTGGCTCCCGCCTCGTGGGCCCCGATCAGCCACCGCTCATCATTGCCGAGCTCAGCGGCAACCACAACCAGGACCTCAACCGCGGCTTGGCCATCGTGGATGCCATGGCGGCGGCCGGCGCCCACGCCATCAAGCTCCAGACCTACACCGCCGATACCATGACGCTGCCCGGCGCCTACCGCATCGACGACCCCAACTCCCTGTGGTTTGGCCGCGAGCTGCACGAGCTGTACCAGGAAGCCCACACGCCCTGGGAGTGGCACAAGCCGCTCTTCGACCGCGCCCGGCAGCACGGCATGCTGGCTTTCAGCTCGCCTTTCGATGAAACCGCCGTCGACTTCCTGGAAACTCTCGACGTGCCGGCTTACAAGATTGCCTCGTTTGAGAACACCGACTGGCCGCTGCTGCGCCGGGTGGCCGCCACCGGTAAGCCCGTGATTATGAGCACCGGCGCCAGCACCCTGGCTGAGGTGGCCGAAGCCGTGCAGGTGCTGCGCGAGGCCGGCTGCCGCGAGCTGGTGCTGCTCAAGTGCACCAGCACCTACCCCGCCACGCCTCAGAATACCAACCTGCGCACCCTGCCCCACTTCCAGCAGCTCTTCCCCGATGCCTTAGTGGGCCTCTCCGACCACACCATGGGCGTGGGCGCGGCCGTGGCGGCCGTGGCGCTGGGGGCCTGCGTGGTGGAAAAGCACGTAACCCTACGCCGCGCCGACGGCGGCGTGGACTCGGCTTTCTCGCTGGAGCCCGAGGAAGTGGCCCAACTGGTTACGGAAACCGAGCGCGCCTGGCAGGCCCTGGGCCAGATTCAGTACGGCGTGCAGCGCGCTGAGGAGAAGAGCCGCCTCTACAAGCGCAGCCTCTACGTGGCGCAGGATATCCGGGCCGGCGAGCTGTTCACAGCCGAAAACCTACGCGTAGTACGACCCGGCGACGGCCTGCCGCCCCGCTACTACGACCAGCTGCTGGGCAAGCCGGCCCGCCAGGACCTGCGCGCCGGCACCCCGCTCACCTGGGACGCGCTGTAACGCCGGCCATGCCTGATTCTGCTGTCCCGCCTACCTCCGCTGCCCGCCTGCGCGACATATTGCAGCTGCGGTTTACGCCGCTGTTTGCGGCGCTGCCGGCCCGCATGCTGGAGCCGATTTCCCCGGCCAGCCCGTGGAAGCGGCTACTGAAAGTTGCGGGCTATGCGGCCGTGCGGCTGGTGGGCAATGTGCTGCATAAGGTGCAAAACCCAGAGCAACTGCACGGCAAAGTGTGGCTGTACGTGGTGAGCCAGAACAACTACGACGCCCTGCATTTCCTGCGCGAAGCCCGGCCCGATGCCGTGCTGGTGGCCGGGCAGAGCAAGGAAATCGGGCGTTATAATGGGCAGGTGAACCGGCTTTCTCTTCGGCGCAAACTGCTGTATTATGGGCAGCTGCCGGGTGTGTACCGGGCGATGCGCCGCACGGAGGGCCTGCAGGCCTGGCGGTTTTTTGATTTGATTTTCAACGCCATCGGCTACTACGAGGTGTACCGACGGGCCCTGCGCCACTACCGGCCACGGGCCGTGGTGTTTGCCAACGACCACAACGACGACGCCCGGGCCCTGCTGCTGGCCTGCCACGCCGAGGGCGTGCCCACGGCCTACGTGCAGCACGCCAGCGTAAGCACCAACTTCCCGCCCCTGGGCTTCGACCTGAGTTTGCTGGAAGGCCAGGATGCGCTGGACAAGTACCGGCAATGCGGCCCCGTACGCGGCCAGGTGGCGCTGGTGGGCATGCCCAAAGCCGACGCGTTTCTTGGTCAGAAAAACCAGCGCCCGGTCGTGCGGCGCGTGGGCGTGGCCTGCAACACCCTCGACACCACCGAGGCCATTCGGGAAACGCTGGCCTACCTGCTGCGCGAGTTCCCGGCTCTCACCTTCACTTTCCGCCCCCACCCCGGAGACCCGCGCGACTTTTCGTTTCTGCGGCAGCAAAACCCGCAGCTGCTGCTTTCTGATGCGCGGCAGCAGAATGTGTTTGAGTTTCTGCAGCAGCAGGATGCGCTGATTGCCGCCGACACCAGCACCCACCTCGAAGCCACGCTGCTGAATCTGGCCAGCCTGTACTTCCGTTTCGGCACCCACGCCGTGGCCGACGACTACTACGGCTACGTGGCCCACGGCCTGGTGCCCCGCGCCGCCACCCTGCCGGAGCTGGCGGCGCTGCTGCGCGGCTACCAGCAGCACAAACCGCTGGATTTATACCAACGGGCAACTTACTACAATGCCACCCTGGGCACCTCTGACGAGGGCCACAGCCGGCAGCATGCCGCCCGCCTCCTGCACACGTGGCTGGAAACTGTAGCATAAGCTTTAGCTTGTGCCGGCAAGCTTCTTTGGTTTCCAAAGCCCACTGCTTTACCGATTCAATTCTCTGCCGAAACCATGCTGCCGCCGCTGCCTCCTGTTGTTGCTACCACGCCCGAAAGCCGGCTGGCGTACGTGCTGCACCACTTCTGGCAGGCTTACGACGGCCAGCCACAGGTAACCATCGGCTATGCCGCCACGCAGCCGCAGGTGGAAATTGCGGAGGCGGCCGGCTCCTTTTTCAGCGAAACTGGACCCTACCCTGCCCCGCCCAACTGGCGCGACTGGCACGGGCAGCAACTGCCGTTCTTCTTCGACCCGCACCCCGAAGCGCCGCTATTGGAGCTGCTGCCGGCCGGCCGAGCGCGCATCAACGCCGATATCATATCGGCGGCGTTTTACCTGCTTAGCGGCTGGCAGGAGTTCTTCTCTGATGAGCGGGACCGGCACGGGCGCTTTCCGTTTGCAGCCAGCGTGCAGCACCGCTATGGCTTCGTGGCCGTGCCCGTCGTCAACTACTACTTTGAGGTGCTGAAAACGGCCGTGGAGCACGCCACGGGCCAGCCGCTGGCGGCGCGCCGCTGGGCGGGCGGCGCCCCCTTCGCCACCTTCGTCACGCACGATATCGACAGCCTGCACGGCGCCTGGAAGGCGCCGGCGAAAGCCGCTCTTCGCAGTGGCCGGCTGCTGAACTTCGGCCGGCAACTATGGCGGCATTTCACGCAGCCCGATGCCTGGGACAACTTGGAGCTGGTGCAGCGCACAGTGGCGGAGTTCGGGGCGAAGAGCACATTTTTCTTTCTGCCTGAGCACCGGAAAGCAGCCAACGGCACGCCGAATGCGGATTACGACCTCAAAATTGTTTGGCCACGCATCAAGCCACTAGTAGATAATGGGGCAGAAATCGGGCTACATGCCAGCTTGTTAGCCATTAATCAGTTACGTCTTGATAATGAGGTCGAATTAATGAGTGGGTATTCCCCCATTTTGGGCTTACGCTTCCACTATTTGCGTTGGGAACCACGTTCAACTCCAAGCATCGTCAAAGCAACGGATTGTAACTATGAATCTACGCTAGGCTTTGCCGAGCACTATGGCTTCCGCAACTCCTACTGCCTGCCGTTCCAGCCATTCGACTTCCAAACCGGCAAGCGGTTCGACTTCCTGGAAATCCCGCTCAACGTCATGGATGCCACGCTGCACCACCCCAACTACCTGCAGCTGGCCCCCGACGAAATCCTGCCGGCCCTGACGCCCATGTTCCGGGAAATCGAGCGATTCGGCGGCGTCTGCACGCTGCTCTGGCACAACGACCACTTCGACCCGGCCAACACGGCCACCGGCCCACGCCAGTTCGCCGAGCTGATGCACTACCTTCGCAGCCGCAACACAGCCTTCGTCAACGGCACAGACATATGGCAGGCCGTGATGTAGCTGTCATGCTGAGCTCGCCGAAGCATCTCTACCGAAGCTATTCAATTCGCTTTGCAACGAAGCGGTAGAGATGCTTCGGCAAGCTCAGAATGACGTTCTAGCCTCTCACCCCATCACTTCATTACCTCATCACGTCCATTGGGTATCGTTCGGCGGCAGGGGCTGCGCAATACGGTTATTTCTTACGCGGGCCTGGCGCTGGGCTTCGTGAATACGGTGCTGGTGCTGCCCAAAGTGCTGGAGCCGCGCCAGATTGGCCTGACCAGCGTGCTGGTGGCGCTGGCCACCATGTTTGCGCAGGTGTCGGCGTTTGGGTTCGGCAACATGGGCGTCCGGTTTTTCCCGTATTTCCGGCAGCCCGAAACCGGACACCGGGGGTTTCTGCCGTTTCTGCTGGGCGTGCCGCTGCTGGGCTTCGGGCTGGTGGCGGCGGCGTACCTGGCGGGCAAGCCGCTGGTGCTGAGCTGGTACGCCAAGGATGCGGACCTGCTGCGCGACTACTACGTCTGGGGGCTGGTGCTGGCCTTGTTCACGCTGCTGCTCAACCTGCAGGATACTTACCTGAAGTCGCTCTACCACACGGCTTTCTCGTCGTTTGCGCAGGAAATCATCCTGCGGCTGCTGATTACGGTCGGGGCGCTGCTGTTTGGCGGCGGCTACCTCAACTTCCACGGCTACGTGCTCTGGTACATCGGGGCCAGCAGCAGTATTGCGCTGCTGCTCACGCTCTACACGGCCTACATCGGCGAGCTGCACCTGCGGCCCGCGCGGGCGGCGCTGCGGGTGCGGCCGCTGGGCGAAATGCTCAGCTTTGGGGCCTTCGCGCTGCTCGGCAACGTGTCGGGCGTCATCATCACCACCATCGACTCGCTGATGGTTGGCTCCAAGGTCAGCTTTGATGGGGCCGGCATCTACAGCGTGGCGTTTTTCATCAGCACGGCGCTGGTGCTGCCGTTTCGGGCGCTGTACAAAATTGCCTTCCCGCTGCTGGCCGACTACTGGAAAGACAACGACCACGCCCGCATGGCCGACTTCTACCAGCGCACCACCCGCCTCAACACGCTGCTGGGCTGCTACCTAGCGCTGGGCATCGGCCTCAACCTCGACTTCATCTTCGCCCAGATGAAGCCGGCCTACGCCGCCGGTGCCACCTCGGTGCTTGTTCTGCTGGCTGGCCGGCTGTTCGATGGCATCACCGGCGTCAACGGCCTCATCGTCGTCACGTCGCCGCGCTACCGCTACGACTTGGTGTTCAATGCCTCGCTGGCCGGCGCCACGGTGCTCATGAATCTGCTACTGATTCCACGCCTCGGCCTGACGGGCGCCGCCGTGGCAGCTTCCGTAGCCATGGTGCTCATCAACATTGCGCGCACCTGGTTTGTGTGGCACAGCTTCGGGCTGCAGCCGTTTGATAGGCGCGTCCCGCTGATTCTGCTGCTGGCGGCCGTGGCGGGCGTAGCGGCGTGGCTGGTGCCGTTCGTGCACTCCCTGTTCGCCACAATGCTGCTACGCTCCACGCTGCTGACGGCCGTGTACGGCGGCCTGCTGCTGCTCACCAACGCCGAGCCCCAAGTGCGCGAAACGCTGCAGAAGCTACTGAAAAGAGGGGCAGCTTAAGTAAGCTGAGTTGCGGCTCACTACCTGAAAACGCCTCCTGCCGGCGCAGGCCGCCGCAGAATTTCCCCCAAATTACCTGCTGGCTGCCTCTACTATTGGTTGCACTTCCTCCGAAACGGGTTCGGCTGGTGGCTTAGTGGTTTGGTGCACGCGCCACAGTAGCCCGGCCAGCACGAGGGCGCTTAGTGCCACCACTGCCGCATATATCCAGGGCGCCCCAAACATAGCCGTAACCTCTTTGTCCTTGGCTGCCTCGGTGGCGGCCAGCATAGCTGTGAAGAAGAACATATTGTGAAGGAAATGCACGCCCATGCACAACCATAGCGAGCGTGTGCGATAGTAGAGCCAGCCCAGCAGCAACCCCAGCACAAACGCCAACAAACTCTGCGGCGGATTGAAGTGCATCACCCCAAAAACCAAAGCCGACTGGCCAATGGCTATCCACGGCCGGCCGGGAAAATTGCGCAGCAGCCCCTGCAGCATCACGCCCCGTAGCAGCAGCTCCTCCAGCACCGGAGCCGCCACGCACAAAATCAAAAACGCTACTACGGGCAATTGCTCTAGCTTCTGATAGGGTTCACCCTCGAAGCCCGGCAGGTGCAACAGGTCTATCAGCGAAAGCACCATATCGGCCGCCAGCACCAGCACGGGCAGCGCGATAATCAACCAGCCGGGTACATGCCCATGCAGGTTGATACTGGGCCAACGGCCGGAGTAGCGCCGCCGGAGAAACCACAGCAGCGTACCGTTGCCAGCTACCGCAAACAGCAATAGCGCTACGGCCGTGGGCAGGGAAAGTAGCTTCTCCCCTAACAGCAGAACCGGCACTCCCACCACCAATGAAAACAACATATACCACCCCAGAAAACCCCAGCTTTCTTTGATGGTAGGATAGACTGTCTTGGCTTGAACGGCCGGAACGGGAAGCGCAACTATAGTTTCCACAGAAGATAGGATAAGCTGGATACGGGCTCAAAGCTACGTGTCAGCAGGCCTAATCCCAACCGCAGAAACCCCTAATTCCACTGCTCAACGGCACCTCCTACGCGCCCAACTGCCGGGCAATATCCGCTATAGTAGGGCCGGTGTAGGCGGGGGCGGCAGCCAGCGGGTACAGCGCCTGGCCGGGGCGCGCCACGAAGGCCGCCTGCAGGCCGGCACGCACGGCCCCGGCCGTATCCCAGCCGTGAGCCGCAATCAGCAGCGTGTCGGCGGGGGCTACCTGAAGCTTCTGGCAGGCCATGCGGTAGGTGTCGGGGTGGGGCTTGTAGCGCTGCACAACGTCCACGCTCAGTAGCTGCTCGAAGAAGCTGCTGAGGCCCGCGTAGGCTATCTGCTTTTTCACGGCCGGACCCGACGAGTTGGTGAGCGTGGCCATCCGGAACCCGGCTTTTTGCAGGCGCGTGAGGGCTGGCACCACGTCGGGGTGCGGCGGCAGCTCGGTGATGAGGGCCAGCAGCTCCTTCTTGCGCGCTTCCGGGCGAGCCGACTGACCGAGGGACTGCGCCAGCATATCGAGGGCGGCGGCCCCAATCTGCCCGAAATCGTGGTAGGCAGCGGTGGCAGTATCCACCAGCGAGTATTGCAGCAGCAGCGAAAACCACTGTTTGAAAGCGAATTCGGACTTGAACTCTTGGTTGATGGCCGTCTGCAGCTTGCTCAGGTCCAGCAGGGTTTCGTTGACGTCAAACAGCAGCAGTTTGGGACGGGCGGCGAGGGGCAGGGCCATAAGCGAAGAAGGCAGCGCGGCCGCCGTAGCAGCCAGCGCGAGAGAAGAAAGAAACGTGCGACGAGTACTCATAGCCCCGTTATACGCAGAAACCCGGCGCCGACCGGGTTTTTCTCCACATGCCACCCCGTAACGCAAACAGCCGGAACATCCCGGCCCCGGCTGCTTCATAGGCCATAACGGCCCAATTTTTAATTCTTAATTTTTAATTCATTTCCCAGCTTGCTATGCTTGCGGCCGTAGCCGAAGTAGATGGCCAGGCCGATAGCCAGCCACACGGCCAGCCGCAGCCACGTTTCCCAGGGCAGCGCCAGCATCATCACCACGCAGGTCAGGATGCCGAGGATGGGCACCAGCGGCACCCAGGGCGTGCGGAATCCGCGCGGGGCGTCGGGCTCGCGCTTGCGCATAATCAGGATGCCCACGCACACCATCACAAAGGCCAGCAGCGTGCCGATGCTCGTCATCTCGCCCACCACTGAAATCGGCACGAAGCCCGCAAACAGCGCAATGAACAGCCCCAGCAGCAGATTCGACTGCAGCGGCGTGCGGAACCGCTCGTGAATCCGGGCGAAAACCGGGGGCAGCAGGCCATCTTTGGCCATGCTGAAAAACACCCGGCTCTGGCCCAGCAAGTCCACCAGAATCACGGACGTATAACCAACGATGATGGCCAGAATTACGGCCGACGACAGCCAGGCGTAGGGCGTTTTCTCGATGGCAATGGCCACCGGCGCAGCGCTGTTCTTGAACTCGGTGTAGTTGGCCAGTCCGGTCATCACGTGCCCGAACAGCACGAACAGCACAGTGCAGATAAGCAATGAGCCGATGATGCCGATGGGCATGTTGCGCTGCGGGTTCTTGGTTTCCTGGGCCATGGTAGCCACGATATCGAAGCCGATGAACACGAAGAACACCACGCCCGCCCCGCGCAGAATACCGCTCCAGCCAAACTCGCCAAACACGCCGGTATTGGCCGGAATGTAGGGTTGGTAGTTGGTGGGGTCGATGTACTGCCAGCCCAGCGCAATAAACACCAGCACCACCGACACCTTCAGCGTCACGACCAGCGCATTAAACCACGCCGAGCCCGACGTGCCGCGAATGATAATCAGGGTGATGGCCAGCACAATCAGCATGGCCGGAATATTGACGAAGCCGTGCACGATACTGCCGTCGGCCAGCGTGGCCGTTTCGAACGGCGACATCACCAGCTGCGGCGGCACGATGATGCCGTACTTGCTCAGGAACTTAAGCAGATATTGCGACCAGCTGATGGCCACCGTGGCCGCGCCCACCGAGTATTCCAGCACCAAATCCCAGCCGATAATCCAGGCGAACAGCTCGCCCATGGTGGCGTAGGCGTAGGTGTAGGCCGAGCCGGCCACGGGCACCATGGAGGCAAACTCGGCGTAACACAGCGCCGAGAAGGCGCAGCCCACGGCCGCCACCACAAACGAGAGCGTCACGGCCGGGCCGGCGTTGTTGGCGGCGGCAATGCCGGTTAGCGAGAACAGGCCCGCCCCGATAATTACGCCGATGCCGATGGTAATGAGGTTGAAGCCGTTCAGGCTTCGTTTGAGCGTTCCGGCGCCGGTTTCGGCCGCCTCCTGCCGCAGCAGTTCCAGTGATTTTCTAAGCATGAAAAAGGGTGAAGACGCGCGCAGCCGTTGTGTAGCGGCGCCTTGCTGGTAGTGGGGTGATAGGCAACTGGCTGGGACTGAGCTGCCCGCCAGTACGTGAGAAACTGAAGTTTGAGGGCGAACGAGCTACGCCACTACCTGGATAACGGATTCAGAGAAACGCTCCATTTCTTCCAGCTGCGGACTGGCCTGCAACAAAAAGAAATCCACGCCTACGGCCTCGAAAGCGCCAATCCGGTCCTGCAGCTGGGCAGGCGTGCCGGTCAGGCCGGTGCGCAGGCCGCGGTTGGAAACCGAGTAGTCGTGCAGCGACACCTGCTGCTCCAGCTGGGTGCCGGCCAGCCACTGCTGGTAGTTGCCGTAGCCCGAGGCCGAGGCTTTTACGTTGGTGATGCGGTCCAGTTCCTTCTTCACGTCCTGCTCCGAGTCGCGCACGATGGTGTAGCCGGCCACGCCGAATTTCATCGGCGGCAGGCCTTTCTGCTCGCGGCGGCGGCGCATATCCGCAATGCGGGCCCCAATCAGCTCCGGCGAGTCGCCGTGCATCACGTAACCGTCGCACTGGGTGGAAATGAGGTCCTTGGCCGCTTCCGATTCGCCGCCGGCGTACAGGAATGGGGCTTTGGCGGGCTTGGGCTGCAGCACGTTGTCGGCTACCTGGTAGTACTTGCCGTCGTAGCTGAAATGGTCCTGCTTCCACACGTTGGTCACCACGTCCAGCCACTCGCGGGTGCGGGCGTACCGGTCGTCGTGCTGCTCGAAGTGCAGGCCATACTTGGTGGCCTCATCCTTCCACCAGCTCGATACCACGTTCAGCGACAACCGCCCGGGCGCAATCAAATCGATGTTGGCGGCCTGCTTGGCCAGCAGCGCGGGGTTGTGGAAGGTGGGCCGCACGGCCACCATAATTTCCAGCTGCTCGGTGACAGCGGCCAGCGCGGCGGCCGTGCTCCAGGCCTCCAGCGAAGGCGCCTCGGTGCCTTTGATGTCGTTCAGGTACAGCTCCGCAATCAGCGTGAGGTCGTAGCCCAACGCCTCGCTGCGCTGCGCCAGCTGCTTCACATAGCTCCAGTCGGTGGGCATCTGCTCGTCCTCGACGTTGCGCAGCCAGCCCCCGAAAACGGGCATCCAATAGCCAAATTTCATGGTTCGTTGAGTTGAGTAGAACGTCATGCTGAGCTTGCCGAAGCATCTCGCGTGCTGACGTTGTGATAGTAATCCGGCGTCAGCACGCGAGATGCTTCGGCAAGCTCAGCATGACGTTCTGATTGTTTGCTTGAATGAATCGTCGGCCTATGCCGTGGCCACTCCCTCCTGAGCCACCGCCGTCACCGGCAGCTGCGATTCCAGGTAGTCCACGAAGCGGGCGTAGGGGTCGAAGCCGACCACGTTCACGGCGTCGGCCACGAAGTTGGACAGGGCGTTGATGTCGTAGAACAGCACGTCGCCGGTGCGGTCATCAAGCAAGTATTCGATGCCGCCCACGTCGATTTTGGCGGCGGCCACGATGCGCTCCACGGCTTCAATCACCTCGGCGGGTGGCGTGAAGGCCTCTACCTGGATTCCCTTTTTCGGGGCTTCCGTCAGGCAGAACTCGGCCGACTGCTCTTCCGGAATCTGGCAGATTTCGGCCGGGCACAGGTTGAAGCTCTCGCCGGTGGTGTACACCTTCATGGCGTAGAGAAACTTGCCATTGAGCGTTTCCACGCGGTGAATGTGGCCGCCGCGGGGCGTCACGTACTCCTGCACCAGCGCCGTCTGGTCGATGCCCAGGTCAATCTGGTTGTTGTCGACGGCGGCTTGCAGGCCTTCCGGCGTATCGAAGCGGATGATGCCCGCGCCGCTGCCGCCGATGTTCACCTTCACCACCACCGGAAAGCGCAGCTCGCGCGCGGCATCCGCGGCCCGCGAGGCGTGGTTGATGACCCGCGAAGCCGGATATTTTAGCCCCAGCGACTCAAACAAGGACAGCTGCCGTGCCTTGTTGGTCTCGATGGCCGTGGCCGCCGAGCCGTTGATGATGCGCGTACCGATGCGCTCCAGATGCGTGGCGTAGCCGGCCGTGTGGAAGATACCCTGCCCATGCCCGCGCAGGTACGCCGACGAGCTCATGCGGTTCACCACGAGGCTGTAGCGGCTTTCCCTTTCCGAGGGGTTGAACAGGTGATGCGCGGCGTCGATTTTCTCGTAGGGCAGGCCGCGGCGGTCCAGCTCCGCAAACAGGGGCTTGAACCACTCGGGGTGCTCGAAATAGATACCTATGGGCTTTTGGAGGGATGACACAGTCAGAAGCAAAAAGACGGAAAATGAAAAACGAAACGGCGCCGGCAGAAGCGCAACGCCACCGGCTCCCGGGAAAAAACAACGCAGGAACGGAAGTCCGGCCTAGCCGATTACACCGCCCGCAAACCGCGCAACGAACGAATCAGCAGCCACCGCAGGCCGCCAAACGGAGCGCAAAGCCTGCACCCGGCCTGGCCATCGGGCGACAATCCGAGAAAAAGAGGAGGTGCGGGCGCGAAGCCGCTCAGTGCAGCAGCCGGCCGACGTGCAGCGCCGGCGGGCGCATACCCGCGAAAACAGAGAAGGGGCTAGCTACGCCCGACAACAACAGCAACAACAGCCCCGGCCCGCCAGCCGCAACGCGGCAGCCGGAGCCAAAAAAGCGGAGGTTGAATGCAGGAGGTTGTTGGAAGCGTCCACGGCAACTTGTTTTTATATGGTCAGGAATTGGCACCGTTCCGGAGGGTTCCGGGTGGTTGCCGACGCTTCATCGAGCCTGTCTCTCAGCGCCTCTGTATAAAAACAATCCTTCGGGCTAGAAAGAATTGATAGGGCAAAGGTAAAACCGGATTGCTGCCCCCGCAACCCGGACTGTACAAAGCCCCAACCGCCCCATTTTGTTGCGACTGGCGGTTCTTTCCTCGCCCCTGGCTGCCCGCCTCCGCCAGCCCGAAGCCGGGGCCACGGCCTTCGCCCGCCAGTGCTGGAACCGGCCGATTCCAAGGCGTCAGCCCCGATAAAAACCCGCGACCGAGCCCGCAAACGAAGGTTTAACCGAAAAATTTAAATTTTTCAAGAGGCCAGTTTTTAGCCTTGGCACCGAAAACTGGCACCGGAGTTGCAAATGACCTTGCAGAAGCCCGGCCGCCAGTCCGGACGGCAGCGGGCTTCTTTCACCCGTCATAAATTTTCCAATCATAGCCATGAAGAAGTTCCTCGTCATCCTCGCCGCTTTCTCGTTTTCTGCCGCCGCCGTTTCGGCCCAGACGCTGCCCGCCAAAGCGCCTCACGGCCAGCACCGCATGAAAGGCGACAAAGCCGCCAAAACGCCCGAGCAGCGCGCCGACCACGCCGCCAAGAGCCTCACCAAGCAGCTCGGCCTGTCGGCCGCCCAGACTGAGCAGGTGCGCCAGCTGCACCTGAGCCGCGCCAAGGAAATGCAGGCCTACAAAGCCCAGGTCGGCACCACGCCCGCTACCAAGCGCCAGCACCATGAGGCCATGAAGGGCAAAAAAGCCCAGTACGACGCCCAGCTCAAGCAAATCCTGAGCGCCGACCAGTACGCCAAGTACACCCAGCTGCAGTCTGACCGCATGGCCAAGCGCAAAGCCCACCAGGGCCCCAAGCAGGCCAAAGGCTAAGCTTTCCTGCCACCAAAAAAAACCAGCCCTGACGGTAACGTCAGGGCTGTTTTTTTGTGTCATTCCGAGCGAAGCGAGGAATCTGGGTGATGCTGTAGCATGCGTGGTTACCCAGATTCCTCGCTTTGCTCGGAATGACACCCTACTTTGCGGAATCCGCCTCACCGGCAATGCGGCCGTGCTCGGCAAACCAGCGCAGGCGGTAGCACATGATGGCCGTGTCGCCGAGCTGGGCCAGCAGGCGGTAGTTGGCCACGGCCCCCACGGCGGCCCCGATGACGGGCACCAGCTGGGCCAGCTTGGCCAAGTCGATGTAGTCGCGGTACTCCTGCTGGAACGTGCGCCAGTCGAAGGTTTCGGCAGTGACGGTTTGCTGCGTTTCGGGCCAGGCGGCGAGCTGGCAGTAGGTTTCGCGGCGGGTGTGCTGGCTGCTGAAGGCCAGCTGGAAGATGTGCAGCAGGTAGAGCCGCTCCGGGAAGCTGCGCACGTCATGGCCGTAGAGGGCGGCAATATCAAACAGCAGCTTCAGCTTGATGCCCAGCAGCAGCGGAAAATCGGCCAGGCCCAGCAGGAAGCCGCCGGCCCCGGTCACGCCGCCTTCCACGGCCGCCGTGTTGCGGTACGCCCGGATGCGGGCCCGCACCCGCGCCTCCCGCTCCTGTAGCGTGCCTTCCGAAACCGGCTTCTGCGTGGTGTGCGTGGATCCAAACAGCACGCCCTGCACCATCTTCTGAATGGCCACGGTAATGGCCACATGCACTTTCTCCGGCAGTAATGCGTTCAGCCGCGCCTGCACACGCCGCGCCACCTGGTTCAGCCACGTGGGCTGCTGCTGCATCCGGCGCTGCCAGGCCTGCAGGTCGTGGAGGGCTTGTTGGTCGGAGGAGTTCATGGCGTTGGCTTCATAGGTCCTTTATAATAACCTGGAGATATCGGTATTTGGTGTCATTTGGCTTGTGCTGCGCACTCTGCGCCATGGCTTCTTCGGCCGACATTACTCTCAGAATAAAACGCTTATTGCCATTCCAAACCAGATTAATGGGCACCCACTTTTGCTGATTGATAGCGAACATCTTTCTAATTCGTCCTCCCGCGCTACTATACACCTGAACGCCATTGAGGTCATCTTCGAATACCAGACCCTCATTTAAAGCCGCCATCAATTTGAAGTCTGGTGCACATATAGGTTCAGACCAGATAGTATCCGTTTGGCCACTACGCTCATCTACCAGAAAGACTCGGCCAGCCTCCCAGAACATCCCGGCCACGACGTATTTTTTGAGAGCCGGAATACGGCCTTTGTAGCGAAACTCTGCCACCTCGTCCTCATTCTGCGGAGTTAGCTTATTTTGAAAGAAGCGGGTTTTGCCCGTGTTCAGTTTTAGGAGAACACCTTTCTTGTCGGCCGTCACACCGGCTTTATCGACCACGATACTTGCCTTGGCGGCTTGGCGGGCTTGGTCAAAAGCAACTCTAGTACTAGCCTGGATAGTGTAACGCAAGACGGCCCCACTACTTTTTGCCGATCTTCTCGGCGCCTGCCTGCTGGTGCAGTTAAGGTTACCGACGGAAGCATCTACACAAAATAGGTGCAACAAACTTAGAATTACAGGTAAAAACATGGGTCAGCCTTGCCGTAGGTTAAGATTTCTCAACGCATAAATCCGCTCAATCATCTCCACCACCTTCAGGCCTTCTAGCGCATTAGTGGTGGCTACGCCACGCTGCTGGATGGTGTCGACTACGTTGTCGATGACGTGGACGTGGTTGGCGGCGGAGCCTTGGTAGGGGCCATATTGGTTGGCAGGGTTGGTGGGCGCGAGTTCGGGCATCTGGTAGTCGCGCAGGTGGCAGTAGTCCACTTTGTCCATGTACTGGCCGCCGAGGCGCAGGCTGCCGTGCTCGGCCACCACCGTGAGGGAGCTTTCCAGGTTCCGGTCCCAGACGGCAGTGCTGTATTGCAGGGTGCCGCTGCCACCGCGCAGCAGGTCGAACGTGACGAGGCCGCTATCTTCGAATTCGGTGAGGCCGGCGTGGTTGAAGTCGCGGAAGCGGGCCGAGATATTGGTGATGTCGCCGAACACCCAGTAGAGCAAATCCACGAAATGGCTGAACTGGGTGAAGAGCGTGCCGCCGTCGAGGGCGCGGGTGCCGTGCCAGCTGCCGGGCGTGTAATACCGCTCGTCGCGGTTCCAGAAGCAGTTGAGCTGCACCAGATACACCTGTCCCAGGCGGCCTTCGTCCATCACCTGCTTCAGCCAGGCAGCCGGCGGCGAGTAACGGTTCTGCATCACCCCAAACACAAAACGGCCGGTTTGCAGCGCCGTGTGTACAATCTGCTCGGCATCGGCTTTGCTCAGGGCCAGCGGTTTTTCCACCACCACGTGCAGGCCGGCGCGCAGGCCGCGCACTGCCTGCGGAGCGTGCAGGCCGTTGGGCGTGGCAATGGTCAGCACGTCGGCGGCGGGGCCGTAGATTAGGTAGTCATCGAGGGAGGCGAAGAACGGCACGCCGGAAAACTCGGTAGCCAGCTCCGCCTGCACTTCGGGGTTTGTGTCGATTAGGGCCACGAGTTGGGCGCCGGGGTGGCGCGCCACCAGTGCGGCGTGGCGGCGCCCGATGTGGCCCACGCCGCAAATGGCAAAACGAACGGCAGCAGAAGAATCAGCCAAGGCAAGCAGGGTTCAGAGCACATGAATGTTCGGCAAGCTCCGAAAAAACGCGGGTTTCTCCTGCGCCTATCCTGCCGCTCGTTCCGGGCACGCCGCACGCAGCCACCAGTAGAGCGGACTTTGTAGTTCGCGCCCCGCGCCGATTGCCCCATTCAGGTAGTTCTACCGGCGCGAGGGCGCGAACCATAAAGCTCGCGCTACTGCCACGGGCTGTTGGAAACGCCAAAAGCCGGTTCTGGCCTGTTGAGGCACTGGAACCGGCTTTTCATACCGAAGCGAATAGCAGCAGCCGTTACAGCAGCCGCTTCAGCTCCGCAAAGTTGGTGTTGCTGACCGTGCGGCTGGCGCAGCCCAGGGCCTGGGCGCTCTTCTGGATGTTGGTGATGCGCGAGCCGGGGTTGGGGTGGGTACTCAGGAACTCGGGCGTACCGCCTCCCCCCTGCTTTTCAGCCTTGATGAAGAAGCCGGCGGCCCCGTCGCAGTCGTAGTAGCGGGTGCCGTTGAGGTAGATGGTGGAGTATTTGTCGGCGTCCAGCTCGTAGTCGCGGCTGAACTTGAGCTGACCCACGCCCGCCGCCAGCTGCACCAGCTGGCTGTTAGAGCGGTTGCCGAGCACGATGCCCAGCAGCAGGCTGGTACCGTACTGCTTCTGCAGCATCTGGGTGCTGTGGCGGCGGTCGGCGTGGGCAATTTCGTGGCCCAGGATGCCGGCCAGCTCGCTTTCATTGTCCAGGAACTTGATCAGGCCCGAGTACACGTAGATGTAGCCGCCAGGCGTGGCAAAGGCGTTCTGCACGGCGTCGTCCTTGATGATCTTCACGCTCCACGGAAACTGGGTGCGGTACTTCAGGTTGCCGTTGTCGAGCACGCGCTTCACCACCCCGTCGAGCAGCTGGTAGGCGCGGGCATTGCGGGAGTTGCGCTCCAGCAGCTGGCCTTTAGCGCGGTAGGTGGAGTCGGTCTGGCGGGCCACCCGGGCCCCCAGCTCAATATCCTGCTGAATGGAAAACAGGCTGAACTGGGCGGGCTTGTTAACGGCGGCGGTAGTTAGGGCCGCTACGCCGGCCAGCGGCAGCAGCAGTGTCAGGAAAGAACGGCGCATAAAACGAGGAATCTGGAGTCGTGAAAAGAGGTGTCTATACGGCAGAATGAAAAAACAGTGCCAGTAGCGGCCTGTCATTCCAAGCGAAGGAACAATCTGAGGTACGTGCCGGACCAGCGAACCTCAGCTTCCGCCGGTGCCGGAAAGGCAGCCGGCCCGCACCACGGTCACTACGTACGCTACCTGCTCGTCGCTGAGCGTGGGATGAATCGGTAACGACAGCACCGTGCGGCACAGCCGCTCAGCCACCGGAAATTGTCCGGCGCGGTAGCCCAGGTGGGCGTAGGCCGGCTGCAGATGCGTGGGTAGCGGATAGTACACGGCGCTGGGCACGCCATGCGCCGCCAGATGCTGCTGCAGCGCGTCGCGGCGGCCGGGCCTGTCGTTAGGGAGTGTGAGGGTGTACTGGTGAAAGACGTGGGTGCTGCGCGGGTCGCGGGCCGGCACCGCCAGGCCGGGCACGTCGGCTAAGGCGGCATCGTAGCGGGCGGCCACGTGCTGGCGGGCGGCGGTCCAGGCGGGCAGGTGGGGCAGCTTCACGCGCAGCAGCGCGGCCTGCAGCGTATCGAGGCGGGAGTTGAGGCCGATGTGGGCGTGGTGGTATTTGCGGTCCTGGCCGTGGTTGGCGAGCTGGCGCAGATAGGTGGCGCGGGCTTCGTCGCGGGTAAACAGCGCGCCGCCATCACCGAAGCCGCCCAGGTTTTTGCTGGGAAAGAACGACGTAGTACCTACCTCCCCCACCGTGCCGGCCACCCAGGTTTCGCCCTGGCTGGTCTGGAACGTGGCCCCGATGGCCTGGGCGTTGTCCTCAATCAGGGCCACGCCGTGCTGGTTGGCCAGGCTGCGGAGCGCCTCCAAATCGGCGCACTGCCCAAACAGATGCACGGCCACAATGGCTCCGGTGCGAGGCGTGAGGGCCGCGGCGGCAGCCTGCGGATCGAGGTTGAAGGTGCCAGGCAGCACGTCGGCCGGCACGGGCACCAGCCCCAGGACGGCCGCGGCCTCCAGCGTGGCTACGTAGGTGAAAGCCGGCACTATCACCTCGGCGCCGGGCGGCAGGCGCAATGCCATCAGAGCCAGCTGCAGGGCATCGGTGCCGTTGGCGCAGGGCACCACGTGCGGCCCGCCGAGGTAATGGCTCAGCTCTCGGGTGAATTGCTGGACAGCCGGCCCCTGGATGAAAGCGGCTTCCTTTAGTGCATGGTGCAGTACCGCTTCCAGCTCACCCAGAATAGGCGCATGCTGGGCTGGCAGATCGAGAAGCTGAATAGGTTGCGGAGGCTGGGTAGCAGTAGGCACGAGGGCAAAGCAAATGAATATGCGCTAAAGATAGAAACCAGCCGCCGCGCTACCTGCTAAGCTGCCAGCGCAACCTCGGGCATCAGGGCTGCGTTAAATCTGGCTGAAGCCGACGGGCTACCTGCCAGCGGCAATCCACTCTCTACACTCTCTCCCACCATGTTCAAGAAACAACTCACCCTCCACGCTCTGTCGGCCTTGCTGCTGATGGGCGGCGCCGCCTTCACTCAGACCAGCTGTAGCCAAAACCAGCAGAAGGAAATTTCTGCCGAAAGCGACCAGGCTTACAACGACTTTGCCACGTTCGTTTCGGATGCCGAAGCCAAGGCCGATGCCGTAGCCACCCAGGCTGAAGCCGACTACGACCGTGAAACCGCGCAAATGAAGGCCGATTTCGATGCTAAAGTAGCTGCTGTCGATAAGTACGCTGATGGCTACGACGACGCTCGTCGTCAGGAAATTGAGGCCCTGCGCACCCGCTACACTGCCGCTTACGACAAGCGCGAAATGGCCTGGAAAAACCGTGCCGATGCTGGTATGGCCACCACCGGTGCCACTACTGATATGAGCACCATGAAGCCGGGCAAATACTACACGCCCATGAGCCCTGCCGCCCAGATTACGGCTGCCAACGCCCGCGCTACCTACGAGAAGTTTGTAGCCAACGTGAAGCAGAATGAAGACAAGTACGACATCGAAGACTGGCGCTATATCAACTCAGAGTGGCGCGCGTTGGATGAAGCCTATGACAAAGTGAAAGGCGACATCCCCGCTAAAGACCTGGCCGAAATCCAGAAGGAAAAGTTGAAATACGCTGCCTTCAAATCATTTGACAAATCGGAAGCCCGCGCGGCACAAGGCGCGGCAGCCGTTAGTGGCGAAGCCAAGGAAGTGAAAGCCGAAACCGCCGATGAGCGCAGCAAAGTAGGCCAAGCCGCCAGCAACACTGCTTCCGACGTGAAAGACGCTGGCAAGAAGGTAGGTGGGGCCGTGAAAGGCGCATTCAAGGAAGTGAAATCGGAAGTCAAGAATACCGATAACGACTAAGCACCCACCCGGGCAAAAGGCCTCTTCCCACATGGGGAGAGGCCTTTTTTTATGCTCTCTAGTCTAGTTTTACTCATCTGGTGGCAGTTGTGCAACAAACTGCTACTTCAGCTCCGTGAGCAGCCAGTACAGCTTCAGGGCGTCGAGCTGGCGCAGGCTGGGCTGGCTGGAAAGAAGGTTGCGGCGCACCTGCTGCTGCCGAAGCGCAAAGGCCACGCGCACAGCCTCGCCCAAACCCCAGCGGCGCAGCTGCAGGGCCGCTTTCAGCAGCTTGGTGTCGGCGCCCAGGCCTTCGGCGTGGTAGAGGCGGGCCAGGTTGCGCACGGCATCGTGGGTTTTGCCCAGAAACACGGCGGCGGGCTCCAGGCCGTCGTGCAGCACGGGGTTGTCGAGGTGGTGCACGGCGGTACCGGCCTGCCGCAGCAGCCACCCGAATTTGGTGTCTTCGTGGCCGTAGCGGGTCAGGGTTTCATCGAGGCCGAAGCGGTGGAACACGGCGGTCTGCACCAGCATGTTGTTGAGGGTGAGCTGGCCGTGTGGGGCTCGCTGGCGCAGGGCTGCTGGCCGGGCTTCGCGGCGGCGCCCGTAGAGCCAGCGCAGGTATAAGGCCGACTCGGCCGGCGGCTGTGCTTCGTAGGTGGTGCCCCCTACCAACACCGGCGCCAGCAGCAGGGCTGCGGCATAGCGGGCCAGAAACTGGTCGTCGGGCAGCAGGCTGTCGTTGTCGAGCAGAAGCAGCCACTCGTGGCGGGCGGCGGCGGCCAGCTGGTTGCGAATGGCGGCGCGCCCCACATTGTGCGGCAGCTCCTGATAGCAGACGCCCGGCAAATCGGCCAGCGCCTGGTTGAGGCAGCGGTACCGGGGCTCGGAGGCGTCGTCGAGGCAGTGGATTTCCACCGGCCCGCCCCAGTCGGCGGCCTGGGCCAGCAGGGCGCGTACTAGCGGCGTCACGTCGCGGTTGTACACCGGAATCAGCACCGAAAGTCCCGGAAAGCTCACCTCAGATTTGCGCATGTAGAAACCGTCCGTCCGTTCAATACTGCCTGGCAGCACTGGCCCCGCAACGGAGCCTGATAGCAGCCTAGTTTAAGGAATTGAGCTGAAACGGCGTAGTGGCGGAGTCTACCAGCTGCCCTTTTTCACATTTGAGTACGCGCTTGGGGTACTGCTGGATGATCTGGTAGTTGTGGGTGGCCATGAGCACGGCCGTGCCGGAGTTGTTGATTTCCACGAACAGGTGCATGATGCTGTCGGCTACGTCGGGGTCGAGGTTGCCGGTGGGCTCGTCGGCGAGCAGTAGCAACGGCTCGTTGAGCAGGGCCCGGGCAATGACCACGCGCTGCTGCTCGCCGCCGGACAGCTGGTGCGGCATCTTGGCGGCCGAGTTGGCCAACCCCACCTGCATGAGCACCTCCGAAATCCGCTGCTGCTTGCGGGCCTTGCCTTTCCAGCCGGTGGCGTTCAGCACAAACAGCAGGTTTTCAGCCACCGTGCGGTCGAAGAGCAGCTGGAAATCCTGGAAGATGATGCCCAGCTTGCGCCGCAGAAACGGCACCTTGCTGCCGCTGCTCAGCTTGGGCAGCGCAAACCCTACCACCGTGCCCGTGCCGCCGCCCAGGGCCAGGTCGGCGTACAGAGTCTTCAACAAGGAGCTTTTGCCGGAGCCCGTGCGGCCCACCAGATACGCAAATTCGCCTTTGTCGAGCGTGAACGTCACCTTTTGCAGCACGGTGTTCACGTCCTGCATGATGTAGGCGTCGTGGAGCTCGATAACGGGGTTGGTGGCAGTAGGCATGGGGCGAAGATACGGGGCGGAGGGACTTCCAGAAAAAACAGAATTCCGGATGAAGCGCGCTGCCGGCCGCCGGCAAACCCGGTCAGCTCCACAGCTTCACTTCATCCGGAACGCTACAACGTGGCGCGACAGCTCAGACTTCCAGCTTCTGCAGCTTGCCGAACTCCAAGCCCTCGATAACGGCCGCCAGCGGCGCCTCCTTGCCTTCCAGACCATAGCGGTGCAGGTCCTTCAGGGGCCGGTCGGCGCGGAAGTAGGCGATAAGCACAAACTCCTCGTCGCGCAGCTGGATATAGTCCGGAATCTTGGCCTTGCCTTTTACTTTGATGATGTACATAGTGGAATGGCTTACTTGTCAAATGGTTAACTGGCTGGCCGCGCAGATACCTGAACAGCCAACCAGTTAACAATTAAGCCATTTAGCCATTCACCTTGGCGTGGTCGGCCAGGAAGGTGGCCAGGCCTTTGTCGGTGAGCGGGTGGTTGAGCAGGCCCGTGATGACGTTGAGCGGGCAGGTTACCACGTCGGCGCCCAGCTCGGCGCACTGCAGCAGGTGCGGCACGTGGCGCACGGAGGCGGCCAGCACCTGCGTGGGGTAGCCGTAGTTCGAGAAGATGTCCACGATCTGCTGCACCAGCTGCAGGCCATCGTGCCCGATGTCATCGAGGCGGCCCACAAACGGCGACACGTAGGTGGCACCGGCTTTGGCGGCCAGCAGGGCCTGCCCGGCCGAGAAAATCAGCGTACAATTGGTTTTGATGCCTTTCTCCGAGAAATACTTAATGGCTTTTACGCCGTCCCGGATCATGGGTACTTTCACCACGATGTTGGGGTGCAGGTCGGCCAGGGCCTCGCCTTCCCGGATGATGCCCTCGAAATCGGTGGCAATTACCTCGGCCGACACGTCGCCATCCACCAGCTCGCAGATCTGCTTGTAGTGGCTCAGCACCGCGTCGGTGCCGCGGATGCCCTCTTTGGCCATCAGCGAGGGGTTGGTGGTCACGCCGTCGAGGACGCCAAGTTCTACGGCCTCCTGAATTTCTTTCAGGTTGGCGGTGTCAATGAAAAATTTCATGCGGGTAGGTTGGGGACAACAATGGCTGCAAAGCTAATCACGGATTAAGCGGATTTCTCGGATTGCACGGATTTTGTACCCAACAGGCCGGCGGCCGGCCGCGGCCCATGGGCCGGAAACACAAAGAGCGGCTTCTGGGAGCCGCTCTTTGCTTACTGGCGAATTGGTCACGCAACCGTGAAATCCGGCTGGGCCGGCGCAATCCGTGAAAAAAAGCGAGCCAAAATCGCACCGCTCAACCGTCTACCCTTGCTACCTTCCGGTCCTGGGGGAGTTCAACAGGAGCTGGTCGTTCTGACTCGCCGGGTCAAAGGTACGCACAGATTTGGCTATTGCGCCAACTGTGGCAACTATTTTCCTGGAATTTCTGCATCCAAAGCCCTTTCAGGTTCGGTACCCACGCAGTAAGTGGTTCGTATCCAAAGCCCTGCTGCCTGTGCTGTCCGGCAAAAAAAATCCAGCCAGCGCAACGCACGGCCTGTTACTGCGGCGCAAGGCACCTGCCGCCCTTCGGGGGAATGGCAAAAGAAGACCGATGCCAGGCCTGATGGCGCTAGTTTTTGCGCCACGCCTTGTCGGCCGACTTCAGCTGTTTCTTAAGCTGCTTCTTGTAGCGGGCCACCGGGCGCAGCTCCACTACCAGCGGCTGGCCGGCCGGCGGCATCACCACGGTGGTGTCGTAGTAGCCGGCGAAGCTGACGTGCAGCTCGGGCGTGGGCTGCGGGCTGGGCAGCAGAAAGCGACCGGCCGAGTTGGTGATGACCGAGGAGTTGCGGTTGGCCACTATCATGACGGTGGCCCCGGCCAGCGGCTCGCCGCTGCGGCTGGCCACGGTGCCCACCAGCTGGTGCGGGGCCGTCTGCTGCGGCACGGCTTGCACTGGTGCCGCGCCCGGTGCCAGTCCGGCGCCTACTCCTCCACCCAACACCCCCAGAAGTAAAACTTTGAAAAACATGGCAGATACAAAAGATTAATCCTAAAAGCACAGCCCAAAAACGGCGTCTGTGCTCTACTACGGCATGGTATAGCCCACGGTTGGTGAAAAATACCTTCGTTGGCGCAAACCTACTACCCAAACCCGTTTCAGGCCGCCACAGATACAGGGAATGGCTGCCTGCGCACGGCCAACACGCACTGGCAGCCGGCCGACGGGCCTTGGTGCCTATGGCCTGCAAATGGATTTAATGTGCCGGAAGTTTCCTATTCCGCAAAATCCGTGAGTAGCTTTGCAGTATGCCTCAACAAATCCTGATTCTCGATTTTGGGTCGCAGTACACCCAGCTCATTGCCCGGCGCATCCGGGAGCTGAATGTCTACTGCGAAATTCATCCGTATACCCACGCCCCGGCCCTCACTGAGGATATCCGGGGCGTTGTGCTTTCGGGCTCCCCGTGTTCCGTGCGCGACGCCGACTCGCCTGACCCCGACCTGAGCGCCTACCTGGGCCAGGTGCCGGTGCTGGGCGTATGCTACGGCGCGCAGCTGCTGGCCCACCAGCAGGGCGGCGAAGTGCTGCCGGCCACCATCCGTGAGTACGGCCGCGCCCGCCTCAGCCACGTGCACCACGAATCGCCTTTGCTGCACGGTGTGCCCACCGAGTCGCAGGTGTGGATGTCGCACGGCGACACGATTAAGACGCTGCCGGACGGCTTTGATATTGTGGCCAGCACGCCGGAAGTGGCCGTGGCGGCTTTCAAAATCCAGGGGCAGGAAACCTACGGTATCCAGTTCCACCCCGAAGTCACGCACTCGACGGACGGCAAAACGCTGCTCCAGAACTTCGTGGTGAACATCTGCGGCCTCGACCAGAGCTGGACCCCGGAGCACTTCGTGGACAGCATGGTGGAAACTCTGCAGCGCACCATCGGGGAGGAAGACCAGGTGATTCTGGGCCTTTCGGGCGGGGTCGATTCGTCGGTGGCGGCTTTGCTGCTGCACAAGGCCATCGGCACGCGCCTGCACGGCATCTTCGTGAACAACGGGCTGCTGCGCAAAGACGAGTACGAGCAGGTGCTCCACTCCTACCAGGGCCTGGGGCTGAACGTGCGCGGCGTGGATGCCTCGCAGGAATTCTACGACTCGCTGGCGGGCCTGACGGACCCGGAGCAGAAGCGCAAGGCCATCGGCCGCACCTTTATTGAGGTGTTCGACCGCGAAGCCCAGAAGGTGGAGGGCGCCCGCTGGCTGGCCCAGGGCACCATCTACCCCGACGTGATTGAGTCGGTATCGGTGAAAGGCCCGGCCGTGACCATCAAGAGCCACCACAACGTGGGCGGCTTACCCGAGAAGATGAACCTGCGGATTGTGGAGCCGTTGCGCGCTTTGTTCAAGGACGAGGTGCGCGAAGTAGGCCACACCCTGGAGCTGCCCGAGCACATCCTGCACCGCCACCCCTTCCCCGGCCCCGGCCTGGGCATCCGCATCCTCGGCGACATTACGCCCGAGAAAGTGGACCTATTGCAGCGCGCCGACGCCATCTTCATCAACGGACTGAAAGAGCACGGCCTCTACGAGAAAGTGTGGCAGGCCGGCGTGATGCTGCTGCCGGTACAAAGCGTGGGCGTGATGGGCGACGAGCGCACCTACGAGCGGGTGGTAGCCCTGCGCGCCGTAACCAGCGTGGACGGCATGACGGCCGACTGGGCTCACCTGCCCTACGAGTTCCTGGCCGAGGTCAGCAACAAAATCATCAACCAGGTGCGCGGCATCAACCGCGTGGTGTACGACATCAGCTCGAAGCCGCCCGCAACGATTGAGTGGGAATAGCGAGTAACTGAGTAGTTGAGTAACTGTGTAAAAAGGCCGCTGGCATTGTGCCAGCGGCCTTTTTGTGCGTAACAATAACAGCAGTCAGGGGGCAGCTATTGTCAGAAGGGCGCTACCTTCGAAGCTGTAGCTTAGCTTATTTCCTGTATCGTAGGACAGCCTTTGCAGGTACAGATCCAGCGTGTGGCGCCTGTTGGAAACGTGCAAGGTGAGGGCCTGATCGGGCACTTCCAAGGACCTATCTGGCTGACGGCCTATTCCGGCCGCCATTGAATCGGCCAGGCGGCCGGGATAGGTCGTCAGCTGCAACTGCCAGCTACCGTCGGCGCGTTCCTGTTCCAGCAGTATCCGGGCCCCGGAGTCGGGAAAATACAGGCGAAAGTTCCCCTCCCGTAACGACAGCGGGATACTGCCGCCTGTTTCCACCACATCTGAATTGATATTGGCTACCCAATATTTCCCATTTCCAAGACTCCTCACGTCGGGGGGCTTGGCATAGAAGGTCTGTCTAGTCGACTCGATTTCTTCTCGATAGTCGTAACTGTCGGGGCCTTCCAGACCACTCACGCTGAACAGCCGCTTTTTCAGCCAGTTATTTTTCTGCCACCCATCCTTGTTCAGCAGCGAATCTGCGGGGATAAGTGTAGTTGCGAACAACGGCTGCAACCGCTCTACGGAATTCCGCTTAGCGAAAAAGTCGAAGATGGAAGCCACCTGTTTCTGCGTGGCTGCCGGCAACTCGGGCACCCTCTTCCCGGCCCCATCCAGCTTGCCATTCTTCAAGAGCCCATACCGCGTGCTGATTTCGCGCAGCTGGTTGAGCTGGCTGCGCTCGGCCACGGCAAAGGCGCCCCAGGGCCCGCCGGCGGCCAGAAACGCCACCACGGCCAGGGAGGCCGGAATCCGGATGATGCCCTGCCCCTGCCGCCACAGGAAGTAGGCCGCTACCACCGCCAGCCACGCGGCCAGCAGCAGCACGAAGTAGCGCTCCTCGGTGATGCCGTACTGGCTCACGCGGGTGCCGATGGCCACGAACAGCAGCCCCAGCAGCGGAAACAGCGCCCGGTAAAACCAGCGCGCGAACGTGCGGAGCCAGGTGTTTTCGGGGGCGTTGCGGATGGGATGAATCAGGAGCAGGGCGAAGATGCCGGCCACCGAAAACGCCAGAATCAGGATGGATACCCAGCCTTCGGGCAGCTCCCAGCGCACCACGATGCGGGCCAGGTAGGCGTAGAGAATCAGCAGGTAGAGCACCACCAGCGGCAGCAGCACAAACTGCGTGAACAGCTTCAGGCCCTTCGGATACGGGGCTTCCTGCTCCAGCGCACCCCAGTCGTGGGGCACGCCGGCCAGAAAAAACCAGGTATTGAAGCCCGTGGCCAGCACCGTGAACAGGTGCTCGTAGACGTGGCGGTCCAGCTTCAGCTCGAACAGGTTTTCGATGGCCGTCAAAGCCAGCGCGCAGCCCACGTAGAGCACGCCGGAGTAGAGGCCACCCGTGAGCAGCCGCAGAAACAGGTTTTCGTTGTAGCGCCAGAAGCCGGGCGTATCGGTGCGGTGCCGCAGCTGCGGCAAGTAGGGCACCACCGCCACCAGCAGGTGCAGGCCCAGCAGCAACAGCAGCAGCCGCAGTCCCCACACGATGGTCAGCTCGGTGGGGCACAGCACGTACCAGAGCACCAGCAGCCCCACCGCCCCGGCGGCGGCCAGGGCTTTCCGCCACACCGGCCAGCGGTACCGCTCCCCGGCCAGCGCCACGTTCAGCGTGAGCGTCAAACCCAGCCCGGCCGCCGACAGCAGCGGAAACAGCCAATCGGCGTGGTTTTTCTCGGTGTAGCTGAGCCGCTGGTAGTAGATGCCGGCCGCGCCCAGCAGCAGGCTGCACAGCAGCGTCAGGGGGAAGCGCCGCACGGCGCGGGCCGCTTCGGCCGCCAGCAGCTGCAGGGAAGGAAGTTTCATGGATACCGATAGAATAGGGGCCGCAAGTAACGGACTTCCCAGACTTGCCGCGGATTTATGTGGCCGCACGGCCGGCTTGCGTATCACAATGGCAGATTCTACGTATTAGGCCCCAACTCTCTGCCCCAGTTCCTTGCCCGCGTTGCCCGTATGAAACGACCGTCCTTTCGCCAATTTCTGGCCGTTGCCGTGCTGGGGTTGGTGGTGGCGGTGCTGGGCGGCGTTTGGCTGGTAGGGACTGAGTGGGGCCAGCGCCGCCTGGAGCAACTCATCCGGGAACGGCTTACGCGCAACTCCGATCTGGTGCTGGCGCCGTTTACGGTAAGCATCTCGGCGCTACGCGACTTCCCGCACCTGTCGGCTTCGCTGGAAGGCGTACAGTTCACGGATACCTCTTACCGCCGCACGGTGCCGGTGCTACACGTGGGCCGGCTGGATGCCCGCCTGGATTTGTCGCGTATCTGGCGCGGCGAGTTTCGGGTTAGCCGCCTGACGCTGCGTGACGGCCAGTTCTGGCAGCTCACCGACCGGCAGGGCCGCGACTGGGGCCTACGTGGCAAGGGCCCGCGCAACGCTACCCCCAAAGCCCCGCCCGATTTCAACCTGGATTCGCTGCTGCTCTACAACGTGCGCGTCACGGACCGCAACGAGTTGCACCAAAGCGGCTTTTCGGTGTTTGTGCGGCGGGGCCAACTGTCGGCGCGGGTGCTGGAGGGCGCCGCGCACGTGCGGGGGCGGCTGGAGGCGCAGCTGCTGTACCTGCGCAGCGGGCGGGGCAATCTGTTCTCCGACGAGCCGGTGGTGGCGCAGGTGCGCTACCGCTACAACTTCCGGCAACGGGAGGGCCGTTTTCTGGGTACCCGCGTCACGCTCAACAACGATACGGTGCTGGTGCGCGGCACTCACCGGGGCGCGGCCCCCAACGAAACCCGCGGCACCCGCCTCGACCTACGCTTTGAGGGCCGGCAGCCCCTGTTGGAAGTGCTGCGGGTGGCGCTGCCCACCGGCCTGGAGCGTTTTCTTGATGACGCCCGCAGCCCCAGCCACGCCTTCATCCGCTACAGCATCCGGGGCGTGAGCGGGCCTACCTCGCGGCCTCGCACCATTCTGCGTTTCGCCATGCGCAACGCTCAGGTGCAGTGGGCCGACTCGGCGCGGCGCATCCGGCGCTGGGACGCCCGCGGCACCTTCGACAATGGCCCTGCTCACTCGCCACGCACCACCAGCCTCACATTTGAGCAGTGCCGCATCTATTCCCAGGCTGGTGAGTTAGACGCCGTGCTATCCGTCACGGACTTCACCAAGCCCCGCTTCAACGGCCGTGTACGCGGCCGCACCGACCTGCAGACGCTGGCCGCCGTGGTGGTGCCCGACTTCTGGCAGGCTCGCCAGGGCGAAGCGGCCATCAACCTGGAGCTCAACGGCGTACTGCCCACCATTCCGGACCGGGCCGGGCGGCGGGCGGCGCGGGCCGATACGCTGCTGCCGCCCATTGCCGCCCGCGGCACTGTGCGCCTCGAAAACGCCTCCTTCGCCATCCCGCGCCGCCACGCCGACATGACGGGCCTCAATGTGAACATCCGGCTGCACGACAGTCTCTGGACGTTGGAAAACCTCAGCGGCCGTCTTAATGGTATGCACCTGCGCGCCAACGCCACTACCACCTACCTGCTGGCCTACTTCAGCGGCCAGCACCCCACTACCACGGTGGCAGGCACTTTTGCCGTGGATGAACTGCGCCTGAGCGAAATGCGGCGGCTATTGGCGGCGCCGCGTGGTGCCCAGCGCCGCACCCGCCCGGCTGCTCCTGCCGCTACCAGCCGCACGCCCAACCAGAAGCTGGCGGCCCAAGCGCTGAACATGCTGCCGCCTGGCTTGCGCCTTAACATTCAGTTGCGGTGCGGCCGGCTGGTATTGGCTGCCGATACGCTGACGAACCTGGCCGCTACTGTGCGCCACAACGGCCACTACGTGCAGCTACGCGACCTGCGGGTGCAGGCGTGGGGCGGCCAGGTGCGCGGTACCGTCAGCTGGCCCACTGATACCCTCAACCTGCAGCCTGTGGCCGCACAGCTGGCTGTCCATTTCCCCACCCTCAACTATCAGCAGCTGCTGGCCCGCGTAATGCGCCCTACACGCCGGGCCACCACCGCGCCTAAAGACCCAACCCTGCGCGAAGTGCTGCTGGCTGCCAACGGCCAGGCCACTGTAGCCGTGGACCAACTGGTGCTGCCCGGTTCCGCGGCGCTGCAGCAGCTGCGCCTGCGCATCGACAAAAACGGGCGCCGCTTCCTGATTCCGGCTTTCACGTTTCGGTCTTCCACGGGCGGGAAAGGCCGTATCAGCGCCACAGCGCTGCTGGATGGCACCCAGCTGGCCCGCGCCCGCGCTGACCTCGACCTGCATTACGCCACCCTCGATATTCAGCACCTGCTGCAGCTGCTGGCAGCTTTAAGCACAATGCCCACTCCGCCAGAAGAGGCCCATTCGCGCCTGCGGGCGCCAGCCGGTACGCGCCCTTCTCCTTTCCTGGATGGCACCGTGACGGGCCGCGTGAACGTGACGGCCGACCAAGTGAAATACGGCGCGTTGCGTGGTGGCCGCTTTGTTCTCAGCAGCACGCTGGAAGCCGGCCAGGTACGGCTGCAGCAGTGCTCGTTGCAGGCTTTCGGAGGGGACATTACATTGCGGGGCGCTCTGCAGACCGATGCCGCCGCGGGCCATCATCCGCTGCGGGCCCAGCTACGGCTGCACCAGATTCAGCTCAGCCAGCTCTTCGGACTGGCTGGCGCGGTGGGGTTTGATGTGTTGGGCGCTGATAATATCCGGGGCTTAATGAATGGCGAAACCGACCTGCGCACCGACCTGGATAACACCTTCCTGCCCAACATCGCGCAGACCTATGCCTTCCTGAAAACCGATTTGCAGAGCCTGGAACTGCTGAACGTGGAGGCCTTGATGCAGGCGCTGCGGTTTATGCGGGAGGAGCGCACCAGCCACCTGTATTTCGAGCCCGTAAGCCCGCGCTTTGTGCTAGCGGGCGGCCGGCTCCTAATTCCGGACCTGCACCTGAACAGCAACCTCACCGACCTCAACATCAGCGGCGAGTACTACCTCAACGGCCAGGCCAACCTGTATGTAGGCCTAAGCCCCCTGCAAACCCTGTTCGGCAACAACGAAAAACGGATTGCCCGGATTCGGAGCGGCGAGGCTACCCGACAGCCCAGCCGCGGCTTGGTGTATGTGGGGCTGAGCCGGCCGGCCGGCGCCCGCCGCTACCAAGTCAAGCCGTTTCGCAAGCAACAGCAACGCCAGAATCAGCAACGAGTGCAGCAGCAGTACCAAACGCTGCTCCGCACCCAGCAGCTGGATACCACTTTGCGGCTGCTTCGCTAATTGGTCAGGCAGGCAGGCAAACCACAAACTCGGTGTACTTGCTAGGCTGGGTGGCCACCGTGAGCGTACCGTTGTGGGCTTTGGTTACGATGTCGTGGGCCAGCGACAAACCCAGGCCGGTGCCCTCGCCCAGCGGCTTGGTGGTGAAAAACGGCTGGAAAATCTGCTGCTGCACATGCGGCTCCATGCCGGTGCCGTTGTCGCGCACCCGGATGCAGACCTGCCCGGCCTCGCGGCTGGTGCTCACGTGCAGGGTCGGCTCGTAGTCGGCAGGCTGCTGCCGCGCCCGCTCGGCCAGCGCGTGGAAGGCATTGGTGAACAGGTTCAGAAACACCCGCTCAATCTCCGTGGGCACCAGCAGCACCTCCCCCACTGCCGCGTCCAGTTGAGTGTGCAGCGTGGCCCGGAAGCCGGGGTGTTGCACCTGCAGGCCCTCGTAGGCCAGCGTCAGGGCGTTGGCGACCATGTCATTGAGGGCAGTGGCCTCCTGCTGGCTGGTGCCGGTGCGGGCGTGCGTCAGCATGTCGGTGATGATGGACGAGGCCCGCTGCCCGTGCTGGCTGATTTCCTGCAGATTCTGCTTGAGTCCGCTCAGAATCTCCTGCTGCAGGCCCGGCGACGCGGCCGCCCCCGGGGCCCGGGTGCTGTCGTGGTCGAGCAACTCCACGCTCACTTCGGCGAACTTCTTCATGAAGCTGAGCGGGTTCTGCAGCTCGTGCGCAATACCTGCCGACAGTTCCCCTACGAAAGCCCACTTTTCGGCGGCCACCAGCTGCTTCTGCGTGGCCAACAGTTCCTGCTGCTGCTGCTCCAGGCGGCGGTAAGCCCGCTTTTTCAGCTGGTTGCTGCGCCACAGCACCACGCTCAGCCCGCCCACCAGCACCAGCCCGCCCAGCGTCACGCCCAGCAGCCACTGCTGCTGCCGGTTCTGCTGCCGGATGAGCTGCGCGTTGCGGGTCAGCTGGCTGATGCGGGTCTGCTGGCGGGCCAGCTGGGCGGCGTACTGCTGGGCCGCCAGCCGCCGGATCAGGTCGCGGCTGCTGAGGCTGTCCTGGTACACGCTGTAGAGGCGCTGGTAGCGGTAGGCGTCGGCAAAGCGGCCCTGCTGCACGCTGGCCTGGGTCAGGACCTGGCTGGCGTCGCGGATGCTTTCCTTCACGCCGCTTTTCAGGCTGGCCTGCAAACTGGCCTGGCCGTAGTAGAGCGCGCTGTCCGGGCGGCGGGTGTGCAGGTGGGTGCGGGCCAGCACCAGCTGGGCCCAGGGCAGGTAGCCCACCACATCCAGCTTCTGGATGTTGCGCAACACGCGGTAGCTGAAGGCGAAGGCCTCGGGAAAGCGCCCCTGGTGCTCGGCCATGTCGGCCACGTTCAGCTCATTTACCAGAAACCCGGGCTCGTCGCCGATCTGGCGCGTGAGGGCGGCATCCTGCTCGTAGTAGCGGCGCGCAACGGCCCACTGCTGCTGCGTGCGGTACAGGTCGCCGAGGCCGCGCAGGCCCTGCGATATACCGGGCTCGTTGTGGTGCTTGCGCGCAATCTGCAGGCATTTTTCCAGGTGAGCCCGCGCCTGCGCATACTCGCCCACTTCCGTCGTGATGATGCCCATCTGCGCGTTCATCAGCACCAGCCAAAGCGGGTCGCGCAGGGCTTCGGCCAGCGTAAGGCCGTTCTGAGAATAGGTCAGCGCCTGCAGGTAGTTGCCCTGGCCGGAGTAGATGTAGGCCAGGTTGTAGGTGCATCCCAGCTGATTGCGCCGGTCGCGGAGGCGGGCAAAGGTCTGGCGGGCCTGCTCGGTGTAGGCCTGGGCCGGGCCATATTCGTTGCGCTTGCGGTAGTAGAAGCCCAGCCCCAGCTGCGCCTTGGCCTCGCCGGAGCGGTACCCCAGCAGCCGGGCCAACTCCAGGGCTTCCTCAAAGCGCACCCGCGAGTCGCGCGGGGCAGTGAAGCGCAGCACGAAGGCCAGCTCGTTGAGCCGGTTCACACGGGCCGTGTCCAGCTGCGGGTGGGTGCGCAACCGGGTCAGCGCCTGCAGCAGCGCCGGCGGCTCAGCTCCCAATGCCAGACTGGAGGGCAGCAGCAGAAACAGAAAGAGCCAGAACTTCAAAGCAAACAGGTGGGCTGGATATAGGGGCACGGAACCCTACAAAGCTACTATATTCTTCCTGGAAGTAGTAGGCTTGCCGCTTACTCTGGCCCAGCTGCTAGCCTGGTTGCCAGCCACCAATAATTCAAAAACCCTTCGGCAAATCGATACCGCGAATGGTGCGGAATAAACTCAGCGCATTTTGGTCGGTGAGGCCCCCGATATGGTCGGTGAGCAGCACAATCTGCTCGTAGGCCGAGGCTCCTTCCTGCGGGCCCGACGCCCGGAACTGGTCGGGCAGCAGCTGAAGTAATTTGCGCGAACGGGGGCCGGCCTGGGGGTCGAAGGTGGCGTAGAGGAAGGCGTCGAGCAGGCCCGCCAGCACCTCGAAGCCGGCGGCCTCAATTTCCAGCACCGGGCGGCTTTGGTAGAGATGCTCCACGGTGAGGCGGTGGATTTCCTGCAGCTGCTCCCAGCAGTCGAGCTGCTGCACCAGTGGCTCGTCGGCGCGGCCGCGCAGCAGGTCGGGGGCGCGGTCGGCGAACAGGCGGGCGGTTTGCTGCACCAACTGGTTGATGAGGCGGGCCCGCAGGTAACCCAGTTCCTCGCGCCAGTCGCGCCACTCCACCGAGCCGCGGCGGCCGGGCGCGTCGCCGAGCATGGCGCGCAGCAGCGCCAAGCCGGTTTCGCACGGAATCAGCCCAAGCTTCAAGCCATCCTCGAAGTCGATGATGCGGTAGCACAGGTCGTCGGCAGCTTCCACCAGAAAGGCCAACGGGTGGCGGTGGTAGAAGCCGCCCTGGTCGGAGGCAGCGGCCTTAGGCAGCATGCCCAACTCCCGGGCTACGTCCTGAAAGCGGGAGGCTTCGGTCTGGAAGTAGCCGTATTTCTTTTCGCTGCTGCCGTGCGTGCGGCTGGCTTCCTCCACTACCGAGGGCCGAGGATACTTCGTGAAAGCGCCCAGCGTGGCATACGTAAGGCCCAGGCCGGCCGAGCCGCTGCTGTGCGCCGCGTAGGTGTGGGTCAGCACCCGGAAGCCGGCGGCGTTGCCTTCAAACTGCTGCAGATCGGCGCGCTGGGCGGGGTTGAGCATGCGCACGAACGGCTCGGCGGCAGCACTGCGGAAGTAGGCCGAAATGGCGTCTTCGCCGGAGTGGCCGAAGGGCGGGTTGCCGATGTCGTGGGCCAGGCAGGCGGCCGCCACAATGTCGCCAAAGTCGGAATCGAGGTGGGGCAGGCTCTCGGCCAGGCCGTCGGTTTCCTCGAGCAGCAGCCGGCCCCCAAGGCGGCCCAGCGAGCGGCCCACGCAGGCCGTTTCCAGCGAGTGCGTGAGGCGGGTGTGCACGAAGTCGGTTTCGGGCAGCGGCATCACCTGGGTTTTGCGCTGCAACCGCCGAAACGCCGAGCTGAACACCACCCGGTCGTAGTCGGCCACGAAGGCGCCGCGCACGGGCGGCGCGTCGGTCACGACGTGGAGCTGGGGCTGCTCGGGGTAGCGGCGGCGGCTAAGCAGCTGCTCCCAGGTCATGGTGGCGGTATCGGCGGGGTCGGGCGTGAGGTGCAGCATGGAACGGCAAGGTAGCGGAGCGGGGCCAGAAATGCGCGCGACGGGGCTTTAGCCCAACTGCTGTGCCCGGTTAGCCGCGCCCTGCGGCCAGCTTATACCATTCAGGTACTTATCGGAGCCTTACGCCCGTTCCCGGGTTTCGTCGGCCGGGCCCAGCAGGCGCACGGTGGCGTAGCCGAGCAGCAGAAACACGCCGTAGAGCAGCGTCACGCCCCAGGTACCGGAATAAGCCAGCGGGTGCAGAATCCGGTGCACGATGTCGTAGAAGAGGGTGAGCGGGTTGGTGACGATGTCCCAGGAATTGAAGCGCAGGTAGCGGCCCAGGTACACCCCGAAGCTACTCAGCAGCAGCGCCACGGTGGCAAACGCCCAGCCGGCGCCCCAGCCCAGCCGGCGCGCTACCAACCCCTGCATGTCGGTGAGTGAGGCGTAGGCCAGCATCAGGCCGTTCCAGGCGGCGCTCAGCAACAGGGCCAGGTCGAACCAGTAGGGCACGCCGACGCGGGGCTCCAGGTGAAACAGGTCGGTGAGGATGTAGGGGGCGTTGGGGAAAAACAGCAGCCACACCGCCCCCACCGGCAGCAGCACCCGCGCCTTCAGCCGCCCCGCCGACAGCCCCAGCATAGTGCTCAGCCCAAACGGAATCAACGCCAGAAACAGGTTCCAGAGCAGGAAAACGAAGGTTATCTGATGCGTCAGGAAAACGCGGAACGTGATGAGCACCACGCTCAGCGTGAGCGACGCGCCCAGCACCAGCAGCAGGCTTAGGCGCTGCCGCAGCTGCGGCAAAGCAATAGTTATGGGCATCGACATAGCTACAAGTACGGAATTTCCGGGCTTGGAAACGACCAATCGAGCCGGGTATTGCCCGGCTTACTTGTCAAACCACAACGAATAAATAAACCACGCCACCACGAAAATAATCATGATGTACCAGCCCCATTTGGCCGATTCGCGTGAGGTGTCGTTGTGCAGGCGCGGGCGGCGCTTAAGTTCCGGAAGCAGACCCATGACGAGAAAGATTGGTATCGGGGCCTTAACACGTACGTACGCCGCTCTGTTCCGCCAAACGACCCGGACTGTGACACGGACGTCAGTCCATACCACAGTCCGGGTCGATGTTTATTGGAAAGCCAGTGGCACGGACGTCAGTCCGTAGCCCAACCCGGCCGGGCTTCGTTGGGCAGTACCGCCGCTGCTGCCGGGCTGCGGACTGAAGTCCGCGCCACAGCCGGTGCCGCTTAGGGCTCTACTGCGTCTACGCCATCTATCCCGCCGGCAACCCAGCGTAGCGTGGCCTGGGTTTGGGCGTACTTGGCCTGCAGCTCGGCCAGTTTCACGCGGGCACTCACTAGGCTGGCCTCGCGGGTGTTGATGAGGAACACCGAGCTTTCGCCGTTTTCGAAGCGGATCTGCTCGCCGTTGCGCAGGCGGCCGGCGTTCTGCACCACCTGCTCCTGCAGGCGCAGCTGCTCCCGCAGTGCTTCCCAGTCGTTGGCCGCGGCGCGCACGCCGGTCTGGATTTCGCGGCTGTCCTGCTGCAGGTCTAGCTCGGTTTCGCGCAGCTTGAGGCGGTTGAGCTGCAGCTTGGCGCGCTCCTGGCGCAGCAGTAGCGGATACGCAAAGCTCACGCCCAGCTTGT
This sequence comes from Hymenobacter sp. APR13, assembly GCF_000737515.1. NCBI lineage: Bacteria > Pseudomonadati > Bacteroidota > Cytophagia > Cytophagales > Hymenobacteraceae > Hymenobacter > Hymenobacter sp. APR13. The sequence goes on from NZ_CP006587.1 coordinate 94,957, forward strand.
AGTTGTTCTGCAGATAGGTGCCACTCAGGCTGGCCGCCTTTTCGGGGTTGAACGGCTGGCCGGCCTGCAGCAGGTTGTAGTCGAGGGTGAGCTTGGGCAGCAGCTTGTTGTTGAGCAGGCGCCGTTCGATGCCCAGCTGGGCCAGCTTGGCGCGGCTTTTCTGCAGCTCCGGGTGAATCTGCTGGGCCAGCGCCGTGAGGGCCGCCAGGGAATCGGGCGGCAATGAGCGCCAGTCGGTGGGGCCGGGCAGGGACTGGGGGCGCACGCCAACGGGCAGCTCGCGGGGCTGCTGCTGCTCGTCCCAGAGGTAGTTGCTGAGCTGCAGGGTGGCGTTCTGCCATTGCACCTGCGCCTGACTGAGCGTAGCCAGCCGGTTTTGCAGCTCCGTCAGCGCCTCCACCGAGTCGATGGCGGCCAAGTCGCCGAGGCGCACCCGCTCGCGCACCGCCCGGAAGCGAATGTCGGCCAGTTCGGCGTTCTGGCGCAGCAGTTCGCGGCGACGAAAGTTCAGGGTCCAGTCCCAATAGTCTTTGGCGGCCTGCAACAGCAGTTTGTTGAGGGCCGAACGCCGTTCGGCCTCGGCCAAGCCTTGCAGGGCCTGGGCCTGGCGCACGGCCGCCCGCCGCTCGTCAATTAGCAGGCCTTGGGCCAGCGGCACCGAAAGGCCCACGTAGCTCAGGCCCACCGGAGCGGTGTAGTTTTCGGGGTTGATGTAAGTGCCCACACCTCGCTCGAAGCCAGCCTTTATATCCAGCCCATACCAGACCGGAATCCGCAGCTGCGAGTCCCAGTCGTGGAAATACTCTTTGCCCTTAAACGTCTTGCCGTAGTATTTGCTGGTGGCCGTGGGGTCGAAGAGGCCGCGGGCGTAGCGCACTTCCTGCAGGGCGCGCTCGGGCAGCAGGCCGGCCTGCCGGGCCACGGGATGGCGCAGGGCCACATAGGTCAGCAGGTCGTTCAGGCCGAATACGCGGCCAGTATCGGGCAGCTCTATGGGGCGGGCCACCAGCGCCGGCGCGCTAATCACCGGCGACCGAACAGGCCGGCCCTGGCCCGAAACTGCAGACGCGCTCAGCAAAGCCAGCAGCAGCGCCGGCAGGGCCGCCCAACGGACCCACCGCCCCTGCTGAGGCCAGGAAGCCAGATTCAGATTCACACCCTGGCTCATTTGGCTTCCTCTTCTTCGCTGGACGCTTCGGCTTTGCCACCTTTATCGGGTTTGCCATACGTCGCCTTGGCTGTAGCGGGCTTACCCACGAAATTGGGCGGGAAGCCGTTCACCTGGCGCCAGAGCTCGTACCAGATCGGCACGTCGTCGAGCAGGGCCCAGCCATATACGCCGGAGCCTACGCGCAGCGGCGGGGGCCATGCTTCCTGCTCTGGGTCGGGCGTCACGAGCACGCGGTACTGGCCCTGCGAGTCGATGTTGTCGATGACGGATACCACGCCGCCGAACGTGCCGAAGCTGGTGCCGGGCCAGCCGCTGAACACCAGCGCCGGCCAGCCATCAAACTGCAGCCGCACTTTGCGGCCCACGCTCAGCAGCGGAATGTCCATGGGCTTCACGTACAACTCGGCCGCCAGCGTCGGTGCAATGGGCATCACCGTCACAATCGGCTCGCCTTCCTTCACGATTTCGCCCAGGCCTTCTTTGAGGGCTCGCACCACGTAACCGTCCTGCGGGGCCGTAATCTGGTAGAAGCCGGAGCGGATGCTCAGGTTGGCCAGCTCGTTGCGCATCTTGGCAATCTGGCCTTCGGTATCAAACTGGTAGGCCGTCACGGAGCGCCGGTCGGACTCCGACTTGGCCAGCTTGTCTTGGTATTCGGCGTTCAGCGAAGCCAGCTCCAGCTGCGAGTTGGTGAGCTCCTGGCGGCTGGCGTCGAGCTTGTTTTGGGCCGACTGCAGCTTGGCAGTGCTTTCCTGAAATTTCAGGCGGCGTTGCTCCAGCTCGGTCAGGGATTTCAGCCCCTGCTTATACAGGGCTTCCTGGCGCTCCTGTTGGCGCTCGGCAATCGTGAAATCGTTCTGGGCGGCGCGCAGGTCGGCCTGGTCGGAATTCACCTTCAGGCGGCTTTGCTCTACTTTGTTGCGGGCCTTATCGAGGCTCACGCGCAGGGACTGGCGCAAGGCCACCTGCTGGTTGAGCAGGGCCTGATCTTTGGCGCGGTTCTCCCCCAGCGCCCCAATTTTGGCGTTGAGCTGCTCGCTGGTGCGCTGCACCAGTTGCGGGTCGAAGTACTTTTCCTTGACTTCGGCAATGTCTACCAGCGTATCGCCTTTGCGCACGCGCTGGCCCTCGCGCACACGCCAGCGCTCAATGCGGCCGGCAATGGTGCTAGGCACGGTCTGAGGGCGGTCCTGGGGGCGCAGCGTGGTGAGCGAGCCGGTGGAACGGATGTTCTGGGTCCAGGGCAGAAAGCCGGCCACCAACACCAGCAGCCCCAGGCCAGCCGACCAGCGGGCCAGCGTACGGCCGGCCTGGGGCGTCTGAACGTGCGTAAACGAGCGAAAGCGCCCGGTTAGCGGGTTGGTTTCAGCAAGCGGATTTTCGGCAAAAGCCATCTAGTGAGTTGCTTAATTGTTGATTTGTTGAATGGGCGCCCCGATGAGCAACTGCCGGCAACTTTCTATATCCGGACAATCAGGCCTTTAACAGAGCACCCGCTACACCAGTTTCCCTTAGGCCAGCAGTTCCTGCACATCTGGCTGCGCCGCTACGACTTCAAATGACCCATTGGCGATTAAGTGGCCTTCGCGCAACACGGCCAGGCGTGGGCATAGCGCGGTCAGGCGCAGGTCGTTGGAGGCCAGCACGATGGTCCAGTGAAGCTCCGGATTCAGCACGTGGCGCAGAATGCGCAGACGTTCCGCGGGCTCTACGCCAGGCAGGAAGCCGTCGAGCAGCAGCAGGCGCGGGCGGCGCACCAAGGCACGGGCCAGCAGCAGCTTTTGGCGGGTGCTGTCGGCCAGGGGCGTGCCGGCACCAAGCGGGGTGTTCAGGCCCAGCGGCCGGGCGTACACGTTGTCGCGCAGGCCTACCAGATCCAGCGCCCAGGCCACATCGTCGGACCCGATGCCGACCTGCCCCAACGTGATGTTGTCGAGGATGCTGCCATCGAAGAGGTGCTGGTGCGAGATGTTGTCGCCGACGTGCTGCCCCAGCGACTCCGGCGACAGGTCCTGCAGGGCCAAGCCATCGTAGGCAATAACGCCGGTGTATTCGGTCAGCAGGCCAGCCATAATGCGCAGGAGCGTGGTTTTGCCCGAGCCGTCGTAGCCGGCCAGCCCCAGGTGCTCGCCAGGCTCAATGGTGAGGGTGATGCCTTGCAGTGGCTCTTTCTGCCCATGCGGATACTGATATCCCAGGTGGCGCAGTTCGGCCCGCAGCCCATTGCGCACGGCCGGCAGCGGCAGGTTGGTGGCCGCCTGTGGGTTCACCACTGGCAGGTCCAGCACGTGCCCGATCTTGTCGAGCGAGGTCAGGGCGTCGTACACCACGTCCAGCTTCAGCAGGACTTTCTCCACGGCCGAAATAGTGAGGATGATGACGATTTCGGCGGCCACAAACTGCCCGATATTGATCTGCCGGTCAATCAGCAGCCAGCAACCGATGATGAGCAGGCCGGCCGTAATGAGGGTTTTGAAGGCCACGAAGCCCCAGTATTGGGTGAGCAGCACTTTGAAGTGAGTTTGCCGGGCGCTCAGATAGCCCTCCACCAGCTTATCGGTGCGCTCCAGGGCCAGCTCCTGACGGGGCGGGTGCCGGAAGGTCTGCACGGTGCGGGCCACGTCTTCCAGCCAGGCTACTACCTTGTACTTGTACTTCGATTCCTGCAGACTGCTGCTCAGGCCTTTGGGGCCAGTGGCGCGCAGCATCAGCACCAGCAGCAGCACCAGCAGTACGCCGAAGGCAATGAAGATGGGGTGGTAGAACGAAAGCAAAATCACGCCGAACAGAATCTGCAGGGCGGCGGCGGAAAACTCTATCAGAATGGTGGCCAGGCCTTTCTGCAGGGTAGGAGCATCAAGCAGACGGTTCATCAGCTCGGGCAGGTATTCGCCGTCGAGGCTTTCAGTGCGCACGCGCGGCAGGCGCACCGCGAAATCGAGGCTGATGCGGGCAAACAGGCGCTGCTGAATGAACTCGACCAGATACACCTGCATCACCTGCAGGCCGCCTACCAGCAGCGTGCCCAGCACAATGAAGCTGATGAGCACCACCAGCGAGGTGCTGACGTCGCCGCTGCTTACAAACCCGATAACGGATTGCACGCCCAGCGGCAAGGAAAGGTTGATGAACCCGGCCAGGGCCGCGTACACGTACAAATAGGTGATGTCGCGCTTCTCGGAAGCCAGCAGGCGCCAGAGACGCTGGCCGGGGCTGAGAGCAGAAGCAGAAGAATCTGCCATAGAAGGAGGTCAGGAGGTAAGTGTGAGAGTAGGAAGCAGAACAGGATGAACCGGCCCGATTGGCCTGTCCGGGGTTGCGCACTATAAGCCGGCAGTGCCGAGGCTGGTAGCAGACATACCCGGCACAAAATTACGGCGGGTACCAAGGCAAGGACTTAAACCTGCATTAAATGGAGCTTAACTTTACATTAAAGGAGCAGCGGCGGTGAGAACAGCCCCCCTTAAACTGCCTGAGCCGGACGCGTGTTTCAGCAGGTGCTGGTGGAGGGCGGTTTTTGTGCCGGTTCTGGCTTTGCCGGTGCGTAGTAGCCGCAACATATCTTCCCCGGCGTTCCTGCGTACCTTTGCCGCGTGGGTTTCGGCCCGCCTGTTATTCCTCTCTCCCGCCTCTCACTTCTGGCTTCTCTGCCATGCGGTATCATTTTGCTTTTCGGTTGGCTTGCCTGAGTACCGGTCTGGCCCTGGCTACTCCGGCCCTGGCCCAGCAGCCCGCTCGCCCGACTACTACCCCGTCAGCTGCCCGGCCGGCTACCACGCCCGCCAAGGCCCCAGCCAAGCCAGCGGTGGCCAAGCCTGCTACTACTGCCGGTAAGCCGGCAGCTCCGGGTGCCAAGCCAGCCACTACTACCACTATGCCCGCCAAAACCGCCACGCCGGCTAAAGCCACGGCTGCGGCGGCCAAACCCGTTACGCCGGCCCCGGCCCGGCCGCAGGGCCCGCCCCTGCCTGCCAACCTGGGCTCCTCGGATTTCAATACGCGCTACAAAAACGGCAAAAACCCTCATCGGCCAGGCCCGCTATGACTTGGCCTTGCAGGAGCTGGAGCCCCTCACGGCTCCCGGCAACAAGTTCAGCCGGGCTCCGGAAGCAGCCTACCTCTACGCCGTGGCGGCCACCAAAGCCGCCAAGTGGCCCGAGGCCGAGCAGATGCTGAATCTGCTGCGCAGCGAGTATCCGCAGTGGCCCAATCTGCCGGAAGCCTTCTTTCTGCAGGGGCAGGTGTCGTTTGAACAGGGCGACTTCGACAACGCCCTGCGCGTGCTGGCCCAGCTGCCGCCCGACCGCCTCGCCACGGAGCGCGAGAACATGAAGGCCGTGTACCTGCCGCGCATCAAAGACAAGGCCACCTTCCAAGGCCTGCTCCAGACCTACCCGCAGGAAGCGGCGCTGGGCCGCGCCTACGCCGGCAAGCTGGCCAACGGTGGCTGGTACACCGACGCCGACAAGCCCCAGCTCGACCAGCTGATTACGCAGTTTGCCCTCGACCGTACCCGCTACACGCCCCGCCCCCGGGCCCAGCGCAAAAGCACCTACAACATCGGGGTGCTGCTGCCCTTCGAGTTCAACGACCCGAGCTGGGAAACGCGCCGCAAAAACCAGTTCGTGACGGACCTGTACGCCGGCCTGCGCCTGGCCCAGGACTCGCTGCAGCGCGAGGGCCGGCCGGTGCAGCTGTTTGCCTACGATACCGGCGCCGATACGCTGCAGCTCAAGCAGGTGCTGGCGTTGCCCGAGCTGGCCGGCATGGACATGCTCATCGGGCCGGTGTATAAGTCGGGCGCCCGGATTCTGGCCCGCTACGCCCAGCAGCGCCAGATTCTGTGCGTCAACCCCCTGTCGCAGGATGCCGATTTGGTGCTGGACAACCCCTGGCACTATCTCTACGAGCCCAGCACGGCCACCCAGGCCCGGCAGGCGGCGCAGTTTGCCTTCAGCCGCCTCGGGGGCCCGCGCACGGCCGTGGTGCTCCACGAAGACACCAAAGACGAAACCGCCTTTGGCCTGGCCTACAAGCAGGCCTACGAGGCCCTCGGCGGCCGCGTGCTGCAGCTGCGCCGCATCAATTCCGACGCAGATGAGTCGCTCAGCACCGGCTTTGCCGGGCTCGACCTGAAGTCCGTAGGGCACCTGGTGGTGGCCTCCGACGCCAAAAAGGCGGGGCCTTACACGTTTGGGGTCATGAAAGCCCAGGAAGCCCGCGTGCCGCTCATCACCTACGCCTCCTGGCTCGATAACAGCCGCGTGGGCCTCTATCAGCTCGACGCCCGCGACGTGTACTTTGTGCATTCCAAGTTTCTGGACCGCACCAACCCCGGCGTGCGCCGATTCCGGCAGCTTTACCTGCAGCGCCAGAAGCTGCCGCCCTCCGTGTTTGCCTTCACCGGCTTCGAGCTGCTCTACTACTTCGGCTCGCAGCTGCATCAGTACGGCCCGGCCTTCCAGCAGAACCTGGCCGCCAGCGGCCCGGTTTCCGGCGCGGTGTTCCAGGGCATCGGCTACCCCGGCGGCACCCACGACAACCAGTACGTGCCCATCACCAAGCTGGAGCGGCTGGAAGTGGAAGTGCTGAACCCCGTGGGCATCCGGTAGGTTGTTACCTGAAACAAAGGGCTCTTGGCCAGCTTCTGGCCTGTCTGAAAACTGTCACTCAACGCTACGCGAAGCAGAAGCTTCGCGCTACATACCCCTTATGTCGCAAGCTACCCTCACCCCTGCCCTCAACCTTTCCACTTCCGATGCGCTGTTTACGCGCGCCAAAGACCACATTCCCGGTGGCGTGAACTCGCCGGTGCGCGCCTTCCGGGCCGTAGGCGGGCACCCCGTGTTCATGCAGTCGGCGCAGGGCGCCTGGCTCACTGATGTGGATGGCAACCGCTACCTGGACTTCATCAACTCCTGGGGGCCGATGATTCTGGGCCACGCGCCGCAGATTGTGCTGGATGCCGTGCAAGGAGCCATCGGCAACTCGCTGTCGTTTGGCGCGCCTACCCGCCGCGAGGTGGAAATGGCCGAGCTCATCAAGCAGATGGTGCCCAGCATCGAGAAAGTACGGCTGGTGAACTCAGGCACCGAGGCCACCATGTCGGCCATCCGGGTGGCGCGCGGCTACACGGGCCGCACCAAGATCCTCAAGTTTGAAGGCTGCTACCACGGCCACGGCGACTCGTTCCTGATTGCGGCCGGCTCGGGCGCCCTCACCCTCGGCACCCCCGACTCGCCCGGCGTGACGCCCGGCGTGGCCCAGGACACCCTCACGGTGCCCTACAACGACTTGGCCGCCGTGGAACAAGCCATTGCCGCCAACGACGGCCAGATTGCAGCTCTGATTCTGGAGCCCGTAGTGGGCAATATGGGCCTGGTAGCCCCAGCCGAAGGCTATCTGCAGGGCCTGCGCGCGCTGTGCACCCAGCACGGCATCGTGCTCATCTTTGATGAGGTGATGACCGGCTTCCGCCTGGCCCGCGGCGGCGCGCAAGAGCTCTACGGCATCACGCCCGACATGACGACGCTGGGCAAAATCATCGGAGGCGGCATGCCCGTGGGCGCCTACGGCGGCCGCCAGGACATCATGGACAACGTGGCCCCCGCCGGCAAGGTGTACCAGGCGGGCACGCTCTCCGGCAACCCCATTGCCACCGCCGCTGGCATTGCCCAGCTCACCTACCTGCAGCAGCACCCCGAACTCTACGACGAGCTGAACCGCATCACCACCCGCCTCGCCGATGGCACCCGCCAGATCTGCCAGGAGCTGGGCCTGAACTACACCGTCAACCAGGTGGGCTCGATGTTCAGCGTGTTCTTTACCGACAAGCCCGTGCGCAACCTCGAAGACGCCAAAACCTCCGACACCGAGGCGTTTGGCCGGTACTTCCAGGGCATGCTGCACCGCGGTATCTATCTGGCGCCGGCGCAGTACGAGGCCCTGTTCGTGAGCACCGCCATTACCGACGAGCTGGTTGACCACTACCTCACGGCCTGCCGCGAAGCCATGCGCGAAGCCCACGGCCTGTAGTACCAGCCTGTCGGCCCAGGTATTCCTGCAAACCTCGGAAAGCCTCCCTACTATCTGTGGAGAGGCTTTTCCTTTGCTGGCAGTAGTGGATAAAAACCCGCGCAAGCGTATGGGCAACGTGTTACCTTTGCGGCAACCATTTGCGCTGCCATGTCCCGATTTCGTTTGTTGCTGCCCCTTTTCCTGTTGCTGTGGCTAGCTGTGCCGGTTGCGCTGCCGGCCCAGAACAGCACCCCGGCCGCCGCCAACAAGCAGCTTTTCGACCGCACCGTAGACGAGCTCAACTTCCGCACCATGGAAACCGTGTACGACAAGTCGTTTACGCGGCGCAAGTTCCCGGCTTCCATGCGCACGGCCAAGGCTCGCCGCGACTTCACCGATTTCAACGGCCGCGCCGACCTGCAAACGCTGTTTCAGAACTACAACGGCGTATCGGAGCGCTACAAAAGCCGCTTCGGGAAGGGCCGCACCGATCTGGCCGAGTTTGAGAAGCAGCTGGGCAGCGTACTGGTAGACAAGAACTTCGAGTTTTTCATTCGGGTCCTGCCCCGCGACGAGCGGGTGGCCCTCATCCGGGCGCTGCAGCGCGTGATTTCGCAGGGCGCCGCCCGTTTCAACGCCTCCGAAGACCCCGTGCCGGAAGAGCTGTCGGCCGATGGCGCGGCCGTGCCGCCTGCGGATGTCGATGCGCCGGCCACCACCTCGGCCGCTACCGAAGATCCGGCGCCGCAGCCCGAAGCGCCGCTTACCACGGTCACTACTTCAGTCAGCAGCAGCCCCCGACCCCTCGATGTGCCGGTACGCCACGATTGGCTCGACTACCTAACGCTGCTGCTGGCGGCCACCTCCACGCTGCTGCTGCTGCTGCTCGTAACCAGCGTGCTGCCCGACCTACGCGCCCGCCTCGACGGCCTGGCCGAAGAGCTGGAGCAGCAGCCCACCAAGCCCCGCTCCCGCTCCAACGCCCTGCCCAAAGACCGCTACGACGAGGAAGAGGTATAATTAGTAATTGAGAATTAGTAATGAGTAAGCATGCGCTACCTGTGGCTTTTTAGCCTTATGATAACGCTAACTCATTACAGCCAATTCTTACTTACTAATTCCTAATTGCTAATTCACCCCCTACATGATCCTGACCGACCAGCAGATTCTCGCCGAGATTGAGCGCGGCAACATCGTCATCGAACCCTACGACCGGAGCTGCCTCGGCACCAATTCCTACGACGTGCACCTGGGCCGCTACCTGGCCACCTACCGCGACAAAGTACTGGACGCCCGCAAGCACAACGAAATCGACGTATTCGAAATCCCGGAGGAAGGCTTCGTGCTGCAGCCCGGCGTGCTCTATCTGGGCGTTACGGAGGAATACACCGAGAGTCACGCCCACGTGCCGTTTCTGGAGGGCAAGAGCAGCGTCGGCCGCCTCGGCATCGACATCCACGCCACCGCCGGCAAAGGCGACATCGGCTTCTGCAACACCTGGACCCTGGAAATCAGCGTGTCGATGCCGGTGCGCGTGTACTACCTGATGCCCGTGGGCCAGCTGATTTACTTCAGCGTACAGGGCGATGTAGAGACGTTCTATAACCGCAAGCCCAACGCCAAGTACAACGAGCGGACCGTGAAGCCCGTGGAGTCAATGATGTGGAAAAACCAGTTCTAGCGCAGTATCGCGCTGTCCGTAAGGCGTTTTGCTGAGCCTGTATATAGGCTTGGCAAAACGCCTTTTTGCTTTCAGTATAAACTCCTTGGCACAGTTTTTCGTTAGGAACTAGCAACTGGCTGCCGGTTCTCCCTCTGGCTTCGCTGGTTTTCCCGATTTTCGAACGATCAACGATAAGTCTACCATGAGAAACCAACTTGCTACTGCTGCCCTGCTGCTGGCCGCCACGCTCGGCTCGCAGGCCCAGCAAAAGCCGGCCCTGGCTCCTAAAGATAAAACCCAATCGTCGCCGCGTCTGACGCCGGTGCAGGTGCGCGCCGCCCGCCTCTCCGACCAGATGGCCCGCGAGCTGCGCCTCAACGGCTACCAGGCAACCCGCCTGCGCGCCATCAACGAAGACAAGATTGCCAAGATGGCTGCTATCGAGCAGCGCAACGCCGGCAACCCCAAGCTCATCGACGAGCAGTGCGGTGCCGTGTGCAAGGAGCGCGACCGGGAATTGCAGGCCGTGCTTTCCAACGACCAGTACAGCAACTACTACGGCTCCCGCTCAGCATATTATAAGTATGACAAGGACTACGCCTCGCGCTCTGGCAATGTCAACTCCGACTTCGTAAACTCGGTGCAAAACCCATCCCCTGCCTCTAGCGGCGCTGTAATTGCCCCGGCCCGCAAGCCGGCCAGCACCACCCGCTAGTAGTTTATTCTCACAAAAAAAGCCCCGCTCAGCAGCTGCCGAGGCGGGCTTTTTTTGTGGGCCGCGAGGCCTACTTCTGCTTGTTGTTTTCCTCGTCGATGTGGTCGGTGAGGGCGCGGCACAGGTCGCGCATCTTGGTAGCCATTACCACGTCGTTGGTGGCCGTCATGATAGTTTCGGCCATGGCACCGATGTTGTCAACCACGAAATATTTCATGGCATCGATGGGCATGTCCTTGGTCCAGAGGTCAATCTTCATGGTGCCATCCTGGTCCCGGTCCCAGATGGCCACGTTGATGGCTTTGGCAAAGTGAATGTCAGGGCCGGCATCGGTAGCAGTCCAGCTGATTGCCTCCGGCACTTTCTGGTCGTCGAGGGCAATGCTAAAGCGGATTTCGGATTTCTTCATGGGTTCAGAAGGTGAAAAAGCACGTCATGCAGAGCGGAGCGAAGCATCTCGCCAGTGCAGTAAACTCATGTATTGAATTACTATACTGGCGAGATGCTTCGCTCCGCTCTGCATGACGTGCTGAAGTAATGCAAAAGTTAAACGTAGTTGTTCAGCATCACCGGCATCACCAGCATCAAGATGCTTTCGTTGTCGTCGGCGAGGGTGGGCATGAGCAGGCCGGCGCGGTTGGGCGTGCTCAGCTCCAGCGTGATTTCCTCGGAGTCGATGTTGCTGAGCATTTCCTGCAGGAACTTGGCGTTGAAGCCGATTTCCATGTCTTCGCCGTCGTACTGGCAGGCCAGCTTTTCGTTGGCTTCGTTCGAGAAGTCGAGGTCCTCGGCCGATACGGTCAGCTCGGAGCCGGCTAGGCGCAGGCGCACCTGGTGGGTGGTTTTGTTGGAGTAGATGCTGATGCGTTTCACCGAGTTCAGCAGCTCCTGGCGGCTGATGATGAGCTTGTTGGGGTTGCTGACCGGAATGACGTTTTCGTAATCGGGGTAGCGCTCATCAATCAGGCGGCACACAAGACGCATCTGGTTGAAGCTGAAGAAGGCGTTGGAGTTGTTGAACTCCACGCGCACCGGCGTGGCCTCGGAGGGCAGCGCGCCTTTCAACAGGTTGAAGGCTTTGCGCGGAATGATGAGGTTGGCGGTCTGGCCGGCGCCCACGTCGGAACGGCGGTAGCGCAGCAGGCGGTGGCCGTCGGTGGCCACGAAGGTTACCTGATTGTCGGCCAGCTGCACCAGAATGCCAGTCATGGCCGGGCGCAGCTCGTCGGTGCTGACGGCGAAGATGGTCTTGTTGATGGCGCGGCTCAGCGACGACGACGGGATTTCCACCGGCGTAGAGCCTTTCACAACGGGCACGCGGGGGAAGTCGGTGGCGTTTTCGCCGGCCAGCTTGTAGCGGCCGTTGGAGCTGGCAATTTCGATACTGTAGGTTTCCTCGTCCAGCGTGAAGGTCACGGGCTGGTCGGGCAGGTTTTTCAGGGTGTCGAGCAAGATGCGGGCGGGCGCGGCAATGCGGCCACTTTCGCGGGCTTCCACGGGCAGCTCGGTCATCATGCTCGTTTCCAGGTCGGAGGCCGTAATCGTCAGCTTGCCGTCTTCGATTTCAAAGAGGAAGTTCTCCAAAATCGGCACCACAGGGTTGTTCGTGACCACGCCGTTGATGCTCTGAAGCTGCTTGAGCAGGGCGGAAGACGAGACGATGAACTTCATAAAGGATGGGGTTCGGGAGTGTTTTTGGAAGGGAGACAAAGATAGGAAACCGGGGCGGGGTTTTCTAGTGCAAAAACCGGTTGGCCTGTACTTCGTTCAGCGTACGTACGCCGAACGCAGGACGCCGAAAAGCAGCCTAGCTGAGCCAGGCTGCGGAGAACAAGGACTACAGCACCACAGTCAGCAGCAACGCCAGCACCAACAGAATGCCGACGGCTGCCACCACCTTCCAGACCACGACCAGCCCGGCATTGGCGTAGCTGCTTTCGTATTCTTTTATCAGCACGCGCCGTGCTTGCATCCGGCTGCGGTGCCGCAGGTACAGGTACACAAACCCGACGGGAGCCAGTACGATGGTACTGAATATGCCCTCCATCAGCACTTCAAACAAGACCGTGAACAGTTCTTCCATCCGGCTGTGTGCTTGAAAACCTGCAACAGACAAGGCTGCTATTTCCTAAAACCGCGCGTACCGCCGCTTCCGGCGCCAGGCCCGCACGGCGCCAAACACGCCCAGCAGCACCAGCGGGGCCACCAGATTCAGCAGCTGCCACTGGCGGCGCTCCTCGGCCACGCGCAGCTTATCGAGGGGCCGGAGCGTGATGTGCTTGCTGCGCACCGATATCAGGTTGCTTTCATCGAGCATGTAGTCCACGGCGTTGAGCACCAGCTCGCGGTTGGCAAACTCGGTGGCAGCGAGGCGGTCGAAGCCCAGGCGCAGGGGGCGGCCGGTTTTGGGGTCCACGTCGTTGCGCACGAAGTCACCATCGGAGAGCACCAGCACTTTGGCGGGGCGGTCCTGGGGGCTGGTGGCGGGCTGGAAGCGGGCCGTGCCGGGCTCGGCGCGGTTGGCGTAGAGCGAGCGGAACTGGCCTTCTAGCAGGTAGCCAACGGGCTTGAACTGCGAGGTGTAGAGCTGGCGGTTGGGCTCCAGGCGGGCGTCGTTGAGGTTGACGGGCACCGGCGAGGGCAGCACGCGGGTGTAGCGCGAGGTGAACAGCAGCGGCGTCTTACGAATCCCGACGGCCTTCACCGTATCGATGCTGCTCACAAACTTGGTGTACACCGCGTCGAGGTTGCGGGTGATGGGGTGCTGGCTGAAGTTGTTGATGAGCGGGTAGAACTGCCATGGCATGGGCTCCACCTTGGGCTTGTTGCCCATCATGCCGGTCACGAGCGGGATGACGCCAGAGTTGAGGTCAAGCAGCAGGTCAGGGTTGACGCGCACGCCGTACTTGAACAGCAGGTCGTCGAGGTTGGTCTGGATGGGGAACGAGAGCATGCCGCCGCGGCTGGCGCTGTCGAGGTTCACGCGCATGGCATCCACGAAAAACAGCGCGTTGCCGCCGTGCGTGACAAACTGGTCGAGCTTGAACTTCTCGGGCTCCGAGAACGTGCCGGCGGGCTTGGCCACCACCAAGGCGCTGAGCGTGCGCAAGTCCTGGGGGCGGGTCTGGGCGAGGTTCACCCGGAACACGTCGTAGAACTGGCTGAGCGAGCCAATCAGGTCGCCGGCTTCGGCGTTGCTTAGCTCGCCGTGGCCTTCCACCACCCCAATGCGCTTGCGCTGGCCGGGCACCACCCGGCGGATGGCGCTGGCCATTTCGTACTCCAGCCCCTCGATGCTCTGGTTGAGGCGCACGTCAGCCGGGGCGGCCTGGTTGCCGCGCAGCAGCAGCACCTGCTGCTCCTTGCCCCCGGCCGATACGGTAGCCCAGGGGAAGATGATCTTCTCGACCCGCTTGCCGTTTTCGTTGGCCCCGAGGTTGGTGGGGCGCAGGCCTTTTTTGAGCAGCGTGGCGTAGTAGGCGTTGCGGGCCTGCTCGGTGCCGGCCGCCGACGGGTCGATGAACACGTAATGCAGGTTCTGGCCGCCGTAGACCTGCATTTCGTTGAGGGTTTCGCGCACAGCCTGCTGCAGGCGCCGGAACGACGGCGGGAAGTCGCCGTCGAGGTACACCGTCACGGTAACGGGCTGCGGCAGCTTCTGCAGCAGCTCCTTGGTGGCCTCCGCCATGGTGTAGCGCTTCTCCTCCGTCAGATCGAGCCGGAAAAAGAACTGCTGGCCCAGAAAGTTGAACAGCAGCAGCAGGCCGATAACCAGCAGAAAGCGGGTCAGGTCGCGGCGTTTGCGGGTTTGGATGGGCGCGGGGGATTGTGTTTCGGGCATGTTCTGTCGGGGGCCTCACCCCCTAGCCCCCTCTCCTGCAGAGAGGGGGGACTAGTTTTTAGCTTGTTAGCACCATATTTTTCTAGAGCTAGTTCCCCCTCTCTGCAGGAGAGGGGGCTAGGGGGTGAGGCAAACGGCCTGCTACCAGTTGCGGCTTTGCAGCACCAGCCGCGTGCCAAGCAGCAGGCCGGCAATCAGGCTAAGAAAGTACAGCAGGTCGCGGGAGTCGAGCAGGCCTTTGCTGATGTCGCGGTAGTGGGCCGCAATGCCGAGCTGGCCGATGTAGTAAGCCGGTGCCCCATCGAATACCGACGCCACCGAATCGAAGCCCGAGTACACCAGAAAGCAGCCGACTACCGCCACCAGAAAGGCAATAATCTGGTCGCGGGTGATGGCCGAGGCAAACACGCCGATGGCCGCAAACACCGCCGCCAGCAGCCCCAGACCCAGGTAGGAACCCACCGTAGCCGCCGAGTCGATGTTGCCGGCGGGCGCGCCCAGCTGGTACACCGAGTAGTAGTAGAGCAGCGTGGGCAGCAGCGCCAGCAAGGCCAGCAGCAGGCAGGCCAGGTACTTCCCTCCTATTATCTGGCCGTCGGTGAGCGGACGCGTGAGCAGCAGTTCCATGGTGCCGGCCTTCTTTTCCTCGGCGAAGGTGCGCATGGTGAGGGCCGGAATCAGGAACAGAAACACCCAGGGCGCGATGTTGAACAGCGTCTGCAGGTCGGCAAAGCCCGAATCGAGCACCGAGCTATCCGGAAAGACCCACACGAACAGGCCCGTAGCCACCAGAAACACCCCTATCACCACGTAGGCAATAGGCGAGTTGAGGAAGCTGTTGAATTCTTTGCGAAGGATGGCGAGCATCTAGGCGGGTAATGAGGTGATGAGTGGTTGTAAGAACGTCATGCTGAGCTTGCCGAAGCATCTCGCGTGCTGACGTTGAGTTACTAATCCTGAGTCAGCACGCGAGATGCTTCGGCAAGCTCAGCATGACGGTCAAGCGTTACTTCGTCAGCTCCTGGAACACCTGCTCCAGGTTCTGCTCTTCCTGGCGCAGCCCCAGCAGCACCCAGCCCTGAGCAGCAGCCAGACGCGAAATGGCGCCGCGCTGGTCGGAGCCGGCGGCGGCCCGGATACGGTAGGTGTGGCCGGTTTCTACGTCCACGCTCCGGATGCCGGGCAGCGCCAGCAGCGGCGCAGGGTCGATGGCCTGCTCGAACTCGGCGCGGATGATGGTTTCGCGCAGGGCCTTGCCGCCCAGCTCCGCCACCGGTGAGTCGGCCACGAGCTGGCCGCGGTTGATGACGATGGCCCGGCTGCAGAGCGCGGCCACCTCGGGCAGGATGTGGGTGCTGAAAATGACGGTTTTGTCCTGACCCAGTTCCCGGATCAGGGTGCGGATTTCGCTGATCTGATTGGGGTCGAGGCCGGTGGTGGGCTCGTCGAGGATGAGCACGCCGGGGTCGTGGATGAGCGCCTGCGCGAGACCCACGCGCTGGCGGTAGCCTTTGCTCAGCGCCCCGATCAGCTTGCTCTGCTCGCGCCCCAGCCCTACCCGGTCCACCAGTTGGCGCACCCGCTGGCGCAGCGTGCTGCCGCCCAGCCCGTGCACCGACCCGATGAATTCCAGGTACTCGTGCACGTACATATCGAGGTAGAGCGGGTTGTGCTCGGGCAGGTAGCCCACACGACGGCGTACTTCCAGCGGCGCCGTCTGCACGTCGTAGCCCTCAATGACGATGGTACCGGCCGAGGGCGGCAGGTAACCGGTGGCCATCTTCATGGTCGTGGACTTGCCCGCGCCATTCGGCCCCAGAAACCCCAGAATCTCGCCTTTGCCCACCGTGAACGATATATCATTCACGGCCGCCTGGGTGCCGAAGAGTTTGGTCAGATGTTGAATTTCTACCATAGGATGTGTGACCTGTAAACCTGACCGTCATGTTGAGCGAAGTCGAAGCATCTCTACCGCTCCGTTGCAATGCCATGCAGGCAAAGCGGTAAAGATGCTTCGACTTCGCTCAGCATGACAACGTATCGTGCAGCAGACTATTTCGGCTGCGTGGGCCGCATCTGAATTTCGGAAATCATGGTGGCCTGCGGGGCTTCCAGTGTGTGCACGATGGTAGCGGCAATGTCCTCGGGCTGCATCTTGTGCGGGTTGGGCTCGGCGCCCGGCTCCATGCCGCCAAAGTTGGTTTCCACCGAGCCGGGCATCACGCAGGTTACGCGCACACCCTGCGGGCGAACTTCCTTGAAAAGCGCATCGGAGAAGCCGCGCACGGCGTACTTGGTGGCGCAGTAGCCGGCCAGGTTGGCCGTGCCGGCCGTGCCCGCCAACGACGCCACGTTGATGATGTGGCCTTCCTTCTGCTTTTTCATCTGCGGCAGCACGGCCTTGGTGCAGTAGAACAGGCCGTGCACGTTGGTATCGAACATGGCGTGCCATTCGGCGGCCTCGAAGCCATCAATCGGGCCGAAGTTGCCGATTCCGGCATTGTTGACCAGCACGTGCACCTTGTCGCCGAGCAGCTTGGTGGTGGCGGCGTAGGCTTTCTGCACGTCGGCTTCCTGGCGGATGTCGCACTTGATGAAGTGGAAGCGTGGGTGCTTGAAGTCGTCGGGGGCGGTGCGGCCCCAGCCGGCTACCTCGGCCCCTTTGGCCAGCAGCGCCTCGACGGTGGCGCGCCCGATTCCTTTGCTGACGCCTGTGATAATGGCTACCTTGCCGCTGAGTTCCATAGCTGTAGAATGATGGTTGGGCGTACGTTTGGAGTGCAAGTTAGTGGCCCCCGCGGGGTTTTACGTGTCGCGCTGGCCTTGGGGCTGAGTGTGGGGCTGTTAGCGTCGTGCGGCAGCGACGATTGCCTGACCAGCGCGGGCCAGGAAACCACCGAGCGCCGCGAGCTGCCTGCCTTCCACGACCTCACCGTGGCCGACAACGTGAACGTGACCTTGGTGCAGGACACGGCCACCTACGCCGAAGTCCGCACCGGCTCCCACCTGCAGGCCGACCTCAAGCTGGAAGTGCAGGGCCCGCGCCTGTTCATCACCAACGAAAGCCGCTGCAACTGGGCCCGCAGCTACGACGTGGCCCACGACGTGGTGCTGCACCTGCCCCGCCTCATCAACATGGACCACACCGGCCAAGGCACCGTGCGCACCCAGGGTCGGTTCCGGGCCGACACCGCCTACTACCACATGAAAGGCACCGGCGACTACGACCTCGACCTGCAGAGCCGCTACCTCTGGCTCGACCAGTACGAGCTGGGCGACTACCGCCTGCGCGGCACCACCGACCAGCTGCTGCTCTCCGGCGGCGGGCTAGGCCGCTTCTACGCCACCGATATGCGGGCCCGCGCCTGCTATCTCAACCTGACCATTTACGCCGGCAACGACATTTACGTCAACGGCTCGGAGGAAGTAGCCGGCACGCTGGCCGGCCCCGCCACCGTCTACTACTCCGGCAACCCCACCACTGCCAATGTGCAAGTGACGGGCAAAGGCAAAGTGGTGAAGCTGAATTAGGGTCTTGGGGGCAGTAGCGCGAAGCCTTTGCTTCGCGTCTGTTCTGGCCTCATCAAACTGTCGGAAACGCGAAGCAAAGGATTCGCACTACTACCCCCAAGCTTCCACCTACAAATCCCCCAGCTGCGGGCGGATCAGCAGCTCCTCGATTACGGCCTGCGGCGAGAGGCTGTAGGCGCCGAAAATGGCTTCTGCCACGTCTTCCGACCGGATGAAACGCTCTGCCGGCAGGTCTACGCCTTCCCAGCTGGCGGTGAGGGTGGCGCCGGGCAGCACGGCCGTCACCCGGATCTGCTGTTCTTTCAGCTCCTCGCGCAGGTTGCGGCTGAAGCCGTACAGGGCGTGCTTAGCAATGCCGTAGGAGCCGCCGTTGGCGTAGGCCGCAATGCTGGCCGTCGAGCAGATGTTGAAAATATGGCCCTGGCGGCGCGCAATCAGGCCAGGCAGCAGCGGCAAGGTCACGTCGTAGGCGCTGAGCAGGTTCACGGCCAGCATCTGGCGCAGCTGCGAGCCGTCGGCGGGCTCATCCTGCAGGCGGCCGGGCAGAAACGAGCCGGTGTTGTTCACCAGCACCTCCACGGCGCCGCCCAGGCCCAGCACGAAATCCGTGAAGCGGCGGCACTCGTTGGTTTCACTCAGGTCGGCGGGCAGCGTGTGCAGCACGGCCTGCGGAAACTGCTGCCGCATATCGGTTTGCAGGGCCGCCAGATCCTCGGCAGAACGGGCACACGTAACCACCGGCCAGCCGGCTCGCAGAAAGCGCATCACCACCGCCCGGCCAATTCCTTTGGTTCCGCCGGTTACTACCACATATTTTTCCATTCCTTTGGTTGTTATTTCGGTTTTCACGTAAGTACGCGGGGCCGAAATGCCCCGTGCGCGCCGCTGCGCAAGTTCCTGCTTTTCCTCTCATTCTCCTTACCTCATGGTTAAGACCTTCGGCTCTTTCCTGCTGTTCATCCAGAGTATGCTCTCCCGCAAGGAGCGGTTTGCCGTGCTCTGGCAGCGTACCATCGACGAGTGCATCCTCATCGGCACCGATTCGGTGTTTATCGTGTCCATCGTTTCGGCCTTCATCGGGGCCGTAACGTGCGTGCAGATTGCCTACAACCTCATCAACCCGCTCATCCCGAAAAGCACTATCGGGTTCATGGTGCGCGAGATGACCATTCTGGAGCTGGCCCCCACCATCACCAGCATCGTGCTGGCCGGTAAGGTGGGCAGCAGCATTGCCGGCGGCCTGGGCACCATGCGCATCACCGAGCAGGTATCAGCGCTGGAAGTAATGGGCATCAACTCGGCCTCCTATCTGGTGCTGCCGCGCATCATTGCCGCCATGCTCATGTTTCCGCTGCTCGTGATTCTGGCCATGATGCTCTCCATCATGGGCGGCTACCTGGCCGGCACGCTCTCCGGCGCCATGTCGGCCCAGGAGTACATTGAAGGCATTCGCACCGACTTCGTCCCCTACAACATTCTTTTCGCCCTGATCAAGTCAGTGGTGTTTGCCTTCCTGGTGTCAGCCATTTCTTCCTTCAAAGGCTACTACACTGAGGGCGGCGCCCTGGAAGTAGGAGCCGCCAGCACGGGCGCGGTTACCAACTCCATCATTGCCATTCTGCTGGCCGACTACGCGCTGGCCGCTATTCTACTTTAAATTGTTGAATGGCTGTATGGTTAAATGGCTGGCTGTTTTGATAAGCCTGACCAACAATCAACCATATAGCCATTAAGCCATTCACCCAATGATTGAGGTCCATAATATCCAGAAGTCGTTCAACGGCAACCCCGTACTGAAAGGCATCACCTGCACCTTCGAAACCGGCAAGTGCAACCTGCTGCTGGGTGGCTCCGGCACCGGCAAAAGCGTGCTGCTGCAGTGCATTGTTGGGTTGATGAAGCCCGACCTGGGCAGCATCACCTTCGACGGCACGGTGTTTACCAACAACAAGGTGGATATCCGGCAGGAAATCCGCCGCAAAATCGGGATGCTGTTCCAGGGCTCGGCCCTGTTCGACTCGATGACGGTGTATGAAAACACTGAGTTTCCGCTGAAGATGCTCACGCCGGAAATGAGCAAGGAGGAACGCCGCGACCGGGTGGAATTCTGCCTGAAGCGCGTGGGCTTGGAAAATGCTGGCAATAAAATGCCTTCCGAAATTTCGGGCGGCATGAAAAAGCGCGTGGGTATTGCCCGCGCCATTGCCCCCAACTGCACCTACCTGTTCTGCGACGAGCCCAACTCCGGCCTCGACCCCGCCACCAGCATCAAAATCGATGAGCTGATTCACGAAATCACGCACGAATACGGCATCACCACCGTCGTCATCACCCACGACATGAACTCGGTGGTGGAAATCGGTGACCATATCATCTTCATGCACAAGGGCCTCAAGCTCTGGGACGGCACCAAGGATGAAATCCTGAACGCCAAAGTGCCAGAACTGCGCGAGTTCATCTTCAGCAGCAGCCTCGTACGCGCCGCTAAGCGCGTCGACGAAGAATCGGAAGGCGGTCTGGAAGCTTTGGCCAACGAGCCGCTTTCAGAAGTGTAGCTTCCTATCGTTGCTAGGATGGATGGAAGATCAGACATTCTTTCCCCTCGCCGACCCGAATTACCCTTACAAGCAAGCCCTCCGGCAGTAGTTCACTGAACTACCGCCGGAGGGCTTTGTCATTACGATTTTCAGGCTCAGAAGAAAGCAACGGGTACGCTGCCCTTCATCCTCGCCCTGCCAGCTACCACTGCTCGCGGCGGCGCAGCTCCGTGATATGAGCCAAATGGTGCCGGCTGTGCCAGGAGTACAATGCCAGCGCCTGGTCCAGCGTGAAGTTGCAGCCGGAATCGGGGTGGTGGAAGGTGCGCTGCCACTGGGCCTCGGTGAGGTTACGCAGCAGCCGCACCCAGCGAATGTGCAGCGCCTCCAGCAGCGCCAACGATACGGCCGGCGGCGTGGCCTCCACATCGGGCAGTTCGGCCCAGGCGGCTTCGTCGTAGGGCTTGATGGTGGGGTTGTCCTCGGTGAGGGCCAGCCGGCAGCGGGTGTAGGCGTTCAGGTGCGAGTCGGGCAGGTGATGGACGAGTTGGCGCACGGTCCAGCCGCCGGGGCGGTAGGGCGTGTCGAGCTGGGCGGGCGTGAGGCCGGCCACGGCGGCCCGCACCTGGTCGGGCAGGGTGGCCAGGTGGGCAATGTAGGCCGTGCGGCGGCCGTGGTCCAGCGGCGCCTCAGGCAGCACGGGCCGGCCGATGGGGTAGCGGAGGTCGGAAGAAGCAGAATCAGACATGGTAAAGACGGGTTGGGGGCGCAAAGTACGGCAGCCGGGCGCAGCCGAACCTTCGCAGGCCAAGGTTCAGGCACAAAAAAGGCCTTCCCGGGCAGGAAGGCCTTTCAGTTATTTCAGACAAGCCGCGGCTTAGCTGTCGCGCTTGTTGAGTTCGTCGCGGATTTTGGCGGCTTTCTCGTAGTCTTCGCGCTCCAGCGCCTGCGCCAGCATCTTGGTCAGCTCGTCCAAGGACACCTGGCCGCTGGGCTCGCGGGGCGTGGGAGCCGGCTTGGCCGGGCCCTCGTTGGTGTCGTCCTCGTCGTCGTCATCCTCGTCGTCGTCCGAGTCTTCGGCGTTTTCATCGAGGTCCGACAGAATGATACCGGCTTCGCTCAGCACGCTTTCCACCGTGAAGATGGGCACACCGAAGCGCAGGCCGATGGCAATGGCGTCGGAAGGGCGCGAATCCAGCTCGAAGGTAGTGGCCCCGTCGGAGCACACAATCTTGGAGTAGAACACGCCTTCCTTCAGGTCGGAAATCAGGACTTCCAGCACGGCCACGTGTACCTGCTCGGCAAACGACTTGAACAAGTCGTGCGTGAGGGGCCGGTTCGGGTTAATTTTCTCTATCTGAATGGCAATGCTCTGCGCCTCAAACATGCCGATGATGATCGGCAGGCGTCGGTTGCCGGTCTTCTCCCCCAGGATGAGGGCAAAGGAACCCGACTGCGACTGGCTGGACGAGAGGCCCAGGATTTCGAGCGGTATTTTTTTCACAAGTAGGGTCTTGGTGAATTTGCTGGTGCGAAGAATGTGAAAATGTGCGAAATACGGGAACGGCCGCAGCACATTTCCCGCATTTCGCACATTACAGTCACATTAGTTCAGCTCTTTTACCGCTTGCGTGAGCTTAGGCAGCACATCAAACACGTCGCCCACGATGCCGTAGTCGGCAGCTTTGAAGAACGGAGCCTCGGGGTCTTTGTTGATGACCACAATCACCTTGCTCGAGTTCACGCCGGCCAAGTGCTGGATGGCACCCGAAATACCGCAGGCAATGTACAGGTTCGGCGATACGGTGATGCCGGTCTGACCCACGTGCTCGTGGTGAGGGCGCCAATCCACGTCCGATACGGGCTTGGAGCAGGCCGTAGCCGCACCCAGAGCCTTCGCCAGATCCTCGATGAGGTTCCAGTTCTCGGGGCCTTTCATGCCCCGGCCACCCGATACCACGAGGTCAGCCTCGGGCAGCAGAATGCCGCCAGCCTGGTCCTGCATCACTACTTGCTTAGGAGCATCGGCGAAGTCGGCATCCGACAGCTGAGCCGAGAAGGCCTCCACCTGAGCGGTTTTGCCAGCCTCGTGCAGAGCTTCGATGGAGTTCTTTTTAACGGCAATGATTTTCCGGTCACCGTCCAGCTTCACATCAGCAAAGGCTTTGCCCGAGAAGGCCCCGCGCTTCACCGTGAACGAGCCACCGTCGGTTTTGGGCAGCTCTACCACGTTGGTGGCAATGCTAGCCTGCAACCGAATCGACAGGCGCGAGCCAACCGAAGCACCGATGTTGGAGTTAGCCAACACGATGATTTTGGCGTCTTCCTTCTGGGCGGCGGCCGCAATCAGCTTGGTGTAGGCCCCGTTCACGAAATCCTTGAGGCGGGGTTCGGCGTCGTGCAGCACCTTGGTGATGCCCTGCTCGCCCAGCTTGGCCAGGTTGGCTTCGGTGGCTTCACCCACGGCTACGGCCGTGGCCGTGGTACCCAGCATCTGGGCTACCTGGCTGCCGTAGGAAGCTACTTCCAGCGAGGATTTCTTTACCTCGCCGCCGTCACATTCAACAACTACTAGTACAGACATTTCTTTTCTTAATTAGTAATTAAGAATTAGTAATTAAGAATGATTGGATTTTCCCATCGGAGCGACTTTCGCCGGCTCATGGTCAGCCAATTACTACTTCTTAATTACTAATTATTAATTGATGTTTTAGATGACCTTGGCTTCGTTGCGGAGCAGTTTGATCAGCTCGCCGGCGCTTTCGGCCGGGATGAGCTTCACGCCTTGCTTCTGGGGGGGCAGCGCGAAGGCGGCTACCTCGGTGCGGGCCGCGTCGGCGGTGGGCTCCACCACTTTCAGGGGCTTGGTGCGGGCCGTCATGATGCCGCGCATGTTGGGGATGCGGGGCTCGCACATCGGCTGCTGGCAGGAAGCCACGAAAGGCGTGTTCACCTCCACGATTTCCTTGCCGCCTTCGATTTCGCGCTCCAGCGTGGCGGTGTTGCCGCTCATATCCAGCTTCATGGCCGGGGCCACCGTCGGGATGCCGAGCAGCTCGCCTACCATGCCGTGCACTTGGAAGCCGTTGTAGTCGATGCTTTCCTTACCCATCAGAATCACGTCGTAGCCGCCGTCTTTGGCGATGCTGGCGATTTGCTGGGCCACGAAGAAGGCATCCTTCGGGTGGGCGTTGACGCGGATGGCGTCGTCGGCGCCGATGGCCAGGGCCTTGCGGATGTTGGGCTCGGTGTCGGCCTCGCCTACGTTGAGGACGGTGACCGTGCCGGCACCCTGAGCTTCTTTCAGCTCAATGGCGCGAGTGAGTGCATACTCATCCCACGGATTAATCACGAACTGCACGCCAGCTTTGTTAAACTCCTTGTTATCAGGAGTAAACGTGATTTTGGTGGTCGTGTCGGGTACGTTGCTGATGCAAACGAGAAACTTCATCTACGGCTGCTTATATGGAAGATACTAGGAGAAAGTGCCAAATTTGGGGCGAAGATACTCAAAACTACCGCCCCATGGAAACCGCGCCGAGCCGCCTGCAACAACTCCTGGCCTTTTGCCAGGATGATCCCACCGACGCGTTTACCATCTACGCGCTGGCCACCGAATACCGCGTTACGGAGCCGGAAAAGGCCATGACGTACTACCAGAAACTACTCGACGAGCATCCGGACTACGTGGGTACGTACTACCACGCCGGCAAGATGCTGCAACAGCTGGAAAAGCCCGAAGAAGCCGAAAAAGTTTACCGCAAAGGCCTCACCGTGGCCCGCAAAGCCGGCCAACTGCACGCCGCCAGCGAAATCCAGCAAGCCCTAAACCAGCTGCTGGGCCTGGATTACGAGGACGAAGACTAGTTACTCGTTAGATCTTTTCCCGTTGCTCGTTATTGGTTGTTGTTGAAAAACGAACAACCAACCAATAACGAGCAACTACTTCACGGCTACCCCGCCCTTTTCCAGCACCTGCTGGAAGAACTGCATGTGGAAGGGCAGCGCGTTTTGCCAGTACTCCCAGGTGTGGGCGCCGGGCCGCTCGGTGTAGTCGTGGGGGGTGTGGTTGTAGACGAGGCGGCGGTGCATTTCGCGGTTGATTTCGATGAGGAAATCGTCCACACCGCAGTCGATAATGAGGGGTAGGCCGTTGGTGTAGAGCTTATCGGCCATGTTCACCACCGAGTTGGCGCTGTATGGGCTGGGGGCCGGCGTTTCGGGGCCGAGGATGGGGGTGAACAGGCTCTGGCGCTGCTGGGCTTCCTGGGGGTTGAGTTTGCGGTTGGTGATGCTCATGTCCAAGGCCCCGCTCATGCTGCCGGCCGCGGCAAACAGCTCCGGGTGCCGCCCCGAGAGGTACAGCGCCCCGTGCCCGCCCATCGACAAGCCCGAAATAACCCGACCCTCCTTGCGGGCCACGGTGCGGTACGTCTGGTCGATTTTGCCGATGACTTCTTTGGTAATATAGGTTTCGAACTGGCTGCCGGGGTTCACCGGCGAATCGAGGTAGAAGCTGAACGTCTCGCCCTCAGGCATAACGATGATCAGGTTATACTGGTCGGCGAGGCGGTGGATGAGGGCTTTGTCGGGGGTTTTGCTGCTCCAGTCCGAAAAGTGGCCATAGGCACCGTGCAGCAGGTAGAGCACCGGGTAGCGGGCCTTCTTGTTTTTGGCGTAGGAAGCCGGCACCGCCACGGCGGCCTTGTAGGTGCGCTGCATGGCGGCGCTGGCAATGGCCACGGTATCGACGGTGGCGGCGCGGGCGGCGGGGCCCAGCAACAGCAGGAGCAGCAGCAGGCGTAGGACGTTTTTCATAGGAGAGGAATGGATACTGGGGTACAGACGCAGATTAGTAGCCGCTCGTTGCGGAAGATGGCTTGGCCGAGGCAAGCGGCCCCTCAATACCAGCGGCCATTCCCCAACGCGCCGGCCCCAAGTTGCGTCTTTATCAGCACGTTTCACCCGTCAACGCATCTACCATGTCTGCTTCCGCTACTTCCTGGCCCGCCCTGCCCCTGGCCGCCTGGGCCGATACCCTCGCCACGCTGCACCTGTACACGCAGGTAGTAGGCAAAATCCGGCTGGCCACCACCCCGCTCGTCAACCACTTCTGGAACGTGCCGCTCTACGTTTCAGCCCGGGGCCTCACCACCTCGGCCATGCCCTACGAAGGCCGCAGTTACCAGATGGATTTCGACTTCCTCGACCATCAGCTCATTATCCGGTGCAGCGACGGGGCCGAGCAGCGCCTGGCCCTGCAGCCCCGCTCCGTGGCCGCCTTCTACCACGAAGTGCAGCGGATGCTGGCCGAGCTGGGCATCCAGGTAAACATCTGGCCGGTGCCGGTGGAAATCGAAAACCCGATTCCGTTTGCTGAGGACGAGCAGCACGCCAGCTACGACCCGGAGGCGGCGCAGCGGTTCTGGCGCGCCCTCACTCTCATTACGCCGGTGCTGGAGCAGTTCCGGGCCGGGTTCATCGGCAAGTGCAGCCCGATGCATTTCTTCTGGGGCTCGTTTGATCTGGCCGTGACGCGCTTTTCCGGCCGCCTGGCCCCGGCCCGCCCCGGTGCCGACGGCATCACCCGCGAGGCCTACTCCCACGAGGTCATCAGCCACGGCTTCTGGCCCGGCGGCAACGGGCAGGAGGCCGCCTTCTACGCCTACACCGCCCCCGCCCCGGCCGGCTTTGCCGAGGCCCCAGTGCAGCCGGCTGCGGCCTTCTACAGTGCAGAGCTGGGCGAATTCCTGCTGCCCTACGAAGCCGTGCGCACCACCCCCGACCCGGCTGCTGCCCTGCGCGAGTTCCTCGACAGCACCTACGCCGCCGGGGCCACCCTGGCCGGCTGGGACCGGGCGGCACTGGAACGGTAACGCGCCGCCTGACAGAACTGCCCCCCTGCTCAACGCAGCTATATAGTATTGTTGCGAGTTGAATGGCAACCTGCTATGGCTGGCTTGCATTATCCGTCGAAAGCTGCAGCAACCCATGCTGTTAATGGATTTGCAACGAACTTTCCCCGTACCGCCGGTGTCGGGCACGTATGCGCACGACCACTCTGCTGACCGCCGGCGGGCTTCTGCTCGCTGCCCCCGCCTGCACCCTGGCCCAAACCATAGACCCCAGCGTCGGCAATGCCGATACGCCCTTCATCCGGAATATTCGCCCCGACCGCCCCGGGCAAACCGTAACCACTAGCATGCTCCGTCCCGGGCAGGTGCAGCTTGAGCTGGGTACTCAGGGTCAGCTACAATCAGCCGTAGGCACGCCCCGCTCCTTTTCGCAGGGGTTGTTGCGCGTGGGGTTCTTTGGGTTGATGGAGCTGAGAGTGCAGCAGCAGTATCTGCCCAAGGGCCCGGCCCCCGCGCCTGCCACCGAGGGCAGCGGTGCCGTAGTGGGCCGGCCGGGCGGCTTTGCGCCGCTTACGGTGGGCGCCAAAATGCTGGCCTCCTCCAACCAAGATACCCGCTCGCAGGTATCGGTGCTAGCCGAGCTGACGTTGCCCGGTACCGGGGCCGCCGCCTTCGCCGATAAGGTATACGAGCCTGCGGCCCGCTTGCTGGTGTCGCAGCAACTGGGCGAACGGTTCGGCCTGGAAGCCAACCTTGGCTTTAAGCAGCGTGGCTTCAAAGCCGCCGACACCAGCCGGGGCCAGTACCTGGGCACGGTGGCGCTTAACGGCCCACTAGGTGAGCATTTCGGATTCTTTGCCGAAACCTATACTACCTGGCAAAAAACGGCCAGTTGGAAACCCGGCCTCACCGGCGGCCTCTACTGGCGCCCCGCTCCCAGCCTGCGCCTCGACGTGACAGCGGGCGGTGGGCCCGGCACCAGCACCTATGCGCCATCTGGCCCCTACGTAGGAGCTGGCCTAAGCGTGCGGCTACCACGCTAAGGCCGCCTTCTGCCAGCAATCAGCCTTTTCAATATCACATCATCATGTGATTGTACAGTCTGTAGCTGGCAGTTAGATTTGAGTATCTACTACTGACTTCTGCTGATGCCAGCGGTAGTAGTTTAGCTGCTTACACACCTTGCACATTAGTCGCCAGCCGCCGCCCCTTGTTCCTGAACGCAAACACCCCGCAGACTGCCTGCGGGGTGTTTTTTTGTACACTTAAGTGCTCTTGGGAAAATGTCGAGTGCTACTTACCGGCTCCGGTAGCCGGGGTCGGTTTTGGAGCCTCCGGTGCAATGCGCGTTGGAGTTTGCTGTCCCGCAATAATGCCGGCTGCCCCACGGGCTATGCCTGTTATTACAGCCGTCATGTTAGGCAGGTCCAGGCTCTGCACTTCGTCGTCCACAGAATGGTAGAGTTTGTCGGTCGGAATCTGGTCGGTGCTGATACTGTGTGCGGGCACGCCCAGGCGGGCCAGCGTGGCATTGTCGGAACGGTAGAACAGGTTTTGTTCGGGGTAAGGGTCGGGTTCGAAGCGGAATAGCGTGCCTTTAACATTCTCCTGCAGCATAGCGCCAAAGTTCGATTTGTCGAAGCCCGTGATGAAGGCCGTGTTGGGGCCAAACTTCGCCGGCTTGCCAATCATTTCGATGTTGAACATGGCCACCACCTTGTCGGGGCTCAGCTGCTTGGAAAAATACGTGGAGCCAAAACCGCCTATTTCTTCGGCCGTGAAGGCCACGAAGATCAGCGTGCGGGCATTGTTGTTCTTTTTCTTGAAGTGCTCGGCCAGCGCTACTACGGCCGCCGTGCCGCTGGCATCGTCGTCGGCGCCGTTGGCAATGGAGTCGCCGGCCACCGCCGGCAGTATCCCGATATGGTCGTAGTGAGCCGAAAACACTACCTGCTCCCGGCTCCGTGCGGTATCCCTGCCCGGCAGCACCCCTACAATATTGCGTAGCTCTACCGTGCGCGTGGTGGTATTGGCCGCTACTTTGAAGGTAACCGTGGCGCCGGCCGGCAGCGCCTGCATCACCACCAGGCTGGAATACGGGTTGCCGGCTTTGTCGAGGCGCGGCGCTTTGTTGGTGATGTAGCTGGCCAGACGGCGGAATTCCTCGTCGTGCACCGGGTGCAGCACCACCACCAGGTTTTCGCGGGGGCGCATGATGTCGCGCATGTAGGGCTGCACCTTGTCGTCGGGGCCTACTACCACCACTTTGGTGGCGGGCTCGTCGGAATCGGTCCAGTTGAGGTGAGCTTGTGCCGAAACGAGAAGCGCCTTCTCTTTGGGAACCGGTGCGTTGTTAAGGGTCACGAACAAGGCGGCCACCTTCGACTCGTAGGCCGGAAACACCTGCTCGTAGGTGGTCAGGCCGGGCAGCATACCCAGCCCGATGCGCTGAAACTCAGCGGCCAGAAACTGAGCGGCCTTCTGCCCGCCGGGCTTACCGGTGGCCCGGCCCTGCATGTCGTCGGCGGCCAGGGCCTTCACCACCCGCTCCACCGTAGCAGCCGACACACCGGCTGATGCGGGTACCGTTACCGTTTTTTTCTGGGCATACAGTGTAGCGGGGGCAGCAAGCAAACAGGAGAACAGAACGAAGAGAGGGAATTTTCGCATTCCGCAAAATAACCCTTTTGTTATGGTTTATGTACAACTCACCTGAGCAGCCGCTCAATTTTGCCCATCTGTTTTGCTCTATTTTCCCCGAAGCTCATGCGGAACACTTTGCTCTTCGCAACTACTATGTTGCTGACTGCCAGCTGCCAGACCACTGCTCCCGCCACCGACGCCGCCATCCCGGCAGCTGGCCAGGCCACTCCCGCAACCCCGGACGCGGCCCTGCGCAACACGCGCTGGGTGCTGCGCCAGCTGAACGGCCAGCCCGTGCCGCCGCCCACCAACGCCGAGCCCTACGTGCTGCTACGCCAGGATGCCCCCAATGCCGAAGGCAACGGCAGCTGCAACCGTTTCCGCGGCACCTACGAGCTGCCGGCCGATGGCCAGCTGCGGTTCGGTGCGCTGCTTTCCACCCGCATGGCCTGCGCCAGCCCGGAAGGCACCACCACCGAAACCGGCTTCCTGCGCGCCCTCGAAAACGCCCGTACCTACCGCATCAGCGGCGACACGCTCCGCCTGTTCGGTGAAGCAGGTACCACACCGGCAGCCGTGCTGCACGCGGTGTATCTGCGCTAAACAGAGCCTGTAAACACAACGGCCGGCTGGCATACGTCAGCCGGCCGTTGTGTTTACAGAGTGCGGGCAGCTACTGCTTACCGGGCATCCACTGTAGCCAGCACCTGCACCCAGTCGGTCTCGGTGCGGGCTGCCTGCGCGGATGCCGAAGCTTTGAGGGCCGCGGCCAGCTCCGGCGCGGCGGCCTGCATGGCCTTGAGCGTGAGCTTAACGGGTGCCGCCACGCCGCCGGCCCGCGTCAGGTAGAAGGTGTTTTTGTCGGAAATTTCGTCGTAGGAACGAGCAGATGAGCTGTAGCCGCCTTCCAGCTGGGCTTTGCGCAACACCTTGTCGTAGCACTTCAGGAGGGTGTAGCTGCCTTCGTGCAGCACTTCCACGTACTTCTGGCGCTGCTCGGCCTGGGGCGCTTCCGCAAACCGGCGGAACTGCCGCCGACGGGCCGGCTGCCCGGCCGCTGTAGGCTCTTCCAGCACAAAGCCCGCCACCAGCTGGTCGTTGAGCTGCAGCGAGTCGGTGGGGCGGTCGACGGGCTTCATCAGCAGGCGGGCGTTGAGCACATCGTACTTCAGCGGCACCGGAGCCAGAAGACGGTTGTTGGTGGTGCGCAACTGCGCCAGCAGCCAGCGCTTATCGGCGTAGGGCGAGCCCACGGTGCCGTCCGCCACGGCTTTGGGCACCACTGCCATCGAGCCGCTGGTCAGCGCATCGAGGTTGGTTTTGGTGCCCATGCCGTTTTTTTCGGTGGCGCCCTGGGCTACAGCGGCGCCAGCCCACAGCAGGGCCGGCATAAGAAAGAGAATTCGGGGTTTCATATCAGATAACGTGTTGATCATTTACGGCCCTAAGCTACCGGTTTATATGATTCCGTTTCTTAAGTACCTGCTGTTATATAGCAGCAGTAGCATGAAGCCTTTACGGCCCGTTTGCTCCGGCCCCAGCGAGCCGCCGCAAACGCGCCATAAAGGCTTCGCGCTACTGCCTGAACAACAACCCGGGAACTGCGCTATTTCAGCGTCAGCACGAGGTCGTCGGCGTTTACCAGGCTGCCCTCGGTTAGGTTTACGGCCTGCACTGTGGTGTCGTCGGGGGCGGTGATGGTGGTTTCCATCTTCATGGCTTCGATGATGAACAGCGGCGCGTTGCGCTTCACCTGCTGGCCGCTTTCCACCAACACCCGCGACAGTAAGCCCTGCAGCGGCGCACCAACCTGGCGCGGGTTGCCTTTGTCAGCCTTGGGGTTCTGGATTTTCTTCACTTCCACCGAAGTGTCCCGGATTTCCAGGTTGCGGGTCTGGCCGTTGAGGTTGAAGAAGATGGTGCGGTTGCCTTCCTCGTTCACTGGCCCGATGCTCTGCAGACCTACGATGATGCTCTTGCCGCGGGCAATTTCGATGATGGTTTCGTCGCCGGGCTGCAGGCCGTAGTAGAACACCGGCGTCGGCACCACCGACACGTCGCCGAACTCCTGCTGATGCGCCCAGTACTGCTCGAACACCTTGGGGTAGAGCAGCCACGACAGCACATCCGTGAACTTGCCGCGCTGCCCGAACTTCTCCTCGAATTTCTGCCACTCGGCGTCGAAGTCAATGGGGGCCAGGTGCTCGTTGGGGCGGTCCGTGAAGGGCGTTTCGTCTTTCAGAATCACCTGCTGCACGTCGCGGGGCCAGCCGCCTTCGGGCTGCCCGATGTCGCCGCGGAACAGCTCCCGCACCGACTCGGGGAAGTTGAGCGTGGCGCCTTTTTCCAGCACGTCGCGGGTGGTGAGGTTGTTGCTGACCAGAAACAGGGCCATGTCGCCGACCACCTTCGAGCTGGGCGTCACCTTCACGATGTCGCCGAACAGCTGGTTGACGTCGGCAAACGTGGTTTTCACGGTTTCAAACTTATCCAGCAAGCCCAGGGAAGCCGCCTGCGGGCGCAGGTTGGAATACTGCCCACCCGGAATTTCGTGCTGGAACACCTCCGAGGTGCCGGCCTTCAGGCCCGACTCAAACGGATAGTAATGCTCCCGCACGGTTTCCCAGTAGTTGCTGAACTCGTTGAGGGATTGTTGATTGTACTCGCGGTGCCGCTCCTGCCCGCGCAGCATTTCCACCACCGAGTTGAAGTTGGGCTGCGAAGTGAGGCCCGAGAGGCTGCCCAGCGCCACGTCAATCACATCCACGCCGGCTTCCACCGCTTTGAGGTAGGTGGCGGGCTGCAGGCTGCTGGTGTCGTGGGTGTGCAGGTGGATGGGCAGGCTGATGGTGTCGCGCAGGGCCGTAATCAGCTCGGTGGCGGCGTAGGGCTTCAGCAGCCCGGCCATGTCCTTGATGCAGAGGATGTGCGCCCCGGCGTCCTCAATCTGGCGGGCCAGGCGCAGGTAGTAGTCGAGGTTGTACTTCTGGTTGCGTTTGGGGTCCAGGATGTCGCCGGTGTAGCAGATGCTGGCTTCGGCCAACCGGTCCGTCTTGTTGCGCACGAAGTTGATGCAGGCCTCCATGCCCGGCATCCAGTTCAGCGAGTCGAAGATGCGGAACACGTCGATGCCGGTTTCGGCAGCCTGCTGCACGAACCGCTCCGTGAGGTTGTCGGGGTAGGCTTTGTAGCCCACGCCGTTGGCCCCGCGGATCAGCATCTGGAGCAGAATATTGGGCACGGCGGCGCGCAGCTTGGCCAGCCGCTCCCAGGGGTCTTCGTGCAGAAAGCGCAGCGCCACATCAAACGTGGCCCCGCCCCAGCACTCCAGCGAAAACGTCTGCGGGTGCTGTTGGGCGTAGCGACTGGCCACTTTCAGCATATCGAAAGTGCGCATGCGGGTGGCCAGCAGGCTCTGGTGGGCGTCGCGCAGGGTGGTGTCGGTGTAGTGGATCTGCTTGTCGGCCCGTAGCCACTGGGCGAAGCCTTCGGGGCCCAGCTCCGTGAGCTTCTGCTTGGTGCCGGGCGGCGGGGTGGCGGTCAGGTCGGCTTCGGGCAGGCGGGGCTTGCGCAGCTCGCGGCGCGGGTCCAGCAGGTTGCGCACGTCGGGGTTGCCGTTCACTATCACGTCGCCGAGGAAGCTGAGCACCTTGGTGGCGCGGTCCTGCCGGGTCTTGAACCTGAACAGCTCGGGGTGGTCCTTGATGAAGTCCACGTTGGCCTCGCCGGCCATGAAGACCGGGTGGGCGATGATGTTCTGCAGAAACTGAATGTTGGTGCTCACGCCCCGCACCCGAAACTCGTCGAGGGTGCGGGCCATCTTCTGGGCCGCATCGGCCAGGCTGGGCGCGTGCGTCGACACCTTCACCAACAGGGAATCAAAGAACGGCGACACCTTCACGCCGGTGTACACCGAGCCCTGGTCGAGCCGGATGCCGAAGCCGCCCGCCGAGCGGTAGGCCGTGATGGTGCCGTAGTCGGGCTTGAAGTCGTTGGTAGGGTCTTCGGTGGTTATGCGGCACTGGATGGCCACCCCGATTTTCAGCGGCTTCACGTCGGGCCCCAGGTTGATTTCGGGGTCGGTGAGGCGGCGGCCGTCGGCAATGTGGAGCTGGGTTTTGATCAGGTCGATGCCCGTAATCATCTCCGTGACCGTGTGCTCCACCTGAATGCGCGGGTTCACCTCGATGAAGTAAATCCGGTCGTGCTCGGGATTCACCAGGAATTCCACGGTGCCCACGTTGTTGTAGTTCACGGCCCGGCCCAGGCGCAGCGCGTACTCGTAGAGCAGGTGGCGCATGTGGTCAGGCAGGTTCAGCGAGGGCGCCACCTCCACCACCTTCTGGTAGCGGCGCTGCACCGAGCAGTCGCGCTCATAGAGGTGCGTGAGGCCGCCGTAGTTGTCGGCCACCAGCTGCACCTCGATGTGCTTGGGCTGCTCCACGAACTTCTCCAGAAACACGGTATCGTCGCCGAAGGCCTTGAGGGCTTCGTTGCGGGCCTCGAAGAAGCCGCGCTCCATCTGCTCGTCGTCGCGGATGATGCGCATGCCGCGGCCGCCGCCGCCGCTGGCCGCTTTCAGCATCACGGGGTAGCCGATACGGTGAGCCTCAGCAATGGCCGTTTCGGCATCTACCAGGTCGGCCTCGCTGCTCTCAATGATGGGCACCTGGCAAGCTACGGCCACTTTTTTGGCCGCTACTTTGTCGCCGAGGGCTTCCATCACCTCGGGGCGCGGGCCCACGAAGATGAGGCCTTCCTCGCCGCAGCGGCGGGCCAGCGTGGCATTCTCGCTCAGGAAGCCGTAGCCGGGATGGATGGCGTTGGCCCCGTTTTCCTTGGCCGTCCGGATGATGCCTTCGATGTCCAGGTACGGCTTAAGCGGCTCGTCGTCGCGGCCCACCTGGTAGGCTTCATCGGCCTTGTAGCGGTGCAGCGAGTAGCGGTCTTCGTAGGTGTAGATGGCCACGGTCTGAATGCCCAGCTCGGTGGCGGCGCGCAGCACGCGAATCGCAATTTCGCCCCGGTTGGCGACCAGCAGTTTGCGGATGTTCATCTTGGAAAACGGAGTTTAGAGAGAGAACTGAATGCGGATGGCAAGCTACAGAAAGAGCGGGAAAGCGCCAGCGAAAATTCGCTAACACTTTCCCGCTCTCCTTTTTCACCCTAGCTACCAGCGCATTTATCCTTCAATAAACCATTCGCGGTGGCTACTTATTGATGACCCGTACACTCAGGCGGCGGTTCATGGCACGGCCAGCCGGCGTGGTATTGGACGCAACAGGATAGTTGGAGCCGTAGCCGCGGGCCTCCAGGCGCGAGGGACTCACGCCCAGCTCCACCAGCGCGGCCCAGGCGGTGCGGGCCCGTGCCTCACTTAGTTGCCGGTTCATCTGGTACGAGCCCACGCTGTCTGTGTAGCCGCCCAGCTTGATGCGGGTCTGGGGGTAACTCTGCAGCAGCAGCGCAATGTTTTTGAGCTGCTGCATCGATTCTTTGGTGAGGGTGGCTTTCCCGGTATCAAAGTACACCCGGTCGAAGCTCATCCACCCTTTGGTGCGGTCCACGGTGTCTATCTTCTGTTTCGGATCAGCCAGGAAGTGGTGTAGTTTGGTTTCAATCGAGTTGATGCCCACACCGCTCAGCTTTTTGCCGTCGGCCAGCTGCAGCGTGGTCGGGGCGCCGGTATCGTAGATATAGTTGCCTGAGCCGGCATCGTAGTGGCCACCTATGGCCGGCGCCTCAATGGCTTTGGCTGAGCGGCTACCCGGCCGAAATGCCGGCCGCGCCGCCGGAGACGCAGTGGCTGCCACCGCACCGGTTGTTGCTGTGCTAGCAGTTACAGGAGGCACAAGGGCCGTTGCTTTGGCTGGCGCTGGGGCCGACGACGGGGCGGCCATACGGACTGGCCCGGCAGCAGCTACGGGTCGGTTGCCAACTGGCTGGCCTGACGCCACGGGCTGAGCTGAAGCCATTGCCGGCCCTGTTCCCGACGGAATAATACGGCACTGCTGGATGTAAGTGAGGTGGTAGCGCGTGGGCACTGTGGCTACGGCCGGCTGGCCGGCGGAGGCCAGCAGGGCCGGATTGGCGTCGGCACCGGTAGCCAGCTTTTCTTTCCCCGTTTTACGCCGGGCCGGAGCCACGACCTTGTCGGCGGGATGAAGCACGAACGTGCCGTTGGCAGTTTTGCCAGTCAGCAGAAACACGTCATTCACCACTTCAGGCTGGTAGTTTGGCTGGGTGACCTGCACCGTGTAGGGGCCACCCACGGCCAGCTCAGTCACAGCAAAATTGCCGGCAGCGTCCGTTATGGTGGTGTGGCGCTTGCCGGTCGGCACGTAGATAACCAGCACGGATGCCTTAGCCAGTACTTGGTTATCGACGGAGCGTACTGTTCCCACAATGCCCACCGGAGCTTGCGGGTCGCCGGGTGCTGCGCTAGCCAACAAAGACCAGAAAAGCAGTAGAATGGACGTAAACAAAGGCTTCATTGGAGTAGAGTAAAAATATCTGCGAAATCGACGTATAAATGTAATACTTATTATAAAAACAATTATATAAAATCAGCCAATTATTTCTGCTTTAAATTCTACTAGGCTGTGTCTGAAAAGGGGTGTTATGTATCTTAGGGTATGGCAGCACGGTATGAGTTAACAGATGCCCAATGGGCCGCGGTGGAAAGCGAATTGCCCCCACAACGTCTGGGGCGCCCCCGGCGCGATGACCGCCAGCAATGGAATGCCTTACTCTGGATCCTATGCACCGGAGCGCCCTGGCGGGATTTACCAGCACGCTACGGCCCCTGGCAAACGGCGTACGAACGATTTCGCCGGTGGGCCGCTGATGGCACCTTCGAGCGGGTGTTGCACCGCTTACGCCTGCGCCTGGATGCGGCCGGCTTGTTAGACCTGGACACGTGGCTGGTGGATTCGACCACGGTGCGGGCCACCAAAAGTGCGGCGGGCGGCACGAAAAAAAAGCCCAGTGCCTCGGGCGCAGCCGCGGCGGGCTGACCAGCAAGCTGCATGTAGTCTGTGATGGCGCGGGTACGCCGCTGGCCCTGCATCTGTCGGCCGGCCAGCGGCATGATGGGCCCCAGTTTGAACCGCTTTGTGAACAGGTGCGGGTGCGTCGACGCCCACGTCAACTCCTGGCCGACCGCGGCTACGACGCGGTCCACATTCGCCACTGGCTCCGTCGTCGTCGCATCCGGGCCGTCATTCCACGTCGGCAACCAGCCGCAGGCCGTCGCTGTCGGCGGCGAGGACGGCCACCCCGAATCGAGCCAACTCGCTATGCGCGGCGCAATGTGGTGGAACGCTTCTTTGGCTCGCTCAAAGAACATCGCCGCGTGGCCACGCGCTATGAGAAACACGACGCCCATTTCCTCAGCATGGCCTCGCTGGCCTGTATCCGCCGTATTTTGCAGCATCACTTTTCAGACACAGCCTAATGCAGCTAGGCTATACATCTGTGGCAAAGGCACCGCCCGTCTTTTATGGTGTCGCGTAGGCAGGCAGCAAACTTTCCCGCAACCGTTCAGTTCTGAACCCACTTCCCTACCTCTGACTCTACTCTCATGCAATTCTCCGACAAGAACATCCTTATTGTAGGCGCTTCTTCGGGCATCGGCCTGGCTACGGCCCGGCTGCTGCACGGCCTGGGCGCCAACCTCTACACCGCGTCCCGCCACCAGTCGGCCGAGCTGGCCGAGCTCAGCACCACCTTCCTGCCTCTCGACGTGACGCAGACTTTCGGCACGGCGCTGGATGCCTTGCCCGAGGTGCTGCACGGCGTGGTGTACTGCCCCGGCAACATCAAGCTGCGGCCCTTCGAGCGGATTCCGGTGGAGGATTTCCGCGGTGATTTTGAGCTGAACGTGCTGGGCGCGGTGCAGGTGTTGCAGGCCAGCATGAAGCGGCTGAAGAAGCCGGCGGAGCCTCGGTGGTGCTGTTCAGCACCGTAGCCGCCGATACGGGCATGGCGTTCCACGCCAGCATTGCCACCTCTAAAGCCGCCGTGGAAGGCCTAACCCGCGCGCTGGCCGCCGAGTACGCCGCCAGTGGCGTACGGGTAAACGCCGTGGCCCCGTCGCTCACCAACACGCCCTTGGCCGCTGCCCTGCTCAACACCCCCGAGAAAGCCGAAGCCAGCGCCAAGCGCCACCCGCTGCAGCGTATCGGGGAGCCCGAAGACTTGGCCTACATGGCCTCCTTCCTCCTCTCCGACCACGGCTCCTTCATCACCGGCCAGGTCCTGCCCGTAGACGGCGGCATGGGCCGGCTGAAGTAGCGAGTCGTCTGTCATCCTGAGCGGAGCGAAGGACCTTATCACGTCAGAACGTTTGTTGCATCAACGACTCGTTCACGCGTGATAAGGTCCTTCGCTCCGCTCAGGATGACAGGGTAGTTTCATTCTCTTCCACTTCTCTATTATGAAAGTATCCCTGTTCTGGCACCGGCGCGACTTGCGTTTTCAGGATAATGCCGGGCTGGCCGCCGCGCTGCAGGGCGGGCAGCCGGTGGTGCCGCTATTCATCTTCGACTCCGAAATCCTCGATAAGCTGGAAAACCACCAGGATGCCCGCGTCATGTTCATCTTTGACGAGGTGCAGCGGCTGACGGAAGAAGCCGAGTTGGCCGGCGGCACCATGCTGGTGCGCTACGGCAAGCCGGAAAAGGTGTTTGCCGAGCTGCTCAAGGAGCTAGACGTAGCCGCCGTGTACACCAACCACGACTACGAGCCCTACGCCGCCACCCGCGACGCGGCCGTGACCGAGCTTTTAAAAAAGCACGACGTACCGCTGCACACCTATAAGGATCAGGTCATCTTCGAGAAGGACGAGGTCCAGACCAAAACCGGCCAGCCCTACAAGATTTACGGACCTTACAAACGCGCCTGGCTGGCCCGCCTCACCGAGGCCGATTACCGCCCCCACCCTTCCGCCGACCACCTCGACCGACTGGCCCGCGTGCCGGCCGGCCCCCGTCCCACCCTGGCCGATATGGGCTTTGAGCGCAGCCCCGAACATATTCCGGGCCGGCGGCTGGCCTCCCGCACCCTGGAGCAGTACGCCGACACCCGCGACTTGCCCGCCCGCGACTCTACCAGCCGGATGGGTTTGCACCTGCGCTTCGGCACCGTGAGCATCCGACACCTGGTGCAGCGCGCCCTGGAGGCCAAGGCCGAAATCTGGCTGAGTGAGCTGATCTGGCGCGACTTCTTCATGCAGCTGCTCTGGCACTTCCCGCATACTGCCCACGAAAGCTACGACCCCAAGCTGCGCGACATCCAATGGCGCAACAACGAGGACGAGTTCCGGGCCTGGTGCGAGGGCCGCACCGGCTACCCGCTCATCGACGCGGGCATGCGCCAGCTCAACGCCACCGGCTTCATGCACAACCGCGTGCGGATGGCCACGGCCAGCTTCCTCATCAAAAACCTGCTTATCGACTGGAAATGGGGAGAGGCGTACTTCGCTGAGAAGCTGCTCGATTACGAAATGGCCTCCAACGTGGGCAACTGGCAGTGGGTGGCCGGCACCGGTGCCGATTCGCAGCCCTGGTTCCGCATTTTCAGCCCCGATTCGCAGCTGGCCAAGTTCGATAAGCAGCACGCCTACGTGAAGCAGTGGGTACCCGAGTTCGGCACGCCGCGCTACCCCAAACCCCTGGTGGAGCACCCCGCCACCCGCGACCGGGCCCTGGCCGCCTACCGCGCCTCCCGCGACCTGCACGCCTAGCCAAATCCGGCCCGGTTTCTCACAACTTTAAGCCGCTG
Source organism: Hymenobacter sp. APR13 (assembly GCF_000737515.1). Lineage (NCBI taxonomy): Bacteria > Pseudomonadati > Bacteroidota > Cytophagia > Cytophagales > Hymenobacteraceae > Hymenobacter > Hymenobacter sp. APR13. The sequence goes on from NZ_CP006587.1 coordinate 133,713, forward strand.
ACGCGGTTATCCTGCTACTATGAAACAGCAACCCACGCCAGCTCCCGAAGCGGCTTTCTCGCCCAAAGAACGCATCAAGCAAGCCTACCTCGACTACGTGCTGCGCAAAGGCAAGCCGCCGATTTCGGTGTTCAAGCTGACCCAAAAGCTGGGTTTGCCCGAGCAGGAATTCTACGCCAGCTACGCCAATTTCGACGCCATCGACCGGGAAATCTGGGCTAACTTTGGCCGTGAGGCCCGCGCCACGGCCGCCCGCGAGCCGGTGTGGGAGCAGTACGGCGCCCGCGAAAAGCTGCTGGGCTACTACTACACGCTCATCGAGATTCTCAAGCACAACCGCAGCTACGCCCTGCAAAGCCTGCGCCGCTCGCTCTCCAAAATGCCCGGCATCACGCCCCGCGTGCTCGACGATTTCCGGCAGGACTTTGAAGCCTTCGTGGAAGACTTGTTGCGCGAGGGCCGCCGCACCGAGGAAGTGGCCAGCCGCCAGCTGGTGCAGCACGGCTACCCGCGCTTCTTCTGGCAGCAGCAGCTGTTCGTGCTCGGCTTCTTCGCCAAAGACGACACCGTAAACTTCGAGCGCACCGACGCCGCTATCGAAAAGGCCGTGACGCTGAGCTTCGACCTGGTCGGCCGCAACACCCTGGATTCCGCCGCCGATTTCGTGCGGTTCCTGGTGCGCCGGTAAGAATTTTTGCGTACACCCGAACGTCATGCAGAGCGGAGCGAAGCATCTCGCTAGTGTAGTAACTGATGATACCACACTGGCGAGATGCTTCGCTCCGCTCTGCATGACGTTCTTTTTTCATCCTCATGGACGATACCCCCAAGTCGCTTACTTCCCTGCCCACCACCAAAGTGGCCCGGGCGGCTCGTTTCGCCAAAACCGGCCTCAACGTGGGGGCCAACTACGTGAAGCACTACGCCAAGCGGGCCGTGGGCGCCGACAGCCCCACCGAGGACCTGCACGCCGCCAACGCGGCCGAGCTGTACGGCACGCTCAGCGAAATGAAAGGCTCGGTGCTGAAAGTGGCCCAGATGCTGGCCATGGAAAAGAACCTGCTGCCCACCGCCTACGCCAACCAGTTTGCCCAGGCCCAGTACCAGACCCCGCCCCTCTCGGGCCCGTTGGTGGTGAAGACGTTTCGGGAGGCGTTCGGCAAGTCGCCGTTCGAGGTGTTCGACGAGTTCGATATTGAGGCGCGGCAGGCGGCCAGCATCGGGCAGGTGCATTTCGCCCGCAAAGACGGCCGGGAGCTGGCCGTGAAGGTGCAGTACCCCGGCGTGGCCGACAGCATCCGCTCCGATATCCGGCTGGTGAAGCCCATTGCCTTGCGCGTGCTGGGCCTCGACGAGGCCACCGTGCGCCCCTACATGCAGGAAGTGGAAACCCGCCTGCTCGAAGAAACCGACTACGCCCTGGAACTGCGCCGCGGCCAGCAGATTGTCGCTGCCTCGGCCGGTCTGGCGCATTTGCAGTTTGCCCGGTATTACCCCGAGCTGTCGGCCGCCCGCATTCTGACCATGGACTGGCTGCCCGGCCAGCACATGAAGGAGTTTCTGGCCACCAACCCCAGCCAGGAAGTGCGCAACCAGCTCGGCCAGGCCCTCTGGGACTTCTATATGTTCCAGCTCAACGAGCTGCGCCAAGTGCATGCCGACCCGCACCCCGGTAACTTCCTGCTCACGGATACCAACGGCGGCACTGTGGGCGTGCTGGATTTTGGCTGCGTAAAGGAAATTCCGGCCGATGTCCACCGCCTGTTCACGGCCCTGCTCACCCCCGAAACCCTCGCCGACCCCGCCCGCCTAGCGGCCCTGCTGGAAGAAGGCGGCGTGCTCCGCGCCGACGACCCGGCCGCCCGCCGCGCCTTCTACGTGGATACCATGCGCGCCTCGCTGGAACTGGTGGGCCGCCCCTTCCGCCAGCCCACCTTCGATTTCGGCGACCCGGCCTACATGCAGAGCCTCTACGCCCTCGGCGACGACCTGATGCAGAAGCCCGAGCTGCGCCAGCAGCGCGAGCCCCGCGGCTCTGAGCACTTCATCTACCTCAACCGCACCTACGTGGGCCTCTACGCCCTGCTCACGGAACTGCGCGCCTCCATCCGCACCAATCCCGCCGAATAATCAGGGACTAAGAACCTAAAAAGAACGTCATGCTGAGCTTATCGAAGCATCTCGCGTGCTGACGTTGCAATGGTAATCCAACGTTGGCGAGCGAGATGCTTCGACAAGCTCAGCATGACAGTCATATAGCTGCTCATTCATCAGTGTTCAAACATGCCAATTCCGCCGAATAATTGGGCACTTCCAAACTAAACCGGCAGACTACAGTTTAAGCATCCCGAAGCAACTCGTGTACTTACACGAATTACTCCGGGATGCTTTTTTTCTCTCCCCATCTTCACCTCTCCTTTTCCATGAAAAAACTCTGGACCCTTTGCGCCGCGCTGCTGAGCGTGGTATCGGTGGCCTCGGCCCAATCGACGATGAGCTGCTGCACCAAGCCCGCCGCCGGTCAGGCGGCCACCGAGGTATTCGCCATGCTGGCCTCCAACGAGGACTTCTCCGGCGGCCACGATGCCCCCCTGCCCTTCACCTACGCCGGCGAAGGCAGCATGATTGAGTTCAAAACCACCGACGGTCAGACCGGCAAAGCCTTTGAAATCAAGAGCAAGACCAAGTCCGACAAATACCTGTTCGTGATTCACGAGTGGTGGGGCCTGAACGACTACATCAAGCAGGAAGCCGGCCGTTTCGCCGAGGAGCTGCCCGGCGTCAACGTCATTGCCCTCGACCTCTACGACGGCCAGATTGCCACCGACGCCGACCAGGCCGGTAAGCTGATGCAGGGCGTAAAAACCGAGCGTGCCCAGGCCATCATCAACGGTGCCCTCGCCTACGCCGGCCCCAACGCCAAAATCGGCAGCATCGGCTGGTGCTTTGGTGGCGGCTGGAGCATCCAGACGGCCCTGCTGGCCGGTCCCAAAGCCAAAGCCTGCGTGGCCTACTACGGCATGCCCGAGAAGGACGTGGCCAAGCTCAAGACGCTGAACACCGACGTGCTGTTCGTCTTCGCCAAGCAGGATAAGTGGATCAACCAAGAGGTGGTAGACCAGTTCCGCAAGGATATGGCCGCCGCCAAAAAAGGCCTCACGGTGAAAACCTACGACGCCGACCACGCCTTCGCCAACCCATCCAACCCCAAGTACAGCAAGGACTTCGCTGCCGACGCCCACGCCGCCTCGGTTGCCTACCTGAAGAAAAACCTGAAGGTGAAATAAATCACGGATTTAGCCGGATTCATCGGATTGCACGGATTCGTTCCGGCAGCCGGTGGTTTTCCCGCAATGCGTAAAAAAGGCTGCCCGCTTGGGCAGCCTTTTTTTGTATCAGCCTGCACGGTTGTAGAGACGCGACACTTCGCGTCTCCCGCCAGAACAAGCCGGAACCGCGCCACCGGCACAACGCCAGCACGGTTTTGATGTGTGTTATCCGGACAATCGGCACCGCACTCCCTGAACAACATCAGCACGCGCCGGGACGCGAAGTGTCGCGTCTCTACAGTCATGTAGGGTTTTCCAGACTGCGGGGAATCTGCTACCTTATTGGCTCCCACCAACGTCCTGCGCTATGTCCACCGCCCTTGTTTCTCCGGTTCAGCGGCTGCTGAACGAGTATGCCGAAAGCCACCAGAACCCTACCAACAAGCTGGTGCACTGGGTGTGCGTGCCGCTGATTATGTTCGCCATTCTGGGGTTACTCTGGTCGGTGCCGGTGCCGGCGGTTGTGCAGAATATCAGCCCCTGGCTGAACTGGGCTACTGTGGTGATGGTGCTGGCAGTGGCGTATTACGTGCGCCTCTCGGGGCGGCTGGCGGTGGGGATGGTGCTGGTGTGGGTGGCTATGGCGCTGGGGCTGCGCGTGGTGGATGCCAGGGCGGCCCTGCCGCTATGGGCTGTATGCCTGATTATTTTCGTGCTGGCCTGGATTGGGCAGTTCTGGGGCCATAAGGTGGAGGGCAAGAAGCCCAGCTTCTTCAAAGACCTGCAGTTTCTGCTCATCGGCCCGCTGTGGCTGCTTCATTTCATCTACCGCCGGCTGGGCTGGCGGTATTGATGGTTTGTTGGACAAAATAGAACGTCATGCAGAGGCGTAGCCGAAGCATCTCGCGTGCTGACGTTGTCCAATCGTCGAACGATAACCACTCCGTAGCCCAAGGTTTAAACCCTGGGCTAGTGAAGCAATGTCAGCACGCGAGATGCTTCGGCTGCGCCTCTGCATGACGTTCAGCGTTGTTTACTAACCGCAGCTTATTCCAGCAGCCGTGCTTGGAGCTGAGCCAGGCTTTCGGGGAGTTGCTGCATGTCGGTGAGCACGAAGTAGAGGTCCTGGAATTTGTCCTTCTCGAAGGGGGTGTCCAGCACGCCGTCGAGGGTGAAGGGCAGGCGGGTGGGCGCATCGCTGAGGCTGAACTTCACCTCGCCGTGCGACGACAACAGCCCGGCCCCGTAGATGCGCAGGCCGTCGGGCTGCTGAATCAGGCCAAACTCGGCCGTGAACCAGTACAGGCGCGTGAACTGCTCCAGCGTGCCGGGCCAGCGCTGCCCGTGGTGCACGGCGGCCGCGCCCAGTTTCTGCAGGAAATCAGCAAAGCCGGCATCCGTCAGCAGCGGCACGTGGCCGAATACGTCGTGGAACATGTCGGGCTCCTCGAGGTAGTCGAGCTGCTCGAGGGTGCGCAGCCAGGTGGTGGCGGGGAAATTGCGGTTGGCCAGCAGCTGGAAAAACACGGCGTCATCCACGATGCCGGGCACAACCACCAGCTCCCAGCCGGTCAGCTCCTGCAGGCGCGGGTTCACCTCCCGGAAATCGGGGATGGCGTCGCGGGTGAAGCCCACCCGCCGCACGCCTTCCAGAAATGCCTCGGCGGCGCGGCCGGGCAGCAAAGCCATCTGGCGGTCAAAGAGCAGCTGCCACACGTGCTGGTCGGCGGCGGTGTAATCGGCGTATACCTGGGTGAGCAGCGGCAGGGCAACGGGAGCAACGGGGGCGGCAGAAACAGACTGCATAACGAAAACGGAAAAGGTGGAAACAGAAAAAGCCTGCCTCCGCAGGGAGCGGAGGCAGGCTTGAAAAGACGTTGGGGAGGATGATGTGCTAGTCTCAGGTCCTCGCGTACGCCGCGGCCGCTCCGCTCCGGAGGGGAACGTAATAGGTAGCAGCGTAATAATAGCGGGACGTGAACAGCAGCATGTGCAGCAAATGTACGAGAGATTTTGAATTAAGTAGATTTCACTCTGTCATTCTGAGCGGAGCGAAGGACCTTATCATGTCCAACGAGTCGTTCAGACGTGATAAGGTCCTTCGCTCCGCTCAGGATGACAGAAGGGCTACTCTACCGGCTGCAGCTCCCAGCCTGAGGACAGCAGCGCGGCCAACTCGGCTACGCTTTCGGTGAGCTGCTCCCAGCTGGTGAGCACGAAGTACTGATCCTGCAGGTGCGCTTCGCTGTAGGGGGTGTGCAGCACGGTGGCCAGGTCGAAGGGGAAACGGCGCGAAACGTCGCCGATGCAGTGGTGGATTTCGCCCGACGACGAGAGCAGACCGGCCCCGTACATGCGCGTCTGGCCGTGCTCCTCCACTAGCCCGAACTGCACCGTGAAGCCGTAGAGCCGCTCGAGGCGGGCCAGGGCCACGGCATCGTCGAGATGCTGGGCGGCTACCTGGCCCAGGAAGTGCAGGAAGTCGGCGAAGGCCTGGTCCATGAGCAGCGGCACGTGGCCGAATACGCCGTGGAACAAGTCGGGTTCCTCAATGAAGTCGAACTGCTCCATGCTCCGGATCCAGACGGTGGCCGGGAACTTGCGCTGGGCCAGCAACCCGAAGAACTCGGCATCATTGAGCATGCCCTGCACCGGTTCCAGCTGCCAGCCAGTGGCTTTTTGCAGGCGCTGGCTTACTTCCTGAAAATCGGGAATGGCGTTGCGGTGGAAGCCCACGGCCTCCAGCCCCCGGCCAAACGCCGAGCAGGCACGCTTGTGCAGCAGGGCCGTCTGGCGGTCGAACAATACCTTCCAAACCAGCTGATCCTGCGTGGTATACCGGTCGTAGTGTTGCTGTATCATAGCGCGTACAGGGCAGAAAAAAAGCCCGGCTCCTGGGGAGGAGTCGGGCTCTTAAGTGGATTTCAGAGAAGGAGAAGCATGCTGTGTTCTACCTTTCGTACCCGCAAAAGCGCCCGACCTCGTCCTGGACTGGACGATTAATGGTCATAAAGCATTTCGCGGATAGGTTCAGCATGATGATGCAAATATAGAAGACTTCCGGAATAAACAAGATTTCAGGACAGTTTATTTTACAAGGCCTATTACATGAATAGGCGCATTTATTTCATCTAAACACCCTTGTACGAGGGGCCATCAGCAATGATTTGACACTATTTATGATTAACTGCCCTATAATTGAAGGGCTCTATTTCTCAAATAAGCCATTTTCATCGTATAAACTCGTACCGGGCTAGGGCGACGAAAGTGGTCGTATTGGCCCGACGTACTTCTTTGCTGATTTCCAGCTTCTGGGAGCCCAGCGTAAGTACGCGGCGCAGCTCGCACGGCTGGCCCATCTCCCGGCCCGGCCCCTCAAATACTGCCTGAATGCGGCCATCGGGCAGGCGGGTTTTAGACCGGAGTTGCAGTTGCGCATCATCCCAACGAATGGAACGACCGTCACGGGCCAGCCAGAGCTTGTCGAACTCCTTCACCATACCACCCTCGGGCTGCTGGTAGATATAATCGAGGACCACGGCATTAGAGCCGGCGCTCATGCCGTTCAGGCCACTGCGAATGGCGACGGATTGGGCGGAAGCCTCATTGGCATATGTGAACTGCCCTTGTTCCCATTGCTGCGTCAGAAGCTGCAGTTCCTGCATGGTCAGGCGGGGAGCATCAGGTTGAGCATTCCCGCGTTCCACCACCAGCGTAATCAAGCTGGCCAGGGCCAGCGCAAACTTGAGAATTTGCTTTTTCATGGCAACGCCTTTTGATTGTGATGATGCCGCCTACAGCTTACCATTAGGCTCGTAGGTCATGCTCAGCCGGGTGTCGCCGGTGATTTTGAGGTCTACTTTGGCTTGCTGGGCCGAGGGGTTGAGCAGCAGCGCCGTGGAGCCGGCCATGAACCGCAACGTGCCCCGCTCGCCGGGAGCCAGCGTCGTCTTGCCGAAGATGCCGCCGCCCCGGGGCCGCTCCTTGAACTCGACGGGTACTTTGCCCACGTTGTGAGCCTCTACTTTGAAGCCGCCCAGTTGCCCGCCGCCCAGCGCAAACTGCTTGCCCGGCTCAATGAGCAGACTGGAAGTGATACCCGCCCAGCAGGCCGTAACGAGCAGTAACAGGGCGGCGAAAGTGGCAACAGTGACCGAACGGGAAGGCAGGAAAGTACGCATGTCAATGGGGGGTTGAAGTGAAACGATGTCCCAAAGGAACTGCCCCCGTCGCCCCCAAACGACCCAGTTTACAGCCTGGGACGCCTCAACTTATAGTTTGACACTGGGCAGGCGTAGAGACGCGACCCTTCGCGTCTCGCCATTGCTGAAGTTGTTTGATTGACGCGGTTCCGGGTCGTTCAATGCCGAGACGCGAAGGGTCGCGTCTCTACAACGTGCTGTTGGTACATGGCCGGCCGTTCAACGATGAGGCGCAAGTATGCGTCTCTACAGCTGCCGGGCTGCTTCGCTGGGCGTCTGGCCGCGGAGCTTTTTGAAGACGCGGTTGAAGGTGGACTTGGAGTTGAAGCCGGCTTCTAGGGCTACGGCCAGTAACGTGTAGTGCCGGAACTGTGGGTCGCGGAGACGGCGCTCGGCCTCGCGCACCCGGTACTCGTTCACGAAGTCGTTGAAGTTCTGACCGCAGCCGGAGTTAATGACCCGGGAAAGCCAGGACGTGTTGGTGCGCAGTTGGGTGGCCAGCTCGCCCAGCGTCAGCTCGGGCTCCAGGTAGGGCCGGGCCGTTTGCATGTGGGCCAGCAGCCGGGTGGTCCAGCGGGTGAGCTCCGCGTCGGGCTCGGCGGCCGTTTCAGTTGGCTCTTCAACGGTGGCATCAGCTACCGACTGTACGCTGGCAACCGTAACGACGGGCGAAACAGATGTTTCAGGCAGACCAAGTACCGCAGGGGCAACTATCTTTTCGCTTGTCTCCAGTGCAACAATGTTGGACGCTCCGGCGGCAGCTTCCACCGGCGGCAACAGGGGTGCTGGCGAAGCGGCTATGTCAGCCGACAGTTGGAAGCGCAGGGCGGCCAGGCGGTAACCCGTCAGCAGGCCCGAGATGCTGAGGTAGTAGATCAGCAGGCCGGTGAACAGGTAGTCGTACCAGCTCTGCACGTAGTTGAGGGGCGTGATGAATAGGTTGACCGCGCCGAACACCAGCGTGACGCCGGTGCCCACCACCACGGCCACCAGCACGTTGCGCAGCCACCGAAACCGGAGCTGCTCGGTGTCGGAGAAGTTGTCGTTGAGGTAACGGGCGTAGGCGCGGTAGGCGCGCAGGGTGTGCACCGCGTAGGCCAGCACCGAGAGGTAGCCGAGCGTATCGGCCAGCAGCCCGATGGGCTGGTAGTCGGCCCAACTGGCCAGGGGGCCTTTGGTGCCGAAGTGGGCGGGCAGCGGCCGGCCCTGTAGCCCGTGCCACCAGCCCAAATCGTACCCAAACACCACCAGCAGCCACGCGAGTACCACCAGAGCGGGCGCGAAATGCCACCAGTGTTGCCGCTGCAGCCGGAACTCCTGGTTGGTGAGGCTGCGGAAGTAGAAGTACAGCGCCGGCCCCACCGCCAGCCAGTTGCTGAATGGCCAGTAGAACATGAACGTCGTGCGGGAGTCGTGCGAGTCGTACCAGCCGGCAAAGCCCAGCATCCATTGGGCCAGCCGCACGGCAAACAGCAGCAGCAGCAGGGCCAGCCAGCCGTCGGCCGCCGTATCCTCGCGCCGCCGCCGCGCCCACAGCACCGCCGCCACAATTACGCCTTGCAGGAAAAACGGCAGCAGCAAGCCGCTGTAGATGTTGAATCCGAAGAACATACCGGCAAGGTAGCAGTAGATCGGGTTTCGACTATATAAAAACCGCCCCGGCTTATTAAAGCCGAGGCGGTTTATGCGCTGTTGAACGATGTAGAGACGCGACACTTCGCGTCTCGTCGTTGCTGATGTTGTTTTGAGTGGCGCGGTTCCGGGTCGTTCAATGACGAGACGCGAAGTGTCGCGTCTCTACATCGTGCTAGTCCGTATCTGAAGCCAATTAAAACGTCATGCTGAGCTTGTCGAAGCATCTCGCGTGCTGACGTTGGGGTAATAATCCGGTGTCAGCACGCGAGATGCTTCGACAAGCTCAGCATGACGTTCCTTTTCTGCCAACCTAACGCCCCTACTCCAGCTCCTGGCGCAGGGCGTACACTTTGCGCAGGTTGCGGATCAGGCGCTCCGACTCGGCGAAATTCAGGGTCTGGGCGCCGTCGGAGGCGGCTTCTTCGGGCTTCTCGTGGGCTTCGTAGATGATGCCGTCGGCTCCGGCCATGACGCCGGCCAGGGCCATGGTGGGCACGTACTCGCGGATGCCGATGCCGTGCGAGGGGTCCACGATGACGGGCAGGTGAGTTTTCTCCTTCAGGATGGGCACCGCGTTCAAATCCAAAGTGTTGCGCGAGGCTGTTTCGAAGGTACGGATACCCCGCTCGCAGAGAATTAGCTTCTCGTTACCGCCCGAAAACACGTACTCGGCCGACGAGAGCAGCTCCTCGATGGTGCCCGAGATGCCGCGCTTGATCATCACGGGCTTATCCACGCCGCCCAGGGCATCGAGCAGGTTGAAGTTCTGGGTGTTGCGGGCGCCCACCTGGAACACGTCCACGTAGTCGTGCATCTCCTCCACCTGCGACACCTGCATGACCTCCGTCACGATTTTGATGCCCCGCTCCCGGGCCATGCGGTGGAAATCCTTCAGGCCTTCCATGCCCAGCCCGCGGAACGCGTACGGCGACGAGCGGGGCTTGAATACGCCCCCGCGCATGATGCGCACGTCGTTGTCCACGAGGTGCTGCATGATCAGCTCCATCTGCTTTTCGCTCTCGATGCTACACGGGCCGGCCGCCAGCGTCAGCGAGCCTTCCCCGATGCGCACCCCGTCGCCGAGGTCGAGCACCGTGGGGCGCACGCGCCACTTGCGGCTCACCAGCTTGTAGTCGTCCGAGACGCGGTGGATGTCGAGGATGCCGGGCAGCTGGCCGATGGCGCGCAGATCCACATCGGCCTTGCCGATGGCCACCAGATAGTGGGCGCGCTGGGTTTTCACCTCCGTAGCCTTGTATTTCAGCTCCTGAATGCGGGCTTCAATGGCGGCTTTGTTGGCGGCGGTGATATGGGGGTCGAGTTGGATGATCATGTTCTGGTGGGGGGAGAATCCTCTGTCATCCTGAGCGGAGCGAAGGACCTTATCACGTTTGGCTTTCTACCGAACGATGTCGTTCACGCGTGATAAGGTCCTTCGCTCCGCTCAGGATGACAGTTTGGGGGGCTACTTAGTTGAGTACAGAAGAAACAAACCGCTTAGCCGCGGCCGGAGCGTCGTCCACACCATCCAGGGCGCGGATAAGGGCGGAGCCGATGATAGCACCCTCGGCGTACTGGCAGGCGTTCTGGAAGGAGGCTTTGTCGCCGATACCGAAGCCGATGAGACGCGGATTGCGCAGATTCATGGCCTCGATGCGCTGGAAATAGGCTTCCTGCACGCCCTCGGCCTGGGTGTTGGCCCCGCCCGTAGTGCCGGGGCCCGACACGAGGTAGAGGAACGAATCCGTCAGCTCATCGATGCGGCGGATGCGCTCCGGGGCGGTTTGCGGGGTGATGAGGAACACCGGCCGCAGGTTGTGGCGGCGGAAGATGTCCTGGTATTCGGCCACGTAATCGTCGAGGGGCAGGTCAGGCAGGATGATGCCGTCGGCGCCGGCGGCGGCGGCTTCGCGGCAGAAGTTGTCTACCCCGAACTGCATCACCGGATTGAGGTAGCCCATCAGCAGAATCGGCGTTTCGGGCACGCTCTCCCGGATGCCTTGCAGCTGCTCGAACAGCACCCGCAGGTTCATGCCATTGGCCAGGGCCACGGTGCTGCTGGCCTGAATCACCGGCCCATCGGCCAGCGGGTCCGAAAACGGCATCCCGATTTCGATGAGGTCGGCGCCGGCTTCGCTCAAGGCTTTGATCAGCGGTACGGTGTCGTGCAGGCGCGGGTAGCCGGCGGTGAAGTAGATGTTGAGCAGGTTCTTCTGCTTTTTGTCGAAGGCGTCTTTGATTCGGTTCATATCAGCGGCTCTGTCATCCTGAGCGGAGCGAAGGACCTTATCACGTCTGGCTTACTAGTGAACGACTTGTTCACGCGTGATAAGGTCCTTCGCTCTGCTCAGGATGACAGGTGGTTTGGCATTACATAATAGCGTCAGCGTACTTGATGTAGGTTTCCAGGTCCTTGTCGCCGCGGCCGGAGAGGTTAATGACCACCACGTCGTCGGGGCCGGCGCCGAGCTGGTCGAGGGCGGCCAGGGCGTGGGCGGTTTCCAGGGCCGGAATGATGCCTTCGAGGCGGCTGCATTCGGCCACAGCCTTCAGGGCCGCTTCGTCTTCAATGCTGATGAAGCGGGCGCGCTTGGAATCAGCCAGGAAGGCGTGCAGCGGGCCGATACCGGGGTAGTCGAGGCCAGCGGAAATGGAGTAAGGCTCGGTAATCTGGCCGTCCTCGTCCTGCATCAGCAAGGTGCGGCTGCCGTGAATCACGCCCGGCGTACCCAGCACCGAGGTAGCAGCCGAGTGGCCCGAGTGCACGCCGTGGCCGGCGGCTTCCACGGCCACCAGCTGCACCGAGGGTTCTTCCAGGAAATGGTAGAACGCGCCGGCCGCGTTGGAGCCACCGCCCACGCAGGCCACCACGTACTGCGGCAGCTCGGAGCCGGTTTTCTCCAGCAGCTGCTTGCGCATTTCCTCGCTGATAACGGCCTGCAGGCGCGCCACCAGATCGGGGTACGGGTGCGGACCCACCACCGAGCCGATGATGTAGTGCGTATCCACGGGGTTGCTGATCCAGTCGCGGATGGCCTCGTTGGTGGCGTCCTTGAGGGTGCGGCTGCCGCTCATGGCCGCCCTCACCTCAGCCCCCAGCAGGCGCATGCGGTACACATTGGGCTTCTGCCGCTCCATATCCACTTCGCCCATGTACACGATGCACTCCATGCCCATCAGGGCGCACACCGTGGCAGTGGCCACGCCGTGCTGGCCGGCGCCGGTTTCGGCAATGATGCGCGTTTTGCCCAGGCGCTTGGCCAGCAGAATCTGCCCCACGGTGTTGTTCACCTTGTGTGCGCCGGTGTGGCAGAGGTCCTCGCGCTTGAGGTAGATGCGGGTGTTGTACTTGGCCGACAGCCGCTTTGCCTCGAACAGCGGCGTGGGCCGGCCCACGTAGTCGCGCAGCAGCTGCTGGTATTCCTGCTGGAACTCCGGCTCGGCCATGATGCTCAGGTATTGCTGGCGCAGCTCCTCCACGTTGGGGTAGAGCATTTCGGGAATGAACGCGCCCCCGAACTGGCCGTAGTAGCCGCGCTCCGTGGGTTGTTGGTAGGTTGGTTTCATGATGGTTTTTCGCAGGGTCTCGGGGTGGTTGGCGCAGGGTCTCGCAGTGGATTACCCCGCGAAATCAGACGCAAAAAAGGTTCTTATAACAGGTCGTTGGTCATGACTTCCGACAACGGCAGCTTCCGGGTTTCCAGGCCATGCTCGGCCAACCAGTCTAGGTAGCGCTGCACCTTGGCGGGGCTCATGTGGCCCCAGCCGGGGCCGCTGCCGTAGTATTCGGCCGTGTGCTGTTGGCTTTCGAGCAGGAAACCGGGGGTGCGGTCGGCGGCCGGAACCAGCTTCTGCAACAGCGCCACCGCCTCCTCCGGGTGGTCTTTGGCGTGCAGGAAGCCCTGCCCGGACACCTGCAGAAACTTCCGGTAGGCCTCCCCGTTTTCCAGCACCCGTTTTTCCGACGCCATGATGACGGGCGAATAGCCGTACGGAATGCCGTAATCGGCCAGGCGGAAGCTGGTCAGCTCCACGCCCTGCTGCCGGGCCTGCACGCCTTCCCAGTTATCGAAAATCCAGGTGGCGTCGGCCTGCTGTTGCAGCAGCGTGTTCCAGATGCCCAGCTTCGCCGGGTATGTAATGGTCAGCGGGCCGATAGCACCGTCGTTTTCCAGCATTTTCGCCACTATCTGGTCCTCGTAGCGGGCCTGGTACGAGGCGTAGATTTTGCCCTCCAAATCTTTGGGCGACTGAATATCCGGGCGCTTAAGCGTTACGATGCTGCTCAGGTCTTCCGTCAGCAGGGCGGCCACGGCTATGGCATCGAACGGCCGGGCCTTGGTGCGGTAGCTGATGATGCTTTCCAGCGGGCAAAGCGCAAAATCGGCCTGGCCCAGCTCTACCTTTTTCGCCGGAGTCAGGGCGTAGTTGTCGGCTTCCGGGGTCAGCAGCTCCACCTCCAGTCCGTGCTGCGCGTACCAGCCCAGCTCTTGAGCTACCACAAAGCCCGTGTGGTTGGTGTTCACCGTCCAGTCCAGCGCAATCTTTATTTCGCTCATAGCTTTTGTGTATCCGTCTTTAGCGCAATCTGCCTGTGTTATGATGCTGGCTTGTTATGCTTTCAGCTCCTGAAAAAAAGCCTCCAGCCGGCCGGCGTCCTTGGTGCCCGGGGCGGTTTCGAAGCGGCTATTCAGGTCCAGGGCAAACAGGCCGGGCAGCCGAAGGTTGCGCAGCGCCGCCGCGTGCTCCGGCCCGATGCCACCGGCCAGAAAGTACGGCACCGGCAGGTTGTAGTCCTGCAGCAGCGTCCAGTCGAAGGCGGTACCGTTGCCTCCGGGCTGGGGGCCGGCCGTGTCGAAGAGGAAGTAGTCCACGCAGCCCACGTAGGGTTGAAGCTGGGCGAAGTCAAACCCCTCGCCTACCGCAAACGCCTTCACTACCGGCACGCCGCCGGCCCGCACCGCGGCGCAGGTTTCGGGCGTTTCGTGGCCGTGAAGCTGGGCCAGTTGCAAATCAAACTCCCGCACCCGCGCCAGCACCGTGGCCGCGTCGTCGTCCACGAACACGCCCACCTTGCGGATAGCGGCCGGCAACGCCCGTACCACCGCCGCCGGCAGCCGCTCCCCCACGTGCCGCTTCGACGCGGGGTAGAAGATGAACCCCAAAAAATCGGGCTGCAGCGCCGCCACCGCCCGCAGGCTGTCGGCATCAGCCATCCCGCAGACTTTGAGGTGAGGCATGTGGTGGGAGTTGGTGGGCATGTGGGTGTGTATTCGTTACGCTGAAATATAACGTCATGCTGAGCGAAGGCGCAGCCGCAGTCGAAGCATCTCGCGTGCTGATGTTGTAGTGCTATTGATTAGCCTCTGGCGAGATTCCTCGGCTTCGGCTGCGCCTTCGCTCGGAATGACGTTCTGTTTCTTCGTTCTGGCTCTTACAGCAACGTCACCGCCTCCGTAGCGCGGAGCTGCTGCACCAGGGCGGCGCAGGCTTTTTCGGGGCGGGAGTGGCGCATGAAGGTTTCGCCCATCAGAAAGCCGCGGTAGCCCACGGCGCGCAGGGCTTCGATGTCGGCGGCGGTGCTCAGGCCGCTTTCGGTCACCTTCACGTACTCGTCGGGAATGCGCTGGGCCAGCTCGCCGGACGTATCGAGGCTGACCGAGAAGTCGTGCAGGTTGCGGTTGTTCACGCCCACCAGGCTCACGGCGTCGGGGTGCAGGGTTTTATCGAGTTCCTCGGCGTTGTGGATTTCCAGCAGCACTTCCATCCCCAGACTTTTGGCCAGGCGGCCCAGGCGCAGCACTTCCTCGCCGCTGAGCACGGCCGCAATCAGCAGTACGGCGTCGGCCCCGAGGCTCTTGGCTTCGATGATCTGGTACTCGTCCACCACGAAATCCTTGCGCAGGATGGGGCAGAAATTAAAGCGCCGGGCCGTGGTCAGGTCCTCGTTCTTGCCGCCGAAAAACTCCGTATCCGTCAGCACCGACAGCGCCGAAGCGCCAGCCTGCATATAGCCCAGCGTGGTGCGCTCCACCGGCGCGTGGGCGTTGATGATGCCCTTGCTGGGTGACTTGCGCTTGAACTCGGCGATGATGCCGCTCAAATCGTCGCGCAGCAGGTAGCGGCGCAGGCTTAGCGGCTGGGCCGGCATGTAGAAGCTTTGCTCCAGCAATTTCACCGGCACCAGGCTCTGGCGGGTGGCTACTTCCTGGCGCTTGTGGGCAATGATGGTATCGAGAATGGTCATTTTTTTGAGCTGTTAGCTATTAGTTGTTGACTGATAGCTGTTTCGAAAATCGTGTGTCATCCTGAGCGGAGCGAAGGACCTTATGCAGTCAGCACGAAGCATAACAACAAGGGTCGTTCTGATTTGATAAGGTCCTTCGCTCCGCTCAGGATGACAGGACCTGTTTATTGGGGTCAGATAGCCGCCACCAACTCCCGTAGCGCCTGGCGGGCGCGGCCGGAGTCGAGCGACTCGCGGGCGGCGGCCAGGCTGTCGGCGAAGCTGAAGGTGGGTTCCAGGCAGCCGATGGCCAGGGCCGCGTTGGCCGTTACCACGTCGCGCTGGGCACGGGTGGCGCGGCCTTCCAGCACATCCACAAAGATGGCGGCCGATTCGGCGGCGGTGCGGCCGCCGGCCAGCTCCTCGGGCTGGTTCAGGGTCAGGCCCAGGTCGGCGGCCGATACCACCCGCTCGCCCTCAGGTGTGGCCAGCTTGGCGGCGGCCGTCAGCGAGAGTTCATCATAGCCATCCAGGGCGTGCACCACGGCGTAGCGGGTGTCGGTTTGCTGGAGCAGGTAGTGGTAGAGGCGCAGCAGCTCCAGGCTGAAGGTGCCCGCCACCTGAAACTTCGGCCGCGCGGGGTTCACCAGCGGGCCCAGAATGTTGAAGAACGTGCGCACGCCCAGCTCCCGGCGCACCGGCCCGGCGTGGCGCATGGCTGGGTGGAAGGCCGGCGCGTGCAGAAAGCAGATGCCGGCCCGCTCCAGCTGCCGCTGCAGCACGTCGTTGCCCACCCCAAACTCCACGCCCAGCTGCTGCAGCACATCCGAAGACCCGCACACCGACGACACCCCAATGTTGCCATGCTTAGTGACCTTGTAGCCGGCCCCAGCCACCACAAAACAGGCCAGCGTGCTGATATTGAGCGTGTCCTTGCCGTCGCCGCCGGTGCCCACAATGTCCACCGTGTCGCGGGTGCCCAGCTCCGGGTCGCGACTGAGGCTCAGCAGGGCCTCGCGGAAGCCCGCCAGCTCCGGTACCGAAATAGGCCGCATCCGGTAGACGCTCATGAAGGCCGCCATTTCCGCCGCGTTGGCCTCGCCCTGTCCAATGCGCAACATGGCTTCCAGCGCCTCAGGGTGAGTCAGCAGCTGCTGGTCGAATAGTTTATTCAGAATCTGTTTCACAATCAGACCGCCACGAAGGCGGGTTTGGGGGAATTGGGTGGGTAATTGTCGGAGGTAGAGACGCAATATTTTGCGTCTCCCTGCGTGCTGATGTTGTTAGCTCCGCGCTACTATTGTCGTTCAACGACGAGACGCAAAATATTGCGTCTCTACATTCAGCCTGTTCAGCTCAGCCAGTTGCGCAGCATCTGGTGGCCGTGCTCGGTGAGGATAGATTCGGGGTGGAACTGCACGCCACGCACATCATACTCCCGGTGGCGGAAGGCCAGTACCTGACCGTCGGCATCGAGGGCGGTGACTTCCAGCTCGGCGGGCACGCTCTCGGGGCGCACGCTCCAGCTGTGGTAGCGGCCTACTTTAAAGGTGTCGGGCAGGCCCCCGAACAGCTTGTCGGCGGCGGTGAGGTGGGCGTCGGTGGCTAGGCCGTGGAGCACCTGGGGCAGGTTGTACAGCTCCCCGCCGAAGCTCTCGGCTAGGCCCTGGTGGCCTAGGCACACGCCCAGAATCCGTTTGGTAGGCGCGTAGCGGCGGATGATTTCGGGCATCAGGCCTGCTTCCGAAGGCACGCCGGGGCCGGGCGACAGCAGCACCGCGTCGTAGGCGGCCACGTCGTCCACGGCCAGCTTGTCGTTACGAATCACGGTTACGTTGCTGGTATGCCCCAGCTCCCGCAGCACCTGCACGAGGTTGTAGGTAAAGGAGTCGTAGTTGTCGAGAACGAGGATGTTCATTGGGGTGGTCCTGAGTATCTATTATAAACGTCATGCTGAGCGAAGGCGCAGCCGTAGCCGAAGCATCTCTACCTCTGACTAATCAACTACTGTTGCAACGAAGCGGTAGAGATGCTTCGACAAGCTCAGCATGACCGTCATCACTACTTAAATAGCTTCTGCGGCCTGCAGCGCCTTGCGCAGGGCGGCCAGCTTGTGGTGCACTTCGTTGAGTTCGGAATTGATGTCGGAGGCGGCTACCACGCCGGCGCCAGCCTGGAAGTAGAGTTGATTGGTGGTGCTCAGGAAGGAGCGGATCATGATGGCGTGGTTGAAGTCGCCGTTGAAGCCGAGGTGGCCGATGGCGCCGCCGTAGTAGCCGCGGGCAGTCGGTTCCAGGCTATCAATAAGCTGCATGGCGCGGTGCTTGGGCGCGCCCGAGAGCGTGCCGGCCGGGAATGTATCGGCCACCACCTGCAGGGAGTTGGTGCCGGCAGCCAGGGTGGCATTCACCTCGCTCACCAGGTGAATCACGTGCGAGTAGAACTGGATTTCGCGGAAGGTTTTCACCCGCACGTTGTCGCCGTGGCGGGCCAGGTCGTTGCGGGCCAGGTCCACCAGCATCACGTGCTCGGCGTTTTCCTTGGGGTCGTCGGCCAGCTTCTGGGCCAGGGCGGCGTCCTCGGCGTCGTGGCCAGTGCGGCGGAAGGTACCCGCAATCGGGAACAGGCTGGCCTCGCGGCCCTGAATGCGCACCTGCGCCTCCGGCGACGACCCGAAAATCTTGAAGGAGCCGTAATCGAAATAGAACAGGTAGGGCGAGGGGTTGATGGAGCGCAGCGCCCGGTACACATTGAACTCATCGCCCGAAAAGCCTTGCTGAAAGCGGCGCGACAGCACAATCTGAAACACATCGCCCCGCAGGCAGTGCTGCTGGCCCTGCGCCAGCACCTTGAGGAACTCCTCGTCGGTCTGGTTGGTCTGCTCCTCCCCTTCCGTCCGGAACTTGAAATCCGGCAGCGAGGGGTTGCGGATCAGGTTCACCAGCTTCGTCAGCCCGTCCTCGTCCACCTCCTGGCCCTGCAGCGTGTGCTCGAACACGTACAGCTCATTGCGGAAGTGGTTGATGGCAATGACGTAGCGGTAAGTGCCGTACAGGATATCCGGAATCTGGCCGGCGGGTTGCTTGTCGGGGTTGAGCGTGAGGTCCTCAAAGGCCTGCACCGCCTCGTAGCCCAGATACCCGAACAGCCCGCCCGTAATGAAATCGTGGCCGGTATCTTCGGTCTGGAAGCTGGCCGCAAAGGCCTGCAGGCGGGCCAGAGCCGCGCGGGGCGAGTCCAGCGTCTCGGTTTCGGTGGTATCGTCGGGCAGCGTGAGGGTCAGCTCCCGGCCGCGCAGCTCAAAGCGGGCCAGCGGGTCGAAGGCGAGGTAGCTGAATGCATTCTGTTGGCCGTGGTAGTCAGAGCTTTCCAGCAGCAGGCAGTTGTCGTACCGGTCGCGCAGGCGCAGGTAGAGGCTCACGGGCGTTACGGTGTCGGCCAGAACGCGCAGGTGGCGGGTGGTGAGCTGGTAGGTTTGCATGAGCGGGGCTGGTTGTGGTGGTAGAGGTGAGCCAGCACCGGGCAACAAAAAAAGCCCGGCGGGCGGCCGGGCTTTCTGTAGAGTCGTTGCGAAGAAAAGAATTCGATTCTAACGCACGCACAGGTTGTCCCGTCCGGAATTTCCGTAGGGCCACCACCAGGCTTGCTGCGTCGTCGAAAAAATCATGGTTCAGAGAGTAATCAGGGGCTTGAACGCCACAAAGGTACTTGAGGTTCGTTAGCGCGCAAGCAAAATATTCGGCAGGCCATTGAAATCTTTCCACCAGCAGCGGCCAACTGCCCCCAATCTGTTAACCCGCTGCCAGCCGTTTGGGCCCGGCACCGGCCAATACCGCGTCTACTCCTTCACAAGAGCCTGTGTGCCCGATTTGTGGCCGCCCGACACGCGCAGGAAGTACGTGCCGCGGGCCAGGCCGCTCACGTTCACCGAGTCGCCGGAGCGCACTTTGTCTTTCAGCACCACCCGGCCGGTGGCGTCGAGCACCTCCAGCCGCGCCTCCCGCAAACCCGTGGGCAGCTCCACGCGCAGCTGGTTTTTGGCGGGCATCGGGTAGGCGCTGAAGGCCAGATGCGCTGTGTTGCCTTTCGTGCTCAGTGGCGCTGCCGGCGCGTTTAGCCACTGATACGCCGCCGAAAACTCCCGCTTCCAGAACCACTCGGCATGCTGCCCGTCAGCTTTGGGGTTGAAGCTGAGGTTGGCGGCCGGCACGCCGCCGCGGGCCAGCGAATCGCGCATGGCCTGCATCAGCGGCACCATCGTCTGGCTTTCCTGGGTGCCGCTCACGAAGTAGAACCGCGTGGCCGGGTTGGCCGGGTGCTGGCGCAGGTACTGAAACAAGGGTGCCTGCGCAAACCAGAAGGCCGGCGAAAACACGCCCACCTTGCTGTACACCTGCGGATACTTCAGGGCCGCGTAGGTGGAAATCAGCCCGCCCATGCTGCTGCCCGCAATGCCCGTGTACTCGCGGCCGGTGAGGGTGCGGTAGTTCTGGTCGATGTAGGGCTTGAGCGTCTGGGCCATGAAATCCACGTACTGGTCGCCCTGGCCGCCGCCGTACTGCGGGTTGTTCCACGGCGACATTTCATTGAGCCGGTCGTTGCCACCGTTGTCCACGGCCACCACGATAGAGCCGGTGGCATCCAGGCCCTGCTGCTGCAGCTGGCTCAGGGTTTCGTCTACGCCCCACTCGCCCGAGAAACTGGTGCAGGCGTCGAACACGTTCTGGCCGTCGTGCATATACAGGACAGGGTAGCGCTTGGCCGGGGCCGTGGCGTAGTCGTTGGGCAAATACACCCACACCCGGCGCGTGCGGCCCAGCTGCGGCATCTGGAATGTGGTGCTGATAACCCGCACGTTGGGCTGCAGGGCCGTGCTCTGGCAGCTGCCGCCCCCGCTGCCCTGGTCTTTCCAGGCGGCCACCTGCAGGTCGACGGTAGCCGGGCCGCTGCCAATGGTGTAGCGCCGGTTACCGATGTCGTTGAACTGCACGTCGGCTTCCACCGTAGCCCAGGAACCACGCGTGAACTTGAACTCGATGGTACCCGTGACGGTAGCCGGCAGCGTCAGCTGGTAGGTGCCGTCGGGGTTGCGGCTAAAGGTATGAGCCGCACTGCTTGGGCTCCAGTTATTGACGGTGCCAGCCAGATATAGCGTGGCCGCTGCGGGCGTGGCAGTAGGTACGCTGGTCAGGCGCAGGGTAGTCTGGGCCTGCGCCCCTCCGCAGAGGCACAGCAGGGCAGCCAGTAAAGCATGTTTCATATAGGTAAACGGCAATGAGTGTTAGCTCACCAGGCAAGCCCGACGAAGAAAAGACAATAATACGACTTAGCAGTTTTGATCAGCCAGACACTCTACCTGCACCCTGTCTTGCGCATTTTTTAGCTGTATTTTTCCGGGAAACAGCCAACGCATGTCATCCACCAAAGTCGATTGCCAGCAAGTAACTGCCAAACCCAGAACCGGGAAAATGACCGGCGTGTCAAACTGAACTGGCTACTATCTAACTCGACATAAGGCCCCTAGGATATATACAAAAAAATGGACCGGTCAATACAAAATTTGAGACGTTAGGATTGATTCTTTATTGACTTCCGAGACTGACGACACAAATAACCAATCCACCCATATTAGCGCGCTCTTTTGGAAGTACCCTTATTTGCAGCTACCCTTTCACTATAAAACCACAGTACAATAAGCAGTACCCCCCACAGCCAAGGGGCCAAAAGCTTCATAACTACGAATATACTTTGCTCTGACAACTCGTAAAGGCAATTAAATATAAAGTCAATACAGCATCACAACACAGCAACCGAGCGTTAGCTGCATCGCCTGATTATTATAGCACTGCGGAGTGCCTAGGCTACCAAATCAGCACTTTAGCATGTGCTTACTCACCTGATATTAGGCGCAGCAAAAGCATCTTGTCTCAACAGTCTTTTTGCTGCTTGGTTTGCCAGCAACCGCTTTCAACCATAGTCCAATTATCATTATACCTCTTTGCTTTGGCCGGCACGTTGTAAATGTGGGATTTCCGCCTTTAACTTGCGAAGTTTTTTAACAGTAATGAGGCGGCTAATCCTCTCTGAAAGTGCATCGGAAGGCAGTACTTACTCACTGCACAACTAGCACGGCGGATGTTGCGGCTACCTTGTCAATTCCCACTCCGGAGACATCCGGAAAAACCCATTCCAACCCCTAATACTTTTCCCATGAAACAACCCTACCTGGCGAAACTCTTGTTTCTGCTACTGTTCGTCTGTGCCGGGTTTACTGGTGCTTTCGCGCAGACTGGTTCCGTGAGTGGCCGTGTCGTAGATGAAAAGAGCGCCGGCTTGCCTGGCGTTACGGTTATCATCGAGGGCACTACGCTCGGCAACTCTACCAACTCGGATGGTACCTACTCCATTCAGAATGTACCAGCTGGCCCCCGCACGCTGGTTATTTCGTTTGTAGGCTACACCACCGGCCGCATTCCGGTTACTGTGACTGCCGGCCAGAACACGGCGGTACCAAGCACCACACTCAACGAAAACACCACCCTGCTCAACGAAGCTGTGGTAGTAGGCTACGGCACGGTGCGCAAGCAGGATGTAACGGGTTCCGTTACCTCGGTTAGCTCCCGGGACTTCGTCAAGGGTCAGGTGACCTCGCCTGAGCAGCTTATCAACGGTAAGGTTGCCGGCGTGCAGATTTCGACCAGCGGTGGTGCCCCAGGTGCTGCCAGCGTTATCCGCATCCGTGGTGGCTCCTCGCTGAACGCTTCCAACGACCCGCTCATCGTAATCGACGGTGTGCCGATTGACAACTCCGAACTGCGCGGTTCCTCGAACGCCCTGAGCCTGATCAACCCCAACGACATCGAGACCTTCACGGTCCTGAAAGACGCTTCGGCTACCGCCATTTACGGTTCGCGTGCTTCCAACGGTGTAATCCTGATTACCACCAAGAAAGGTATCTCCGGCGAAAAAGTCGGCGTAAATGTTAGCTCGCTGTTCTCGCTTTCCACCTCGCCTCGCCGCGTAGAAGTACTGAACGGCGACGAGTTCCGCGCCCTGATCAACCGTGTTGGCACGGAAGACCAGAAGTCGCGCCTGGGCTCGGCTAACACCGACTGGCTGGATGTGATTCTGCGCGACGCGTACACGCAGGACTACAACGCCGCCGTAACGGGCAGCCTGGGTTCCGTACCGCTACGTGTTTCGTTGGGCCACCTCAATTCGGATGGTATCATCAAAACCAACAATCTGAAGCGTAATACGCTGTCGGTAGGTGTAAACCCCGTACTGCTGGGTGGTAATCTGAAGGTTGATGCTAACGTAAAAGGCTCGTGGATTGATAACCGCTTCGTAGAAGACGGCATCATCGGCAGCGCCGTATCGTTCGACCCTACCCAGCCCGTAACCCTGAATGGTTCGCCATTCGGTGGCTTCAATGAGTACTACACTCAGGACCCTACCACTGGCGCTATTGGAGTAGTAGGCCTCGCTCCTACCAACCCGCTGGCCCGCCTTTCGCAGCGCCGCGACCGTAGCACCGTGAAACGCGCCATCGGTAACATTCAGTTGGACTACAAGCTGTTCTTCCTGCCCGATCTGCGCGCCAACCTGAACCTGGGCTACGACCTGACCCGCAGCAACGGCACCACGTTCGTGCCCGCTGGCATTGCTGCCTCCGAGTTCAACCGGGGTGGCGTAGGCAACTTCTACTCGCAGGAGCGCGACAACAAGCTGCTCGAGTTTTACCTGAACTATTCCAAAGACCTCGGCAACGCCGGCCGTCTGGAACTGCTCGGTGGCTACTCTTACCAGGACTTCCTGCGTAAGTCGCCGCCTGTGCCTGATCTGCGCGCCGATGGCACCCCTGCCAGCCCCAACATTGTGCTGCCTGTTCGCTCGCAGAACACGCTCATCTCGTACTACGGCCGTTTGAACTACAACTTCAAAGACCGCTACCTGTTCACCGCCACCCTGCGTAACGACAACTCGTCGCGCTTTGCCAAAGAATTCCGTGACGGTTTCTTCCCGGCTGCCGCTGTGGCCTGGCGCGTGAAGGGTGAGAACTTCCTGGCCAATTCCACCTTCCTGTCGGAGCTGAAGTTCCGCGCCGGTTACGGTGTAACGGGTCAGCAGGAAGTATTCGGTAACGACTACCCTTCGCTGGCGTTCTACAACCCCGGCGAAAACACGGTGCAGTATCCGGTGGCTGGTGTGTTTGTGAACACGCTCCGCCCGGTTGCTTACGACCGTTCTATTAAGTGGGAAGAAACCACTACCTACAACGCTGGCCTCGACTACGGCTTCGTGGATGGCCGCCTGACGGGTACTGTTGACGTATACCTGCGTAAAACAAAAGACCTGCTCAACGAAACCGACGCTTCGGCCGGCACCAACCTTTCCAACCGCTTCCTGACCAACGTAGGTTCGCTGGAAAACCGCGGTCTGGAACTGGGCCTGATTGGGGTAGTTGCTCAGACGACGGACTTCAACTGGAGCCTGAACGCCAACGCTACCTTCAACCGCAACAAAATCACGGACGTGCCGAACCCAACCGGTCTTCGTGTAAGCGGCATCGATGGCGGTACCGGCAACCGTATTTCTATCAACACGGTGGGTTTCCCAGTGAACACCTACTATGTGTACCAGCAGAAATACGCTAACGACAAGCCGATTGTACCAACCAACCCGAATGGTGGCATCAATGCTTTTGTTGACCAGAACAACGACGGTCAGATCAACGAGCAGGATCTGGTGCGCTACAAGTCGCCTAACCCAAAAGCCATCCTGGGCCTGGGTTCCAACGCCACGTTCAAGCGTGCTAGCCTGGCCTTCACCATGCGCGCTTACCTGGGCAACTACGCCTACAACAACATCGAATCTAGCCGCGGCAACCTCAACGCTTTCCTGCCAACCAACCCCTTCCTGCGCAACACGACGCCAGGCTACCTCGAAACCGGTTTCACGGGCGAAGGCACCAGCTTCCTGCTGTCCGACTACTTCATTCAGGACGCTTCGTTCCTGCGCATGGACAACATCACGCTCGGTTACGATTTAGGCGAAACGTCGAACATTCGCGTCACGGCTGCTGTTCAGAATGCGTTCATAGTTACCAAGTTTGATACGGCCGATCCGGAGAAATTCGACGGTGGTTCGCCTGGTGTCATCAACAACGTATACCCACGTCCTCGCACGTTCACGCTGGGTGTCAACGTCAACTTTTAACCTGCCTGTAGCATGAAAAGATTTTCTCCCCGCGGCTTGTCAGCGTTGACGTTGGCCGCTATGCTTACCCTGGGTTCCACGTCCTGCATGAAGGATCTGGACCGGGAACCGTTCTACGGCCTCGACACAGAAACCGTATATACCAATCCTGCCGCTCAGCGTCAGGTATTGGCCAAAATTTATGGTGGCTTGGTTCTCACTGGCCAGAAGACCACCGGCGACAGTGATACTAGAGGCGACGACGAAGGGGCTACCTCTTACTCCCGCCTGTTGTTCAAGATGCAGGAGCTTACCACCGATGAGGCCGCTATTGCCTGGACGGACGGTGCTATCCAGAACCTGAACGACAACACCTGGACCTCGAACAACAACTATGTGCTCGGGATGTACAACCGCATTTATTTCCAGATTGCACTCGCCAATGAGTTCATTCGGGAAATGAGCGACGATAAGCTCAGCGGCCGTGGCATCACCGGTAACGACCTGACCAACGCCAAGCTATACCGCAACGAAGCTCGCTTCCTGCGCGCTCTTGGCTACTACCACGCCCTCGATATGTTCGGCAACGTGCCGTTCGTAACGGAGGCCGACGCTCCTGGCAAGTTTCAGCCCCGCCAGATCTCGCGCGCCGACCTGTTCGCGTATGTGGAATCTGAGTTGAAGGCTATCGAATTGGAGCTGCTGCCCCGTGCTCAGGCTGAGTACGGCCGGGCCAGCCAGGCTGCCGCACAGACGTTGCTGGCTCACCTTTACCTGAACGCTCAGGTATACACGGGTACGGCTCGCAATGCCGATGTCATCACGTATTGCAACAAAGTAATTGGTTCGGGCTACACGCTGGCTGGCCGTTACAGCGACCTGTTTGGCGCTGACAACGACCGGGTGGCTAACTCGGAAATCATTTTCCCAATCATCTGCGACGGTCTGCGGACGCGCAGCTATGGCGGCACCACTTTCTTGGTACACGCTTCGTCGGGTGGCTCGTTGCAGCCTGCCGCGCTGGGTGTAAACTCGGGTTGGGGCGGCTTGCGGGCCCGCAAAAACCTGCCATTGGCGTTTGGCCTGACCACGCCTGCGCAGGCTACTGCTCCGGCTGATAAGCGCGCGATGTTCTTCACCACGCGTCAGAACCTAGAGATGGCCAGCCTCACCACCTTCCGCGACGGTTGGGCTGTGACCAAATGGACCAACAAGACCTCCACCGGTGCTGATGGCACTGATGCCACCAAGGAGTTTGTGGACACCGACATTCCGCTGTTCCGCTTGGCTGATGTGTACCTGATGTACGCCGAAGCCGTTCTGCGTGGTGGTGGTGGTAGCCAGGCTACGGCCCTCAGCTATGTGAACCAACTGCGTCGTCGCGGCTACGGCTTCCCAATCACTACGGCCAACCCGACTTCAGACGTTGCCAGCATCGACCTGGACTTCATCTTGGCCGAACGTATGCGCGAACTGTACTGGGAGTCGCACCGCCGCACTGACCTGATCCGTTTCGGTAAATACACCGGCACGGCTTACACCTGGCCCTTTAAGGGAGGTCCTCAGGCTGGTGGCGACGTAGCTGCCTTCCGCACGTTGTTCCCTATCCCAGTAGCCGACCTGACGGCAAACCCAACACTGCGTCAGAATCCAGGGTACTAACCGATCCGCTCTGAACTTAAAAAAGCCTTCCAATTGGAAGGCTTTTTTTATGCCTGTTTATGGCTCACCTGTCCCTCTTCAGTGATGCTTGGCAGGCGGAAAGTAAGCGCCTGTTCCTGGCCACTTACTGCCAAAAAACCACTTCAGCCAACTGAGCATCAGCGAGATACAAAAACATACGCTAAGAAATACTTTCGCAAAGGGCTGATTACCTCATGGGCTACTACAGGTCAGAGGTCGGAGCCACCTGCTGTGGTGAACTGCAACCAGGCACAAATCAGCAAAGTCTTGGGTGCCCTGCTCCTGCTATGCAATTGGCTGCCAAGGCTAATCTCACCAAAGCCTTTGACGTACCACCCAGCATGCCCACTCTATATCTGAGTGGCCTGAGCTAATCTATACTGCACAAAAAAAGCCCGCTGCTTGGCAGCGGGCTTTTGCAAACAAAGAAAGCAATAAGCTTAGAGCAGAACCACTTTGCGGGTAGCGGTCAGGTCGCCAACTTTCACGTTCACCATGTAGGTGCCGGCAGCTACGTCCTGCGTGCTCAGGTTGATCGACTGGAAACCAGCAGCCTGTACGCCGCTTTTCAGCACACGTACGGTACGGCCGGTCAGGTCGGTCAGGGTTACGTTTACGTTTTGAGCGCGGTTCAGCACCTGGTAGGTAACGGTTGCCTTGCTCGACGATGGGTTCGGGAACACGCTCATGGCCACAGCAGCTTCGGCAGCGTTGCGGTTGCTCAGCACTACCACGTTCAGGGTAGCAGCCTGGGTGCCGGTTTCCTGCGTGAAGTCAGGCGAGTTTTCCAGGTTAACAGCGTTGCCAGCAATTTCTGGAATAACGTCCGACGACCAGTAGCCGGTGTTGCTTACGTAGCCAGCAAACAGGCGCACAATGCTGGCGCCCGATGGCAGGCCCAGAGCGGCACGGTCCATCTCGATTTCCCAGCCATAAGAACCAGCTCCACCACCGTTGGCATTGCCGGGGTTGGTGGTGATTTTGCCATCCGAAGTACCACGGTACGCCATGCGCGAACCGTTGAACATAGCGAAGTTACCGGTAGCACCGGCAATAGTGATTGGAGCACCGGTAGCAGCCATGGTCGTAGCCAGTACAGCAGCCGTGCCGGCCGTGTTGGAGGTGTACACGGCGGCCTGAGGGATGAACGAAGTCAGCGACTCGCCTTTCAGAGCCAGAGCGGCGTCCACTTCCATGTCCATTTTGGTGCCCGTGATACCAGCACCTTCAAACATGGTGGTAGCCGTACCAGCTACCGGCCCCGTTACGGCTGGCAGCGCCGTGCCGGACGTTACGCCCGTTTTGTTCGGGAAGTCCATGTAGATCTGCAGACCGTTGCCATTGGCTTCGGGCGTGCCGGCCAGAGCTACATATAGTTTGGTAGCCGAGTTAGCGCCGTACATACGGAGCAGACCCCAGTCGCCGAAACCAGCAGGGTGAGGCGTGGTGAAAGCACCCAGCGAAACGTAGCGGCCCGAGTTAGCAGCACCGATTTCAGCGGTGTTCATTACGCCGTCAAGCGTGATTTGTGCCTGCGCGTTGAGAGCAGTGGCAGCCAGTGCTCCAGCAGCTGCGAGGGTAAAGATTTTTTTCATGAGATGGGGTTGAAAAAAAATGGGGAAAAGAGTGAGAATTAGAACGATGCAGAAACCCTTATCGGCTGTTTCCGTGATGCAGTAAAAATACCAAATGCACGGGTAAAAAAAGATTTAGCGGCACTTTTCTGTTAAAAAAACGCTAAAAAATATGGGTTTCGAAAAGCGAAATTTCGCTTGCCCAGACCACCCGTTTTTGGGGTACTGCAACGGCTCTACGTCGGGCCGGGAAGTGTGGTTTTGAAAACGCATAATATCTGCGGTCGGAGCCGTACATTCGTATCTGTTGTGGCACGGTAAAACGTGCGTCAGCCAGCCTTTTTTTCAGTCCTGTTTCTCTTTTTAGCCTATGATTCTCATTGCCGATGGCGGCTCTACCAAGAGCAGCTGGTGCCAGCTCGACGAAGCCGGCAACCGGGTACACTTCAACACCGAAGGATACAACCCCGACTTTATCAACACGGCCGGCGTAATTGCTTCGCTGGATAAGAACCTGCCCGAAACCCTTCATCGAGAAGAAGTTACGGAAGTTTTTTATTATGGAGCCGGTGTTTCTTCGGCGAAGAAGGCTGAGGTGCTGGCCCAGGCCATGCGCCAGGTGTTTCCGCAGGCCAAAGTTACCGTCGACCACGACCTGCTGGCTTCGGCGCGGGCCCTGCTCGGCAACAAGCCCGGCTTCGCGGCCATCCTCGGCACGGGCACCAACTCCTGCCTCTACGACGGCACCCGCATCACCCACAACGTCGACTCGCTCGGCTACTTCCTCGGGGATGAGGGCTCGGGCTCGTTTATTGGCAAGCGGCTGCTGCGTGACTATCTGCGCGGCCTGCTGCCCGATGGCCTGCAGGAGATTTTTCAGGAGGAGTTCAAGCTCACCCGCGAAGACATTCTGGACCGGCTCTACAACCAGCCGCTGCCCAACCGGTTTCTGGCCAGCTTCGCCAAGTTCACCTACGACCACAACAACATCAGCTACTGCCGCGAGATTGTGCTGCAGGGTTTCGAAACTTTCTTCGAAAACATCGTCCGGCACTACCCCAACTACCAGGACTACACCTTCAACTGCATCGGCTCGGTGGGCTACAACTTCCGCGACGCGCTGGTGCAGGTAGCCAAAAGCCACCAGATGGAAGTGGGCAAAATCATCCGCTCCCCCATCGACGACCTCGTGACTTTCCACGAAGGCAAGGCGTAGGCCACGGCCGAAACCCGTTACCCGGAAACGCAAAAAAATCCCCGCTGGCAGCTGCCAGCGGGGATTTTTTGTACGTTGATAGTACCCGTTCTGGTGCTTAGTGCTGCACCAGCAACCGGATGGTCTGCTGCTGCTCGCCGGCCTGCAGGCGCACGAGGTACACCCCGTTGGCGAGGCCACTTACGGGCAGTTGCAGCTCGTGCGGGCCGCTGCTCTGGCGGGCCAGCACTACCGGCTTCTGCGCGCTGGCGCCCAGCAGGTTGGTAACCGTAACGGTAACGGGCGCTGCCGAAGTGAGCGTGTACTGCACCGTGGCGGTGGTAGCCACCGGGTTGGGAGCAGCAGTCAGGCGCAGGTCGGCGGTGGTGACGCGGCCTGGCTTGTTGCTCAGGACTACGGCTGCTGGCAGCTTCACACGGCGCGAGGTGTATACGCCGTATTCGCCGGGGCCGAGGGGCATGCGCATGTCCACATTGGTTACCGTAATACTGTCGCCGCGCAGGTAGTTGTACCACTTGCCCGTGTTCGGGAACGACGGCGTGATGCTGTCAGCCTGCACCCCAAAGTTGCCTACCACTACCACATTCATGCTTGGGTCGGTGATGCGGATGGTTTTCAGATTCACGCGGCCCGAGATAGTGAAGGTGCGCGACTCAAAAGCCGGCTCATTTATGCGCAGGGCGTTGAGGGCGGCGTACACGTTGTAGAGGCGGCGGCGGGCCGGCTCAGTCTGGTAGTTCCAGCGAATCGGTTTCTGGCCGGTGCGGCCGTTGAAGTTGATGCCTACATCGTAGCCCAGTTCTCCAAACTGCCAAATCATCTTGGGGCCGGGAATGGTGAGGAAGAAGGCGGCAGCGGCCTCGGCCCGGGCCAGGGCCACAGGTAGTTCGCGCACGTTGTGGGCCGGGTTGGTAGCGTTGCCGGTGGTGAGGGCCTGCACAATCTGGCGCTCCTCGTCATGGCTTTCCATGTAGCTCACCAAGTTAGGCTGCTGGAACTGGCGGTTCTGGTAGCTGGTACCAATCAGGTTGGAGCTGGCACCATTGCCTTTGATGGCTTCGCCGTAGGCCCCGTGCATGTTGCCCCACAGCATCATGCCAGCATCTGCCAGCACTTTTTCCTCCGAGTTATCGGCGAAGTGCTCCAGGATGGAGTAATGCGTCGGGTCGATGGCCGTCATGTAGCTGTAGTAGTCGCGCCAGATGTCGATGCGTGACTGGTCGTAGGCGCCCCAGGCACCCACATCGTTTCCGGAGTTGCGCTGCGTGAAGCCTTTGCTCAGGTCGAAGCGGTAGCCGTCGATGCGGTACTCCTGCAGCCAGAAGCCCATCACCTGCTTGGAGAAATACTTGGTGAATGGCGACTCGTGGTTGAAATCGTAGCACACGTTGAAAGGGTGCGTAGCCGTGCGGTTAAACCACGGCGAGTCGGCTGAAGGATTGCCGCCATCGAAGTACATCTGTACCATGGGGCTCTGGCCACAGCTGTGGTTGAGTACCATGTCGAGCACTACCGCGAAACCACGGCGGTGGGCTTCGTCGATAAAGGACTTGAGGGCGTTCTTGGTGCCATAGTATTTGTCGGGAGCGAAGTAGAACGACGGGTTGTAGCCCCAGGAGTCGTTGCCTTCAAACTCGTTCACCGGCATCAACTCGATGCAGTTAACGCCCAAGCGCTTGAGGTAGCTGAGCGTATCCTGGAGGGTCTGGTAGTCGTGGCGCGCAATGAAGTCGCGCAGGTGCAGCTCATATACCACCAAGTCGGTACGCTTGGGGCGCTGGAAGTTGTTAACCTGCCACTGGTAGGGCGCCTGGTTGCTTTGCAGCACCGATACGATGCCCGTGGTCTGGCCCGTAGGGTAAGCCTTCAGGCTCGGATACGTCACGGCCGGAATGAACCGGTCGTTGCTGGGGTCCAGTACTTTTTCAGCGTAAGGGTCAGCCACGCGCAGAATGCCATTTACCTCATACTGATAGGCATATTCCTGGCCTGGAGTCAAGTTGTCGATCTGTACCCACCAGCGGGCGTTGGCCGCGTCGGTGTCGGGCGTCTTCTTCATGAAGCCGGCCGTGGTCTGCTGCCAGTTGTTGAACTCGCCGAGCACATACACGAAGCTCTTGCCGGGCGCCGTGAGGCTCAGAATGGCCGACGTGCCACCATTGATGTAGGTGATGCCGTCTTTATTGGCACCGGCCGGCAGGGCGGCTACCGTCACCTGCGGACTCACTACCACCAGAACCGAGTCGGAGGCGGTTAGGGAGCCATTAGTGGCCGTGAAGCGTATTACGTTGCGGCCTACCTGGCTTACCGTAACATTGGTGCTGAGCGAGGTACCCGTCTGCTGGGCCACCTGCGTGCCGTTTAGGCGGAAAGTGAGCTGAGCGCTGGCCGAGGCAATGCCCGTGACGGGCACCTGCGTGCCGGCCGGCACGAACTGCGCCGTGGTGGGCGAAGTGATGCGCGCGTCGAGGGCACTCTGCGAGATGTTTACCAGAATGTCGCCGGCATCGCCGCGGCCCACCACCGAGCCATCGGCATTCTTGAAGATCATGGCCAGCTTCAGCATCTGCTCAGTGGCAGGAACGCCGTAGAACGTGCGCGGCGTGAAGCTGATGGTGTAGAGGTTGGGGTTGGTAGTGCTGCGCGTCATCTGCGCCGCCGGATCTGCCTGCCCGAACGAGGGGCTTTTGACGTACTTCCAGTCGGTGTTGCTGGTGCTGCGGTTGGTGATGACGCCGGTCCAGATGTAGACCGGGCCGGTGAATCCTGCTAATGCTCCATTGCCTTTAGTGGCATCGAAGGTCAGGGTGATAGGCGTGGTATCCTGAAAGAATACGGGCTCGGTGGTAACCACTTGGGCCCGCAAAACCGGCATTCCAGCCAGCATTGCCACAAGACTGAGCAACAGTCGAAGTGTTTTCATGAAAAAGAAACTTGGGAATTTTTGGAAAGCGTCGGGGAGGCTACTAATGCCACATTGACCTGTTAGACAGCCTTAGAGCCGCTTTTCAGTGCAAGGTGGCATTAAAGATAATGCGCAGGTGAGCACTCACACAAACTGCAAACGCCTTTTCTCGTAGCTTTAAGCCCTTTTTAACCTGCCGCGGCCTTGCTCCCCTCTACTCCAATCTTTTCTGTACTGCTGGAGGCAGCCCCCCGGCCGCTTGGCAAGTGGGTGGCTGCCGCGCTGCTGGCCCTTCCTCTTGGAGCCACAGCGCAGGAAGCACCATTGGCTCCGCCGCCAGTGGCGGCTCCCCCGCTCGCCGCGGAGCCGCCGCTGGTCCGGCCCGACAGCAGCAGACTGAGCCGCCGCCTGCCGGTGCTGGCCGGGGGGCTGGCCGTCACGTACACAGGCCTGCTCTATGGCCTGAGCAAGGGCTGGTACACTGGTGAGCGAAGCTCGTTTCACTGGTTCAACGACCTGCCCGAGTGGAAGCAGATGGACAAGGTGGGCCACTTCTGGGGCGCCTTCCACGAAAGCCGCGGCGCAGTGGATATGCTGCGCTGGGCCGGGGTGCCCGAGCGCCGCGCCCTCTGGTATGGTGGCTTCGTGGGGTTTCTGCTGCAAAGCCCCATCGAGCTGCTCGACGGCCGCGACCCGGCTTACGGCGCCTCTGCTAGTGATCTGGCTGCTAACTTCCTGGGCTCGGCCGGCCTGATCGGGCAGCAGCTGGCCTGGGGCGAGGTACGCTTGATGCCTAAGTATTCGTTTCATACCACATCCTACGCTGCCCGCCGGCCCAACGTGCTGGGGCGTAGCCTGGCCGAGCAACACCTGAAAGACTACAACGGCCAGACTTACTGGCTGTGCGCCGACGTGGGCGCCTGGCTGCCGGCCTCCTCGCGCTGGCCCCGCTGGCTGCAGCCGGCCGTGGGCTATGGCGCCCAGCAGATGCTGTTCAACGACCCCGACGCCAACGCCGCCGCGGGCCTGAACGCCTACCGTCAATACTACCTGTCGTTCGATATTGACCTGCGCCACATCCCAACCCGCAGCAAGCTCCTGCGCCGGGTGTTCTACGTGGCCAGCATCTTCCACCTGCCGGCCCCGGCCCTGGAGTGGAACCAGCGCCGCGGCTTCGTGATGCGCGGCCTTTATTACTAAACCGAATCGCTAATTTTCGCTGATTGAGGTGATTCCGTTGATTTTTTTTGACTTTGGGGCTTGACGGCTGGCTGTAGTTGCAGGCAGCGGTGAGCGGTAGTTAGCTGTTGTATTGAGTGTATTGAGGTGCCGCAAGCAGGCATTGCAGTCAGCTGACAGTAGAAGCCGGCTGACAAAACCGGGGGCTTGTGCAGTTTCCGTGTCCGATTGGCGACCTTTGTCGTATTCATTGCCGGATGAGGCCGCAGAAAAATCAGCGAAATCACCTCAATCAGCGAAAATCAGCGATTTATGAACATTGGAGATAGAGTGCGCCTGCTGACCGGGCGCGAGCAAGGCATCGTCACCCGCATCCTCAGCGACGAGCTGGTGGAAGTAGCCATCGACAACGACTTCACGATTCCGGTGCTGCGCCGCGAGGTGGTGGTAGTGGCTGCCGATGAGGACAAGGCATTCGGCCGCCAGGGCCCGCCACCCGTGACGCCCCACCGGGCCAAGGCGGGCAAGCACAAGCCCGCCAAACCGGCCCCAGCCTCGGCAGCTGCTTCGGCAGCCACTCCCGCATCCGGCAGTGCCCCTGCCAAAGCCGAGCAGCCGGCGCCGCCCAAAGCCACTGTGCCCCAGCCGGCCGCCAAAGGCCTGTACCTGGCCCTCAGCCACCAGTCGCCGGAGCTGCTGTCGGTTCACGTCATCAACAACACCGACCGGGAGGTGCTCTACACTTACGGCGAGGAAAACAAGGGCCGCTACCGCGCCCTGCGCGCCGACAAGCTCGGCGCCAAAGCCGTGAGCGGCGCCCTTGGCCACCTGCACCTCAAGGACTTCGACCAGTGGCCGGCGGCCGTGGTGCAGCTGCTGCCGCACCAGATCAACTCCGATACGGCCTACGAGCTGCTCACCAAGCGCACTCAGTTCAAGGCCACCAGCTTCTACAGCAGCCGCCGCGAAGCGCCGGTGCTGGGCCGCGAAGCCTACCTGTTTCAGCTGGATGAGAAGCCGGCCGCGCCCGTAGCCCCTGAGAAGCTGGCCGAAACGCTGCAGGCCCAACTCAGCGGCAACGCCCCCGCCAAGCCGGCCGCCGTAGCGCCTGCCCCGGAGCCGGCCAAGGCCATCAAGGCCCCGCCACACGAAGTAGACCTGCACTTGGAAGCCCTACGCCCCGAAGGCGGCGAAGACCTCAGCAACACGGCTATTCTGAAGCTGCAGCTGGAGGTGTTCGAGGATACGCTGAGCCGGGCGCTGGCCACCAACATGCACGAAATCGTATTCATCCACGGCTCCGGCAGCGGCACGCTCCGCAAGGAAATCCACAAGCTGCTCAGCCGCAACAAGGACATCAAGTTCTTCGAGGACTCGAAGAAGGAGAAGTTCGGCTACGGCGCCACGCTGGTGCGACTGAAGTAACGGCGGGACACCTCACCCCCTAGCCCCCTCTCCAAAAGAGAGGGGGAACTAGCTTTTAGTTTTTTAGAGCAAGCAAACCGTTGAAATAGCAAAGCCCGCCAGAGCATCTAGCGGGCTTTGCTATTTCTAGAAATCTAGCAGCTAGTTCCTCCTCTCCTTTTTGGAGAGGGGGCTAGGGGGTGATGCCTATGCAAGTCAGCTAGAGCTAGAGCCCCTCTCTTTTGGAGAGGGGTTGGGGTGAGGTCCGGGTGCTACATTTACCGCATGAAACTCCCGCTACTCTTAGCCGCCTCCCTCCTGCCGCTCACCCTGGCTGCCCAGCAACTCCCCGTACCCGTCAATCTGCAGGCCACCTACGCCAAGGGCACCCGCTCCGAAACTGGCGCGCCCGGCCCGAAATACTGGCAGAACTCCGCCGAGTACGATATCAACGTCAGCTTCGACCCGGCTACGCGGCGCGTGGCGGGCACCGTGGACATTGCTTACCAGAACGCCAGCCCCGATTCGCTGCGGCAGCTGCTGTTCAAGCTCTACCCCAACCTCTACCAGCAGGGCGCGCCCCGCGCCGGCCGCATTGCGCCCGAAGACGTGAGCGAGGGCATGAAAATCGAGGCCCTGAGCTTAGACGGGCAGACGCAGGATGTGAGCAAGCTGCGCGTGCAGGCCACCAACATGCCGGTGCGGCTGCCGAAGGCGCTGGGGCCGGGCCGGGCCGTGAAGGTGCGCGTGGCGTACTCGTACGTGCTCAACAAAGGCTCTCACATGCGTACCGGCGAAGTGGAAGCCAATTCCGCTTTCGTGGCCTACTTCTTCCCGCGGGTGGCCGTCTACGATGATATCGACGGCTGGAACCAGTTCGAGTACAACGGCTCACAGGAGTTCTACAACGACTTCTGCACGTTCCGGGCGGCCATTACGGTGCCGCGCAACTTCGTGGTGTGGGCCACCGGCGACCTGCTCAACCCCGATCAGACGCTCACCAAAAAATACGCCCAGCGCCTGCGCGATGCCGAGCGCAAAGACGCCCTCACCACCATCATCAGCGAGGCCGACCTCAAACGCCAGGACATCACCCAGCCCAACGCCCAGAACACTTGGCGCTTTGAGGCCAAGGACGTAGTCGACTTCGTGTTTGCCACCACCGACCACTACGTGTGGCAGGCCAGCAGCCTCGTGGTCGACCCGGCCACCCAGCGCCGCACCCGCGTCGATGCCGTGTACAATCCCAAACACAAGGACTTCGAGGAAGTGGCGCAGTTCAACCGCCGCACGGTGGAGGCCATGAGCTACACCTTCCCAAAGTGGCCCTTCCCCTACGCCCACGAAACCGTGTTCGACGGCCTCGACCAGATGGAGTACCCGATGATGGTGAACGACAACCCCGTGGAAACCCGCGACGACGCCATCACCCTCACCGACCACGAGGTGTTCCACACCATGTTTCCGTTCTACATGGGCACCAACGAAACCAAGTACGGCTGGATGGACGAGGGCTGGGCCACCATCGGCGAGTGGCTGATTTCGCCGCTCATTCAGCCGGGCTTTGTGGATGAGTACGGCATCGAACCCTACGCCAAGGGTTCGGCGCAGGAGTTCGACGTGCCCATCACCACGCTCAGCACCCAGCAGACCGGCACGGCGTTTTTCCTCAACTCCTACCCCAAGCCTGCGCTGGGCTACCTCTACGTGAAGGATTTGCTCGGCGACGAGCTGTTCACGAAGGCCCTGCACACCTACATCCGCAATTGGCACGGCAAGCACCCCATGCCCTACGACTTCTTCAACTCCATGAACACCGGCGCGGGCCAGAACCTGAACTGGTTCTGGCAACGCTGGTTTTTCGACGGCGGCTACCCCGACCTGGCTATTGCTAACGTCACGAAAACCGCCACCGGCCACGACATCGTGGTGCAGGCCAAGGGCACCAAGCCCGTCCCCGTAGATCTGACCGTGACTTATACCGACGGCAAAACCGAGAAACTGCACCGCACCGTAGCTGCCTGGCAAGCCGGCAACACGAGCGTCACGGTGCCTGTGGCCACTACCAAAGCCGTGAAGCGCGTGGAGCTAGGCGGCATATACGTGCCGGACAAGAACAAGGCGGATAACGTGTGGGAGGGGAAGTAATATGGAATCTGCCAGTAAACAGCATCTAGGCTGAACAACGCTGGCACTGCTTTATTGGTAAGGCGGTTACATTCAGCGAGCGTTATCACTCACGTATTCTGTAGCTATGGCCAACTTCCGTCTTTCCTTTGCAGCGGGCACTATTTTGCTGTTTGCATCAGCGGCTCACGCGCAAACGCAGCAACCGCAGGCCACCCAGCAGGCCGATGCTGCCCAGCAGCCGCAATCCGGCACTATTATCAAGATGCAATGTCGCCCTAACCGCCTGTTACCTCACCAACAGCCACTTTATGTAGTTAATGGCAAACCCTTGAGAGAAGATTCTCTTCAGAGTATCAATCCCAATGACATAGAGAAGATTGACATTCTGAAGGACAAAAAGGCCGTGGAACGCTTCGGCCCAGCGGCCATAAATGGCGCCGTACTCATCACTACCAAGACAGGCAAGCGGTAAACACGCTTCTCACAGATCATGAAACGCTACCTCTCCACTTGCCACGACTTGTAGGTACCAACCTACAAGTCAGATGAAACAACCTAAAAAGCGCTGGGCCTGGACGGCACGCCAGCGCGGCCGATTCCGCCTATACAGCAGCTTTAGCTACCAGTTCTATCATCCCAGCGCAAAATTTAATCGTCAGCTCTGGAAGCATAATCGAAGCCAAACCCGACAAGCGCTTATCCAGCTTCGGCAAGGAACAGACGAAGCGGAAATTCACTTTCCGTACCATCACAAGCACAGTGGCCATTGGCTGTGGACTTAACAAAAAGAAAAGGGCGCCCGTTTGGGCGCCCTTTTCTTTTTGATCAATATTACCCCCTACCCTTTCGCCGTGAGTGTGATGTACGGGATGATACATTCCTCCAGCGAGATGCCGCCGTGCTGGAACGTATCCTTGTAGTAGTTCACGTAGTAGTTGTAGTTGTTGGGGTAGGCGAAGAAGTAGTCGCCGACGGTGAAGACGTAGGCGGTGCTCACGTTTTCGCGGGGCAAGAAGATGCGCTCCGGCTTACGCACGGTGTACACGTCCTTGGTGTCGTCGAAACCCAGGTTTTTGCCGTGCTTGTAGCGCAGGTTGGTGTTGGTGTTCCGGTCACCCACAATCTTGTAGGGGCGCTTCACTCGGATGGTGCCGTGGTCCGTCGTGATGATGAGCTTGCCCTTGCGCTCGGCAATCTGCTGCAGCATCTCATAGAGCGGCGAGTGCAGAAACCACGACTTAGTGATGCTGCGGTACGCCGACTCGTCGGCGGCCAGCTCCCGGATCATGGCCATGTCGGTGCGGGCGTGCGAGAGCATGTCCACGAAGTTGTAGACGATGGCGTTCAGCTTGTAGTTGTTGTGCAGGTTGGCCATTTTGCCCAGCAGGTCCTTGCCAGCCTGCAGGTTGGTCACCTTATGGTAGCTGAACTTGTGCTTCTGGTTGGCCTTCTGGAACATGATTTCCATGAACTCGGCCTCGTGCATGTTCTTGCCCTCGTCGTCGTCGTCCCACACCCACAGGTTGGGGTACTTTTTCTGGATTTCGCCGGGCATCATGCCCGAGAAGATGGCGTTGCGCGCATACGCCGTGGTGGTGGGCAGAATGCTGTAGTAGGTTTCCTCCGAATCGACGGTGAACATCTCGGCAATGATGGGCTCGAGCACCTTCCACTGGTCGTAACGCAGGTTGTCGATGAGCAGGAAGTACACGGGCGTGTCGCCGGTTTCCTTGAGCAGCGGGAACACGCGCTTCGCAAACAGCTCGTGCGACATAAGCGGAGCGTCCTTGTCATCGCCGTTCACCCAGTCCTCGTAGTTCTCCTGGATGAAGCGGCCGAAGTAGGTGTTGGCCTCGTCCTTCTGCATGTTGAATACTTCGGCCATGCTCTTGCCTTCCGTCTCGTTGATTTCCAGCTCCCAATACACCAGCTTCTTGTACACGTCGGCCCACTCGGCCGGGCTGAGCCGGTCGCCGAGCTGCATACCCAGCTGGCGGAAGTCGCGCTGGTAGCCAGAGTTGGTTTTTTCGCTTACGAGGCGCTTGTTGTCGAGCACCTTTTTCACGGCCAGCAGAATCTGGCTGGGGTTCACGGGCTTGATGAGGTAGTCGGCAATCTTGGAGCCGATGGCGTCCTCCATGATGTGCTCTTCCTCGCTCTTGGTAATCATGATGACAGGAAGCGTGGGCTTCACGGCCTTGATTTCGGTGAGGGTTTCGAGGCCTGACAGGCCCGGCATGTTCTCGTCGAGAAACACGATGTCGTAGTTCTGCTCCTGCACCTGCTCGATGGCGTCGGCGCCGGAGTTGACACCGGTTACGTCGTAGCCTTTTTCCTTGAGGAAGAGAATGTGCGGCTTGAGCAGATCGATTTCGTCGTCGGCCCAGAGGATGGAGTATTGTTGCATAGGGGGTCTTGGGGTGTACCGCCCGGCAAGGGGCCGGGCGCGTCGTTACACGAGCTTCTGTGGGGGCTTCCCGCGCTGGTTTTTGCTCCCATAGGAAGCAAAAAACCCGGCGTAGGTTGCAACTGAAGTTTCGTA
The DNA here is from genome assembly GCF_000737515.1 of Hymenobacter sp. APR13. Classification (NCBI taxonomy): domain Bacteria; kingdom Pseudomonadati; phylum Bacteroidota; class Cytophagia; order Cytophagales; family Hymenobacteraceae; genus Hymenobacter; species Hymenobacter sp. APR13. The sequence continues at coordinate 172,876 of NZ_CP006587.1, forward strand.
AGTAGCTTTACTCCCAATCCCTGCTTTTTGGTTTTAAAAAAATTGCGCCCGGCAGATATTCTGCGGCTTTGGCGTCGTAAAGAAGCCGAAAATTGTTGAGTTAGGTTCCCGAGTGGCTGGCCGCCAACCCGCCGGCCGGCAGCAGCCCGCAGCCCGGCAAACTGCCGTAGCAACCACCGTTCCACGATTCTCCGGGCTGGCCCGGTGCCTTTGCATGAACAAAAAGAAAATCTTCAACGACCCGGTTTACGGCTTCGTTACCATCCCTACTGAGCTACTTTTCGACCTGATCGAGCACTCCTATTTCCAGCGGCTGCGGCGCATTCAGCAGCTGGGCCTCACGATGTTTGTGTACCCGGGAGCCCTGCACACGCGCTTCCACCACGCGCTGGGCGCCATGCACCTGATGTCGCTGGCGCTGCGCACGCTCAAGGACAAGGGCGTGGCCATTACGGCCCGCGAGGGCGAGGCCGCACAGGCGGCCATTCTGCTGCACGATATCGGCCACGGGCCCCTCTCCCACGCCCTGGAGCGCAGTATTTTCCACGATGTGCACCACGAGGAAATCAGCTTGCACCTGATGCAGAAGCTGAACGCCGAGTTTGGCGGGGCGCTGGATCTGGCCATCGACATTTTCCAGGGCACCTACCACCGGCCGTTTTTCCACCAGCTCGTGAGCAGCCAGCTGGATATGGACCGGCTGGACTACCTCAACCGCGACTCGTTCTATACCGGCGTGCAGGAAGGCCGCCCCGGCGCCGACCGCCTCATCAAGATGCTGACCGTGGTGGACGAGCGGCTTGTGCTGGAGGAAAAGGCCGTGTACAGCATCGAGAACTTCCTGGTGAGCCGCCGCCTGATGTACTGGCAGGTGTATCTGCACAAAACCGTCACGTCGGCCGAGCAGATGGTGATTCGCATCATGCAGCGCGCCCGCGACCTGGTGCGCAGCGGCGTGGAGGTGCCGGCCACCCCCAACCTGCACTACTTCCTGTCGCGCAACGTCACGCAGGCCGAGTTCCAGGCCGACGACCAGATTCTGCGCCGCTTCACCCGCCTCGACGACACCGACGTGTGGAGTGCCGTGAAGCTCTGGGCCGACCACCCTGACAAGGTGCTCAACTTTCTGGCCCAAAGCCTGCTCGACCGGCGCCTGTTCAAAATCACGCTCCAGACTGCGCCCTTCGAAGCCGAGTTCCAGCTGGGCATCGTGGAGCTGATTGCCGAGCGGTTCAACCTGCTGCCCGACGAGGCCGCCCAGCTGATGATTGCGGGCCGCATCAGCAACAACGCCTACGACGCCGAAGGCCAGGACACCATCGACGTGCTGACCAAGCGCGGCCGCGTGGTAAACGTGGCCGAAGCCTCCGACCTACCCAACATCAAAGCTCTGGGCCAGCGCGTGGAAAAGCACTACATCTGCTACCCCAAGGAGATTCTGTAAATCAGGGCTTAGGGATTGGGGCTTAGGGCTTAGGCTGTTCTGCTGCATACAAGCAGGTGCCTCAAGTCCCAGGCCCCAGGCCCTACTTCCTAAGCACTAAGCGCAACTTTTATCTACTTTTGCCCCCCTATGGAATTCACGGTAGGCCAGATAGCAGAAGTGTTGCGCGGCGCGGTAGAGGGCGACGCAAGCCAGCGGATAGACCGCCTGGCCAAGATTGAAGAGGCGCGCGCCGGTTCGCTGGCCTTCCTCTCCAACCTTAAATACGAGCACCACCTCTACACCACGGGCGCCTCGGCCGTGATTGTGAGCCGCACGCTGGAGCTGCGGCACCCCGTTTCCACGGCCCTCATCCGCGTCGACGACCCCTACACCAGCTTCACCACCCTACTGGAATTCTACCAGCAGGCCACCCGCACCGGCAAGCGCGGCGTGGAGGAACCCGCCTACATGGCCGCCTCTTCCACCATCGGCGACAACCACTACCGGGCCGCGTTTTCCTACATCGGCGAGAACTGCACCATCGGCAACGACGTGGTGATTTTCCCGCACGTGTTCATCGGCGACCGGTGCAAAATCGGGGATGGCACAATTTTGTACGCCGGCGCTAAAGTCTACGCCGAAACCGTTATCGGGGCGCGCTGCACCATCCATGCCGGGGCTGTGGTGGGCTCCGATGGGTTTGGGTTTGCCCCGCAGCCCGATGGCTCCTACCGCACCATCCCGCAGATCGGCAACGTGGTGCTGGAAGACAACGTGAGCATCGGCGCCAACGCCACCATCGACTGCGCCACCATGGGCGCCACCCTCATCCGGGAAGGCGCCAAAATTGATAACCTCGTTCAGATTGCCCACAACGTGGAAATCGGGCGCCACACGGTAGTAGCGGCCCAGTCGGGCATTTCGGGCTCTACTAAAATCGGGGACTTTTGCGTGCTGGCTGGGCAGACCGGTCTGGCCGGGCACCTCACGCTGGCCAACCGCACCACCGTGACGGCGCAGTCGGGCGTGGGCAAGTCCATCAAGGAAGAAGGCGTGCTGCTGCAAGGCTCGCCGGCCTTCGCGCTGCGCGACAGTCTGCGGGCCAACGCCGTTTTCCGGCACCTGCCCGACCTGGAACGCCGCATCAGCCAGCTGGAACGCGGCGCAAACCCGCCGGAAAAGTCCTAGCTTTGCAGCCCTAATAGTTGTCAGTTCCCAGTTGTCAGTTGTCAGATGGTTGTCTTATCAGCCCGCTCCACTGACAGCCAGCCGCTGACAACTGACAACGACCTGATGAACGACAAGCAACATACTATTAAGGCGCCCGTGACGGTGAGCGGCATCGGCCTGCACACCGGCGTACAGGCCACCATGACGTTTTGCCCGGCGCCCGTTGGCCACGGTTACAAGTTTCAGCGGGTAGATCTGCCCGGCCAGCCCACCGTCGATGCCGACGTGGACAACGTGGTAGACCTCTCGCGCGGCACCACCATCGAGCAGAACGGCGCCCGCGTCAACACCGTAGAGCACACGCTGGCCGCCCTCGTCGGCCTGCAGATCGACAACGTGCTCATTCAGCTCGACGGCCCCGAGCCGCCCATCATGGACGGCAGCAGCCACGAGTTTATTGAAGCCCTGGAGCAGGCCGGCCTGGAAGAGCAGAACGCGCTGCGCAACTACTTCGAGATTCCCGAGGAAATCCGCTTCCTCGACAACGCCCGCGGCGTGGAAATTGCCGCCCTGCCCCTCAACGACTACCGCCTCACGGTGATGGTCGACTACAACTCGCCGGTTCTGGGCTCGCAGCACGCCTCGCTCACCGATATCAGCCACTTCAAGGCCGATATTGCCAGCTCCCGCACGTTCTGCTTTCTGCACGAGTTGGAGGCGCTCTACAAGCAAAACCTGATCCGCGGCGGCGACCTGAGCAACGCCATTGTGGTGGTCGACCGGGTGGTGAGCGAAGACGAGCTCAGCGAGCTGGCCACCATGCTCGGCAAGCCCAAAGTGGCCGTAAAGAAGGAAGGCATCCTCAACAACGTGGATCTGCGCCACAAAAACGAGCCCGCCCGCCACAAGCTCCTCGACATGGTCGGCGACCTGGCTTTGGTAGGCCGGCCGCTTAAAGGCCAGATTCTGGCGGCCCGCCCCGGCCACGCGGCCAACGTGGCTTTCGCCAAGAAGATCAAGAAAAAGATGCTGGAGGCCGATTCGTCGCCGATTCCCAGCTACGACCCTAGCCGCCCGCCGGTAATGGACGTCAACCAGATTGCCGCCACGCTACCCCACCGCTACCCCTTCTTGTTGCTCGACAAGATCATTCATCTCGACGCCACCACCGTGACCGGCGTGAAGAATGTGACGATGAACGAGCCGTTTTTCCAGGGCCACTTCCCAGGTAATCCGGTGATGCCCGGCGTGCTGCAGATTGAGGCTATGGCCCAGACGGGCGGCATTCTGGTGCTCAACACGGTGCCCGACCCGGAAAACTACTGGACCTACTTCATGGGCATCGAAAACTGCCGGTTCCGCCGCAAAGTAGTGCCCGGCGACACCCTTATTTTCCGCTGCCAGCTGCTGGCCCCCATCAAGCGGGGCATCGCCAAAATGAAAGGCCAGGCCTTCGTGAATGGCAAAGTGGTGATGGAAGCCGAAATGTCGGCCAGCATTGTCCGCAAGGAAGCGTAATCTTGAATTAGTAATTAGTAGTTAAGAATGAACAATTCTCATACGACATGCGCATTCTGCAGCGTTGAGGCATTCTTGATTATTAATTCTTAATTACTAATTAACCAACGAATGAACCAGCCGCTCGCCTATATCCACCCGGAGGCCAAAATCGCACAGAATGTGGTAGTGGAACCTTTCACGACCATTGACAAGGACGTGGAAATCGGGGAAGGCACCTGGATTGGGCCCAACGTCACGATTATGGCGGGGGCCCGTATTGGCCGCAACTGTAAGATTTTCCCGGGCGCGGTGATTGCCGCCATGCCCCAGGACCTGAAGTTTGCGGGCGAGAAAACCACGGTCCACATCGGCGACAACACCGTTATCCGGGAGTGCGTGACCGTGAACCGTGGCACCGTGGACCGGCTCCGGACGGTGGTGGGCAGCAACTGCCTGCTGATGGCCTACGTGCACGTGGCCCACGACTGCCTGATCGGCGACAACTGCGTGCTGGCCAACGGCGTGCAGCTGGCCGGCCACGTCGAAATCGGCGACCACGCCATTGTGGGCGGCACCTCGGCCGTGCATCAGTTCGTGAAAATCGGGCAGCACGCCATGGTATCGGGTGGCTCTTTGGTGCGCAAGGACGTGCCGCCGTTCGTGAAGGCCGGCCGCGAGCCGCTGACGTACGCCGGCATCAACAGCATCGGGCTGCGCCGCCGCGGCTACTCCGACCAGAAGATTTCCGAGATTCAGCAGCTTTACCGCCTGCTATTCTTGGGCGGCATGAACAACAACGACGCCCTCGACAAGATTGAGCTGGAGCTGGCCCCTTCGCCGGAGCGCGACGAGGTGGTGAACTTCGTGCGCAACTCGGGCCGCGGCATTATCAAGGGCTACTCGCGCGGCGGCAACGGCGCCGACTAATACCAGACCTGAAACAATGAGAGGTGAGACATGAGACTTTCGTTCAACGGGCCACAAGGAGCCCTTGAACGAAGGTGCCATGTCTCACTTTTCATTGTTTCACTTCTCTATGATACAGATTGAAGCAACCGCACTCAGCAAGCGCTACGCCCGCGAATGGATTTTCCGGAACCTGACGCACACCTTCCGGCCGGGCACGGCCACGGCGGTGCTGGGTCCCAACGGCGCGGGCAAGAGCACGCTGCTGAATACGCTGTCGGGGCAGCTGCTGCCCACGGCCGGCACGCTTAGCTACAGCCAACAGGGCCGCCCGGTGCCGGTGGAGGAGCTGCCGCCGCTGCTGGCCTACGCCGCGCCCTATCTGGAGCTGATTGAGGAGCTGACGCTGCTGGAGCTCCTGCAGTTTCACACCCGCTTCAAGCCGCTGCGGCCGGGCCTCACGCCAAAGCAGCTCATCGAGTTGATGTACCTGGAAAAGAGCAGCCACAAGCTGGTGCGCGACTTTTCCTCGGGCATGAAGCAGCGCCTCAAGCTGGCCCTGGCCCTCTACGCCGACACGCCCCTGCTCCTACTCGACGAGCCCACCACCAACCTCGACCGCGCCGGCGTGGCTTGGTATCTGGAGCACGTGCAGGCCACCCTAGCGGGCCGCACGGTGCTGGTATCATCAAACGTGCCCGAGGAGTACAGCTTCTGCACCGAGCAGCTGCTGATTACGGATTTCGGGGCGCAGGCGGCCCGGTAAGCCGGTTTCACGGCGGGTTGCGTATTTTTGGGTAAACCCCTGTCCTATGGCCGCGCAACCACAAGTCGTTCCTTCGTCCAAGCCGTTTGTCACGCCCGAAGAATACCTGGCAGCCGAGCGGGAAGCCGAGTTCAAGCACGAGTACTACCAGGGCGAAGTCACCGCCATGTCGGGCGCCAGCCGGGCGCACAATCTATTGGTTTCTAACCTGATTCGCGGGCTGGGCAACTTACTGGGCGACAGGTGCAACGTGTTTCCCAGCGACATGCGGGTGCACGTACCAGCCAACGGCCTCTACACCTACCCCGACGTGTCGGTGGTGTGCGGCGAAGAGCAGTACCTCGACGGCGCCCACTTGGATACTTTGCTCAACCCGGTGGTGCTGCTGGAGGTGCTGTCCGTGTCGACGGCCCGCAACGACCGGGGCAACAAGTTTCTGCTGTACAAGAGCATCCCCAGTTTGCAGCACTACGTGGTGGTAGACAGCCAGCGCGTGAAGGTGTACGACTACTCGCGGGGACCGGGCGAAGACTGGACCATCCGGGAGTACCAGGGGCTGGGGGCGGTGCTGCTGTTGCCGGCCCTGGCGCTGGAACTGCCGCTGCAAACCATCTACCGGCAGCTCAACCTGCCCGAATAAGGGCCATGCGGCAGCCTCTGCCGCATAAAAAGCCGCGACCGATTCATCCCTCAAACCGCCGGCGTCGTATCTTCGCCCCGGAAACCACCGTGTTAGCCTCGTTTACTTTTCCATTTTCTTCCCTCTCCTGACCAAGGCCATGAGACAATACGACGACTTCGACGATGACGACCTGCTCGGCGATGATGACGAGCTGGATAATTTTGCCAAAACCGGCGGCAGCAAAACCCGCGGGACTTCCGAAGACCAACTGTCGGCCAAATACGCCGACTACCTAATGTGGCGCGACACCGGCTCCTCGCACGACGAGGCCCTGGATTTGGCCAACATGAGCGAAGACGAGTTTGAGCTGGCCGACACCTCCGAGGACACGGACGGCGACACCAAATTCACCAGCCTCGACGATATCGACGAGGACGACTACTCCGACGGTGGCGACGAGTACGGTAGCTCCGGCAGCTCCCGCAACAGCGGCCGCAACTCCGACTACGACGACTATTAAGGCAGTATAGGCTTCAGCCTGTGCCCACATGCAAAAGGAGCCCGTACGCTACGTACGGGCTCCTTTTGTTTGCACTCGTAATCGGGCCTGGCACAGGCTGAAGCCTATGCTACAGATCAGCCTTTGCGGCCGAACACACGGCGCAGCAGCTCAGTGGTGCGGGCCACCGGGTTTTCGCGGATGTTGGCTTCTTCCTGCGCTACCAGCGTGAACAGACCGCCAATGGCGCGGTCGGTGGCGTACTGGTTGAGGTCGGTCTGCACGGGCTTCACCAGCGGAATCTGGTTGTAGCGGGTGGTGAGGTCGGTGTAGTAGCGGGTAGCGCCCACTTTACTGAGGCTCTGCTGAATGATGGGTTTGAAGGCGTTGCTGAGCTGCGCGCTGGTAGTGCGCTGCAGGTACTGCGTGGCCGCGTTTTTCTCGCCGGTCAGGATGTTCCAGACATCCGAAAACGTGAGGCTTTTGATGGCCGCCAGGAAGATGGGCTTGGCACTTTTGGCCGCATCCTCGGCCCCGCGGTTCAACGACAGCTCAAACTTATCCACCTGACTGCCCAGCCCGATGGTGCGTAGCGTGTTGGCCACGCGCTGGGCGTCGGGCGGAAACGGAATCCGAATCAGCCGGTTGAGGTAGAAGCCGTCGGTTTGGGAGGCCTGGTCGGTGCCTTTGCTGATGCCCTGCACCAAAGCTTCCTTTAGGCCGTTGGCGGCTTCGGTGCTGGTGAGGCCGCCGGTGCTGCGCGTGGTGGTGGTGGTGGTGCCCGCGCCTCTGGTGGGCAGCGGCAGCTTGATGTTCCCGATTTTCGGGAGCGTGAACACCTGGGCGGAGGCACTCAGCTGCAGGCCGGCTAGCAGCAGCGGCAACACAAGAAAACGGCGGTAGTTCATGGCAAAAAGGCGTAAAACGAATACGTTCTACGCCTTTTGCACAAACCGGACCAAATACCGTTGCCGCTTACTTCCCAAACACACGCTTAAGCAGCGCGCTGCCCTGGGCGGCGGGGTTGGCCCGGATGCGGCCTTCCTCGGCGGCCATCAGCGCAAACAGGCCATCCACGGTTTTCTCGGTGGCGTAGGGCACCAGCTGCGGGTTGAGGGGCGTCACGAGCGGGATTTTGTTGTAGCGGGCCACCATTTCGGCGTAGAGCTTGATGGCGCCGGTTTTCTCCAACGACTGCTGCACGGTAGGCTGGAAGGCCGTGCGCAGATCAGTAGCCGTTTTTTCGTAGAGCAGCGTGGTGGCGGCGTCGGTTTCGCGGCTGGTGGCCAGCGAGAGGGCATCCTGCAGACTCAGGTTCTGCACGGCATTCAGGAAGATGGGCTTGGCCTGGGTGGCAGCCGTTTCGGCGGCGCGGTTCAGGGCCACCTCGAAGTTGTCGACTAGCGCGCCGGCCCGCAGCTTGCGCAGCGTGGCGGCTACCAGCTCGGCTTCGGGCGGAAACGGAATCCGGATGTCGGCGTTGGCGTTGAAGCCGTCGGTTTCGCCGGCCTGAGCCACAGCTTTGCCCACGGCCTGCGTGAGGGCCTCGCGGAGGCCGCCGGTGGCCTCGTCGGCCGTCAGGGGCACCACCACGGGCGCTACTACTTTCGTCACGGCCGCTTTGGCGGTGGTTGTGGTGGTGGTGGTTTTCTTGGCGGGGGTCGTTTTCTTGACCGGGGTGGTCTTTTTGGTGGTCGTGGTTTTCTTGGCGGTGGTGGTCTTGGTGGTTTGGGCCTGCGCGGCGGCAGGCGCCAACAGCGCCAACGTGCAAGCCACGGCGAGCGTACGGAAAACGGTCATATACCTGAATCGACGAAAACCAGACGGCCGGTGTGGCGGTCTTACGCGTCGGGAACGCCAAATTGCGTGAAATCCCCCGTTCATCCTAACTACGCCCCCTATGCCCCAGCTTCCCGACGTTGAAATCATGACCATTGGCGACGAACTGCTCTACGGACAGGTTATCGACACCAATTCGGCCTTTATGGGCCAGGAGCTCGCCAAAATCGGGCTGCGGGTGCGGCAGATTTCCAGCGTCTCCGACCGCGCCGACGAAATCGTGGCCGCGCTCGACCAGGCCCGGCAGCGCGCGCAAGTGGTGCTCATCACCGGCGGCCTCGGTCCCACCAAAGACGACCTCACCAAACACGTGCTGGCCCGCTACTTCGGCAGCGAGCTGGTGCTGCACGAGCCTACCCTGGCTCACGTGGAGGATATTTTCCGGCGCTTCAAGCGGCCGATGCTGGACGTGAACCGGCAGCAGGCCCTGGTGCCGGCCAACTGCGAAGTGGTGTTCAATGCCGTGGGCACCGCGCCCGGTATGTGGTTCGAGGACCAGGGCACCGTGTTTGTGAGTATGCCCGGCGTGCCCCACGAAATGAAGTACCTGATGACCGAAGGCGTGCTGCCGCGCCTGCAGGAGCGCTTCCAGGTGAAGCCCATCGAGCACATTGTGGTGCAGACCGTGGGTTTGGGCGAGTCATTTCTGGCCGAGCAGATTGTTGACTGGGAAGCCGCGCTGCCCGCCAACTTCAAGCTGGCCTACCTGCCCTACCTGGGCGGCGTGCGCCTGCGCCTCACCGGCTCCGACGACGGCCAGCCCCACCTGCGCCAGCGCATGGAGGCCCTGCTACCCGAGCTGCGCACCCGCCTCGGTGAACACCTGTTTGCCGAAGGCGAAATCAAGCTGGAGGAAGCCGTGGGGCAGCTGCTGCTGGCGCGGGGCCTCACACTGGGTACCGCCGAAAGCTGCACGGGCGGTTTGCTGGCCCACAAAATCACGAGCATTCCCGGCAGCTCGGCCTATTTCCGGGGCAGCATCGTGGCCTACCACAACGACATCAAGACGCGGGAGCTGGGCGTGCTGCCCGCCACGCTGGCCGCTTTCGGGGCCGTGAGCGAGGAAACCGTGCGCGAGATGGCAGAAGGCGCCCGCGCCCGGCTCGGCGTGGACGTGGCCCTAGCCACCAGCGGCATTGCCGGCCCCGACGGCGGCAGGCCCGACAAGCCGGTGGGCACCATCTGCATTGCGTATGCCGATGCGCGCGGCACGGTCAGCCGCAAGTTCACCTTCAACCGGGGGCGGCAGCTGAATGTGGAGTATACCGTGACCATGGCCCTGAACCTGCTGCGCCAAAACCTGCCCGCCGCCGAATAAGTCGGAGGAAGTATAGAATGGCTGGCCCGGCGGCGTGCGGGGCTTGCCGGTTTTCGGCTACCTTTGGGGCCTAAACCTCCCCACCCAATACCTCAACCCCTACCCCAAGCGCATGGCACGAGTGGAAATGACGATGCCCAAGATGGGCGAATCCATCATGGAAGGCACCGTCCTGAAGTGGCTCAAACAAGTCGGCGACACTATTGAGCAGGACGAATCGGTGCTCGAAGTGGCCACCGATAAAGTAGATACCGAAGTACCGGCCATCCACGCCGGGGTGCTGCAGGAAATTCTGGTGCAGGAAGGCCAGGTGGTAGCCGTGGGCGCGCCCATTGCCATTGTCGAAACCGATGCCGCCAGCGCCGGCGCTTCCGCCGCCCCAACTGCCACACCCGCCGCTGCTCCATCCGACAACGGTGCTGCCGAAAAGCCCGCCGTACCGTACCTGCCCGAAGCCGGCGACCCGCAGGCCAACCCGGCCCAGGCCGTAGCTGCCGCCCAGCCCCAGACCGGCCGCTTCTACTCGCCGCTGGTGCTGAGCATCGCCCGCGAAGAAGGCATTTCGATGGCTGACCTGGAGTACCTGCCCGGCACCGGCAGCGAAGGCCGCGTCACCAAAAAAGACATTCTCGACTACGTAGCCGGCGGCAAGAAGCCGCTCGGCCAGGCTGCTGCTGCTCCGGCTCCTGCTGCCGCGCCAGTGGCCGCTGCTCCGGCACCTGCACCAGTTGCTGCCCCAGCTCCGGCTGCCGAAGTGAAACCCACCACTCCACCAGCCCCACAATCCACCGCCAAGGCCGTTCCGTCCATCAGCGGCGGTCAGGAATTGCTGGAAATGGACCGTATGCGCAAGATGATTGCCCAGCGCATGGTGGACAGCAAGCGGATTTCTCCCCACGTTACTTCCTTCGTGGAAGCCGACGTGACCGACATCGTGAACTGGCGCAACAAGAACAAGGACGCCTACAAGAAGCGCGAAGGCGAAAACCTCACCTTCACGCCCATCTTCATCCAGGCCATTGCCCGCGCCATCCAGGATTTCCCGATGATTAACGTCTCCATCGACGGCGACTACATCATCAAGAAGCGCGACATCAACGTGGGTGTGGCCGTGGCCCTGCCGTCCGGCAACCTCATCGTGCCCGTGATTCACAACGCCGACCAGTTGAACCTGAACGGCCTGAGCAAGAAGGTAAACGACCTGGCCAACCGGGCCCGGGCCAACAAGCTCAAGCCCGAAGACCTGGAAGGCGGCACCTACACCGTGAGCAACGTGGGTTCGTTCGGCAACGTGATGGGCACGCCCATCATCATGCAGCCGCAGGTGGCCATCATGGCCGTGGGCGCCATCAAGAAGAAGCCCGCCGTTATCGAAACGCCGCAGGGTGATTTGATTGGCGTACGCCACTTCATGTTCTTGAGCCACAGCTACGACCACCGCGTAGTAGACGGCTCGCTCGGCGGCATGTTCGTGCGTAAAGTGGCCGACTACCTCGAGCAGTTCGACCCGAACACGGCTATTTAATTTGTTGAATGGTTGCATTGCTGAATGGCTGGTTGTTCTACCATGTGGGTGGAACGACCAGCCATTTAACAATGCAGCCATCTAGCCATTCTCTTTCATGAACAAAGTATTGACCATTGCCGCGCTGGTTATTGCGCTGGCTACCATTGGTTTTCTCTACCAGACGCTGAGCAAGACCGAGGAAGCCCTCAAGCGCGCCGAGCAGCGCTTCACCGACTGCGAGCAGGTGAACTTCCAGCTTCAGAACCAGCTCACGGCCGCCACCCGCGGCGCCACCGTGCCTGACAGCCTGAAAGTGCGCTAAGCCCTCTGGATTCCACTGAAAAGCCCCGCCGTGCAGCTGCACAGCGGGGCTTTTTGTATGGGCGACTGTCATTCCGACCGAAGGGAGGAATCTGGGTTTATCTGTTCAATGATTTCACCCAGATTCCTCCCTTTGGTCGGAATGACAGCTATTATGCCTTCACGCCTAGCAGTAGCAGCATGAAGGCGAATTGCCGGGCTGTGTCGTGGATGGATTTGAAGCGGCCCGAGGCCCCGCCGTGGCCGGCGGCCATGTCGGTGTGCAGCAGCAGCAGGTTCTGGTCGGTTTTCACGGTGCGCAGCTTGGCTACCCACTTGGCGGGCTCGAAGTACTGCACCTGCGAGTCGTGAAGGCCGGTGGTCACGAGCATGTTCGGGTAGGCCTGGGCCTTCACCTGGTCGTAGGGCGAGTAGGAGAGCATGTAGTCATAGAACTCCTTCTGGTTGGGGTTGCCCCACTCGTCGTACTCGCCGGTGGTCAGCGGAATGCTTTCGTCGAGCATGGTGGTCACCACGTCTACGAAAGGCACGGCGGCCACTACGCCCTTGTAGTACTCGGGGTGGTTGTTCACCACCGCGCCCATCAGCAGGCCGCCGGCCGAGCCGCCCATGGCAAACAGCTTATCAGCGGAGGTGAATTTCTGGTCGATGAGGAATTTGGAGCAGTCGGTGAAGTCGGTGAAGGTATTTTTCTTCTTGAGCTTCTTGCCGTTCTCGTACCACTGCCGACCCATTTCCTGCCCGCCCCGAATGTGGCAGATGACGTAGGCAAAGCCTCGATCCAGCAAACTCAGGCGGGCGGCGCTGAAGGTGGCGTCCATGGAGTAGCCGTAGGAGCCGTAGGCGTACTGCAGCAGCGGGGCCGAACCATCCTTTTTGAAGCCCTTCTTGTACACGATGGACATCGGGATTTCGGTGCCGTCGGTGGCGGTGGCGTACACCCGCTCGGTCACGTAGTCCTCCTTCTTGAAGCTTCCGAGCACGGTTTGCTCTTTCAGCAGCTTCTTGCTGCGGGCGTTCATGTCGTAGTCGAAGGTGGAGTTGGGCGTGGTGAGCGAGGAGTAGCCGTAGCGCAGCACGGGCGTATCAAACTCGGGGTTGATGCTGATGGCGGCCGTGTAGGTGGGCTCCCCGAAGTTGAGGTAGTGCTCCTGCTTGTCCTTCCACCGAATCACGCGCAGCTGCAGCAGGCCTTCCTTCCGCTCGCCCAGCACTAGGTAGTCCTTGAACAACTCCATGTTTTCCAGGAACACGTCGGGGCGGTGGGCAATAACCTCCTGCCAGGCCGATTTGGCGGTGTTCTTCACCGGCGTTTTCAGCAGCCGGAAGTTGGGCGCCCCGGCGTTGGACAGCACATAGAAGTCGTTACCGAAGTGCTCCACCTCGTACAGGTGGTCGGCCTCGCGCGGCAGAAACACCTGCAGCGCCGCCGTGGGCTTGCCAGCCTCCACGTACCGCACCTCCGACGACATGGTGCTGCCAATGGTCAGGAACACGTACTGCCGCGACTTGGAGCGGTGCACTCCGATGCGGAAAGTGTTGTCCTTCTCCTCGTACACCAGCTGGTCCTTGCTGGGGTCGGTGCCCAGGGTGTGGCGGTAGAGTTGGTAGTCCAGCAGCGTGGTGGGGGCCTTGCGGGTGTAGAAAACGGTTTTGTTGTCGGCGGCCCACACGGCGTTGCCGCTGGTGTTCGGAATCTGCTCGGGGTAGAGCTGGCCGGTTTGCAGGTTGCGGAAGCGCAGCGTGTAGAGGCGGCGGCTCACCACGTCCTCGGAGTAGGCCAGCACCTGGTTGTCGTCGCTCACCTCGAAGCCGCCAATCTGGTAGTAGGCCTTGCCCTTGCCCAGTTCGTTGGCGTTGAGCAGAATTTCCTCCTTGGCGCTCAGGCTGCCCTTTTTGCGGCAGTAAATCGGGTACTCGGCCCCGGCCTCGAAGCGGGTGTAGTAGTAGTACCCATTGTCGCGGTACGGCACCGACTCGTCCTGCTCCTTGATGCGGCCCTTGATTTCCTGAAACAGCTTTTCCTCCAGCCCTTTCACCGGGGCCATCTGCTGCTCGGTATAGGCATTTTCGGCGTTCAGGTAGCTGATTACCTCGGGGTTCTCGCGCTCATTGAGCCAGTAGTAATTGTCGAGGCGGGTGCCGAAGGGCGACTTGAGTTCTTTGGGCTTGAGAGCCGCAACGGGAGGTTTGGGCATGGATGGCGAAGTTTGGGCGTATGCCGCCGTAGTGAGGGCCAGGGCGCCGGCCACGGCGAGTAACAGGTGTTTCATACGGGAGCAGGCTAAAGTAAGCAGACCAATATACAACCGCCGGCCACAGGCGGTAAAAACGGTGTGGTCCTACGAATTGCCCAAAGGGCTTCGTAGGACCACTAAATCCGTTGAACGAAGACGCCTGCAACGGATGGCGCAACAAGTTAGTGGTCCTACGAAGCCCTTCGGGCGATTCGTAGGACCACGTCGTTCTTAAGGGCGGCCGCCGCTGGGGCCCTGGGTGGGCGTGGCGCCGGCGCCGTTGCCCCCGTCGCCGCCGTCTTTCAGGTCGTCGTTGTTGACGGAGCGCTTGCGCCTGGGCTGGGCCATGCTCAGCTTGCCGATGCGGTAGCTCAGGTTCATACGGAAGCCCAGGCGGCGCAGGTCGTTGACGCTGTTTTGCTCCAGCGTGTAGGAGCTGAGCTCGTTGCGAATCTTGATTCGGGGGTTGAAGAAGTTGTCGGCGCCGAAGCCAATGCTGCCCTTCTTCTCAGCAAAGTCCTTCTTCACCCCGAGGCTGTACACCCCGAAACCGCCCTGGAAACCCTGGAGCTGCACCTGCCGGCCGCGGTAGAAGCTGAAAGCCTGTAGCCCCCACCCTTTCGTGAAGTTGTAGGTACCACCCAGGCGGCCGCTGATTACGAAGCCTTCGTTGCTGGCCGCAAAGAACTTGTTGCTTTGGTTGTTGTCGAGCACGGTGTAGTAAAAGTCGGTGCCGCCGTTCAGCGTCAGCTTGTTGTTGAGGTTGACGTTGGCGAAGATGCTGCCGCCGTAGGCGTTTTCCTGCCCGATGTTCTGGTAGTTGGTGATGATGGTGTCGCCGCGCACGTCCCGCACCGGCTGGATGGAGCCGGTGGTGTTGCGCACAAAGGCCGAGAACGTGAGCGAAGTCTGCTTGATGAAGGTGCTGTAGCCCAGCTCGTAGTTGTTGGTTTTCTCGGGGTCCAGCAGCGGGTTGCCCTGGCTCACGTTGAGTGGGTTGGCAGCCTGCCGGTTGGGGTTCAGAAACTGCAACGACGGCCGCTGAATCCGGCGGTTGTAGGCCGCCTTAAGGGTGTTGCCGCTGGCCAGCTTGCGCGACAGGTTCACGCTGGGCACCAGCACGCCATACGACGGAATGTTGGGTGCCTCAGCCGTGCGGAAGTCGGCGTTGATGGTGGTGTACTCGTAGCGGGCGCCGGCCTTCAGGGTGTAGTTCTTCAGGAAGCCGACCGTGTAGGAGGTGTAGGCGGCAGCAACGTTCTGGTTGTAGGTAAACTCGTTGGAGTTGCCCACCCGGTCGTCGCGCTGGCCGTTGCGCAGCGACTCGTAGTCGCTGTTTACTTTGCGCATGATGTCCTTGGCCCCGAACTCCAGCAGCTGGGTTTTGCTGAGCGGCGTCTGGTAGTCGGCCTGCAGCGTTACTTCCTGGTTGTAGCTGTCGTTTTGGTTGAGCAGCTTGTCGCCGGCGCTCAGGCCCTCCAGCACGTCATTGCTGAAGTCGTTTGTGCGGTTGTTGCGGCTGTACTGGCCCAGCACACTGAATTCGCGCTGCGGCGTCTCGAAGGTGCGGGTGTAGTTGAGGGTGGCGTCCAGCGTATTGGAGCGGTCCAGCACCCGCGTGTCGCGCCTGTCGATGATGGGCTGGCTGAGGCCGGGCCGCACGGTGTTGCGCAGCAGGCCGTCCTGGTAGTTGTTGCCGTTGCGCACGCCCAGTTGCACCGAGGCCGACAGGAAGTTGTACTTGTTGATGTCGTAGTCCCAGCCCAGCGAGTAGCGCCCGAACAGGTTTTCCTGGCGCGTGTCGGCCTCTTGCGTGGTGGTGCCGGTGAGCGGGCGGGCATCGGTGAGGGCGTAGGTGCGCTGCACGTTGCGGAAGCTGCCGGGCGTGTTGTACTGGCCGCGGCCGCCGCCACCCAACGAGAAGCCCATCTTGCCCACCCGGTACGAGGCGTTCAAACCCAAGTCGGAGCTGCGCAAGCCGATGCTGCTACGCAAATCCAGCGTGAAGCCCTGCAGGTTGTTCTGCTTGGTCACGATGTTGATGATGCCGCCCGAACCCTCGGCGTCGTACTTGGCCGAGGGCGAGGTAATCACCTCCACAGTCTTGATCTGGTCGGCCGGAATCTGCTTCAGCGCGTCGGCAATGCTGTTGGCCGAGATGGTGCTGGGGCGGTTGTTGATGAGCACCCGGATGTTCTGGCTGCCGCGCAGACTCACGTTGCCGTCGAGGTCGACGGAGAGGCTGGGCACGCGCTTGAGCACGTCGGTGGCGTCGCCGCCGCGGGTAGTTTCGTCCTTTTCGGCGTTATATACGGTGCGGTCCACCTTCTCCTCCACCAGGCTGCGCTGGCCTTCCACCACCACTTCGCCCAGCTTCTGCGCCGCCGATTCCAGCGTAATGGCGCCCAAAGCCACAGTGTTGCCGTCCTCGGTAATCACCACGCCGGTGCGCTCCACGTTCTTGTAGCCGATAAAGCTGATCTGTACGGTGTAGGTGCCGGCCGCCACGCGCGGAATCGAAAACTTGCCGTTGTCGTCGGCCGAGGAGCCGTCTACGGCCTTGCCGGCCGGGTTGAGCAGCACCACCGTGGCGTAGGGCACGGGCTGCCTGGTGGCGGCATCCGTGACGGTGCCCGTCACGCGGCCGGTGCCCTGGGCAGCAGGAGTTCCTGGCTGGCCAGCCGGCTGGCCGGCAGCGGCCGGACGGCCAGCCCCGGGCGGACGGCCACCGGCCGGTGCGCCCTGCGGCATTTGCGCCCACGCCAAGTGGCCGGCGCTGGTGAGAACCAGGAAGAGGAAAGATTTTTTCATGAATTCAGGCAATGCGCCATGCTCCCGGCCTTTTTGGCGCGGAGCAGCCGCAGGGTATTGGCAGATAAAACAGGGCGCCCCAACCGGGCAACGCCTTCACAACAAGTGTGCAGCCGACTCGGGCGGCGCGGATCCAAAAAATCGTCACCCGCCCTCACCGGCACACGCAGCCACAGACGCGCTTCTGCCGCCAAGGTTGGTTGGGCACCGGTTTTTTTTGGTTTCAGGCGCCCGCTGCGGCTGGCGCAAACAAAAAGGCTCCGGCTATGTAGCCGGAGCCTTTCTGCAAATGGTTGATAGCACAGGCTGAAGCCTAGGCTACAGCGCCGCTAGGCTTTGCTCCAGAGCGGTGATTTTGGCTTCGGTGTCGGCCAGCTTCTGCCGCTCGCGCTCCACCAGGTCGGGCTTGGCGTTGGCCACGAACTTCTCGTTGGCCAGCTTTTTCAGCACCGAGTCGCGGAAGCCCTGGGCGTACTCCAGCTCCTTGGTCAGGCGCTCCTTCTCGGCTCCGAGGTCAATCTGACCTTCCAGCGGCACGAAGAACTCCGCGCCGCCCGCCACGAAGCCCACCGAGGCAGCCGGCGCTTCCGTCACCACCGATACTTCGGTGAGGGCGGCCAGCTTGCGGATGATGCCATCGTAGTCCGTGAGCAGCTGGGCATCGTCGGTTTTGGCGGCCAGGGTCAGGGGCTTGTTGGGGCCCAGGCCCTTCTGGTTGCGGATGGTGCGCACGCCGCCCACGATGGCCAGCGCCTTTTCCATGCGGGCCAGCACCTCGGCAGCACCCGCTACGGGCTGGGCCTTGGGCCAGGCGGCCACGCACACGTACTCCTTGGGGCCACGCTCCTGCAGCTCGTGCCAGATTTCCTCCGTTATGAAGGGCATGAACGGGTGCAGCAGCTTGAGCAGGGTTTCCAGGAAACCGGTGGTCAGGCGCAGCGTTTCGGGGTCGATGGGAGCCTGGTAGGCGGGCTTGATCATCTCCAGATACTCCGAGCAGAAGTCGTCCCAGACCAGTTTGTACACCGTCATCAGCGCGTCGCTCATCCGGAACTTCTCGAAATGCTCGTCCAGCTCGGCAATGGTGGCGTTCAGCTTGGCCGAGAACCACTCCACGGCCTTCTCGTTGGGGAAGGGCAGCGCGGCATCCACCTCCCAGCCCTGGGTGAGGCGGAAGGCGTTCCAGAGCTTGTTGCTGAAGTTGCGGCCCTGCTCCACCAGCTTTTCGTCGTAGAGCAAATCGTTGCCGGCCGGAGCCGAGAACAGCATGCCGGTCCGTACGCCATCGGCCCCGAACTGCTTGATGAGGTCCAGCGGATCGGGCGAGTTGCCGAGCTGCTTGCTCATCTTGCGGCCCTGGGCGTCGCGCACGATGCCGGTGAGGTAGACGTTGCGGAAGGGCACTTCCTTACGGTACTCCAGGCCGGCCATAATCATGCGGGCCACCCAGAAGAACAGGATGTCCGGCCCCGTCACCAGGTCGTTGGTGGGGTAGAAATAGTTGACGTCGGCATTGTCGGGGTCCTTGAACCCGTCGAACACCGAAATCGGCCACAGCCACGACGAAAACCATGTATCGAGTACGTCCTCGTCCTGGCGCAGGTCCGAGAGCTGCAGGTTCTGGTTGCCGCTTTGCTCCCGGGCTTGGATCAGGGCTTCCTCGGCGGTGAGGGCCACCACGTAGGTGCCGTCGGGCAGGTAGTAGGCCGGAATCTGCTGGCCCCACCACAGCTGCCGCGAAATGCACCAGTCGCGCACGTTCTCCATCCACACCCGGTAGGTGTTCTTGAACTTGGCCGGGTGCAGCTTCACGGTGTCATTTTCCACCACTTCCAAAGCCGGCTTGGCCAGGTGCTCCATTTTCAGGAACCACTGCATGCTCAAGCGGGGCTCAATGACGGCCTTGGTGCGCTCCGAGGTCTGCACGATGCTGGCGTACTCCTCCACCTTCACCAGGTGGCCGGCTTCCTCCAGGTCCTTTACGATGTTGCGGCGGGCGGCAAACCGGTCCTGACCCACGTACAGCACGGCCTTTTCGTTGAGCGTGCCGTCGTTGTTGAGAATGTCGATAACGGGCAGGTTGTGCTTCACGCCCAGCTCGTAGTCGTTCAAATCGTGGGCCGGCGTCACCTTCAGCGCGCCCGTGCCGAAGTCGATGCTCACGTACTCGTCCAGAATCACCGGAATTTCGCGGCCCAGCAGCGGAATCCGCACTTTCGCGCCGTGCAGGTGCGTGTAGCGCGGGTCGTTGGGGTTCACCGCCACCGCCACGTCAGCCATGATGGTTTCGGGGCGCGACGTAGCTACGGTGAGCCACAAGCTGTCAGCTTCAAGCGGCAAGCTTTCGTTCTGATCCGAAGAAGAGCTTGCCGCTTGTGGCTGGAGGCTTGCAGCTACCACCTCATACCGCAAATGATACATCTTGGCCATTACGTCCTTGGGAATCACTTCCTCGTCGGATAGGGCGGTCTGGCCCAGCGGGTCCCAGTTCACCATGCGGATGCCGCGGTACACGAGACCCTTCTGGTGCAGATCCACAAACACGCGCAAAACGGCTTCGGTCAGCTCGGGCTCCATCGTGAAGCGCGTCCGGTCCCAGTCGCAGGAGGCGCCCAGCTGCTTGAGCTGCTCCAGGATGATGCCGCCGTACTTTTCCTTCCAGGCAAAGGCGTGCTCCAGGAACTGCTCCCTAGTCAGGTCCTTCTTCTCGATGCCCTGCTCCTTCAGCAGCGCCACCACCTTGGCCTCGGTGGCAATGGAGGCGTGGTCGGTACCGGGCACCCAGCAGGCTTCCTTGCCCTGCATGCGGGCGCGGCGCACCAGCACGTCCTGAATGGTATTGTTGAGCATGTGGCCCATGTGCAGCACGCCCGTCACGTTGGGCGGCGGAATCACTACGGTGTAGGGCTGCTTGCGGGGGTTGGCTTTGGCTTTGAAGAAGCCCTGCTCCTGCCAGCGCTGGTACCATTTGGCTTCAACGTCGGCGGGGGTATAGGTTTTGGCGATGGACATCGTCAAGAGGGAATAATGGCGGTTCGGAATACCGACAAAAGTAGGCATTTCGGGCCGGCCATAGGTGGGTGTAGCGCGGGTTGGGCTTGCGGCCGGCTGTTCCCATTATGAAACTAACGCCTCCGCTACATTCATCAGCCCGCATATTTCGCGTAAATTGCGGCCGACAAATGAAGTATGTTAAGGTTTAATCGAGGCAGGAATTATTATATTAGGTTCTGACTTTCACCTTCCAAGCATCATTTCAGTATGGCAGCTCTGCTTAAATTTCTAAAAGGCACTGTCGCCGCCAAAACAGTGCCTTCAGCACCAGCCGCCCCGCCGGCGGCCGCAGCGGCCTTCTCGTCCGGTACGCTCCGGGTCGGAATGGGACAGCTGCTGGTAGAAGGCGGTGAGCCCGACCGCAACCTCGAACGGGCCGCCCAGATGATTGCCGAGGCCGCCCGCCAGAACTGCGACGTAGTACTGCTGCCCGAAACCCTCGATTTCGCCTGGACGCACCCCAGCGCCCTCACCGAGGCCCAGCCCATCCCCGGCATCTACTCCGACCGGCTCTGCCAGGAAGCGCTGCGCCACCAGGTGTACGTGTGCGCGGGCCTGACCGAGCGCGGCGCCGACGGCCGCATCTACAACGCCGCCCTCCTCATCAACCCCCAGGGAGAAATCATCAGCAAATACCACAAAATCAACCTGCTCACCGTGGAGATGCCCTACTACGCCGTGGGCCAGACGCTGAACGTGGTAGATACGCCCCTGGGAAAAATCGGCATCAACATCTGCGCCGACAACTTCCTCGACGGCCTTAGCATCGGGCACACCCTGGCCCGCATGGGCGCCGAGTTCATCCTCTCCCCTTCGTCCTGGACGGTGGACTACTCCATCACGGAGGAAGACGACCCCTACCACGAGAAATGGGTGAAGCCGTACTCCATCCTGGCCCGGCTCTACAACGTCACGGTGGTGGGCACTACGTCGGTGGGCTACATCGTGGGGGGGCCCTACGAGGGCAAGAAAAGCGTGGGCTGCTCGCTGGCCGTCGATGCCAGCGGCATCCGGGCCCAGGGCAAGTTCAACGAGTTTGCCGGCGACCTGGTAGTAGCCGACCTGCCCCGCCCGGTGCGCGCCGAGAAAGGCACCCAGATCGGCGAGATGCTGCTGCGCAAAGGTTTCCGCTTCGATACGCTACCTGCGTAAGTAGCAGTATAGCCTCTTTTTAATACCAGCTTAATCCCGGGGTTCGACCTTGCGGCCGGACCCCGTTTCATTACCGCATGACCCAACATTACCAACAGTGCCGCCGCTGCATCATGGACACCACCGTTCCCGGTATCCGGTTCGACAGTCAGGGCACCTGCAATTTTTGTGCTGTCCATGACCAGATGGACAAGGACTTTCCCTTAGGCGAAGCCGGCCGGTTGAAGGTTCAGGAACTCGCCAACGACATCAAGACGCTCGGCAAAAACCAGAAATACGACTGCGTGCTGGGCGTGAGCGGCGGCCGCGACTCATCGTTCACCTTATGGTACTGCGTCGTGAAGCTGGGGCTGCGGCCGTTGGCGGTACACTTCAACGACGGCTTCGGCAACCCCGTGGCCGGCGAGAACATGACCAAGGCCTGCCGCAAGCTGGGCGTGGAGATGCGCACCATCACCTCCGACTGGCGCGAATCCAAAGACCTGAAAATCGCCTTCCTAAAGGCCTCCGTGCCCGATATGGAGGAAGGCACCGACGTGGGCATTGCCACGGCCCTCTACGGCGTGGCGGCCAAGGAAGGCATTCAGCGCATCATCATCGGGCAGTCATTTCGGACCGAAGGCATTGCGCCGCTGAGCTGGAACTACCTCGACGGCAAGTACCTGAAAGCCGTGCATAAGCAGTTCGGCACGGTGCCGCTGCGGCCCTGGAAGGCAGATGACCCGGGTTTCAATCTGGGCATCAAGGAAATGTTCTACTACGCCTTCATCCGGCGCATCAAAACCGTCACGCTGCTCTACCACGTCGATTACGTGCGGGCCGACGTGGACAAGCTGCTGGAGCAGGAGCTGGACTGGGTGAACCCCGGCGCCCACTACTTCGACGACCTCTACCAGAGCGTCATCTACTACCTCAACCGCACCAAGTTCAACATCGACCGGCGGCTGTTCAACTACTCGGCCTTGGTGCGCTCCGGCCAGATGCCGCGCGAGGTGGCCCTGGAACGGGTCGGCCACGTCAACAAGATCGAAGACGAGAAGGTCATCAACCTGTGCATCAAGCGCCTGGGCCTGACGCGAGAGGAGTTCGAGCAGATTGTAGCCACGCCCGCCAAGACCTTCCACGACTACCCCAATAACTACGCCCTCATCCGGCAGCTGCGCTGGCCCATCAAAGTGCTCAGCCGCCTGAACCTGATTCCAGAGTCGGCCTACGACAAGTATTTCAACTGCGGCACCTAATCACGGATTTTTCGGATTAGCCGGATTAGTCGGATTTTGTAGTCGATTCACGTTCAGCTACACAACAAGAAAGGCTTGCCAATCGGCAAGCCTTTCTTGTTGTGTACTAAAGCGGAGTAAAGTTTACGGCAGTTTAGCGCCGTCCACAAAATCCGACTAATCCGACTAATCCGGAAAAATCCGTGATTAGCTGTGCAGCCACTCTTTTTTGGCGGTCAGCTTCTCCTGCGACTCGCGGTAGTCGGGGTCGTCTACGCAGCAGTCGACGGGGCATACGGCGGCGCACTGGGGCTCCTCGTGGAAGCCCACGCACTCGGTGCACTTGTCCGAGACGATGTAGTAGTACTCGTCGGAAATCGGGGTTTGCGGGGCCACGCCCGATACAGTCTGGCCGCCGTCAACGGTTACTTCCTTCAGCGTCGTGCCATCCGACCAGCGCCAAGCGGCGCCGCCTTCGTAGATGGCCGTATTGGGGCATTCCGGTTCGCAGGCACCACAGTTGATGCACTCGTCGGTTATCATGATGGCCATAGCCTTCGAATCAGTTAAGTGAGCAGTCTGAACTAGAATACGCAGAAACAAACCAAACGGCAGTTTCTGCGGCACGCAAAAGTAGAAACTAACTGGAAGCCGTGCGAGTTTTTTGCGGCTGACGGCTGCGAAATACCGAATTTGCAGCCCCAACCGCCAACTACCGGCGGCCTAACAAGGCCGCAGCGCGCCACTTTGTTTCCTTCCGCTATGCACCACCCCGACCGTCTTGCTGCTTTTGTGGCCCTGGGCCACTTCCTGCGTACCCTTTCTGCCGATGAGCTGGCCCACCTGGCGGCCCGGGCCCGCAACCAGAATGCCTGGTTCGACGCCCCCAACGTGACGGCCGCCATCCAGGGCATTGCCGCGCTGCTGGAAGAGAAGCCGCTCCGGCACTGGGCCGCCCGCTACCCGGCCGAGCCCGCCACGCCCCGGCAGGTGGGCGTGGTGATGGCCGGCAATATTCCGCTGGTGGGTTTCCACGACGCGCTGTGTGTGCTGCTCAGCGGCCACACGCTGCTGGCCAAGCTCAGCAAAGACGACACCGTGCTCATGACCTGGATCCTAACGGAGCTGCAGCGGCTGGAGCCGCGCTTCGCCGCGCAGATTGTGTTGGCCGAGCGCCTCAACGCCGCCGACGCCTACATTGCCACCGGCTCCGACAACACGGCCCGCTACTTTGATTTCTATTTTGGCAGGAAGCCGCACATCATCCGGCGCAACCGCACCAGCCTGGCCGTGCTTACGGGCCGCGAGGAGCCGCACGACCTGGGCCTGCTGGGCGAAGACATCTTCCGGTACTACGGCCTGGGCTGCCGCAACGTGAGCAAGCTCTACGTGCCGCAGGGCTACGATTTCACCCCGCTTCTGGACTCGTTGCAGCCCTGGCACCACGTGCCGGACCATCATAAATACCAAAATAATTACGACTACAACAAAAGCATTCTGCTCGTAAATCGGGTGCCTCACCTGGACACCGGCTTCCTGCTGCTCACCGAGAATGCGCCGCTGGTTTCGCCTATTTCGGTGCTGCATTACAGCTTCTATACCAACGAAATAGACCTGGTTGACCAGCTGACCGACGTGGCCGCCCAGACCCAGTGCATCGTCTCGGCCAGGGGGCATTGGGCGGGCAGCTTTCCGTTCGGGCGGGCCCAGTCGCCGGCCGTTACAGATTATGCCGATGGGGTAGACACTATGGCCTTTTTGGCAGAATTGGCGTAAAATTAGCTACTTGAGTTGACCAGGATGGCGGTAGCGGCAAGCAGGCCCGATAAGGCAGGGCCAGTTCATGGTCGCTTCATGCAGCCGCCATCTATTTCCGGTTCTCTTTGGTTTCACTTTGCCTGTTTAGCCCCTACTACCATGTCGCCCGACCTCCCTGTTGCCACTGCCGAAGTAATCGACAAAGACCTGATTCCCAGCCTGCATTTTGCGGCTGAAGATGTGCTGTCTGATCCGGCCGCCATCAAGCACCGCCGCCACGATGCCGAGCGCGCCACCAGCCTCGGCAACAACTACCAAGGCAAGCTGGATATCTACTTTCAAACGGCTGATGGCGCCGTGAAACGCGTGTATACCACCATTTGGGCCACTCACCAGGACTACCTGACCCTCAAATCCGGCATCACGCTGCCCATCCACGCCGTGCTGGGATTCGACTTCTATTAATCACGGATTTAAGCGGATTAGACGGATTAGTCGGATTTTGTGGACGATTGAAGTTCACTTAAAGCAAAAGAGGCTTGCCAACTGGCAAGCCTCTTTTGCTTAATGGACCAAGTGCCTGCATATAGCACCGTCCACGAAATCCGATTAATCCGGCTAATCCGCTTAAATCCGTGATCAACAGAATCCGATTAATCCGGCTAATCCGTTTAAATCCGTGATTACAATCTGTCCAGGGTTTTCTGGATCAAGTCGCCGATAACCTGCTCGGAGTTGGTGGCAAACTCGCCGGTGGCGCGGTTGGCCACAATGGCGTTCAGCGACACCACTTCGTGGCCCAGCAGGCGGCCCAAGGCGTAGTAGCCGGCCGTTTCCATCTCGAAGTTGGTGAGGCGGAACTCGCCTTCGGCGCTTTCGTGGCGGAAGTTCTGGAACTGCTCAATCAGGTTAGGAATGCGCAGATCGAGGCGCAGCACGCGGCCTTGCGGGCCGTAGAAGCCGGGGCAGGTGAGCGTATTGCCGACCACCATACCAGCGCCCAGCTGCTCGCGCAGCAGGTCGTTGCCGCGCACGCAGTACGGGCGGTAGTCGAGGCCCAGGGCCTGCTGCACGCCAGCGCCGACGGCCACTTCCAGCCCGGTTTCCACCAATGGGTAGAACTGCATCAGTGAGTCGAGGCCCACGGCGTGCTCCGAAACCAGGTGCGAGCCAATTGGAATATCGGCCTGCAGGGCGCCGCTGGTGCCCACACGCACAATGCGCAGCGCAATGCGCTCCTCCAGCGGCCGTGGTTCCCGGGTCACGAAGTCGATATTGACCAGCGCATCCAGCTCGTTGAGTAGGATGTCGATGTTGTCGGTGCCCATGCCGGTGCTGATGACGGCCAGCCGCTTGCCCTTGTAGTAGCCCACATGGGTTACAAACTCGCGCTTGCTGATGATGGTCTCAATCGAGTCGAAGTGCTGGCTGACCATCGGCACCCGCTCCGGGTCGCCCACCGTAATGATGGTGTCGGCAATGTGGTCGGGCTGCAGGTTGAGATGGTAGATGCTGCCGTCTTTATTGAAAATCAGCTCGGAATCGGGAATGGGCATGGGTGGGAGAGTTAGCGGGAGAAAGTTGTAAAAACCTAGACCATCATGCTCGGCATGATGGTCTAGGCTACTTAGCCGGAGCCCGATACGAAATCAGGCCCTGCTCGGGGCGGTAGTGGTTGCTGATTTTGGGGTAGGTGCCGGTGCCGTCGTAGGGGCGCTTGGCGGGGTGCTCCTGGCAGGCCACCGAGCAGGCGCCTTCCAGCTGCTGGCCGCAGGCTTCGCAGAGCGGCACGTGGGCGTTGCAGGTTGGGTTGGCGCAGTTCACCATCCGGTCGGAGGGCGTGTGGCAGTGGTGGCACTGGCTGATGACGGTGGGGTTGACGCTGTTCACGTCTACGGCCACCCGGCCATCGAACACGTAGCATTTACCGTCGAAATCCTCACCGCCAGCCTCCAGTCCGTACTTGATGATGCCGCCGTGCAGCTGGTACACATCCTCGAAGCCCTGCTCCAGCAGGAAGGCCGAAGCCTTTTCGCACTTGATGCCGCCGGTGCAGTAGGTCAGCACCTTCTTACCCTTGTACTGCTCCAGCTCGGCCACCTTGTCCGGGAACTCGCGGAAGTTCTCGATATCCAGCGTCACGGCGTTTTTGAAGCGGCCCAACTCGTGCTCGTAGTCGGAGCGCACGTCGAGTATCACCACGTCGTCCTGGTCCTTCAGGGCTTTGAACTCCTGGGGCGACAAGTGGATGCCGGTGCGCTCGTAGGGCTTGATGTGGGGCAAACCCACGTGCACGATTTCGGGCTTCACGCGCACGTGCAGCTTCTGGAACGTGTGAGCCGGCGCGTCTTCGATCTTGAATTCCAGAGCCGCAAAACGCGGGTCGGCCTTCACCTCCCGCATGTACTCGGCGCAGTCGGCTACGGTGCCCGACACGGTGCCGTTGAGGCCCTCAGGCGCCACAATGATGCGGCCCCGCAGGTTCAGGCGCAAACACAGCCGGTGGTGTTCTTCGCGGAACTGTTCCGGATCGGCAATCGGCGTGTAGCAGTAATAGAGCAGAACGTGGTAGTCCATTTTTCGAATTAGTAATTAAGAATTAGTAATTAAGAATTGTAAAAGTCTCCTGGTTATGCGTTGCACGTTGAACCAGCCAATTACTAATTCTCAATTACTAATCACTAATTAAACCTTGGCAGCAGGGTTGCCGAACACCGTCTGGTTGGCGGGCACGTCGGCCACTACCACCGAGCCGGCTCCTACGCGGGCCTTGTTGCCGATCTTGACGCCGGCCACGATGATGGCCCCGGCCCCGATGAAGGCCTGCTCCCCTACCACCACGTCGGCGTTGAGGATGGCGCCGGCCCCTAGTTGGGCGTAGTCGCCGAGGTCGGCGCGGGCATCGAGCACGGCGTTGGGCCCGATCAGGCAGCCGTTACCCACTTTGGCGGTGCCGGACACCACGGCGTTGGCTCCCACAAGGTTGCCGTGGCCCAGCCAGGCGTGCGGCGATACGCTGGCGCGCTGGTGAATGGCGTTGACCGGTACGGCCTGGTATTCGTCGTGGAGCATGCTGGTGAGGCTGCGGCGGCTGGCGGTGTCTTCAGTGGCCACGAAGACCTCGCACTTTTTGCCCAGCAGCTTCAGCAGCTCTTTGTCGTCGGTGTTGCCCATCACGGGCACGTCGAGGAGCTCGGTGTTTTGCAGCGCGGTATCGTCGTCGAGGAGGCAGTAGACCACCACCTCATTGGAGAGAAAAGCGTCGAGAGCGGTGATGCCCACCGTTTGGGCACCAAGTATGATTACAGGATTTTCCATGCGAAGCGAAATGCGGCCCAGGTAGGCCGGCAGAGTTCCAAACCGCAAATTTACGGATTCGTTCGCTGCCACGAAGCAGAGGCCGCTGGCTTTTCCAGGCGGGCCGCTACATTCCGAGGCGGCGCAGCCAACGCGCGGCGCCCTCGTGCTGCAGTGCCAGCCACAACAGATAGGGCAGCAGCGCCGCCCGGTAGCGGCTCAGAGTGCCCAGATTGGGGCTGCTGAGTCCCAGCAGCGCGGCCAGCAACACGCAATACAGCAGCAGCACCAGCACCAGCGCAAATGGCAGCCGGCCCGGCCTCCCCCGCAGGGTCTGCACCACTGACCACAGCAGCACCGCCAGCAGCGCCAGGTTTTCGAGCCCCGCCACCACGTAGAGCGCGCCGCCGCCTTCCCAGGGCCAGGGCCGCGCCAGCGCCGCCCCAATAGCCGCGGGCGTGTGCGCCAGCACACTTTCGCCGGTGGGCCGCAGATCAGGGTACTCGATGCGCGGCCGGCCGGCGGACTTGGCGTACAGCTCGCGGTAGTTGGTGAGCAGGCGGCTGGTGAAGCGGTTCATGGTGAATATGGGGCTCACCTGCCCCACCACAAACACACCACCGGCCAGCAGCAGCGCCAGCAGCAGCACCTGCCCCCAACGGCGGCGCAGCCCGCCCAGCCACTGCCCCGTCCGGATAGCGGCCAGCCCGGCCAGCGCCGCCAGCAGCAGCCCCGCGAAAAAGAACCGCGCCTCGAAGTGCAGCGCCGCCAGCGCCAGTAGCGCCAGCCACTGCCACGGGCGCAGCTTTTCACTGCCATACAGCCACTGCAGCACCAGCGCCACCACGGCGGCACCGCTGCCTATCAGCACGCTTTCCTTGGTGAGGCCCGCCGTCCAGAACAGCACGCTGGGCCATAGCAAAAAACCCACCAGCACGGCCCCGGTGGGCGTGTCCGGGAACAGCCGGCGCACGGTGCGGGCCAGCTCCCAGCCCGCCACAAAGCAGAACAGACTGGCGTACAGCCCCGAAAGCCACAGGCTGCCCACCGCCCCCAGGTTTAGCACCGACACGACCTTGTACATGAAGAACGTGTTGGAGAAGCCGTGGAAGACGACGTGCCAGTCGTGGAAATGAAACTCATTGCCTAAAGCCGTGTGCAGCCAGGCCGCCGGGCTTTCCCAGAGCTGCCGGCTGAGGGCGTTGCCGAAAAGCTGCATGTGGCGCGAGTCGGCGCTGGGGCGCCAACTGGCGGCCGCCCAAGCCAGCAGCTTCAAACCCAGCAGCGGCAGCAGCCAGCGGCCTAGCCCGGCCTCCGTCAGCCGGGGCCGCAGCCAGCGCCACAGCAGCAGCAGCAGACCCGCATTGAGCACAAGAGCCAGCAGCAGCTTCACGAAACAGCCGGGGTTCGTTGCAGAATCCGGCTGCCGATGGCGCAGTGAAGGCAGCGGCGCGGCGTGCAGTAGCCGCGGTGCAGCGCCAGCAGCCCCTGCGAGTCGGCGGCGCTGCGGTGGCCAAAGCCCTGGGTTGCGTAGGCGTCGGTAATGTGGTTATGCTCGGCGGGCAGCTCGCTTAGCAGGGCTACGGCGCTTTCCACCAGCTCCGGCTGGCCAACGTGGCGGGCGTAGGCTACCCGTAGCGGCACCACCACGTTGGTAATCAGCACCTGCACGCTACTCTTGCCCAGCGCCGGCACTTTGCCGGGCACGCCGGGCCGGAAGTGCTGCCGCCAGTAGTCGGTGGTCGGGGCCTGGAAGAACTGGGTGAGCGTGCGGACGTCGGCGGCCGTGAGCAGGGCGTCGAACAGCGCGGGGCGGGCATGCAGCACGGCAGCCAGCTGGGCCAGCCGCACCGGCGCGAAATTGGCCGGCCGCAGCCGCAGAAAGTTCCACTCGTGCGCCTCCAGCGCCGTGCCGTGCAGGCTATACTTGTGCTGCAGAAACGCAAACTCCTGCCGTAGCCCGGCCAGGTAAGCGTCGTGGCGGGTGGCGTCGGTTTCGGCCAGAAATCCGGCCTGCCCGAACAGCAGGGCCTCCAGCTGGCGCGCATCGTGGCGGTGGCGGCGCACGATACTCAGCGGCAAGGCCTTGGCCAGGCGGGCCAGCGGCTCACTGTTTTTCTGAAAGCCGAAAGCTGCCGCCAGCGCGTGGTAGGCGGTGGCCTCCCAGTCCTGCCCCAGCCGCTGGTGTAGGTCTTCCACCACGCTGGCTTTCTGCTCCACCCGCTCCAGCAATGCCCGTTCCACCATGCTCATGCGTGTTACGGCCGGAACCGTGTCTAACAGTGGAGCGCATGGCAGCGCATCGGTTGCTTCGGCCGTGGCTAGCAGCTTCTCATAGGTGGCCAGCAGCGTGGGCGCAATGCGCGGGGCCAGCGCCAGGGCAGGTACTTCGCTGCCGTCGAGGCGCAGCACGGCCTGGTCGGCTTCGTACACCACGTGCAGCACCACTTGGTCGTATTTGGGGTCGTGCTGGTGCTGGTGGCGGTGCCAGTCGGAGGCGCGCAGATGGATTTCCACCGCGCCGTTCCACTCCACTTCGCCCAGCTGCAGGCGGGCGTTCAGAAAGTCTGGGCCGGCGTCGGGGTTGCGCATGCCGGGGCGCAGCACGGTTATCGGCTGCCCATCGATGGTGCACAAATCGGTTTTATCGAAATACTGATGCTGCCAGACGTAGTGGAGGAAATCTTCTTGCATAGCGCCACCCATAAAGTACGGACGGGCAAGATACTGGGAAACCACACGCCTTGGGTAGCCTGCGCTGCACGGCGCAGTGTCTCCCCAAACGAAACCGGCCCGCCTCCTGTAAGGAAGCGGGCCGGTTTCGTTTGGCAAGGGCAATTAGCGCAGGTCAATAACCTTCACGCCTTTGTATTTCGACTTATCGAAGTTGAACGTGGTGGCATCCACGGGCACGTTCGGCGTGAACTTGTTGATTTTGAAGGTGTAGCGGTTGCCGTTCTTCTTGAACATCTGCCAGCTCTTCACCGACTTGTCCACCTTGCTCACCTTCAGGCGCACCTTGAACACGGGGTTGCTGCGGTCTTCCGGCGACAGCTCAATCACGTCCACGGCCTCGCCGTTTTCCTTGGCTTCCTGCACGTAGGAGTACTTGTAGCCTTTCTTGTAGAGCGTGTAAATCTGCGAAGGCGAGATTTCCTGCTCATCAGCCTCGAAGTCCGAGATGTTCACCTCGTTTTCCGACTTCATGTAGGTCCAGACCGTCTGGCCGTTATTAATGACCTCCTGGCCGCTGATTTTCAGGCGGAACTTCTGGCCGCTCACCAAGATGTCGCCGCTCAGGTTTTCCTTCACCTTGGTGGCGTCGTTTTCCAGCGTCTGGGTGAAGTTGGCCCGGAAGGCTTTCATAGCCTGATACTTGGCACTCATCTGGTCGAGAATCTTGCCGGCTTTGGGGTCCTGCTGCGCCGAAGCAGCCGACACGAGCGACACGGAAAGAGCAAGCAGGGCGAGGTATTTTTTCATTGCAAAAAGGTGGTGATTCGGTAGGTTGAGTACAGAGACGTGTAGCAGGCCAGTTTGTTTACTTCTAAACCAAAAGAAGTGGTAAAACCTCCCTGGCGTGGCTGGAAACAGCCGCTGGCGCTTACTTGGGCAGCGTATTCAACAACTGTTCCAAACTGTACTCGTCCGGAATTAATACTTCGCGGGCCTTGCTGCCCTCGAACGGCCCCACGATGCCGGCGTGCTCCAACTGGTCGATGAGGCGGCCGGCGCGGTTGTAGCCGAGCTTCAGGCGGCGCTGCAGCAGCGAGGTGCTGCCCTGCTGGTGCGTGACGATGACGCGGGCCGCTTCCTCGAACATGGCGTCGCGCTGCGAGGGGTCCATGTCTTCCATGTCGCCGCTGCCGCCGCCGCTTTCACCCACCACTTCGGGCAGCAGGTAGGCGTCGGGGTAGCCCTGCTGCTCGCCGATGTAGTCGCAGAGGCGGTCCACTTCGGGCGTGTCGATGAAGGCGCACTGTACCCGGATGATGTCGGAGCCCTGCGAAATCAGCATATCACCCTGGCCCACCAGCTGGTCGGCGCCACCGGCGTCGAGGATGGTGCGCGAGTCGATTTTGCTGGTCACCTTGAAGGAAATCCGGCAGGGAAAGTTGGCCTTGATGATGCCGGTAATGACGTTTACGGACGGACGCTGGGTGGCCACAATCAGGTGAATACCGATGGCGCGGGCCAGCTGCGCGAGGCGCGCAATCGGGGTTTCCACCTCTTTGCCGGCGGTCATCATCAGGTCGGCCAGCTCGTCAATCACCAGCACGATGAAGGGCATAAAGCGGTGGCCCTTTTTGGGGTTGAGGCGGCGCTCGATGAACTTGCGGTTGTACTCTTTGAGGTTGCGGCAGCCGGCGTCCTTGAGCAGGTCGTAGCGGCGGTCCATTTCCATGCACAACGAGTTGAGCGTGTTCACCACCTTCTTGGTGTCGGTGATGATGGCCTCGTCGGTGTCAGGCAGCTTGGCCAGGAAATGGCGCTCAATCTTGTTGAAAATGCTCAATTCCACCTTTTTGGGGTCGACGAGCACGAACTTGAGCTGAGCCGGGTGACGCTTGTAAAGCAGTGAAGCCAAAATCACGTTCAAGCCCACCGACTTACCCTGGCCGGTGGCCCCGGCCATCAGCAAGTGGGGCATCTTGGCCAGGTCCACCACAAACACCTCGTTGGTAATGGTGCGGCCGAAGGCAATCGGCAGGTCCATTTCGGTGTGGGCAAACTTCTCGGTGGCGAATACCGACCGGATGCTTACCATCTCCTTCTTGGTGTTTGGCACCTCAATACCGATGGTGCCCTTGCCCGGAATCGGGGCAATAATCCGGATACCGAGGGCGGCGAGGCTCAGGGCAATGTCGTCTTCGAGGCTCTTGATTTTAGAGATGCGCACCCCGGCGTCGGGCACGATTTCGTAGAGCGTCACCGTGGGGCCAATGGTGGCCTTGATGCTGGCGATGTTGATGCCGTAGTGGCCCAGCGTCTCCACGATGCGGTCCTTGTTGGCCTCCAGCTCTTCCTTGGTTACCTGCGCCTTGGCAACGCCGTAGTCGTTGAGCAGCTCCAGCGTGGGGTACTGGTAGCGCGAGAGGTCGAGCGTAGGGTCGTAGTTGACGGCGGGCATGGTGTCCATGTCCTCGTCGTCGTCGGCAATGCGGGCCATGTCGGCGCCGGCGGCGGGGTCCAGCTCACCGGGCTTCTCGGTAATCTGCAGGGCCGGCGCTTCGTTGTTGGTTGTCCGTTGCTCGTTGCTTGTGATGGGCAGCGGCGTGTCGTCGTCTACGAGGTCGGAGAGGGAAAGCGGCGTGGGCACCCGCGACGGGGCCACAGCCAGCGGCTCGGGGTCGGCGGGCGCTTCGATGGAGAAACTGGGGCCTTTTGGGGCAGCAGAAGTAGCACCTCCGGCAGCCATGGAAGCCGCGGCGTTGGCCGCGCTTACCGTGGCACCGGCCGCCGCTACGCTCATGGGCACGGCCGTGCCAGCCGCGGTGGCCAGGGTGGCGGCACCGGCGCCAACAACAGCAGCGGCGGCCGGCGCCACGCTGAACGCGGGCGAAGCCACCGGACCGGTCGTTACGGTCGGTGCGTCGGGCATGGTGTAAGGCTCGTCTTCCGGCTCGTCCTCGGTGAAGGCAGCAGCGGGGGCCACGGCCACGGGGCGCGTATCGCGCACCACAAAGCCCATATCCGGCTCTGGCTCATCTTCCTCGAAAGGTGCCGTGGCCGCCATGGCCGGGCGCGCCGGCTGCTCGGCGGCGGCAGGCTCCAGGTCCGGCTCCTCCCCTTCTGCCCCAAAGCGCGGCAGCGTCACGGACGTGACGTTGAAGAAAAACACCACGAAGGAAATCAGCAGGAAGGCCAGCAGCAGCACCGTGCCCCAGCCGATGAGGCTGTCGAGCCAGACGGCGGCTTCGTAGCCGATGCCGCCGCTCAGGAAGTCGAGGCGGTAGCCCAGGGTGGGGTCGGCGTCGGGGGCCTGCATGGTGAGCACCACGTAGCCCAGCAGCACGCTCAGCCAGCCCATAATAAACAGGCACAGCGCCAGCACGTAGCTCACCGACACGCCCGCGCGCCGGAACACAATCTTGTAGCCCAGGAAGAAGACAATCGGAATCAGGGCGAAGGCCGCCACACCGAAGCCCTTGTAAATCAGGAGCTGCGCCAGAAACGCGCCCACCAGCCCCAGCCAGTTGCCCGACTGCTGGCCGGCTTCCTTCACCGGCGTATGGTCGAGGCCTTCCACCACGCTCTGGTCGGCGTGGCCGGTGAACAGGAACGAGAAGAAGGCAAAGGTCAGGTAGAGCGAGGCCAGTAGGAAAAAGAAGCCCAAAAACAGCTGAAACCGCCGGTCGCGCAGGAAGCCAAACATGGCGCCCAGGTTCAACGACGGCAGCTTCAGGGGCTTACGCGGCGGCTTGGGGGCGGCTTTGGGTTCTGCCGAGGCCCGGCGGTTTTCGCGGGGCGCGGCCGGTTCGGGCGCGGCCGGGCGGGGCTGCGGGGCACGGGTTGGCCGGGGCTCATTGGCCCGGCTGGGAGGGGTTGCGTCTTGCTTGTAGGTATTTTTTGCCATTCTCACGCGCCAAAGGGCCAAATCTAGGCAATTGTTGGGGGATTCAGCGGATTCGTGGAGTGGTGGGTTGATGGAGTGATGAAGGCGAAAATCCAGAACGTCATTCCAAGCGGAGCGAGGAATCTCGCGAGCTGACGTTGTAGTCGTGGTTCAACATCAGCACGCGAGGTTCCTCGCTCCGCTCGGAATGACGTACCATTTCAACTACCCCACCAATCCACCAACCCATCACTCCACTTCATACAGCCAGATGCGCCAGTAAGCTCCGGGCTGGCCGAACTCGCCGGCCAGCCGCAGTCCGCTGCGGGCAGGCGTAGCCAGCCGGGCCGCCGACAGCACGTAGCGCCCGCCCAGCTGCCGGAAAGCAGCCGCATCGAAGGCGAAATCCTGCACTGTGCGCCGCTGAAACGCGCCCACCCGGAAATCCTTGCCCAGCTCGCTGGAAAACAGGTAGCAGCGGTTGCCCCAGGCATCGAAATAGCGGCGCAGGGTGTCGTTTTTAGCTAGCTCCCCGGCTATTATTGGGCGGAAGCGGTGCTTGTAGGGCAGCGGGTAGTTGTTCTGGTAGGAATCGAGGGTGTAGAAGTTGTTGAGCTGGGCCACGGCCGGCGGCAAACCCAGGCTGGCCACGCGGTACTGCGCCGGTTCTAGGCCAGTTTGCTGCCGGATGGCCTGCTGCACCTGCTCAAACAGCGCCGGAGCCACGTAGGCCGTGTAGTTGGGTTCGTGCGGATTGGGGCGGCCGGTCAGCTCGCGCAGGTTGTTGAGCCACTCCGGGTTCATGCCCAGCCCGATCAGCAGCTGCAGACCTACCACCACCGCCTGCCAGCGGCCACTCAGGTGGCGCAACGCCAACGCCAGCAGCCAGAACCACAGCAGCGGCGCCAGAAAATGCAGCCGCCCGAAGTTGAACACGCCCAGAATCGGCAGCCGATGCTGCCCCCAGGCCACCAACTGCGGATAGAACCCGCTAAACACGGCCAGCGCCGCCAGCGCCAGCAGCCAGCCGCCCAGCTGCCGCGCCCGCGCCGCCCGCTGCCCGGCCGGGGCCAACGCCACGGCGGCCGCCACGGCCAGCAGCACCGCCACTCGTAGAAACCGGCTGGCGTGGTACTGCCCGAACAGAAAAAACTGAACGGCGCCGCGCAACCCCGCTTTCAGACCCAGCGGCGTCAGCTGGGCCAGGTCAAACTCCACGCGGTGTGGCACAAACTGCCGGGCCACCAGCAGCGAATAGAACAGCGGCCACTCCACCACCAGATATACCGCCAGCAGCAGCACCAGGGCACCCAGAAAAGGCCAGTTGGGCTGGCGCTGCCGCCACCAGTCATGCAGCCACAGCACGCCCAGGGCCGCCAGCACAAACGGCCCCACAAACACGAACATCGTCCAGAACGGAAAGGCGGCAATCAGCAGCCAGTGCCACCAGCGCGCGGCGCCGCGCCGCACGGCCAGAAACGCCAGCAGCAACGCCGGCTGCCCCATCACCGACAGCCCATACATGGAGTAGAGCGGCAGCAGCGCCCAGGCCAGTGCCACGCCGGCTGCCACCCGCCGCTGCCGCCGCTCGGGCAGCAGTTCCTGCCGCAGCAGCGCATGTAAGGCGAGCAGCCCCAGCAGCCGCACCAGGGCCTGCTGCACCAAGTAGGCGGCCCACGGTGGCAACAGAGCAAACAGCCCTACTGTCACGCTCAGGCCCGGACGCAGGGCATTGCGGGGCAGCCCGTCCATTAGGGGCGGCACTACAGCCTGCGGGCGGTAGTCCAGCGCCACCCCTTGCTGCACAAGCAGATAGGGAATATTCAGCTCCGCATCCAGATTATCGTCGATGGTAACGTAACTGTGAGCCCGTAAAATGCCGTATGGAAGTACAAACAGCAGCAAGCCCAGCACCGCCAGCACCAGCGGCGGAAGCCGTAACGAATCAGAAGGATTTGAAGTAGGCACAAGAAAACGGGTTTGCTGCAAAAGTACCCCGCCGCCCCCGAATCCTTCCGACCACACCAATTGCAATGCTCAGTTAGGACTGTATCCACTCCTGCCCCCGCATTGTCCCATGACTATCATCTCGCCATCTGCCTCCGAAAAGCATGCCTTCTGCCAAGTCGAATACGATGCCCGCAACCACTGGCTGCGCGCTACTTGGCAGGGATTCGTGAATCCGCAGCAAGCTCTTCAGAGCATTGTTTCGCACCTCGACCTGCTCAGTAGCCCCATTGCGCCCCTCTTTCTAAACGACAACAGCCGGGTGCTCAACCCCTGGTTCGACTCCCTGACGTGGCTACGCTACGTGTGGGAAAGCACCAACACGCCTCCACCGCCCTGCGTGGCCCACGTCATGCAGCCCGGTGCCAGCGCCAACGTCGGCGACTTGGACACGGGCTGGACCAGCAATGCCGGCACCGACCTGCAGCTGTTTGAGTCAGTATGCGAGGCCGAAGAGTGGCTGCACACCTGCCAACACGGTCTGCGCTAACGCCTGTTTCTGAGAACTGACTGCCTAGAAAGGCGTGCTCCACTTGGGGTCAGTGTATACGTTGATGCCCGTCAGCGTCTTCAAAAAGGCCGACAGCGAATTCACCTCGGCGGCCGTCAGGTTCAGCTTCTGGCCGAATCCGTTGGGGCGCAGACGCGGGTCGAGGCGGCTGTTGCCGGGCGCTAGGTTGATGGTGCCATAGTGGCCGATGGCCGCCTGCAGCGTGGTGATGCTCCCGGTGTGCATGAGCTGGGTATGCAGGTTGCCGCTGCTATTGAGCATGTCGCGCAGCGTGGGCACGCGGGTATTATTTACGTCGATACCAGTGCCGTTCAGCACCCCGATGATGCCGTTGTTGCCGGTGTTGGGGTCGATGTCGAATTCGGGAGCGTTGTGGCAGCCGTTGCAGCCCAAGCCGCCCGCTATTCGGTTGCCGGTGGCGTCGAAGACGGGCGGCGCCAGAAACAGGTTCTTGCCCGCGTTTTCCTGGGCCGTGAAGTTGACGAAGTTCTGCTGGTCGTTGGCGGCCAGCGCCCGGCCCGCATCGTAGCGAGAATCAAATGACTGGATGCTGCGGATAAACTGCGCCAGGCACTCCTGCAGCTTCGGCTCGGTGATAGTGGGGCTGCCGTAGGCAAACTGAAACAGCTCCTGGTAGTAGCCTATGCCTTGCAGCTTGCTCAGCAGCGTCGCCATGTTGGGCCGGCCGTTCTGGCCGCTGAAGCCCATTTCGGCGTGGTCTTTAATGGGCTGCGTGGCCTGCTCTTCCAGCGAGCTGGCCCGCTCGTCCCAGAAAAACTTCGTTTCCCGGCCGAAACGGGCATTTACCAAGCGCATGGCATGCCGGCCGGTGAGGCCACCACTCACGCCCTTGCTGGCCTGCTCGGCATCGCCAAAGGCCAGTTCCTGCCGGTGGCAGCTCCCGCACGATACCGTATTGTCGATGCTCAGGCTCTTGTCGTAGAACAGCACCCGGCCCACCGTGGCCTTCTCGTTGCTGATGCGGTTGCTGCCCGTGTTGTCCTTGGTGATGTAGGCCGGCCGGGGCTGGTTGGCGTAGTCAGCCAACTGGTTGAGGTCGAGCTTGCTGCCGAAAGCGGCCTTCACGGCTTCGTAAGTGGGCTGCGCGGTTTCGCCGGAATCTTTGGCGCACTGCTGGAAAAGTACCACCATTAGAAACAGGGCGGCGGACGTTCGTAAAGCTTTCATGGAGGGATGAAAATGGAGGCAGACAGTTGCCGGGCCGGGTTGCTTCGACAAGGTGCCAGTAACCCGGTTTAATCCCTATATATTGTATTTATCATTTAATAACTAATCGGCGCCAAAAAGCCGCCAGAAAGCAGACCGAATATGGGGTTGCTTTCCGGCGGTTTTTTGGCTTGAGGCCACTCAGCTGCGCGGATGAAAGGCCGTAATCACCTGTCGCAAGTAGTCGCGGTCGAGGTGGGTGTAGATTTCGGTGGTCGTGATGCTTTCGTGGCCCAGCATTTCCTGCACGGCCCGCAGGTCGGCGCCGCCTTCTATGAGGTGCGTGGCGAAGGAATGGCGGAACGTGTGCGGGCTGATGCTCTTGCGCACCCCGGCCTTGTCGGCAGCGGCCTTGATGACCGTGAACACCGTGACGCGCGACAAGCTGCTGCCGCGCTTGTTGAGAAACACGAAGTCCTCGTGGCCCGGCTTGATGTCGAGGTGGCAGCGGATGCCTTGCAGGTAGAGCCCCAGGTGCTTCAGCGCATCGCGCCCGATGGGCACCAGCCGCTCCTTATTGCCCTTGCCGGTCACGCGCACGAAGCCCTGGTCGGCGTAGACGTTGGACAGGCGCAAACCTGTCAGCTCGCTCACGCGCAGGCCCGAGGAGTACAGCACTTCCAGCATGGCCCGGTTGCGGGTGCCTTCGGGCGTACTCAGGTCGATGCCGTCCAGCAGCTGCACGATTTCGTCGTAGCTGAGCGTGTCGGGCAGCTTGCGGCCGGTTTTGGGCGCTTCCAGCGTGTCGGTGGGGTCGTGCGTGAGCAGGTCTTCCATGATCATGAAGCTGAAAAAGGCCTTGATGCCGGACAGGATGCGCGCCTGCGAGGTGGCGCTCAGCTCCAGCTCGCCGAGGTAGGCCAGAAATTCGCGCAGCAGCTCGGCCGTCACTTCCTTGGGCGAGTTGGGCAGGTGCCGGATCTGCAGGAAGTGGTGCAGCTTATTCACGTCGCGCACGTAGGCTTCCACCGAATTGCCCGACAACGACTTCTCCAGTTGCAGGTAGCCTTCAAACTGCCGAATAGTAATGGACCAGGTGGACATCTATGTAAGGCTTAGGGAATAGGGCCTGGAGCTCAGGCCACGTGCATAGCCGGGCAGTATTGCCGCGAATATTGTTTTGTGGTCACAAGTTTAACGAAGCGTAATTTGCCGTCGCCAATTAATCAGTCAGTGCCCCCGCCTCACTGAGCCTAAGCCCCAGGCCCCATTCCCTAAGCCCCACACATGCAGCTTCTCATTCTCAACGGCCCCAACCTCAACCTGCTCGGCCGCCGCGAGCCGGGCATCTACGGCACCCGCTCCTTCGACGACTATCTGCCCGAACTGCGCGCCGCCTTCCCGGAGGTGCAGCTGGAGTATTTCCAGAGCAACCACGAGGGCGAACTGCTCGACAAGCTGCACGAAGTGGGCTACACCTACCACGGCATCGTGCTCAATGCCGGCGGCTACACCCACACCAGCGTGGCCCTCGCCGACGCCGTGGCCGCCATCAACACGCCCGTGGTGGAAGTGCACCTGAGCAACCTGCACGCCCGCGAGGAATTCCGGCAGCGCAGTCTGCTGGGCAAGCACTGCATCGGTAGCATCAGCGGCTTCAAGCTGGAAAGCTACCGCATGGCCGTGCAGTACTTCGAAAGCCAGCGCCCCAAGCGTATGGGGTTTAAGGTGTGATTTTTGGGTGATGAAGTGAAGAAGTAATGAAGGAATGAGGTGAACGGTGACAGGTTAGAACGTCATTCTGAGCAGCGCGAGGAATCTCGTGTGCTGATGTCTGAGCGACACTGCACCGTCAGCACGCGAGATGCTTCGGCTGCGCCTCTGCATGACGTTCTAACCTGTTACCTCATCGCCTCATCACCATTCACTTCTTCACCTCATCACCCCATCCCCTCATTACTACCTTTGCACTTCCTCTTAGCCTCACTACACCTATGTATACATTCAATCCCGGCCCTGCGCAGGTGTACCCGCAGGTGCGCCAGTATCTGCAGGACGCTTTCGACGAGGGCTGGCTCTCGGCCCCGCACCGCGGCGAGCGGTTCACGGGCCTCATGCGCCAGACCGTGCAGGAGCTGAAAAACAAGCTCAACGTGCCGCAGGACTACACCGTGTTCTTCATGGGCTCAGCCACGGAGTGCTGGGAAGTGCTGACGCAGAGCCTCACGCCACGCAAAAGCTTCCACCTCTACAGCGGGGCCTTCGGCGAGAAATGGTACGAGTACGCCAAGGCTTTGCGCCCGGCCTGCGTCGGCTACCCGTTTGGTATTGACGAGGTGCCCGACGTGGCCGCCCTGCCCCTGCCCGACTCCGAAACCGACCTGGTCTGCATCACCCAGAACGAAACCAGCAACGCCACCCAGCTGCGCGACGGCTTCATCCTGAACCTCTACAACCGCCTCGGGCAGGCGCTGCTGGCCGTCGATGCCACGTCGTCGATGGCGGGCGTGCAGCTCAAGTTCATCAAGGCCGATATCTGGTTTGCCTCGGTGCAGAAGTGCTTCGGGCTGCCGGCAGGCTTGTCGGTGATGATTCTGTCGCCGCGGGCCGTGGCGCGGCTGCGCGACCAGAACGAGCGGGCTCACTACAACTCGCTGGTGAGCCAGTACGAGAAGATGCTGAACTGGCAGACCACCTACACGCCCAACGTGCTGGGCATCTACCTGCTCAGCCGCGTCCTGCACGACCGGCCGGCGCTGAAAGCCGTGCACCAGCACCTGCAGGAGCGCGCCACCAAGCTCTACGACTACTTCGAGCAGGCCACCCAGCTCACGCCCCTGGTCACGAACCCCGAAACCCGCTCCACCACCGTCATCGGCCTGCAGGGCCCGCCCGCCCTCATCGACGAGGTGAAGCGCCGCGCCCTCACCCAGGGCCTGCAGCTCGGCAACGGCTACGGCACCTGGAAAAGCAACAGCCTGCGCATCGCCAACTTCCCGGCCATCCCCGACGCTGCCTTCGAGCAGCTGGTGCAGTTCTTCGCCCGCGAGTTCGCCTGATCACAAATGGTGCAGACCAAGCCGCCGATACCGCAGATTCGTTCTGGCAGCTGCGCCGGCCCTCATTTGCCGGACGAGGCAGCTTGCCGAACAGGTGAGCGGTAACAGCCATTCCACCGCCCGTCCTCAAGCCTACCCTGCCAGAAAAACTCAGAACGAATCTGCGGCCCACCACTCGCTACACCTGCCCTGCCAGAACGAATCTGCGGCATCAGCGGCATCATCTGCACCATCTGCGATTTATGTTCAGTCTCAAAGAAATCTTCTCCGTCACGCTCACGCTGTTTGCCGTGATTGATATTCTGGGCTCCATCCCGATTATCATCCAGATCCGGCAGCGCGAAGGCCAGATTCACTCCGAAAAAGCCACGCTGGTGGCCGGCGTGCTGATGGTGGTGTTCCTGTTTCTAGGGCAGAGCATCCTGAGTTTGTTCGGGGTTGATTTCCAGAGTTTTGCATTGGCAGGCGCCATCATCATCTTCCTTATCGGCATGGAGATGATTCTGGGCATCGAGCTGTTCCGGCACAATCCGCTGGCGGCGTCGGGCTCCATCGTGCCGCTGGCGTTTCCGCTCATCGTGGGGGCCGGCACCATGACCACGCTGCTCTCGCTGCGGGCCGCCTACCAGCTGCCCAACGTGCTGGCCGGCATCTTGCTGAACCTGGTGTTTGTGTACGGCGTGCTCAAAAGCTCCGCCTGGATTGAGCGCAAGCTCGGCAAAGCCGGCGAAGACATCCTGCGCCGCGTGTTCGGCGTGATTCTGCTGGCCATTGCCATCAAGCTGTTTAAATCGAATTTTTGACCCCGAAACGTCATGCAGAGGCGCAGCCGAAGCATCTCGCGTGCTGACGCTGGAGTAGTAACCGTGCATCAGCACGCGAGATGCTTCGGCTGCGCCTCTGCATGACGTTCTTTTCAATTTTCTCCATTGATTTACCTGTTCACCGACGGCTCCTCGCGCGGCAACCCGGGGCCGGGCGGCTACGGCGCCATTCTGCGCTTCGGCCAGCACGAGAAAGAGTTGACCCAGGGCTTCCGCCTCACCACCAACAACCGCATGGAGCTGCTGGCCATCATCGTGGGCCTGGAGGCCATCAACCGCCCCGAGCTGCCCATTACCGTCGTGACGGACTCCAAGTACGTGGTGGATTCGGTGGAAAAGAAGTGGGTGTTCGGCTGGCTCAACAAGCCGGATTTCGGCAAAAAAGCCAATGAAGACCTCTGGCGGCGCTTCGTGAAGGTGTACCGCCAGCGCACCGTGCACTTCAAATGGGTGCGCGGCCACAACGGCCACCCCGAAAACGAGCGGTGCGACCAGCTCGCCGTGCGCAGCGCCACCGGCGGCGGCCTGCTCATTGACGACGGCTACGAGCTGATTGAGGCGCGGCGTGCGGGATAGCCAGAGGCTTGCCACTGCCCTGCCCGTAAGCCTGATCTGCCCGCACGGATCCTGCACCCGAAATCGACTGTGCGCAGGGCTGCTCTGCCCGCAAGCCCCGTAGGGGCGGCATATTGGTAGAAATAGTACGTAATTCCGCTGCTTAAGCCCCGGAGGGGCGACACCTTTCCCGCGCCTCATGGCCAATACCTACACGCAGATTCACCTTCACCTTGTGTTTGCCGTGCGGGGCCGGGCCTGCCTGATACCTGCAGACCGGGCTGAAACGCTTTACCGCTATATCACCGGCATCGTAACGAATCAGGGCCAGAAGCTACTCGCCATCAATGGTATGCCCGACCACCTGCACTTGTTGATTGGGTTACGGCCGGAAAAGGCACTTTCGGATCTGGTTCGTGATATGAAAGCCAACTCCGCCAAGTTCATTAATGAGCAACGCTGGCTGAAAACGAAATTTGCGTGGCAGGAAGGTTTTGGTGCGTTTTCCTACAGCGCCTCTCAACTACCAGATGTAATCCGGTACATTCAGCGTCAGCAGGAACACCATGCAAAACGCACATTCGCTGAAGAATACCAGTTGTTGCTCGAACGATTTGGCGTGGAGTACAACGCGAACTATGTATTTGAGTCTGTAATGCCAGACGAGCCGCAAGGGCCTAGTGCCTCCTGAAGATTTCGAAGCTTTCAACCCCGAAGGGGCGGTATGTAGGTAGCCAATAGACCATTCCATAACGCCAGAACCCCAGCGGGGCGGCACAGATAAGGTGCCGCCCCGCTGGGGCTTTGGGATTATCAGCGAACCTGTTTTCTACCAATATGCCGCCCCTCCGGGGCTAGGTAATGCTTACTGCATGATATCTGTGCTACCTTTGCCCTCAGTGATGAGTCGCTCCACCGCGGCGCCGCAAGGCGACGAGGAAAGTCCGGGCAACACAGAGCACCCTGCTTCCTAACGGGAAGGACCGGGAAGTGTAACGCAACCCGGGACAGCCAGTGCCACAGAAAATAACCGCCCGATGGCGGATGAGCGGAATGGCGGATTGGTGGAGTAAAATCCATCACGCCACCAACCCACTACTCCACCATCGGGTAAGGGTGAAAAGGTGCGGTAAGAGCGCACCAGCGGCTGGGTGACCAGTCCGGCTGGGTAAACCTCAGGGGTTGAAAGACCAAATAAGCTGGCACGCGTCCTGCGCGGACGTACCGGGCGGCTCGTCCGGGGCCAGCGGGTAGGTTGATGGAGCCTTTCCGCGAGGACTGGCCTAGATAAATGGTGGAGGCGCGGCCTTTCGGGGCAGCGTACAAAACCCGGCTTACAGACTCATCACCACGGCTTTCGGCCGCCGCAGCTTCGGGTGCGGCGGCCGTTTTGGCGTTTTGTCATCCTGCGCCATCTGTCATCCTGAGCTTGCGAAGGACCTTGTCACGTCTTAACACCATCGTTCGGTGGTGACCCAAACGTGATAAGCTCCTTCGCAAGCTCAGGATGACAAAGGCATCGTTTGCGCCCTTGTTTTCGTTACTTTCGCTGCCCAACTTCCTTTGCTTATGCCCCGCATTCTTATAATCGACGACGAAAAGGCCATCCGCCACACGCTCAAGGAAATTCTGGAGTACGAAAGCTACCAGGTCGACCAGGCCGAGGACGGCCCCACCGGCCTCGACATGCTCATCCGCGACAAGTATGACGTGGTGCTCTGCGACATCAAAATGCCCAAAATGGACGGCATCGAGGTGCTGGAGCGCGCCCGCATTGTGGCGCCCGATGCTGCCTTCATCATGGTATCGGCCCACGGCAACGTGGAAATGGCCGTGGA
Organism: Hymenobacter sp. APR13; assembly: GCF_000737515.1. NCBI lineage: Bacteria > Pseudomonadati > Bacteroidota > Cytophagia > Cytophagales > Hymenobacteraceae > Hymenobacter > Hymenobacter sp. APR13. The sequence continues at coordinate 216,796 of NZ_CP006587.1, forward strand.
TGCCACCAAGAAAGGCGCCTACGACTTCCTGCAGAAGCCACCAGACCTCAACCGCCTGCTCGTGACGGTGCGCAACGCTCTGGACCGCACCAAGCTGGTGGCCGAAACCAAGACGCTCAAAAAGAAAGTCGCCAAAAGCTCGGAGATGATTGGCTCTTCGGCAGAGCTGGGGGCTGTGCGCAAGGCCATCGAGAAGGTGGCCCCAACCGACGCCCGGGTGCTAATTACGGGTCCCAACGGCGCTGGCAAGGAGATGGTAGCGCGCCAGCTGCACGAGCTCAGCAACCGCGCCGGCGGCCCGCTGATTGAGGTGAACTGCGCCGCCATTCCGTCGGAACTGATTGAGTCGGAGCTGTTCGGGCACGAGAAAGGCTCGTTCACGTCGGCCGTGAAGCAGCGCATCGGCAAGTTCGAGCAGGCCGACGGCGGCACGCTGTTTCTGGACGAAATCGGCGACATGAGCATTTCGGCCCAGGCCAAGGTGCTGCGGGCACTGCAGGAAAACAAGATTACGCGGGTGGGTGGCGAAAAGGAAATCAGCGTGAATGTGCGCGTGCTGGCCGCCACCAACAAAAACCTGCTGCAGGAAATTGCCGACCGCAACTTCCGCGAAGACCTCTACCACCGCCTCTCCGTCATCCTGATTCAGGTGCCGGCCCTCAACGACCGCCGCGACGACATTCCGGAGCTGATTGGCAAGTTCCTCAAAGACATTGCCGCCGACTACGGCAACAAGCCCAAGAAAATCGACGCCGCCGCCCTCGACTACCTCAAGGGCCTCGACTGGCGCGGCAACATCCGGGAGCTGCGCAACGTGGTGGAGCGCCTCGTGATTATGAGCGACGACACCATCTCGGCCGCCGACGCCAAGGCGTTTGCGGGGAAATAACCTCCGGCCGGCAGCAACCATCGACTGGCGGCAGCAGTTCTAGCATTACCACAAACAGCGCGGGTTAGCCGCCGGGTACGTATCCGGTGGCCGGCCCGCGCTGTTGTTGGTTTACCTTTTTGCCCGATTCAGCTGATGCAGGAGTTTTTCAATAACCTACTGGGTATGCAGGCCACGGCCGATACCATCACCGTGGGGCAGACCTGCGCGCGGGCCGTGCTGGTGTTTCTGGTGGCCTTGGTGCTGCTGCGGCTGTCGGGGCGGCGCACCTTCGGCGGCAACAGCGCCCTCGACATGGTGGTGAAATTCATGTTTGGCGCTTTGCTCAGCCGCGTCATCATTGCCGATGCGCCGATGGGCATTACGTTCACGGCGGCGGCGGCGCTGGTGGCAGTTCACCGGGCCCTGGCGTATGCGGTGTATTTTTCGCCGCTGCTGCGCAAGCTGGTAAAGGGCTCCGACTCCATCCTGGCGGAAGGCGCCACCATTCACCAGCAGGAGCTGGCCCGGGCAAGCGTGAGCGAGCAGGAGCTGCGGGCCGGCGTGCGCGCCACCGCCAACACCGACGACCTGTCCACCACCAAAGTGGTCCGCCTGGAGCACGACGGCACGATTACCGCAGTGAAGAAGTAACCAGTCATCCCGAATGCAGTGAGGAATCTGGGTAGAGACGCAATATTTTGCGTCTCGCCGTTGCTGATGTTGTTCAACCGGCACAGTTCCAGTCGTTCAACGACGAGACTCCAACTATTGCGTCTCTACATCGGGCTGCCGGCCAAAAACTAACTTACTCAGATTCCTCACTGCGTTCGGAATGACAGCCTGGCTAGCTGCCGGCCATCTGGTTGCAGCCTCTGATATCCGAGTTGTCCATCCGGCCCAGCACTTCAAACGAGCCGTCGGGGTGCATGCGGGCCAGGTCCTTGGTTTCGATGAAGGCGCAGCTGTCGATGTTGGCTAGGTCGATGACGTTGAGGGCGCCGTCGGGGCGGGTTGCGCTGACGGAGAACGGGTCGGCGGGGTCGCGGAGCAGGAGGCGCAGCTGGGGCGGGGCGTGGAAACGGCCGTCGCCGAAGCTGTAGGCCTGGCTCAGCATTTCCGTCATACCGTACTCGGAGTGGATGCCGGCCGGACCGAACGCCTGCTGCAGCTCGGCGTGCAGCTCCTCCCGAATCATCTCGCGGCGGCGGCCCTTCATGCCGCCGGTTTCCAGCACCGTAATGTGCTGCAGCTCCGGCGCGGCCCCGTACTCAGCCGCCAGGTCCAGTAGCGCGTAGCTCACCCCAAACAGCAGAACCCGGCGGCCGGCAGCTTTAGCCTCGGCCAGAGCCTGTAGCAGCGCGGCGTGGTTGTGCAGGAAAAACGCGTCCTGCCCCTGCTCCGACTCCCGGGCAAAATACTCCACCATGGCCACCAGCGACGAGTGGCCCTGCTCCAGGTACGAGGGCAGCAAAGCCAGAAACGTCCACTCCGTGAGCGGGCCGTAAAACTGCCGGAAGATGTGCGCGGCGTTGTGGCGGTAGAGCTGCGGGTCGCGGAGGAGGTGGCGGCTGCGCTGCTGCAGGGTGGTGCCGCTGCTCAGAAATGTTTCCTGCGGCGCCCACCCGGCCGGCTCGGTGCGGACTTCCTGGGTTTTGAAGAACTCGATGGGCAAAAACGGAATGTCCTCGAGCCGCGCCACCTGCCGCAGGTCGCGGCCGAGGGCGGAGAGGTAGGCGGCGTAGGGCGGGCAGTGCTCGGCCTGGTGCCGGAACAGGCGCAGGGCGGCGGCTGGCGCGGTTTCGGGCGTCAGGTGGGGCAGCTCAGCCAGGTAGTCGGTGCGGAAACTCATTGGGGCTCGGCGGGGTTAGCAGAGAGAATAACAATTGCCGGGCGGCTTCGTTGAGAAATCGTACCTTTTGCCTTCCACAAGGCTATTTTCGTCTCACAACAGCTAGTTATTATGACCATGTTTCGTACGCTTCGTCTGAGTTTGGGGCTGGCAGCAGCCAGCGTAGCCGTCGGTTCATGCATCAGCCCGCCGGAATTTCCGGAAACGCCCAGTATCGAGTTCAAGTCGCTGACCGTGGCGCGCCAGCCCACCCTACCCGGCGACATTCCGGCCGACAGCGTAATTATTACGCTGGGCTTTAAGGACGGTGACGGCGACTTGGGCCTCAATCAGGACGAATATACCAACCCGCCCTACCAGCGCCTCAACGCCGACGGCACGCTGAATCCCAATCATTGGAACTACATTATCAAGCTGTTTGTGAAGAACAGCACGGGCCAGTTTGAGCCCTATACCCGTACGCCCGATGGCTTAGAAATCCGGCCCGAGGCCTATTATGGTCAGTTTCCTCACTTGGAGCCCAACGCCGAGAAAAAAGCGCCCTTGGAAGGCGACCTGCGCTTTGGCCAGCGCCTCTCGCTGGGCTCCCCATTCTTCCCCGGCCAGGAAGTGCGCTACGAAATCACCATCAAGGACCGCGCCCTCAACACCAGCAACACCGTCACGACCAGCAGCTTTGTAGTAGTAAGGTAGATTTTGGCGATGAGGTGACAAGTAAAAAAGTAACAGGTGAGGAAGAGGCTGAATTTCGGCTACTTCCTCACCTGTTACTTTTTTGTGGGTTTTGGGACGATGAGATGGTGAGGTAACAGATGGGAGAACCTGAATCGTGGCTACCTCCTAACCTGTCACCCCATCACCCTTCACTTCATCACTCACCTAATAAATAGCCGGAAACTGCTTGGGAGCGGCTTCCTGGAGCAGCTCGTAGACGGCGTCGAACACGTCTTCGGCGTTGGGCTTGCTGAAGTAGTCGCCGTCGGAGCCGTAGGGCGGGCGGTGGGGCTGGGCCGCGAGGCAGCGCGGGGCCGCGTCGAGGTGGCGGTAGGCGTCCTGGCCGTCGAGCACCTGCTGGAGCATGTAAGCCGAGGCGCCGCCGGGCACGTCCTCGTCGGCGAAGAGCACGCGGTTGGTTTTGCGGATGCTGTCGGTGATGACGTGCTCCAAATCGAAGGGCAGCAGCGTCTGCACGTCCAGCACTTCCACCGAAATACCCACTTCAGCCAGCTGCTTGGCGGCGTCCAGCACAATGCGGCACATCGAGCCGTAGGTAACCACAGTAATGTCGGTGCCTTCGCGCAGCACTTCGGGCACGCCCAGCGGCAGCGTGAACTCGCCCACGTTGCTCGGAATCCGCTCTTTTAGGCGGTAGCCGTTGAGGCACTCAATCACGATGGCCGGCTCGTCGGAGCGTAGCAGCGTGTTGTAGAAACCGGCCGCTTGGGTCATGTCGCGCGGAACGCACAGGTGCATGCCGCGGATGGCGCCCAGAATCATCTGAATCGGCGAGCCGCTGTGCCAGATACCTTCGAGGCGGTGGCCGCGGGTGCGCACGATGAGCGGGGCCTTCTGGCCGCCCTTGGTGCGGTACTGCAGGCAGGCCACGTCATCACTCAGAATCTGGATGGCGTAGAGCAGGTAGTCGAGGTACTGAATCTCGGTGATGGGGCGCAGGCCGCGCAGCGCCGCCCCGATGCCCTGGCCCACAATGGTGCACTCCCGGATGCCAGTATCAGTCACGCGCAGCTCGCCGAATTTGTCCTGCAAGCCCGCAAACGCCTGGTTCACGTCGCCGATGCGGCCCACGTCCTCACCGATGGCGAAAATGCGCGGGTCGCGCTGGAAGTTAGCATCGAAACAGGCCTGCAGCACCTCGCGACCATCTACTTGCGGGGCATCCTGGGCAAACTCCGCCTTCACTTCCTCGATGTTGCCAACAGCTTCTTCGCTCTGGCTGAATAGGTAGGAGTTGTAGCGGTCGGCGTTTTCGGCCAGGGCCTGGTCGAGCCAGCTGAGCAGGTCGCGGCGGCCGGCGCTGCGGGTGCCGCGCACCTGGCGCAGGGCCCGGCGCACGGTACGCACGAGGTCGGCGCGGATGGGCGTGGGGTTGTGCTCCAGGTGCTCAACCAGCTCGTGCAGGCCGTTTTCGGTGCCGGTGTCGGCTACCAGCTTGTTGAGCAGGGCCACCACTTCGTCGCGCTCCTGCTTGATGGGGTTGAAGAACTCGCTCCAGGCGGCCGTGCGGGCCACTTTCACGGTTTCCTTGGCGGCGGCTTCAATCTGGTTGAGCTCGTCTTCGGTGGCGTGGCCCTCGGCCAGCAACCACTCGCGCATTTTGCGCAGGCAGTCGTGCTCTTCTTCCCAGGTCAGGCGGTCCTTGCTTTTGTAGCGCTCATGCGAGCCGCTGGTGCTATGGCCCTGCGGCTGCGTCACCTCCGTGACGTGGATGAGCACTGGTACGTGCTGGGTGCGGCACACCTCGGCGGCGCGCTGGTAAGTATCCACGAGGGCGGCATAGTCCCAGCCTTTCACCACGAAAATCTCGAAGCCCTGCTCGCCTTCGCCGTCGCGCTGCAGGCCGGCCAGAATGGCGGAAATGCTTTGCTTGGTGGTCTGGTACTCGGCGGGCACCGAAATGCCATAATGGTCGTCCCAGACGCTCATCAAGAGCGGAATCTGGAGCACGCCGGCGGCATTCAGGGCCTCGAAGAACATGCCTTCGGAGGTGCTGGCGTTGCCGATGGTGCCAAACGCCACCTCGTTGCCGTTCACCGAAAACTGGTCGTACTGGTGCAGCTCGGGGTTTTGGCGGTAGAGCTTGGAGGCGTAAGCCAGCCCCACGAGGCGCGGCATCTGGCCGGCGGTGGGTGAAATATCGGCCGACGAGTTCTTGCTTTGCGCGAGGTTCTTGAAGTTGCCGTCCTCGTCGAGGATGCGGGTGGCGAAGTGGCCGTTCATGGCGCGGCCGGCGGTGGCGGGCTCGGCTTCGGCGTCGGGGTGGGCGTAGAGCTGGGCGAAGTACTGCTGCAGGGTCAGCTCGCCGGCGGCCAGCATGAAGGTCTGGTCGCGGTAGTAGCCCGAGCGCCAATCGCCGGGGCGGAAGGCGCGGGCCATGGCCAACTGCGGCAGCTCTTTGCCGTCGCCGAAGATGCCAAATTTGGCCTTGCCCATGAACACTTCTTTGCGCCCGGCCAAGGAGGCCTGCCGGCTTTCCCAGCCCAGGCGGTAGTCGTGCAGCAGGTCGTCTTTACTCAGAGTTGCGGTGGTGGCCATCAGGTCAGCAGATACATCGGTGGGCATAGGGCGGGTGGGGAAGGGTGTTGGGGCCGGGAAAATAGCGGGCGGAAAGAGTACCTGCGGCAAACAGGCACCCAAAAGTACGGATTTGGCCGGGAGCATTCACGGGGCGGGGGTGATACGCGGCCGGCACGTTTTTGTATATCTTTGAAGTGGCAGTGGTGCGCGGCGGTTGCGGCTCGCCTCAGCAGCCTTCTTTTTGACTTCATTCGTTCACTCCATACGCCAAGCCATGGCTTGGCGCTACCCTCTATGAAACACATTGCTTCCCTCCTGTTTTTCTGCCTGCTGGCGCTGGGTGTCCGGGCCCAGGGCGTCATGAAGTTTGAGAAAGACACCCACGACTTCGGCAAAGTGCCCGAAGGCACCATGGCCACCTACGAGTTCAGGTTCAAGAACACCGGCACCCAGCCCATCATCATTGCCAACGTGCAGGCCAGCTGTGGCTGCACCACCCCCGACTGGACCAAGACGCCGGTGCTGCCCGGCAAGTCGGGCATCATCAAGGCCATGTACAGCAGCGCCGGCCGCCCCGGCATCTTCAACAAAACCGTGACCGTGACCAGCAACGCCAGCACGCCCAGCGCGGTGCTCACCATCAAAGGCGACGTGGTGACCAAGTCGGAGATGAAAACGATGATGACGCCGGCCCAGCTGGCGCAGTCGCCGCGGCTGGTGCTGGACCGCAACGTGCATAATTTCGGCAAAATGGAAAGCGGCCAGCAGGCCGTGGCCAAGTTCACGGTGAAAAACCCCGGCAAGCAGCCGCTGGAGCTGGGCATGATTACGTCGCAGTGCAACTGCATCGGCTACAAGGCCGTGCCGCCTACCATTCAGCCGGGCCAGAGCGCCGTGGTGGAAATCCTGTACGCCCAGCGCCAGACCGGCCAGATGAGCGACATGGCCACCCTGACCTCCAACGACCTGAACGGCGACGTTAAAATCACGCTGAAAGCCACCGTAGTGCGCGACCTGAACGCGGGCAGCATGGTGAAGGAAAGCGGCGCCGAAGTGCCGTTTAAGTGATTTGAGTGATGAGGTGATGGGGTGAGGAAGTGAAAAAGCCGGATTACCGAAATCCTGTTTTTTTCACTTCCTCACCCCATCACTTCATCCCCTATCTTTGCAGCTTCAATTTTCACCCACCCACCTTCACGTTCTGCCATGATCATCGGCGTACCGAAAGAAATCAAGAACAACGAAAACCGCGTAGGCCTGACGCCTGCCGGTGTAGCTGAATTCCGCAAGCACGGCCACGACGTATACGTGCAGGCCACGGCCGGCAACGGCAGCGGCTTCTCCGACGCCGAATACGAGCAGGCCGGCGCTACCGTGCTGCCTACCATCGAGGACGTGTACGCCAAGGCCGAGATGATTGTGAAGGTGAAGGAGCCAATTGCCTCCGAGTATCCGCTCATCAAGGAAAACCAGCTGCTGTTCACGTACTTCCACTTTGCCTCGGGCGAGGAGCTGACCCACGCCATGATTGAGCGCAAAGCCGTGTGCCTGGCCTACGAAACTGTGGAGCTGCCCACCCGTGCCCTGCCCCTGCTCATCCCGATGAGCGAAGTGGCCGGCCGCATGGCCCCGCAGGAAGGCGCCAAGTACCTGGAGAAGCCGCTGAAAGGCCGCGGCATTCTACTGGGTGGCGTACCCGGCGTGAAGCCCGCCGAAGTGCTGGTACTAGGTGCCGGCATCGTGGGCACGCAGGCCGCCAAAATTGCCGCCGGCCTGGGCGCTAAAGTTACCGTGATGGACATCAGCCTGAACCGCTTGCGCGAGCTGGACGACTTCATGCCTAAGAATGTAGTAACGCAGTACTCCAACGAGTACAACATCCGCGAAGCCATCAAAACCGCCGACCTCATCATCGGCGCGGTGCTGATTCCGGGTGCTAAGGCCCCGCACCTCATCACCCGCGACATGCTCAAGACCATGCGCCCCGGCACCGTGCTCGTGGACGTGGCCGTGGACCAGGGTGGCTGCATCGAAACCTGCAAGCCGACCACTCACGAAAACCCAACCTTCATCATCGACGACATCGTGCACTACTGCGTGGCTAACATGCCGGGTGCCGTGCCTTACACTTCCACCCTGGCCCTGACCAACGCTACGCTGCCCTACGCTGTGAAGCTGGCCAACCTGGGCTGGCAGGAAGCCTGCCGCCGCGACGAGGCCCTGCGCCTCGGCCTGAACGTGGTGCATGGCAAAGTGGTGTACAAAGGCGTAGCTGACGCCTGGGGCCTGCCCCTGGAGTCGGTGGAGTCGGTAATGGAAGAAGCCGCTGTTTAGATAGCAGTTACGTGTTAGAAATTGAGCGTTCTGGCGGCCTTTGGACGTTGGGACGCTCAATTTTTGATTTTTGAGGCAGCCAGTTGTAACGGGAAGTTTCACTTCGCGAAGCGCACGCAATGCCAGTAGGCAGCCCAGTGGTGTAGGCCGTTCCGGCGCTGCGCGAAGTGAAACTTCGCGTTACGTATTCCTGGCCGGGCAGCGGCCTACCACGGTTTGCGCTGCAGCGGGGCCGATTTTCAATTTTCATTTTCTCATTGCCATGAAAGGCATTCTGTATACCGGCGGCGAGCTGACCGATTTAGTGAGCTTCGCCCGCCTTCCCTCCTACCTGCAGGCGTTTCTGCGCGAGCAGAACGGCGTGGTGGCCTACTTCGGTGGGCTGCACTTGCGCGGGTGCGTGGCCGAGCCCGGCTGGCACTCTCTGGCCGAGGCCTGGCAGGGCCCCGCGGCCTTCTGGCGCACTTACGCGCAGGTGCTCGAAACCGACATTCCATTCGGGCAGGACTGCGCCGGCAACCAGTTTCTGCTGCGCGGCGACGCCGTGCTGTGGCTGGACACCGAAACCGGCGAGCTGGCCGACCTGGAAGTGGATTTCAAGCACTTTCTGTTCGGGGCCGAGAAGTTTCCGCTCGATGCCTTGGGCATGGAGCCGCTGCGCGCCTTCCAGCAAAGCGGCGGCGTGCTGCGGCCGGGCCAGCTGCTGAGCATCTACCCGCCCTCCTGCATGGCCACCACCCAGCAAGCCCCCAGCCTGAAAGCCATTGGCGCGCCGGAGCGCCTGGCGTGGCTGGCCGACTTCCACCGCCAGATCAAAGACCTGCCCGACGGCCAGTCCATCAGCCTGAAGCCCTTGTAGCATAGGCTTCAGCCTGTGCCGTTTTGCGCATACACGAGGAAGTAGCACGAAGCCTTTGCTTCGCGTTTTGATACTGCCTCCGGCTGTTCACCAACAAAATATTGCGAAACGCGGAGCAAAAACTTCGCGCCACAGCACCCTTTTGCACTGCTATGCCCGCTGAGTTTCTGCGCCTGTTGGCTCGTCGTTTTTTGCTGCTGCTGGGCGCGTATCTGCTGCTGCGCCTGGGGTTCTATGTGGCCAACCGCACTACGTTTCAGGAGGCCGAAACCGGGCAGGTTGTGCTGGCGTTCTGGCACGGGTTCCGGTTTGATGTGGCGGGGCTGCTGCTGCTCAATATTCCGTTTCTGCTGCTGTCGTTGGTGCCCAGCCGGGCACGGGGCTGGCAGCGGCTGGTGCGGGCGGTATGGCTGCTGCTCAACGGCCTGGGCGTGGCCCTGAACCTGATTGACACCGAGTACTTCAAGTTAATCGGGCGGCGCACCAGCAATGAGCTGGCCACCATCGGCGACGACGTGCGGCGGCAGGCGGGCCAACTGGTGCTTACCTACTGGTACCTGCTGATTCCGTTCGGGCTGCTGCTGGCGGTGCTGTGGCGGCTGTACCCGCTGCCGAAACCTGCTCCGGCCGATAACACCACTTTCCTAAGCCCTAAGCCCCAAGCCCGAGGCCCTAAAACAGGCCTGCTCTACGCCGGGCAGGTGCTGCTGCTGGCGGCGCTGGTGGTGCTGGGCATCCGGGGCGGGCTGCAGCTCAAGCCGTTGCGTACCGGCCACGCCTTCGGGCAGCAGCCGGCGGTGCTGGGCCACCTGGCCCTCAACAGCACGTTCACGTTCCTGAAGAGCCTCGGCGCCGAAACCATCGAGCGCAAGCAGTACTTCAGCTCGCCGGCCGAACTGCGGCAGGCGCTGGCCGCCCGGCCGCTACCGCCCGCCACCACCGCCCCGCGCCCCGACAACGTGGTGGTGCTGCTGCTGGAAAGCTTCGCCTCCGAATATACGGGCGTCGAAAACCCGGGCAAGCGCGGCTACACGCCGTTCTTCGACTCGCTGGCCACGCACGGTGGGCTGCTGTTTCGGGAGCATTACGCCAACGGCCGCCGCTCCATTGAGGCGTTGCCCGCCACGCTGGCCGGCCTGCCGGGCCTCATGGATAACTCGTTTATCACCTCCAGGTTCCAGACCAACGAGCTGCACGGCCTGGGCGAGCTGCTGGGCCGGCGCGGCTACCGTACGTCGCTGTTCCACGGCGCCCAGAACGGCACCATGGGCTTCAACACCTTCGCCGGCATTGCCGGCATGCAGCAGTATTTCGGGCTCGATGAGTACCCCGGCGGCGCTGGCAGCCCCGATTTCGACGGGCACTGGGGCATCCCGGACGTGCCGTATCTGCAGTACTTTGCCCGGGAACTGGGCCGTCAGCCCGAGCCGTTTTTCAGCACGGTTTTCACGCTGAGCGCCCATGAGCCGTTTCTGGTGCCGGCGCCTTACACCAGCCGGTTCGTGCCGGGCACGCTGCCCATCCACGCCACCGTAGCCTATTCCGATTTCGCGCTACGGCAGTTCTTCGCGGCGGCGGCCCGGCAGCCGTGGTACCGCCGCACGCTGTTCGTGCTCCTCGCCGACCATACCTCGCAGTCCGACGAGCCGGCCTACCAGAACACGCTGGGCGCCTACAAAACGCCGCTGCTGCTGTTCCACCCGGGCCGCACGCTGCCTGCCGCCAACGTGCACCGCATCACCCAGCAGGCCGACGTGCCGGCCACCGTGCTGGACTTGCTGCAGGTGCCGGTGCCGGCGCGCCAGCTGCTGCCCTTCGGGTCTTCGGCATTCGACAGCACTACCACCGGGCGGGCGTTGTTTCTGAGCGGCGGTAGCTACTTCCTGGTGCACTCTGACTTCGTGACGGAGCTTACGGCCGACAACCAGGTGCGGCTCTACCCCTACCAGACCCACGCGCTGCCCGCCGCGCCCCTCGCCCACCCCGACCCTGAAAAGCTGCGCCAGTACGGCAACGAGCTGAAAGCCTGCGTGCAGCTGTTCAGCACCGGCCTGCTCGACAACACGCTCTACCGCCAGTAGCCTAGCCTTTACGTCAGGTCGGCCGGGGCCATGGCGGCCTGAATGGCGCGGATTTCGCCGCTGTCGATGGGCTTGTGAATCAGGCCGGCCACGAGGTCGTATCCGTGGGAGCGGGTCAGGTCCTCAAGGGCCAGCGACGAAGTGAGGATGTAGATGCGGCAGTTTCCGAGCAGGCGGCTGCGGTACGGCGCCAGCGCGTCCAGAAACTCCCAGCCGCTCATCAGGGGCATGTGCAGGTCCAGGAACACCACCCGGGCTTGTTCCGGCTGCTGCACCAGCTCGGCCAGCGCCTCGTCGGCGGCCTCAAACGTGCGGATATCAGAAGAGAAATCCTCCATTTTCAGCAGCGTTTCCGTGAGGTAGTTGCTCAGGCTGTCATCGTCGATGAGGAAGGTAGTCATGCAGAGGTAGGCGGTGAAATGCAACGTAAAAGTAGTACCAAGCCGCGCTAAACCGTGCGCCCGGGCCTACTTAACCCACACTGCCAGGTTGCCGCTACGCGGTGGCGGGTGCGCGCGCACGCCTGCATGGCCGCCAGAAAGCCGCGTGCGACGCCGGATTCGGCCCCGGCAGCCGGTTACTCGTAGCGGGGCACCTCAGCCAGCCGCTCGTTGGTGCGGGCCTCGAAGTCGACGCGCCAGCAGTAGTGCTGCAGGCCGTTGGTGAGCAGCAGCAGCGGCGCGCCCACCGTCTGGTTGTAGGTGGCCGCCTGCTGGGCCACGGCCGCCGTGATAGGCACCGACGGCGCCTTGCACTCCACCAGCAGCAGCGGCTGCCCGGCGGCGTCCAGCGCCACCAGGTCGGTGCGCTTCTGGCGCTGGTTGTAGCGCAGGCCGCGCTCCAGGCTCAGCAGGCCCTTGGGGTAGCCGCGGTGGTTGATCAGGTAGTGCACCACGTGCTGGCGCACCCATTCTTCGGGCGTCAGCACCACTTGCTTGCGGCGCAGCACGTCCCAGATCAACAGAGTTGAGTTGGATTGCGTAAGTTTGTAGTCGAAAGGCGGCAGGTCTAGCTCTTGCATCACCTCCAAAGGTACGGCCCTGGACTCCGGTTCCGCTTTCTCGCCCCCGTACCGTCACATCCTCTTACCAAGGGTCTGACGGTTTTTTCGTAGGGTGGCGGGCCGTAGCACGGGGCCGGATCTGGGCCGCTAACCGGAGTCCGGCCAGCCAGCCGCTTTCTTCCCGCTTCTCCTCTCCCGAACACGTATTTCCCAACCAATCAAGACCATATGAAAACCAAATCCGACATCGTAGAGAACTGGCTGCCCCGCTACACCGGCGTGCCGCTCGGCGACTTTGGCCAGTACATTCTGCTGACCAACTTTATCAACTATGTGCACATGTTTGCCGAGCAGTTTGGCGTGGAAGTGCGCGGCCTCGACAAACCCATGCAGACGGCCACGGCCAACGGCATCACCATCATCAACTTCGGCATGGGCTCCCCGATGGCCGCTACCGTGATGGACCTGATTTCGGCCGTTCAGCCCAAAGCAGCCCTGTTTCTGGGTAAGTGCGGCGGCCTGAAAAACAAAACCAAGCTCGGCGACCTGATCCTGCCCATCGCCGCCATCCGGGGCGAGGGTACGTCTGACGACTACCTGCCCGCCGAGATTCCGGCGCTGCCCTCGTTCCGCCTGCAGCGCGCCGTGAGCAGCATGATCAAGAAGCACGAGAAAGACTACTGGACCGGCACGGTATACACCACCAACCGCCGCGTGTGGGAGCACGACGAGAACTTCAAGGAGTACCTGCGCCAGATCCGGGCCATGGCCGTGGACATGGAAACGGCCACCATCTTCACGGTAGGCTTCGTAAACGAGATTCCCCACGGCGCCCTGCTGCTCGTGAGCGACAACCCGATGACGCCGGAGGGCGTGAAAACGTCGGAGAGCGACAAAAAGGTAACGGCCGATTTCGTGACTTCCCACCTGCAGATCGGGATTGACTCGCTGCTGGAGCTGAAAAACTCCGGTGAGTCGGTGAAGCACATGCGCTTCGAGTAGAATCGGCGACTCTCTTTATTTTTTTAGCTTGCGGCACTGCGTGTAGCAAGTAATCCCCAGGGCGGCTGAAGTTCTGGGGATTTTTTGTTGCTGCGCATTCCACTGCTTCCGTGCTCCGCTCCTCTGCTCCCCTACAACCACTGACCTATGACTCACTTCTCCTCTCCTTACCTCACCATCGATTATCTGGCGGAGCCACGCGTGCTGGCGGGCCGCTGGTGGCGCGGGGTGATGCCTTTTGAGTTGCACCGCGGCTACGCGGCCCTGCTCGATGCGGCTGTGTCGCGGCGCTGCCGCTTCTGGCTGGTAGACCTGAGCAACCGCGCCGGCGGCGTAGACGCCGGCGACGTACAGTGGATGCTAAGCGACTTCTTTCCGCAGTTGCCGATCCGCCTGAAACGCCCCACCTACCTGGCCTACCTGATGGCCCCGCACCAACTGGCCGGCGTGCTGGCCGACCCCGGCATTCCGGCTCTCACCTACTTCGACGGGCGCCCTTACCGCATAGAGCGGTTCACGACAGAAGACGCCGCGTTGGAGTGGCTGCAACACTGCCGCCAGCAGGATGCCCGGGCGCGCCGCCGCAAAAGCTCGCCACAATAGCGTTACTCGGCTTTTCGCAGAGCAAGTTCAATTCCGTGGCCGCCCGTACCTTCGCTGCATGACCTCGACTCTCCGCTCCTTCGGACTGCTGGCCGCTACGGCCGCCGCCCTGGCTTCCTGCAACTCCGGCACCCGCCAGCCCGCCGACCTCATCGTCTACAATGCCACGGTGTACACCGTCGATTCGGCCTTCAGCAAGGCGCAGGCGTTTGCCGTGCAGGATGGCAAGTTTGTAGGCGTGGGCACGGCCGAGGAAATCCGGGCCAAGTACCAAAGCAAGCAGGAAGTGGACGCCCAGGGCCAGTTCATCTACCCCGGTTTCTACGACGCGCACTGCCACTTCTACCGCTACGCTCTGGGCTTGCGTGATGCGGATCTGGTGGGCACCGGCTCCTGGAAGGAAGTGATACAGAAGCTCCAGCAGCAACGCCAGCAGTACCCGCAGGCCGCCTGGCTCACGGGCCGCGGCTGGGACCAGAACGACTGGGCCAGCAAGCAGTTCCCTACCAAAGACACCCTCGACGCGCTGTTTCCGAACACGCCCGTCTTCATCATCCGGGTGGATGGCCACGCCGCCCTCGTAAACCAGAAGGCGCTGGACTTAGCGGGCGTCACGGCCCGTACGCCCATCAGCGGCGGCACCATCACCAAAAACGCCGCCGGACAGCTCACCGGGCTGCTGGTGGATAACGCCGTGAAGCTGGTGGCCGCCAAAATCCCGGAGCCCACCGCCGCCGAGGCAGAAACGGCGCTGCTGGAAGCGCAGAAGCGCTGCGTGGCCGTGGGCCTCACCAGCATGGCCGACGCCGGCCTGGAAAAAGCCAACGTGGACCGGCTCGACGCCTTACAGCAGCAGGGCAAGCTGAAAGTACGCCTTTACGCCATGCTGGCCCCCACCAAGGAAAACAAGGAGTTCTACCTCAAAAACGGCCCGGTATTCAAGGACCGCCTCACGGTGTGCTCGTTCAAGGTGTACGCCGACGGCGCCCTGGGCTCCCGCGGGGCCTGCCTGATTCACCCCTACGCCGACCGGCCGAAAGAAACCGGCTTCCTGCTGTCGTCGGTGGCCGATTTCCGCAGCCTGGCGAAGGAGCTGGCCGCCAGCAAATTCCAGATGAACACCCACGCCATTGGGGATTCCAGCAACCGCCTGCTGCTGGACATCTACGGCGAGGCGCTGAAGGGCCAGAAGGACCGGCGCTGGCGCATCGAGCACGCCCAGGTAGTGAGTGGGGCCGATATAGCCAAGTTCGGGCAGTACGGCATCGTGCCTTCGGTGCAGCCCACCCATGCCACTTCCGATATGTACTGGGCCGGGGAGCGGCTGGGCGCCGACCGCCTCAAAACCGCCTACGCCTTCAACGACCTGCGCAAGCAATACGGCCAGCTAGCGTTGGGCTCCGATTTCCCGGTGGAGGACATCAACCCACTGTATGGCTTCCACGCGGCCGTGGCCCGGCAGGATGCCAAGAACTACCCGGCCGGCGGCTTCCAGATGGAAAACGCGCTCAGCCGCCCCGACGCGTTGCGCGGCATGACCACCTGGGCCGCCCACGCCGCCTTCGAGGACAAGCAGAAAGGCAGCATCCGCCCCGGCATGGCCGCCGACTTCGTGATCCTGAAAACCGACCTGCTGGAAGCCCCCAAAGAGCAGCTCCGCACCGCCCAGGTCCAGCAAACCTGGATTGCCGGGGAGCGAGTGTTTTCGGTAAAGTAGAAAACTGTCATTGCGAGCAGCGCGAAGCAATCCTTCCTCTCTTAGCCCTGAGCACCGTTTAGCAGCAAGCCCTCCGGCGCTAGGTTCGTAACCTACTGCCGGAGGGCTTGTCAGTTTAGAAAGTGTCTGCCACGAGAGGAAAGATTGCTTCGCGCTGCTCGCAATGACAAACTACTATCATTACCAGCCCTGCTCGTCGGCGGAGGGGCCGTACATGGCGGGCAGCGGGATGTCGAGAAGGCGCAGGTATACCGAGAGCTGGCCGCGGTGGTGGATGCTATGGTTGAGGCCCATGATGCGGATGGCGG
This sequence comes from Hymenobacter sp. APR13, assembly GCF_000737515.1. Taxonomy (NCBI): domain Bacteria; kingdom Pseudomonadati; phylum Bacteroidota; class Cytophagia; order Cytophagales; family Hymenobacteraceae; genus Hymenobacter; species Hymenobacter sp. APR13. Next base: position 232,678 of record NZ_CP006587.1, read on the forward strand.
CGCCTTTGGGCCGCTCCATCAGGGTTTGCTCGCCGCGGTGCAGGCGGAAGCTGTTGGTCAGCTGCTCGTCGTCGGAGTCTTGGAGGGCCTGGCGCAGGCTAGCGCTGTACTGGTCGAAGCGTTGCAGCAGCTCCTCGGAGCTGGTGGGTGTGGGGCCGGGCTTGGGGCCGTTGGGGTCGAGGAAGTCGCGGGAGGCGTGCTGCACGAAGAGCTGGTTGAACGCCAGCAGGTTCACGATGTGGGAGGCCAGCTGCCACAGCTTCATGCTTTTGGGGTGAGGCGTGAAGTCGGCCTGCTCGTAGGGCACGCGCTCCAGCAGCTTGCGGGTGGTGGCCAGCTCATGGTCGAGTTCGGCGAGGATATTCTGTTGGAGAGAGGACGTGTGCATGAAGAACTGTGGTTGGGTGGCGTGAAAACAGCAACGAGCACCGGGGCGGCCGGTGCTCGTTGGCAAGTACTGAAATTTGCCGGGATTCGGCGGCAGCCAAAGTAACCCTGACCGTTAGTTGCCGCTGAGGCCTTCCGCCAGTTTCGGATCAGCGCCGCTCACATCGTCGCGCAGCTTCTTCCCGCGCAGGCGGAGCAGGAAAATCAAACCCAGCACGAAAAACACGATGAGCGACAGAATGCTGTTGCGCATGGAGCCCGTGAGCTGGGCGATAACGCCGAAAACGGCCGTGCCAATCACAATGCTGAGCTTCTCGGTCACGTCGAAGAAGCTGAAGAACGCCGCCGTGTTGGGCGTATTTTCGGGGATAATCTTGGAGTAAGTGGAGCGCGAAAGGCTCTGCACCGCGCCCATCGTGAGGCCGATGACGGCGGCCAGCGCGTAGAACGACCAGCCCGCCTGCACGAAATAACCGCCAATGCAGATCAGCATCCAGATAAACACAGCCCAGCTCAGGGCCCGGGTGTTGCCGATGCGCTCCGAGAGTTTCGAGAACAGGTACGCGCCCAGAATACCCACAATCTGGAGCAGCAGAATAGTCAGAATCAGGGCCGTGCTTTCAAGTTTCAGCTCTTCGTCGCCAAAGATGGTGGCCACGTACATCACCGTTTGCACGCCCATGTTGTAGGTGAAGTAAGCCAGCAGGAAGCGCTTGAGGTTAGGCAGTTGCTTGAGCTGGTCCCATACTTTGCCCAACTCGCGGAAGCCGTTAAGCAGCCAGCCCGACTCGTCGGCGGCCCCGGCGGGACGGCCAGGGTCGGCGGGCAGGGCGAAAAAGGCAATCTGAGCGAAACCGGCCCACCACAGCCCCGTGAGCAGGAAAGCCAAGCGGGTAGCAAACCCTTCTTCCAGACCTACCGCCTCGTGGCCCATAATCAGCCCCAGGCAAATCAGCAGCAGCAGCACCGAGCCGATGTAGCCCATCGAAAACCCGCGGGCCGACAGCGAATCGTACTTTTCCTCGCTGGAAATCAGGGGCAGGTAGGAGTTGTAGAACACAATAGACCCCGAAAACCCAATGGTAGCCAGCACGAACACGAAGGTGCTGAGCGTAAGCGTATCGGGCGTGAAGAAGAACAGCGCGGCGCAGGAAAAGGCCCCGAGGTAGCAGAAAATCTGCATGAACAGCTTCTTGCGCCCCGAAAAGTCGGCCAGCGACGTCAGAAACGGGCTGATGATGGCAATGAACAGGAAGGCGGCCGAAATGGCGTAGGTCAGCAGCGAGGAGCCGGGCACCTGAAACCCCAGAAAATCCACGGGGCTTTTGCCGCTGTCGGTTTTCGTGACGGCCTTCACCATGGCGCCCCAGTAAATGGGGAAGATGGAGCTGGTAATTACCAGCGGGTACACCGAGTTGGCCCAGTCGTAGAACGTCCAGCCGCGGGTGATGCGCTTATCGTCCTTGGGGATGTGGTACAGGTCCGTACCAGGAGTAGATTGGGCGGCGGTAGCGTCGCTCATACAAGGAGAGATTTAAGGTAGATTCGGGCAAGATAACGGGATTTCGGCGCCACCGTTGCCGGGTAGGCCGCTTAGCAGCACGACAACTCTGGAAAATCAGCCGATACTTTCCCCCCTGCTACTCACCCGCCAGCAGCGCCGCGTACTGCTCCGGCGTGTCCACGTCCACGGCACCCAGCGCGAAGGGCACTGCCGCCACTAGGGCCGCGTGCTGGCGCAGCAGCTGCCCCGCTCCCGCCCCGGCCGGCAACGCCCGCAGCAGCGGCAACGCTTCGGCCGCGAAATATACCGGCACGCCCTGGGTTTCGGCGTAGGCCGAGGCCACGATGGGCCGGCCGGTGCGGGCGTGCGCCGCGTGCAACTCCGCCAGCAAGGCGGGTGTCACGAAAGGCTGGTCGCAGAGCATGACGGTTACGCCGGCCGGGGCCGGCAGCAGAGTTTCGAGGAAGGCGAGGCCGGTCTGGATGGAAGCGCCCATGCCGGCGGCCCAGTCGGGGTTGCGCACCACCTGCAACGGCAGGCCCGCCAGCCCCGGCAGCAGCTCCGGATGCAGGGCGCCGGTGACGACGACCACCGGCGCGCCGGCCGCAGCGGCCACGGCCGTTTCAGCGGCACGGCGCAGCAACGTTTGGCCCTGAAACTGGAGCAGCTGCTTGGGCCGGCCAAGGCGGGATGAGGAGCCGGCAGCCAGTAGAAGAATGGCGTTGGACATTAGGGTGGTAGGTAGCCGGATGAATGGCAATCCGGCAACAAAGCCAGAGGTCTGAAAAAGCAGTAGCGCGAACTTTGCAGTTCGCGCCTCCGGGCCGTTGAACGAATCTGACGGCGCGGGGACGCGAACTGCAAAGTTCGCGCTACTGTGCGTTTACTCGCCGATGGCGCACATGGCATCCACCCGGCCCTCGGGTACCAGCGGGGCGTTGGCGTGCAGAGGCGGGTGAATGGGATGCGGAGAATCGCGCAGGAAGCCGGCGGGGCGGCCCGTGAGCACCGCCTGAATTTCGGCCACGATGGACAGGGCAATTTCCTCGGGGGTTTCGGCCCCCAGGTTCAGGCCGATGGGGCTGTGGATGCGACCCCGCAGCTGCTCGGCGGCGTCGGGCGTGTCCTTAGTGAGGTCTTCCAGCAGCCGCTCGTACTTCTTGCGCGGCCCCAGCAGCCCAATGTAGCGGGCCGTGGCAGCCGGCAGCAGGTGCTGGAGCACGGCGAGGTCGTAGTAGTAATTATGCGTCATCAGCAGCGCGAAGCTGCCGTCGTGAGTCTGCTCGCTCACTTGCGCCAGCGGCAGCACGCGAACTTCATCAGCTTCGGGAAAGCGGGCGGGCTGGGCTTGGGCGGGGCGGCCGTCCACCACCAGCACGCGCCAGCCGAGGCCGGCGGCCAAGCGCACCAGCGGCTGCACGTCGTTGCCAGCTCCGTACACGGTGAGACGCACGGGTGGGCGCAGGATTTCTAGGCTCACGCGCACGGTACCGGCACCGGCCGGGTAGTGCCGGGTAGCCGGCTGCCCGGCCGCCAAAGCGGTGCGGGCATCGGCCAGAATAGCGGCGTACAGGTCAGCAGATTCCGGCAGCGTGCCTTGGGCCATGTTATCCGAAGTCAATAGCAGGCGCTGACCCACGGCTACCTCAGACCCCGAACCAGCCGTGCTGAATACGGTGGCTACCACGGCGTTGGCCTCCACGCCTTCGGCCCAACGGCGCAGCAGCTCCACGGGGTTGTTGGGGTTCTGGAAGTCGAGGGGTTCGAGCAGAATCTGCACGATGCCCTGGCAGCCTAGCGCGGCCCCGAATTGCAGGTCGTCGTCGGGGTCGGTGGAATCGTAGGTGACGACGGTAGGACGGCCCTGCTGAATCACGCGGCGGGCGCGCTGGCGGGCGTCTCCTTCGAGGCAGCCGCCGCTGATGGCCCCGGTCAGGCGGCCTTCGTCGGTGACCAGCATGCGGGCTCCGGGACGGCGATAGGCCGAGCCGGCCACGTCCACCACCGAGGCCAAGGCGCAGGCGCGCCCCTCAGCGCGGTGCGCGTCGTAGGCGATAAGCAGGCGTTGGAGTTCAGTCATGATACACAGCAGTACGGATAGAGAAACGGCGACGTTGGCCTAGAGACAGACAAAAGCACGTCATGCTGAGCTTGTCGAAGCATCTCGCGTGCTGACATTGAGTTACTATTCCAACATCAGCACGCGAGATGCTTCGACAAGCTCAGCATGACGTGCTTTAGATCATCGGCTCTACCTACGCCTGTACTGGTTTCGTGGCCAATACTTTATCAGGCGTAATTGGCAAGCTGCGGACCCGCTTACCGGTGGCGTGGAACACGGCATTGGCTACGGCGGCGGAGACGCCTACCATCGAAATTTCGCCGATACCTTTCACGCCCATGGCGTTGATGTAGGGGTCTTTTTCGTCGATGAATTCCACCGTCATTTCCGGAATGTCGGCGTTGACGGGAATGTGGTAGTCGGCCAGGGAGGCGTTGGTGTAGCGCGAGTAGTTCTGGTCGCGCACGGTGCCTTCCATCAGCGCCGCCCCGATGCCGAAGATGCTGCCCCCGATGATCTGGGAGCGGGCGGTTTTGGCGTTGAGGATGCGGCCGGCCCCGTGCACGCTCACCCAGCGCGTGACGCGCACGGTGCCCAGGTCGGGGTCAACCTTCACCTCGCAGAAGTGCGCCCCGAAGGAGTGCATGGAATGGTCGGCGGCCTGGTCCTTTTTGGCGGGGTCGGCGTTGGCGGCGGCCTGGGCGTCTTCGTAGCCGCTGCCGTAGCGGCCCTGGCCGTTGCCTTCGATGTCGGCCATTTCGGCGCGCTTCATGATGGCGGCAAACTCCTCCCCTTTCTGTGGATTGTTCTTGAGCTGCAAACGGCCCTGCTTCACCTCCACATCGGCCGCTTTGGCGCGGTACAGCGGCGACTTCTTATCCATCACCGCCACCTTAATCAGCTTCTGCCACACGTCCTGCGCGGCCATGTACACCGACGACGAAACCGTACCAGCCGCCACCGAGCCGCCCGAGTTGGGCGCGGTGGGCAGCTTGGTATCACCTAGCTCGAAACGCACCTTGTCCACGGGCAGAAATAGCGCATCGGCCGCTACCTGCGTCATGACGGTGTAGGTACCGGTGCCCAGATCGGTAGCACCCGACTGCACCACGGCGTGGCCGTCGGCGTAGAGGCGGGCGCGAGCCGTGCCCTGGGAGTTGTGGACGGGGTAGCTGGCCGTGGCCATGCCCCAGCCCACCAGCAGGCGGCCGTCGCGGGTGGCGCCGGCCTTGGGGTTGCGCTTGCTCCAGCCGAACAGCTCGGCTCCGCGGGCGTAGCACTCCTTCAGGCTCTTGCTGCTCCAGGCCTGGCCGGTGCTGTGGTCCTTCTCGGCGTAGTTGCGCAGCCGGATTTCCAGTGGATCGATGCCCAGTTGGTAGGCCAGATCATCCAGGGAACTCTCCAGCGCAAACGAGCCCGGCGCTTCACCCGGAGCCCGCGTGAAGGTGGAAGTCATGACGTTGGCGCGGGCCAATTGGTACGAGGCCTCGAAGTTCTCGCACGCATACAGCATATTGATAATCTTGCTGTTCGACTCGGCGTAGTTGTCCCAGGGCGAGGTGGTAGAGGTCTTCTCGTGGATGAGGGCCGTGAGCTTGCCGTCGCGGGTGGCACCCATTTTCAGGGTCTGCTCCTGGTCTTCGCGGTGGCCCATGCCCGTGAACATCTGCGGGCGGGTGAGCGAAAGTTTCACGGGCCGGCCCACCGCTTTGGCAGCCTGCACCGTCAGGATGGTGTGGGGCCAGCTGGAGCCCTTGCATCCGAAACCGCCGCCCAGGTACTTGGTCACGACGCGCACCTGCTCCGCCGAAAGGCCCAGCATGGTGCTGACGGCCTTCTGGGTGCGCGTCACGCCCTGCGTGGCGTCGTAGATGGTGAGGCGGTCGGGGGCTTCCCAGTGGGCCGTGGTGGCGCCGGGCTCCATGGGGTTGTGATGGTTGATGGCGTGGGTGTACTTGTGGGTAAGCTGCACCGGCGCCGCCGCAAACGCCGCCTGCGCGTTGCCGCGCACGGTGTGGGCCGGTGCTTTGCCATCCTGCACTTTCGTGGGGTCGAACAGTTTGGCCTGCGGGTCTTCGTAGGAGGCAATCGGCTTCTCAGCGGCCACCTGCACGCGCAGCAGCGCGGCGGCATACTGGGCGCGCTCCAGCGTATCGGCCACCACAATGGCTACGGGCTGGCCGGCGTAATGAATCTGGTCGGTGGTCAGCGGCAGGAAGCCCATGGGCGCGCCGATGGCCTTCTTACCCTCCGCATCGTTGGGGGTTTTGGCTAGCTTGGGCAGGTTCTGGTGCGTGAGGATGGCCAGTACGCCCGGCTGCTTCATAGCTGCCGAAGTATCGAAACCGGTGATGCGGCCCTTGGCTACGTCGCTGGTTTTGAGCACGGCATGCACGAGGCCCGGCAGCTGGTTGAACTCAGCCGAGTACTTGGCCTTGCCCGTGACTTTATCCCGCCCATCGACGCGGTTCAGGGGCTGCCCCACCGCGCCGGCTTTGGGGTTGGTTTCAAAGAAAGTTGGTTCTGCGGTATCCATGGGAATGAGGTCCGTGAGGGAGAGTAGAGGCGCGATACTTCGCGTCTCAATCGTTGCTGACGCTGGCTGTTGCGGCTTTTCAGAAGCAAGTCGTTCAACGGGGAGACGCGAAGTGTCGCGTCTCTACATTGTTCTTAGCCCGCTACTTTCATCAAAGCCTGCACCAGCGTGTTCTGGGCCAGCTCTACTTTGAACGCGTTTTCCTTGCGGGGCTGGGCGCCACGCATTGCGGCTGCCGCCGCGGCCCGGAACGTGGCTTCGGTGGCCGGCTGGCCGACGAGGGCCTTCTCGGCTTCGGGACTGCGCCAAGGCTTGGTGCCCACGCCGCCCAGCGCCACGCGGGCCGCCCGGATGGTGCCACCCTGCACGTCGAGGCCCACGGCGGCCGAGGCCAGCGCGTAGGCGTAGCTGCTCCGCTCCCGCACCTTCAGGTAGGTGGAGCGACGGGCCTGCGCGGTCATCGGGATGGTCACGGCCACAATAAGCTCACCGGACTCCAACACGGTTTCCTTCTGGGGCGTTTTGCCGGGCAGCAGATAGAAGTCTTTTACCGGCACCTGCCGTTGCTTGCCTTTCTGGTTTTCCAGCGTCAGCACGGCGTCGAAGGCGGCCAGGGCCACGCTCAGGTCGCCGGGGTAGGCGGTGGCAATGCAGCTCTCGGAAGTGCCCAGTACGGCCAGGTTATGGTTGTCGCCTTCCAGAGCCGGGCAGCCGGAGCCGGGCACGCGCTTGTTGCACGGAAACGCCGCGTCGCGAAAGTAGCCGCAGCGGGTGCGCTGCAGAATGTTGCCCCCGATGCTGGCCATGTTGCGCAGCTGCGGCGAGGCCGCCAGCAGCAATGACTCCGAAATGGCCGGAAACTGCTCCAGCACCAGCTTGTTCTCGCCCACGTCGCTCATGCGCTCCATGGCGCCGATGCGCAGCCCGTCCTTGGTCTGCTCGATGCCTTTGAAGGGCAGGGTATTGATATCGACCAGCTGCGGGGGCTCCTGCAGGTTGGCTTTCATCAAGTCCAGCAGCGTGGTGCCGCCGGCAATGTAGGCCGCCTGGGGTTTGTCTTTCAGCAGGCCCGTGGCCTCCTTGGCCGAACCAGCCTGGGTATAGCTAAAGTTGTTCATGGAATTAGTGATGAGGTGATGAAGAGATGAGGTGACAGGCAGCAAGCAGATGACGAGAATTCCCCATCACTGTTTGCCTCATCACTTCATCACGCTTTGCCAGCCACTTCCCGCACGGCGGCCACGATGTTGGGGTAGGCGCCGCAGCGGCAGAGGTTGCCGCTCATCCACTCGCGGGTCTGGTCGTCGGAGCCGGCGTGGCCTTCTTTCACGCAGGCTACGCCGCTCATAATCTGACCGGGCGTGCAGTAGCCACACTGGAAACCATCGTGCTTGAGGAACGCTTCCTGCATCGGATGCAGGTCGTCGCCCTTGGCCAAGCCTTCGATGGTGGTGATTTCCTTACCCTGCTGCATCACGGCCAGCGTGAGGCAGCTATTGATGCGCCGGCCATCGACGTGCACGGTGCAGGCGCCGCACTGGCCATGGTCGCAGCCTTTTTTGGTGCCGGTCAGGTCCATGTACTCGCGTAAAGCATCCAGCAGCGTCACGCGGGGCTCGGCCTGGATGGTGCGCACGGTGCCGTTGATTTTCAACTGCAGGGCCGTGACGCCCTCCACCGTTTTGGAGTAGGCCGTCAGGCGCTCAGCCTGTGCCACCAGCGGCGGGGCCAGTGCCAAGCCCAGGATGCCGCCGGCTTGTTTCATAAACGACCGGCGCGAGCCGTCGTTGGGTTTCGGCTCAGGAGGCGTACCGCCGGCCGGGAAATCGGAAGCAGGAAAATCAGGCATGAGGAGAAGCAATTGGAATAAAAAGTTAGCTAGCCGGCCAGTTGACATCAGCGGTAGTGGCATGGTACAAACCACTCCCCTGCCAACTAGTTTAGATCAACTACATCCCCTGATCTGCACGTGACAACGACTCCGGAACTAGTATATTCCTCTCTACGCACAGCCGAACAACGGTGTTATGTCGCTACACGAATATTCAGCGCCTTTACGGTGGGCTTAAGCGCTGTCTGCGGACAAAGCCAACGGTCGGCAGGCTTCAGGCCCGAATACTGCACACAAAAAAACCCGTCTCTGCAGCAGCAGAGACGGGTTTTCAACCACTTTTCGGAAATGCTTACTTCTGCGGAGCAGAAGTTGTAGCCTCCTTTTTTACTTTCACTTTACGAGCCTTTTTATCAGCCTTTACTTTGCCTTCCTCCGTTTTCACTTTGGTTTGGTCGTCGGCTACCTTCACTTTGGTGGTGTCGGTGGGCTGAGTGGTGGCAGGTGTGCCCTGTACGGGAGCAGGCGTACCCTGGGCCATCAGCATACCCGTGCTCAGTACTGAAAGCAAAGCGGCCGAAATAATGCGCTTCATCATAACTTTTGAAGTTTGGTGAGGCGGCAGTTTACAACATTCACTTTTACCACCCTGGCTCTTTACCATAATAGTACAATTCAGTATTTACCCCAGCGGCAATAAAAAGCCGACCATTCCACGTAGCATACAGACATTTTACTTGTAGCAAGTCTCAATATTAACAAATTGTTAACACAATTTAAAAGACAAAACACATGCCCTCAAAATCCCGTAAATTGCGTTTTCATCTAAATAAAGTACAGATTCATAAACATAATTTCCTGATTGAATTGTCTATCTCGATTGCAAGATTTGTTTTAGCTGATTCACTCAACATTGGCTACAGCTAAATCAATCTGTATAATAATATAAACAGTTTACCAATCATAACAGCCACTAGTAGGAGGAATGTTATTTTTGCACTAGTTGTTCTTCGTTGTCGGTAATGGATGCTACTGAAGCCATCAACAAAGAGCCTGAGCAGACTATTACAGCTTGAAAACTATATTTCAGGGGCTGATAGTTGCGGCCGGAATGCCGGGTATTGCGCCCTACTCTCTATTTTTGGCTTTACCGGCCACTGCCGGGCCGTTTGCATCCGGCTGGTTTCTTCCAGCCGGCCTTAGCCGCGGCCCTTGCCTACCTCACCTCACTGCACTATGAAAAGCTACCAGCGAATTGAGCAAACTGCCTTACAGCTGTTTGCCGACCGGGGCTACGACCATACTTCCACTGCCCTCATCGCCAAAGAAGCTGGCGTGTCGGAGCCGTTGATTTTCAAGTACTTCCAGAGCAAAGACAAGCTGTTTGAGAGCATCATCAAGGATGGCTACAAGCGCATCGTGGAAGCCAACCGCGGCATGCTGACCGAAGACGACGCCTCGGCGCTGGTGCAGAAGGTCATCGACCTGCCCTACAAGCTGGTGCGCGAAGAGCGGGCTTTCTGGACGCTGCAGGACAAGGCCTTCGACAAGGAAGTGGTGCAGAAGCACTTCCAGAAGTTCATGCTGCCCGTGTATTCGCTGCTCAACAAGGCCTTCATCGACCTGGGCTACGCGCAGCCGGATCTGGCCACCTACCACCTCACGCTGCTGGTGCAGGCGCTGTGGCGCCAGCTGCTGCACGAAGAAGACGCCGAGATGCTGAACCGCCTCAACACCTACATCAAGCGCATCTACACGCACCCCAGCCTGGCCGATCTGCACCAGTAGCCGCTCCCCAGGCGCACAAGAAAACGGCCGCTTCCTGACCTTCAGGAAGCGGCCGTTTTCTTGTGGCCTCGTAGCTCCTCCCCTATGGCCGGAACCGCGCCAGATAGGGTGCCGTGCGGCTTTTCTTGGATTTGGCTACTTCGGCGGGCGGGCCGGCTACTACCACCTGGCCGCCTTCGTCGCCGGCGCCGGGGCCCATGTCGAGCACCCAGTCGGAGGCGGCTACTACGCGCATGTCGTGCTCTACCACGATGACGGTGTTGCCGGCTTCCACGAGGCGGTTGAGCTGGGTGAGCAGCCGCACCACGTCGGCGGGGTGCAGGCCGGTGGTGGGCTCGTCGAGGACGTAGAGCGACTGGCCGCGCTGGGCGCGTTGCAGCTCGGTGGCCAGCTTGATGCGCTGGGCCTCGCCGCCGCTGAGCTCGGTGGCGGGCTGGCCCAGGCGCAGGTAGCCGAGGCCCACCTCGCGCAGCACCGTGAGGGCGCGCTGCACGGTGGGCTCGTCCGCAAAGAACTCCCAGGCGGCGTCCACGGTCAAACCCAGCACCTCGGCAATGTTCTTGTCGCGGTAGGTGATTTCCAGGGTCTGGGCGTTGTAGCGGGCGCCGTGGCAGACGGGGCACGGCGCGTACACGCTGGGCAGAAACAGCAGCTCCACCATCACAAATCCTTCGCCCTGGCACTTCTCGCAGCGGCCTTTGGCCACGTTGAAGCTGAAGCGGCCGGCGTCGTAGCGGCGCTTGCGGGCGGCGGGCGTGGCGGCAAACAGCTTGCGCACGTGGTCGAACAGGCCGGTATAGGTGGCCATGTTGGAGCGCGGCGTGCGCCCAATCGGTTTCTGATCCACGCGAACCAGCCGCTTGATATTCTCCAGCCCGGCCACGATGCGGCCACCGACTGAAGGAGTGGCGGCGCGTTCCAGCGGGTCAGACGTTTCATCTTCTTCCGACACCAATTCGTGGCCCAGATGCGCGGCCATCAGCTCCACCAGCACTTGGCTCACGAGGCTGGACTTGCCGGAGCCCGACACACCCGTAACGGTGGTGAGCACGCCCAGGGGAAACTGCACGTCTAGGCCGTCGAGGTTGTTACGGCGGACGCCGGCCAGCTGCAGCCAGCCTTGCGGCTCGCGAGGCGCGGCGGCCGGGGCCGTGGCGGGCGCGGGGTACAGAAAGTGCCGCGTCTGGGAGGCTTCTACGTCGGCCAGGCCTGCCGGGGGGCCGCTGTAGAGGATTTCGCCGCCCAGCTCGCCGGCGGCGGGGCCCACGTCTACCAGCCAGTCGGCCTGGCGCACCACGTCAAGGTTGTGCTCGACCACGAACAGCGAGTTGCCGGCCTGGCGCAAACTGGCCAGCGCCGAAAGCAGGGCTTCGGTGTCGGAAGGATGCAGGCCGGCGGAGGGCTCATCGAGCACATACACCACCCCAAACAGGTTGGAATACAGCTGCGTGGCCAGCCGCAGCCGCTGCAGCTCGCCCGGCGACAACGTGGGCGTGCTGCGCTCCAGCGACAGGTAGCCGAGGCCCAAATCGAGCAGCACTTCCAGCCGGGCGCACAAATCCTGCGCGATGCGGTGGGCTACTTCGGCCTGCTCGGGGTGGGTGGCATCGTGGGTTTGGCGGGCGGCGGTGCCGCGGGCGTAGGGCTGCAGCAGCGCCGCCACGCGCTTGAGCGGCAGGCTGGAGAAGTCGGCAATGTCGAGCCCGGCAAACGTGACGGCTAGGGCTTCGCGCCGCAGCCGCTTGCCGTGGCAGGTGGGGCACTCCTGGCTAAGCATATACTGCAGAGCGCGCTTTTTCATGAGCGGGCTCTGGGTGTTGCTGAAGGTGTGCAGCACGTGGCGCCGCACGCTCGTAAACGTGCCCATGTAGTTCGGCGGCTCCCGGCGCTTCACGGCCCGCTGGGTTTCCTGGGGCGAGTAGCCGGGGTACACGGGCACCACGGGCTGCTCCTCGGTGAACAGAATCCAGTCGCGCTGCTTTTGGGGCAGGTCCTGCCACGGCACGTCCACGTCGTAGCCCAGCGTCACGAGGATGTCGCGCTGGTTCTGGCCGCCCCAGGCCTGAGGCCAGGCCGCAATGGCCCGCTCCCGGATGGTGAGCGTGGGGTCGGGCACCATGCTTTGCTCTGTCACTTCGTACACGCGGCCCAAACCGTGGCAGGTGGGGCAGGCGCCCTCGGGCGTGTTGGCCGAGAAGCCTTCGGCATATACAATGCCCTGTCCGGCCGGGTAGTCGCCGGCCCGCGAGTAGAGCATGCGCACTAGGTTGGACAGCGTGGTGACCGAGCCCACCGACGAGCGGGTGGTGGGCGTGCCGCGCTGCTGCTGCAGGGCCACGGCCGGCGGCAACCCTTCAATGGCATCCACCTCAGGCACGGCCATCTGGTGGAACAGCCGCCGCGCATACGGCGACACCGACTCGAGGTAGCGGCGCTGGGCCTCGGCGTAGAGCGTGCCAAAGGCCAGGCTGGATTTGCCGGAGCCCGACACGCCGGTAAACACCACCAGCGCATCGCGCGGAATATCTACGCTGACGTTTTTGAGGTTGTGCTCCCGGGCGCCGCGCACGCGCACGTAGCCGGCTTTGGGGTCAGGGGAAACGGAATCAGAGGCAGTGGTACGGGCCATGCAGGCAAAGCGGAATGGGTGAGCCCGGTATACCACAGCGGCCCGGCCGAGGTTCGGAAATTACTGCCTCAGGGGCCGGCTCCTGAGGCTTGCAACCTTTCTATGTCCCTCGGACTCCTGTTAATTGGGCACCGGCCTGTTGTTCCACCAGTTATTTCCCTGTTATGCGAAATTTCGTCCTCTTACTTGGTGCGTTGGCGCTGCTCGGCAGCTGCAAAAAAGAAGAAAGCAGCTCCTCCATTCAGCGTACCCGCTGGATGCTGGTGCAGGTGGAAGATTTTCCCGTCACGCTATCCAGCTACTCCCCCACCTTCAGTTCCTACATTCAGTTCAACACCGATAGCAAAACGGAAGGGCTGGCCCCCTGCAACTCGTTTGGGGGCACTTATGTGCTCGGCACCGGCACCCAGCTCCGCATCACACAGCAGGCTTCCACCCGCACCACCTGCGCCGCGCAAAACATCGAAGACCGGTATCTGAACGCCTTGCCGCGCACCACGCGCTACGAAATAAGCGGCCGGGAGCTGCGCCTGTTCGACGCGGCCACTCCCACGCCCATCCTGGTTTTCAGCGCTGCCGATTAACGCCTTTATCAGGTCAGGGCCAGCACTCGCAGCGGTTTGGCAAACGCAAAAACGCTCCGGCCGGACGCCTGCGGCGTCGGGCCGGAGCGTTTTTGCGGCGGTATTTTGCCGTTTTCAAAACATCTTAGCCGCCCTATCATTCGTACGGTACTCTCCAAACCCGTACGTATGCCGCTTCGCTACTTTCTGTCGATAGTCCTCCTTCTTCTGCTACAGCTGCCAGCGCTGGCCCAAAGCACCGGCGTGCTCAGCGGCACCATTCGCGACCGGGCCACCCAGCAATTACTGCCGGGCGTGACGGTGGCGCTGGAAGGCACCAGCCTGGGCACCGCCTCCGACGAGCAGGGCCGCTTCCGGCTCACTGATATTCCGACGGGCAGCTACAACGTGCGGGTGTCGTTTGTGGGCTACGAGCCGCTGCTGCGCGCCAACGTGGTTATCACCAGCGGCAACGCCAACATTGTGAGTTTGCAGCTGGCGCCGGCGGCGCAGGCGCTGGGCGAGGTGCAGGTGACGGCCAGCCGCGCCATCCGGGTGGCTACGGCCGAAACGCCGCTGAGCGTGCAGCGCCTCAATGTAGAGGAAATCAAGAGCAACCCCGGCGGCAACTTCGACATTTCGAAAGTGGTGCAGGTGCTGCCCGGCGTGGGCGGCGGCGGCACGGGTGGCACCGCCGGCTTCCGCAACGACATCATCATCCGGGGCGGCGCGCCCAACGAAAACGTGTACTACCTCGACGGCATCGAGGTGCCCGTCATCAACCACTTCCAGACCCAGGGCAGCGCCGGCGGGCCGGCCGGCATGCTCAACGTGAGCTTTATCGAGGACGTGACGCTGAGCACTTCGGCCTTCGAGGCGCGCTACGACAACACGCTCAGCAGCGTGCTGCAGTTCCGGCAGCGCGACGGCAACCCCGACCGAATCCAGGGCAACGTGCGCCTGAGCGGCACCGAAGTGGCCGGCACGCTGGAAGGGCCGCTGGCCAAAAACACCACGTTTCTGGCTTCGGTGCGCCGCTCCTACCTGCAGGTGCTGTTTAAGCTGATTGACCTCCCCATCCGGCCCGACTACTGGGACTCGCAGTTCAAAATCACCACCAAGCTGGGCCCCAAAACCACGCTCACGGCGCTGGGCCTGGGCGCTTTGGACCACTTCGAGGTGGCCGTGCCGCGCAAGAGCACGCCCGAAAACACCTACACCATCCGCAACACGCCCACCATCGACCAGTGGAACTACACCGTGGGCGTGAGCTTGCGGCAGCTGCTGGAGCGCGGCTACCTCAACCTGGCCCTCAGCCGCACCCAGCTCAGCAACCAAGCCGATTTCTTTGAGGGCGGCACCGCGTTTCAGGGCGACGAAAGCCGGCGCGTGTTCCAGACCCGCTCCGGCGAGGTGGAAAACAAGCTGCGCCTCGACATCAACCGCAGCCTGGGCAAGTGGCAATACGCCTACGGGGCCGTGGGCCAGCTCATCAGCTACGACAACCGCTACTTCAACCGCCTGCGCCAGGCCGTGCTCAACCCCGACGGCTCGGTGCAGCAGCCAGCCGTGAACGTGCGGTTTCAGAGCGACCTGCAGTTTGCACGCTTCGGGGCGTTTGCCCAGGTGACGCGGCCGTTTCTGGCCGACGACCGGCTGACGGTGTCGGCGGGGCTGCGGGCCGATGGCAACTCGTTTACGGAGGGCGGCGCCAACCTGCTGCGCACCCTCTCGCCGCGGGTGTCGGCGTCGTACGCGCTGGCCTCGCGCTGGAACCTCAATGCCAGCATCGGGCGCTACTACAAGATTCCGCCCTCCACCCTGCTCGGCTTCCGCGACAACGCCGGCCAGCTCGTGAACAAGCCCAACCGCTACATCGGCAGCACGCACTACGTGGCGGGCCTGGAGTTTCTGCCCTCGGCCAGCCGCCGCTTCACGGTGGAAGCCTTCTGGAAGCAGTACGACCACTACCCCGTCAACACCCGCGACGGTATCAGCCTGGCCAACCTGGGCGGCGACTTTGTGGCCCTCGGCAACGAGGCCGTGACCAGCACCGGCCGTGGCCGGGCCTTCGGGGGCGAGTTTTTCTTTCAGCAGAAGCTCACGCGCAACCTGTTCGCCGTGACGTCCTACACGCTGTTCCGCAGCGAGTTTACGGGCCTCGATGGCCAGTATAAGCCCTCGGCCTGGGATACGCGCCACTTGGCCTCGGTGCTGCTGGGGCGCAAGTTCGGGCGGGGCTGGGAGCTGGGCGCGAAGTACCGGCTGGCCGGCGGCGCCCCCTACACGCCCTTCGACGACGCGGCCTCGCAGCAGAACTACCTCACCATCGGGCAGGGCGTGCTCGACTACGGCCGCCTGAACACGTTGCGCCTGGGCACCTTCCAGCAGCTGGATCTGCGCCTCGACAAGAAAATCAACCTGCGCCGTCTCACCTTCGACCTCTACGTGGACGTGCAGAACGTGCTGGCCCTGAAGTCGCCGGCGGCCCCCAGCTACACCTTCCAGCGCACCCCCGACAACGCCGACTTCGTGAGCACCGACGGCCAGCCCCTGCGCCCCGATGGCTCCAACGCCATACCCTTCCTGCTCGACAACAACAGCGGCACCGTGCTGCCCACCATCGGCTTCATCGTGGAGTTTTAGGCGGGCCGTTCTGGCAAGCACCTCCCCTCTGGCCCATAGAAAAGCCCGCGCCTCCGATGGAAGCGCGGGCTTGTTAATTCAAAGTAAACCGGCTAGCTGGCCGTTTCGCCGACGGTGGTGCGCAGCATGGAGTACAGCAGGTCGTCGGCACCGCTGAGGCTGCCGGGCAGGGTGCGCAGCAATTCGTCGGGGGTGGCGTAGCCGGCCGCAGTTGGCAGCGCATCGGCCGCCACCGTTTCAAAGGCCATCGACCAGTTGCCGAAGCTGCGGTATGGAATGTCTTTGTCGGCCAGCTTCATCACACCGGTGTGGCGGGCATCGGCCTCCACCTTGTCATAGAGCGCCTGCACGGTGGCTTTGTCGCCTTCCATGATCTGCATGAACTGGCCGCCACCATACACCAGGGCACCCGTTATCTGTAGCTGCTCGTTGTTGCGGCGGCATTGGGTCAAAAGCATCGTCAGCTCATCGTCGCTCATGGACTGCGTGGCGCTGCTTATATAGATGATGTGGTGCATTAGGCAGAACAAATAAAGAGCAGAGAGACCAAGGTTCAGAAAAGCGAACATTGGAGAAACAAGTGTTCTTTATACAAATTGTCCAACAATCGGGTTCATTCATTTCCCACAAAAGCACTGGAACAGCCTTTTTTCGTTGGCCGGCGTGGAGGCTTCGGCTGCTGCTCCACCGTTTATTCGGAACTGTGACTGAGTTTCTTGGCAATCAATTACTCAAAAAAACGCTCATCGCACCGGCAGGCTGAGCTAGGAAAATTTGTGAGCAGGATGGGATGCCGGCAGCCAGATAGAAGCAGGCAGCGGCTACTTCGGGATTTCGGCGGTGTCGGGGCGCTCGACGCGCGGCAACAAGGCGGCCGGCTCAGGCGTCAGCTCTTCGGGCACCGAGCGGCCAGCCAGGGCCAGCTGGTGGCGACGTTCATCGAACTCTCCCTCGCTCTTGGCCACTACCAGCGTGGCAATACCGTTGCCGATGACGTTGGTAATAGCGCGGGCCTCGCTCATGAACCGGTCGACTCCCAGCAGCAGGGCCACGCTTTCCACCGGAATAACCCGGGTAGCAGCCAGCGTAGACGCCAGCACGATGAACCCCGAGCCGGTGACGCCTGCTGCACCCTTGCTGGTGACTACCAAAATCCCGATAAGCGTGAGTTGCTGGGTGAGGGAAAGCGGAATATTGAAGGCCTGGGCCAGAAATATTACGGCAATCGAGAGGTAAATAGAAGTGCCATCGAGGTTGAAGGAATAGCCCGTCGGAATTACCAAGCCAGCTACGGAGCGGGAGCAGCCGTAGCGCTCCATTTTGTCGATCATGCGTGGCAGCGCCGACTCCGACGACGAGGTGCCCAGCACCAGCAGAATTTCCTCTCTGATAAAGCGTAGATACGGCATCAGCCGCAGCCCATAGTAGCGCAAAATCAGGTTCAGCACCCCAAAAACAAACAGAAACATGGTGGCATATACTACCAGCATCAGCTTGCCCAGGGGCAGCAGCGTGGCAATGCCATACTTGCCGATGGTGAAAGCCATACCGCCAAACGCGCCCAGCGGAGCCAGCTTCATGACCATGGCCAGCACCCCAAACATGGCATGCGAGAGTCGGTCAAAAGTCTTCATCAGGGGCTGGGCGTAGTCGCCCATGCGGTTGAGCGCCAGGCCAAACAGCACCGAAAACAGCAGCACCTGGAGGATGTCGCCTTTGGCGAATGCGCCCACTACGTTGTCGGGCACGATGTGCGTGAAAAATTCCACCCAGTTCATTTCGCCGGCTTGTGAGGTGAAGCGGGCGGCTTCCTGGGTCTTTTGCGAATCCTGCAGCACGGCCTGGGCCGTAGCCTGTACGCCCGCGCCGGGCTGGGTCAGGTTGGCCACTACCACCCCAATGCCCAGGGCCAGCGTCGTCACAACTTCAAAGTAGAGAAGTGCCTTTCCGCCAACACGGCCCACCTTCTTCATGCTGCCCATCCCCGCAATACCCAGCACTACTGTCAGGAAAATGATGGGCGTTATCAGCATTTTAATCAAGCTGATAAATGTATCGGCAATGGGTTTGAGGGCGGCTCCAAAGGCGGGAAACAGTGCTCCCACCGCCACGCCCAGCGCAATGGCGGTGAGCACCTGCACAGTAAGATTGGAAAACAGCTTTTTCATGAGGTGAAATGCTTGGAGGACAGTTGGTGGCAGTGGCGGCCCAGCTACATCATGCCTATAGTGCGCCGCCCGCATGAACAACTTATCTTGGGTTCTGGCAGCAGCTGTGGCTGCTATGCCTAGCAGAATTTTGAAGCATAGCCGGCAACTGACGCTTGCCGGTCTTCGGGATAAGACATAATCGGCGCAAGCTGAATGCAGGCGACAACGCCCAGGCGAGCCCGCCAAAAGTAGTGAACCTAACCCGGCCTCACGGCGCCGCCCAGCTGCCGTAGCCCAACTGGCAGTTCTCACCCGTGCGGTTTGGCACGCAGCTGGCCCCCTTGTCAACCGGCTGATGTCCAGCGTATCGAGCAGCAATAAAAAAGCCCCGTTTGCAGCTTGCAAACGGGGCTTTCTGTAGAGAGGATGGGATTCGAACCCACGATGAGCTTTAGACCCATACACACTTTCCAGGCGTGCTCCTTCAACCACTCGGACACCTCTCTGGGTGCGGTTAGGTGGCGCAAAATAACACCCGTTTTTCCGGATACACAAGCCCCGCCCGCAATTCGGGGCCAGAATCTGCCTCAGGCCGGCGTGATTTCGCCGCGCAGGTCGTGGGTGAGCAGGCGACGCGTGTCGGCCACGGGCTGCTCCAGGCCCAGCACGTACATGAGCTTGGTGATGGCCGCTTCGCGGGTGATGTCGGCGCCGCCGAGCACGCCTAGGTCGGTGAGGTAGGCGCTGGTTTCGTAGCGGCCCTGCAGCACGCGGCCTTCCTCGCACTGGCTCACGTTGAGCAGGTATACGCCCTGGTCGGTGGCGTCGCGCAGGCACCTGAGAAACCAGGGGGCGGTGGGCGCGTTGCCGGAGCCGTAGGTTTCGAGCACGGCCCCGCGCAGGCCCTCGGCCAGCAGCTGGCTGCGCACCATGCGCTCGGTGAGGCCCGGAAACAGCGGCAGAATGGTTACGTGCTCGCACAGGCGCTGGTGCACGCGCAGCGGGGCGGCCGGCAGCGGCCGCAGGTGCTTGTCGTCGAAGTCCAGCTCGATGCCGGCACGAGCCAGCGGCGGGTAGTTTTCGGAGCGGAAGGCGTTGTACTGCTGGCTTTCCACCTTCTTGGCCCGGTTGCCCCGAATCAGCACATCGTTGAAGAACAGCCCTACCTCGGGCACGCGCACCGTGCCGGCCAGCGGGTGGCGGGCGGCGGCAAACTCCAGGGCCGTAACCAGGTTGCGGCGGGCATCGGTGCGGATGCCACCCACGGGTACCTGCGCACCGGTAAAGACCACTGCCTTGCCCAGGTTTTCCAGCAGAAAGCTCAGCGCCGCCGCCGAGTAGGCCATGGTATCGGTGCCATGCAGCACCACGAAGCCGTCGTAGCGCGCGTAGTTTTCCTCGATGAGGGCCGCAATGCGCAGCCAGTCCTGAATGCTGACGTTGCTGGAGTCAATCGGCTCGCCGAGGCTTTGCACCTCCACCTGCATGTTGAGCTGGCGCAGCTCGGGCATCTTCTTGCGGATCTGCTCGAAGTTCATCGGCACCAGTTCGCCGCGCTTGTTGTAAGCCATGCCGGCCGTGCCACCGGTATAAATAACGAGAACAGCCGTTTCGGGGCGGGAATCAGAAGAAAGCAAGGGCGGGGCAGGATTGGGTTGGAGGAGCAAGGTAGGCAGGGCGGCGTCATTCCAGCAAAGCCAGTCCGTGCTTACTACAGGGCAGAAATGAGCTACGTGAACGATGTAGAAACGCAATATTTTGCGTCTCGTCGCTGCTGATGTTGTTACGTTAATCGTCTGGAGGTGATGTTCAACGACGAGACGCAAAACATTGCGTCTCTACACCGTTCATTCAGCCTTAGCCTACAGCTTGAACAGCTGCCGGGCGTTGTGGGTGGTGGCTTCCACCACTTCGGCTTCGGTTTTGCCGAGCAGCGTGGCGATGCGCCGGGCAATGAGGGGCAGGTAGGCCGGCTCGTTGCGCTTGCCGCGGTGCGGCATCGGGGCCAGGTAGGGGCAGTCGGTTTCGAGCAGCAGGTGCTCCAGCGCTATGCCGGGCAGCACCTTGTCGAGGCCGACGTTCTTGAACGTAACCACACCCCCGATGCCCAGCAGAAAGCCCAGCCGAATGGCCTCCTCGGCCTCCGCCACGGTACCCGAGAAGCAGTGATACACGCCGCGCAGCGTGCCGTCCTGCCCCGCCTCGATGAGGTCAGTGGTTTCTCGGAAGGCCTCGCGGGTGTGCAGTACCAGCGGCAGCTGATGCTTTTTGGCCAGCTCGATCTGCACGAGTAGGGCCTCCTGCTGCATGCTGAGGGTGGTTTTGTCCCAGTGCAGGTCGATGCCGCACTCCCCTACCGCCGCAAACGGCCGCTTCCCCAGCCAGTCCTCCACCTCGTACAGCTCCCGCTCGAAGTTTTTGGTGACGTGGCACGGATGCAGCCCCATCATGGCATGGCACTGCTGCGGAAACCGGGCCTCGGTTTCCAGCATGGCGTCGATGCTTTCGTGGTCGATGTTGGGCATGATGATGGTCTGCACGCCGGCCTCGAAGGCGCGGTTGAGCATATCATCCTGGTCAGGCTTGAACTGCTCGGAGTAAACGTGGGCGTGGGAATCGGTGAAATGCATTGTTTGGTGCTTGGTGCCTGGGGCTTAGGGCCTAGGGATTGGTGCCTGGGGCTTAGGGACTGGGGTGGAAACGGTGCCGGCTTAGCGGGCGCAAGTTACGGTGGGCAGCCCGGCCGGCCGAACGGCACGGCCGAGGCGCCTCACCCCCCGGCCCCCTCTCCGAAAAGGAGAGGGGGAGCCAGACGAAGAAAGCAAATCAAGAGCCGTATGTGTAGAGCAAGGGAGGATTCATATATCAAGAGCAGAACCGGTGCCCCCTCTCCTTTTCGGAGAGGGGGTCAGGGGGTGAGGCGCCCCGCCTGAACAACTCACCAAGCACTATGCCCTAAAGCCTACCGATACCTTCTCCCCTTCCAGTCAAAGGAGAGCGGCAGCAGGCGGAAGACAGCCAGGGCGGCGGTGAGGGCGGGCGTGTAGAGCTCGAACAGCGGCAGCAGGTGCAGCGGGGCGCGGCGGCCGGCGCGGCGGAAGCAGAGCGCGGCCAGCAGCCCCTGCAGCAGCATTTTGGCCAGCAGCACCAGCCCGGCGGCCAGCGGCCCGGCCAGCCAGCCCAGCGCCAGCAGCGCCGGATAGAAGCCCGCGTAGTATAGCAAGCCGCCTTTCAGCCACCACGGCAGGCTTTCCACGCCCCGGCTCCAGCGGCGGCGCTGGTGCAGCAACGCGCCAAACGTGGGCATGGGCAAACTCTCGGCCAGCACCTCGGGGCGGAACAGAATCCGGTAGCCGAAGCCATGACGCAGCGTGGCGCGGAACAGCTCAAAGTCCTCGGTTACGGAAAACGGCAGCGCCTCGTAGCCGCCGATGGCTTCGTAAGCGGCGCGCGTTACCAGCATGTTGTTGCCCATGGCCGTCACGGGCCGCCCCAGATCCGACACCACCTGCACCAGCCCCAGCGAAATCAGCCAGTCGAGACCCTGCAGCTTATCAAATAGGCGCGGGCCCTGCACCAGCGTGAGGCCCGTCACGGTGCCGATGCCCGGCTGCGCGTGCGCCAGCAACGACGACACCCAGGTGCGAGGCACGGCAATGTCGGCGTCGGTGATGAGGAAAAAATCGGTGGTGGCGGCGTGGGTGAGGTGAGCCAGCACGTTGGCCTTGCCGCGGGCTAAGCCCAGCGTTTCCCGGATGGGCACCACCCGAAACGTGCCGCCGAAGCCCTGCATGGCCTGGGTAGCTACGGCGGCGGTGCCATCGGTAGAGCCATCATCACCGAGCAGCACTTCCAGTAAGTGCGCCGGGTACTCTAGCTGCCGGATGGCCTGCAGGCAGCGCCCGATGGCCGCCGCCTCGTTGCGGGCCGCAATCAGCACACTCACGCGCGGCAACGGCTGCGGCAGCGGCCCCGGCCGGCTCCCGCGCCGCGTGGCCAGCAGCAGCGTAGAAGCCGCCAGAATCAGAAACCACCCGGAAAGAAAAAGCGTGAGGAACAGCAAAGTTGGTGATGAGGTGATGGGGTGATGAGGTGACAGGTGACAGGTGACAGGTGAGAGGTGACGAGGGAAGAACGTCATGCAGAGCGCAGCGAAGCATCTCGCGTGCTGATGTTGTTAAATCGTCGAACGATAACCGCTCCGTAGCCTAGGGTTTAAACCCTGGGCTAGTGAAACAACATCAGCACGCGAGATGCTTCACTGCGCTCTGCATGACGTTCTGAATGTCGTGCTCATCTGCAAAATCTTATAGCAACTCAAACGAATACCCCTGCTCAACACAGGCCGCCAGGTAGCGGGGCAGCACGGCGCGCAGGTTCTGGCGGGCCTTTCGGCTGTCGTGGAACACGACGATGGCGCCGGGGCGGGTGTGGGCCAGGGCGGCGCGCAGGCAGGTTTCGGGCGGATAGGTGGCGTCGTAGTCGTAGGTGAGCACGTCCCACATGATGAGGCGGTGGCTGGGGTGCAGCGCGGCGGCCTGGGCGCGGGTGAGGCGGCCGTAGGGCGGGCGCAGCAGCGGCCGGGCCTCGGGCTGCGGCAGCAGCGCATCCAGCGCCTGCTGGCAACGGCCCACCTCCTGCAGATACTGCGGCAAGGGCGTCCGCCAGCCACTCACGTGGTGGAAGGTGTGGTTGGCGAGGCGGTGGCCAGCGGCCAGCACCTGCCGGGCAATGTCGGGGTGCTTTTCCAGGTTGTCGCCGACGCAGAAGAACGTGGCGCGGGCGTTGTGCCGGGCCAGCTGCTCCAGCACGAAGGGCGTTTCCTCCGGAATAGGGCCGTCGTCGAAAGTGAGGTAGAGCGGCTTCTCCCCCACCCGCACCGGCCCGCGCCACTCGGTGTGCGGCAGCCAGCGTTGCATGATTTCGGGGAGGCGGTGGATACGCATGGGGTTTCTATATTTGAGTGCAACTAATCATGCGCTATGCTACGGCAAAAGTACAGTCACAAAAAAGCTACTGAAATGTATCTCGCCGGCGCAAGCCCGGAAAGCGTAGCTAAGATGCTGCTAGAAGAAGGTGCCTCAGAACAGGAAGCTCCGCAATTGGCTGCAGAGTATTTACGCAGCTTCTTATTGTATCAAGTTGATATTCAAAAGAAACTACTAAAACGTGGCAGTCTGTTTCAAACTATTGGCTTGGTATTCACCATTTGTGGATTGGTTCTTAGCTTTCTGGCGTCCATATCAACTGACACAAACGGGTCCAACATCATTTTCTATGGCATTATCCTTTCAGGGATTGGCATCTGGGTGAAAGGGTTCATCGATAAGCGGCAATCGTCGGATATTATTTCGCAAGTTGAAAACAGCCTTGCCTCTGCAGAAATTTATCGTGCCTCATAGCTCCAGCAGTTACTTCTTCGCCGCCGCCAGCACTGCCTCCCACAGCACTTCGGCGCTGTGCTGCCAGGAGTAGCGCTGCACGTTTTGCAGGCCTTTTTCTATTAGCGAGGCACGTAGCGTGGGCTCCTGGTGCAGACGCACCAGCGCGTCGGTGATGGCGCCAGCATCCTGCGGGTCGGCGAGCAGGGCCGCGCCGCCGGCCACTTCGGGCATGGAGCTGCAGTCGGAGGTCAAAACCGGCGAGGCGCAGGCCTGGGCTTCGATGATGGGAATGCCGAAGCCTTCGAGCAGGGGCACGTAGACGGTGGCGTAGGCGGCGGCGTAGAGCTGCACCAGCTCTTCTTCCGTTACGCGGCCGGTCAGGTGCACGTCGTGGCGGAACTGCAGCTGCTGGTACACGTCGAACATGGGGCCCGCTTTCCAGGCCGTGCGGCCCACGATGAGCAGCTTGGTGGTGGCGCCGGTGCGCTGCTTGAACGCGTCGAAGGCCCGCAGCAGATTCGTCAGGTTTTTGCGCGGGTGCAGGGCGCCCACAAACAGGAAGTACGGTTTGCCGGCCGCGTACCGCTCCCGCGTGGCCGTCTGCACGGCCGGCGGCTGGGGTTGGAAGTGCGCATCGGCCGCGTTGCCGGCCACCCGGATTTTGCCGGGCTCGATGCCGTAGGTGCGCACCAGGTCCTGCCGCGTCGCCTCCGACACCGCCACTAGCTGCGCCGAAGCCCGGGCAAAGCGCGGCGCGAAAAACTGGTAGTACCGGTGTTCCAGCCCGCTCATGTGCTCGGGAAAATGCTCGAAGGCCAGATCATGAAACACCGTGACGCGGGGCACGCGGGTAGCCAGGGTGGTGTAGCCGTCGGGGCTGAGGAACACGGCCGGGCGGTGCCGCCGCAGCCACAGCGCCACGGCCCCCTCAAACCACGCCACCCACAAAAACGGGTGCCGCGCCGACGGCAGCAGCACGTGCGGCACCACATTGGGCCCCGTCAGGTACCGCGCATCAAAGGCCCGGTCAAAGAGCAGGTGAAACGTGTGCTCGGGGTGCGCCGCCACCAGCTGCTTCAGCGTCTCGAACGTGAAGCGCCCAATGCCCTCCAGCTGGCCGCCGGGCAACAGAAAACGGGTGTTTACGGCGATGTGCAATTTGGTGATGAGGTGATGAGGTGACAGGTGACAGGTGACAGGTGACAGGTGACAGGTGACAAAGGTAGCTGTCATCCTGAGCAGAGCGAAGGATCGTATGGGATAAGAAGAGTGGTTTTACCGCTTGCCGTTCAGACGTGATAAGGTCCTTCGCTCTGCTCAGGATGACAGGGTTTCACCCCATCACCACTCACCTCATCACTTCATCACCCCATCACCGCCCCAGCAACTGCCGTAGCTCAGCTACGCGCACGATTCGGGTCAGGAACAGGATGGCCACGAAGCTCAGGCCGGCCAGCACCGACTCGGGGAGCCAGTGCAGCTGCAGGCTCATTTGCAGGCCCGCCCACACGGCGCACAGCAGCCCGAAGGCCAGCGCCAGCCGGGCCAGCCACGCCCACGGCACCGGCACGCCGGTGCGCCGGTGCACCAGCCACAGGTAGCCCACCGACACAAATACGGCGCACACCAGCGTGTTGATAGCGCCGGCCACCGCCCCCAGGCGCGGCAGCAGCACCAGGTTCAGGCCCACGTTCAGGACAATGCTCAGGCCCACCAGCCAGCTCACTGGCCGCTCGTGGTTGGTGCTGGTGAGCAGGGTGCTGTAGATGGCGAAGAAGGCGTGCACCAACACACTCACGAACAGAATCTTGAGGCAGAGCGCCATGCGGGCCACTTCCGGTGGCGTGCTGTGCGTGAACTGCCAGAACAGGATTTCGCCCCGAAACAGCACGAAGCCGCAGATCAGCAGCATGGGCACCGTAACCACGCGCTGCCCGAACCAGAGCAGGTCCTTCTGCTCCTGGGGCCGGCCGGTGGCGTGGGCGAACTTGGCGAAAAACAGCGGCAGCACCGTCCAGAGGTACATCATCATGGTATCCAGCCAGCGGTAGGAAGCGGCGTAGTAGCTGGCCTCCTGCGCCGACACCAGCCGCTCCAGCATCAGCATGTCAATCCGCTCGTTCAGCCCATATACCAGCGTGATGAAGGCCAGCGGCAGACTAGCACGCAGCACCGTGCGGGCCTGGCCCAGCTGCAGCCGAAACCGCACCCGCCCGTAGAGCCGCGCAATGACACCGTAGAGCACCACAAATGTGAAGCCCACCGCCAGCGTGCGGGCGCCCACATAGCGGTCCAGGGAAATGCCGATGGGCACCAGCAGCAGCACCAGCCCCAGCAGCAGAAACTTCTCCAGCACCGACAGCAGCGCATCGGTATTGAAGCGCTGGTGGGCCTGCAGCACGCCCCGCAAAAACAGCGTGTACTGCGCCAGCAGCAGACCGCCCGCCGTGAGGCCGAGCAGCGTGAGCGTGTGGCCGCGGTAGCCCAGCAGCCACCCAATGCCCAGCGTAACCAGCAGAAACAGCCCCGACAGCCAGCCCTTCAGGGGCAGCAGCGTCGGGAAGTACTCGGTGAGGAAGTCGGGGTTGGCGGCGACGCGCTTGGTGGTGAGCTGGGTGGTACCCAGGTCGGATACCTGCGCCAGAATGGTGGCCAGCGTGAACAACGCCGTGAACGTGCCGAACGCCGCGTGGCCCAGCCGGTCCTGCACCAGGCTTTCCACCATCACCCAGCCCGGCTTCACCAGCAGGTTGAGCAGCACCACGAAGCTGATATTTCCGAAAAAGCGTTTGATACAGGCCGGGAATAGAAGATGGGCCGCGAAATTACAAGGAATGTAGCATAGGCTTCCGCCGGTGCCAGACTTCCGCCTGCCCGCTCTGTACAAAAGGCGGAATGCCACCAGCCTACAGATTTTCACCGTCCACTCTATAGTTCTTCCTTTTTGGAAAGCGAGTTGGAGCTGAAGCCGGCACAGGCTGAAGCCTATGCTACATGTAATGCCTGATTACACTAGCTTTGCTGCGTTGTGGTGTGGCCGGCAGGCCGGCAATACCGCAGTAGCTTGTCTTTTCGCCCCTCTATGTCATCCCGCTCCTATTCGCTGCTGGGCCTGTGGCCGGTTATCAATCGTTGGAAGTATCTGGTGCTCGGCGCGGTGGCGCTGGCCTTTGTGGTCAGTGCGGTGGTGGCCCTGCTGATGCCCAACGTCTACAAGTCCACCTCGGTGTTCTATCCCACCAACCCCAATACTACCGACCCCGACCGGATTGTGACGGAGGGCGGCAAGCTGGAGCTAGGCGGCCGCAATGAAGACCTGGACCGGGTCATCACCATCGGGCAGTCGCAGCCGGTGGCCGAGGGCATCATCCGCCGCTTCAAGCTGCACGAGCACTACGGCGTGGGCCAGGCCGGCGACGACATTGCTGACAACGCCGCCCTCAACGAGTTCAGCAGCAACCTCAACATCGTCCACAACGACCGGGACGCCATCGAGCTGACCTTCCTGGACACCGACAAGGTGCTGGCCGCCCGCATCGTGAATGCCATGGTGCAGAGCATCGACTCCGTCAACCAGCAGCTCACGTTTGCCAACCGCCGCAAGGTGCTGGGCCTCTACGACCAGCGCCGCAGCTTCCTGGAGCGCGAGTACCAGAGCACCTACGATAGCCTGCTGGCTGGCCGCCGCCGCTACGGCGTGTATGGCCTGGCCCTGGAATCCCGGTATCTGGCCAAGGAAATCATCGAAACCGAAAACGCGCTGCGCCGGGCCGAAGGCGAAGGCAACAGCAGCAAGGCCGCTGGCCTGCGCCGCGCCCTGCGTGCCCTCACCCGCGCCGACGGCGGCAATATCTTCAACCTGGAAAGCTACACGGCCGGCAACGACCGGATGAACACGCTCTACGCCCGCTTCAACGACATCCAGACCCGCCTCATCAAGGCCCGTGGCGACTACGAATCGGCCAGCCTGAGCATCAGCGGCAAGATTTCCAGCATCTATGTGGTGCAGGAAGCCTACCCCGCCACCCGCAAAGCCGCGCCGGTACGATGGTTTATCGTGCTGTCATCAGTACTCGTGACCTTCGCCTTCGCCGTCATCTTCATCACCCTGCTGGAGCTATACCGCGGCAATCTGTCAATTAAGAACTAGTTATTAGGGCTTATGGAACAGGGCCTGGGGGTTAGGTTATTCATCAGCTTAACGTCCTATCACTGAACCCCAGGCCCTATTCCCTAAGCCCCAAGCCCCAAGCCCCAAGCCCTAAATGAAACCCCTGTCCTCTCTGCGGCCGCACTTCACCGACCAGCGCCTGTTTATGGCGTTTGTGGGGCTGTTGCTGAGCTGTGGGGCGGCGGCGATGCTGCGCTCGTCGGGGTGGCTGGCGTTGCCGGTGGCGGCGCTGGGGGTGGCGGTGCTGCTCGTCGACTGGCGCTGGGTGTACTACATTCTACTGGCCACGCTGGCCTTTTCGGTGGAAGTGGCGCTGCCCGGCGGCCTGAGCATGGACGTACCCTCGGAGCCGCTGCTGCTGGTGCTGCTGGTGTGCTTTGTGGTGAGCGTGCTGCTGGGCCGGAGCCAAGTGCCGGCCCGCGTCTGGACGCACCCGCTGGTGGTGCTGATGGGGCTGGCGCTGCTGTGGTCGGTGGTAAGCACAGCGTTTTCCGTGAACACGCTCAAGTCGGTGAAGTACCTGCTGGCCAAGACGTGGTACATCGTGCCCTTCGTGTTCGTGACGCTGGCCGTGGTGCGCCGCCCCCAGGATATCTGGCGGATAGTAGCGCTATTTGCCGCGGGCGTGTGCGCTACAGTGGTGTACACCATGCTGCGCCACGCCGCCAAGGGCTTCGGCTTCGATTCCATCAACTGGGCCATTCAGCCCTTCTACCACAACCACGTGCTGTACGCGGCCACGGCGGCGCTGCTGGTGCCACTGGCCTTCTACGCCGCCCGCGACGCCACTTCCCGCGGCGCACGCTGGCTCTGGTACGCGGTGGTGCTGGTGGCGGTGGGCGGCGTGCTGCTCTCCTACACCCGCGCCTCCATGCTGTCGTTGGTGGTGGCCGGGCTGTACTACGGCATCATCCGGCTGCGCCTGACGCGGGTGGTGCTGGTGGTGGCCAGCGTGGGCACGCTGCTCACCACGGCCTATTTCGTGCGCGACAACACGTATATGCTGTACGCGCCGGAGTTCGAGAAAACCATCTTCAACGGCGGTAACTTCGAGAAACACCTGGAGGCCACCTACAAGCTGCAGGACGTGTCGGGCATGGAGCGGGTGTACCGCTGGGTGGCGGCGGCCCACATGATTGCCGACAAGCCCCTGACCGGCAGCGGCCCCTCCACGTTCTACCCTGAGTACAAGCGCTACACCGTGCGCAGCTTCCGCACCTACGTGAGCGACAACCCGGAAAAGTCGACCACCCACAACTACTTCCTGCTGCAGCTGGCCGAGCAGGGCGTGCCGGGCTTTCTGCTGTTTGTGGCGCTGGTGTTCACGGCGTTGCTGCTCGTGGAGCGCCTCTACCACCGCGCCCAGACCGCCCAGCACCGCCGCCTCGTGATGGCCGCCGGCTTGTCGCTGGTCATTACGGTATTCCATCTGCTGCTGAATGAATTGGTGGAAGTCGATAAAATCGGCTCCTTCTACTACATCTCCATGGCTATCCTGATCCGGGTGCAGCTGTGGATGGAAGACGACGAGCAGGCCCAAACGGCACCGCCGCAGCTCTAGCGACTTATCCCGCTTGTATGCCCTTATTCTATACATGCCGGGCCTGAGTATAGCGGCAGTTGTCGTTTAGCATGTACCTTCGCCGAGCCGGCAAGGCCTGAAACTATTTCCTTTCTTTTGCGACTGACAATGACGGTTAACGAATTCTTTGAGCTGTTTCTGGACGAACTACGCAGCAATCAGCACCTGACCAGCTACTATAAGTTTCTAGAGAATCCGGCCAGCTTCGAGTTCCGCAAGTCCTACGTCACGCAGCGCCTGCACTACATCCTCGACCACTTGCCCAGCACCGAGGCCGCCATCTGGGACTGCGGCTGCGGCTATGGCACCACGGCTATTTTCCTGGCCCTCAACGGCTACAAGGTGCACGGCACCACCCTGGAGTTCTACTTCAAGCACATTCCGGAGCGCTTGAAATACTGGTCGCAGTTCGGCGACGTGTCGGGCTTCACCTACAGCTACGAAAACCTGTTCGATTCGCCCCCAGCGCCGGCCTCCTACGACCACGTCATCATCCAGGATACGCTGCACCACCTAGAGCCGCTGCAGGATGCGCTGCGCATCTTCCACTCGGCCCTGAAGCCGGCCGGCAACCTGATTATCGTGGAGGAAAACGGCGGCAACGTGGCGCAGAACCTGAAGCTGTACCTGCGCCGCGGCAACAAGCGCATCATCGAAATCTACGACGAGCAGCTGCAGAAAAACATCCTGCTCGGCAACGAGAACATCCGCGACCTGGCCACCTGGCGCCGCGAGCTGGCCAAGCAGCACCTGCACATCTACCCCGCCGACGTGCAGTACATCCGCCTGTTTCCGCCGTTCATGTTCAAAGACGGCAACTCCCAGCAGCTCATGGCCCGCGAAGGCCGCCTCTGGCGCAGCAACTCGTTGCTCAAGGAAAACCTGTTCTTCGGCCTCAACTTCGTGGCGGGGAAGGCGAAGTAAGGCCCCTAAGAGTAGGGCCGCAAGGCCGTCATGCAGAGCGGAGCGAAGCATCTCGCTAGTGTAGTAATTCCACACTGGCGAGATGCTTCGCTCCGCTCTGCATGACGGCCTTGCGGCCCTATTTAAACCGGCAACTCAGAATCGTCACGTCGTCGGCGAACTGGCTGCCGTTGACGTTGTAGGCGTTTTATGGAGGCCAGCAGCGCTTCGTGCAGGCGCTTGAGGGGTAGGTAGCGATTCTGAGCCAGCAGAGCCAGGATGCCTTCTTCGCCGAATTCTTCCTGGTTGGCGTCGAACACCTCGGTCAGGCCATCGGTGTAGTTGAGCAGCAGGGCGCGGCCGGGAATATGCACCTCCCCCACTTTCAGACCCGGCAGTTCGTCCATTACGCCCAGCATGATGGTGCCTTCGCGCAGGCGCTCCACCTGGCCCGAGTCGAACACCAGCAGCGGGTCGTTGTGGCCGGCATTTACGTATTGCAGCACGCGGCTGGCGCGGTCGTAGACACCAAAGAACACGGTGATGAACTTGTCGCCGCCGGCATTGCGGAAAATCAGGTTGTTGAGCTCCTGCGCGATGGTAGCCAGATCAACCTGCTGGCGGAGCAGCGTGCGCAGCCCGGCCTGGAAGTTCGACATCAGCAACGATGCCGCCACGCCTTTGCCCGATACGTCGGCCACGCAGAACAGGAAGCGGTTGGCGTCGATGTCCACCACATCGTAGTAGTCGCCGCCGACGGCCGTGTGGGGCACATAGGACGCGGCCACGGCCACGTGGGCGTCGTTGGGCAGCTTGCGCGGAAACAGCATGGTCTGCACTTCCTGCGCAATTTCAATCTCCTTGCGCATGGCGGCCGCCGCCACCCGCTGCCGGCCCAGGCGGCGGTTGTCGATGGCGCCGAGCAGAATGTTGCTGAGCGTTTCCAGGAACTTGGCCGCCTCGCCGCTGGCGTAGTCCTCGTGCACGTTGCCGATGAACACGTAGGCCACCACCTCGTCGTTGCGCACCACCGGAATCACCGCTTCCAGCATGCTCCACTCCGTACCCAGGCCCATACCGGCCAGGGCAGCCGGCTGCCCACCCGTGCCGCGCAGCACCGATTCGGGCAGCGGAACGCGCCGGAAATCAGGCAGCATTGCCCCAAACGACACCACGCACTGCCACTGGCCCTCTTCCTTCACGTAGAGCACCAGCCGCCGGATGTTGAGCTGGCCGAGCAGCGTGAACTGGAAGATTTTGTAGAGGGCCCCCTCACTATGGTCCTGGTTGATGGCCTGCGTGATTTCCAGCAAGGCCCCTAATTCCCGGTCTTTCAGGAAAAGGCGCTTTTCAGGGGTGAGCGTAGAGTTGGGCATAGTTTGTTGGTTTATATGGCTGAATTGTTAAATGGCTTAATGGTTATTCGTGCAACGGCATGGTAGAACGACCAACCATTTAACAATGCAGCAATTCAACCATTTAAAGGCGTTTTAGGATCGTAGGCGTCGCGGAGGCCGTTGCCGAGCAGGTTGAAGCTGAGCACCAGCAGGCTGATGGCCAGGCCGGGCAGCAGCGTCAGCCAGAGGCCGGCTTCGGTGCCCAGCAGCTGGAAGCCTTCGTTCACCATCAGCCCCCACGACGGGGCCGGCGGCTGCACGCCCAAGCCTAGAAAGCTCAGGCCGGCTTCGAGCAGAATGGCCGCCGCAAAATTACTGGTTGCAATGACAATCAGCGGCCCGGTCATGTTGGGCAGCAGGTGCCGGATGATGAGGCGGCTTTGCGGGAGGCCCAGCACGCGGCCGGCTTCCACGAAGGTTTTTTCGCGCAAGCTCAGCATCTGACCACGCACCACCCGGGCCACGTCCACCCACATGGTGAGGCCCACGGCCACAAATGAGGTCCAGACGCCCTTGCTGTCGAGGGCCAGCGAAATGGCAATGACCAGCATGATGCCCGGAATGCTCCACACCACGGTCATTACGCCCAGCAGCAGCGAGTCGAGCCAGCCGCCCACGTAGCCGGCCACGGCGCCGACGGCCATGCCCAGCACCACCGAAATCAGCACCGCCACCAGCCCAATGCCGAGACTGACGCGGGTGCCCAGCAGCAGCCGGCTCAACTCGTCGCGGCCCGATTTGTCGGTGCCCAGCCAGTAGGTGCGCGGCCCGATGCGCTCCTGCGCCACCAGCTGCTGCAGCTCGGCGCGGGTGCCGGGCTGCCCCGCTACCTCGGCCAGCGAATAGCGGCGGGCCTTGTCGGCCAGAGCTGAGTGGTTTTGGTAGGGCTCGATGAACACGGAGTCGCCCTGGAAGCGGTAGCCGCCGATGGGCACTTCCTGGTAGCGCGGGGCGCGGCCCGAGGCCCAGGTCCGGAAAATGTTGTCGGATGCCGAGCGCAGGGAGTCCCGGATGGGCAGGCGCAGCACCGTGGCTTGGAAGCCGGGCGGCTCTTTCTGCAGCTGCACCAGGCTGTTGTTGGCGTTAGGCGAGTTGTCGGGCAGCACCCAGTAGCCCAGCACCGCAATCAGGGAGCACAGCACAATGAAGCCCAGCCCAGCCATGGCCGGGCGGTTGCCGAGCAGCCGCTGCCGCACATAGTAGCCCGGCGACCGGGCCGCGGCGCCGGCCGTGGTTGCTTGCGTGCGTGTGAGCGTGGAGCCGGCCACGGCTAGCGGGTGTTGTGCTGCAACAGGCCTTCCTTGGAAGCCAGAAACAGGCAATCCTGGCTGAGCGCCCCGAACGAGCTTTCCTCGTAGGCCAGCTCGGTGTCGGGGTCGGGCCAGTAGCTGCGGATGAGGCCGCGCTCGAGCAGGCTGCGCAGGTGCTGGGTCAGCTCGGCAGCCGGCAGGCCGGTTTTCTGGCGCAGGGCGGCAAAGGGAGTGACGAAATACAGCTCGTCGAGAATATCGAATTCGGGGTCAGTCACGGAGAGGAGGGCAAAGGCGGAAACAGGAGCCAAAGGTAGCAGCCCGCCCGCAATTCAGCGGTTTTTGTCAGTCGACCACTACCAAACCTGGGCCGGCAGTTTCGGCGAAGGCATCCTGCGAACGAACATAGAGCAGAATCTGCCGGATTTCGTCGTCGCTGAGCTGGAAGCTGGGCATCTGCTGCTTCTGGTACTGATTGAAAATCTTCACAGCGTACTCGTCGCCGCTGGCTACCACTTTGCTGGAGTTTTTAATCCAGGGAATCAGCCAGCTTTCGGGGCGGCGTTTGGCGAGCCCCGCCAGCGCCGGGCCCACTACCACGTCGTTGATGGCGTGACACTGGGCACAGTTGCCCTTGAAGAGGGCGTCGCCGGCGGCAATGGCGGCCGGGTCGGCGCCGGGCGGCAGCGGGGCGTTTGCCGTAGCGGAGTCAACTGCCAAGGGCGCTTCCGTCGGCTCCAAGACGTCGTTTGCCAGGCTTGGCGTTTCCTCATGCAGCAGCCCGGTCATGCTCAGAATAAACACCCCAATCGTGACGACCAACAGCGCCATAGCCGCCGGAAACACCAGTTCCAACCAGTTTCGGTTCATCGGTATAATGAAATAGGACAGGTAACCGCCGCTTTACCGCTACTATTTTATAGTACTGAGTCGTGAGTATTGAGCATAGACACCTTTGCCAATCCACTGCAAAACAATCAGTTGACAAGTCCAACTACTCAATACTCATATCTAACTACTACATACTAAATAACAACGTGCGACGCAGGCAGCGCACTATTGGCCGCCCTGTTGAAGTACGCTCCCGGCGGCCACAAACCCAACCTAATTCCGGCCTTTATTTCACCGGCCGGCCTTTCCAGACGTAGCCGCCGCGCAGGCCGGCCAGCCCCACCAGCAGCGCATACGGCGCGTAGAGTAGCTGTAGCACCGGCACCCAGCGCAGCCAGCGCCGCTGCCCCAGAAACTGCAGCACCGGCGCCAGAAACCAGTAGTCGGCGCCCAGCTTGAGTGCCCAGGCGGCGGCCACCCAGGGCGCCAGCGCCGGTTGCCAGCACAGCGCCGCCAGGCCGGCGGCCAGCGCCACGTTGGCCAGCAGCACCAGCACCGCCAGCTGTTGCGAGGGCGCGTGCCGGTAATGCCGCCACTTGCTGGCCCAGCGCACCCGTTGCTGCAGCAGCGCCGCCAGCGTGGCCGGACCGGCGGTGCGCACAATGGCGGCCGGGTGCTTCAGAAACCGGATGCTGCCCGGAAAGGCCGCGTGGAGCTTGTGCAGCAGGAATTCGTCGTCGCCGCTGGGCAGGTGCTCGTTGCCAGCGAAGCCCTGCACGGCCGCAAAAGCATCGGGGCGGTAGGCCAGGTTGGCGCCGTTGCACATGGTGGGCTTGCCGGCCGCAATGCCCGCCGCTCCCGTGCCCACCAGCCCGGCAAACTCCAGCCCCGACAACTGCTGCAGCCACGTGCTGGCCCCGGTCAGCAGCACCGGCCCGCTCACGAAGCGCACCTCGGGGCCAGCCTCGGCCAGCAGGGCGGCGTAGCTACGGAGCCAGTCGGGACCCACGCGGCAGTCGGCGTCGGTGCACACCACCCACGGGGCGCGGGCCTGCGCCAGGGCCACCTGAATGGCCGCTTTTTTCCCAACTCCGGCCCCGGGCATGGCCGCCAGCCGGATAAGGCGCAACTCGTAGGATGCAGCGAAATCGGCCACCACGGCCGCCGTGTCGTCGGTGGAATGGTCGTCCACGACCAGCACTTCAAAGGAATCGGCCGGCACCGTTTGGCGGGCCAGCTGCTGCAGCAGCTGCGGCAGATTGGCGGCTTCGTTGCGGGCCGCAATTAGCACCGAAAAGCGCAGCGGTGCAGCCTGCATGTTGTTTCTGACAGGCTGCCACGCCAAGTCCTCCCTCCTATCAAAGCTCACAACCGGCAGCTGCTGCCAGGCCCGGCGGAAGCCCAGCATCCGCAGCGCGTAGAGCAGCGGCGCAGCCAGCAGCAGCAGTCCAGGTAGCGTGCTCATACGGCGGGCGGTGTTGAGGCGGCGGAATCGGCCTGGCGGCGCTTGCGCAGCACTTTCAGGCGCAGCACAAACAGCAGTCCGGTGGCACTGGGCAGGGCAATGTTGAGAATCCAGAGGCTGAGGCTGGCGCTGAGCACCGGCAAGGCCGGCTCGCCCAGCAGCCCAAACAGGTGGGTGGCCGACAGCTCGCGCACGCCCACATCGGCCAAAGCATTGAGCGAGGGCACCAGCGACTTGAGCAGGAACGTGCCCGCCACCGCCGCTGTGCCCGGCCCCAGCGCGGCCTGGGTGCCGTAAGCCTTCAGCAGCAGCCCAAACTGCGCGCAGAACACCGCGTACCGCAGCCCCGACAGCGCCAGCACCGCATGAATGGCCGGCGCCCGGTAGGTGGGCATCACGGCCAGAAACCGCCGAAACCGCCGCAGAGGCCGCACCGCCATCAGCACAGCCAGCAGCAGCCGGGAGCGGTAGAGCGGCAGCAGCACGGCCGCATTCAGCAGCACGGCCGCCACCACGGCCCCCAGCTGGCTGGCCGGGTAGCCGCGCAAATAAAACCGCAGCAGAAAGTACAGCAAGCCCGCCGAACCAGCCAGCACCGTAACCACCAGTTGGGCGTAGCGGCCCAGAAACACGGCCCCCAGCGCATCGAGGCGGCGGCTTTTGAGCTCGATGATGCGGCCGGCGTAGTCGCCAACGCGGTTGGGCGTTACGAAGCCCAGCGTGAGCCCCACCAGCACCGCCCGGAAGCTGCGCCGGAACGATACCGGCTCCAGGTGCCTAGCCAGGCGCCACCATTTCCAGGCCTCCACGCCCCAGTTCACGGGCACCAGCGCCAGGGCCAGCAGCACCGGCCCGCGCCCGCCCCCCGTGAAGGTGGCCGCCAGCAGGCCGCGCCAGGCCGCCGCCGTGGCGCCATCGGCAAACACCGAGTGGTAGAGCAGCCCCAGCGTGAGGGCCGTGATAAGCAGCTTGCCCGCCACCACCAGCCCCTGCCCCCGGCGGGCGGCAGTGGCCGGCTTTTTTTCCGGCTTTTGGACGTAGTTTTGTAGATGCCGGGGCAAGTGGAGGAGGCGCTTTCGGTTGAAGGCGGCAAGTTACCGACGAAAATCAACGCCCGCTTTGCTTCGCCCGGATTCTCTGCCCCGTTTGCCTCGCCCATGATTCTGCCCCTCGCCCCTACCGACCTGCTGCCCAAGATTATCATGGGCGTCGACCCCGGCACCAACCTGATGGGCTACGCCGTGATTGAGGTGCAGGGCCAGCGGGTGCGCATGCTGGAGTACGACGTGATTGACATGCGCAAGCTGGGCACCAACCACGCCCTCAAGCTCAAGCGCATCTTCGAGCGCATGACCGAGCTCATCGACGAGCACCTGCCTGACGAACTGGCCATCGAAGCGCCGTTTTTTGGGGTGAACGTGCAGAGCATGCTCAAGCTGGGCCGGGCCCAGGGCGTGGCCATTGCCGCCTGCCTGGCCCGCCAGATTCCGTACGTGGAATACGCGCCCACCAAGGTCAAGCAGGCCGTGACGGGCTCCGGCAACGCCAGCAAGGAGCAGGTGGCCCACATGCTCCGCCAGACCCTGAAGCTGCCGCCTATCGAAGAGGCGCCCAAGTTCCTAGACGCCACCGACGCGCTGGCCGTAGCCATGTGCCACCACTACCAGAAGGGCAACAACGTGAAAGCCGGCAGCAAAAGCTGGGGCAAGTTCCTAGCCGACAACCCCGATAAAATGGCGGCCACTACGACTATTAAGAAGCCTGTTCGTAAGAAGCCCGCGGCGTAGGGAAGATTTAGCACAATTCAACTTCTCGGACAGACTTTGAGACATGAGGAAAAGGTATTGGCTCCTGCTAGCTTTCTTGGTCGCGTTAGGTTTCCAGGAGTTGGATTCAATTCTATTTGCTAAACCACTCAAAGTCAGCGTTACTGATGATAAGCCCGGCGCCTACGTAGAACTAGAATTGTCCACAGGATGGCGGGATTATCAATATGTTACCGTCACGTATGGGTACCCAACTGGATTATTTGCCAAGGATAAACAGGAGCGCTTAGGTAGGTACACTCTATCGACGTCAGCTGGATATGTCCATTATAGTGACTTTACCCCGGAATGGCATCACCCACAGTTTCTGATCGTGCATACGCGCAATTATCCTGACTTAGTCATTAACCTAGCTCAACATCAACTGGAAGGATCAGTCCCCAATTGACTTGACAGCAGTTGTTACTCAATTAACTACAGCGTTGCCAAAATGAGGAGTATAACTATCAAAAACCTAGATTTAAGCAATGAACTTTGGTTCTTAAGGTTCATAGAATAATTTATAAACATAATAATGTTTCCTTCTGTCACCTTGAAAAGGTACTATTTCCTCTCATCACTCAGACATTCTCTACATTTTACAAAACACCCTTTACCTATTCCATGCAGCGCCGCCCCGTTCGTTCTACTTCCCTGAAAGCCGTGGGCTACGAGGCCGCCACGCAGACGCTGGAAATTGAATACCGCCACGGCGGGCTGGTGCGCTACACCGGCGTGCCGGCCGCCATTCACGCGGCGCTGCTGCAGCTGCCCAACAAGGCGCTGTTTGTGGAGCAGGTGCTGGACCGCAACGACTACGGGCGCGAGCAGTTGCGTAACTGACAACAGCGTGTTAGTCACGCCATTTATAGGCACGCATAAAACTCACCAGCGACTGCATCTCCTTTTCATGTTGCTGCAGCCATTCACGCACATACGGCTTTTCGTCGTCGGAAAGGTGAATAAGATAGGCTAAGGTGGTTGTGTGACCGGCATCCTGCAAAGCGTTGAAGAATGGGGCGTAATGCTGATAAGCAAAGCCCTGAGGCACATCCTTTCCTTTCTTCAAGCTCTGGCAAAACAGCTGAAACTGAAAGCTAAAAGTTTCGACAGGGTTACTGGACAGCTCAGGTGGAAGATTATTCATCGTGCTGAGCATAGATAGCATCAACTCCTGTGTGGCAGCGTTCTGCTTGGCATTTTTCTGCTTTTGCGAACCTTTATGCTTGGCATCTTTCGGATCCACTTCAACCGTGATAATGGTACCTCCATTATCAGTTTTTTTGACTCCGCTGCTCATCAACTTATGCAGCATAGTCAGGTGCTCATACGACCGTTTAGAATTGGGCTCAAGCATCAGGAATGCAACATTAGCCAGCACGGCAGGGATTCTTTTGCCCTCAGTGACCATAGCGTCGGCCCAAGCGCCATTGGAGTTGGCATGGTATGGATTCGCTACTATAGCCTGCTGATAAGACATCAGTGCGTCCGCTGGTTTATTCATGCTTTGTTGCGTGACGCCTAGATTGTAAAGAAGTAAAAAGTTGCCTGGAAACTCTTTTAGCCCCTCTTTGTAAACCTGCTCTGCCTCGGCAGGCTTTTCCAGAGCGTCCAAGCTATTCGCACAGGTGGCATATAGGTTAGGTCCCTTATTGCCAGGGGTGTCCAACGCTTCACGGCACAGCTCTACCGCTTCCTTATACTTGCCAATTTGATTAAATGTCAGAGCTAGTTCCGCTTTGGCGGTTATGTTATTAGGCTGCACAACCAATGCTTGCTGGTATTTGGCTATAGCGGCTTCATACTTGCCCTGGTCGTGGAGCTCTACGCCCTGTTTCACCAAGTCCTGGCTGGAGGTTTGCGCCGACGCGAACTGGCTGGAAAGGCTGAGCCCCAGGGTCAGCAGCAAACGGGTATAGCGGTTAGACATAATGGAAAAAGTATTCGGTGTGATGCTGATTTAAAGTAATAGGGTTGGCCGTCGACAGATTTATTATACCTCAATCTCGCCGCGCAAATACGTGACGGCGTGGCCGCTCATCAGCACCCGCTCGCCGCGCAGCTCACACCACAGGTCACCGCTGCGGGCCGATACCTGGCGGGCGTGCAGGTGCAGCTTGCCCAGCCGCTCGGCCCAGTAGGGCACCAGCGTGGTGTGGGCCGAACCCGTCACCGGATCCTCGGGCACGCCCACCCGGGGCCCGAAAAAGCGCGACACGAAGTCCATCCCGTCGGAGCCGGGGGCGGTGGCAATAACGGCGCGGTATTCCACTTTGATGAGGTGCGCCATGTCGGGCTTCAGGGCCCGCACTTCGGCTTCGGTGGCGAAGACGCAGACCAGGTCGGGGCCGGCTAACAGCTGCAGCGGGGTAGCGCGCAGGCCGTCGAGCAGGCCGTCGGGATGCTGCTGAATGGGGTGCGGCGGCCGGGCCGGGAAGTCGAGGGTGAGCATGCCGGCCTCGGCCTGGCTGACGCGTAGCGGGCCGCTTTTCGAGTGAAACACGATTTCAGCGCCCTCAAAGCCTAAATGCCGATACAGTACGTGGGCCGAGGCCAGGGTGGCGTGGCCGCACAGCTCCACCTCCACGGCGGGTGTAAACCAGCGTAGCTCATATTCGCCATCGGGCCGGGGCACGAAGAAAGCCGTTTCGGCGAGGTTGTTTTCGGCGGCTATGGCCTGCATGGTTTCGGCAGGCAGCCACTCGGTGAGGGGGCATACGGCGGCGGGGTTGCCGGCAAAGGGCCGGTCGGAAAAGGCATCAACCTGGTAGATGGGCAGCGTCATGGGGCGAATGTAGCAGTTTATGCCGCTTTTTTTGGGGCGCACGCAACCCTTCCTGGCAGTGGCCGGTCATGGGGGCAGAAACCGGTTACGCTGATTGTTTATTCGCTATTTCTCCGCCTACCCCGCGCATGCCGCAGCCCCTTACTGATCTACTGGCCGACTGCCGGCGCGGGAGCCCTGCTGCCCAGCGGGCGCTTTATGAGCGGCTGGCCTACCAGTTAATGGGCGTGTGCTTGCGCTACTGCCCTAGCCAGGCCGAGGCGGAGGATGCGCTGCAGCTCACGTTCATCAAAATTTTCACCCGCCTGGATCAATACCGGGAGCAGGGGCCCTTTGAAGCCTGGGCCCGCCGGATTGCCGTCAATACTTCGCTCAATGCCTATCAGCAGCACCGCCAGCGGGCCCCGCAGGTAGACTACGAGGCCGCCGCCAACGTGCCCCACCCCGACGGCACGGCTCTCGACCAGCTCTCCGCCGATGAGGTGGTGGCATTGATCAACACCCTGCCCATCGGTTACCGCACGGTGCTCAACCTATACGCCATTGAGGGCTACTCGCACCAGGAAATTGGTGAGCTGCTGGGCATTTCGGAGGGCACCAGCAAGTCGCAACTGTCGCGGGCGCGGCGGTTGCTGGAAGAACGCCTACTGGCCAACAACAACTTCACTTTGTCATGACGGAGCGCGAATCAGAAGAGTTGTACGAAGAACTACGGCGCAAGCTGGAGGGCTACGGCAGCACGCCCCCGCCCGACATGTGGGCGGCCATCCAGCGGCAGCTGCCTCCGGTAGCGCCGGTAGAGCCTGCCCGGCCACTGCCCCGCCAGGCTTTGCGGCTACGCTGGGCGCTGGCATTGCTGCTGCTGATAGGCGTGGTCGTGGTGGGCGTGCTGGCCATTCGCCCGGCTTCCCGTCCTGAAGTTGCCGCTGTTCCAGCTGCTCCCAATCTGCCAGCTGCTTCTACCAGAAAGAATGCGCCTGGCCGCCTGGCTACTGCGGCAGAGCCCTCTGCGCCAGTTACTGCTGCTCAACCAGATGGGTACGTTTCCTCTGCCAGAAACCCGGATTCTCCCGCCGATGCTGCCAATGGTCATAATGGCTCAGCCGAGACCGAATCAGCAGCGAATGCAACGCAGCAGGCTCCTCGCGCCACGGCAGCGGCTTCTACGGCAGAGGCTGAGGCGGCGTCTGTAGTAGCTTCGCCGCGGGCTGCTGCGGGACGCCGACAGCAGCGTCCCGCCCTGGCTGGTACCGTGGCTTCGGATAACCCACGGACTTCGCGCACCGCAAGCCGGCCTGCTTCGCAACTGCTGCGCGATACGCCACCGTCAAAGCTCACCATTGGTAGCGCCAGCGCAGCACCAAGCCAGCCAACCGTCCGCCACACCGGCCAATCAGCGCCTGCCAGCTCCCCCAGGCTTCCCGCTCGCTCGCTGGCAGCAGCTATACTTCCAGACTCCGCCGTTTCGTCGGCGGAAGCAAGCCGGCTGCCGACCGTTGCGGCCAACAAACCGCAGCCCGGCGCTGCCGCCATAACCCGACTTCAGCCTGATTCCGCTGGAAACCGCCGCCTGCAACCCAGCGAAGGGAGGCAGGCTGATTCCGGCAGTCTTCACGCCACGATACCCGCGCCAGAGTTGGGTATCGGTAGTCGGCAGCCTGCTCCTGAGTTGCGGCTGGCGCTGCTGTTTCCCGTTGGCAGCC
Source organism: Hymenobacter sp. APR13 (assembly GCF_000737515.1). Taxonomy (NCBI): domain Bacteria; kingdom Pseudomonadati; phylum Bacteroidota; class Cytophagia; order Cytophagales; family Hymenobacteraceae; genus Hymenobacter; species Hymenobacter sp. APR13. The sequence goes on from NZ_CP006587.1 coordinate 274,050, forward strand.
TGCTCCCGCGAGTGGCGCAGCTGCCGCAGTTTGCTGCCGAATTGCCGGTCGTTCAGCCGGTGACGATGGCGCCGCAGGTGCCGCGCCCGGCCAGCCGCTGGGCGGTGGAAGTGCTGGCGGGCCCCGCCATCAGCTACCGGCAGCTGGGAGCCACGGACTCCACGAGTCTCAGCGCATTGGAGCGGCCGGCTCTCACTTTTGCTGGCCAGATGCAGGTGCGCTATGCCCTCACGCCCCGGCTGAGTATGAGTGCAGGCCTGGGCCATACTACCTATGGCACCCGCCTGAACCTGCTGCTCCAGTCCCGGCGCGATTCGGCTGGCACCCTGCAATCCGTGCAGCAGCGCGATACCTACCGCTACTTCACCTTGCCGCTGCAGGCGCAGTACCAACTGGGCGGCCAGACGCGGCTCCGCTACGGCCTGACCGCCGGGGCCGCCCTGGAAATGTACGCCGGCGGCCGCACCAGTGGCAGCACCGCCTGCACCTGCAGCCAGCAGCAGACCTGGTCGGCCACGAACAGCCCGTTTCGGCGGCTGGGCGTGAGCCTGACGGCCGGCCTGGATGTGCGCTACGCCCTCACGCCCCGCCTCCACCTGCTGCTGCAGCCCACTGGCCGCTATGCGCTGGTTTCTATTGTGGCGCCGGGCACCGTCGTGCCGGCGCCGATGCCGCCGTCCGGCGGCAATCCTCCTCCTTCTACTACCCTTCCAGCCCGCCACCCGTTTGCGGCCGGCTTGCTCACAGGCTTCTCTTTCGACCTGCGCTAAAGCCCCCCGACTGGCCAGCGGGCCGGCTGCTGCCAGGTTTTATTTCCCCACTATTTCATTGTTCCTGACCTATGAAAATTCGGTTGATGGGCCTCATGGCCATGATGTTGCTGCTGGGCAGCTGTAAGAAAGACGCCGACTTGATTGAAGTACCGAACTGCGACCTGACGGTGCCTGCGCCTCCTGTGCAGCACATTTTATCCAAGTATGCCATGCCCGAGCAGCAGTTTTATATCCGACCGGGTATCGATACTACGATTCGTACGGCCAGTGCCTACCGCATTACCATACCAGCCGGCCTGCGTCGGATCTACGGGCAACCCATGTCCGGCAGCCTGGTGCAGGTGCGGGTGCGCGAGATTACCAAGCGCAGCGAAATGATCTTCTCGCACGCGCCTACAATTTCGGATGGGCGGCTGCTAGAATCGGCGGGCATGTTCAGCATCAGACTTTCGCAGGATGGGCAGCAGGTTGTGCTGGCTCCGAATGCCAGCCTTGATGTTACCACCGTGCTGCCGCCTGCCCTGAGCACCACTGCTGGTATGGGTCTGTTTTCGGCCCTTAGCAGCCCTGCTGACTCCTCCCTGATCGGCTCTTGGTTTCCGTTGCAGCCAAGCAATATCACTCTCTTTCCTGGCTCGGGTACTGCTACCGGGTTTCAGGTATCGTTGAGCGCTGGGCTTTATAACGCCAGTGCCAACCGCCTGAACTGGATCAACTGCGACCGGTTTGTGACGGCCAGCCCGCTCACGACGGTGCAGGTACGCGCCACCCGACCCGGCATCACCAGTGCCAATACCATCGTGTATCTGGCTTTCAACACGCTCAATTCTGCCCTCAGGGTCTATCCTGCCGCTTCAGCTTCTGATACATTTGTGGCCGGCCAGGTGCCGCAAGGGTACTCCGTAACGGCCGTGGTTCTGCACATGGATGGCAACCAACTCTACTTCGGCAAGCAGACCGCCACGGTAGCAGCCAACCAGACCTTTGCCCCCACCCTGCGCGCCGTAACGGAAGCCGAAATGGTAGCTGAAATCCGGGCTTTATAGCATCTATCTGCCAGCAACACTTATCCGACTCCACTTATCCAGCCTACTCATTATCCTCTATTCGCTAATGCCCGAGGGGCGCCGCACATATGCGGTGCCCCTCGTCGTTACATCGGCTACGGTAGACTAATCTAACTTCCCGCCTATCACCACGTGCCGAACCGGATTTTCGCCGAGCCAGTACGGGATTTCCTCGTAGTTGCGCACGTCTAGCACCAGCAGATCGGCGCGCTTGCCGGGTTCTAGGCTGCCGCAGTGCTTCTGCTGGCCAATGGCCCAGGCAGCATTGATGGTGGCGGCGGCCAGGGCTTCGCGCGGCGTGAGCCCCATTTTCAGGCAGGCCATACTCAAGGCCAGCCACAGGTTTTTGCTGGGACAGGAGCCGGGGTTGAAGTCGGTGCTGATGGCTACCGGCAAGCCGGCCTCAATGAAGGCCCGGCCGGGCGCGTACCGGTCCTGGCGCAAAAACAGTGGCACCAGCGGCAGCAGTACCGCCACCGTTTGGCCCTGGGTTTGGGTGGCAATGCGGGCGGCGGCAGCCGGCGTCAGGTAGTCGGCGTGGTCGATGCTGACGGCGCCCAGCGTGGCGGCCATTTCGCAGCCGCCCAGGTCGTGCAGCTGTTCAGCGTGGATTTTCAGGCCGAATCCCAGGGCCTGGGCCTGCGCCAGATACTGCCGGGCTTCCGGCACCGAGAAGGCGCCTTCTTCGCAGAAAATATCCACGAATGGCACGTCTTCGGGGCTCAGTTGCGGCAGCACGTCGCGCACCAGCATCTGCAGGTAGTCGGCGGGGCGGCCCTTGTACTCGGGGCCGGGCACGTGGGCGCCCAGAAACGTGGGCACGACCCGCACCGGCTGGCGGCGGCCGGCCTCCTGCGCCACCCGCACCAGCCGTAGCTCGGTTTCGGCATCGAGGCCGTAGCCGCTCTTGGCTTCCACCGTCGTGACGCCGTAGCGCCGGAAGCCGGACAGATGGTGCAGCGCGTTTTCCAGCAGCTCCGCGTCGGAGGCGGCGCGGGTGGCGCGCACGGTGCTCAGGATGCCGCCGCCACTGGCCAGAATGTCGAGGTAGGTTTCGCCCTGCAGCTTGCGCTGGAACTCATGGGCGCGGTTGCCGCCGAATACGAGGTGGGTGTGGCATTCCACCAGGCCCGGCATCACTACCCGCCCGCCCGCATCCAGCACTTGCGTGGCCGCCGTCACGTGGGTTTCCTCCAGCTCCGACATGTGCCCGAGGGCCACTATCCGGTCGTTTTCGCAGGCAATGAAGCCATTTTCCAGGACGGGCCAGGCCTGCAGTTGCGCTCCGGTGAGCGGGCCTTGGGCCTCGCTGCCGGCCATCGTAAGCAGTTGGCCGCAGTTGCGAATCAGGAGAGAGTAAGGCATTGGCGGAAGGGAGAAAGGCTGGAAAGTGGGCCTGAAATTCAAATATGCACAGTTCTGCCTAACCAGCTGGCGCCCCAGCCTCTGCCTTGACTGTTTCGGATTTTCCTCGTAAATTGACTTATCACTATATTAATTATACAGCACCTTACACTTCAGCTTCTGTATCTATTTGGGAAAAGACAGTATCAATCAACCTGACATCCGGAATCGCAGTTATTCGTATTCAGTGCATTGTTTGCTTATCCTGTCGCATGGTTGCTTCTCCAGCACTTCCCATTATGAAAAAGACTCTACTCGCTTTTCTGTTGTTTATGGGGAGTGGTCAGCTGCTGGCCCAGCTACCTACCAGCAGCTTCGCCGTGACATCAGCCTGCCCGGCCAATGCAGGCAATCCGTCGGTGCTGCAGCAAGTGAATACCGATGGCTCGCTCACGCCTATTGGCACGGTCACCAGCAACGGCACGCCCCTTATCGTCAATGCCCTGGGCTCTGATGACAACGACCGGACAGCCATTTACGGGATGAATGTGGTGCAGCCGGTCACGGTGGCCAATTTCAACACGCCGCCCAACCTCTACCGCATCAGCCTGAGCACGGCCGAGGCCACCAATCTGGGTACCGTAACGCCGCCTGCCACTCCTGCTGATGTAACTACTCCAGCGCAACCCGGCGAATCCGGCTTTGTGGATACGCGCCTGACGCTCAATTTCATTGGTGACGGCGACGCCAGCTCCAACTACTACGTGGCGGGCGCCACGTTCCGGGTATTCTACGTCTTCGACTTCTCAATCCCATTTCCCTTCATACGCCCGGTGCGGGTATCAGACCTGCGGCTGTACGTGGGCGTGGTGGCGCTGCCTTCGTTCCCGGCCACGGGGCCGGTCTGGCGCCGCCTCAATACCTCCGACCCGGCTACGGCGGCCGTTATTGCCAGCTACCAGGCCGAGGTACAGACCTACCTGAACAACAACGGCACGACGCCGGTCCCACAGGGTGGCATTCAGGACTGGGTGTTTGATGTGCGCACCGGCAATCTAGTGAGCTACCTCGGCCAAGACGACCAGTTTATCACCATCAGCACGCCGGGTTCAGCACCGGTGGGCGTCACTACGCAGCCAACCACGCCTATTCCCACGCAGCAGGATATCGGTTCGATGTTTACGGACCGGGACGGCAACATTTATGCAGTAGACGCCGATGGTGGCACCATCTACAAGCTCGACCGGCTGACCGGCAACTATTCCGGCCAGTCGTACGGCGCGGCATTTGGCTGCTCCCGCGGCGACGCCGTGAGTTTGCCCGGAGCGCTGCCGCTGCCCGTTACGCTCACCGAATTCCGGGCCGAAGCGACAGGCCGGGCCGTGCGCCTGAGCTGGGCCACCGCCAGCGAGCAAAACGCCGACGCGTTTCTTGTGCAACGCCGCCACGAGGGGGCCGACTGGCGCACCATCCAGACAATCCGGGCCGGCAACCAATCCACGGGCCAGCGCTACTCCGCCCTGGATACGGCGCCGCTCAACGGGCAGCTCTACTACCGCCTGGCCATGCGCGACACCGATGGCACAGTGGCCTACTCGCCGGTGCAGGCCGTGCGGATGACTGGCAAGCTAGCCCCACAAACCTACCCCAACCCTGCCCCAGACGGTGTGCTGAACGTGCAGCTAACCGAACCCAGCACCACCGAAACCACGTTGGAGTTGCTCAGCACTACGGGTCAGGTAGTGCACCGGCTGCAGCCCGCCACCGGCCTCACCACCATCAGGCTGGATGCGCACACGTTGCCCGGCGGCCTCTACTACCTGCGCGTACGGCAGGCCAGCCAAACCAGCACCGTGCCGGTGGCCCTCACGCACCAAGGTCTCTAACTCCAGCCCTGCTCCTAGTATCTGACAATTTACGCTACGGCGCTTTCGGCCCAACAAACAGGCGGCAGAAGGCGCCGTATTGCGTGCTTTCCTTCGGCTCGTTTGCTGCCAAACCCAACCTAATAGGGCGCGTGGGGGTTAGGAGATACATGCCCGAACCTACTGCCCCGCTCATTCTCACGTTGGCGCTTGATGCTGACAGCCAACGATTCTTTGATGCGCTGCGGCAGCAGCACTTTCCACCGGAGCGCAACTTCCTGCAGGCCCACCTGACGCTATTCCACCATTTGCCCGGCTCCGATTACGCCCGCATCAGCCAGGAGTTGGCGGCGCTGGTGACTACTGAGCAGCCGTTGCCGCTGGCCGTTACGGGGCTCCGGTTTTTAGGCCGAGGCGTGGCTTACTCGCTGGAAAACAACCGCCTGCAGGTGCTGCACCAACAGCTCCAGACCATCTGGCAGGCAAGTCTCACACCGCAGGATCAGCAAAAGCTCAAGCCCCACGTAACGGTGCAGAACAAGGTAGACCCGGCCGTTGCGCGCAGCCTGCACCAGCAGCTGACCGCCGATTTTCAGCCCTTCGAGGCCACTGGCACCGGGTTGCAGCTTTGGGCTTACCGCGGCGGCCCCTGGGAGGCACTGCAGACGTTTGCTTTTGCCGCCAATACATAGAATCACGACACCTGTAAATATCAAAAGGGCGCGTAGCTTGAACTACGCGCCCTTTTGATATTTACAGGTGTGCTGTGGCCGCCTAGATTTTCTCTGGTAGCAGCGTGGCTTCCTCGAAGTTGCCCAGAATCGGCTTGTCGCCTTCCGTTACGGCTTCTACCAGCAGCGCGCCGCCTACGAAGGCGCCTTTCCAGGATTCGCCGAGGCCGCCGAATACTTCCTCCCGGTCGCCGCGGCTGCGGAGCTTGTTGATGCCCATTTTGAAGGCGCGCACTTCCTTGGCCGTGCGGGCGGCCCACTTCTCGTCGTCGGAAGCCAGGGCGCCCACCAGGGCGCCGTTGCTGATGTTCATTTCGCCCACCAGCTCTTCTACCCGGTCTACCAGCACGATGCTGTCGATGGGGCCGAAGGGCTCTTTGAAGTACAGCTCGCTCTGGCGCGGCAGGTTCACGAGGGCGCGGGGGGCGCGGTAGGCGCTCCTGTCCTGGCCGGGCAGGAACAGGCTTTCATCCAGTTTGCCCTCGTAGATGGGCGTGGCGCCGGTTTTGAGGGCGTCGGCGTAGAGGCGGTCCAGGTCTTCGGCCTGGGCGCGGTTGATAACGGGGCCGAAGGCCAGGTCGGGCAGCTTGTCGTCGGCTGAATCTACCAGCGTGGGGTTGCCTACTTTCAGGCCTTTGATGGTGTTCCAGTAGGTTTCCACGAACTGCGGAAACAGGCGGCGCTCCACCACGAAGCGCACGTAGGCCGTGCAACGCTGCTTGCCGTAGTCGTAGCCCTTCTTGAGCTGGTCGGAAAGGCCGTCCCAGTCCGAGAAGTTCCAGATGCCGTAGGTGTTCACGCCTTCCATTTCCAGCATGTAGCGCTTGTGCTCCGAGCTGAGGGCGTCGGCGATGTTGCGGCCGTTGTAGCGTCCCCCCACGAACGAGAGGCAGTCCACGGCGTCATTCTTCACCAGCACGTCGCTGAGTTCCCCACCCGAGCCGCTGACCAGCGTCACGGGCAAGCCGCAGCGACGGGCAATGGCGAAGGTCAAACTCAGGGAGATAAAACCGCCGTCAGTAGGCGTTTTGGCAATGACGGCGTTGCCGCATAGCGCCTGCACCAGCACCGCGTGCAGCAGCACCGACATGGGGTAGTTCCAGGAGGCAATGTTGCTGACCAGGCCCAGCGGCTTGCGCGTGCCCAGCATGCTTTCGATGTTGTCCACGTACCACTGCACGCCCTCAATGGCGCGGTCGATGTCGGTGAAGCCCAGCTTGTAGGTTTTGCCGATTTCCCAGATCAGCAGCTTGCCCACTAGGTCCACGTTGTCGCGCAGCTGGTTGAGGCAGTCCTGCACGCGGCGCTTGCGCTCATCCAGGTCCACGCGGGCCCAGTCGGCGGCTTCTTTTTTGGCGGCTGTCACGGCGCGCATGGCGGTGGCGTGGTCGAGCATGGGCAGGCTGCCGAGCTCGGTGCCATCCACAGGCGAGGTGAACGGGCGGGGTTTGCCGGGCTCCTGCCAGCGGCCTTCCAGCAGGTTGAGGAAGGCACCATCGGCCGCGAATACCTCGGGCGTAACGGCCTTCATCTGGTGCAGCAGGCTGCGGAACTCCACTTGGGGCGAAATGATTTTTGGCATAAGACAGGGAGAGTAGTTAAGTGGTTGGGTGCTGTCAGAACGATGCTTTCAAAAGTAGGTTTAGGGCAATTTGTTTTTGAAGCCATCCGGCGGAACCTCAGACCAAGACTGCCACCAGCCACAACATCCTAAGGTCCAATATACTGCTTTGAAGCTGGGGCTTCGAGGGGCGTCTGGCCTGTGAGGCACTGTACTATGTCAGCGGAGCCTGCAAGCCGCGGGGCGCGCTGCTGCAACTCGGTGGGCACCACGTCCTTTACCGGGTTAGTAACGGTCTTGGCCTGGATGACCTGCTTGAAAGACCAGCGGGTAACTTTCATAGAACGGGGGCCGGCCGCACCAACAGGCAGCGTTTTCTGCGCAATCGTTATCAGGAGAGTTGCCAACGCCCGCAGCAGCCACGTCGGGCCTGCGGCCTTACTCATTGCCAGTAGCCGCCAGTTTGTGGCTTTGCCCGCAACTATAGGCTACCCGCGCAAATGGGCTGTATGCTCGCGCCAAAGCGTCCGAATAGGGGCCTGACTGCAGCAGGATGGGGGTGGTTTCCGTAGTGTAGCCAAAGCCGGAAGCTGATGGCGCGAAGCTTTGTTTTGCGAAGCACCGGCAAGTTCGCGTTACATTTCTGCCGTTTTCTCATCTAGCCGCGGAGCCGGGGCTTCGCACTACCATTTTCTCCGAATGAAAGCTCTCCTGCTGATTGATATCCAGAACGATTTCGTACCTGGCGGCGCGCTGGCCGTGCCGGGCGGCGACGCGGTGATTCCGCTGGCCAATGCACTGCAGCCCCGGTTTGAGCTGGTGGTGGCCACCCAGGACTGGCACCCGGCCGGCCACGGCAGCTTTGCCAGCAGCCACGCGGGCCGGCAGCCGTTCGAGCAGACCGACCTGCACGGCCTGCCCCAGACGCTCTGGCCCGACCACTGCGTGCAGGGCACCACCGGCGCCGAGTTCCACCCTACCCTCGATCAGCACCGCATCGAGGCCATCTTCCGCAAAGGCACCAACCCCGACCTCGACTCCTACAGCGGCTTCTTCGACAACGGCCACCGCAAAAGCACTGGCCTCGCCGACTACCTGCGCGGCCGTGGCGTCCGGCAGGTGTACCTGGCCGGCCTCGCCGCCGATTATTGCGTGTACTTCTCCGCCAAAGACGCCCTGCAGGAGGGCTTTGAGGTGTTCTTCATTGAAGACGCCACCCGCGCCATTTCCGCAGAAGGCTACCAGCAGGCCCGCGCCGACCTTGAGCAACGCGGCGCCCGGTTTGTGACGGCGGCAGTAGCGCGAACTTTGTAGTTCGCGCCCCCGCGCCGTTCGAACGATAAAGCCTCCGCGCCTCTTGCAACTACCCTAACGGCGCGGGGGCGCGAACTGCAAAGTTCGCGCCCCCGCGCCGCTTACTCCTTTTGGGCCACCACCGAGTACACCATCGGCAGCTTGCCGCGCAGGTGCGGGAACTGGTAATGCCGCTCGCCCGCGTCTTCCAGGCCGGCGAAGCAGTTGTAGGGCGAGTAGTCGTACTCATCGAAGTGCCGGATTTCCAGGCCCTGGCCAAGCAGGGCACCCAGCACTTCGCTCAGGCTGTGGTTCCAGGAAACCGAGGTGGTTTCGATGGGCGCGGCGCGGTCGGCGTAAGTGCCGGTTTCTTGCTCCGTGATGGTTTCGCGGTTGAAGTAGGAGTAGTCGAAGCGGGTGAAGTTGTTGTCGAACATCCAGACTACAGGATGAAACTCCACCAGTATCAGACGGCCACCGGGCTTCAGAAAGTGGGCCACCACAGCCGCCCAGCGCTCCATATCGGGCAGCCAGCCCAGCACACCATAGGTGGTAAACACCACATCAAACTGCTGTTGCAGGTGCTGCGGCAGCGCGTACACATCGGCGCAGATGAACTGCGCATCCAGCCCTAGCTGCGCGTTCAGCTCCCGGGCTTTGGCAATGGCCACGTCCGACAGATCCACACCCGTTACGTGCGCCCCCAGCCGGCTCAGCGACAACGAATCCTGCCCGAAATGGCATTGCAGATGCAGCACGCTATGCCCTGCTACGTCGCCCAGCAGCGCTAGCTCAATGTCGTTCAGCGACGAGGCGCCAGCCAGAAAAGCAGGCACACTGTAGAACTCCGACGCCACATGATGGGTGGTTTTCGTGTTCCAGAGCGTGCGGTTGATGTCGGAGTAGTTAGCGGGATAGTCGGGCATGGGAAGTGTTAGGCATTGGCGGTATGGACAATAGCGAATTCACGCAGTACATCGAAAAACGGCCCATCCATGCTTGGCGGCCTGCTGGGCAAAAAGCTGGCGCTGCCGAGGTTGCGGTAGCCGGCCAGTTGCTCGAATTTTTCGGGGCTGGCCGTAGCAAAGCCCATCGACCAGTCGGGGAAAGAACGCTCGGGAATAGGGCCATCGGCCAGCTTGTAGATGTTCACATGGCGGATGTCGCGGGCAATGACGTCGTAGAGCTGCTGCACTGCCTGCTGCTCGCCTTCCAGCACTTGCAGAATTTCGCTGCCACTTACCAGCAGCAGGCCCGTGATGCAGCGCGCCTGGGTTTTTGCGCCGGGAGCGCAGCAACAATTCTTTTAGCTGCTGCTCGTCCAGGTCGCCGGTTGCTGCGCTACGATATACAATCCGATACATGCTAGGTATTGATAGTGGCTTTTCTGTCAGTATTGCTCAGACTTTGGTACAATTTATACTGGAAGAAATAAAAAATTTCAGCTTCACCCCAACCGCCGATCCACTGCCCGGCCCGCAGCCGCTACCTGCCCACATAGAACCTTTGGCTAGGCTGTGTCTGAAAAGGGGTGTTATGTATCTTAGGGTATGGCAGCACGGTATGAGTTAACAGATGCCCAATGGGCCGCGGTGGAAAGCGAATTGCCCCCACAACGTCTGGGGCGCCCCCGGCGCGATGACCGCCAGCAATGGAATGCCTTACTCTGGATCCTATGCACCGGAGCGCCCTGGCGGGATTTACCAGCACGCTACGGCCCCTGGCAAACGGCGTACGAACGATTTCGCCGGTGGGCCGCTGATGGCACCTTCGAGCGGGTGTTGCACCGCTTACGCCTGCGCCTGGATGCGGCCGGCTTGTTAGACCTGGACACGTGGCTGGTGGATTCGACCACGGTGCGGGCCACCAAAAGTGCGGCGGGCGGCACGAAAAAAAAGCCCAGTGCCTCGGGCGCAGCCGCGGCGGGCTGACCAGCAAGCTGCATGTAGTCTGTGATGGCGCGGGTACGCCGCTGGCCCTGCATCTGTCGGCCGGCCAGCGGCATGATGGGCCCCAGTTTGAACCGCTTTGTGAACAGGTGCGGGTGCGTCGACGCCCACGTCAACTCCTGGCCGACCGCGGCTACGACGCGGTCCACATTCGCCACTGGCTCCGTCGTCGTCGCATCCGGGCCGTCATTCCACGTCGGCAACCAGCCGCAGGCCGTCGCTGTCGGCGGCGAGGACGGCCACCCCGAATCGAGCCAACTCGCTATGCGCGGCGCAATGTGGTGGAACGCTTCTTTGGCTCGCTCAAAGAACATCGCCGCGTGGCCACGCGCTATGAGAAACACGACGCCCATTTCCTCAGCATGGCCTCGCTGGCCTGTATCCGCCGTATTTTGCAGCATCACTTTTCAGACACAGCCTAATGCGGCGGGTACATGGCAGCATTAGCCACCGGCCGCGGCCGGCCTCATGCGTCCCTGATCATGCCTTTTCAATTGCCAGACCTCCTTCCCGACCAAGTGGAAACCCTGCTCCGCACGCTGGGCATCGTGGCCGGCAGCCTGCTGGCCGGGTGGCTGCTGAAAGTGGCGGTGTTCGGGGTGCTGGCCGCCTACGTGCGGCGCGAGCCGGCCACGCTGCTGGCCAGCTCGGTGCTGCGCCACCTGCGCCAGCCCAGCGCGTGGTTTTTTCCGGTGCTGGTGCTCTCGTTCGTGCTGCCCCTCACGCCCCTGCAGGATCGGGCGCTGGAAGTGGCGCGGCGCTTCGTGGAAACGGCGCTGCTCACCACGTTTGCCTGGGGACTGGTGAAAACCGTGGACGTGGTGCAGGACTTGGTGCAACGGCACTACCACATCAACGGCGAGGACAACCTGCGGGTACGCAAGCTCTTTACGCAGCTGCAGTTCGTGAAAAAGCTCACCGTGTCGCTCATCATCTTCGTGGCCATTGCCCTCATTCTGATGAGCTTCGCCACGGTGCGTAAGATCGGGACGGGCCTGCTGACGTCGGCGGGTATTGCCAGCGTGATTGTGGGCTTTGCGGCCCAGCGCTCCATCGGCAACCTGCTGGCCGGCTTCCAGATTGCCTTCACCCAGCCCATCCGCCTCGACGACGTGCTGGTGGTGGAAGGCGAGTGGGGCCGGGTCGAGGAAATTACGTTTACGTATGTGGTGCTGCGCATCTGGGACGAGCGCCGGCTGGTGCTGCCGCTCAATTATTTCATCGAGAAGCCCTTCCAGAACTGGACCCGCACGACCTCGCAGCTGCTGGGCACCGTGTTTCTGTACACCGACTACACCCTGCCGGTGGAAGCCGTGCGCGCCGAGCTGCAGCGCGTGGTGGCCGCTCACCCGCTCTGGGACCAGCGCGTGTGTGTGCTGCAGGTCACGGACTCCAAGGAGCGTACCATCGAACTGCGCTGCCTGGTAAGTGCGGCCAACTCCAGCCAGGCGTTTGATTTGCGGTGCGCGGTGCGGGAGCAGCTCATTGGCTTCATTCAGCAGCACTACCCGCAGTGCCTACCCAAAACCCGCACCCTCACCGAGCCCACCGACCAGCCCTTCACGCCCGGCATCGTGGAGGAGTAAGGGGAACAATGGCTCATAAAAAAACCGGCCCGCTGCCAAAGGCAACGGGCCGGTTTTTTTATGAGCCTGAGCAGCATTCACGCTGCTCCCTGCCCCTACTCTACTATCAGGCGCTGCGCCTGGGCTCCGGTACGCACCACGTACACCCCCACTGGCAGGCCTTCTGGCAGCGTGAGTGTAGCTTGGCCGGCGGCATCAGCCTGAGCTGTGAACACCAGTCGGCCGAGGGCGTCGAACACCTGCACTGCCGAGTTGGCCCGCGCCCCGGTGAGGTGCGTGCGGCGGCTGGCAGGGTTTGGATACAGGGCCAGATTGGTGCGCAATGCTTCCGCAACGGCTACTGTACGCACCTGCGAGAAACTGGCCGTACCATCGTTGTCTACCTGGCGCAAACGATAGTATACTATGGCCGCAGCATAGCGGCTCAGATTCCGGTCCAGCCACTCATACTCGTGGCGCTGGGCGGTGGTGCCCTGCCCGGCTACGCGGCCAATGGCCCGGAAATCCTTGCCATCGGTGCTGCTTTCCACCTCGAAATACGCGCTGTTTTTCTCCTGAGCAGTTGTCCAGGCTAGCAGGCCATCCGCGTCCTGGGCTTTGGCGTCGAAGCGCACCAGCTCCACGGGCAGCGGCGAAGAGCCGAAGGTGCCAATAACGGTCTGGCTGAACGAGGTGACCGGAAACGTCACGGTCCCGGCCGTGGCGTTGGCCGCCGTCGCCGAAATCGGGGCGTCGAAGGCACCGTCGGCGTTGCTCTCACGCTTGAAAAGCTTCAGGTTAGCGGGCGTAGCCGCATCGGCAGCGCTGATGTCGGCCGGCGTGAGCGTGTACGTCACGTTGGCCGAGGCGAAAGTACCGCCGGTGTACTTATTCACAATCCAGTAAGCTGGCGTGTAGGTGCGCTGCAAACCAACGGCGCTGGGCTGAGTGCCCAGGGGCTGGCCGTCGAGGCGGAAAACGACAGTTTCGGAACTACCCGTAACGCCTGTAAAGGCCATGCTGACGTTGGTACCCGGGAAGTTGTAGATCGTGTTAGCCGCTACCACCTGCAGGTTGAACGTGCCCGAACTCACCGGAGCGGTGCTGGTCACGCGCGTGGCACCCGTGAGCGTACCGGTGGCGTTGGCGAGGACGTCGAGGGTCGTGGTGCCGCTGTCGTTGAACTGCATGTACGACACCAGGCCCAGTTCCGTGCCGGTGAGCGTGAGGTGGCGCATCCGGCGGAACTCGATCTGACCCAGCGCGCGGCTCCATTGGCTGACTTCATCGATGTCGCCGGGGAAGTTGTTGCTGGCTGAGGCGGCATTGTTGCCGATGAAGTTGACGCGGGTGGCAGCCGGGGTGCCGCTGGCGCCGATGCTGCCGACGTTCTCTCCATCAAGGTAAATGGTGAGTGTGGCGCCGGTGTAGGTAGCGCCCACGTAGTGCCACTCACCGGCCGAGACGGTGTTGGGGCCGGTTTGCACACTGAACGCGGCGCTGCCCGTGCCGAAGCCTGCCCCAAGGCGGCCGTTGCCGGTCACGTAAATGTAGGGCGCGGCCGAGTTGCCGGTGCCGTTGCCCAGCACGTAGTACGTGGTGTTACCCGTGCCAGTGGCCGGCTTGATCCACGCCACCTGCGAGTACGCGCCGCCGGTGCCGGTATTCAGCGTCGGGGCCGGACTGGTGCTGGCGCTGAAGTCCACGTAGCCTGGGGTGGCATCCCCACTGAAGCGCAGTGCGGTGCCTGCCACGCGAGTGCTCCGCACGATCTGGCGGTTGCCGGCCGGGGCCGGGTTACTGGGGTTTCTAGTGCTCGGGAATGAGCCGTCGAACAGAGTGAAGCTCGGCGCGGTGGCGTCGAGTACGTTACCGTTCGTCGCGCCAGCGGCCACGTCGTACACCAGCCAGAAGTAGTTCGTGCCGGTGACCAGCTGCCGGGTTCCTGTGATGGTAAAGCTGCCGTTGGGGTTGGCCGTGGCGGAGCCGAACTGGTTGGTAGTAGCGAAGGTGGAGTTGGTGCCGGTGTAGTACACGCGGGCCGCAGCAATATCAGCCGGGCTAGTACTGCCGTTCGTGGTAAACGTGAACGAGGTGGCGCTAATCGGCGCATCCGGCCCGCCCCCAATGACGATGGCAACCTGCAGAATAGCCTGGTTGGTGCTGCCTGCTACCACGCGCGCCGTGCTGGCCTGTGCGGCCGCGCTGCTGCTATAGGTAGCGGGTACCTGCACCGTGAACGTGTTGGTGGGGCTGGGCGCACTCACCAGCTGACCCGGAAGCTGGGCCGTGGCGTATATCGTGTGGGTGCCGCTGGTCTGGGCCGGCAGGCCGGAGTAGGTCCGGATCCAGGCGCCGCTCGAGTTGGGGGTGACGGCCGCGCCCACCTGCACGCCGTCGATGTACACCCGTACCGTGCTGCCGACTACGGCCGAGCCGAAGGAGTTAGGGGTGCTATTGGTCGTGCCGCCGTTGGATGGGACGGTAACAACCGGGGAAGCCGTCTGAGGCTGGTTGTAGGTAACGCTGTACGCGTTGCTGGCCGAGTTCAGGGTGTTGTTGGCATCCTGGGCCACACCGGCCGCTAGGCTCACCGTAGTGGCGGTGCCGAAGGTGGTGGGCGTCACGGTAAAGGTATAGGGCCCCGCGCCGCTGCCGCTGAAGCTGCCGGTAGTCACGGTGCCGTTCGTTACGGTCACGTCGGCATCGGTAAAGCTGGTGCCCACGCTCTGCGAGAAGCTCACCGAGAATGGAATTGGCGAGGTAACGGTGGTACCATCCGTGGCGGCGGCCGTGCTGCTGACGGTGGCCGTCAGGGCCGGAGCCGTCACGCTGAACGCGGCCGAGGTGAAGGCTTGGTACGTGGTAGCCGGCTCAAAGCTGCCAATGAACACGGTATTGCCGCCTTCCACGAGGAACATGTTCACCACTTGGTCGCTGGTCTGGTTGGTGCGCTGAACGGCCGTCAGGTTCACCTGGTAGCTGCCCGTAGGCACGGCCAGATTTTGCGCAATGCTGCCGTTGGTACCGTTGAAGGATTGCAGCAGGGCTACCGCGTCGCCGCCCCCGGCCGGTGCCGTCGACCCGAAGCCGCCGGCACCGTTGCGCGACACGCCGGCCTGGGTGCTAAACGTCCAGGGTGTGGCGGTAACACCATCTTGTTGGTACAGGAAGCTGCCCGCCGAGACGTTATTGGTTTCAAAGCTGCCGTTCTGCAGGCCGTTGGTCACGGTCGTGCTCGTGCCGCTCAGTACCACCTGCACTAGGTCCACGAAGGCCGTCACATCGTTGTTGCCGGTGGGCGAGCCTGCTCCCCGCAACGACAACTGCGGGGCCGCCGCGAAACTCTTGATGATGCTGTACTGCTCGCCGCTGGTGTAGGGCACGTTGGTCACCGTGGGCGAAATGCCGGTACCGTTCTGCACGTTCAAAGTCAGCGTGCCGTTGCCGGTGCCGGTGTTCGCCGTCACCGTGTACGTAGTGCCCGAACCCGATACGCTGCTGATGCCAGCACCCGTCAGGCCGCTGGTCGTCAGGCTGAAGTTGCTGGTGGTTATGCCCGTTATACTGGCCGCGAAGACTACCCGATATCTTACCTGAGTCGTGGCCGTGGGTGAGGGCAAGAGGCGCGTCACCGACGCTACCGTAGTGCTGGGTTGGTTGTAGGTGATGCTGTACGATGCGGGGGCGGCGGTGTTAAAGTTGCCGGCCGCATCCTGCGCTACGTTGGCGGGTACGGCTACCGTGGTAGCGGTGCCAGCCGTGGCGGGCGTTACCGTGAAGGTGTAAACGGTGCCGGGGCTGGTGCCGTTAACAGCGTTGCCCGTAATTGAGCCGTTTATCACGGTCACGTCACCGGCCACGAAGCCGCTCACGTTTTCCGAGAAGGTCACCGTGAACGGAATTGGCGTGGTGGTGGTCGTGCTGCCGCTGGTGCCGGCTGTGCTGCTGACTGCTACCGTGGGTCGGGTTTTGTCGATGTCGTAGGTCTGGCCATCGGTGAAGGGCAAGTTACTCACGCCGGGCGTGATGCCGGTGGCGTTGGGCATAGTCAGCTTGATGGTGCCGTCACCCGTGCCGGTATTCACCGTTACCGTGTAGGTGGTGCCCGAGCCCGATACGCTCGACACGCTGCCGAAGGTAGTGAAGCTGCCCGTAAACGTTAAGCCGAAGTTGTTGGTGTTCACGCCCGTTACGGGGTTGGCAAACGTTACCGTGAACCGCACGCTGGCGGCGTTGTTCGGGTTAGCGTCGGCCCGCACGATGGACACGACCGTCGTCGGGGTAGTGAAGCTTCGTACCACGCCATAGCTGGTGCCCGCCGTGTTGGTGGCGTAGGCGGCCACGTAGTACGTGGTGCCGGCCGTGAGTCCCGCAATGGTTTCCGAGAACGTGCCCGTGCCCGTACCATTGGCGTCCGTCGTGGTATTTGCGCCGCCCACGGTGGGGGTGGGGTTGGTGCTGCTGTACACCACGCCGCGGCCGGTCACCGTGGCACCGCCGTCGGAGGTGACGTTGCCGCCCAGCACGGCGCTGGTGGCAGTGATACTGCTGGCCGCGGCGGTGGTTACCGCCGGCGAGGCCGTTACTTCAATCTGGTCGAAGGCAAAGTCGTTGTTGCTGCTCGCGTTAACCAGCACCAGCTGAAACTCCACAATCGACTGCCCACTTAGGGCCGGCAGGGGGAAGTTGAAGGTGCTCAGGGCCGTCGTCAGCTGGGTGCCGGTGGGGGCCGCCGAGCCGGGCGCAGCATCCGGGTTCGTGTCCTGGCGCATTACGCCGGCTCCGCCGACGCCGGTGCCCGTGCCCCGCCAGGAGGCAAACGCCGTCCAGGCACCCGAGCCGCCCGTACGGTAGTACAGCTTGAAGTAGTCGGTGGTCTGCCAGGTGGTGGAGGCGGTGCTAGCACCCAGGCGGATGGCGAAGTTGATGCCGGTGAGCCCGGTAGCACTGATTTGTCGGGTCGTGAGCGTACCGTTCTTCACCGCCGAAGGGTTGTCGGTCTGCGCCGTGTTTTCGCCGAACCAGTATCCCGAGCCGCTGAGGCCGCTAAACGTGGTCGGGCTGTTGTTTCCCCCGGTGTTGTGGGGGTTGCTGGTCGTGCGCAGGAACTGAATCCCGGGGGAAGCAACGAAGGTGTTGCTCTGGTAAAGTTTGCCTTCCCCGTCGGTTTCTTCAAACGTCACGATGTAGGGCAGCGGGCCAATCGGGTCCAGCCCCGCGCTAATGCTGATGGAGCGGGACTGGGTATTGGACGCCGTGCCCGAGGGGTCGGTTACGGTGAAGGCTACCGTCCGCGGCGCGGTCGAAGCGTCGGCCGCGTCAATATTCTGGTACGTAACCTTCCGCAGGGCACTCTGCCACTGCGCCAGCGTAGCCGTCGAGCCGGCCGAGGTAAGCGCCAGGGTGCCGGTGGCGGAGTTGTAAGCGGCGGCGGCAATGTTGCCGGTCGTGCCGTCGCCGGTGAAGGCCAGACGGTCTTCGCTGCTGTTATTGCCGGAGCTGATGCGAACCGTGGCGCTGCTCAGCGTCGCGTTGTCCGCGTCAGCTACCGTCAGGCCGCTGGTAATCTGCGTAGCGGTTTGGCCCTCGGTGTAGGCCAGTGGTGAGCCTTCGATGCCGGCCAGCACCGGCGCACCGCTTGCGGCGGCAGCCCCGTACACCCGAATGTTGTCGAAGGCAAACTCCTCGCTGAAGCCTTCGAAGTCCAGCTCTACCCGCACCTCCAGGTTGTTGCCCGTGGCTGGAATGTCAAACCGATAGTCAGTCAGGGCCTGGGTCAGAATGGGGCCGCCTGCATCGGCGGTTCCGTCAAGCGGTGACTTATCCTGCTGTAAACGGTCAGGATTGGTGGGGTTGTTGCCCACAAACTGCCAGATGGTGATAAAGTTGCCCGTTCCTTCAAAGCGGTACTGCACCCGGATCTGGTCAGCTTTTTCCCAGGATACCGAGCTATTGGCATCAGCCATAGCTACCACCACGTACAGGCCGCTTTTGCCGGTTACGTTGAGCGGATTCAGCGTGACTGATTTCGCACCCGGCGACGCATTACGATTGACGCCCTCCGCCGCCCAGAGCCAGGAGCCGGCAGGATTGGCCGCTGTACCGCTAACGCCCGTCACGTTCGACGAGGCCAGCCAGCCAGCTACCGGCACCTGGGACCGTTTAAAGTAAACATTGGTGCTACCACCCGAATTTATGGCTGATGCGGTATAGCCGTTGGCCGGCAGCAAGTCGGTGCCCGTTTCTTCAAATGACTGCTGTTGCAGCAGGGTCTGGGCCCTTGCCCCCAGCGTAGTGAGCAGAAACAGACAAAATAGTAGTGGTTTGAATCTCATAGATGTCTCCAAAAAAGTGTTCGTGCGTGCTGCCAGCCCGGTTAGCGGGGCAAACAGCCTTCAAAGATAAGGGGTTAAGTCAGTTGGACTTGCGGGAGCACCGCGGCGGCCGTAGCCGGCAATGTACCCAGCACTTCTCCGGGCTGAATACCCAGGTTTGCCAGCTGACCACCCGTGAAAAAGCCCTCTTCAAGGGCTACCATGTCAAGTTGAAGTACCTGGCCCGCGCCGCAGGCGACTAGTAGGGCCTGGCCGGGCGTGGCCAGCACCACGGTACCGGGTGCCGCGTCCACGGTTTCGGGCCGGGGCGTAGCGCCCAGAACGCGTAGCGGCTGCCCGCGCAGGGCGGCCAGGGCCCCGCGGTTCCAGGGGTTGGCGGCCCGTACCAGTCGAGCAATGGCCTCGGCCGGTTCCTGCCAGACGATGCACAGGTCGGCTAGGGAGGGGCGCGGCCAGTAGCGGGCCGCGGCCTCGTCCTGCGGGTGGCCGGGGGCACCCGTGCGCAGAGCCTCCAGCAGCGCCCGGCCCGTAGCCACGGCGGCCAGGGCCAGCTGGGCGCGGTGCAGCCCGTGGGTGTCGTGCGGCCCGATGGGCACGGGCGTTGCCGCCAGCACCGGGCCTGTATCGAAATCGGCTTCCATGCGGTGGGCCGTCACGGCCCCGGCCGCTTCGCCGTTGCGCAGCTGCCAGAACGTGGGCTCCGGGCCGCGGTAGTCGGGCAGCGCCGCGAAATGAACGTTGATAAAGCCCTGAGGCGGCACCGCCAGCACGGCGGCCGGAATGCGCCAGGGAAAGGTGAGAACCAGCGCGGCCGTGGGCTGCAGGGCCGTGAGCCAGCTGGTCAGCTCCTCGGCCAGCCCGGCCCGCGACAACCGGCGCGGGGCCATGCCGGCCTGCGTCAGCCACTGGTGAATCTGTTCGGTTTCTTCGCGGCCACTGGCGGGCACCGCCACGCCGGCTACCACGCCCTGCGCGAGCAGGTCCTGAAGTAGGGGCCAGCCCAGTAGGCTGCTGATGATGACGGCTACGCGCATTGCAATTGGGAAAGGAAAAGGAAAAAGCAGAGGGCAAGGGGGCAAAACCGCATAACCACCCGCCGCAGCCCCGGCCAAAACAGCAGGGCAGGCCGCGCCGGGTGGTTGTCGGACGGGCGGAATCAGGAGCGCGAAGGGTACATGCCCACCAGCGCAATAACGTAGTTGAGGGCCAGCACCGGCATGCGGTTTTCGTGGCCCTGGCCGTTGCCCGTTACGCCCGTGCTGCCTGCCAAGGGGCCCGACAGCATGGTGGTGTCACCGGGGCCGGCGCTGTACTGCTGTGCCGCGCCTTTGGCCGGAAAGCCGCCCACGGGGCTGGTTTCTTCTACTTCAGCCGAGGTTTGCAGCGTGCCGGTAAAGGCGTGGGTATGGGTCGGAATCTGGTTGACCGTCAGCGACACCGCCTCGTTGCCGGCCGCCATGCCCTGCACGTAGCTGGAGCCGCCCGGTAGCTGGCCGGTGCCCACCGGAACGCGGCTGCGCAGGTCGGGCAGAGCAAAGGTCGACTGGCCGTTGCCGCCAAACTGGGTGCCCAGCAGCGAAAACAGGGCCTGATTGGAATTGACGGGCAGCAGCTGGCCGTTACAGAAGGCCCAGCCTTTGGGCGCGTAGCTGCTGGAAATGATGCGAATCTCGCCGAGGTATGGTTCGTCCATGAGGAAAAGTCAGAAGAGAGATGAGGGAATTCAGCCGCTTGCTTACTGCTGAGGTGGGTAAATGCCGTACAGGCTGATGATGTAGTTCAGCGCCAGCACGGGCTGAATGTTAGTGTGGGGCTGGCTGCCCGGATTGGGCTGGGCAATGCCGCTGATGGCATTGGGGCTGAGCGTTTGGTTTTCGCCCGCCGCAGTGGTGTAAGGGGCCGCAGGGTTAGGGGCGGGGTAGGCACCTTTAGGGTCGGCGGTGAGCGTGCCACCGGAGGCGGCCGCCATCTTCGAGGCAAACGGGTGCTGGTGGGGCGGCACGTTGGTGGTGTTCAGCGTCACGTTTTCGGTGCCGGCCTGCGCGCCCAGCGGGTACGCGCTCAGGCCCGGCCCGGCGGACCCGCCCTGGCAGCCCACGACCAGCCGGCTCTGCAGGTTGGGCAGGTTGAAGGTGGTTTGCCCGTCGCCGCCGTAGGTCGTGCCGATTAGGGTAAACAGGGTATCGTACTCGGAAATGGCCATGCTCTGGCCGTTGCAGAAAGCCCAGCCCTCGGGCGCGTAGTTGAAGGCGACGGCCCGAATCTCGCCGATGTAAGGAGTTGACATGCGCGGTAGCTTGAGAAGATAAGAGGAAGGCGCGCCTTATGGGCGCGGCGGGAACACGCCTTGCAGGGCAATGCAGTAGGCGAGCCCTAGGAAGGGCATGCGGTTTTCGTGCGGCTGGTTGCCGCCTACCGGGGCCGTAGTACCGCTGAGCAGGTTGGCCATGTTGCCGTTATCGGGCTCAGAGCCGTACTGCTCGGCGTTCGGCGCCGTCGAAGCATAGAAGTTGCTTTGGGGCGTGCTGGCAGTGCCACGGGCGCTATTGGCGGCCACCGGAGCCGTTAGGCCGTGGCTGTGCATGGCCAGTTCCAGCGGCTTCAGCGTAACGCTTTCCATACCCGTGGCCGTACCCTGCGGGTATTGTGACAAGCCCGGCCCCTGGCCCATGCCCACGATGGCGCGGCCGCGCAGGTCGGGCAAACCGAAGGTGTTTTGTCCATCACCGCCGTAGCGCGTGCCCAGCAGCGAAAACAGCGCCGTGTAGGAGCGAATGGCAAGCAACTGGCCCTGGCAGGCTGCCCAGTTATTGGTCGTGAAAGTGTAAGGCATCAGGCGAATTTCGCCTACAAAAGGGTCCATAAAGATGGTTTGGGAAAGAAGATGGAGGAAAGAAACCCTTCGCGGGTAGATACAATGCTTTGTCGTATGAGTCTCAGGTACCGGCCAGTGGGCCATGCAAGTCACCGGCGAATACCGCTGCTACCCGGGCTCTATGGGTCGCGGGTGCCACAATCACAATACTGCTCGCTGCTGCTGAAATGGCGGCGCGCCTGTATTTCGCCGCGGCAGAGGCCGCTTGTACTATCAGGGAGGAGAGAAGTGCCGGGCAGCAGCGCATCTTGATTATGTACTAAATACTACTATTCAAAAGAAACACCAGCGGGACCAATAGACAGAGCAAAACACGACCATACCGACGGAATAAATCAGTCAGGCACTGGCTTCGATAAAATTAGGTGTGGCAGGGTAGCAGCGCAGTACTCAGCAGGCAGTTCTGAAAACTGAATACTGCATTACATTCTCATTGCAAGAAACATACCTCCCATAATAGGAAATAGCGCAGGAACTATGTTCTTCCAAGAGGCTACAAATATGCCTAGAAATTTCTGCCTTGTGCTACGCAGTTTACCCATTGCCATATTGGTTTTTAAGTATTATTTATTAATGCCAACATATCATTATGCCAAGATTCTATAATTATACTTGTGGAAAATCTCGTTACCTAGCATTTATATTTTTGCAAACAAAGTTGTGCCCTTTTAGCCAGCTTTTCAGCAGGTGCTCATCAGCGGAAATACGGCCTACCACGCGGTATTTGGAACGTAAAGCCACAGAAGTAGTAGCATCCTCATTTACCACTTGCCCTTCGTCTAGATACGTGGAGTGAATGAACCGCACCTCTTGGCCCGTCACCCGCAGAACCCCACATGGAAGTCTAGCCCCACGATATACAAACCGTCGCCGAGTTGTTGCATTTGCGCCACGAAGCTCCGCTGGGGCACGAGGCGGTAGCGCCGGATGTGGGCTTCGTCGGTGAGGTTCTGGATCAGCTTTTCGGAAGTGGTTTTGGCCAGCGCCACCCGGTTTAGGCGCAGGCCGGCGTCGCGCAGGGTGGTTGTCACGAAGTAGCCGCAGGCAATGGAATTCTGCTGCGGTTGCTGGGTGGTGCCGTAGAACGCCCACGGCGTGCCGTACCACGCCGGCCAGATAACGGTATCGAGGCTGGCCACGAGCAGCTGCCGGGCCTGTTGCAGCACCGCCGCTTTCTGCGCGGCCGTGCGGGCCTGCCGGTAGCGCGCCGCCAGCGCCGTGCGCTGGGCTGCCAACTCAGCCACCCGCGGCCCATACTCGGCCGCCGCCGCCGGATCGGGGCTGGTGTGGGCCACAGTGGTGGCAGCCGGCGCATCAGAATGGCAGGCGGCGGCGAGCAGCGCCAATGGGAGCAGCAGATATTTCGGCAACATAGCAGAGGCGTATAGCGCGGAGTGATAAGGTAACGTGGGGCAGCGCCGTTATTGCATTATCGAGCCATCGGCTTTTACTATTCTACCGCTGCGCAGAATAATCCGGCACGGGCGAAGCAAGCTGAACAATCCGCCCGCTTGCCGCCTTACCTTCGCGTGGCCGCTGCGCTGGCCGACCTCGCCAGACGGCTTTTTTCCTGCTTATTTCATGATCCGACTCGAATACTTCACCCCGGCCGACTTTCCGCAGCTTATCGACTGGATTACCGATCCTAAGCTGCTTATGAACTGGTCGGGCTCTTTGTTTAGCTTTCCCCTCACCGAAGACAAGCTGGCCTGGTACCTCGAAGACACCAACGACCCCGCCACCTCCGACGCGCTGGTGTATAAGGCCATCGAAACCAAGACCGGTGAGGTGGTGGGCCACATTTCGCTGGGCGGCATCAGCCGCAAAAACAGCGCCGCCCGCATCAGCCGGGTGCTGGTCGGCAACAGCACGGCGCGGCGGCGCGGCATCTGCCAGGGCATGATGCAGGCCATCCTGCGCATCGGCTTCGAAGACTTGGGCTTGCACCGCATCGACCTGGGCGTGTACGATTTCAACACGGCCGCCATCCGCTGCTACGAGAAGGCCGGCATGCAGCAGGAAGGCCTCTCGCGCGACATTCTGCGCTACGAAGGCGAGTACTGGAGCCTCATCGAAATGAGTATGCTCGAGCACGAGTGGCGCGCCCTGCAGGGCTAAACCCAGCCCGGCAATACCTTTTTCCGGCCTCCGCACGTACCGTATCCGGGCCGCTCGGGCGGCAGCGCGCTGTTGCGTCTGCGCCGGGCGGCTGTTTCCGTCTCTATCCTCATGAGCACACCTGCCTCCGACCTTACTACCAACACTACTACTACCGATGTCGTCCTGATTGGGGCCGGCATCATGAGCGCCACGCTGGGGCTGATGCTTAAGGAGCTGGACCCCAGCCTGACCATCACCATCCTGGAGCGCCTCGACGTGGCCGCCGCCGAAAGCTCCGACGCCTGGAACAACGCCGGCACCGGCCACTCGGCCTTCTGCGAGCTGAACTACACGCCCGAAAAGCCCGACGGCACCATCGACATCAGCAAGGCCCTCAAAATTGCCGAGCAGTTCGAGGAAAGCAAGCAGTTCTGGGCCTACCTTACCGAGCAGTACAGCGTCAAGGAAATCCAGCGCTTCATCAACCACATTCCGCACATCAGCTTCGTGTGGGGCGAGGAAAACGTGGAGTACCTGCGCAAACGCCACGCGGCCCTTACGCAGTCGGCCTTGTTCGAGGGCATGGAGTTCAGCACCGACCCCGCCGAGCTGCGCGCCTGGATGCCGCTGGTGATGGAGGGCCGCGACCCGCAGCAGCCCGTGGCCGCCACCCGCATGGACCTGGGCACCGACGTGAACTTCGGCTCGCTCACGCGCGGCATGTTCTATCTGCTGCAGGAAAAGCCCGGCGTGACCATGCACTTCCACCACGACGTGCAGAAGCTGCGCCGCAAAGACGACGGCACCTGGAGCGTGAAAGCCGAAGACCGCACCACCGGCCAGACGATGAAAGTGCGGGCCCGGTTCGTGTTCATCGGGGCCGGCGGCGGCTCGTTGCCGCTGCTTGAGAAGTCGGGTATTCCGGAGGCCGACGGCTTCGGGGGCTTCCCGGTGAGCGGGCAGTGGCTGAAGTGCACCAATCCCGCCGTCATTGCCCGCCACGACGCCAAGGTCTACGGCAAAGCCAGCGTCGGCTCGCCGCCTATGTCGGTGCCCCACCTCGACTCACGCATGATTGACGGCCGCAAGGAACTGCTGTTCGGGCCCTACGCCGGCTTCAGCACCAAATTCCTGAAAACCGGCTCCTACCTCGATTTGCCCGGCTCCATCCAGCTCAGTAACCTGCGCCCCATGATTATGGCGGGCCTGAAAAACCTGCCGCTCACCAAGTACCTCATCCAGCAGGTGCGCCAGTCGCCGCAGGATCGGGTGGCGGCTCTGCGCGAGTATCTGCCCGAGGCCAAGTCGCAGGACTGGGAGCTGGCCGTGGCCGGCCAGCGCGTGCAGGTTATCAAGAAAGATGAAAAGCAGGGCGGCGTGCTGGAATTCGGCACCGAGGTAGTCACCAGCGCCGACGGCTCCATTGCGGCGCTGCTGGGCGCTTCGCCCGGCGCCTCTACGGCCGTCAGTATCATGGTACATCTGGTGCAGAAGTGCTTCCCGCAGCAGGCCGCCTCGCCGGAGTGGCAGCAGAAATTCCATGAGATGCTGCCCTCGTTCGGGCAGTCGTTGGCCACCAAGCCCGAGCTGGTAGCCGAAGTGCGGGCCCGCACCAGCAAGGTGCTGGGGTTGGTAGAGCCCGCCTCGCAACAGGCTGGCAGATAACCTCAGAACGTCCTTTAACCTTAGAACGTCATTCCGAGCGGAGCGAGGAATCTCGCGTGCTGATGTTGTGGTAGTAATCCCAACGTCAGCACGCGAGATTCCTCGCTCCGCTCGGAATGACGTTCTGTATTATGACGTTCTGCGTTATGACGTTCGGTGTTGCCTTTCCCAACTCCACCCCACCTACTTATACCCGCTCCGGCAGAAACACCTCAGCCAGCATGCACCGCACGCTGCCGCCGCCTATCGTTTCGATGGTGGGGATGGGCAGCGGCAGCAGCGTGGCGTAAGCGCTCAGCGTGTGGCGCTGGGCGGGCGTGAGGGCGTCGTGGGCGCTTTGCGAAAGGGCCAGCAGCGCCGGGCCGGCGGCGGGCTGCAGCGCCAGCATGTTGCCGGCGAAGCGCGCCACCTGCGCCAGCGTAATGTCCACGATTTCGTGGCCGGTTTCCTGCAGCGAGGCCACCACGGCGGCGCGCTCGGCAGCGGCGCGGATGCTTTCCAGGCACACCACCGCAAACCCCGGCCCGATGCTCAGCAGCACATTGGTGTGGTAGATTTCCTGCCCCTGCGCGTCCTGCGCCCGAAACGCCACCGGCCGGTAGCCCAGCTCGGCGCACACCTCCGCCAGCAGCGCCGCATCGGTACGGGGCGACAGGCCGGCGTAGGCCACGCGGTGCTCGTGGTCGAAAATGATGCTGCCGGTGCCTTCCAGAAACACGGCCTGCTCTTCCCGCGCTGAGTAGTCTAGCACTTCCGTCACGGCAAACTCTTGGGCCAGCGCGGCTACCAGGTCGGGGCGGCGCTCCAGGCGGCGGTTGGGGGCGCACATGGGGTAGAGCAGCACCCGGCCGTCGGCGTGCAGCGTGAGCCAGTTGTTGGGAAACACGGCGTCGGGCCTGGCGGGCGAGGGTGCGTCCTCGAACACCAGCACCCGCAGGCCGTGCCCCCGCAGCTGCGCCACGGCCGCGTCGAACTCCGCTACGGCCCGGGCCTGCAGCTCGGCGGGCGTGTGTCCGGCCATAAACTGCTGAAACGAATTGGAAGGCGCGGTTACGGGGTTGAAGCCGAAGCTGGCCGGGCGCACCATCAGCACGGTAGAAGCAGACTGCATCTGGAAGGAATAAGAGGTGAGGGCTGTAAATATGCAGCCCCGCCCCCAAACCCGCTGAACTATGCGCCTCCCACCCCGTAGAGCATAGTCCCTCACGTTCTTCCTGCATGTACCACGCCTTACCCGCCCGCGACTTTCTCGACCTCACCTATCGGGATGATGTCTGCTTCATTATCAACCGGATTCTGCGCCCGCTGGCGCCCACCGAGGCCCAGGAGGCCTACGCCCTGATGCTGGACGCCGCCAACCAACACGGCTGCCAGCACTGGCTCATTGACCTGCGCCGCCACAATACATACGAGCCTGAGATGCTGACCACGTTCTTTCCGCAGGCTGGCGACCAACCTGGTAAGCTGACCTACTTAGCCTATCTGGTGTCACCGATGCTACTGGCCGACATCGAAGGGCAAGAAGACACTCCCCTACCTTCGCACTACGA
Organism: Hymenobacter sp. APR13; assembly: GCF_000737515.1. Lineage (NCBI taxonomy): Bacteria > Pseudomonadati > Bacteroidota > Cytophagia > Cytophagales > Hymenobacteraceae > Hymenobacter > Hymenobacter sp. APR13. The sequence continues at coordinate 300,726 of NZ_CP006587.1, forward strand.
CAACCTTCCGTTTCGCGTACAGCTGTTCGTCGACGAGCTAGCGGCGCAGGAGTGGCTGACCAGCAACCACTAAGCAGCAACTAAACCAGTCTGAACGTTCTGAATACCAGCTAGGCAGTTGCCGTCGGCTAATTTTCTGGGAATGGCATCCGTTGCGAAGCAGTAAGGAGCACGAGGGTGTACCTTTATGATTCGTCTCTGATAAAATTCCTATGAAACACCTTTTACTTCTTTTCACGCTGCTGCTGGGCTTTGCCAGGGCGCAGGCCGGCCAGCTCACCTTTCGGGTAGACCTGGGGACGCGCACGGTGCCCGCGGGCGGGGTGCACGTAGCGGGCACCTTCCAGGCTCCGGCCGGGTTTCCGGCCAACTGGAACCCCGCCACCACGGCCCTCACCGACCCCGACGGCGACCATATCTGGGAAGCAACCGTGACGGTGCCGGCCGGCGTGTATCTCTACAAGTTTGTGAACGGCGACACCTGGGGCGGCGCCGAGCTGGTACCCGCCGACTGCGGCCTCGCTGATGGCGGCGGCAACGTAAACCGGCAGGTGGTGGTGGGTGGCACGGCCGTGCGTCTGCCCATCGTGGCCTTCGGCGACTGCGCCACTCAGGTACGCTTTGCCGTGGACATGAACGGCCAGACCGTAGCGGCCGGCGGCGTGCATGTGGTGGGCAACTTCCAGACCCTGGCCGGCTACGGCGCTAACGACGACCCCACTGCCCTGCCCCTACGCGACGACAACAACGACGGCATCTTTGAGGCGCAGATTTCGCTGCCTGCCCCCGGCCGCTTTCAGTACCGCTTCGTGAACGGCAGCACGCTGGCTGCCGCCGAAACCGTGCCCGCCGCCTGCGGCACCCCCGACGCCGCCGGCACCCTCACCCGCGTGCTCGACGCCACCACGGCCGCCACGACTACGCCCGCCTTCTGCTTCGGGTCGTGCGCGCCGTGCAGCGGCGGGCAGCCCGGCACCAACTACGCCACGCACTGGTGGAACGACGCCGTATTCTACGAGATTCTGGTGCGCAGCTTCCAGGACAGCAACGGCGACGGCAAAGGCGACTTCGTGGGCATGACCCAGCGGCTGGACTACCTCAACGACGGCAACCCCGCCACTACCACCGACCTGGGCGTGACCGGCATCTGGTTGATGCCCATGATGGAGTCGCCGAGCTACCACGGCTACGACGTGAGCGACTACAAGGCCACCGAAGCCGACTACGGCAGCATGGCCGAGTTTGAGGCATTTCTGGCCGCCGCCCACCAGCGTGGCATCAAGGTCATCATCGACCTGGTGCTCAACCACTCTTCCAGCCGGCATCCGTGGTTTACGCAGGCCGTCGGCAACGCCAACAGCCCCACACGCGACTGGTACCGGTGGTCGAGCACCAACCCGGGCTACCTGGGCCCCTGGGGCCAGACGGTGTGGTACCCGCGCGGCGGCAGCTACAACTACGCCCTGTTCTGGAGCGAAATGCCCGACCTGAACTGGCGCAACCCCCAGGTGCGGGCCGCCATGTGGGACGTCAGCCGGTTCTGGCTGCGCAAAGGCGTGGACGGCTACCGCCTCGACGCCGTGAAGTATCTGGTAGAAGACGGCACTACGCTGCTGGACACGCCCGAAACCCTGGCGACGCTGGAAGAATTTCACGACTCCGTGCGGGCCGTAAACCCGGCGGCCCTGACGGTGGGCGAAGCCTGGAGCAACACCCGCCTGGTGGTGCCCTACGTCAGCAACGACCGGCTGGACCTGTGCTTTGAGTTTGATCTGGCCGAAAGCATCATCAACGCCGTCAACCAGGGCAGCGCCACCGGCCTGCGCACGCAGCTCAACCTCGTCAACACGCTTTACCCCAAGCTGCAGTACGCCACCTTCCTCACCAACCACGACCAGAACCGCGTTTTCGATGTGCTGGGCAGCAACCCGGCCCGCATGAAGCAGGCAGCGGCCCTGTACCTGACCATGCCGGGCGTGCCGTTTCTGTACTATGGCGAAGAGCTGGGCATGGCCGGCACCGGCCCCGACGAAGACAAGCGCCGCCCGATGCAGTGGACGGCGGGCACCCAGGGCGGCTTCACCACGGGCACTCCGTGGCGCGCCCTCAACGCCAACTACCGCCAGTTCAACGTCGCCAGCGCCCAGGCCGATCCGGCTTCGCTGCTCAACCACTACAAGAAGCTGATTGCCCTGCGCACCACGCACGAAACGCTACGCAAAGGCTACTATCTGCCGGCCGCCGCCTCGGTACCGGCAGTAATGGCCTATGCGCGGGTGTATGAGCAGCAGGCCACGGTGGTAGCCACCAACCTGAGCGGCACCGCGGCCAGCACTCCGGCGTTGTCGCTGGGCATTTCCACGCTGGCGGCCGGCACCTACCAGGTGACGGACCTCTACAGCGGCCAGGCAGCCGGCACCGTGGTGGTAGACGCGCAAGGTGGCTTCAGCAACTGGACGGCCACTCTGCCCGCGCTGGCGCCCAACGGCACCTGGATGCTGCAGCTGCGCGCGGCCACCGTCAACAGCACCGCCAGCGCCAAGCCGGCATTTGCCCTGGCCCTGTACCCCAACCCCGCCACAGGCCCGGTGCGCCTGGCCCTGGCCGCCGCCCCGGCCGCCAGCAGCCAAGTACAGGTTTTCGACCTGACCGGCCGACTGGTACACACTGCCCGGTTTGCGGGCAGCAGCTATATCCTGCCCACCACTCAGCTACTGGCCGGCACGTATTTCGTGCGGGTGCAGTCGGGGGCGGCAGTGGCCGTGCAGCGGCTGGTGCTGGAGCGGTAGGCTACAGGAGCAGCCAGCGCCGCTTCGGGCGCTGGCTGCCCTTAAGGCTTGGCAGCAATGGCTTTAGCGCAGAGATTCTACAAAGAGGCTTACGCAACCCAGCAACACAAAAAAAGGAGCATGCCGGGTGGCATGCTCCTTTTTCTATAGGCGGTGAGGGAAACTACGCGCGGCGTACTTTCACAGCGTTCAGACCTTTACGGCCTTCTTCTACCTCGAACTCAACCTTGTCGTTGTCGCGGATTTCGTCGATCAGACCGGTTACGTGAACGAATACGTCCTGGCCGGTGGCGGCGTCGTTGATGAAACCAAAGCCTTTGGTTTCATTGAAGAATTTTACTGTTCCTGTTGACATGATGCTTAGGAAATGAAAGGAAATGAAGCAACCGGCAACGAAACTCTACAATAATTCAGCATAGCGAATCAATGGTAGCGGTACGAGGCTATTTGCCTTTAACGATGTAAATATAGGGCTTATTTTCATTCCGCCGGACCTCGGCACAGAAGCAGAGGCTTGGTGGGTAGGTTACTGGTGCTGCAGATCCTGATTTTGCTAGTCTGTCTTGTTCTCATTTCCGCCATTCAGCAGCCAGAAAGGCATTTTCGAGGTTTTTTCCTTTCCTGCCGCTATTCGCCAAAATAGCCGCCGCGCTCAACCTCTCCCCCTCCCTTAAAACCGAAAACGGCGGAGTCATGGCAGCAGCCGGACAGCATTCCAGCTCGGCAATACGTGTCAAAACTGCCAGCCGTCTTCCACCACAAACGAGCGGAGCAGGTACAGCATGCCGTCGTCCATTGCGGGCAGGTGCTGGTCGAGAAAGTCGGAGCGGTGGGGGTTGATGTAGCCGGTCAGCCGAACGAAATCCTCCCCGGAAAGCGGCTGAAAGCCCATAGACCACTCGGGGAAGATGCGCTGCTGAATGAAGCCGTTGGAAAGCACCTGGATGCCAGTGTGACGGTGGTCGGCTTCGATGCGGCTAAACAGCGCCTCCGTAGTATGCGGCTCGCCTTCGAGCACCTGTAGATAGTTGTCGTTGCTGAAGAGCAACAGCCCCGTAAAGCCTAGTTGGCGGTTGCTGGCCCGCGCCTATCTGAGCAGCTGCCGGAGAGCAGCAGTGGTGGGGTGCCCTACGGCCATGCTCTGATAGACAATATGGTGCATACCGCAGCAGACTACAGCAGCAGCCCGCCGCAACTCTGAAAGTACCGATTTGCAGGAGCGAAAACAAGCTAAACCGTAGACAGGCCGGCCTTATCGGCACCTTGTACCCTGGCCGGCTACCAGCCAGCATAACCTTCGGGGGCGCAACCGGGTATTACGGCCTCACTCCGACCTCTTCTGACACCCGAATGGCTACTACCTCACAACCTGCCGCTGCGGCTCCTTCCTCTCCCGATAAGCCACTCATCGTGCTGGCCGGCGCTACCGGGCAGCTGGGTTTGCTGATTGCCCACTTCCTGCGCCAGCGCGGCGCCGCGGTGCGGGCCCTGGTGCGCTCCGGCGCAGTAGCCGGGGCCGAGGCGACTTCGCTGCGGCTGCAAGGCGTGGAAGTGGTAGCCGCCGACTACTCCGATCCAACGGCTCTTACAGAGGCCTGCGTCGGGGCAAGTTGCGTGGTATCGGCGCTTTCGGGGCTGCGGGAGGTAATTGTGGATGCCCAGACGCAGCTGCTCGACGCGGCCGTAGCCGCCGGCGTGCCGCGCTTCATCCCCTCCGATTATTCGGCCGATTTTACGCGGCTGCCCGACGGCTCGAACCGTAACTTCGATCTGCGGCGGGAGTTTCAGCGGCGACTGGAGCAGGCGCCCATTCAGGCCACATCCGTGCTCAACGGCATGTTCATGGACCTGCTGACCGGGCAGGCGCCCGTGGTGCTGCCGGGCCCGAAGCGCGTGGTGTACTGGGGCGACGCCGACCAGCCGCTGGACTTCACGACCATGAGCAACGCCGCCGAATTTACGGCCGCCGCGGCCCTCGACCCTACCACGCCGCGCTACCTGCGCGTGGCAGGCGAGGTGGCCAGCATCCGGGGGCTGCAGGCGGCGGCGGCGCGGGCGACGGGGCAGCCGTTCAAGCTGTTTCGGGTAGGCGGGCTAGGAGCCTTTGCCAAGATAATAAAGGTTACGAAAGCGCTGATGCCCGCCAGCAACGAGGTATTCCCGCCGTGGCAGGGCATGCAGTACCTGCACAATATGTTCAGCGGGCAGGCCAAGCTGGCTGAGCCGCTCGACAACGGCCGGTACCCCGAAATCCGGTGGACGCAGGTGCACGAAGTGCTGGCCGGGCGCCAGTAGCACTTGGCGGTCTGCGCCGACAATCCGGATTCGTTCAGCGCAGAACCTGCACCACCCGGCTTATGCCTTGGCCGTTGAGGAAGCGGCCGGTACATGCTGCACGGCGTCGCGCGGGAACGTGACGGGGCCCTGCAAGCGGTTCTGCTCATCAAACCAGGTACAGGTTGTTTCCTTAAGGGTGAGCTTCACGATTGTCATAACCGGACCACCGGACTGCAGCCGAACGGTGTCGCCTAGGGTATAAGCTGCCATTGTGTAGGTAGGAATGGATGATGGCGCCACGCTGACACGCATCAGGAAATAGGTAGCCGCAATACTACCAAATTCGGTGCAGCTGCGCCACATGCCAGGCAGTTCGGCCGGGCCGGGGCATTTTATCGTAAGCCCAAGGCTGTACCGGCTGCCTCGGCCGATCTGCCTCCCTCCTGCCGCCTATGGATATCCGCCCCCGCGAAAACGCGCCCGCCTGGAAGCAAAACGCCTACCGCATCATTTTCGAGTCGGATACGCGGGCGGGGCAGCTGTTTGATATCGTGCTGCTGGTGGCCATCGTGCTGAGCGTGCTGGCCGTGATGCTGGAAAGCGTCCGCAGCATTGAGGCGCAGTATGGGCCCGCGTTGCGGGTAGTGGAATGGGTGTTTACGGGGCTGTTTCTGGTGGAATACGGGCTGCGCCTGCTGGTGGTGCGGCGGCCGCTGGCCTACGCGCTGAGTTTGCTCGGCATCATTGATTTCCTGGCCATCGTGCCCACGCTGGCGGCGCTGGTGCTGGCCGGCAGCCGCTACCTGCTCGTGATACGGACACTGCGGCTGCTGCGGGTGTTCCGCATCTTCAAGCTGGGCCGGTTTGTGGGCGAAGGCGAGTTTATCGTGCAGGCGCTGCGGGCTAGCCGTTTCAAGATTCTGGTGTTCCTGACGGCCGTTTTCACCCTCACCATTGTGGTGGGCACGCTGATGTACGTGGTAGAAGGCGGGCAGAACGGCTTCACCAGCATCCCGAAAAGTGTGTACTGGGCCATCGTGACGCTGACCACAGTTGGCTACGGCGACATTTCGCCGGCCACAGTGCTGGGCCAGAGTTTGGCATCGGTGCTGATGATTATGGGCTACGCCATCATTGCCGTGCCGACGGGTATCGTGTCGGCCCAGATGGCGCTGCCGGCCGGCGCCACCCCCGCCGCCCCGCCCGCTTTCAAGCAGGTGATATGCCACGTGTGCCAGGCCCAGGAGCACCGCCCCGACGCCGAGTATTGCTGGCGCTGCGGCGAGAAGCTGTAGCGGGACGTACGCGCGCTACTTTGCGCCCAACTCCGGCGGCACTATCAGCCACTTGAAACTGACGCCTTTTGCGTCGTTGGGGGCTAGTTTCGGCCTGTCGGGCTTAGGTGCGGGTTTGGCGTAGGGGCGCTGCGAACCGTCGGCAGCTACTATCAGCAGGTTTTCATAGGGGATGAACATGAAAAGATGGTCGCCGGGCTGGGCTACGCGCTGCAACGCCCGCAGGTCGAGGCGGGACTGAGATACGAGCATGATGGGCAGCACTGGCCGGCCGGCCCGAACCAAGGTGACTTCGGCGCCGGTGGCGCGGTAGCTGCCGGCCGCCGGACAGCCGGGAGCGGGCACCAGGCGCATCTGCGCGCTGGCGGGCAGCGTGCTGCCGGTAGCTGGTATGGCCTGCCCGTTGTGCAGCACCTGCAGCACGGGGGCAGAGCAGTCGGTTTGGGCAGTGGCCACGTTGGCCGCCAGGCAGCCGAGTATTGTAAAGAAGACTTTATACATGGCCTAAGAACTAAAGATGCAACACCTAACAGCGCTGGGCTTCAACGTAGCGGCTGCCAACCAGCGTATTACTAGATAAAAATAATAAAGCCTCCTACAGGCATTCCACGCACCCACTTCCCTGCTTACCGCGGAGCACTCAACGGTGTGGGCAACGCGGCCCGTAGCTGGTCGCTGGTGAACTGGAAGCGGACGGCCCCGCCGGGGCAACTGATGTGGGTGGTGTAGGTTTTCACCCACAGAAACGTCTCTTCCTGCACCGGCCCAAAAGCCGACCAGGGAATGAACAGCGGCGGGTGACCCACGAAGAGGATTTTCCAGGTAGACAGGTAAAGGCCCTGCGGGGTGATGCCCATGCGGGCGGCATTGTTGTATTTCGCCACCCCAATCCGCAGGTGGGCCAGCGTCTGCCGGTACACGGCGGGTGCTTCGGTTGCGGCATACGCCTCGGCCAGGCGGCTCCAGCCCATGCGGGATATCATGAAAACTACCAGACACCAGAAGGCTCCAAAAACGAGGATAAATAGCAGCGGTAGCCAAGGCACGACAGGATGCATACTGCGGGATACGCGGAGACCCGCGCAGGGGTTGAAACTGGTGCTTTCGTGGTAATCACCTTAAACGAAAAGTGCCGCCCCAGTTTCCTGAGGCGACACTTTTCAGTTTGCTACTGTGCCTTCACTGCTTCGCACTTTTGTGATAGTGCTATCGGCGCAGAGACGCGAACTATTAAGTTCGCGCTACGGTGCGGCGGCTTTGGAAATGCTTCGGGCAGCAGGCTATTTTAGCTTGATGCCCTGGGCTTCCATGGCCTGCTCGGTCTTGGCATGGTTGGCCAGGTACTCGGCGTGCTGGGCCTCGGTGCGCTCGGTACCAAGGCTCTCGAAATGCTCCCGCAGCTTGTCGGCGGGCAGGTCGGCGCCGTAGGACGGGGTGCCGGGCTGCTGGCGCCACGACTGGTGCAGGGTGCCATCGTCCACGGCGTCGAAGCCCAACTCGTCAACCAGGGCCATTACCTTTTGCTTGGCGGCGGCATCGTCGCCGGCCACGGGCAGCGAGATACGGCCGGGCGTACCGGCGGCCTGTCCCTTGTTTTGCAGGTGGTCGGCGTAGATGTTGTTGAATACCTTCACCACGGGGCGGCCCAGGTGCTGCTGCACCCACTCACTTTCGGTCAACGAGCCGGTTTCCAGCTCCGCAATCTTGCCATCACGCAGGTGGGGGTAGTAGTTGCTGGTGTCGATGACGGGCACCTCGGCCGGCACGCTGGCGAACAGGTCTTTGGGCAGGTCGGGAATGTTTTTCAGCGGGATGGTTACTACGATGATGTCGCTGCCGTGGCGGGCGGCTTCCTCGGCCGTAACGGGCGTGGCGCCGGTTTTCTGGGCCACGTCCTTGAGCGTCTCGGGGCCGCGGGAGTTGGCGATATATACCGAATGGCCGAGGCTGGTGAGCCGCACGGCCAGGGCGCTGCCGATGTGGCCGGCGCCAATGATTCCGATGTTCATAGTTGCGTGGTTTTGGTTGGTGCGCCGGTGATGTGCCGGCGCAGGTATAGGTTACTGAACAGCGGAGGTGTAGGTTTTGATTTTTTGGGCGGGGTGCATAGAACGCGCAACGCCGCCAAAGCGGGGCTCAGGCGGCGTTGCTTTTGGATGCAAAGCACTTATAATTGACTAGTAAACACCAAGGGTAAGAACTTGCAGTTTTATCTATTAAATTTCTTCCACACCAGATTCACCATCTTTTCTCGCTAATATGGAATTCACCACTTCATGTAAACCTTCCAGCAACCCTTCAGATATATTTAATTCCTCGATTACATTAGTTGCCGCCTTATTCAACAGACGAGATGCTTTTGTTACACTTTTGGCCATGGGTGGAAATGAGCTTCCACTTTCTCGAAAAAACACCATAGAACCAACAGTATTTTTAATAATATCTTTAACATCAATCAAAGCGTCTGATAACTCAACCAATTCTTCCCGATCAATATTTTGTCCATTAGCTTCCGCAAGCGCTAAAGCATTGGAAAGAGCATCTATAGATTTAGAGAACAGATCGTGATATTTTGGCAAATCAATATTTGTCATATCAACATAATTCATTATATCATCAGCAACACGGTCAAGTAAAAGACGATAACTGTTAGGTGAACGTTTAGGAGACTTATTAAGACTCTCTATTCTAGAAGTCTTTTCATTTAATCTCCCGCCTAATTCTTCCATGTGCCCAGCTAATCTTAATAGAACCCTTTCTACTTCTGGCATATTATCCGAAAATATTTCCATTAAATCAAATATACCTTCCTCGTCTTCATCGATTTCCTTTCCTTCTAACACATTACCACTAATATTTTCTTCATTATTCTTCAATAACTGAATAGAATTATGAATCTTTGACTGAATCTCCAGCACATGTTTAGTTAAATGAATTTTTAATATTTTTTGAAATGAATCTATATCTACGAAAGTCCAATGAAGCACACCTAATTCCTGTGCCTTGCCTTTAAAACTTTTAACCTTAGCCATTTGATCTAGATCTATATCATCAGGCTGAATAGCTTTTGAACTAAAATACATCATTATCTTAGGATTCACCTTATCATTCTTAAATCTATCATATGCTCTCAAGAATTCTTCTTCAGTACCTGAACCTGCTCTTCCCGTTGGCGAACTGAATTTCTTCCACATAATCCCAATGAATATATCATAATCATCACCAATCTGATTATTTATCACATCTTGAGCATCTATTCCGACAGATGGGTATGCATGAGTTTCCCATCCGATAATATCCAAATGGATATTCGATGTTTGTCTTACTATAGAATTTAACTCATCGATTACCTGTCTGACTGCATTTCTCTCTTCTAAAACGTCAGATGGCGAGGCAAGAAAAACACTTATATGCGTGATTTGAGAAGGCATTTTATTTGTTTTTAGGTTTAATTAACACAAAGGAGTAAAATTGATAACTACGCCCGTCCCGGAATCTTCACCCCACGCTCCTCGGCTACCTGCTGAGCCAGCTCGTAGCCCGCGTCGGCGTGGCGAAAGATACCCATGCCGGGGTCGGTGGTGAGCACCCGCTTTAATCGTTCGGCTTTTTCGGGGGTGCCGGTGGCTACGATTACCATGCCGGAGTGGGTGGAGTTGCCGATGCCCACGCCGCCGCCGTTGTGCAATGAAACCCAGTCGGCGCCGCTGGCGCAGTTGGCCAGGGCATTGAGCAGGGGCCAGTCGGCTACGGCGTCGGAGCCGTCGAGCATGCCTTCGGTTTCGCGGTTGGGCGAGGCCACGGAGCCGCAGTCGAGGTGGTCGCGGCCGATAACGATAGGGGCCGATACTTCGCCCCGCGCCACCAGGTCGTTGATGACCAGGCCGAACTTCTCCCGCTCGCCGTAGCCCAGCCAGCACACGCGGGCCGGCAAGCCGATGAACGGCACTTTGGCCTGGGCCTTCTCAATCCAGCGGGCCAGCATCTTGTTGTCGGGAAAGGTTTCGAGCAGGGCACGGTCGATGCGCAAAATATCCTGGGGGTCGCCGCTGAGGGCGGCCCAGCGGAAGGGGCCTTTGCCCTCGCAAAACAGCGGCCGTATATAGCCGGGCACAAAGCCGGGATAAAGAAACTGGCCGTGCTCGTCGCGCACTTTCAGGCCGCCTTTCTCGGCCTGCCCGCGTAGGTTGTTGCCGTAGTCGAGGGCCACGGAACCAGCGGTCTGCATATCAATAATGGCCTGGCAGTGCTTCATGATGGATTGCAGCGCCTGCCGGCGGAACTCAGTGGGGTCATCTTTGCGCAGTTGCAATACCGCGTCGATGTCGCCTTCAGGGATATAGTCGAGCAGGTCGTGGGCCGAGGTCTGGTCCGTGACGATGTCCACTTTATAGCCCTGGGCCAGCAGTTCGGGAAGCACAGTGGCGGCGTTGCCGGTGAGGCCGATGCTCCAGCCGGTGCGGGCGGCTTTGTACTGCTCGCACAGGGCCAGGGCGTGCGGCAGGTCGCGGGCCTGCTCGTCGAGGTAGCCTTCGCGCACCTTCTGCTTCACCCGCTCGTCAATCGGCTCGATGACGAGGCACACGCCGTCGTTCATGGTCACGGCCAGCGGCTGCGCGCCGCTCATGCCGCCCAGCCCGGCCGTGACGGTCACGGTACCGGCCAGCGTGCCCGCAAAGTGCTTGTCGGCCACGGCCGCGAAGGTTTCGTAGGTGCCCTGCAAAATGCCCTGGGTGGCAATGTAAATCCAAGAGCCGGCCGTCATCTGCCCGTACATCATCAGCCCCAGCCGGTCCAGCTCATCGAAATACTCCTGGGTGCTCCAGGCGGGCACGAGGTTGCTGTTGGCGATGAGCACGCGCGGGGCGTGGGCCCAGGTACGCAGCACGCCCACGGCCTTGCCGCTTTGCACCAGCATGGTTTCGTCGGGCTCCAGGTTTTTGAGGGTCCTGACTATCGTTTGGTACTCTTTCCAGTTGCGGGCGGCGCGGCCGGCCCCGCCGTACACAATCAGCTCGTCGTAGACCAGCGAAACGGCTGGGTCGAGGTTGTTTTCCAGCATGCGCAGGGCCGCTTCAGCCTCCCAGGTTTTACAGCGCAGGGTGGTGCCGTGCATGGCTTTTACGGTTTCCTCAGGCTTGTACTCGTAGTACATGGGCCGGGTGGCGGGCGCAGTAGCCGGGGCCGATTGGCTGGTAGCTTCCAGGTTCAGCTCGGGGGTGTCGAGGGCGGAATGGGGCATGAGGGTGAAAAGTTGGGTGGGGAGCAGCAAGATATTGATTTTCGGCGGGCACCGGAATCGTTGCGGGCAGCCGCTTTTTCAGTTGCCGGATTGGACTGGCAGGGTCATTTCTCAGCTACACCATGATGCTGGCGCGGCGCAAGATGACGCGCCGCACCCTGGGCGCCGCCGTGGATGGCACGCGGGCCAGCCTATCTGTTCTCACAGGCACAGTCAACAAGTCCAGGACCATGCGCTTCAGCACACTGGAGGCCATCCGCCGGGACTGGAGCGCTAGCCCACCGACCTGCTGGAATATGTGCCCAAGCCGCCAGCGCCGCCTACTGAGTAGCCCGCGGACTGTGGGGCTGGCCGGGGCAGAATCGTGGCATTTGCGGCACTGGCGCAGCCCTGCGGCCGGCTTCTGCGTATGCAGGGCCAAACCTTACTGTTGTTTGCTATGAAACAGGTAGCCGCTGGCGTAACCCAGCTTCAGATTCAGCGCTTCGTTAATCTTTATTTCGTGGAAACCGGCCGCGCCGGCGAATGGGTGCTGGTAGACACCGGCCTGCCGGGCTCCGACAAGGATATCATTGCCGCCGCCAACAAGCTGTTCTATCCCGGCACGCATCCCGAAGCCATCATCCTGACGCACGGCCACATGGACCACTCCGGCTCGGTGCAGGCGCTGGCGGAACACTGGAAGGTGCCAGTGCTAGCCCACCCGCTGGAGATGCCCTTCCTTACGGCCCGCGCCGTGTACCCCGCCGCCGACCCGACGGTGGAAAACGGCGGCTCCCTGGCGTTTGTGGCGCGGTTTTTCCCGCCGCAGTCGTTCCAGCTCTCCGATTACGTGCAGGCCTTCCCCACCGATTCGGAAGAGGTGCCCTACCTACCGGGCTGGCGCTGGGTGCACGTGCCCGGCCACGCGCCCGGCCAGTTGGCTCTGTTCCGCGAGTCGGACCGCACGCTGCTGGGTGCCGATGCGTTTGCCACCGCCAACCACGAGTCGGTGCCGAAGCTGCTGCTGCAGGTACCCGAAATCAGCGTGGCCGGCGCGCCCTTCAACTACGACTGGCAGCAAGTGCGCGAGTCGGTGCGGAAGCTGGCCGCCCTGCGCCCCGCGGCCATTGGCTGCGGCCACGGCCCCGTCATTACCGGCCCCAAAGCCACCCAAGGACTTCAACATTTAGCCGATAACTTCCCCATGCCCACTAAAGGACGCTACGTACAGCAACCCGCCCGCCTCGACGCCAACGGCGTTGCCTCGGTGCCCCCCGCCCCTTCTGATCCGCTGCGCACCAAGCTCGCCATTCTGGGCGCTGCCTTGGGTGCCATGGCCGCTGCTGCGTACTTCATCAAGAAGCAGAAAACGCATCAGCAGAACGCCTACCCTACTACCGAGCCCGATGGCCCACGCCACGAGCGTACCGGCGAGGTAATCCGGCACTAGACGGACGTAAGGCCTCATTTATACCGTGCCCCGGCGGCGGGCAGGCGGCTACACCCATCCTAGTTGTAACCACTTGCCTGCTGTCGGGGCACGGTGTTTTCAGCTATTCTTTTCCCGGCACCGAAGATGAGCTGGCGTCCGTTTGCTGCACGTCTACGCTGCCATTTACGGTGGCCAGGCGCAGTTGCGGGCCGCCTTTGCCGAAGGTGGCGGTGAGGCTGCGGGGCATCTGCTGCTTGCGGGTGGCCGGGTCCAGCTTGGCTGTCACGCGGCCGTTGGTGGTGCGGGCCGTGAGGGTGGCGGCATAGGTGGCGGGCAGCCGGCACTGCACGCTGCCGCTGGTGGTTTGCACATCGAACCCGGTGCCGTCCCAGGTGGGGCCGCTGAGCGTGAGGGCCACACTGCCGTTGGTGGTTTTGCCGCGCACGTCGCCGGCCAGGTTCAGCAGCTGCACGCTGCCGTTGGTGGTTTCGAAGGTGATGGTGCCCTGTACGTTTTCGAGGCGTAGGCCGCCGTTGGTGGCGTGAAGCGCCAGGCTAGTGCGGGTGGGCACCAGTACTTCATAGCTCACACTCCAGTCGTCGAGGCTGCCGTTGGCGCGGGCAGCCTGCATTTGGTGGTTGGTGGTGCTGATGCGGACACTGGCCACTAGGGCCTGGGCAGCCGCCAGCTCGCCGGAAGACGCCCGTACCAGCGCCCGCACCCGCACCGTAGAGCCGTCCCATCCCCGCACCGTGATGCTGCCATTCAGGCGTGCATCCACGGAAAGCGCCGTGCCGGCCGGGGGCGCGGGCAACGTCAGGTCGCGGGTTTCGCAGTAGGTTTTGCGCAACTGCGTGTTGGCATTGGCTTCGCACTGAAGCTGAAAGGCCGGAGCCGCCGGCGTTTGGGCAGCCACCGGGCCGGCCAGCGCCAGCAGCAAAGCCAGGAGCGGATGTTTCATAGCACTGTCAGGTTGGGGTGAAGAAGGCCGGTGGTCGGTGCAGGCCCGGCCGCTACGCCGGTCAGATAGGCCGCCAGCACGGTAGCGGCTAGGCGGGCGGTCTGATTGTCGCGGTCAAACACTGGGTTAAGCTCCATAATTTCGAACAGCCGTACCTGCGGCTGGCGGCCCGCCAGGAAAGCTGCCTCCGTGGCTTGCCGGGGCGTGAAACCGTCGGCACTCGGGGCCGATACGGCCGGCGCAAATGCTTCGGCGCAACTGTCCACATCAAAGCTCACGAAGCAGGCCGCACTGCCGGCCGCTCGTGCCAGCGCGCGGCTCATGTACAGCGGCATACCGTCGGCCTGCACGTGGGCCAGCGGCACCACTGTGGCCTGCTGCTGGTGCAGAAACTCGATATCAGTCCAGGTGTTGAGGTTGGAATGCAGGCCGATTTCGGTGAAGTGCGGGCCGTGCAGAAACCCTTCGCGCAGCAGCCGGCCAAACGGCGTACCGCTGCTGATCACCGGCCGGTCTTTCACGTCGGCGTGGGCATCAAGGTTGATGCCACCAATTGCCTGCCCGCCGATGGCGTCGAAAAGGCCACGGGCCGTGCTGTAGCTGCCATCGTGGGAGCCGCCCAGCACCACCACCCGCGGATACTGCCGCAGCAGCGCCGCCAGCTGCTCGCGGATATGGGCGTGGTTGGCGGCGTGGTCGGGGTGGCGCAGGGCTAGGTCGCCGGCATCAGCAATGCGCAGGTGGTCGAGGCGCAAGTTGTGCTCCAGGTTATACGCTTTATGGTATCGGCGCAGCTCACGCCGGATGGCGGCGGGCGCGCCGGCCGCCCCGGCCCGCCCGCCTTCCAGCACCGTCCCGAAATCCAGGGGCAGGCCCACCAGGCAAACGTCGGCTTCGGGCAGCTCCGTGGCCGGCCGAATGAGCTCATGCAGAAAAGTTACCATTCGCCTAAAGTACTATCTGAGGGCATTGCAAATGTCTGGCTGTTATTTTTGCCGAAGAATACGGTTTTGCCACACCTAATCACTCTTTTCATATTCGCGGCAAGCTGAACGATTCCGGTTGCAAGCACGTTTACAAACAAGTTAAATTTCAATACTACTTTCCCGATATTGCCGATGGTACTTAGCTTACCGCAATTACACGTTCTACTGGATTCCGCTTCGCTGATGATCTACCACAGTCCGGAGCACAACTATCTGCTGGCGGAGTGGCGGGGCCACCACGATTCGGAATCGGCCCGGCTGGGCTGTCAGCGGTTACTGCAGGAAGTGTACAAGACGGGCAGCAAGCGCCTGCTCAATGATAGCAGCGAGGTGTTTGGCGAATGGAAGGAACTGGCCGCTTGGATTGGGGCCACCTTTATTCCGCAGTTGCAACAGGCCGGCATTGAGGCAATTGCTTGGGTGAATGCCATGGACTGGCCAGCGCGCAGCTGCGTAGCCTCTTCGGTGCATCACACGCCTCATCCAGTCGTGACCATCTTCGACTTTGACCAGCTGGAGGAAGCCCGGCACTGGCTGCAGGCTGGCAGCTAAGCCGGACCC
Organism: Hymenobacter sp. APR13; assembly: GCF_000737515.1. Classification (NCBI taxonomy): domain Bacteria; kingdom Pseudomonadati; phylum Bacteroidota; class Cytophagia; order Cytophagales; family Hymenobacteraceae; genus Hymenobacter; species Hymenobacter sp. APR13. The sequence continues at coordinate 316,251 of NZ_CP006587.1, forward strand.
GCACCGTATCTTCCGGCCATGAACAAGCTTCTTTTGCTGGCGGGCCTGCTGCTGGCGGCTCCGGCCGCGCAGGCGCAGCGCCGGGCAGCCGTTCCCCGGCTGACGCCTTCGTTTTTCAGCACCTACGCCTACCTCACTTATACTATTCTCGACAAGGGCACCAGCGCCACGCCCATGGCGGCGCAGGGCGTGGGCGGCACACTCACGCTGCGTCCCGATGGCACCTACCAAAAGGCCCTGACTATTGCCGGCAACGGCGGTACCATGCGCTTCGACCAAACGGGCCGGTTCCGCTTCACCGCCGACCGCATTGCCTTCACCTACACCGACAAGAAGGGCCAGCCCCGCACCGACGAGGGCACGTTCCGACTCACCAACGGCATCCTGACGCTTACCATCCTGGGCTATCCGGCCGGCAATCAGAGCGTGTACACGCTGCGGGCGCAATAGCCGACGGCAGCGCCACGGCCGGCTATTGCGCCCGGCCGGGCGGCGGCTGATGGCGGCCTGCGTTGCGCCCGGCCGGGCTTTCTGCTAACTTGCAGCCCGTTCGGCGCTGCCGGCCGGTTTGCTTACTTACCTAATCACCTAATCACCGCATATAGATGGGACGCGCGTTTGAATTCCGCAAAGGCCGCAAAATGAAGCGCTGGGACCGGATGTCCAAAGATTTCACCCGCATCGGCCGCGAAATTGTGATGGCCGTGAAGGAGTCGGGCTCCAACCCCGATACCAACTCGCGCCTGCGCACGGCCATGCAGAACGCCAAGGGCGTGAACATGCCCAAAGACCGGGTGGAAGCCGCCATCAAGCGGGCCAGCTCCCGCGAGGAGAAGGATTACTCCGAGGTGGTATATGAGGGCTACGCGCCCCACGGCGTGGCCGTGGTGATTGAAACCGCCACCGACAACCCCACCCGCACCGTGGCCAACGTGCGCATGTACTTCAACCGCGGCAACGGCGCCCTGGGCACCGCCGGCTCTTCCGACTACACCTTCACCCGCAAGGGCGTGTTCAAGCTGGCCGCCGAAGGCCTGGACCTCGACGAGCTAGAGCTGGAACTGATTGATGCCGGCGCCGAAGACGTGTACGCCGACCAAGACGAAGACGAGCACGGCAACGAAAAGCACTTTATCGTGGTGGAAACCGCCTTCACCGACTTCGGCCAGATGCAGAAGGCGCTGGAGGAAAAAGGTCTGAACGTGGTGTCGGCGCAGCTGCAGCGCATACCCAACACCACCGTGCACCTCGAAGGCGACCAGCTGGAAGAAGTGATGAACCTCATCGAGAAATTCGAGGACGACGACGACGTGCAGGCCGTGTACCACACGCTCGGCTAAATCACGGATTTAACCGGATTGTCCGGATTTCACGGATTTTGTACACGATTCAATCAGACAAGCGGGCCGCTCCATTGGGGCGGCCCGCTTGTCTGATTGAATCATCCATATTTACATAACACGCTACTTCTATGCCTTCACTACGCTTATGTGCAATGCTGGGCTTGCTATTGGTCATTGGCTGCCAAAAGAAAGACGCCCAACCTGATACAACGTGTGCTGACGAGGATTTCTCTCAGAGCATCGTGACACCCAACGTACAGTTGATGCTGCCAAACGGTATCAGCCCAAACGGTGACGGGCTAAATGACCGATTTATACCTTTTGCCTTCTATACTAATCTGCCTCCGGTTGGAGCACCGCCGTCCCCCACGTTTTCCAGTAGAACGCTGAAAGTGTACACAAATACGGGCCGGAAGCTGGTGTTTGAAGGGCTGAATTATCAGAGCGAATTTGATGGTCATGACAGCCAAGGAGCTGAGCTACCGGAAGGGAAATACTACTGCGAGCTGACATTGGATACCAACTCGGCTCGCGGTACTGTGGTGCTGGTAAGAAGTACCAAAACCTGCAATTGCCGAACAGTGGATTCAAACGACGACTATTTGGCCTCACGCTGCCAATAGAGTAAAGTATTAGTAACGGGCTGCTCCTGGTGGGGCGGCCCGCTTTGCGTTTGGTGGTGGTGGGGAAGTTAGGTAGGTTTAGCTTTCCCACCTTCACGCCTCTCTACGTGCTCCATCGACTTCTCGCACTCGCCACGCTTAGCCTGGCCCTGTTGGCCGCCTGCTCCGGCCCCGCCCCTACCGAAACCGGCGCACCGGAAACGCCCAGCCTCAGCAGCTACTTCCCGGCTCCCGATACCACGCAGCTGCAGACCGGCGGCGTGCAGATGGTGGCCATCAACACGCCCAAGGGCAAGTTCAACGTCTGGACCAAGCGCATCGGCAACAACCCGCGCCTGAAGCTGCTGCTGCTCAATGGCGGGCCGGGCGCCACGCACGAGTACTTTGAGTGCATGGAGAGCTTTCTGCCCCGCGAGGGCGTGGAAATCATCTACTACGACCAGCTCGGCTGCGGCAACTCCGACAACCCCAAAGACACCAGCATGTGGAGTTTGCCGCGCTACGTGGAGGAAGTAGAGCAGGTGCGCCAGGCCCTGAAGCTGGATAGCAGCAACTTCGTGCTGCTGGGCCACAGCTGGGGTGGCATTCTGGCCGCCGAATACGCCCTCAAGTACCAGCAGCACCTCAAGGGCCTCGTCATTTCCAACATGATGATGAGCGTGCCCGACTACGGCAAGTACGCCGAGCAGGTGCTGGCCCCGCAGTTCAAGCCCGAGGTGCTCAAGGAAATCCGGGCCATTGAGGCGCGCAAGGACTTCCAGAACCCGCGCTACATGGAGCTGCTGCTGCCCAACTTCTACGCCGAGCACGTCCTGCGCCGCCCGCCGGCCGAGTGGCCCGAGCCGGTGAACCGCTCCTTCGCCAAAATGAATCAGTCCTTGTACGTGACCATGCAGGGGCCGAGCGAGTTTGGCGTATCGGGCAGGCTGCTGAACTGGAACCGCGTACCTGACCTGCCCAAGCTGCGCGTGCCGGTGCTCAGCATCGGCGGCAAGTACGACACCATGGACCCCGAGCACATGCGCATGGTGGCCCAAAAGGTGCAGCACGGCACCGCCCTCATCTGCCCCAACGGCTCGCACATGAGCTTCTACGACGACCAGCCCACCTACATGCGCGGCCTGATCCGGTGGCTGAAAGGAGTGGACCGGGGCGAGAAAACGGTGAAGCTGTAGGCTTGTAGCTTAACCACCTGTCATCCTTCGCAAACTTAGGTGACAGGCAATTGGGCTGTTTAAGTTGCTGTCAAACGCTAATAGCACGGGGTAGAGACGCAATATTTTGCGTCTCATCGTTGAACAACTGGTCCCAAGGCCAGCAATTTCAGCAACGACGAGACGCAAAATATTGCGTCTCTACATCGTCTACTTCTAACTTAAACAGTCGCTTAGTACATAGCACACTGCCCCCATGACCTTTCCCTACCGCCCCCTCTTCCTCCTCTACGCCGATACGGCCAGCATCTTTGAAATCAAGCGGCTGGATGTGCAGAGCGACAACCCCGGCGACGTGTACTTCTGGCTGTATTTCGACCGCGCCAGCCGCCAGCTCCGCCACCTCACCTTCGTGGCTATGCACGCCGACGGCGACGAGCAGCAGCGCGAGTTTGCGCAGGGCCAGTTGCGGTTTAGCACCACCACGGGCACCTACACGCCTGCTGACGCCGGCCCGGCGCTGGCCCTGCAACCGGTAGTGCCGCCTGCGTTGCCCGCTGAGCTGGAAGCGGCCTTGTTTGCGCTTTTCCGGGAAACCCGGCCCGCGGAGTAAGGCCGCCGCCGCGCTATACCGTATCTTTGCAGGCTGCCGACCCTTCCGGGGCCGGCAGCCTGTTTTTTTACCCGCCTGCCCAAGTGCCTATGCACCCAGCTCCAGGCCCTACGCACTACCCCCATGGCGACCCGTCTCAATAAATACATCAGTGAAAGCGGCGTGTGCTCCCGGCGCGAAGCCGACCGCCACATCGAGCAGGGCAACGTGCTGGTGAACGGCAAGCGCGCCCACATCGGCGACCAAGTGACCACCAAGGACCGCGTAGTGGTCAACGGCATTGCCATCGAGCCGCGGGCCGAGGAAGACGCCGTGTACATTGCCTACAACAAGCCGCCGGGCATCGTCACGACCACCGACACGAGCGTGCGCGACAACATCATCCGCGACATCAAGCACTCGGTGCGCATCTTCCCCATCGGCCGCCTCGATAAGGAGTCGCAGGGCCTGATTCTGCTCACCAGCAACGGCGACATCGTCAACAAAATTCTGCGGGCCGGCAACCAGCACGAGAAGGAATACATTGTGATGGTCGACAAGCCCATCAACGACCAGTTCATCGACGCCATGGCCCACGGCGTACCCATTTTGGGCGTGATGACACAGAAATGCAAGGTCACGAAGGAAACGCCATACATCTTCCGCATCACGCTCATCCAGGGCATGAACCGCCAGATCCGGCGCATGTGCGAGCATTTCGGCTACGAAGTGGTGCAGCTGGAGCGCATCCGGGTGATGAACATCAACGTGAAGGGCCTGGGCCCCGGCGAGTGGCGCGAGCTGACGGAAAAGGAGCTGAAGGTGCTGTTTGAGATGATCGAGCACTCCAGCGGCACCGACGACGGCTCGGTACCGCGCCGCCGCAAAACCGTTTCCACCGCCGACAACTGGGCCGACCGGCCGTCGCGCAAAACCTCGCGCCCCGGCACCGGCCTGCCCAAAACCGTCATCCGCACCCCCGCCGGCCTCCCCGACGACGCGGCCCCGCGCAAGTCCAAAGCAGCCCCGGCCGGTGCCTGGGTGGAGAAACCCAGCGCGGGCCGCAAGCCCCGGCCAGCCGGCCCCGGCAAGGGCCTAGCCACGGCCGGCCGGACCGCCGGCTCAGGCCGCCCCTCGGGCAAGGCCGGCACCCGGCCAGGCCGCCCGGCCGGCCCCGGCAAGAGTGCCGCCAGTGGCCCGCCCACGGGCAAACCCTCCAGCCGCGGCTCCCGCGGCGCCAGCCGCCCCGGCAAGCGCCGCTAAGCGCCTAGCTTCCCGGGCCAGTACGGCTCCTGTTCTCCGAACGGCCTGCTCCGAAACGAGCAGGCCGTTTGTGTTTCTATCGGTGGCCTACGTGGGTGAAATCGAAAAGTAAAAAGTCTGATTTCGGCAGATTTTCGCAGGATAATTTCACGCTGACTAGTTGAATATTGATTGGCGCATCGGTGTCAAATCCACTGATAAACGCCATTTAACGCCCCTGGTGATAAGGAGGCAGCGAGGACTTTCGCTCTCTCCGGGTGTGCTTTGTAAAGTCTGATCATCGAAAAATATGCGTAGTGTATTCCATGCGTAACCGTCTATGTTTGAGGCGTCGGGGAGTTACCCCGGTTTTGTCTTCCTTTTTCAGCTACCTGATTGCCATGAACACCTCCAAACCTTCCAACGCCTTTATTGCCGCTTCCTGGTTTGCTTTGCTGGCCGGGATGGCTGCCTTCATCATCGGCCTCTGGAACGCCCAGATGGCGCTCAACGAAAAAGGCTACTACTTCACGGTGCTGATGTACGGGCTATTTTCGGGTATCTCGCTGCAGAAGTCGGTGCGCGACCAGCTGGAGGGTATTCCCGTGACGGGCATCTACTACGGGCTGAGCTGGTTTTCCACCATTCTGGCCATCGGGCTGCTCACGGTGGGTTTGTGGAACGCCACACTGCTGCTGAGCGAAAAAGGCTTCTACGCCATGGCCTTCCTGCTGAGCCTGTTCGGTGCCATTGCAGTACAAAAGAACACCCGCGACGCCAAAACCACTGCCGCCCCGGAGCCGGAATCAACGTTTCATAACTAGCCGCCAGCAGTAGCGCGAACTTTGTAGTTCGTGTCCCCGCGCCGTTCGAGTCGCGTCTCCGCGCCGCTCGAACAGTTCCGACGGCGCGGGGACGCGAACTACAAAGTTCGCGCTACTTTTAACCATGAGTCTGACCCCGAAACAACAGATGCTGGCCGGCGAGCCGTACTTCGCCAACGACCCCGAGCTGGTAGCTGAGCGCCGACACGCCAAGCAGCTCTGCCACCGCTACAACCAGGAGCCTGTGGACCTCAACCGGCAGGTGCTGGCCGAGCTGCTGGGCCGGGAAACCGACGCCCACATCGAGGCCCCTTTCCGCTGCGACTACGGCTACAACATCCAATTGGGCCGGAATTTCTACGCCAACTACAACTTCACGGTCCTCGACTGCGCCCCGGTCACCATCGGCGACAACGTGTTTGTGGCACCCAACGTGGTGCTGAGCACGGCCGGCCACCCGGTGGAGGTAGAACCCCGCGTGGCGGGCTGGGAATTTGCAAAGCCCATCCATATCGGCGACAATGTGTGGCTGGGCGCGGGCGTGCTGGTATTACCGGGCGTGACGATTGGCGCGGGCACGACCATCGGGGCCGGCAGCGTGGTTACGCGCGACATTCCGGCTGGTGTGGTGGCCGTGGGCAACCCCTGCCGGGTAATTCGGATGCTGTAACTGCCCGACAAATCCGCTTCTCCTGTATCTTGCGGGCCGCTGGCAGCTTTGGCTCCGGCGGCCCGCCCCGTTTGGCCCCGTTGCCACGCGACTATCAACCACCGAAACGCATCCCACCCATGACGCTCCGTACCGACTGGACTCTCGACGAAGTACACGCTATTTACAACCAGCCCGTGCTGGAACTGGTCACCCAGGCCGCCGCCATCCACGCCCAGACGCAGGCCACCGGCGAAGTGCAGGTGTGCACCCTGCTGAGCGTGAAAACCGGCGGCTGCCCCGAGGACTGCGCCTACTGCCCCCAGGCCGCCCGCTACCACACCGGCGTACAGGCCCACAAACTGCTGCCCGACGCCGAAGTGCTGGCCTCGGCCCAGCGCGCCAAAGACTCGGGTTCCACCCGCTTCTGCATGGGTGCCGCCTGGCGCGAAATCCGCGACAACAAGGACTTTGACCGCGTGCTGGGCATGGTGGAGCAGGTGAACGGCCTGGGCCTGGAGGTGTGCTGCACGCTGGGCATGCTGAACGAGTACCAGGCCGAGCGCCTCAAGCAGGCCGGCCTCTATGCCTACAACCATAACCTCGACACCAGCCGCGAGAAGTACGACGACATCATCACGACCCGCACCTACGACGACCGGCTGAACACGCTGGAGCACGTGCGCAAAGCCGGTATTTCGGTGTGCTCGGGCGGTATCATCGGCTTGGGCGAAACCGACGAGGACCGCATTGCCATGCTGCACACGCTGGCCACCCTGCCCGCCCACCCCGAATCGGTGCCCGTAAACGCCCTAGTGCCCGTGGAAGGCACGCCCCTGGCCGACCAGCCCCGCGTGAGTGTGTGGGAAATGCTGCGCATGATTGCCACGGCCCGCATCCTGATGCCGCACACCATGGTGCGCCTCTCGGCCGGCCGCCAGGAAATGCCCGTGACGGAGCAGGCCCTCTGCTTCCTGGCTGGCGCCAACTCCATCTTCTCGGGTGAGAAGCTGCTGACCACGCCTAACCCCGATTTCGACGCCGACAAGCAGATGTTCGCCCTGCTCGGCCTCAAGCCCCGCAAGTCGTTCAAAGACGTGCCCGAGGGCGCTACGGTGCTTGGCCGCACGGCGGCAGTAGAGGCGTAATCTGAGACGTACTCTTTAGTTCCGGCTGTCATCCTGAGCAAAGCGAAGGACCTTATTACGTTGTTACGTCCTTCGTTCCAGTGTAATAAGGTCCTTCGCTTTGCTCAGGATGACAGCTTTTTACCGGCTTCTCAATGTCCTCTCCTCTCCACCAACGCCTGCAGGCCGAGCTGGCCCGCCGCGAAGCCGCCGGCACCCGCCGCCGCCTGCCTGCCCCGCCCGCGTCCGGCCTCGTCGATTTCAGCTCCAACGACTACCTGGGGCTGAGCCGGCACCCGCAGGTACAAGCAGCGGTGCAGGCCGCCGCCCAGCTGCCCGCCGGCAGCACCGGCTCCCGCCTGCTCACCGGCAACTCCGCCGCGGCCGAAGCGCTGGAAACCACGCTGGCGCAGTTCCACGGGGCCGAGGCAGCGCTGCTGTTCAACTCCGGCTACGCGGCTAACATGGGCTTCTTCGCGGCCGTGCCCAAGCGTGGCGACACGATTCTCTACGACGACGCTTCCCACGCCTCCGTGAAGGACGGTATCCGCGGCTCCTTCGCCACTGCCTGGAGTTTCCGCCACAATGATGTAGCCGACCTGCGCCGCAAGCTGCTGCGCGCCACCGGCAGCGTATTCGTGGCTGTGGAGGCGTTGTATTCGATGGATGGTGACGTGGCCCCGCTGACCGAACTGGCGGAATTATGTCAGGAGCAGGGCCTGTATCTGGTGGTGGATGAGGCCCACACCAATGGCCTCTACGGCCCCCGGGGCGAAGGTCTAGTCACTGAATTGGGCCTTGAGGCCGACGTATTTGCCCGCATCCTCACCTTCGGCAAGGCCCTGGGCAGCCAGGGCGCGGCGGTAGCCGGACCGGCCGTGCTGCGCGACTATTTGCTGAGCTTCAGCCGGCCCTTCATCTACACCACCGCTTTGCCCCCGCTCACGGTAGCCGCCCTCACGGCGGCCTACGCCCTGCTGCCCCAACTCGGCCCGGAGCGCGCCCGGCTGTTTGCCCTCTCCGACTACCTGAAAGCCCGCCTGAACGCGGTGCCCGGCCTGCACGTCCCGGAAGCCAGTCACGTCATTCACCCCGTGTTCTTCACCAGCAACCCCGGCCCCGCCCACGTCCGCGCCGTGGCCGCCGCCATCCAGGCCGCCGGCTTCGACGTGCGCGCCATCGTCTCGCCGACGGTGCCGGTAGGCACCGAGCGGCTGCGGCTCATCATCCATTCGTATAATTCGGAAGCTGAAATTGACGGGTTGGCCGCTGTGCTGGCCGCAGGCACGGTGTAGAGACGCATAGTTGCGTCTCGTCGGGGATGTAGCGCGAACTTTGTAGTTCGCGTCCCCGCGCCGTTGCCGTTCTGGGGCGCGAACTACAAAGTTCGCGCTACATTCCGCACCGCAACGTCAGTCACTGCCGTGCCGACGACAACCGCTCCATAGCCTAGGGTTTCAACCCTGGGCTATGGAGCAGGAGAAATGCTAACAACCCGTTCATCACCACCCCCCAACCGCTTATGAACGACCAGGAAGTAGGTGAATTCTGGAACCGCAACGCTCCGGCTTGGACGACCCTGGCCCGCGCCGGCTACGATGTGTACCGCAACCACCTGAACACGCCCGCTTTCTTCGCCTGGCTGCCCCCGGTGGCCGGCCTGGCGGGCCTCGACATCGGCTGCGGCGAGGGGTACAACACGCGCCTGCTGGCCCAACAAGGCGCTCACGTCACGGCCCTCGACATTGCGCCGGTGTTCGTGGCGGCGGCGCAGCAAACCGAGGACGCCGAGCCGCTGGGCATCCGGTACCTGGTGGGCAGCGCCGCCGCGTTGCCGTTTGCGGCCGAAACGTTTGATTTCGCCACTTCCTTTATGTGTTTGATGGACGTGCCCGACCCGGCATTGGCTTTGCGCGAAGCCTTCCGGGTGTTACGGCCGGGTGGGTTTCTGCAGTTTTCCATCAGTCACCCCTGCTTCACCACGCCCCACCGCCGCAACCTGCGCGACGCCCAGGGCCGACCCTACGCCGTGGAGGTGGGCGGCTATTTCGACTACCAGCACGGCCAGCCCGAGGAGTGGATGTTTCACGCCGCTCCGCCCCAGGAACAGGCCCGCCACACCCCATTCCGGGTGCCAGTATTCAACCTGACAATAAGCCAGTGGGTGGCCGCCGTGGTAGCGGCGGGCTTCGTGCTGGAAGGAGTACAGGAGCCCTGCCCCACCGAGGAACAGATGGCGGTGCACCCGTTTCTGCGCAAGGCCCTCGTGGTGCCGTACTTTCTGCACCTGCGCTGCCGCAAGCCACTGTAGAGCTGTGCAAATTCGTTCTCTCGTCGAGCGAAACCCAGACTTGATGCACGGCCAGCAAGACGCCAATCTGCGCGTGTATATTGTGCTAACGGCATTTTTCAGACATAAACTCCTTAATAGGCATACATGAGACTCCGCTTTGTTTCCAGGTATTGGCTGGCCACGTTGCTCCTCGCCCCTAGCTTGTTAATGGGCTATGAATGGATGTTTGGCAAATTCGTAGGACAGGTCATGAGTTATCTGGAAATTCTGCCTGTGATACTGGTATTCTCATTTATTCTCTCACTGCCAACTTTATTGCTATGCTACCTTACGTTGTTTGTCTTACTTAAAAAACAAGTTCATCAGCGCATTGCCAGATTGACCTTAATTGGCCTCACCGTCGGTGGCGTTGTTCTTACTATGCAGTCACTTGGTGGCAGTTTAGGTGTTGCTCTCATGTCTGCTTATTCTGCGGCGGCTATTTTATCAGGTGCATTCTTGAGTATGCGAACAGCTCACACTACCTCACCTGCCACCTCATCCTCCTCGCAGTAGTGCAAGGCGTTGGCGGCTACTTTCACCTTACTTCCCCCTTTTGGAACGACTTTTCATTACCGGCATCGGCACCGACGTAGGCAAAACCTTCGTCTCGGCCATTCTCACCGAAGCCCTGCAGGCCGATTACTGGAAGCCCGTGCAGGCCGGCCTCATCCCCACCACCGACGCGGCCACCGTGCGCGGCCTCGTGCAGAACCCCGTCAGCCACTTCTGGCCCGAGCGGTACCGGCTGCAGTTGCCAGCCTCGCCCCACGCCGCCGCCGCCGCCGAGGGCTTCACACTGCAACCCGATGATTTCCAGCTACCCGCCACCGACAATCACCTGCTGGTAGAAGGCGCGGGCGGCCTGCTGGTGCCCCTGGCCCCGGGTTTCCTCATTGCCGACCTGGCCCAGCAGCTGGCCCTCGACGTAGTGGTGGTGTCGCGCAACTACTTGGGCAGCATCAACCACACCCTGCTCACGCTGGAAGCCCTGCAGGCCCGCGGCCTGCGCGTGCGCGGCCTCGTGTTTAACGGGGAGCCCACCCTCGCCACCGAGGAGTTCATTACCGCCCACACCGGCGTGCCCATCATGCCCCGCGTGCTGCTGGAGCCGGAAGTAACCCCCGCCGTAGTGAGCCGCTACGCCGCCGAATTCCGGGCGTGGTTTGGGCTGTAGAAAATTCGGCTGACGGCGTAGAGACGCAATATCTTGCGTCTCGTCGTTGAACGATCTGCTTGCTGACGCCCTCACGCAACGGCTAGGTCTGAATACCGAAGAATCCAGAGCTTTAAAGAACGTCATGCTGAGCTTGTCGAAGCATCTCTACCGCTTCGTATGAGCCGTCCAACGAAGCGGTAGAGATGCTTCGGCAAGCTCAGCATGACCGGCTGCGGGTATCTTGCCCAGCTGCAACATCAGCAACGATGAGACGCAAGATGTTGCGTCTCTACACCGCACCTACCCCGCCCCCAAACCACCGCCAGCGCGGGCGGTTGTAGCTTTGCAGCGGCCGGTCCCTCCGGCCCCACCCGTAATGCCTCAACCTACTTCCCTTGCCCTCCGCGACGCCGCCGTGCTGTGGCACCCCTACACCCAGATGCAAACCGCCCCGCTGCCCATCCCCGTGGTGCGGGGCGAAGGCAGCTGGCTGATTGCCGAAGACGGCACCCGCTACCTCGACGCCATTTCCTCGTGGTGGGTGAACCTGCACGGCCACAGTCACCCCGCCATTGCGGAGCGCGTGAGCGAGCAGCTGCGCACCCTGGAGCACGTGCTGTTTGCCGGCTTCACCCACCCCGCCGCCGTGGAGCTGGCCGAGCAGCTGCTGGCCCTGCTGCCCGCCAACCAGGCCCGCGTGTTCTACTCCGACAATGGCTCGACGGCCGTGGAAGTGGCCCTGAAAATGGTGCTGCAGTACTTCCACAACCAGGGCCAGCCCGCGCGCCGCACCTTCCTCTGCTTCCAGAACTCCTACCACGGCGACACCTTCGGGGCCATGGCCGTGAGTGCCCGCGGGGCCTTCACGGAGCCCTTCTGGCCGCTGCTGTTCGACGTGGAATTCCTCGACGTGCCGGTGCCGGGCCACGAGGCTACCACGCTGGCTCAGCTCGATGCGCTGCTGCTACGCCCCGATGTGGCCGGCTTCATCTTCGAGCCGCTGGTGCTGGGCACGGCGGGCATGGTGATGTACGAGCCCGAGGTGCTGAGCGAGATGCTGCGCCGCTGCCACCAGGCCGGGGTGCTCTGCATTTCGGATGAGGTAATGACTGGTTTCGGTCGCACCGGGCCGCTGTTTGCCTCCGAGCTGCTGACGGAGCAGCCCGATATCATGTGCTTCTCCAAAGGCCTCACCGGCGGCACCATGGCCATGGGCCTGACCACCTGCGCCGCGCCGGTGTACGAGGCGTTTCTGAGCCACGACAAGATGCGGGCCCTGTTCCACGGCCACTCCTACACCGCCAACCCCGTGGCCTGCGCCGCCGCCCTGGCGAGTCTGGAACTGACACGGGCCGACGAATGCACCCGGCAGCGCCAGCGCATCGAGGCGGCCCACGCCGCGTTCCGCCGGGAAATCGAGGGTCAGCCGTGTATCCGGGCGGTGCGGCACCGGGGCACCATCCTGGCCGTGGAGTACGACCCCGGCGAGGGCACCAGCTACTTCAGCCGCCTCCGCGACGCCTTCTACCAGCTCGCCCTCGACCACCGCGTGGTGCTGCGCCCCCTCGGCAACGTAGTGTACCTGCTGCCACCCTACTGCACCACCGACGAGGAGCTGGGCCTGCTCTACGACGTGCTGCGCCGCATGCGCCACCTGGTGCTCGACTTCACCCCCGCCCCCAACCTGCCCGAAATCCTGCATGACTAACTCCCGCACCGGTGCCGAGGCCGTTACCGTTATCCGGGGCCGGGGCCGGGTATCGGCGCTGGGCCTGGCGCTGCCAACTGCTAGCGACGCCTCAGTTTCTCCCTTCACCACCCACCCCACCGGCGTACCCGTAGCCGCCCTGCCCGCCCCCGCCGAAGCAGCCGTAGCCGAGCTGCGCCGCCACCCCAGCTACCGCCAGCTCGACCGCACCGTGCTACTAGCCCTGATGGCCGCCCGCCAGGCCACCGCCCAGGCCGGGTGGGGAAACGGTGAAATGGTGAGTGGTGAAATGGTGAATGATGGACAAGAACGTCACCTCACCAATTCACCAACTCACCAACTCACCAACTCACCCCTCGCCGTGAGCATCGGCAGCAGCCGGGGGGCGACGGGGCGGCTGGAGGAGTTTCACGCCGGGTTTCTGGCCGAAGGCAGCGTGCCGGTGGCGGCTTCGCCGCTTACCACGCTGGGCAACGTGGCCAGTTGGGTGGCCTACGATGCCGGCCAGCACGGCGGGGCGGCCCTGAGCCACTCTAGCACCTGCAGCAGCGCGTTTCAGGCCCTGGGCAACGCCCGGGCCTGGCTGAAAGCCGGCATGGCTACCCGGTTTCTGGCCGGCGGCACCGAGGCCCCGCTCACCGATTTCACCTTGGCCCAGATGCGCGCCATCGGCATCTACTCACCTTTGGCCGCCGCTGACTGGCCCTGCCGGCCGGGTGCGGGCCGGCCCTCCACGTTTGTGCTGGGCGAAGGTGCGGCCGTATTTGCCCTGGAGCAGCTTTCCGCCGCCCAGGCCGCGGCCGAAACCAGGCCCCTGCTGGTGCTGGCCGGGGTCGGCTTCGGCTTCGAGGCCATCGGCAGCAAAACCGGCCTCTCGCCCGACGGCCAACACTTCCAGCAGGCCATGCGCGAGGCCCTGGCCAGCCTCCCCCCCACCGACATCGACGCGGTGGTGCTGCACAGCCCCGGCACGCCCGCCGGCGACGCCGCCGAGCGGGCCGCCTTGCGCGCTGTGTTCGGGCCGGCGCTGCCGACGCTGCTGTCCAACAAATGGCTGGTGGGCCACACCCTGGGGGCCTCCGCCGCGCTCAGCCTCGATTTCGCCTGCCATGTGTTGGAAACCCAACAATGGCCGGCCGCTCCCTTCGCCACCGACCTGGCATCGACAGCTGACAAGCCTATCCGGCGGATTCTGGTGAATGCGGCTGGTTTCGGCGGCAACGCGGCCAGCGCGGTGGTGGAACTGCGGTAGTACAGTAGCGCGAACTTTGTAGTTCGCGCCTCCGCGCCGTTCAAACGAAACGACAGCAGGACCAATTGGCGCGGGGGCGCGAACTACAAAGTTCGCGCTACTGCTCCGCAACGCCAACCGAAATCCTGCGTCTATAGCCTTCCCAACCACAACCAACCTATGCGTCGTTTCTCCCCGTTGCTGCTGGCCCTCGGTTTATCCGCGCCGGCCTTTGCCCAAACCAAACCCGCCACCACGCCCAACCCGCTGATCCGGCAGATGGTGGAGGAAATCTCCGAAAAGAACTTGCGCGACGACATCGACAAGCTCGTGAGCTTCGGCACGCGCCACACCCTGAGCGACACCCAAAGCAAGAAGCGCGGCATCGGGGCTTCCCGCAACTGGGTGGAAGGTGAGTTTCGCAAGTACAGCAAGGCCAGCGGCGGCCGCCTCAAAGTCGAGCAGGACACGTTCACCATCAAGCCTGATGGCCGCCGCATCAACCGGCCCGTGCTGATGGCCAACGTCATGGCCACGCTGCCCGGCACCGACCCCACCGATAAGCGCGTGTTCATCGTGAGCGGCCACATAGACTCGCGGGTGTCGGACGTGATGAACGCCACCGCCGACGCCCCCGGCGCCAACGACGACGGCTCGGGCACGGTGGCCGTGATGGAGCTGGCCCGCGTGATGAGCAAGCAGCAGTTCCCGGCCACCATCATCTTCGTGGCGGTGCAGGGCGAGGAACAGGGCCTCTACGGCTCTACGCACTTGGCCAAACGCGCTAAGAAGGAAGGCTGGAATCTGGTGGCGATGCTCAACAATGACATCATGGGCAACTCCACCGGCCACGACCCCGAAATCAAGAACACCACCCAGCTGCGCGTGTTCAGCGAAGGCGTGCCCGCCACCGAAACGCCCGACGAGGCCAAAGTACGCCGCACGTTGTCGTCAGAAAACGACTCGCCCAGCCGGCAGCTGGCCCGCTACAGCCGCGAGGCCACCAAGCAATACGTGCCCGGCCACGAGGTAGTACTGGAGTATCGCCCCGACCGGTTCCTACGCGGCGGCGACCATACGCCTTTCAACCAACAAGGCTTCACAGCGGTGCGCTTCTCAGAAGTAAACGAGGACTTCCGCCACCAGCACCAGGACCTGCGCACCGAAAACGGCGAGGAATACGGCGACTACGCCAAGTTCATGGATTTCGCCTACCTGCGTAAGAACACTGGCGTGAACCTGGCTACCCTGGCCGCGCTGGCCCTGGCCCCCGCCGCCCCCGAGAATGTGGGCGTGCTCACGGCCAACCTTACCAACCGCACCGAGCTGAAGTGGGAAGCCCCGAAAGCCGGCGAGAAGCCGGCCGGCTACTACGTGCTCATGCGCGAAACCAGCGCCCCCGAGTGGCAGCAGAAGTTCTTCGTAACCGACACCAAAGCCGACCTGCCCCACAGCAAGGACAACTTCATCTTCGGCGTGGTCAGCGTGGACGCTGAGGGCCACGAGAGCCTGCCGGTTCTGCCCAAGCCAGTGCGGTAGCTACAAGGCAGCTGCTGGTGGCTTGCAACCTATTGCACTGGCCAAGAATCTAATAGATGTTGTCTTCTATCTAAATCCGTAACTGTCTATGAAAAATTCTTTTAGCTCTAGTTGGCTGATGCTGTTCTCGCTTTTACTGCTGGCGCTCACAGGATGCGGCAAAGACGAGCCCCGCCTGACGGAAGTTCACGGCACGGTCATCAACAAATACACCCGCCAGCCAGTGCCCAATGCTGTTGTGGGATTTGCCCGGTTCTATGGCGGCAGTTGGCTCGGGGGCAGCGGCCGGGCCGATTCGGTGAGCAAGACCCGCACTGATGCGGCCGGCCGCTACAGTGTCTCGTTTACGGGGCCGACGCAGGGCGAGTACATTGCTCGGATTGAAGGCCCGTTGTATGACCCGGTGTTGGGCTACGACGGCGGTTACCCGGTTAGCTATGGCGTGCGCAACGAGCTACATCTGGAAGTCACACCGCTAAAAACCGTAACGGTGAATGTGAACGTCAGCAAAGGTGGCAAGTCAGACATCCGGTTTCAATTTATGGCTACCGACCAGGGTCCTTGGTTTAATGCCGGTTTCATTTTTATAGACACCATAAGAGCTAACCAGACTTTGCGCTTCACGCGCCAGGTACCAGTAGTGCCCAACCGTCAGTATCGGTTTCACCAATATATCGCCAACCGCTATCTGGTTCCGGGCACCAATACCAGTCAATACAGGGATGAGTCGGGGGTGAGCATCGACCGTTTCGTTGGTTATAACGATACTACCGTTATCAACTTCAATTAAGCTGCCGGAAACGGCACTTCGCATTGCTTCAATTCACAGGACTTGCGTAGCTGAAGTTTTTAAAGCCACTTTTGCTTGCTACCGCCGGCCGAGTCCAGCACAACCTTCTGCGTTATTTTCTTTCTACCCGGCACGCACCTCATGCCGCCCATCCCCGACAACGTACTCAACCGCCTGGCCCAGCACCAGCTGCCGTGCAAATGGGCTTGGGCGTGGTTTGCCGTGTTGTCCGTAGAGGCGCAGCAGGCCCGGCTAACTGAACTGGCGGACTACATTCAGCAGGCGCACCCCACCCCGGCGCTGGTGCAGCAGGCCCTGACGGAAGCTCCCGTGAAGCCCACCGCCACCCCGCTGGTGTTGCTGAGAATTCACGGCCTGCCGGAGGCACTGCGTCGCATCCAGCAACTGCCGCCACCCGAATATCCGAATGCTTTCCGGGCGTTGTTGAGCCTCTTCAGAGTGGCCGACGCCCACCGCCGCCGCACCCAGTGCCAGCATGGCTGCACCCACGACTGGCATAACTTGCCGCCGCTGTCCTGAAGGGCCCTACCATTTCGGCGGCTTGCCCTACCAAAATGGGGTGGCAGGCCAACTAGCTCCCATTGCTGCTGCCGCTGAAAACCTCGTTTTTGAAGCGCAATCGACCTTCAAGCCAAGCCAACTACTGGCTGGCACGGCGCGTGTACCATCTGTCGCAACAGTTTCACTTTTGCGGCCCTGGGCCACTCCTGATTATGCTTACGCTGTATATTTTTCTTGCCTTGGGGCTGGTGTTGCTCTTTATGGGCCTGTGCATTGCGCAGGAATACGAACGGGCCATTGTGTTTCGGCTGGGCCGGTATGTAGGGCAGCGCGGGCCGGGGCTGTACTGGATTATCCCGTTCATTGAGCGCCGGCAAACCATCGACATCCGCACCAAAACCGTGGACCTGGAGCAGCAGGAAACCATCACTAAAGACAGCGTCACCATCAAGGTGAATGCCGTGCTCTGGTTTAAGGTGGTGGATCCAGCCAACGCCATCATCAAGGTGGCCAACTTCAACCAGGCCGTTTACCAGCTGGCCGTTACGGCACTGCGCAACATCATCGGGCAGCACCAGCTGGATGAGGTTCTGCGCGGCCGCCAGCAGATCAACGCCTCCCTGCTGCAGCTGGTAGACGCCGCCACCGAGCCCTGGGGCGTGAAGATTGAGCTGGTGGAAATCAAGGATGTGGAGATTCCCGAATCCATGCAGCGCGCCATGGCCCGCGAGGCCGAGGCCATCCGCGAGAAGCGGGCCCGCATCATCAAGGCCGAAGCCGAGCTGGAAGCCAGCGTGAAGCTCACGCAGGGAGCCCGCGAGATGGAAAATAGCCCTATGGCCCTGGAACTGCGCCGCATGCAGATGCTCTCGGAAATCGGCATTGACAACAACACGACCACCGTGGTGCTCATTCCGTCGGAGTTCACCAACCTGGCCCGCGGCTTTGCCCAAGGGCAGTCGGCTACCACGGTTTCGTAAGCCGGGCGGGCTGCTGCAAGCGGCCCGGGCGCTGTCCGTCAGTTGGCCGCTTGCAGCGCAGAAACGATGTGCTGCGGCCAGCTGTAGGGCCACTTTTTCCGGATCCGATTTGGAAGTTACCACAACTGCGGCCGTACTTGCGGCCGCAAAACGGCGCGGAAGCTTGTTCCTTACGCCAGCCGTTGCCCCTCCCATCATGCGCCTTTCCGCTGTTTCGTCTGCTTCCTGTGCCTCACTGGCTTGCGCCGGCGTGGTGTGCGTGGTGCGGAAGAACAGCAAGCGGGCCGGCCTGACCCTGGGCCTGATGATGGTCAAGAAATCGAAGAAACGCAACCCGACCTGACCGTCGCAACCGTTCGTCGTACCTCCCTACCACTGAACTTCCAAGCGCCGGTCCTTCCTAGGATCGGCGCTTTTTTTTCGCCTGATGTTTCACCTAGCCCGCAACCTGGCGGGCGCATTTCCCGACCTTCCGGTTCGGTTTCCTGCACTATGAAAGTTCTCAAGTTTGGCGGTACGTCCGTCGGGTCGGCGCAGCGGATGCGCGAGGTAGCCGAGCTGATTCATGCGCCCCATGAGCGGCGCATCGTGGTGCTGTCGGCCATGAGCGGCACCACCAACACGCTGGTAGGCATTGCCGAGCTGCTGCGCGCCGAGGACGTGGCCGCCGCCACGGCCCGCATCGAAATCATGCGCCAAGACTACCTGATGGTGGCCCGCGAGCTGCTGCCCGATGCCGCCCTGGCCGCCGCCGCCAGCAAAGACCTCGACACCGTATTCCGCACCCTGTTCGACCTCACGCGGCAGCCGCTGTCGGCCTCGGGTGAGCGGGTGATTCTGGCCCAGGGCGAGCTGCTGAGCACCTGCCTGTTTCACCACTACCTGACCAGCGTGCTGCACCGCGACGCCGTGTTGCTGCCGGCGCTGGAGTTCATGCGCCTCGACCACAACGACGAGCCCGACGCCGACTACATCCGGGAGCACCTGCAGGCGCAGCTGGCGCAGCATGAAGGCCGGCCGCTGTTCGTCACGCAGGGCTACATCTGCCGCAATGCGCATGGCAAAACCGATAACCTCAAGCGCGGCGGCTCCGACTACTCGGCCTCGCTGATCGGGGCCGCCGCCGATGCCACCGAAATCCAGATCTGGACCGACATCGATGGGCTGCACAACAACGACCCGCGCGTGGTGGAAGGCACCTACCCGATCCGCGAGCTGTCGTTTGACGAGGCCGCCGAGCTGGCGTACTTCGGGGCCAAGATTCTGCACCCCAGCTCCATTCTGCCGGCCGCCAAGCACGGCATTCCGGTGCGCCTGCTGAACACCATGCAGCCCGAAGCGCCCGGCACGCTCATTTCCAGTCAGACCGGTTCCGAGC
This sequence comes from Hymenobacter sp. APR13, assembly GCF_000737515.1. NCBI lineage: Bacteria > Pseudomonadati > Bacteroidota > Cytophagia > Cytophagales > Hymenobacteraceae > Hymenobacter > Hymenobacter sp. APR13. The sequence goes on from NZ_CP006587.1 coordinate 335,444, forward strand.
CCATCAAGGCCGTGGCGGCCAAAGACGGGCTGGTGGCCATCAACATCAAGTCGAGCCGGATGCTGCTGGCGCACGGTTTCCTGCGCAGCGTGTTCGAGGTGTTCGAGCGGCACCGCACGTCCATCGACATGATTACGACCTCGGAAGTGGCCGTGTCGCTCACCATCGACGACGCCACCCACCTGCCCCAGATTCTGGAGGAGCTGCGCGGCTTCGGCACCGTGGAAGTGGACCGCGACCAGACCATTATCTGCCTCGTCGGCAACCTGATCCAGGAAACCAACGGCGCTGCCCGCCTCGTATTCGACTCACTGGCCGACGTGCCGCTGCGCATGATTTCGTACGGCGGCTCGCCCAACAACATCAGCCTGCTGGTGCACTCCTCCGACAAAGTACGCACCCTGAAAGCCCTGAACGCCGGCCTGTTTCAGCGAGCCTAACCCCCTCTCCAAAAGAGAGGGGGGACTAGCTGTAGAAAAATAGTTTTCACTCACCTTTTCATATCTCACTCCCAGCCCATTTCCAGCTTTCTAGTAGGCTAGAAACTAGTTCCCCCTCTCTTTTGGAGAGGGGGCTAGGGGGTGAGGTTTCGTTGACATGCCTTTCACCCTTGCCCCCGAGCTGCACGCGCAGCCCACCCCTTTCTACCACTACGACCTGGGTTTGCTGGATGCCACGCTCACGGCGCTGCAACAGGCGGCTCGGCCGCGCAACTTCCAGGTGCATTACGCCCTCAAGGCCAACGTCAACCTGCCTGTCCTGGCCCGCATCAAAGCCCACGGCCTGGGTGCCGACTGCGTGAGTGGCGGCGAAGTGCAGCGGGCTTTGGAAGCTGGTTTCGCGCCGGAGCACGTGGTGTTTGCGGGCGTGGGCAAGTCAGATGCGGAAATCCGGCTGGCGCTGGCGGCGGATATCTGGTGCTTCAATGCCGAGTCGGCGGAGGAGCTGGCGGTGCTGAATGAGCTGGCCTGCGCGCAGAACCGCACGGCGCGGGTAGCCCTGCGCATCAACCCCAACGTGGACGCCCATACTCACGCCTACATCACCACCGGCCTGGAAGCCAACAAGTTCGGTATCAGCCTCGCCGATCTGCCGGCCGTGGTGGCGCAGTTCGGCAGCTGGCCGCACCTGGAGCTGGTGGGCCTGCACGCCCACATCGGCTCCCAGATTACCGACCTCAACGTATTTGCCGAGCTCAGTCAGCGCCTCAACGAGCTGCAGACTTGGCTGGAAAGCCAGGGCCACCAGCTGCCGCACCTCAACGTGGGCGGCGGCCTCGGCATCAACTACGAGCAGCCCGACGGCCAGTTGATTCCGGATTTCGAGGGCTACTTTTCGATGTTTGACCGGCACCTGGTGCGCCGGCCGGGCCAGCAGGTGCACGTGGAACTGGGCCGCGCCGTGGTGGCGCAGTGCGGCACGCTGCTGAGCCGGGTGCTCTACGTGAAGCAGAGCCAGTCCACGCGCTTCGCCATTCTGGATGCCGGCATGACTGAGCTGATGCGCCCGGCCCTCTACGGCAGCTACCACCACATCCAGAACCTGAGCAGCACCGCCCCCGAGCTGCTCTACGACGTGGTCGGCCCCATCTGCGAGTCGTCGGACACGTTCCGCAAAGCCGTGCCGCTGCCCGAAACCCGGCGCGGCGACCTGGTGGCCATCCGCTCGGCCGGGGCCTATGGCGAGGTGATGTCGTCGGGCTACAACCTGCGCGAGAAGGTGGCGGCGGTGTACGTGGGCGGGTAAGGCTAGGCGTTTACAAGCCAAGGAACGTCATGCAGAGCGGAGCGAAGCATCTCGCCAGTGTAGTAGTTGTACCACACTGGCGAGATGCTTCGCTCTGCTCTGCATGACGTTCTACTTTCTGCGCTTGGAACATGCCACAGCACACGGCAACCTCTGCGCGCGCTGGGAGTTACATACTTACACTTACCGCGCCGCGCCATGAACATTCTGCTTACCGGAGCCAACGGCTACATTGGCCAGCGTTTGCTGCCGCTGCTGGTAGCGGCCGGCCACCACATAGTGTGCCTCGTGCGCGACCCGCGCCGCTTCGAGCTGTCGGACAGCCTTCGGGCCAGTGTGACGGTGGCCGAGGGCGACCTACTCAAGCCCGAAACGCTGGCGGCGCTGCCCCTGGAAATCGACGCGGCCTACTACCTGGTGCACTCCATGAGCGGCCACGACAAGGACTTTTTCCGGCTGGAGCAGCAGTCGGCCCTGAACTTCCGCGCCTACCTCGACCGCACGAGTGCCCGGCAGGTGGTGTACCTGTCGGGCATCGCCAACGACCGGGCGCTGAGCGTGCACCTTCGCTCGCGCAAGGGCGTGGAGAAGATTCTGGGCAAGGGCCGCGTGCCACTCACGGTGCTGCGGGCCAGCATCATCATCGGCTCGGGGTCGGCGTCGTTTGAGATTATCCGGGATTTGGTGGAGAAGCTGCCCGTGATGATTACGCCGCGCTGGCTGAACTCGCGCTGCCAGCCCATCGGCATCCGCGACGTGATGCACTACCTCATGGCCGTGCTCGATAACGATGCCTGCCTGGGCCGCTCCTTCGATATCGGCGGGCCCGACGTGCTGACGTACCGGCAGATGCTGCTGGAGCTGGCCGCCGCCCGCGGCTACCGGCGCTACATCGTCACGGTGCCGGTGCTCACGCCGCGGCTGTCGTCGTGGTGGCTGTTTCTGGTCACGCGCACCACGTTTTCGCTGGCCCAGAGTTTAGTGGAGAGCCTGCGCAACGACACCGTGGCCACCCCTAAACGCAGCATTACGGCCGTGGTGCCGCACACCTGCATGAGCTACCGGCAGGCCGTGGACCTGGCCTTCCAGCGCATCGAGCAGAACGAGGTGGTGAGCAGCTGGAGCGACGCGCTCAGCAGCGGCGTGATGCCCCGCAACTACATGGACCACATCCGGATTCCGCAGTACGGCCTGCTGCAGGACCGCCAGACCCTGCGCTTCACCCGCGACCCACAGCAGGTGCTGCAGAACGTGTGGAGCATTGGCGGCGAGCGGGGCTGGTACAAGGTGGACTGGCTTTGGCGCACCCGGGGCCTCATGGACAAGATGGTGGGCGGCGTGGGACTGCGCCGCGGCCGCCGCTCCCCCACCGACCTGCGCGCCGGCGACCCGCTCGACTTCTGGCGCGTGCTCGTGGCCGACCGCGCCCAGGGCCGCCTGCTGCTCTACGCCGAAATGAAGCTCCCCGGCGAGGCGTGGCTGCAGTTCCGCCTATTGCCCAACCCCGATGGCTCGCACACGCTGGAGCAGCTGGCCGCCTTTCGCCCGCGCGGGCTGGCCGGGCGCCTGTACTGGTATTCGCTGGTGCCGTTTCACTTCATCATTTTCAAAGGCATGATTGAGAACATCGTGCACTACAGCGACTCCGTGCCGCTGCCGGCCGTGGCCGCCAAGCAACCCGCGTAGGACAGCGCGCCCGCCCGCGGCACACACCATAGGCCTCATTCCGTCGTTGTGCTGGCCACCCTAGCCGGTGCGGCCCCAGCCGTTCGTTATCAGGATACGCAGGGTCGCGTTTCGGTGGTAATCATGAGCCTATGGAAACATAGGTGGCTCCCAGGCTTGTGCCTGCCGGCTGCCTATCCTATTCAGCTCACAAAAAGCCAGACGCAGGAGCCTGTTCCTTCGAGGGTTCAAAAATCCCTGATTCCACTTTTTAAACATCTTTATACCAACAATATATATTGCTATAAACCAATTTAAAAAGTCTGACAGTGCGGAATTGTGGTTGGTGGCAGATAAGGAGTAGGTAGTAGCTTTCCTTCAGTTACCACCCTATTCTTATTCAGCTGGTTTCGGAATGATCCAGCGCGTTGTCGTTAGTGAACTGCAAGGTGTGTGTGGCCGTCTTTCTTCTGGATTGACGGCCATTTAGTTTCCCCCCCTGCGGTTGCCCTGGCAGTGCGAATAGTGGTTGAATTGCGACCTGTAACCCACTTGTATTCCTACTACGCCTATGCTCTGTACTGTTACGCTGCCGCTGCCCACTGCCGTCGGGCACAGCTACTATACTACGTTCTACCTGCTGGCCTTCGGCTTGAACCTGGCGCTGCTGGTGTGGGAAGGCCACCGCCGGGGCTACGCCATGCGGCCGTGGCTGGTGGTGCTAGCCTGCACCACGCTTAGCTTTATTCTGGGCACCAAGCTGCTGGCCTTGTCGGGGCCGGAGTGGCAGGAGTTGCTGCAGACGGGGCACTGGCCGGGCTCGGGGGCGCGCACGGTGCTGGGCGGGGCGCTGGCCGGCACACTCACGCTGCTGGCGCTGCGGCGTCCGTTCGGGTTCAGCTGGCACGTGTTCGATGCCTTCACGCTGCCGATGTGCGCGGCGCTGGCGGTGCAGTGCGTGGGCTGCGTGCTCACCGGCTGCTGCTTCGGCGAGCTGACGGCCGGCAGCTGGGGCCTCACCTATGCGCCCGGCACGCTGCCCTACCTGTGGCAGGAGGCGCGCGGGTTGCTGGCGCCCGGGGCCGCGCAGTCGTTGCCGGTGCACCCCACGCAGCTGTATTCGCTGGGGCTGTGTGTGGTGGTGGGCGGCGTACTGGTGCTCACGCGGCACCGGGCGTGGCCGGGCGGCAGCCGCCGTCTGCTGCACCTGGGGCTGCTGCTGGCCGGCCGCTTCCTGATTGAGTTCTGGCGCGACCCAGCAGGCGAGCAGGTGGGCGCCGAGTTCCACAGCCACGCCGGCCTCGTCCTGAAACAGGTGCAATGGGCGCTGCTGCTGCTGGTGCCGCTGGTGCTGGGTAGCTGGGGCTGGCTGCTGTACTGCAGCCGGCACACCGCACCGCAGCCCGAGCAGCTGCCCACCCAGCACCCCGTGCGCAACCTGCTGGCGGTGGCCGGGCTGCTGCTGCTCACGGCCTGGCTGGGGCCGCAGGCTCTCACGCGCCCCGAGGTGCTGGTGGTAAAAACGCTGCTGCTCACGGTGCTGGTGCTGGAAGGCGGCGTCCTGCTGCTGGGCGCGGCCGGCACGCTACGGCCCGCCCGCGTGGCGCTGCCCCTCACGCTGGCCGCCGGCGTGCTGGTGCTCACCAGCCAGACGCCCGCCGATTCCAGCAGTGCGCCCTACTTCTCGTTTACGCCCGGCTACGTCGCCGGCCGCTACGATGAAGACGTTACTTATAGCCCGAGTGGGGGCTGCTCCGGCTCCGGCGGCCCTAGCACCCGCGCCGGCTACTACCACCAATATCGGGCGATGGGCGGCGAAGCTGCCTACACACGGCCCAGCCTCCACCGGCCGGGCCGCGTAACCTACGGCATGGGCATCTATGGCGGCAGGGAGTATGTGAATGCGCAGAGCCTTCTCCTAGGCAGCCCGTTTTTGACGGGCAATGCCACCGACGGACGGCGCTTTCCGCTGTTCGATGTAAACCCATTCATTGTGCGCGACCGTAGCCGGCCTGGCCGTTTCGGCTATGGCGTGCGAGTTGGGCTGCACATGGGCCATCTGGCCAACGTAGCGCCCGAAAACGCCGAGGACTCGCTAAGAACAGAATACGTCCTGCCCGATGCCAGTATCTGGCTGGGGGTGCGCCGCACGCTGTTTTTTCAGGCCGATTATGGTAATGGTCTGTTGGCGTTGGGCAACGGCACCGGCCGTTTGGCACTTGGCTCGGGCCTGGGCTCCGACTGGAACCGGCAGTTACTGGCTGGAGTGGCACTATCCAACCACACCCCTGGCTTGTGGATGGGTTTCCTGAGTGCCAGCTTCCCGGTCGGCCGCACCGGCCTGTGGCTGGAACCCTACGGCGCCACCGATTTCGGGCGGCATCGGCAGGTGTCGTTACGGGTGCAATACCGGCTGCAGGCACGCTAGTAGCAGGTGCGGCAACTTAGCCACTTGTAGTCTTCCAGCGCCCTATGCCTCAAATCAGACATAGGTAGAGTATTACCTGTAAGATATGGCAAGCTTACTTCTTGGCTGGCGCCCAATTCTGACTTTTGTGTAACGAATCCAACAGCCTATATAAGCGAGTCAACCCGAATGAACCTATTCCTCCCTTGTCGTCCACCTGCAAGTGGCGGCCATCTGCGTACGCTATGTGCAGCGTAATATATGGCACGTGGTTGTAACCAACCTGATATTCACGCTTCAGCTTGTCTGGTTGCAGATAATTCACCAACTCGACTAGTTGTTGTTGTGCACGGCTGGTGAGGGTAGTGCTCAGGTCCTCACACTTCTTTTTAGCTTTATCCAGTACCGGATATTCGCAGGAGTGATAGGTAACGCTGTCCTGAGGCCCAATGCGTATTGCTATTTCCTCAACTTCGTGATAGACGAAGTGAGAGGCATACAGCAGGCTGTCGACTCGTGTATTCGTGGGAGCAGGATTATACTCTATCAAACCGCCAAAACGGTAGGTCAGTAAGAATTCCTGGCGGCCGTCTTTCTCCAGCGGTTCCGTTATCAGAAAGGGCTTGTAATAATCGGAGTAAGCAATCAGCGGTTGGGTACCTTGATAGACGATGCGTGCTACCGGGCAATACCGGTAAAACTGTCGGCGGAAACGCTCCAGCACCAGACTATCGCCCATATCCAACACACAGATGACTTTGCTTTTGTTGTAATGGCTGCCGGTTATCAGCAGGTCTGTCAGCCCATTTCCATCAACATCTGCCTTCTCCCAAGCCTTGATTTTCTCTCGTTTATACAGTCTTTGTACTCGCTTATCTTCAAATCGAAGCTGAGAATCAACAACGAAATTTTTGTAATAATCATCCAATGACCTCACCATCTGCTGCACAGCAGAATCCGAGTCCAGCTTCGCTAGCTTTCCTTGCCTTTGAGCAGTAGCAGACCAGCTTGATAACAGCAAGAATATGAATACGGTATAGGCTTTCAGCATACTATGCGAGTTATCCTTGGCCAAACACCGGCTCAATCCGGCCTTCCGGATTGATCTGCAGAATGGCTTCGTAGTTCTTGCCGCTTTTTGCGGACACAAACCCGCGGATGACGCCGGTTTTGCCTTTGCGCAGTAGCTGATTCATCTGGGTGTCGGTTAGGGTTTTGCCGCCCCACTCGAAGGGCACGCGGAACTGGCAGTCCTCGCGGAAGCGGGAGCAGCCCCAGGCGCTTTTGCCGCGCAGCATCTGGCCCAGGCGGCACACCGGGCACGGAATCTGGCCGGGGTCCTGGGCGGTGGTGGGCTTGCTTTCGGCGGCGCGCACCAGTTCCAGCGTGCGAGCCGGCGTGAGGCGGATGGCGGCGTCGAACTTCTGGCCCATATCGTCCACGAAGCCTTTCATCACCGGCGTGCGGCCCTTTTTCAGTAGCTCGCTCACCTGCTTGTCGGTAAGCTTCTTGCCCTCGAACTCGGTGGGCAGCCGGAACTGGCAGCCTTCCTTCCAGCGCGAGCAGCCCAGCGCCGACTTGCCGCGCAACACGCGGCCGCTGCCGCAGGCCGGGCATGGCCCCAGCGCCCCTGGCACGGCCGGCGTGGCGGCGGCTTTCGGCGGACTGGCTTTGGCGGTGGCGCCGGCTTTCTGGCCGGTGAGGTCGGCCAGCTCGGGCTTGTGGATGCTGATGCCGCGGCCTGAGCCATCCTGCTTCACCTCGTGCACCATTTCGCGCACCAGCTGCTGCAGCTCGCCCAGAAACTGACTGGATTCCAGCTGGCCGCCTTCAATCTGGCGCAGCTTCCGCTCCCACTGCCCGGTCAGCTCCGCCGACTTCAGCGTGGGGTTACGGATCAACCCAATCAGTTCGACGCCAGTAGGCGTGGGCACAATTTTTTTCCGGTCGCGGCGGATGTAGCCGCGTTTGAACAGGGTTTCGATGATGGCGGCGCGGGTGGAGGGGCGGCCGATGCCGTTTTCCTTCATGGCCTGGCGCAGCTCCTCGTCGTCGACGTTGCGGCCGGCGGTTTCCATGCCGCGCAGCAGCATGGCCTCCGAGTACTCGCGCGGCGGCTGGGTCATTTTGGCGTCGAGGCGGGGCTTGTGCGGGCCGGTTTCGTCTTTCTGGAAGCTGGGCAGCACGGTGCTCACCACGTCGTCGTCGCCTTCGCCGGCCGCTTTCGGGGCCGAGGGCGCCTGCTGCTTCTCCGGGTCGCCGTACACCTCGCGCCAGCCGGGGCTGAGAATCTGGCGGCCCCGGACGCGGAACGTGCGCCCGGCCACGTCGGCCGTCACGGTGGTGTTCGACACCTCACAATCCGGGTAAAACGCAGCCAGGAAGCGGCGCACGATGATGTCGTACACGCTGCTTTCGGTGCCGTGCAGGCTGTTGGCGCTGGCCCCGGTCGGGATGATGGCGTGGTGGTCGGTGACTTTGTTGTTGTTGAAAACCTTGGTGCTCTTGCGGATTTTGCCGGCCGCCAGCAGCGGCGCGGCCAGCGCGGCGTGCGCCCCGCCCAGCCCGCGCATGATGCCCGCAATTTTGGGGTACTGGTCGTCGGGAAGGAAGGTGGTGTCGACGCGCGGGTAGCTCACCACTTTCTTCTCGTAGAGGCCCTGCACCGTCTTGAGCGTGTCTTCTGCTGAGAGGCCCAGCTGGTTGTTGCACTGCACCTGCAGCGCCGTCAGGTCGAACAGCGCCGGCGGGCTCTCCAGCGCCTTCTTGATTTCCACGTTGGTCACCGTCAGCGGCTGGCCGGTCACCTGGGCGAGGGCGGCATCAGCCTCTTCCTGGGTCACGAAGTAGCCGCGGGCTTTCAGGCGGGCCTTTTCGTCGGGCTCGTCGTCGTCTTTGCCCTTCTTCACCACGGCCACGTGGCTGAACATGGTGCCGCGGTACTCGGTGCGCAGCACCCAGTACGGCTCGGGCCGGAAGTTCTGGATTTCGTGGTAACGGTCCACCAGCAGCGCCAGCGTGGGCGTCTGCACGCGGCCGATGCTGAGCACCTGCCGCTGGCCGGGCGCGTACTTGAGCGTGAACAGGCGCGTGGCGTTCAGGCCCAGCAGCCAATCGCCGGCGGCGCGGCTTTTGCCGGCCTGGTAGAGGTTGTCGAACTCCGAGCCGTCGCGCAGGTTCTGGAAGCCTTGGCGGATAGCTTCTTCGGTGAGCGAGGAAATCCAGAGGCGCTTGAAGGGCTTGCGGTACTTGGCCTCCATCAGCACCCAGCGCTGAATAACTTCGCCTTCCTGGCCAGCGTCGCCGCAGTTTATCACCTCCTCGGCGTTGGCCAGCAGGTTCTTGATGACGTTGAACTGGCGCACTACACCGTCGTCGCGGCGCATGAGCTTGATGCCGAACCGCTCGGGCAGCATAGGCAGGTCGTGGATGCTCCAGCGCTTCCACTCGGGGCGGTAGTCCTCGGGCTCGCGTAGCTGGCAGAAGTGCCCAAACGTCCAGGTGACCTGGTAGCCGTTGCCCTCGTAGTAGCCGTCCATGCGCCGGTCGGCGCCCAGCACGCTGGCAATTTCACGGGCCACGCTGGGCTTTTCGGCAATGCAGACTTTCAAATTCGCAGAGGTTGCTGATGATATGGATTGCACGGCTGTTGGCGGTCCGTGCGGTGCTCAATCAACAAAGATACGCCGCAGAAAGGTCGGTTGCTGAGGCCTAAAACCACAAGGCAGCGGACTGCTCGTTTAGGCCTTCTATATGTCTGATGATTAAGTGTAATTTAAGACCAGAACGATTCACTTATTATCTCGCACCACCGTGCAACCCTACACCAGCCGGCCCGGTCATGCTCCTGAAAGTCACTTGCTATTTCCCACTCTTACTGTCCGGTTGTTATGCGCACATCTTCCCTGCTGTTCTCTTTTTTACTTAGCGCGGCCAGCGCCAGCGCACAGTGGCAACCGGTAGCCAATCCAATCCCGCTTGGCACGGGACTTTTTGGGGCGAAGCTGGATGCTATAGATTCGCAAACTGCCTGGTTTGCCAACACGTTCTACTTTTTGCCGCCCTTCACAACTCAGTTCTCGCGCACAGTAAATGGAGGCCAGAGCTGGCAAAAGGTCGGGCCGGCCGCCCCCGCCACTGGCCGTCTAACAATGGGCGTGCTGGAAGCCTTTGATGCGCAACATGCCTGGGTGATAAACGAGCTGACCCAAACCGATGGCTCAAAAACCGCACAGCTGCACTATACCGCCGACGGTGGCAGTACCTGGAGCGCCCGGCTACTGCCAGCCGTTACGGTGCGCATAGATATGCTTCGTTTTTTCAGTGCCACAGAAGGCATATTGCTTGATCGGGTAACCGGCGCGCTGTATCGCACCACTGACGCGGGACTGAGCTGGCAGCAGCAAAGGAGCTTTCCCAGCCTGCCAACCAACCAGCGCATCTCTGGGCTGAACGCAGCGGAAGGCGTATTCTGGGTCACTATCTTCTCGGCGGCGCTCGACCCACTGGCCGTCTGGACCAGCCCGGACCAAGGCCTGAGCTGGCAGGTGAAGCCGCTGCCCGCAGGCATCCCACCTTATAGATCAGTGGTATTTCGGGATGCTCAGCACGCACTACTACCACCAGTCTACCAAGGTGGCCCCTGCTATGCTACAGCTGACGCGGGCTTGAGCTGGCAGCAGGTATCATCTCCACCTGTGGGCGCACGAACTGTCACGGCAGTACCAGGAAGCCGGGCCTACGTAATCGGCACAAACTACTATGATGGCATTGCCACTTCCGACAAGGGCTCTGCTATTACCTACGATGACGGCCAAACCTGGACCCAGCTGGACAACACCAATAGTTACTATTCTATTCAGTTTACTTCCCCGACTTCCGGGTGGCATATATTATCTACTGTTGTGCCGGCGGCTGAAGATTTTTCGTACGAGGGCATGGCCCGCTACACCGGTTTGCCATTGGCCACGCGCAGCAGCCGGCAATTAGCGGCAGTGGAGGCCTTTCCCAATCCCAGCACCACCGGCTTCGTAACGGTGAAGCTACCAGCCGGCAGCGGCCAGGTCCGGGGCGTGCGGGTGCTGGATGCGCTGGGCCGCGCGGTATACCAGGCCACGGCCCTTCCCGCCGACCAGCGCCTGGACCTGCGCCAGCCGGGCCCGGGCACTTACACGCTGGAAATCCAGACTGATGCTGGCACCCTGCGCCGGCAGTTGCTACTGCAGTAGTCTACCTTACCGCAACGGCCCACCACCGCCCGGACGAGCATCCGGGTAGTGGTGGGCCGTTGCGGATAGAATGCTACTAACTACTCCACCCGCCGCACCATGCGCATGGTGGCCACGCAGCGGAAACCCAGCCAGCTCTGCGGCCCCTGGTAGCGCTGCTGCGACTCCAATGTCAAGCCCCGCATGGAGCTTTGGAACGAGCCGCCTTTCGCTATGCCTTTTGTAGCCGTCATTTCGGCGGCGTTGCCGATGATGTTGTAGAGGCCGAGGTAGTTGGTGGGGTTCACGTACACGTACTCCAGGCCCAGCTGGCCGGGCTTCGCCGGGCACTCAAACGCTTGGTTGGTTTCGGTCGTGTAATAGTTTTCGCGCAGGTTGTAGGGCAGCCTGTAGATGGCGCTGGCGGCCGGAATCTGCAGCGCAACTAGGCAGGAGTCGAGGCCGGGCTCTTTGCGCGTAGCTACGGGCTTTGGCCGGGCTTTAGGGCTGGGCGGCACCAAGGCGGCCGGCGTGTGGCCGCTGCCGAGCGGGCCCGCGGCAGCCTGTCGCCACTCCGCCTCGGTGGGCAGGCGGTATTCTACCGTCACGTCGTAGCCGCGCAGCTCAGGGTGCTTCTTCTGAAATTCGGTGGAATGCAGCACTGATTCGTTTACGACCATGCTGCGCCATTTGCAGTACGCCAGTGCCTGCTCGTAGCCGATACCTACTACCGGATAGTACCGGAACCCCGGATAGCGGAAATAGATAATGGCCGTGGGGATGCCCGCCACGGCCGTGGGCGGCGCGGCAGTCAGAGCTGTCCAGACCGTAGAATCGGGCAGCTGACTGCGGTAGTACGTTTCCGAGGAATCGAGCCGAATATGCTGCAGATACTCCAGCCAATGAATGTTGGCCACCTCCGATTCGTCGATAAACAGGTTTTCGGCCAGCCGGATGGTACCCGGGGGCTCTGGGGCCTGCGGGGCAGCCGCCCGGCCGGACTGGGCCGCTACGACCTGGCACCACAGGCTCAGGCAGAAAGCCAGCACAGAAGATTTTATCGATACACTATTCATTGGAGTAGACATGCTAAATAGCCCAAAAACGAGGCTAAGCTGAGGATAACAGAGGATTTTATACGACCTATATAGGCTGGCACACAAGGCTTTTGGCAGCAGCATACCCCCGAAGGTAAGCTCGGCTGCGTACGCTACCGGGTAGTGCTTTTTTTCTCTGATATATGTGGGTAGTTTTTTCGTTGCTGGCGGCGTTGTCTGCGGCGGTGGTGGTTACGCTTTCCAAGGTAGGCGTCAAGAACATTGAGTCCAGCGTGGCCTTTGCCATCCAGTCGGTGCTGATTGTGGGTGTGGCATGGGGTGTGGTAGCGTGGCAGGGCCACCTCCCACAAGTGGCGCAGATTGACCGCCGCACCTGGCTGTTTCTGATTGCGGCGGGCATTATCACCTGTGCCTCGTCGCTGTTCTCGTTTCAGGCTCTGAAGATGGGGCAGGCCTCGCGCACCTCGTCGTTCGACAAAATCTCGCTGGTGTTTTCCATCCTGCTGGCCGTGTTTTTCCTGAAGGAGAAAGTAACGTGGCAGGTTATTCTGGGCGCTGCCTTCATGGCCGGCGGCGCCATCCTGATAGCCTTCACCAAGCCCGCCGAGTAAGTGGTGGGTTGGTGGAGTGGTGGGTTGTCCAAATATCAACCCGCCAACCCACCACTCCACCAACCCACTACTCCACTAACCCGGCTACTCCACCGTCAGGACAATTTTGCCGGGCGCGCCGCCTTTTTCGCTCAGGCGGTGGGCATCAGCCAGGTCTTGCAGGGCGAAGGTTTTGTAGATGATGGGCTTGATGGTGCCCGCCTGCAGCCAAGCTGAAATCAGGGCCAGATCGGGGCCGCTGGTTTTGGCCAGGAACATGGATTGGCTTTTGTCGGAAAAGGCGGTGGCCAGCGCGCCCTTCACGAGGGCCGCCGGGTCGGGCATGGTGGTGACGTAGCGGCCCAGGCGGCGCAGGGCGGCTTTGCTAGCGCTGAAGCTGCTCTTGCCGGCCGCGTCGAACACTAGGTCGTAGCGGCTGTGGTCGGTGGTGAAATCGTGCTCTTTGTGGTTGAGCACCCGGTCGGCGCCGAGCGTGCGCACCAGCTCCTGGTTGTCGGGGCCGCACACGCCCGTGATTTCGCCGGCGCCCAGCGCCCGGGCAATCTGCACCGCAAACGAGCCCACGCCGCCCGAAGCGCCGTTGATGAGCACCCGGTCGCCGGAGAGCAGACGACCGTGGTGGAAGAGACCCTGCAGCGCCGTGAGGGCCGCCAGCGGCACTGCCCCGGCCTGCTCCATACTCAACTGCTGCGGTACAAACGCGGCGTTGCTTTCCGCCAGCACGGCATACTCGGCGGCCGCCCCGCCTACGCCATCGGCCGCCATGCCATACACCTTATCCCCGACGCGGAAACGCGTGACGTTGTCGCCGATGGCGGCTACTTCGCCGGCCACGTCGCGGCCCGGAATCTTCGGAAACGTGTGGCCCGTGAGCAGCTTCAGCTCGCCCTGCCGCACCTTCCAGTCGATGGGGTTGACGCTGCTGGCTCGCACACGCACCAGAATCTGGTCGGCTTTGGGCGTAGGGGTAGGCTGCTCGCCGTAGCGAAGCACATCGGCAGAGCCGTATTGGGTGTAGTAGGCAGCTTGCATGGTGACCGGAGCTAAAGAAACAGGGTGTAGCCCGCCTACGCAGCAATGGGGGTGGCAGGTTCGCAAAGGCCGAAATCAGCGGGCCGTAACCCACAAAAAAACCGCCGTAGCCAAGGGCTACGGCGGTTCCAACCACACTTAACTACGTAACTTGCCCGAGGGCAAGACTGGGAGCCATTAGCTGGCTTTTTGCAGGTGAGGACCTTTTTCCTCTTTCTTGTCTTTTCTGGTTTTTTGCGGCTCGTCCAGCAGCTGGCCTTTGTCGGCTCGGGGGTTGAAGCCGGGCTGGCTCTCCAGCACTTCCTCGGCGTGCTTCATGGCCTCGGTGCCGTAGATGTGCTGCAGCTCGCCAATGCCGTTATCCTCCACTTCCAGATTTTTGAGCAGCCCTTCCTTGATGTCATAAACCAAGCCGTGCAGGCGCGGCGGCTTACTGGTTTTGCGGGCGTTCTGGATGATGTTGGTTTTGGCCAGGTTGCGCACCTGCTCGATTACGTTCAGCTCCACGAGGCGGCGCAGGCGCTGCCCTTCGTCTTTGATGCGCAAAAACTCCATTTCATGCATCCGGATAACGTCCCGAATGTTGGTCAGCCAGTTGTCGATGAGGCCGTACTGCTTGTTGGCCGCCGCCGCCGCCACACCGCCGCAGCCGTAGTGGCCTACCACCAGAATGTCCTCGACGCCCAGCACTTCCACGGCGTATTGCAGCACCGACAGCATATTCAGATCGGTGTGCACTACCATGTTGGCAATATTGCGGTGCACGAACATCTCGCCCGGGCCGGTACCGGTGATGGCCGAGGCCGGCACCCGCGAATCGGAGCAGCCGATGAACAGATATTTGGGCTTCTGGCCGTCGGCAAGATTGTTGAAGAAATCCGGGTCGGCGGCTTTCATTTCGGCTACCCACGCGCGGTTGTTGTCTAGTATCTTGTCAATGCTCATGAGAAAGGGATTCAGGGAGTTGGCAAGCGGGCTACGGAGGCAGTGGTTGTGCCCGAAGGCCTGAAGAGATGGTCGTGGTAGAAAGCTCGTTAATGCCCCATCACTTCTACCTGCTGAATACCACGTAGCTCCAGCTTCAGGCCCCTGTCGGGCGCCGACTGGCGAAAGTTTTCAATGGCTTCCAGCACGTCGTAGTCAATCATTTCCGACTCTGTGCCATCCAGAATGACGTGGCTGCCGGGGCCAAATTGCTCCAGCATTCGGATGACACTGGCTTTGTTGAGGAAGGAAACATGCTCGCCCAGTTTCAGGTGGTAGACGCCGGCCGCTTGCAGCTCGGGGGTCTGGCGCAGGAAATAGGCCGACTCGTAGTGCGTTTTCAGAATGTAGAAGATGCCGACCACCAGGCCAATCGTGACGCCCTTGAGCAGGTCGGTGAGCAGCACAGCCACTACCGTAATGATGAACGGCAGAAACTGCTGCCAGCCCAGCTTCCACTGCGTGCGGTACAGGGTTGGCTTGGTGAGTTTGTAGCCCACCATCAGCAGCACGGCTGCCAGCGCCGACAGTGGAATCCGGTTGAGGATGGTTTCCAGAAACAGCAAACTTGTGAGCAGCAGCAGCCCATGGATGAAGGCCGACATACGGGTCTGGCCGCCGGCGTTGATGTTGGCTGAGCTACGCACGATAACAGCCGTCATCGGCAGGCCACCGAGCAGGCCGCTGATCATGTTGCCCGCGCCCTGGGCCATCAGTTCGCGGTTGGTAGGTGTAGACCGCTTGTGCGGGTCGAGCTTGTCCACTGCTTCCACACTGAGCAAGCTTTCCAGAGAGGCAACGATGGCAATGGTGAAGGCCACCATTGCAAAGCCCGGCTTCAGCACGGCCGCCCACTGCGGAAACGTAAACACGCCCACAAAATCCGACCACGAGTTGACGTTGGGCAGCTGCACCAGGTGCTCGGGCCGCACCTTCAGTACGGGCAGCGTAATGTTGAGCAGCGAGCTGAGCGCAATCGAGAGTACCACCACCACCAGCGCCGACGGTACCAGCCGGAATACGGCAACACGCCGGGCCAGCACGTTTTCCCAGAGCACCAGCACGCCCAGCGACACCAGCCCGATCAGGGCCGAGCCCCAGCCAAACGAGCGCAGTGCACCCGCCAAAGCCGAAAACGTGTTCTGGCCGTCGAACTGCAGAAAGGTCATATCCTCGAAGTAGTCGGTATCTACTCCGAGCAAGTGTGGAATCTGTTTTAAGATGAGAATCAGGCCAATGGCAGCCAGCATGCCCCGAATGACGGAGGTAGGAAAGTACAGCCCAATGATGCCGGCCCGTACAAAGCCCATCACCACCTGCAGGGCACCGGCAACTACCGTAGCGGCCAGTATTGCTTCAAAGGAACCCAGTGTCTGGAGCGCTGACAGCACGATGGCCGTCAGGCCGGCGGCGGGCCCGCTCACGCTCAACTGCGAGCCACTCAGCCAGGCTACCAGCAGTCCGCCTACAATTCCGGTAATGATACCGGCCATCAGCGGGGCACCCGAAGCCAGCGAAATACCCAGGCACAGCGGCAGCGCCACCAGAAACACCACCAGGCCGGCAGGTGCATCTTTACCCAGGGAACTGAACACGCCGCCAGGAGCAGCTGTCGGAACCGTAACGGACGCCACTTGTTGCGGCGGAGCCGGAGATATTTCGGGCATGAGTAGACAAGTGGAGTGGCCCATGCCGGCTATGCAACCGACACGAATAGAGAAGAGCAGTCTACAAGTCTAAGGCCGCGCAATTAAGACCCGGTTAAAAGGAAGTTAAAAGCACGTTAAATCACTAACGATCTATAAATCAGCTGCTTTTACAAGGAACTTCCTAACCCAGCGCAGGCCACTCCAGCCACACCTGCGTGCCCTGGCCCAGCTCACTATCCACCCGAATAAGGCCGCCATGCAGCGCCATGATCTTGGACGTAAGCGGCAGCCCGATACCGTGCCCGGGCACCGTGCGGATGGCTTCGGCCCGGAAGAAGGGCACGAACACCTGCAGCCGGTCGGCTTCGCTCATGCCCACGCCCTGGTCGCGCACTTCCAGCACCACGCGCGAGGAGGTGGTAGTGAGGCTGGCTACAATGGGGGCCGTCGTGTTCTTCGAGAACTTACAGGCGTTTTCCAGTACGTTGAGGAAAGCCGAAAGCAGCAGGGCCTCGTTGCCGCGCACTGCAAACGGCTGGCGCACCATGGCCGGCACGTCGCCGAACTCCAGGTCGACCCGGCAGGTGGGGTTGCGGCGCTGCACTTCTTCGTGGGCCTGCAGCAGCAGCTCGTCGAGGCGCAGGGTGGTGAGCGGCACCTGCGAGGGGTCGTCGGAGGCGCGGGCAATCTGAAGCAGGCCGTTGGTGAGGTCTTTGAGCAGGCGGGCCGCGTCGAGGGTGCTTTGCAGCACGCGCCGGTATTCCTGCGGGCTCCGCTCCTGCTGCAGCAGCGCCACTTCCAGCTCGCCAATCAGCACCGTGAGAGGCGTGCGCAGTTCGTGGGAGGCGTCGCGCACGAAGGTGCGCTGGCCGGCAAAGGCCGTTTCGAGCCGGTCGAGAAGCTGGTTGAAGCGCTGGGCCAGGTGGGCAATTTCATCGTAGCCGTCGGCCTGCGACAGGCGGCGGTGCAAGTCCGACACGGTGATACTGTCTACTTCGCGCACCACTTTCTGCATGGGCCGGAGCGCCATACCGGCAAAAAACCAGCCCCCGATGCTCACCATAATAAACGACGACAGCAACCCAAACGCCAGAATATTGCCCAGACTGGAAAGCTTGTCGCGGCTGTCCGTATCCACCGACGAGGCCACCACCACAAAGTCGCCCCGGCGGGCGTCGCGGTATAGCAGTCCCACTGTCTGGTGGTAGTTGGGGCGCAGTTGCACTTCGCGCCCCTCCTGCCGCACGGCGCTCAGCAAGCTCACAGGCACCGGCACGTCGGTCAGCTGCCCTTCCCGGAACACCACTTTGTTGCGGTTGTCATATACACGCACTTCTTCCTCCGGCAGCGTGCGGTAAAACTGGCGCAGGTAGCGGCGGTACGACGCCCGGCTGGCCTCGTCGGCCCGGCCGGTACCGTCGAGGTACACGTGGGCCACAATACGGGCCCGCGCAAACAGGTTTTCGGTGAACGACTCCTGCCGGGCCTGGGCCGTGAAGAAGTAGATAACCAGCGAAAACAGCAGCAGCGTAAAGGCCAGAATAGCTGCAAACTGCAGCGCCAGCCGAAGGCGAATCGTCATGTGGTTTTTTAGGAATTGGGGATTAGGGAATAGGAATTAGGAAGCAGGAAACAGGTCTAATCTGATGCAAAAATCCAGGCCCAATTTCTAAGCCCTAGTCCCTAATCCCTAAAAAAAGCTACTCCTCCTTCATCACATAGCCCATGCCTACCAGCGTGTGGATGAGCTTGGGGGTGAAATCCTTATCTATTTTCTTACGCAGAAAGTTGATGTACACGTCGATGACGTTGGAGCCGGTGTCGAACGAGGTTTCCCACACGTGCTCTAGAATATCAACCCGCGAAATAACGCGGCCCTTGTGGCGCAACAGGTACTCCAGCAACGAAAACTCCCGCGCCGTGAGCTGAATAGGCTGCCCGGCGCGCTGCACCAGCTTGCTACCCGGGTCCAGAGTCAGGTCGGCGAGCTGCAGCACGGCGGCAGCGGCAGCCGCTTCAGGACGGCGCCGAACCAGGGCGCGGACCCGGGCCAGCAGCTCCTGGAAGGCAAAGGGCTTCACCAGATAGTCATCGGCGCCGGCATCGAGGCCGCGGATTTTGTCGTCGGTTTCGCCTAGGGCTGTGAGCATCAGGATGGGTACGGCCGGGTTGTGAGCCCGCACCTGCCGGCACACCTCCAGCCCACTCAGGCCGGGCAACAGGTTGTCGAGGATGATCAGGTCGTGCTGGCCGGAGAGGGCCAGCCGCAGGCCGGTGGGTCCATCAATGGCCACTTCTACGTTGTGTTGTTGCTCCGTCAGGCCTTTATGCAGAAAGGCAGCCACTTTGGGTTCGTCTTCCACCAGCAGGATTTTCATGCAGCGCGAATGTTAGAGATGATGCCGGAATCCGACAGGCCGAAGGTACAGCCTTCGGCGTATCCGGCCCAGTACGCTGCCAGATCGGCCTAGGAGCCTGAAACATAGATTTTTATATATGCACACTTCTAAACTAGCTCTTATCAGTGCAATATTTTATTTAAAAAATTTAATAAATCCTTGCTTTTTCAATTTCAATCCAACATTTTTATAAAAAAGTGCCAGTTAACGAATTCTGGTTAATAACCTGTTAGTGGCCTTTTCCCGCTCCTCTCTCACTACGTTTTGCCAGCCATGCCGTATTCTGCCGTCTCGTCTGCTGTTCGCTTGGTGCTGTTGGGTGTGTTGCTGTTGAGTACTGCGCTGGTTTCGTGCGTTTCCACGCGCGACGTCAGCTATCTACAGGGTAACTATTCGGCCCAGCCCACCAGTGTGGTCAACCAGCCGGAAGAGTACCTGATTGTGCCAAACGATGTGCTCTACATCCGGGTGCAGAGTGCGCAGCCAGAGCTGACCAAAGCCTTCAACCTGCACGAGAACGAGATGCTGTTCGGCCAGTCGGACCCCGGCTCGCTGTATGTCAACGGCTATGTGGTCGACAATACCGGCAACATTCTGGTCCCGACAGTGGGCAAGGTGCTGGTGAAAGGGCTCACCATCAGTGCCGCCCAGGAAGTGGTGCAGAAATCGATAGCCAACTACGTACGCAATGCTACTGTGGTGCTGCGGCTGGTGAGCTTTCGGGTGACGGTGCTGGGCGAAGTGAAAACGCCGGGCCGCTACACCATTTTCAACGACCGGGCGACGGTGCTGGAGGCCCTGGGGCTGGCCGGTGACCTGACGCCCCTCGGCAACCGCCGCAACGTGAAGCTGATCCGGCAAACCAAGGATGGGTCGCAGGTGATGCTGCTCGACCTCACCCGCCCGGAGCTGCTTAGCTCTCCCTACTACTATCTGCTGCCTAATGATGCCCTCTACGTGGAGCCGGTGAAGGCCCTGACGCAACGGGGCAATTCCGTGAACCTGGGGCTGTTGTTTTCCGGCTTAGGCACGGCCGCCCTGCTCTACGGCCTGTTTCGATGAGCCTCACACAATTATGTTATTAAACCATTTTTAAATATAACTATAGTAAATTAAGGCTGTCTGCTCCTATACCGCGAAGCAGCCAAATTTCTGCTCGCCCTGTACTGCCACACCCTCTGCTTTTCCTCTGCTGCTATGGCTACTCATCAAACCCCTTCCACGGCCGACGAGCTAAATTTGAGTAACCTGCTATTCAAGCTCCGGGCACGCTGGTACTACTTTGTTGCTTCACTGGCATTGGCCATGGGCGCAGCTTTTTTCCTAGCACAGCTGCTACCGGTACGCTACGGCTTCAAATCGACGCTGATGCTGTCTGAACGTGCCACGGGTTCGCGCCATGCGCAGGATCTGCTCACGACTGATAACAAGGAGCACGAAACCAAAACGGAAGACGAAATCGGACTGTTGACCTCGGCCGGCCTGGTGAGCCAGGCGTTGCAGGGGCTGGACTTCGGCGTCAGCTACCACGTGGTGCCCGATGTATGGGTGAATGCGCTCCGGCCGCTTAAAACGCAGGAGCTGTACGGCGCCGAGGTGCCCCTGCGGGTGCTGGTCGACAGCGCCTCGCCCCAGGCAACCGGGGTGCGCTATTTTGTGGAGACGCTACCCGATGGCCGGCTCCGGGTACAGGCCGAAGGCAAACAGGTGCCGGTGGTGCAATACGAGACGGGGGCCATGCTCAATACCGTTCCGGAGTTCAGCTTCGAGCGGACAGTGAACCCAGGGGAAGCAGTGCAGGGCCCTTACTCGCGTTTCACTATCGAGGGAAACACGGCAGCGCTCGGCGGCCAGAAGTTCTTCTTTGTGCTGCATACGCTGCCGGAACTGACCAACACATACCGCAACGGCCTCATTGTAAAACCGATTGAGCGCTACTCGCGGGTGCTGAACCTGACCACCAAAGGAGCTGTGCCTGCCAAGGAGCTGCGCTTCTTGGATGCGCTGATGCACACCTACATTGCCAACGACCTCAACGACAAAAATCGGGACGGACGCACTGCGCTGTCATTCATCGACTCGCAGCTGGGCAAAGTAGGCGACTCGCTGCGGCGCTCCGAATCGGCCGTGGCTACGTTCCGGGGGCAGCGCGGCTTGGTAGACGCCTCGCAGCAGGCATCTTCTGACCTGCAGATGCGCAGCCAACTGGAAAATGAGCGGTCCAGAGTCATGAACGCCCGCTTGGCGTATCTCAACGTGCTTAACTATCTGCGGGCTTCTCCAGACGGCGACGCCGTCAGCTCGGCCACTGGCCTTGGGGTGGAAGATCCGGTACTCAACAGCCAGATTATGGAACTGGCCCAGCTTAACAGCCAGAAGGCCGGGCTGGCGGTGGAGGCGTCTGAAGACAACCCGGTAGTGCAGGCCCTCAACAACAAAATTCAGAATCGGCGGGCGGCGCTGCTGCGCAACCTCACCAACCTCGTCCGCTCCTCGGAAGCTGCCCTACGCGGCTACGACCAGCGGCTGGGCGCCGTACGGAGCAGCATCAGCCAGCTGCCGGAAAACGAGCGTCAGCTGGCGCTGCTGCGCAGCCAGGCCGACATCAACGACAAAAACTACACTTTCCTGCTGCAGAAGAAAACCGAGGCCGCCGTGACGCTGGCCACCAACACCAGCGACAAGAAAGTGGTAGACCAGGCCGCCATGGAAAGCAGCGACCCGCTGCCGCCGCTGCCCTCGCAGCTCTACCTGATTGCGCTGGTGCTGGGGCTGGCTATTCCGGCGGGCTTCATCCTGCTCCGCGACCGGGCCGACCAGACCGTGCAGACCGTCGACCAGATTAAGAGCGTGACGAGCGTGCCGTTTCTGGGGTTGATTGCCGATGCCGGCCGGTCGACGAAGCTGGTGCGGCACGAAATGCCCAAATCGGCCGTCACGGAGTCGTTCCGGACGGTGCGCATCAACCTGCAGTACGTGAGTGGCGGCACGCAGCAGAAGGTGATTGGCTTCACATCGTCGGTTTCGGGCGAAGGCAAGACGTTCTGCTGCGCCAACCTGACGGCAGAGCTGGCCTTGTCGGGCAAGCGTGTGGTGCTGATTGAGACGGACCTGCGCAAGCCCACCCTAAGCAGCTACTTCGACTTCCCGGCGCAGCGGCCGGGGCTGTCGGCGTATCTGCGGGGCGAAATCACGCTGGCTGAGGCCCTGCAGCATCCCGGCCACATTCCGAACCTGGACGTGCTGGCCGCCGGCCCCATTCCGGACGACGCCATGGCCCTGCTGGAAAACCCGCGCTTCAGTGCCCTGATCGAGCTGCTCAAAAAGGAATACGACTACGTGGTGCTGGATGCGCCGCCGGTGGGCCTGGTGTCGGAGTACCATATACTGCGGCAGTACATTGATGTATCGGTGTTTGTGGTGCGCCACCGCTACACGCAGCGCACCAGCCTGCAGCACCTGCAGGAGCTGGCCGATAGTGCGCACCCCGGCACGCCGGCCGGCCAGGTGTACGTGCTACTCAACAACGTGAATTTCCACGACACCTACGAGTATCACTACAAAAGCCAGGCGGCTTACTACTCGGTGTAGCAGTGCGCTGGCGGTGTGCCTTGGGTCCTGAACCTGCACCACGCGTAGGCCGGTCACAACTCCCCTCCTTTTCATCTCTCTCCCTCCAGCCTCATGGCCATCGTAACGAGCCTTTGCGTGGACACCGCCGGTATTCCGGCCTCGGTGTATCCGCAACTCCTTGATGTGGGCGCGCACGAACGGCGCCGAGTGTACTGGCAGTGTACGGTGGTGTTCTTTGCGACCTCCGTACGCTGCAACCCCGGCGTGACGCACCTGTTTTACACCAACGATGAAGCGCCCGCCTACTGGGAGGGCACCGATTACCGGGCGTTTCTGCTAAAGCTGGGGGTGCAGATCCGGCCGTTGGCGTTCGAGGAGTTTTGCCCGCCGCCGGCCTTCGGCACCGAGTTTCGCAATGCCTTCTACAAGCTGGAAGTTTTGCGTGAACTGGCCCGGCCGGAGGCAGAAGCCGGCAGTATCCTGCTCGACTCCGACTGCGTCTGGACGCGGCCGGTGCCGGCCCTGCTAGAGCTGCTTCGCCAGCCTGACACCCTGCTGCTACTCGATGCCGAACCCGACACCGGCCCCGACACCAAAGTGCACGGCCTCAGCCGCCGCGACATCGGCCATCTGTACCGGCAGCTTGACCCTGCCTATCCGGTAGCGGTGCCGCGCCACTACGGCGGCGAGCTGCTGGGCGGCAGCCGCCAGCGCCTCGCCGAGGTTGCCGCCGAGCTGCAGGCATTCTGGACGATGGTGCTGCGCGACTACCCCACGGCGGCGCCCCGCTTTGCCAGCGGCCGCAGCCTCTTCGATGGCGACGAGTACCTGACCAGCTTCGTGTACAACCGCTTGGTGCGGCCGGGGACGGATGCCAGCCCGTTCATTCGGCGCATCTGGACTTCGTACCGCAAAACCGACGTGCGCGCCACCGATATACAGCTGCCCATCTGGCATCTGCCCAACGAGAAAAACCAGGGGTTGCCCATTTTATGCCGCCGGGTGCTGGACCTACACAGCGCCTTCTGGCACACCGCTCCTACCGAACTAGCCGCGTACCTGGGCCGCTTTCTGGGCGTTCCGCGGCCGCTGTGGCACCCGCAGCGCCTGCTGATCCTGGCCCGGAAGCTGCCCCGGGTGTTGGTGGTGCTGCGGCGGCTTCTGTCGCCGCAACCCCGCCTGACGCTTAGCCCTGGCTAGGCGCGTAGTTGCGCTCTGTTTCCAATTAGTGTTGTCCGCCGCTCCTGCCTCCCGTTGTCTTCTGCGCAGCCCGTTGCTTTTGCTTCTGCTATGCCTGCTGTTTCTACGTCTGCCATTCCGGCCAGCACCCTTCGCGGACTGCGCTGGAGCCTGATTGCTACCGGCCTGATTGCCGTGCTGCAATTCGTGTATTCCGGGATTATGTCCCGCCTGCTCACTCCGGCCGACTTTGGGCTGATGGGCATGGCCATGGTCGTTATCAGCTTCGGGGGCTACTTTGCCCACATGGGGCTGGAGCAGGCGCTCATTCAGCGGGCCACGCTGGAGCCGGTGCACATCCGGGCCACGTCTACCGTAGCCATCGGGCTGGGCATCCTGGTTACTAGCCTGATGTGGGGGCTGGCGCCGCTGGCGACACTACTTTTCAAGGAGCCGGGAGTGGTGAGCGTGCTGCGCGGCATGTCGCTCACGTTTGTGGTAAACAGCCTTGGCGCCACGTCGCAGAGCCTGCTGCGCCGCCGTATGGCCTTTGATCTGCTGGCCCGCATAGAGCTGGGCGCCTTTCTGGTGGGGTATGGCGTGGTAGGCCTGGGCATGGCCTGGGCGGGCTGGGGCATCTGGAGTCTGGTAGGCGCCACGCTCTGCAACCTGCTGGTAAAGGCCGTAGCGGCCTGGTTGTGCGTGCGGCACAGCCTGCGCCCGCCGTTGCGCTGGGCCCACTATCAGCCCCTGGTCAATTTTGGCGGAGCGGTATCGGTGGTGAGCTTGCTGGAATACGTGGGCGCCAACCTGGACCGGCTCAGCATCGGGCGGCTGCTGGGCACGTACACGCTGGGGCTCTACAACCGCACCTTCTTTCTGGTACAGCTGCCGCTGTACCAATTTACCGACAGCATTTCGCGGGTGATGCTGCCCTCCTACAGCAGCCTGCAGCACGACCTCCCGCGCCTACGCCCGCTCTACCTCACCTCCCTCAGCCTGTCGGCGTGGGTGATGCTGCCGATGGCAGCCGGCATGGCTACCGCCGCCGACCCGCTGGTGCGGGTGGTGCTGGGGTCCCAGTGGGGCGCCGCCGTACCGTTGCTGGGGCCGCTGGCCCTGATGGTAGGCGCCCACCTGCTTACCATCTACAGCGGCTCACTCTGCGAGTCGTTGGGCAAGCTCCGGTTCAAGGTGTGGCTGCAGCTGGGCTTTATTGCCGGGCTGGGGGCCGGGCTGCTGCTGACGGCACCCTACGGGTTGCGGGCCATGGCCCTGACGGTGCTGCTGGCGGAGCTGCTGCGCCACGGCGCCTACCAGTTTGCCATCCATCGCTACCTGCATATTCCAGCGGCCGACTTATGGGGGGCTTACTGGCCGGCGCTCTGCACGGCGCTGGTGCTGGCCCTGGTGCTGGGCACCGCGCAAACTGGCCTGGCGCGCCTGCAGGTAGCCGCGCTGCCGCAGCTGATGCTGCTGATGGCGCTGGGAGTAGCCGCGCTGG
Organism: Hymenobacter sp. APR13; assembly: GCF_000737515.1. Taxonomy (NCBI): domain Bacteria; kingdom Pseudomonadati; phylum Bacteroidota; class Cytophagia; order Cytophagales; family Hymenobacteraceae; genus Hymenobacter; species Hymenobacter sp. APR13. Next base: position 360,458 of record NZ_CP006587.1, read on the forward strand.
TGGGCCAGCTGGCTATGCCCTGGAACCGCACGGTCCGGCTCTCGCTCTACCGCGAAGTGGACGCCCACCTCGGCAGCGGCCAGTTGCGCGACTGGCTGCTGGCCCTCTTGAACCCCTCAACTGCTGTACTTGGCAGCAAGCAATAGCCTGACTACCCAACCTGAATACCGCGCTATCTGACAGCTATTTATACCGAAACCCTACCGTCCTGCTGCCACCTATTGCTTCACTTCAGGCTTTCTCGCACCATGAAAATCGGTTTGGCCACTCCCATTGATATTGAAGTGCTGAGTCCGCACCTCAACCTGGCGGCCGGCACTGTGCTGCCGCAGGGCCTGGGCGGCAGCGCGACTACCCCCCTGGTGCAGGGCTTGCTGGCCGCCGGCCATACGGTATCGGTGTACACGCTGGGCCACAATATTTCAGATCCAGTGATACTGCGCGGCCCGCACCTGACCGTGTACGTGGGCAATTTCCGGCCTCGCGCCCGGCAGCACTGCCCCGACCTATTTGCCGCTGAAGCCGCGCTTGTCCACCAGTTCATTGACCTCGATGAGCCCGATATCGTGCACGCACACTGGGCTTACGAGTTTACCCGCGGTGCTCTGGCCAGCGGGCGGCCTCACCTTATCACCCTCCACGACAATCCGTGGAAGGTGCTGCGCTACCAGCCCGACTTGTACCGGGTAGTGCGGCTGGTGCTTAAGCTCTGGATGCTGCACCGAGGCCGCAATTTTTCGGCTGTGTCACCGTATCTGGTGGAGGCGCTGCGCAGCCGCACCCGGAAGCCGGTGCTGGTGCCCAATGCCGTGCTGCCGGCCCCTGGCGGCGTGCGCGCCTTCCCGAATGGGCCGCGGCGACGCATCATATCCATCATTACGGGCTGGTCGGAGCTGAAAAACGTTGCCACGGCACTGCGCGCGTTCCAGACGGTGCGGCATCAGCTGGGGCCCGGCCTCGAGTACTGGCTATATGGCCCCGATTATGGCCAAAATGAAGCAGCCCAGCAGTGGGCGCTATCCGAGGGCCTGGCAGAAGGCGTGCATTTCGGCGGCTGCCTGCTCCACGAGGAGCTGCTACAATGCCTGCCCGATTTCGATTTGCTGCTGCATCCTTCCCGGGAAGAATCGTTTGGCCTGACGCTGGTGGAAGCCATGCAGGCCGGCCTGCCCGTGGTGGCCGGCCGCCACTCGGGCGCTGTGCCCTGGGTGCTGGAGCAAGGCCGCTGCGGAGTGCTCACCGATATCAACTCGCCAACCGCCATTGCGGAAGCCTTACAGGAGCTACTTACGCAACCGGCCCGCTACGAGGAGTTGAGCGCCCGGGGAGTAAACCGGGTGGCCAAGCACTTCTCCCAGGCCGCCGTGACGGCAGCCTACGAGCGGCTCTATGCGCAGGTGCTCGGCTACCCGCCCAGTGCGCTTACCTCTGACCACGAAGGCTGGCCGTCGCCGGCCCAACGCTGTTCCCTTCCCTTGCTTGAGCTGCCATGAAAATCAGTCTACGCTATTGCTACATCGTGGGCATGCTGGTGCTGCTGCTCTCCGACCCGCTGTTTTCAGACCTGCTCACCGGCCACGCCCCCGAAGAAGACCTGGGCCCACATCCGGCCCATACCTTCACGCTGGTTTACACCCGCTTGTTCGCCCTGCTGTCGGTGGTGCTTAGCGTGCTCTATTACCGGTACCTACACGGCATGGCCCGGGGAATTTTCTGGGCCACAGTAGTAGCCACGGCGCTGCTGGCAGCAGAGTCCTACTGGTTCTACGACACGCCTATGGTGTATCCGCACGTGTTTCAGAAGCTGCTGATTCTGTTTGCCATTCCGGCCTTCTATGGCTTCTATGCGCGGGTGGGCCGCATCACACTCGCCGACCTTATTCCGCTGATCTGGGTGGCCCTGGCACTGAATCTGGTGCTGGTCAACTCCGATGTACTAAGCCTGGGGGCCTTCCTGGCCCACAACCGGGGGCTGTATGCCTCTTCGGCTTACCTGCTGATGCTGCCGCTGCTGTATCATTTCAACGAGTACCTGGCCGGCCGCCAGACGCGCCATCTGCTGCTGTTTTTTCTGGCTGCACTGGCCATCTTTTTCTTTCAACACCGCACAGTATGGGTCACCTCCGCGTTGGCGCTGGTTCTGAATGTGGTGCTGGTGACCCGCGCGGCTCCCCGCCGGCTGGGTGGCGCGGCCGGGCCCTTGCTTCTGGGCATTCCACTGCTGGCGGTGTCGCTGGCGGCTTCCTTCATTTTGGTGTCGTATCCGGAGGTGCTTGATAAGCTGGCCGCCAACTTCTCCGACATCGAAAACCACAGCACCCAGGGCACCGGGTCGTGGCGGGTGCTACAGTTCGAATCCTACTGGCCATTTGTGGAAGAACACCCGATACTGGGTATGCGCCTGGCAGGGTTTGAGCTGCCGGTGCAGTTCTACAACCCCGAAAGCAATCAGCCTTTCTTCGAGGATGGGCACGGCCACAACCTGCACAGCTTTTACCTCGAAACGCTCTTCTACTTCGGAGGCGTAGGACTGGTGTTGTTTGTGCTGCCTCACCTCGCCGTGATGCGCCAGCTGCTACAGCGCGTGCCCGTGGCACCCGAAGCCTTGACCTGGGCCGTGCTCATCGTCACGAACCTGGTATATGCCTACTCCTACTGCCTGCCGTCGTTTTTTCTACGGCTTCATCGGGTTTGGGCTGCTGCGTATCCGGCAACTGACGCCAGCGCCGCCGCCTAGCCTGCGCCCGAATACGCCACAGCAGCCTGCCACCCCAGCCCCGGCCACGCCGGCCCGCCTGCCTTTTCCTGTCTGAGCCATGCTGACTTCCGCTGCCCCTTCTGTTCGCCCTGCCCAGGCCGCGCCGCCACGGGCTGCGGTGCTGTTTATCGTCTTCAACCGGCCCGACGTGACGCTGCAGGTACTGGCCGCCATCCGGGCAGCAAAGCCGCCCCGCCTCTACGTGGCCGCCGATGGCCCGCGGGCCCAGCGCCCCACCGAAGCGGCCAGCTGCGCCACCCTACGCCAGCAGGTGCTGGCCGCTATCGACTGGCCTTGCACCGTGACTACGCTGTTTCGGGACGAGAACCTGGGGTGCCGCCGCGCTGTAAGTGAAGCCATCAACTGGTTTTTCGAGCACGAAGAATGCGGCATTATCCTGGAAGATGACTGCCTGCCACACGCCAGCTTCTTCCCCTACTGCGAAGAGCTGTTGCAGCGCTACGCCCACGATACCCGCGTGCTGCACATCAGCGGCAGCAATCTGCTGCGGGGCTGGCACCGCGACCCGGACTATTCCTACTTCTTCTCCCAGTATGTAGGCATCTGGGGGTGGGCCACCTGGCGCCGGGCCTGGCAGCTCTACAATGTAGCTACGCCGCAACTGCCGGAACTGGAGCGCAAAAACTATTTCTGGCGGCGCTTTTTCCACCAGTTGGAGCAGCGCATGGCCCTGCAGCCGCTCTGGGCCACGCACCGCGGCCAGCTTGATACCTGGGACTACCAATGGGCTTACACGCTGCTCAGCCAGTCGGGCCTGAGTATCACGCCGGGCGTCAATCTGATTGGCAACATTGGTTTTGGCGGCCAGGCCACCCACACCCACAATGTAGCGCACCCCTGGGCCAACCTGCCCACCCAGCCGATGCCGCTGCCACTGCGGCACCCGGCCTTTATGATGCGCGATACGCTTTCCGACTACCGGCAGTGGCGCTCCACCCTCCGCGACAAGGCCGTGGCGCGGGTGCGCCAGCTAGCCGCCGTTTTTTCCGTGACCCTGTAAGCCTTTTCCCCTCTCCTACCTTCTATTCCACTTGGCTATGGCTGCTCTTCAACTCTCCATCATCGTGCCTACCTACAACCGCCTGCCTGACCTGCAGCGCGTACTGGGGCAGCTACAGCGCATGTCGCGCCCGGCGGGCCTGAGTCTGGAAATTCTGGTCAGCGACAATTCCACCGAGGACGACACGCAGCAATGGTTTGCGCGGGAGCAGCCGGCCGGTATGATCTATCACCGCAACGCCCAAAATCTGGGCCAGTACAACAACTGCAACCTGGCCATCCGGCGCGCCCAGGGCGAGTGGGTGCAGATTCTGCACGACGACGACGAAATCACGCCCGACTACCTGCATGCCCTGCAGCCCTACCTCACCGATCCTGACCTAGTGCTGGTTACCGGGCGCAGCATCTTCGTGGGTACCAATGCCGCCCAGGTGCAGCAGCAGCACGACCTGCGCTTGCAGCAGTTGAAGTTCACGTATCCGGCCCGGCTCAATGGGCGGCATCTGTTTACCCAGACTCTACAGCTGGGCTGCCCGTTCATCATCTCGCACTCGCTCATGCGCCGCCAAGCGGTGCTGGCGGCCGGCAGCTTCAAGGAGCAGCTGCGCTATACCGGCGACTTCGACCTGTGGCTGCGCATGATGATGCGCGGTGATTTTCAGGTAGTGGACGCCGTGATGGGCAACTATCACCTGCACCCTGGCAACCAGATTTCCACCCGCACCACGCGGTGGGCCATGTATATGGAAAGCTACTGCCATGCCCTGTACTACCTGGCCCCTTTGCAGCACTACGACCCCGCAGGCGCCGCGGCCTTCCGCCAGACCCTTTCCCGGGAAGTGCCCAAACTACGCTTCATTTCCGGGCAGCTGTTGCAAAACCGTAGCCTGAGCCGGCGCCTCGATACGTTGCTGCAGCGCCACAAGCTACTGGCCCGCACCACACCGGCCTCACTGCCCTATATGGTGCTCAATGCCCTGCCCGCCGAACTGGGCGGCCAGCTCTACCGGGGCCTGATGAATGCTCTGCCCGCCTGACAAGGCCAGTTGCTTTTCTCTTTGCTGTTTTAATGTAATGCCCTATGCTTTACATCGTCATTCCGGTTTTCAACCGCCTGGCTTACACCCGAGCCTGTCTTGATGCGCTGCGGCAGCAGACAGAACAGGCTTTTCGCACCATCATCGTAGACGACGGCTCTACCGACGGCACCGCCGCCGTGCTGGCCGCCGAGTACCCCGAAGCAACGGTGCTGCCGGGTACCGGCTCCCTGTTCTGGACCGCCGGCGTAAACCTGGGGTTGCAGCACGCCCTCGACCAGGGCGCCGACTGGCTGATGACCATGAACAACGACGTGGTGCCCTACCCCGACTTTGTGGCCCAAATGATGCAGGCGGCCAATAGCCGCCCACCGGCCCTGTATGGGGCTTTTGAGCTGGATGCCCGCACCCAGGAGCCCATCTACGCCGGCGGCTGGCTGAACTGGCGCACCGGCAGCTTCCGGCGCCTGCTCGACGAAGTGCCGGCCGACCAGCGCCGGGGCCAGCGCCCCACCGAGTACCTGCCCGGCCGTGGGCTGCTCATTCCACGGGTTGTGTTTGAGCGCATCGGGCTGTTTGCGGCCGAGCTGCTCCCTCACTACTATGCCGACTACGATTTCACGCATCAGGCCCGGCTGGCCGGGTTTGAGGTGTATCTGAACTTCGATGCGCGCCTGGGCACCTACCCTGACGAAAGCGGGGACCAGAAAAACCGGCAGCAACGGACGTTGCGCAACTATTACCAGCACTTGTTCAGCATCAGGGGCGGAGCCAACCTGCGGGATTTCACGCAGTTTGCCCGCCGCAACTGCCCCCCGCGCGACCTGCCGCTGTGCCTGCTGACCGGGTATTCGCGGCGGTTGGTGGGATACTTTCTAAGATAGGCTTCTTGCTGGCTGTGGCTGGCTGGCCTGCTCGCCGCTTATGCGCGGGAGGCAGACCAGCCTTTTTTCAGTCCAGTAGCTGGTATTATACAGCTTCTTACTAGTAGAGAAGCAAGGTTTTACTTTCATTTTCAGGTATTTACTACTGCAAGGCGGCCGGTTTTTGTACATGATTTTGTCCTGCCCGCGCAGAGTGTGGCGCGAGAAACAAAAGTTGAACCTCCGAATGGGTAGCGTCAATCTTTCCCAGCAATAATTCAACGCTGATAAAGCTTATCCTCCAAATTCCTATTTGGCAGAAAAATACTTCAACTATCATCGCGCAATAGTTCAATTACGGCAAAAGCAATTACTAGCACCATTCCTTAATCTATACATGATTTTTTTAATATGTGAACTTATATACACTATTCATATGTATGCTATTACTACATCTTTACGCGTCTTATCAGGCTGTTGCCTACAAGACGATATAAGTTTTCTTTCCTAACTTTGCCGTAGTCAAAACATCCTTTTCGTCCTTTCACCTCTTAAAAAGTGCAAATGCTGAAGAAAAAGAAATTTGGAGTGTCTGCTTATGTGCAGACCTATGTGTCGTTGGTTGTGTTACTCTTTTTCACCACGTTTTGCGCCCACGCTCAATCAGATGGCGGCCTGACCGGCCTTACGGCCAGCGGCCCTGTTACAATGGATGGCCAGAGTAACCGGGTAATTGAGAATCTGGTGATTACCAATTTCTCTGCCACACCAGCCATCAAGCTCACAAACTGCTCCAACATCACCATTCGTCGGGTGTCGCTCCGGAATGGCCAGAAGCTGGGCGTTGACCTCTACAACTGCTCGAATATCACCATCGAGGATTCGTACTTCGAGAACCTGATTGGTGGTATTTATGCCCAGAACGGCACGGGTGGGCTTGTGGTGCGCCACAACAACTTCAAGAACATGAACATGGCCGATGCCCGCGGGCAGTTCATCCAGTTCAACAATTGCACGGGTGCCGGCAACCTTATCGAGTACAACTACGGCTTGAACATTGCAGGCCAGAGCAACCCGGAAGATGCCATCAACATGTTCATGACCAGCGGTACGTCTAGCAGCCCGCTGCTCATTCGCAACAACTACATCAACGGCGGTGGCCCTAGCGCTTCGGGCGGTGGTATTCTGGTGGGCGACACCGGTGGGTCGTACTGCACGATTGAAAACAACGTGGTTATCAACCCCGGTCAGTATGGCATTGCCAACACCGGCGGCACTGGCAACAAGATCCTCAACAACGTAGTATTTGGCCGTCAGCAGAGCTTCACCAATGTGGGCATTTACCTGTGGGGCGGTCCACGTCTGGTAGAAAACTCTACCGTAACCGGCAACAAAGTAAACTGGGTGAACAGCGCTGGCCAGCAGAACCCCTTCTGGACGCTGAACACGCCTGGCTTGGTGGAGAACAACAACAGCTGGGGCGACCAGTCGATTACGGCCAGCTACCCGGCACCTGCCGGCGCCGGTATTCGTCTGAACGGTGGCAGCACGCCAACTCCCACTCCTACCCCGACGCCAACCCCCACTCCGACTCCGACCACTCCTCCGGTAACCCCGGTGGCCGGCACCGGCGCCCTCTACCGCGCCATTGACTTCAACGGCAGCGCCAGCAGCATTGATGGCAACAACTGGGAAGGTGACAACGCGCCAAACGTAACGCACAACGGCCAGCGCTTCAGCAACAACAATGTTGCCCTGAACCCTGCCACCGATGCGGCTCGCACGAGCATGATCCGCTCTTCGATCTATAGCAATGCGCTGCAACTGACGGTAGCAAACGTGCCCGCCGGCCAGTACGCCGTGTATGCATACGTTTGGGAAGACAACTTTGCGGGCGTCGTGAACCTGAACATACAGGGCCAGCGTGTCCTCAGCAACTTCAACACGGGCTCGGCCGGTAGCTGGCAGCGGGTTGGTCCGTTTGCCGCTACGGTAGGCACCAACGGCCAGCTGCAGCTTACCTCGTCGGGTGGCGACCTGAACCTGTCGGGTCTGGAAATCCGCACGACCAGCACGGCTCCGGCAGCCAACGTAGCTCCCCGCGCCCAGCTGGCCACTTCGGCTTCGACTGTGGCTGCCGGCGGCAGCGTAACGCTGACGGCCACGGCCTCGGACGCGGATGGTACCGTAAGCAAAGTGGAGTTCTTCCGGGGCACCACGAAGCTGGGCGAAGACCTCACTGCCCCATACACCTTCACTTGGAGCAATGTAACGGCTGGCTCGTACTCGCTCACGGCTAAGGCTACCGACAATGCCGGTGCCAGCGCTACCTCAGCCGCTGTGGCTCTTTCGGTAACGGCTCCGGCTCCTGCTGCGGCCACGTTCTACCGCGCTGTAAACGTAGGTGGCGCGGCCACTACCCTCGATGGCAAAGCCTGGGGAGCTGGCAACAGTGCTAACTTCTCCGTGGTATCCGGTAACCCATTCACGGCCAACAACGTGACCCTGACGCCCGCCACCGATGCTACCCGCGCTAGCGTAATCCGCTCTTCGGTGTGGAGCCGCAACCTGGACGTGCGCATGACGGCCGTCCCGAACGGCACCTACGAGGTGTACCTGTATGTGTGGGAAGACAACTTCGCCACCACCTACAACATGGCCATCAACGGCCAGACGGTTGCCTCGAACCGCAACAGCGGCGCGGCTGGCAGCTGGTCTAAGATTGGTCCGTTCGTAACCAGCGTCACCAACGGCACCATTGCGGTAACCTCTTCGGGCGGCGACGCTAACCTGTCGGGTATCGAAGTGCACACCCGCCCCGCTGCCCGCACGGCCAGCACCACTACCACCACTTCGACCGGCGCAGGCCAGTAAAAGCAACGTAGTACCTGCCCCCTTGGTGGCAGCACAAAGAAAACGCCCGGCCTGATGGTCGGGCGTTTTTTTTGCTGCCACCAACGGGGCAATTGTGTTGGCTACAGCAGATACTGGTCGGCCATGCGGGTGAGCGACTTTTTAGCGGAAAACTTCTTCCGGTAGAAGGCAAAGGCCTTATCCCGCCAGTCCTCCAGGCGTCCGTCCTGCTTCATGGCGTGCATTTCCAGTAGCGCCTCGTCAAACCGCTCCGTGTCGGGATTGATCCAGAAGCCATAGTTTTCAGTGGGGTTTTCCGGGCGGAAGTCGTTCATGCCCCAGCCCTGATACAGGATAACGGGCACCTTGCACGCAATGGCCTGCAGGATGACGTTGCCGAGCCCTTCCCAGTGCGAAGAGAAAATGAAGCCATCGGAAGCCCAGAACACCTTGGGCAGATAGTCAATGTAGTCGAGGAAGATGACGTGCTGCTCGATACCCAGCTTCTGCACGTAGGCGCGCTCCTGCGGCAGGTTTTCGCCGGTACCGCGGTGCAGAAATACCAGGTTAGGCAGCCGGTCTTTCACGCGGGCCACGGCATCGAAGATTTCGTTGTGGCACTTTTTGTCGTTGCAGGTGCCCACCGTAAGCACCACGAAGGCGTCCGGCGCAATGCCAATTTCCTGGCGCGCCGCCGCTGCCTGCTCGGGCGTGGGAGGCCGAAACTCGTTTTCATCAATCCAGTTGTAGACGATGGTGGTTGGGTTGCGGAAATGCTCCTTCTCCACCGTCTGCACCGACTCGCCAATGGCTACGTGGCGGACATCGAGCACGTGCGTGGCCAGCCAGCGGTGAAATGTGCGCTTCAGGCGCAGATACGGGCCGTACTGAAAGTATACGTCATGGTGCGTGTGCACAATGCGCGCCTTCGGGAAAGCCAGCCGAATGGCCAGGCAGTGCCAGATAAACAGGCCTTCCAGATGCAGGTGCACCACATCGGCCGGATGCTGGCGCAGGTACCGATACAGCTCAATGAACGACCCGACGTTGCGACGGGCCGGCAGATGCTCTACGGGGTATCCGGCCCGGGCAAGCGTGGGAGCGTACGGCCCAAACTCCGGTCCGCGGGCCAGAATAGCCCCTTGCAGCCCACGCGACTCAAAGTATTCCTTGGCATCATACACCATTACCTCGGCGCCGGAGTAGCGCAGCTCCCACAGAATGTGCAGCAGGCGGTGCGTGGGCTGTTGCCGGACGGTGGCAGGTGGCACAAGAACTTCAGGCTCAGATAGAACCGGAGCAGAAGGATACGTCAGGGTTTCCATGCGGACAGGGTTAGCAAAGCAGTGAAAATTCGGCAATAGCCTACGCCGGACGGTTCCGGCCTGAGCAGCACTTGATTTAAATTTAGTGGAAGCGTATTCAAATACACAAACTATTATTATATTTTTTATAAATATATTTTAATATTAAACCCTGAATATAAATGGAGCAAAAAAGCAACGACCCGGCGGCCTCACGCCCGGCGCCGGGCACGCTGAGTATTCAGCAACGATTGTTCAGCGGTGTGCATCTCACGCGTGCTCGTACTGCATGGGCTTGGCAACGGCTGGTAGCTCATCACGCGCTTCAGCTACGGCAGCCTGGTAGAGGGCAAGCAGCCACGCGTAGTTGACGGCGGGGGTATACAGCGTTTCGTAGCTGGCCCGGCCGGCAGCACCCAGGCGGGCCGCCAGCGCCTCATCCGCGAGCAACGCCTGCGCGGCCTGCGCCAGGCCTTCCGGGTCGCCGGGCTCAAACAGCAGCCCGTTGACACCCGGCTTAACCATTTCGCCCGGGCCGCCGCGCCGCGAGGCCAGCACCGGCGTACCGCTGGCGAAGGCCTCCAGCACCACCATCGGCATGCCTTCCACGCATTCCGATGGCATCACCAGGGCGCGGCAGTGGCGCATGGCCGCTGCCACCCCGGCCGCATCAGCCGGCCCCTGGTAGCGCACGGAAGGAGCCGCGGACGCGCACGCCTCCACCGCCGCCCGCAAAGGCCCATCCCCGACCACCACCAGCGGCAGCGCGTGCGTGGCGGCGGCAGCCAGCAGGGTTTGCAGGCCTTTTTCGGGCGAGAGCCGCCCTACAAACAGCAGGTGTCCGGCACGCTGACTGTTAGGTTGCGGCGCGCCCGGATCGGCAATGAAGTTGGGTTTGTACGCCACCTGCTCCGCCCGCAGCCCCAGCGACGAGTCGAGGATGCGGCGGCGGGCAAATTCCGTGAGCACTAGGTAGCGCGCCACGCCGGTTTGCCAGGTTCCCAGTAGCTTGTGCAGCCCGGTCTGGGCAGCCACCGCCGCGGTTTGCAGCCGCGAGTTGCGGTAGAGGCCCCGCCGCACAGCATCCCACGGAAACAGCTGGTGCACGCTTTTTTCATACACTTGCCCATCGGCGTAGAGCAGAGCCCCGGGGCAGATAAGGCGGTAGTTGTGCAGCGTCATGACCACGGGCACGCCGGCTTGGCGGGCGGCCCATAGCACTGCCGGCGAGGCCACCGGGAACAGGTTATGGATGTGGATGATATCGGGTTGAAAATCCTCGATGGCCTGCCGCAGCCGGCGCGCGCTGGCGGGGTTGTAGAACCCAAGCAGGCCCGCCTTCAGCTTGGCCCAGATGCCGGTTCCCAGCGCCTGGTTATGAAATTCCAGGGTTTCCACCGGATGGCCGTGCGCCCGCAGCAAATCCCGCTCGGCCCGGAACACGGCGTCTTCGCCGCCGGGCTGCTGGTAATAGTTGTGCAGGAGCAGAATGCGCAGCATTGGGTTGAAAGCAGTTTGAAAGCAGGAAACTCACTGGCACGAACAGGTGGCGTGAGCGTGACAGTCAGTTGCGGGAACGGTACACCGATTTCACCGGCTCGCCATCCAGATAGTGCTCCACACCGTCCTCCAGCGCCCGGCGGTACACGCCTAGCACCTCGTACAGCCGCTCCAGCACCTGGTTGATGATGGCCGGCGTATGGGAGTAGTTGACAATCAGAGACGGCATGAGCAGGCCGCGGCGCATGGTTTCCTGCAGAAATAAGGTCCGCAGGGCGGCCGAATGCTGGCCGTGGGCGTCGCGGGTGGTGTAGATGAGGCCACAGGGCTGGCCCACGGCCTGCACCTGGGCGGCTACGCCCTGCTCGTGGGCGGCCTGCTGCAGACCGGCGGCCAGCTGCCGACCCACCTGCCACAGGTGGTCTACCACGGGCTGGGTGCGGTATTCGTGCATCACGGCGCGGGCAGCAGCCAGGGCGTGGGTTTCGGCCCCGTAGGTGGTGGAAAGCAGAAACACCCGCTCCTGCGCGTGGTGCAGCCCGCCCAGCTCCATCAGCTCGCGCCGCCCGGTGAGGGCGGCCAAACTGAAGCCGTTGGCCAAGGCCTTGCCCCAGGTGCTCAGGTCGGGCCGGACGCCGTGGTAGCCCTGCGCCCCCTGGTTGTGCCAGCGGAAGCCGGTGATGATTTCATCGAACACGAGCACCGCGCCGTGCTGGTCGCAGAGGCGGCGCAGGCCGGCCAGGAAGCCCGGCGCCGGCGGCACGTCTTTTTCCACTTCCAGCAGCAGGCAGGCAATCTGGCCGGGGTGCGCCGCAAACAGGGCTTCGGCGCTGGCCAGGTCGTTGTAGCGGAAGCCCACGGTGAGGGCCTGCACCGCCCGCGGAATGCCGGCGGCCAGCGGCGTAGTGCCCATGAACCAGTCGTCGCAGGAAAAGAACGGGTGGTCGTGGCAGATAGCCACCAGGTCGCGGCCGGTGGCGGCGCGAGCCAGCTTGACGGCGGCGCTGGTGGCATCAGAGCCGTTTTTGGCAAACTTCACCATGTCGCCGGCCTGGGTGAAGTCCAGGAAGTCTTCGGCGGTTTCCAGCTCCAGCACGGCCGGCCGGCCGAAGTTCACGCCCAGCTCCAGCTGCCGGCGGGCGGCAGCCACCACCGGGGCGTAGGCATGGCCCAGCGTCACGGAGCGCAGCCCGGCCCCAAACTCGATGAACTCGTTGCCATCTAGGTCCCAGACCCGGCAGCCCTCCCCCCGCACAATGTACGGGGCCATGTGCTCTGGAAACTGGTCGTCGCCTTTGGCGTAGGTGTGCGCGCCCCCCGGAATAGCGGCATGAAAGCGGGCCTGCAGGGCCTGGGAGCCCGCAAAGCAGGGGCTGGCCTGGGCCTGAACAGGTGGCGGAGAAAGAAAGTCGGTTTCCATGAGCAGCGGTACGGAGTGAAAGGGCAAAACCATACGGGCAAGGTGCTAGGCGGCTGGCTCGGGTGAAGCCACGGCCAGCAAATCGGTGGCGGCCAGGGCCTGGGCGGCGCGGTGCAGCAGCTCAAAGGGCAGCCCCGACCGGGCCGCCACGTCCAGCAGCGGGGTGCGGCCATCAGACAAACTCAGCACCCACAGCAGGGCCATTTGCCAGTCGTGGCCCTCGGTGCCGCCGCCCACACCTTTGTAGAGGCCGCGGCGGCCCAGCTGGGGCTCGCCATAGGGCAGCAGGTTGCGGTAGCAGCGGTTCTGGTCGAGCGTCTGGCACAGGCGCAACACTAGCTCCAGCGACTCCTGCAGCTGGGCAGGCTGCACAAACTCCAGGTTGTCGGCCGAGGTGTGGTACTCGGCAAACTCGCCGAAGGGCGTGCGCGACAGGCAGCCCACAGGCAGGTTGAAACCCGGTGAGCAGTACTGCCGCTCGTCGTAGCCATAGGGCAGCCAGGGCCGGATTTCGGCGCCGGGGGCGTGGCGGGCCAGCATTAGCGCGGCGGCGGCATCTACCGCGGCGGCGCCTTGCCGGCTTTGCTTGTAGGTGAAGTGGCCCGGCCCGCCCAGCAGCGTGAGCACCAGCCCGTGCCGGATGCGGGCCACGGCCTCGGAGTTGCGCGCCAGCCACGTGATGCTGCCGATGGTGCCCGGCCCAAACACAAACCGGTAGGCGTAGCGCCGCTCGGGCAGCGCGGCCAACTGCCGGGCCAGCGCCACGGCCACCACCAGCCCCGAGAGGTTGTCGTTGGCCAACGACGGATGGCAGCAGTGACACGAGAGCAGCACCTCGCCAGCATCGGGTTCGGGCGCGGTGGCGGGCAGCAGCAGCTCGGCGTATGTGAGCGAGCCGGCGGCGTCCAGCATACTATCGATGCACACTTCGTAGTAGTCGTCCTGGAGCTGCAGCCGGTCGTGGTGGCGCAGGCAGAAGCCCCAGGCGGGCTGGTAGTAGCTGGTGCGGTACGGAATGAGGTCGGGCTGCCCGGGCAGCGAGTACAGATGCTCTTCCAGCTCCGGCCTGGAAAACCAGCCCCGCACCGGCGTGCTGTAGCCCAGCACGTGCAGGTTGTGCTGCGCGAAGTCGATAACCCGCTCCCCGGCCGCGTTTTTCACCCATGCTTCCCGGATGTTCCACTCGGCCGGCACCGTCCAGTCGAGCACGGGCGTGCCGCTGGGCACCTCGTGCACCTGCAGCGCCGGCAGATACTCGCGCACGATGGCCAGGGTTTCGCGCACGCCGTCGCCCGTAATGCTCCGGCAGATCGGGAACAGGCGGCGCAGCAGCGCATGCATATCCGGGCCCGAAGCCAGAGCAACGGGGGCCACGCAGGAAGCAGGTGCGGCAAGTGCAGACACGAGGGGTAGCGTGAGGCGTGAAGAAAATGGAAATGGGGAAGATTGCTCTGAAATTCAACTAAGTACTCGATACTTACATCTTCCTACTTACCTGCCCTATTCATAGACCTGCACCTCCGGGATGGGCACCACAAACTGGCCGCCCCATTCCCGGATGCCGCTCATCTGCTCCATGATTTCCTCGCGTAGGTTCCAGGGCAGCAGCAGCACGTAGTCGGGCCGGGTGCTGAAGATGCGGTCGGGGTGGCAGATGGGAATGCGGCTGCCGGGCAGGAAGTTGCCTTGCTTGTGCGGGCTCACATCGACGGTGTAATCGAGGAAGTCGGTGCGGATGCCGCAGTAGTTCAGCAGCGTGTTGCCCTTGCCGGGCGCCCCGTAGCCGACCACCGTTTTGCCGGCCCGCTTGGCGTCAATCAGGAATTCGAGCAGCTTGCGCTTGGTTTCCTTGGCTTTCTCCTCGAAGTCGGCGTAGTAGGCCAGCTCCGTGATGCCTAGCGCCAGCTCCTGCTCCCGCAGCTCCGCTACGTGCGCCGTCACGGGCCACGCCGCGGAAGTGGCGTGCCGGGCGTAGATGCGCAGCGAGCCGCCATGCGTGGGCAGCTCTTCTACATCAAACAGCGTGAGGCCGTGATGCGCGAAGATGCGCTCCACGGTGTAAAACGACAGGTAGCTGAAATGCTCGTGGTAGATGGTGTCGAACTGGTTGCCTTCCATCAGCCGCAGCAGGTGCGGAAACTCCATCGTAATGACGCCATCGGGCTTGAGCAGCAGCTGCATACCGGCCACGAAGTCGTTGATATCCGGCACGTGGGCCAGCACGTTGTTGCCCAGCAGCAGGTCGGCCTGGCCGGCGGTGGCCGCCACGTAGGCGGCGGTTTCGCGGCCGAAGAACTTGCCGAGCGTGTTGATGCCCTTGGCGCGGGCCACTTCGGCTACGTTGTGCGCGGGCTCCACGCCCAGCACTGGCACGCCCTTCTCCACAAAATACTGCAGCAGGTAGCCATCATTGGAGGCCACTTCCACCACCAGGCTGTCTTTGGTGAGGCTAAACCGCTCGGCGGCCATATCAGTATAGCGGCGGGCGTGGCGCAGCCAGGAGGCCGAGTAGGACGAGAAGTAGGCGTAGTCGTTCTGGAAAATCTGCTCGGAGGTCACAAACTCATCCAGCTGCACCAGAAAACACTCGCGGCACACCCGGGCATGCAGCGGATAGAAGGCCTCGGCCCGGTTGAAATCGTGGGGGCGCACGTGGTGCTGGCACAGCGGCGACGTGCCCAGGTTCACGAAGGTGACATCGAGGGGCGCCCCGCAGAAGCGGCAGGGGCTGGCAGGAGGCTCTACCGGGCTGGCGGCTTGCGCCACAGGTTCGCCAAGTGCAAATGCATCTGCCGAATAAAGCGGGGCCGGAGCCGCTGCGGTAGTCGGATATGCAGGTAGCTTCGTCATCATAGCAGTAGTGTGGAGTGAACGGAATACTTGGTAATTGGCCGCCGACTTACTGCATCACCGGGGGCGCGGCCAGCCCGGCTGGCTGGGGTACATGGGCGGAAAAATGGGCAGCCTGCTCGGCCCGCAGCTGATCAATAAGGCGGCCTTCCGGCAGCAGCACATCATCGTAGGTTAGCACTTGGTCGCGCTGGACGTCGTGGCGCAGCACGCAGCCTTCGGCCACGCCGATGGGCAGCAGGTTGTCGCGCTCCGTGACGTCGGCGTTTTCGGCCAGGCCGTAGGTGTGGTAGTGTCCGATGCCGTCGAGCGTCTGGCCCGCAAACAGGGCTACTTTGGCGGCCGTCACCACTTCCACCCGCATGGGACCGGCGGGTGCCAGGGCGGCATCCTGAAACAGCACGGCGCGGGCCACCGTGGTAGGCGTTTCGAAGTGGCACAGGTGGTAGGGCGTGTAGAAGCAGTACAGCGGCCCCGGCCCCAGCTTGTAGAGCTTGAGGTAATGCTGCTGCACGGCGTCATCAATAGTGCCCAGCACGAATACGCCCGGGCCGGGCTCGGCGCCCACCACGTAATCTACGAGGCCAGGGCCGCCGCCAAGCAGCAGCTCCTGCGGGTACCACTCGGCCGCTTTGTTGATGGGCGTACCGGGCTCCACGGTGGGGCCCAGCATGCCGCGCCGCGCCACGCGCATGTCCAGCGCGTTGGCAATGACGGCCTGCTCGAAGCTGATTTTACTGCCGTCGGCAAAGCTCGTAACCATGCTGGGGTTCTGGCCCCACTGTCGCGCAAAGCCTTCCTGGGTGGTGGGGTTGCGGTAGGGGTCGTGCAGGCCTTTGATGTTGCCGCACAGCACCGGCGTCACGCCCAGGCCCTTCACGAAGCGGGCCAGGTTGAGCGTCACGCCCGGCTGGTCGCCGTCCGACACGGAGTAGATAACCCCGGCCCGGTCGGCGTACACCTTCAGAATGGGCCCCACGGTGCCGTCGAGCTCGGCATTGAGCAGGATGATGTGCTTGCCGTGCCGGATGGCCTCTAGCACCACCTGCGCGCCATGCTCCACGGCACCCGTCACCTCAATAATGGCGTCGATGCCGGCCGCGCGGCTCAGCAGCAGCGCATCGTCGGTGATGGCAGGCTGGCCCAGCGCAATGCAGGCTTCCAGTTGCGCTACCGACGCTACTTCGCGCACGTCCGGCACGCCAGCTTCGGCATAGATGGCGCGGGCCCGGTCGGGCGTGCGGTTGGCAATGGCCACGAGCTCCATGCCGGGCACGTAGCGGCAGATCTGCCGGGCCACGCCCCGCGCCATAAAGCCGGCCCCCACCATGCCCACCCGAATCGGGTTGCCGTCGCGCTGCCGCTTTTCTAGGGCTTTATCAATGATGAGCATGCTTCTTGAATTAGTAATTGAGAATTAATAACCAGGAATTAAGGACAGCTGGAACCGAGCCAATAGCCCGGAACCCCCATTATTAATTCTTAATTACTAACTGTTTACCTCCTCCTGCACGCGCAGTTGGAAATCCGGATGGCGCTGGTCTTTCTCTGACACCAGATTGGGCTGAAAAGGCCACTGAATCCCGATGGCCGGGTCGTTCCAGCGCAGGCCCCGCTCGGCGCCCGGCGCATACTTGGCCGACACCTGGTAGCAGACGTCGGTGTTGTCGGTGAGGGTGAGGAAGCCGTGGGCGAAGCGTCCCGGCACGAACAGCATCCGAAACGAGTCGGCGGTCAGCTCCACACCCAGCCACTTGCCATAGGTTGGCGACTCTTCGCGCAGGTCCACTATCACGTCGTAGATGGCGCCGCGCGTGCAGCGCACCAGCTTGGTTTCCTCGTGCGGCGGCAGCTGGTAGTGCATGCCACGCAGGGTGCCGCGCCGGGGGTTGGAGGAGACGTTGGCCTGCAGCGGCGGCATCAGAATGCCGTGCGCCGCAAACTCGTCCTCGCACCAGGAGCGCGCGAAAAACCCACGCTCATCGGACATGCGCTCCACATCGATGATGAAAGCGCCTGGCAACTCGGTTTCAGTGAAAATCATACGGGAGTCCATTGGAGTGAGGAGAAACGGTGGGGTTTCGGACAGATGAGCGCAGGATTTGTCAGACCAGCAGGGCGGGGCCGGGCACCGCCGCCGGCAGCGCCCAGGTGAGGTCGTCGGTTAGCTCGCCGGAGTCGCGCAGGGCCGTGAGCACCCGCAGGCGCATCAGCTGGGACGTGCGGAACGAGGCGTCGCGGAAGTTCATGGCCAGCAGGCCGTCGCGGAGCTCGGCAATGGTATCGGGCAGCGTCCGCCGGGGCTGGTGGGCGGGCGCCAGGTCGCGGTAGAGGCTGAAGTCGACGCGGTAAGAGCGTTTGTCGGGCGGGGCGGCGGCGTTCAGGCTCACTTCGGTGCCCGGAATGCTCTCGGCAATGGCCTGGGCCAGGTCGCGCACCTGGTAGTTCCAGCTGTCGGCCCCGGTATTGATGGCGAGAAAGGTGCCGCCGTGGCTGGCCTCGCGGCCGATGGCCCACTCAATGGCCCGGGCCATGTCCTGCACATGAATCAGGGGGCGCCAGGGCGTACCGTCGCTAAGGATGCTGATGGTGCCCGAAGCCACGGCCCCGGCCACGAAGTCGTTGACCACCAGATCCAGCCGCAGCCGGTCGCTCCAGCCGCAGGCCGTGGCAAACCGCAGGCAGGTCACGCAGAAGTCGTCGTCGGCCAGCGGGTGCAAATCCTGCTCGCTGCGCACCTTAGAGCGGGCGTAGGCCGTCAGGGGGTTTACTTCGGAAGATTCGGTTTTGGCACCTTCGCCCCCGGCCCCGTAGATGCTACAGGAGCTGGCAAACACGAAAGCGCGCACGCCGGCCGCTTTGGCCCGCCGCGCCAGCCGGACGCCGGCCTCGTGGTTTACCTGCATGGTTACGTCCTCGTAGGTTTGGCCCATGGGGTCGTTGCTGATGGCGGCCAGGTGCACAATGGCATCCACGCCCTGCAGCACGTCCGCGGGCAGCTCGCGCACGTCGCCAAACAGCTGGCGGTCCAGCCGCGACTCCGGCAGGCGGGTGGCGCCAGTCAGGCAGTGCGCAAAAAAACCCATGTCGTAGCCAATCAGCTCCGCCTGGGGAAACTGGCGGCGCAGGTGCTGTACCACGCCGGGCCCTACGTAGCCCATGTTGCCGGTGATGAGGATGCGGTTCATTGCAGAAGGTGCAGAGGAAGAGAAATAGAGCAGAAAAGAGAGTTCAAGAGGCCAGGCACGGCCCTTTCAGCCCCTGTAGAGTAGGAGCCGACGGAAGGCAGACGGTGGGAATTGGGGGTCGGCAGCGGGTTAGCTGGCGGGCATTATGGTGGCCGCGGCCACGCGCTGGCCCTGCGGGGCCTGCACCGGGGCGGCCATTATTTCGGCCAGCACGGGGTCGGGAGCCAGCACAGGTGGCGCGGCATTGTCCCAGACTTTCCACTTGGCCTCATTTTTCTGCCAGAGCTCTTCCAGCATGTTCCGGTCGCGGAGCGTGTCCATGGGCTGCCAGAACCCGTTGTGGCGGAAAGCAGCCAGGCGGTTTTCGCGGGCCAGACGCTCCAAGGGCGCCTTTTCCCACATCGTGCTGTCGTCGTCGATGTAGTCCAGCACGCCGGGCTCCAGCACAAAGAAGCCACCGTTGATCCACGGCGTTTCGCCGCCTTCAGGCTTCTCGGTGAAGCTCTCGATTCGGTCGGCGCTGTCGTGCAGGTTGAAGACGCCAAAGCGCCCCGGCTGCCGTACGGCCGTGAGCGTAGCCAGCACGCCCTGCTCCTGGTGGTAGCGCACCGCCGCGCTGATGTCCACGTCCCCTACCCCGTCGCCGTAAGTGAGGCAGAAGGTGCTGTCGTCGAGGTACTCGCGCACCCGGCGCAGGCGGCCGCCGGTCATGGTTTCCTGGCCGGTATCCACCAGCGTCACGTTCCAGGGCTCGGTGTTGTTGCGGTGCACCTGCATTTCGTTGCGGTCCATCCGAAACGTCACGTCGGCGTTGTGTAGGAAGTAGTCGGAGAAGTACTGCTTGATCATATGGCCCTTGTAGCCGCAGCAGATTACGAAGTCGCGGATGCCATGATGCGCGTAGATCTTCATAATGTGCCACAGAATAGGTTTTCCACCTATTTCTACCATCGGCTTTGGGCGCACCCCGCTTTCTTCGCTGATGCGGGTGCCATAGCCCCCCGCCAGAATTACCGCTTTCATGACTGCAACAGGTTAAGGAACAGGTGATAGTCCGAGAAAAAAGAGCAGAAAGAACTTCCATCAACCGATACACCCAAGCATAGAAGCTCATGAATATACCAGTTAGTGAAAGATATGTATATTTATAATATTGTCAATAATTTTTATGAATTATTTTTATAAAATAACAATAAAAATTAAACATAATACACAATTATCCACATTCCAAAGCCATGCACCTTGTGCAAAAGGAACCTGTGACGAAGCGGGTACCAGTGGCACCGCAGGCAACTACTCGCTATACATTGCAGGCATTGGACGGCCAGCGCTTTGTGCTACCAGGCGGCGGGCCACCAGATACAGAAAGCGGGAGTTGGTGACCAGATACCGCCGCCACAAACGCCGGGGCTCCAGCCACAGCCGGTAAGCCCATTCCAGCCACAGCCGCCGGGCCCACTCGGGCAGGCGGCGCTCCAGCCCGGCATACACCGGGAAAGCCTGCCCCACACCCAGCATGCAGGCCCGAATCCGGCCGCGGTGGGCCGCCATCCAGTTTTCCTGCTTGGGGCAGCCGAGGGCTACGAACAGCAGATCGGGGTCGGCGGCGTTGATGGCGGCGGTTTCGGCTTCGTCTTCTTCGGGCGTGAGTGGCCGGAACGGCGGCGCGTAGGCTCCCACAATCTGCAGGTTGGGCAGCTCCTGCCGGGCGCGGGCCACCATGGCCTCCAATACGCGCGGCGTAGTACCGTAGAAGTACACCGACTGCTGGCGCCGGGCGGCTTCGGTGAGCAGGGCCGGCAGCAAATCCATGCCGGCAATGCGGGCCTGCCGCTGGCCGGTGTTGAACCAGCCTACTGCGGCGGCCACCGGGCTGCCATCGGGCGCGGCAATGGTGGCTTGGTTGAGCACCTGCCGAAAGTCCGGGTCGCGCTGCGACTCCACCACCATGTGCACATTGGCAAAACACACATAAGCCGAGCACCGGGCGGCTCCCAGCTGCAGAATAGCGTCTACAAAATGGGCCGTGGAGCCGGTGGAAATCCGGGAGTCGAGGACGTAGCGCTTGGGTAGCATAGTGATTGAATGGTTGGATTGTTCAATGGGTAAATGGCGGGCTATTCTGCCAGACAACTCCGCACCACCAACCACTTCCCCCTGCAGCCCTCAAGCCATTCAATAGGCGTTTTTCTCGCCTCGCACCATGTTCCAGACAGTCTGCCCGATAATTTTCATATCCATCCCGAACGACCAGTTTTCCACGTACTTCAGGTCGTATTCCACCCGTTTTTCCATGGTACCAGCCTCGCGGGTTTCGCCGCGGTAGCCGTTTACCTGCGCGTAGCCGGTGATGCCTGGCGTAACGGCGTGGCGCATGTGGTAGGTGCGGATATGCTTGCTGTACTCTTCCAGCTGCGACACCATATTGGGCCGCGGCCCTACCACCGACATATGCCCCAGCAGCACGTTGAAAAACTGCGGCAGCTCATCCAGATTATACTTGCGCAGATACTGGCCCACCCGCGTTACGCGCACGTCGTGCTTGGTGGCCTGCAGCTCGGGGCGGCCGTGGCTGGCCTGCATGGTGCGCAGCTTGTAGCACGGAAACAGCTGGTTGCGCTTACCCGGGCGCATCTGCCGGAAGAACACCGGCCCCGGCGAGTCCAGCTTGATCAGCAAGGCCAGGATGGGCATGATAACCGGGAAGATGGTGCAGATGACCAGCCCCGAAAACACGATATCAAATACCCGCTTTACTACCTGATTGGTGCGCATGCCCAGCGGCTCGTGCCGGATGGTCAGGATGGGCAGATGGTCGTAGAAATACACGTTGACGTCTTTGCGCATGGTGCCGCGGAAGTCGGGCACGATGCGGAAGGAGAGGAAATTGTCGTCGGCGAAGCGCGAGAGGTCTTCGATGAGATGGCGCCGGTCAAGCGGCAGCGCAAAGTAGATATCGTTGATTTGCTCGCGCAGGCAGTAGGCCTTCAGATCGGCCAGACGGCCGCGCACCAGGCCCTGGAATTCCGCGGGCAGCGCCTCGTCGGAGAAGAAGCCCATGAACTCGTTGCCGATAGGATCGTGCGAGGCCAGAAACCGGTACAGCTCCTGGCCGCTGTCACCGGCTCCGATGATAACGAAGCGGCTGTTGGCCCGCGCAAAATGCCGGTGATACGAGCGGTATAGGAACGTCAGCAGAAACCGGCCCGAAACGACCCCCACCATGGCGAGACTGTACACCGAAAACAGATACTCGACCGGTGGCCAATGCACGCCACCCGCGGCCACCACCAGCAGCACCAAGGCCGCATGCAGCAGAAACGTCCGGATCAGATGCACCAGTTTCTCCGGGTATGTAATCAGCCGGTCAACCCGGTAGATGTTGGCATACTGGCCCGAAAGAATCCACCAGAGCAGCCCGAAGATGATAAAGAAAAACGGGTAGTATCCACTGAAGGACCAGTGGCCCAAGGTGATACGGCCAGCCAGTCGGAAGGCTCCGAAGATCAGGAGCACATCAACTAACAACAGAGTGACGCGTGAGGCGTCTGTGTAGTGTCTGTAGCGTTCCATGGAAACTGCTAAGTAAGAGAGGAGGCGCGGACAACAGGTGGGACGGTGAGCTAGTCTTCAGATCAGTGATAGAACAAATAAACAATATTTATTCTTAAATCAATAATTTATATAACTTTATTTTACAAATAGATAATAATATCTAAGAATGATTCCCGAATTTTCCCAAAACAGGATTTACTGTATCTTTTTCTCTCCTTTCTGCCCTTAACTCGCATTGCAGGCAGACTATAGGCTAAATCAGCCGAGATGCATGCGCCTCCGTCGGCGGCAGGATGGGCTACTTTATACATGTGCCGAGAATCATTCATTTCCATCACGCCCGACGGCTGCTCCGTGAGAATCCTGACCGGAAATGCGGCCGTCGTCAAGCCGTTCAGTAGTGAACTGGCACCAGAAGAACTCAGCCTACATGATGTTGTAGCCGCCACCGATGGCAGTGCCTGTTTACGCTGGGCGTGAGCCCATCTCAAAGCCGCTGGTTTGAATTCGGTAACTTTGCGGCATGTCCAAGCCTGAGAGCCTCCCCGACTTCTACCGGCACCATTTCAAGGATTTAGCCGCGCCACGCCCTTCAGAAAGGGGGCTTGTGAACGTGTTTCGGCTGGAGGACGTGCTGGCCCCCAGCGCCGAGCCGGTGCAGTACAGCCGCCGCGACTTTTACAAAATCACGCTTATCCGGGGCCGCAACGCCTACCACTACGCCGACAAAAGCCTGGAAATAACCGGGCCGACGCTGCTGTTTTTCAACCCGCAGGTGCCCTATACCTGGCAGCCCCTTTCGGACGACACCACCGGGTTTTTCTGCATTTTCCGCGAAGAGTTTTTTCACGGCTGGGGCAACCCGACCCTCATCGAATTGCCGCTGTTTCAGCCGGGCAGTACTCCGGCTTATCCCCTCACGGCCGCGCAGGACGAAGCAGTCAGTGCACTATACGCAAAGATGCTGGCGGAGCTTGATTCCGATTATCCCCTCAAATATGAACTGCTGCGCAACTACGCCTCGGAGCTGATTCACTATGCTCTCAAGCTGCGGCCCTCCGAGGCCCGCTACCAGCACCCCGATGCCAGGTCGCGGCTGGCTGCCGTATTTCTGGAGCTGCTGGAGCGGCAGTTTCCCATTGAGTCGCCAAGCCGCCGGTTTGCTCTGCGCTCGGCTAGCGACTTTGCCCGGGACCTGGCCGTGCACGTCAACCACCTCAACCGCTGCGTGCGCGACACCACCGGCAAAACCACCACCGCCCACATTGCCGAGCGCCTGGCCGCCGAGGCCCGGGCTCTGCTTCGGCACACCGACTGGAACATTGCTGAAGTCGGCTACAGCCTGGGCTTCGATGAGCCGGCCAACTTCAACTACTTTTTCAAGAAGCAGACCGGGCTGGTTCCGTCCGCTTTTCGGCGGGTTTGAATTTCATAAGTATCCGCTTGAATCTCATAAGGACCTGCCGGGATGGTGAGCTGACCTTTGCTGTAGTTACTCGAGTTGCTCGAGCTGACGCGCAAACTCTTACCCCAACCCTCATCTCCGCATGGACACTCACGCAAACAATCCGCAAGTCTGGTTTATTACCGGAGCCTCCAAAGGCTTCGGGCTCGAACTGGTGAAACAACTGCTGGCGCAAGGCAACCAGGTAGCGGCCACCTCCCGCAACGTTGATGAGCTGCGGGCCGCCGTCGGCTCCTACTCTGCTAATTTTCTGCCGCTGGCCGTGGAGCTGACGGCCGAAATCGGCGTAGCCCAAGCCATTGCGGCCACCGTGCAGCAGTTCGGCCGCATAGATGTGGTAGTCAACAATGCCGGCTATGGCCAGCTAGGCAGCTTGGAAGAAGTAACCGACACAGAGGCGCGCGAAAACTTCGATGTCAACGTGTTTGGCACGCTCAACGTCATTCGCCAGGCCATGCCACAGCTGCGCCGGCAGCAGCAGGGTCACATCTTCAACTTCTCCTCCATTGCTGGTATTCAGGGCGGTTTCCCTGGCTGGGGAGTGTACTGCGCCACCAAATTTGCGGTCGAAGGTCTCTCCGAAGCACTGGCTGCGGAGGTCGCCCCGCTCGGGGTAAAAGTGACGGTTGTCGCACCCGGCTACTTCCGCACCAACTTTCTGCAGTCCGGCTCCCTGAAACTGGCCGCCGACAAACTGCCCGCGTACCAGATAGTGCGCGACAACGAAGCGTACCACGACCAAGTGCGGGAAGCCAACTCCCAGCTCGGTGACCCGGCGAAAGGAGCCGCGGCCCTGATTCGGATTGCCGCCGAGCCCAATCCGCCCCTGCACCTGCTGCTGGGCGCTGACGCCTACGGCCTAGCCGAGGCGAAGATCAAGAGCTTGCAGGCAGATATGGCGACCTGGCAAGCCCTGTCGCACGCCACCGCTGCCGAGCCGGTCCACGCATAGCTTTTTCGCAAGGTGGAGAGCATGAAAAAATAGATGGCCGTAGACCTGCCCGGCATGGGCAACGATGACGCCACCCCGGTGGCCGATACCCGGACCGTGGCCCGGTTCCTGAAAGCCTTGTGCGACCAGTTGGGCCTGGGCCCGCTGCACCTGGTGGGACACGGTGTGGGCGCTTGGGTAGCCGTCACGTTTGGCCTTGGTTAAAAGTTTGGTATCAAGGCTAAACGAGTGGGCTGGTTGAGGGCTCTCACTGGAAGGCAAAAAGGGCCTCCACATCGAATCGGAGAGGCTCTTTCAGCACTTCGTCAGGACGGTTGTACTCGCCTTGCAGGTGACGTTCTGTTCGATATGGACCTGATTATCACCTGGCCGTCACCGAGCAAACTGGTGCAGGGACGAATCGGAGGTTTCTCCTTATTTGTTTAACAATACCCCAGGAGCTGGCTCCCAGCATGCGTTTCGGCCACCTGGTGGAGCAAGTAGTATCTGCGGGGGCGTGTGAGGGAGAATAAATACTGGCTGCTTGGTTGCGCAGCGGGTAAATCCCTTCCTTTGGGAGCCGAAAAACCTTCACCCGCCCCGCATGAAAGCCGCCCCGCATGAAAGCCGCCCCGCGCACCATCCAGCAGTTTGAGCTGTCGCCCCTGGCAACCCGGGGCGTGCTGGTTCGGGCCATTGAGGACCCGGCCGAGCGGCAGCCCGAGCACCCGGTGGCCATGCCCCACCGCGACGCGCACTACCTGCTGCTGCTGGCCACCGCGGGCACCTTCACCCTGAGCCTGGACTTCGA
Source organism: Hymenobacter sp. APR13 (assembly GCF_000737515.1). Taxonomy (NCBI): domain Bacteria; kingdom Pseudomonadati; phylum Bacteroidota; class Cytophagia; order Cytophagales; family Hymenobacteraceae; genus Hymenobacter; species Hymenobacter sp. APR13. The sequence goes on from NZ_CP006587.1 coordinate 386,013, forward strand.
GGCCTTCCCCGGCACCGGACCCGCGCTGGCCGTGGTTTTTCCGGGTCAGGTGCACGAGTTTCGCGCGCAGCCGGGCCTGCGGGGCTGGATGCTCAGCTTCGACCCCACGCTGCTGGAGGCCGACCTGCAGCAGGCATTGGAGGAGGGCCTGCGCGGCCCGAGGCAACTTGAGCGGGATTCGGCGTTCTATGCCCAGGCTACGGCCCTGCTGGCATTGCTGACCAGTGTGCAACAGACCGAGGCAGCCAATGCCCACGCGGCCCGGGCAGTGCAGGCGTTGCTGGCGGCCCTGCTGAGCCTGCTGGCCGGGCTGGTGCAGCCCGCCGAGCCTGCCCGCCCCGGCCGCCAGCCCCGCGGACCCTGGCTGGCGCGCGCCTTCCGGCAGCTGCTCCGGCAGCATTACCAGCACTGGAAGCAGCCCGCCCGCTACGCCGCGGAGCTGGCCGTTTCGGTGGCTCACCTCAACGATACGGTGAAGGAGCAAACGGGCGTGTCCGTATCCGGCCACATCCAGCAGCAGTCCATCCTGGAGGCCAAGCGGCTGCTGTGCTTCACGGATAGCAGCATCAAGGAAGTGGGCTACGCGGCCGGCTACGAGGAGCCGGTATACTTCAGCCGCCTGTTCCGCAAGGTAGCCGGCTGCACCCCGCTGGCGTTTCGCCAAAAATTCCGCGAATAGGACTATCCTTCCCGCCAGGCGGCCTACTCCCGCCGCCACCGCTCCGGCTTCCTTTGTATGGTCAATCCGAAGCCCGCTGGCCGGCAGGCTGCCGTCCTTTCCGGGGTCGGCCGGCGGGCTTCCTTTTCCTCGTGTTCCATGTCATCACCTCTCAATGTAACGGCCGTGCTCACGGCTGTCAGACAAGCCGGCGACCTGTTTGTGCAAGGCTACAAACAGACGCCCATTCCGCAGGACTACGCGACCCTGCTCTCCCACCTGCAGCAGCAGAACGACCAGGCCCTGGCCTCGCTGCAGCAGCAGCTGGCCGCCGATTTTCCGGACACACCCTGGCTGGAAGGCGACGAGTTTGACAGCCAGGGGCAGAAACAGCCCCTCGACCAGCCCGAGTACTGGCTGTACGACGCCCTCGACGGGGCCGTGCAGTACCTGCAGCACCTGCCCGGCTGGACCCTGAACGTGGCGCTGGTACGCCAGGGCCGGCCGCAGCTGGCCGTTATCTACGCCCCGCTCGAGCGGGAGCTGTTCTGGGCGCAGGAAGGCGGCGGCGCGTTTCTGAACGGGGTGCCCCTGCACCCCAGCACCAAAACCGACCCGCGCCACATGGTGGCCGTGGTGAACTATGGCCACCAGGACGAGGCCTACCCCACGCCCGACCTGAACCGGAAAACCGGGGCCGCCGTCACCCGGCTGCTCGATACGTTTGGGGTGGTGCGCAACTACGGCCCCCACGGCCTGCAGCTGGCCCAGGTGGGGGCCGGTCGGCTCGACCTGTTTTACCAGGAAGGCCTCGATACCTACAACTGGCTGGCGGGCGTGCTGATTGCCCGCGAGGCCGGGGCCACCGTGCTGAACCTGGCCGGCCAGCCCTGGCAGTGGGGCGATGCGGGCCTGCTGGTAGCCGCCCCAAGCGCGGCCGAACGGTTCCTGGCCCCCCGTTAGGCCCCGGGCCGGCGGGATAAGTCATCCTTTTACTTCATCCAGAGGGCGGCTCCAGGCCGCCCCCTACGTTGCTTCTCTCATGCAGATTACCATTCTCGGGGCCACGGCCGGCGTCGGGCTGCAGGCCGTGCAGCAGGCCCTGGCCGGCGGCCACACCGTGACGGCGCTGGCCCGCACCACCGCCTCCCTTCCCGACCATCCCCGGCTGCGCAAGCTCAACGGCAGCGCCACGGTAGTGGCCGACGTGCGGCAGGCCATTGCCGGGGCCGATGCCGTACTCATCACCATCGGCACGAAAAACAAAAAAGCCACCACGCTCTACAGCGACGCGGCACGGGCCCTGCTGGCAGCCACAGCCGACACCCACTTCACGGCCCCCGTGCTGGCCATCACGGGCTTCGGCATTGGCCCCAGCGCCCCGTACCTGAACTGGCTGATGCGCCTGGTGGTGAAGGGGCTGTTGCGGAAGCAGTCCGCCGACAAGGAAATCATGGAGCAACTACTGGCCCATAGCGCGCTGAACTGGGAAATTGTGCAGCCCGGCATTCTGTCCGACGGCCCGCCGACCCACAGCTACCGGGTCCTCACCGACCTGCACCCCGGCATGAAGGTGGGCAAAATAGCGCGCGCCGACGTGGCCCACTTCCTGCTGCAGGAAGCCGCGCGGCCCCGGCGGCTGCGTCAGCGCACGGTGCTCACCAGTTAAGCGGCGCGCAGCGCGTGCCAGCTATTCAGGCCGGCCGGCGCCCGCAGGCGGCTTGGTGCCGCTGCGGGCACGTCCGGACTGGGAGGTAAGGCTCAAGTCAGGAGTCAAATTCTCCAAACCGTAAACGGGCTACAACTTCCCCGCTTTGGACTACAAAACCCGGACGGTGAGGGCGGAATTTTGCCTTCGTAAAACTTCGCGACGCTTCTCATGAACAAAGTATGGTTGATTACCGGTGCCAACCGCGGCATCGGGGCTGAAATTGCCCGGGCGGCCCTCGCCGCCGGCGACTACGTGGTAGCCGCCAGCCGCCACCCAGAAACCGCCGCCGACACGTTCGGCCACCACCCTCACCTCACCGCCCTGCACCTGGACGTGACCCGCGAGGCCGACGCCGCGCGCGCCGTGCAGCAGGTCATCGACCAGCACGGCCGGCTCGATGTGGTGGTGAACAACGCCGGCTACCCCCTGCTCGGGGCCCTGGAAACCACCACCGATGCCGAGGTGCGCCGCCAGTTCGATACCAACGTGTTCGGGCTGCTGCACGTGACGCGGGCGGTGCTGCCGCAACTGCGCAAGCAGCGGGCCGGGCATATTATTAACATCTCCTCCATGCAGGGCGTCATCGGGGCCCCGGCCTCGTCGAGCTACAGCGCGTCCAAGTTTGCCGTGGAGGGCCTGAGTGAGTCGCTGCAGCAGGAAGTGGCGCCGCTGGGTATCAAGGTCACGCTGGTGGAGCCGGGCACCTTCCGCACGGAGCTGCTCAGCGACAAGTCGCTGCACAAGGCGCAGGATGTCTTGCCCGACTACGCCCCGACCGTGGGCCAGACGCTCAGCTACGTGGACCAGCTCAGCGGCCAGCAGCCCGGCGACCCGCAGCGGCTGGCCGCCGCCATCGTCCAACTCACCAACGAGGCGGAACCGCCGCTGCGCCTGCTGGCCGGCTCGGATGCCGTACAATACGTAACCCAGGCGCTGCGCCACCGCCTGGCGGAAGCCGAAAAGTGGCACGCGCTGTCCGTGTCGACCGATTTTCCGACCTGATTTTTGTTCCTAAACTGGCCGGCGCCGGCCGGTGGTCCTGTTCTACTTTGCTCGTATGAAATCGTCCCGTCCGCCGCTGCATCATCTGCGCTCCATCTCGGCCCTGCACCAGACGCTGCAGGTACCCAAGCCCACGCACCCGCTCATCAGCGTGGTGGACCTGCGGGACATGCAGGCCCGCACCGAACAAACCATTTCCTACAGCTTCTATACCATTGCGTTCAAGAAGCTGACCGGGGGGCAGCTGCGCTACGGCCAGCAGCACTACGACTTCGACGAGGGCGTGCTGATTTTCACCGCCCCGCACCAGGCCGTGCGCCTGGAGTCGGAGGTGCCGGTGATGGTGGAAGGCTGCCTGGTGGTCGTGCACCCGGATTTTCTGCAGGGGTATCCCCTGGCCCGCAAAATCACGGAGTACGGCTTTTTCGGCTACGCGGTCAACGAGGCCCTGCACCTCTCGGCCGCCGAGCAGCGGCAGGTGCTGGACATGATGCAGCGCCTGGCCCAGGAGGTGGCCGCGCCCATCACGGCCTTCACCCAGGACCTGCTGGTGGCCCACCTCGACCTGCTGCTGACCTACTGCAACCAGTTTTACCACCGGCAGTTTCTCACGCGCCGGGCGGCCAATCACGACGTGGTGAGCCGTTTCGAGCAGCTGCTGGCCGAGTACGTGGCCGGCGACCAGCTCCCCAGCCGGGGGCTGCCCAGCATGCAGGAGCTGGCCGGGCAGCTGAACTTATCGGCCAACTACCTCAGCGACCTGCTGCGCACCCATACGGGCCTCACCGCCCGGCAGCACGTGCAGCAGAAACTACTCGACTACGCCAAACAGCTGCTCACCACCACCACCCTCTCGGTGGGGGAAGTGGCCTACCGCCTGGGCTTCGAGCATTCCCAGTCGTTCAGCAAGTTTTTCAAGCAGCACGCCGCCGTCTCACCCCTCCAGTACCGGCTGTCTGTTCACTAACCCCCGTGCATCTCCCTCCTTCATTCCATGGAAAACAAGACCGTTGATTTGATTTTTGCCTTCACCGTGCAGCCCGCCGACCAGGCGCGCTACGAGCAGGCGCTGGCCCAGCAGCTGGCCATCACCCAAACCGAGCCGCACGTGCTCAGCTACGAGATTTTCCGCCAGGCCGAGGGCAGCTACTGCCAGCACGAGCGCTACGCCGACGAGGCGGCCATCCGGCTGCACATGCAGAACACGGCCGTCCCGCTGAAAATCTGGGGCGAAGTCACCACCATCACCCACATGACGGCGCTGGGCCCGCTGAGCGACGAGTTCAAGCAGGAATTCGGGATGGACAGCTACCTGCCCTACGCGGCCGTTACGCGCTGATAGGCACTCTTCTTCCGGGAACAGCCTAAGGTGATTTCCCTCCCCGCTATCAGTAAAAAGGACGTGGTTGGAAGCCACTTCCTTAGCTGATGTACCAAAAAAAGTCAGCACAAGTAAGCCGGACTCATCCGGTCTGCTTGTGCTGACTTTTGTCGAATACTTCGGGTCAGCTCCACTCGTGGCAACGCCTGTCCAACGCCGGCTAGCCCAAGGTCGAAGCTCAAAAGAGCAGCGCCACCTTTCCCTGCGTTTGGCGGGCTTCCAGCTCGCGCTGCGCGGTCCGGACTTCCGCAATCGGGTAAGTCTGGACGGGGAGCTGCAGCGTACCGGCCCGAAAGTACCCCAGCAGCTCCTCGGTGTATTCCCCGAATCGGGCCATTTCGGCAAACACCGTGTAGCCCCGCACCAGCTGCCGCTGCCCGATAAGCTGCTGGGCGTCCAGCCGGGTAGGCTCGCCGCTGGCCGCGCCGTACACCACGGCGGTGCCGCCGGCGCCCAGGGCCAGCAGGGCCTCGGCCCCCACACGGCCGCCCACGGCGTCGAACGAGGCGGCCACGCCCTGGCCGGCAGTGGCCGCGCGCACTTGCTGCACCCAGTCGGCTTCGGCGTAACTCACCACGGCGTCGGCTCCACTGGCTTGGGCAGCGGCTTTTTTCGCGTCGCTGCCCACGGCGGCCACCACCCACAGGCCCCGGTTTTTGGCCACCTGCACCAGCAGCGAGCCCACGCCCCCGGCCGCGGCCAGCACCAGCACCGAGGCATAGCTTCCGGTGTTGAGCAGGCCCACGGCCGTGGGGCCCTGCGCCAGCAGGGCGGTGGCCTGCGCGTAGCCCAGCTCCGCCGGCAGGGGCATTGCCTGCGCGGCCGGGGCCACCACGTATTCGGCGTAGCCGCCGCGGGGGAGCATGGCCATCACCCGCTGGCCCGGCTGCCGCGTGGTTACGCCCTCGCCCAGGGCCTCGATGGTCCCCGCCACCTCGTAGCCCGACACGTAGGGCAGCGGGAGCGGCGTGGGGCTGCGGCCCTTGCGCTGCCAGATGTCGGCATAGTTGACCCCGGCGGCCGCCACTTTAATCAATACTTCGCCCTTCTGGGGGCGGGGCATCGGCGCGTCGACCAGCTGTAATACGTCGGTGTCGCCGTGGGCGGCAAATTGAACTACTTGCATAAGTGTGCTAGGGTAACCCTTCGGTTTCGGTTTGCTCGGAATGAATTCGGCCCGGGGTGGGCTTTCCGGCAGTGTCTGGCTTGGCCTGGCACTGCTGGAAAGTCGCTTCCTGGTCCGGCGGTAGGTAGTCAGTCATGCCCGGCGTTACCACGGAATTTCACCCGTTACGGGGGTGTTTTCTTCACTGATAAACCGGCCCGTGGGGCCGTCGTCGCCTACCAGCACGTATTTGGCAATTCGTATCCCAGCCTCCTGCACGGTGCCGGTGCCGCGGTGGCCGTTGAGGTCGGTGGCCGTGAAGCCCGGGTCCACGGCATTCACCTTGAAGGGCGTGTCGCGCAGCTCGTAGGCCAGCACGATGGTATACATGTGCAGCGCCGCCTTGGAGGCCGGATAGACGGCGCCCTTGTGGTGGTAGTATTTCCAGGCCGGGTCGCTGCTCAGCGTCAGCGAGGCACCGCTGGAGCCCACGTTGACGATGCGGGGCTGGGGAGCCGGGCGCAGCAAGTCGATAAAGGCCTGCGTGACCTGCACCACCCCGAACACGTTGGTGGCAAACACCTCCTGAAACGTGGCCACTGCGGCCCCCAACGCGGCTTGCGGCATCCCGCCGGTAATGGCGGCATTGTTGACGAGGGCGTCGAGCACCGGCGTTTTGCGGCCAATTTCGGCCCGGGCGGCCTGTACCGAATCGGCATTGGTGACGTCGAGCTGGATGGCTTCTACTTCGGAGAGGCCTTCGGCGTGGAGCTGCTGGGCGGCCTGCTGGCCCCGGGCCAGGTCGCGGCTGCCCAGAAAGACGTGGTAGCCCTGCCGGGCCAGCTGCCGGGCGGTTTCCAGGCCGATGCCTTTGTTGGCGCCGGTGATGAGGACGGTTTTCATGGTCGTTGCGGTTGGTTATGTCGCAAAGGTCCCCCGCCCGAAAAGCCCCGGAGTTGCCATTTGGCAAAAAGCGCGTCAGCGGATGTTGCGCCGAATCCGGCTCAGCGACGACTGCGTCATGCCCAGAAACGAGGCCAGGTAAGACAGCGGAATCCGGTTGGCCAGCTGCGGGTAGTTGGCCAGAAACTCCCGGTAGCGGGTGGTGGCATCCTGGCTGACCATGGGGCTGATGCGCGCCAGCTTCTCGTGCAGGTGCCGGGTGGTCATCTGGTGCACCATCTCGCGCCAGCCCACGATGGTGTGGGCCAGCTCGTCCCAGTCAGGCTTGGTGAACACCAGCAGCCGGCAATCGGTCACAGCCTGCACGTACTCGGCGGAGGCCAGGCCGTCTTCCAGACCGCGCAGGTTGGTGGTCAGGTGGTGCTCGTCGATGAAGTTGCGGGTGATTTCCTGGCCCTGGTTGTTGTAGTAGCAGATGCGCAGCACGCCCTCCAGCAGAAACCCGACCCGCCGCGACACCTGCCCTGCCTCCAGAAAGTAGGCGTCGCGGGGCAGCGCCAGCGGAGTGGCCTTGCTGGCAATCAGGTCCAGCTGCCGCGGGTTGAGCGAGCCGAACTGCAGCAGGTAGGTAAAGAGTTCGTCCATGGGGGCAAGGTACGCGGGCGCACCGGGGCATCAGTTGCCATTTGGCAAAAACGCTTTTGCGTGCCCGGCAGGTACCCGTACGCGACGATGCCGGCTACCCAGCCCGGCCGCATAGCCCGAAAATGCTGCTTGCGGATTGCTCCGTCCGCCTCGATTGAGCGCGCCCGCAGGAGCAGTGAAATTTAGGGTAGCGGTACGTGCGTCGGCAATCCGGAGAGGCTGTCCAGGCGCTGCTGGTGCTGCAGGCCCCACGCTTTGAGCACCTCAATCACGGGGTCGAGCGAACGGGCATAGGGCAAGAGCTGGTAGTCCACGACTACCGGCGGGCCGGGCGAAACCGTGCGGACGATGAACTGGTGGGCCTCCAATTCCTTGAGCTCCTTGGCCAGCACCTTGGTGGAGATGCCCGGCACGCTGCGCTCCAGGCCACGAAAATGGCGGGTGCCCGTCTGCAGTGCCACGATGATTTGCAGCTTCCACTTGCCATTCACAACCAGCAGGGCGTGGCGTAGGGCGTGCATGGTCTGAGCGCAGGAGGTCAGGTCGGAGTTGGTCATAGCAATAACGGCAAGATGAGGAGCGGTATACCCGCCTGATTACCCGCAGGTAATCAGGCTACCGCCACGTAATCTGTAGTGGGCGCAAGTTACAAACAAAGGCCGGGCTGATTACTTGAGGTAATCAGAGTACCATACCACCACGGGGCTACGCAGTGGCCGGGCAGTTGGCCCCGGCGGGCAGGCCCCGGGTGGCGGGCTCGTATTCTTCACTTTCTTCCCCCCTTCCCTACGTTTATGCAGATTCTGCAAATCATTTCCAGCGCCCGCGGGGCCGAATCGTACAGCACCCGCCTCAGCCAGGGCATCATCGACAAGCTGCTCGCGGCGCACCCCGGCAGCACCGTGGTGGTGCGCAACGTGGCGACCCACCCGTTTCCCCACCTCGAAGAGGCGCACCTGCAGGCCTACTTCACGCCCGCCGAAGGCCGCTCGCCCGAGCAGCAGCAGGCCGTGCGCCACTCCGACGAAGCCATTGCCGAGGTGCTGGCGGCCGACGTCCTCGTACTGGGGGTGCCGTTCTACAATTTCACCATTGCCTCGTCGCTCAAGGCGTGGCTCGACCACCTCACGCGGGCGGGCATCACGTTCCGCTACACCCCCACGGGTCCGGAAGGACTTATCACAGGCAAGAAAGTGTACCTGGCCGTGGCCAGCGGCGGCATCTACTCCGCAGGACCGCAGCAGGCCGCTGATTTTGCCGTGCCCTACCTGCGCTGGATGCTGGGCTTCCTGGGCATGACCGATGTGACGGTGGCCCGGGCCGAGGGCGTCAAATTGCCGGAATTCCAGGCTACCGCCCTGCAAAAGGGCATTGAAAGCGTTGCGGTATAAGCCCGGCTGGCCGCACGGCCAGTAGACGTCCCGGCAAGTGCCGGCCATTGGCCAGAGCACCTGCCGGGACTTTTTTTAGGCTGAAGAAGGCGGCTCTATCTCGCGCGGCAGCTTTCGAAGGCTCTTTGCGTGATATTCATACTTTTTAGTTTGAATGACATTTTTCGTCGTTGCCAATGGACTGGACCTTTGTAGAAATAATCTGAGTGGGCCGGTCAGCGCCTGCTACACGACGAAAGTCGCAGTGATTCTAGCAAGTAACCACAGTCAAACGCAACAACCATGGCAACCACAGAAATGAAAGCGCAGTCCGAGGAAGGGCAATCCTTCGAACGGGCGCAGGAAGCAGGCAATGAATCTTCTGCTTCCCCGAAGGCCCCAACCGGGGCGATGAATACGATGAAGGCGGTGCAGCAGCACGCGTTTGGCGGGCCCGAGGTGCTGCGTTACGAGGATGCGCCGGTGCCCGAGCTCCAGCCGGGCGAAGTGCTGGTACGGGTGCACGCCGTCGGCATCAACCCGCCCGACTGGTACCTGCGCGACGGCTACAAGGCCCTGCCGGCCGAGTGGCGCCCGTCGGTCACCTTTCCCCTCATGCTGGGCACGGACGTGTCGGGCGTCGTGGCGGCCGTGGCCGAGGATGTGACCGACTTCGCGGTGGGCGAGGAGGTCTTCGGCATGGTCCGCTTCCCAAGCGTTGGCGAGAGCCGCGGCTATGCCGAGTACGTGGCCGCGCCCGCCACGGACCTGGCCCGCAAGCCGGCCAGCCTCAGCCACGTACAGGCCGCCGGGGCTCCCATGTCCGGGCTTACGGCGTGGCAGTATCTCATCGAGCTGGGGCACACGGCTCCCAACCCGTTTCAGCCGGAGGCGCACCGGCCGGTGCCGCTGCGGGGTAAGCGGGTGCTCGTGAACGGGGCCGCCGGCGGCGTGGGCCACCTGGCGGTGCAGCTGGCCAAGTGGCAGGGCGCCTACGTCATTGCCGTGGCTTCGGGCGGGCAGGAAACGCTGCTGCGCGAGCTGGGCGTGGATGAGTTCATCGACTACGCCAAAACCCCGGCCGAGGACGCAGTGCAGGACCTGGACGTTGTGCTCGATACCCTCAGTGGCCCCACCACAGGCCGTTTCCTGCGCACCCTTAAGCGGGGCGGCGCGCTGTTTCCGGTATTTCTGGGCTTTACGGATGCCGAGGAAGCGGCCCGGCGGGGCATCACCGTGTCGATGACGCAGGTGCGCTCCAGCGGCGCGCAGCTGGCCGAGCTCGGGCGCCTGCTGGCAGCCGGGACGGTGCGCGTGGTCATCGACAGCACGTACCCGCTGGCCGAGGCACGCCAGGCCCACGAGCGCGCCGCCCGCGGGCACATCCAGGGCAAAATCGTGCTGACGGTCGCCTAAGCCCACACGCGGTACCGATAATCTGCCAACCTCTCCTACTGCCCCAAAGCGGCTTCACAGGGGTTGGCAGCTTATCGGTACCCTTCCCCTATCCAGTTCTACTCCGATGCCTACTTCCGATAAAGTCGCCGAACGGCACCTGCTCGTCACCGTGCAAAGCCAGCCCGCGCACCGCGCCCGTGTGCAGGAAATCCTGCTTGAACTCGTGGGCCTGGTGCGCGCGGAGCCGGGCTGCATCTACTACAATATCTTTCAGCAAGCCGAGGCCCCCGATACGTTCCTGATTGCCGCCGCCTGGCTCGATGACGAAGCCATAGCGGCCCACCCGACGCCGCCGCAGTCGCGCCTGGTCGAGCAGCTGCTGCCGTTGCTGACCGCCCCCATGCAGGTGCTTCCTATCCGGCGGGTGAGCGAGAACCCCGCTTAAACCACACCACTCGCAGCCAGGGCCCGGCTGGCTGGTACCGGACGTATCCGGTGCCGGCCAGTCGGGCTTTTGCCGGCTGAGCAGCTTGGCCAGTTGGGCAGCTTGGCCAGTTAGGCGGTACTGGGTTTTTGCCTTGCTGTCAATGCGCTCTACTTGATTTTCGTACTTTTGCCGCATGATGAACGCTGTTGCCAGCAGGCCGGCTCCGCGCCCCACCCGGGAGTTGAAACTGAAAGGGTTCAAAGTGTACGCGGTGGACCGCCCGTGCACCACCCCGCCCTACTTCACCCGGCGCGACTACTATAAGGTCATGCTGCTCACGACCCGGGCCCGGCTGCACTACGGCCACCAGCACTGGGACCTCGACGGCACGTACCTGCTGTTCTTCAACCCGCACATTCCGTATTCGCTGGAAATGCGCGGTGACCTCCGGCACGGCTTCATCAGCCTCTTTACCGAGGAGTTTATCACCTCGCTCGACCGGTCGGAAAGCCTCCCCCAGTCGCCCCTTTTCAAAATCGGGAGCCCGCCGCTCTACCCGCTCGGCGAGACGCAGATACCCTTCATGACCAGTATCTTCCAGAAGATGCTGACCGCGCAGGAAGGTGATTATCCCTTCAAGGCCGAGCTGATTCGCACCTACCTGCAACTTGCCATTCACGAGGCCCTGCACCGGCAGCCCGCCCACACCCTGGTCCAAGCGCACACGGCCGCCTCGCGCCTGGCGGCCCGGTTTTTGGACGTGCTGGAGCAGCAGTTTCCGGTAGAAACGCCCGAGCAGACGCTGGAGCTGAAAACGGCCCAGGAGTTTGCCGACCGGCTGGCCGTGCACGTTAACCACCTCAACAAGGCCGTGAAAGAGGTAACCGGCAAGCCCACCAGCGCGCACATCACCGCCCGCCTCACCGACGAGGCGAAGGCTCTGTTGCAGCACACCACCTGGAGCGTGGCCGAAATTTCCACCTGCCTGGGCTTTGCCTACCCCACCTACTTCAACAACTTTTTCAAGAAGCAGACCAGCACTACCCCGCTGGCCTACCGCAAGGGGACCGGGGCGGTGCTACCGAGCTAGCCAGCCACTGCGCTCCGTAATGCGTGAGCCTGGAAAACGCCTTTGAGCAACGTTTTCAGCCGCTAAATTCCTTTTTACCAAATGGCAAGCCGTGCTTACCCATGCCCGCGTACCTTGTCCTGATGGATGACTTTTTCGCCTATCTGCTGCAGTTTGGCTCGCTCAATCAACACCAACTGGATCTGATTGCCCGCAAGACCACGCCGCTATCCTTACCGAAGGAAGCCTATTTTCTGGAAGCAGGCCAGGTGTCGCGGCGGGTCGGGTTTCTGCTGGAGGGCGTGCTGCGGATTTGCTATTACGACAAGCAGGGCCGGGAAATCACCCGCAACTTCATCGACGAGCATCACCTGACCACCAACCTGTGCGGTCTGGAAGCCGGTTTGGCGTCCGCCGAGCGTGCGCAGACCTTGACCGTTTTCGGCCGGTTACAAAGAGGGATTGCCGCAGCAGTACCGGTCCTTGCTTCCAGGTTATTGAAGAAACGTGACTTGGCTTTAAGCGCTGAATCTAAAGCGAATGAGCAAGCCAAGTGGTTCGCTTGTTTGGTTTTCGCTTTGGTTACCATCATAAACACACGACCCTGGCAATTTAGCCTACCCGAAGCGGCATTTAGAGGTATGCATTAACAGTACTTGATGTTCGTTAGCAATTGATGCTACACGTATCGAAACTCATACAATAGTTAAAAAAAATACGCCAACAACCTGTTAATAAGGATGTTGGCGTATTCGCCTTTGGTGGGCCCAACTGGAATCGAACCAGTGACCTGCTGATTATGAGTCAGCTGCTCTAACCGATTGAGCTATAGGCCCTTGCCTTTACCGCCCACCGGATGGTTGGTTTCAGCCGTGCAAACTTCGACTTTTGCGGGCGGATTTGCAATTACACCGGGCAGGAAAAGCGTTGTTCCGGTGCCCAGCCTCAGATAGTCAGCCTCATGCCACATCAACTGCCCAACCTGCTCTTCGATTTTGGGGGCGTCATCATCAACATCGACTACCAGCGCACCCTGGCGGCTATGGGCCGCCTGCACCGGCACGGCAGCACCATCGAGTTTACGCAGGCAGCACAGGCCGAGCTGTTCGACCAGATGGAAACGGGCCGCCTGACGCCGGCGCAGTTCCGGGACGGCCTGCGCGCCACCTACGAGCTGGAGGCCACCGATGAGGAGCTGGATGCCGCCTGGAACGCCATGCTGCTGGACGTGCCGGCCGAGCGGCTGGCCCTGATTGCGGAACTGCGGGCCCAAGGCCACCAGACGGCGCTGCTCTCCAACACCAACCAGATTCACATCGACCAAATCAACCAGGTGCTGCGTGCGCAATATGGCTTCGAGCACGGCATTGCCGACTGCCTCGACCGGGTGTTCTACTCGCAGCACGTGGGGTTGCGCAAGCCGGGCGAGGAAATTTTCCGGCACGCGCTGCGCGAGATGAACTGGAAGGCCGAGGAAACTCTTTTCATCGAGGACAGTTTTCAACACATCGAAACGGCCCAACGCCTGGGCCTGCACACGCTGTTTCTGGCCCCGCCCCTCACGCTCTCCGACGCCCTACCCGCTGCCCTTAGTGCCTTATCCAACCGACGACCCGCCGCCGCTCCTCCCCTTTCCTGACGCGGCCAGCCCTGACCTGCCGCCGTCTGAACCGGACGAGCCCTGGCAGGATGGGTACGCTGAAAAACCAGAACCGCCGCGCTGGCGGCGCTATGCGCTGCACCTGGGACTGTTCCTACTGACGCTGCTGACCACCACCCTGGCCGGCGCTGAGTGGATGCATGACAAGTTCACGTTCGAGGGAGCGGGCCTGACGCTAGCCGAAATCCGGCAGGGCCTGTGGTTTTCGGTGCCGTTTCTGGGGGTGCTGACGGTGCACGAGTTTGGCCACTACTTCACGGCCCGGCACCACCGGGTGCGGGCCACGCTGCCTTACTACATTCCGTTCTTCACGGGCATGTTCAGCACCATCGGCACGTTCGGGGCTGTCATTCGGGTCAAGGACCGGATATTTTCGCGCAAGGAGTTTTTTGATATCGGGCTGGCCGGGCCGCTGGCGGGGTTTCTGCTGGCGGTGCCGGTGCTGATTTACGGCTTCACGCACCTGCCGCCCGCTGACTATATCTTCCAGATTCATCCGCAATACGCTAAGTATGGCTCTGAGTATGCTCGCTATGTATATAGTGCAGGCCAAGGCATCACGCTGGCCAAGCCGCTGCTGTACCAAGGCCTTGAATACCTGTTTGCTGACCCCGCCCGGCTGCCGCACCCCAACGAGCTGACGCACTACCCGGTGCTACTGGCGGGTTCACTGGCGCTGTTTTTCACGGCCCTCAACCTGCTGCCCATCGGCCAGCTCGATGGCGGGCACATTCTGTACGGGTTGCTGGGCTTCCGGCGCTTCAACCGGCTGTCGGGGGTGCTGTTTGTGGGGTTTGTGTTCTATGCCGGGCTGGGGCTGTTTTCGCTGCGCACGTCCGGCCAAACGTGGCTGTACTGGGGCGCGCCGTACTTTGCCTATCTGTGTGTGGTGCTGCGGCCGGTGGTGCCGCGGCTCTGGCAGGCGCTGCTGCTGGCGGTGGGCGTGTGGGCGGTGCAGCTGGCCTGCACGGTGGCGGTGCCGGGCATTCTGGGCAATCCGGGCTGGCTGGGGTTCGGGCTGCTGCTAAGCCGCCTGATGGGCGTGTTTCACCCGCCGGCGCCCGACGAAACGCCGCTTTCCGGCGGGCGCAAGGTGCTGGGCTGGTTGATGCTGGCTATTTTTGTGCTGTGTTTCTCGCCCAGCCCGTTCGCCTTTATCTGAGTGGCCTGATTTCCTGTTTGTTTTTCGGGGCAGTTTCGCCCGTCGTTTTACTATTCCATGCTTCTTGAACAACGCCGGTTGTGGGCCGGCAGTACCCTGGTGGCGTTGCGCCAGCATGGCCTCTACATCTGCCAGCGCGAAGCCGGCGGGCGGGCCGTGCTGGAAGTGGAGCTGCCCTACGAGGAAATTCTGCCCGTGCGGGTGGAGCGCCGCAACTTCGTGCCGCACAAAAAACTGCTTAGCCTGCTGGCCATTGTGGGCTGGTGCCTGTTCACCTTCACGCTCGACCACCGCCAGGAGGCCTCGTTTGTCGTCGACTTCTGGCTCTGGGCCCTGGGCCTCAGCGGCCCGCTGCTGGTATACGCCTGGTATGGCTGGCAGCACCGGTGGCGCGAGTTTGTGCTGCTCACGTCCCGCTCCAGCATCATCTTCGCCGACCGTTCGTCTGAGCAGGCCGCCCTGCAGGACTTTGCCGAAGCCCTGGACCGCCGCACCAAAAGCTACCTGCGCCACGAGTACGGCCAGGTGAATCCGCTCGGCCCCATCGAAATCCAACTGCACCGCCTGCAGTGGCTGCGCAACCTAGAGGTCCTCACCGATGCCGAGGCCCGCACTAGCGCCACCCGCCTCACCGGCCGCCTCTCCCTCGACACCATGCGCAGTATGGGCCAGGACCTGGAAACGCCTTACGTGAATTAGGCTGTGTCTGAAAAGGGGTGTTATGTATCTTAGGGTATGGCAGCACGGTATGAGTTAACAGATGCCCAATGGGCCGCGGTGGAAAGCGAATTGCCCCCACAACGTCTGGGGCGCCCCCGGCGCGATGACCGCCAGCAATGGAATGCCTTACTCTGGATCCTATGCACCGGAGCGCCCTGGCGGGATTTACCAGCACGCTACGGCCCCTGGCAAACGGCGTACGAACGATTTCGCCGGTGGGCCGCTGATGGCACCTTCGAGCGGGTGTTGCACCGCTTACGCCTGCGCCTGGATGCGGCCGGCTTGTTAGACCTGGACACGTGGCTGGTGGATTCGACCACGGTGCGGGCCACCAAAAGTGCGGCGGGCGGCACGAAAAAAAAGCCCAGTGCCTCGGGCGCAGCCGCGGCGGGCTGACCAGCAAGCTGCATGTAGTCTGTGATGGCGCGGGTACGCCGCTGGCCCTGCATCTGTCGGCCGGCCAGCGGCATGATGGGCCCCAGTTTGAACCGCTTTGTGAACAGGTGCGGGTGCGTCGACGCCCACGTCAACTCCTGGCCGACCGCGGCTACGACGCGGTCCACATTCGCCACTGGCTCCGTCGTCGTCGCATCCGGGCCGTCATTCCACGTCGGCAACCAGCCGCAGGCCGTCGCTGTCGGCGGCGAGGACGGCCACCCCGAATCGAGCCAACTCGCTATGCGCGGCGCAATGTGGTGGAACGCTTCTTTGGCTCGCTCAAAGAACATCGCCGCGTGGCCACGCGCTATGAGAAACACGACGCCCATTTCCTCAGCATGGCCTCGCTGGCCTGTATCCGCCGTATTTTGCAGCATCACTTTTCAGACACAGCCTAGTGTGAGTATCAAGTAGGAAGTAATGAGTATGAAGTAGCCTGTTGCTGCCGACGCACGCAAAAAGGGCCTTTCTCTTCGGCAAACTGCCAAAAAGAAAGGCCCTTTTCCTTGCTAATACTAAGCACTGACTTCTCAGTACTCAATACTAAATACTCGCTACCAAATACTTACCGGCCTTCCAGCGCCGCTACGCCGGGCAGCTCCTTGCCTTCCATGTACTCCAGCAGCGCGCCGCCGCCGGTGCTGATGTAGCTCACCTTGTCGGAGAAGCCCATCTGGTTGACGGCCGCGGCCGAGTCGCCGCCGCCGATGAGGCTGAAGGCGCCGGCCTCGGTGGCGTCGGCAATGGCCTGGGCCACGGCCTGGGTGCCTTTGGCGAAGCTGGGCATTTCGAATACGCCCATCGGGCCGTTCCAGAGGATGGTTTTGGAGTTGCGCACCGACCTCAGTAAACGCCTTGCTGGACTCCGGGCCCAGGTCGAGGCCCATCCAGCCGTCCGGGATTTCGCTGTTGGCAGCTACTTTGGTTTGGGCGTCGTTGGCGAATTTGTCGGCAATGAGGCTGTCGGTGGGCAGCACCAGGTTCACGCCTTTGGCTTTGGCCTGCTCGATGAGGCGCAGGGCCAGGTCCATCTTGTCGGCTTCCAGCAGCGAGCTGCCGATGTGGCCGCCCTGGGCTTTGGCAAACGTGTAAGCCATGCCGCCCCCGATGAGCAGGTTGTCGACCTTGTCGAGCAGCTTCTCAATCAGCTGAATCTTGTCGGAAATCTTGGCGCCGCCCATGATGGCCGTGAAGGGCCGCTCGGCGTGCTCCAGCACCTTTTTGGCGTTGTCGAGCTCACTCTGCAGCAGGTAGCCGGCCACGCGGTCAGCGGGCGCGAAGTGGCTGGCCATGACGGCCGTGGAGGCGTGCTTGCGGTGCGCTGCGCCGAAAGCGTCGTTCACGTACACGTTGCCGAGCGGGGCCAGCTTTTCGGCAAACGCGTCGTCGCCTTTCTCTTCCTCGGGGTAGAAGCGCACGTTTTCCACCAGCAGAATCTGGCCGGGCTGCAGCGCGTCGGCCTGGGCCTGGGCCTGCAGCGCATCGGTGGCAAACTGCACCTCGGTACCGTACTCCTCGCCCAGGCGGGCCACAATGTGCTTCAGCGAAAACTTGTCTTCGGGGCCGCCTTTGGGCCGGCCCAGGTGCGAGAGCAGCACCACGGAGCCCCCATCGGCCAGGATTTTCTTGATGGTCGGCGTAGCGGCCCGGATGCGGGTATCGTCGGTGATGGCGAAGCTCTTATCGAGCGGCACGTTGAAATCTACGCGCACCACGGCGCGCTTGCCGGCGAAGTTATACTGATCGAGAGTTTGCATGAGCGGGTTGGTTGGATGACGGCGCGAATGTAGCATAAGCTTTAGCTTGTGCCGTGCTGGCCGTGTACGAAAAACCGCCGGCCAGCGCTGACTGCTTTTTTCTGTTGGAGTGGTTTAGGGCACAAGCTAAAGCTTATGCTACATCCCCGTACCTTTGCGCTACCTATGAAAATCGGCATCTTCTTCGGCGGCCCGTCGCGTGAGCGGGAAATCAGCTTTGCGGGCGGCCGCACCGTATACGACAACCTCGACAAGGCCCTCTTTGAGGCCGTCCCCGTGTTTGTGGACAGCAGCGGAAACTTCATTCTGCTCGACTGGCACTTCATCTATAAAGGCACCATCCGCGACTTCTACCCGCCGGTATCGGCGCTGCCGCGCACCGAGCTACCGTGGCAGGTGTACCTGGAAAGCCTCGGCCACCTGAGCCTGGACGAGCAGGACCGCATTATCGCGGAGGTAGGCCGCCGCGTGCAGCCCCAGGAGCTGCGCGAGCTGATGGACTTCGCCTTCCTGGCCCTGCACGGCCCGGGCGGCGAAGACGGCGCCATTCAGGGCCTGCTGGAATGGTACGGCATTCCGTACTCCGGCTCCGGCATTCTGCCCTCGGCGTTCGGCATTGATAAGATTGCGCAGAAAAAGCTACTCAAGGCCCTGAATCAGCCTACCCCGAAGTTTCGGGTGTTGGAAGAGTCGTGGGCTCTGAATGCCACTCACCCCAAGTATCTACGAGGCTTGGTAGAGGAGCTTGGGCTGCCGCTGGTTATCAAGGCCCCACGCCAAGGCAGCAGCTTGGGCATCAGCATTCTGAAAGAAGAAGATCCGGCCGCTTTTGCCAAAGCTATTGAGCGGGCCTTGTTTCAGCACACCATCACGCGGGAGGAATGGGCAGCGCTGGACGAGCCGGCTCGCTTGGCTTGGGTGCGACAGGTGGCTGATATCCGGGAAGGCATTGGGTTGCCCGTTGCAGCGCATGCTGCCCAAGCCGGCTTCGGAGCCATCAGCTCCGACTATGTAATGCCGGTGCTGGAGCACCCGCAGGAACTGCTCACTTTCCTAAACGAGCACTTTCCGCAAGCCGATGTAGTTCACCTGCGCAGCACCACCGGCGAAACGCAGGTGTTGGTGGAAAGCTTTGTGGCCGGCCGCGAGTTCAGCTGCATTGTGGTGGAGAATGAGCGGGGCGAGCCGCTGGCTCTGCCTCCAACGGAGATTGTAAAGGGCGACGAAATGTTCGACTACCGCTCGAAGTATCTGCCGGGCTTGGCGCGCAAAGTGACGCCCATTGACCTGCCGGAAGCTGATATTCAGCGCATCCGGCAGCAAGCCCAGACGATGTTTAGCACGTTCGGCTTTCAGGTATATGCCCGTCTCGACGGCTTCATTCAGGCCGACGGCACGATCTTCCTCAACGACCCGAACACGACATCGGGGATGCTGCCAGCCTCGTTCTTCTTCCATCAAGCCGCTGAAATTGGCCTCAATCCGAGCCAGTTCCTGACGTACATCATTCGGACTTCCCTGGCGGCGCGGCGCCGCAGCGGGATGGCCCCAACCAAGCTGGAAGCACAGTTGCGCCAGCTGGACGCGGCCGTGGCGGCCCGGGCCAGCGAGGTGCGCACCCGCACGAAAGTGGCCGTGGTTATGGGCGGCTACTCGTCGGAGCGGCATATTTCGGTGGAAAGCGGCCGCAACATCTTCGAGAAGCTCAGCTCCTCGGTGAAGTACGAGCCGGTGCCCGTGTTCCTGACCGGCAACAGCGACGAGTTCCGCCTCTACGTGCTGCCCATCAACGTGATGCTCAAGGACAACGCCGACGACATCCGGGAGAAAGTGGAGCACATGGAGGCCGGCCACGGCCTGCACCCTATTTTGGAGCGCATCCGGCAGGAAGCTCAGGACATCACCCGCACCTTCGCGGGGCAGCTCACGGCCCAGCCGCGCCGCGTGTCGTTCGCGGAGCTGGCTGACATGGTGGACGAAGTGTTCATTGCCCTGCACGGCCGCCCCGGCGAAGACGGTGCCCTGCAGCGCGAGCTGGAGAAGTTCGGGTTGCCCTACAACGGCTCGGGCGTGGACAGTTCCTCGGTCACGATCAACAAGTTTGAAACCAACCGCCGCCTGCGCGAGGCCGGGCTGCGCGTGGCTGAGCACCGTATGGCCAGCCGCCTGGAGTGGGCCGCCGACGCCGAAAGCTTCTACCGGAGCCTGGAAACGCAGTTCCCCTACCCCTTCATCGCCAAGCCCGCCGACGACGGCTGTTCTTCGGCCGTGAAGAAAATTAAGTCCCGGCCGGAGCTGGAGGCCTTCACCCGCCTCATCTTCCGCGACCAGCAGGACCTGATGCCCGCCGAGGCCACCACGCTCAGCCTGGGCTTCAAGGAGGAATTCCCGCAGAAGGACGCCTTCCTGGTGGAAACCCTGATTTCGCGCGACGGCGCGGCCCACTTCCTGGAAGTAACCGGCGGCCTGCTCACGCACTACGGCCCCGAGGGCGAGCTGCAGATTGAGGTGTTTGAGGCCTCGGAAGCTCTGGCCACCGGCGAGGTGCTGAGCCTGGAAGAGAAGTTTCTGGCCGGCGAAGGCCAGAACATCACCCCGGCCCGCTACGCGCCGGAGCCCCAAGAGCGCCAGCGCATCTCGGAGGAAGTGAAGCAGGAGCTGCGTCGCGTGGCCGAAATCCTGAACATTCAGGGCTACGCCCGCATCGATGCGTTTGTGCGCGTCCGCGACAACGGGGCGGTGGAAGTGCTCATCATCGAGGTGAACTCCTTGCCCGGCATGACGCCCGCTACCTGCATTTTCCACCAGACCGCGCTGGCCGGCTACACGCCCTACCAGTTCATCGACCAGATTCTGGAGTTCGGCAAGCAGCGCAGTGAGCGGCAGATTGTAGCATAAGCTTTAGCTTGTGCCGTTAACCGCCTACCTCATTTTCATCTACCCTACCTGTCGCCAACTACCACCTGGCGGCGCAAGCTAAAGCTTACGCTACATGTCTTTTTTCAAATCTGATACGCCGCTTGATCTGGTGAAGCACCTGCTGGTGATTGGCCTGGCCACGGCGGCGCTGGTGTTCGGGTTCTTCTTCGTGTATCTGCCCCTCACCACCAACCACGGCGAAACCATCGTGGTGCCCAAAATCACGGGTATGAACCAGGCAGACCTCGAAGACTACCTCGATGAGCGCAACCTGCGCTTCTACGTCGACGACAGTTCCTATAATCCCGGCACGCGCCCGTTTACGGTGCTCAACCAGGACCCCGCGCCCGGCGAGAAGGTGAAGGAAGACCGCAAGATCTACATCACTGTGGCCATGAAGAACCCACCCGTCATCAAGATGCCCAAGCTGACGGATGGCTCGGTGAAAAACGCCCAGATGATTCTGAGCAGCTACGATTTGGTGGTAGGCCAGATCAAGCTGGTGCCCAACATTCAGCAGAACGCCGTGCTGCGGCAGCTGGTGGGCGGCAAGGAAATTGCGCCCGGCGCCGCCATTGCCAAAGGCACTAAAGTAGACCTGGAAGTGGGCGACGGCCTCGGCAACCAGGAATTCCCGGTGCCTAACCTCATCAACATGCCCGCCGACGAAGCCACCACCTTGCTCATCGGCCAGGGCCTGCAGCTGGGCGAAGTATTCTACCAGCCCGCCCAGGACGGCGAAACCGACGGCACCGTAGTGAAGCAGCGCCCCGTGGCCGCCCCCGACGCCACCATCCGCATGGGCCAGCTGGTCGACATCTGGGTGGCCGGCGACGAGCCAGTGAAACCAGTGAACTAGAATCGCAGATTTTGCAGATTTAAGGCTGATTTCACAGATTGATTTCCCCCGAAAGAGCCGCGCTGTTGCGCGGCTCTTTTGCGTTGTATTGCCACCAGCAGGCGCATACCTCTACCGCCTGAATCCGCGAAATCCTTTTTCAATCTGCAAAATCTGTGATTGAAATTTTAAGCGGTGCCGGCGCGTTTCAAGCCCATATCCTAACTTGCTTTCGATGATGTATTCCAAAGTTCTACGCGTTTCTGTCTTATCGATTCTGGGTGTGCTGCCCTTGGCCACGGTGGCGCAGGAGCTACACTCGCTGGGCACCGACCCGGGCCGCACGGCGCCGGCCGCCCGCCCGGCCACCGCCCAGCGCGGGCAGGCCCTGACGCTGCCCTTCTTCGACGACTTCACGACGCCCCAGGAGGGCACGCCGAAAGCGGCGAACTGGCTGCCCGGCGGCGGGGTGCTCGTCAACAACCGGTTTCCACTGGCGCCGCCCACCCGCGGCGTGGCCACCTTCGACGGGCAGCAGGCCAACGGCCGCCCCTACGGCAGCGGCTACAGCGACATCGACTCGCTGGTGTCGCAGCCCATCGACCTGAGCGGCCGCACCGCCACCGACCGGCTGTATCTGGGCTTCTACTGGCAGGCGGGCAACATTTTCCGGCGGCCGTCGGCCAATGCCAGCACGGCCGCGGTGCAGCTGCAGCTGGAGTTCAAAGACCAGAATGGCCTGTGGGTGCCGGTCTGGACGCGCCGCAGCAACGGCACCCGCGAGGACTTCCGGCGCAAGTTCGTGGCCATTGATCAGGCGCGGTTTCTGCACGGTGATTTCCAGTTCCGGTTTCGGGCCAAGGGCAGCCTGGCCAACAACGACGACTCCTGGAGCATCGACTACGTGAAGCTGGCCCCGGTGCGGGTGCGCGCCGATTCGCTGTATCAGGACGTGGCCACTAGCCGCCCGCTGAGCAGCTTGCTGGCCCGCGGCACGGCCATGCCGGTGGGGCAGTTCAACGCCGCCCCCAACCCGACCGCGCAACTCAACCCGGCCACCTTCACCACCATCAACAACCTCTCCGACAGCGGCTTTCCGGTGCCCGGCCGCTGGGTGGGCCAGCTGGACGTGCTGCCCAGCGGCCCGTCGGCCCTGTTCCGTACTACCGACTTCCTCTCGCTGAGCAGCCCGCAGTTTCAGTTTCGGATTGCGGGCGACCTGCGTAGCAGCCCGCTGCCGGTGTCGGCGGCGGCCAAAACGGTGCGGCACCGCCTCACGCTCATCACCAACGAAGCCAACACCGACCCGCGCACCCTGCCCAACGACACCATCTCGCGCGTGACCGAGTTGAGCGACTATTTCGCTTACGACGACGGCACCGCCGAAGCCTTCGTGAGCGTGCCGCCGTCTACCCTGAATCAGAGCTACTACGCTCTGCAGTTCGACCTCAACAAGCCCGACCAGGTGCGCAGCATCCGTATCTCGCCGGCGTATCCGAGTGCGGCGGGCCGCACCATCACCGTGAACGTGTGGGACGCCGACCCGGCCAACAGCGGGGCCCCTACCCGCTTGCCCAAAGCCACGCAGAGTGTGCAGATTCCGGCCTCGCTGCCGGCGGGCCAGACGTTCATGGAAGTTGCGTTTGCAGCGCCGGTGCCGGTGAGTGGGCGGTTTTATGCCGGCTACGGCCACGGCCTCATTACCACGCCGCTTGGCATCAACATCGACCTCAACAACGTGCCGCCCACGGATGCCTTCTGGCAGTTCACCCGCAACGTGTGGGAGCCGAGGCCCACGGTTTCGCCGGATGTGCCGCCGCAGTACGAGGGCTGGGCCCTGATGCTGCGCCCGGTGATGACCAACACGGTGCTCAGCAGCGCCCCGGCGTCGGTGGCCGACTCGTACAGCCTCTACCCCAACCCGGCCTCGCAGGGGCAGGTGCGGGTGCAGGGCCGCTACGCCCATGCCCAGGTGCTCGATGCCCTGGGCCGCGTGGCCTGGCAGCAGCCCGCCAGCCAGCACGGCCAGCCCCTGCTGGAGCTGGGCGCGCTGCCCGCCGGCCTCTACCTGGTGCAGCTGACACTGGCCGATGGCCTGACCGTGAGCAAGCGCCTGATACTGAACAAATAGATAATCTGCGGGCCCTTTTTGCGTGGTACTTATGTGGAGTTTTGCCACCTTTACGCTCCACAATTTTCCTTCCACAACCCTTCACATAGCCCTATGGCCGATATAACTCCTGCCGAGCTAAAACAACGCCAGGCCGCTGGCGAAAAACCTACCATTATTGACGTGCGCGAGCCTTGGGAAAACGAGGAAGGCCGCATCGAAGGCAGCCAGAATATTCCGCTTAACACGCTGCCGCAGAAGCTAGAAGAGCTGGAAGACCTCAAAGACCAGGAAATCATTGTGCACTGCAAAAGCGGCGGCCGTTCCACCTCGGCCAAAGCTTACCTCACCCAGCAGGGCTTTATGCAGGTTCGCAACCTGCTCGGCGGCTTCCAGGCCTACCAGCAGGCGTAGATTTTTCGGTTGTATCTATCGGAGTCGTTTCCTCGTTTGGGGAAACGACTCTTTTTTTATGCCTGTTTATCAACTACTTGACACAAAGTGCAATAATTAATTGTGCACAACTAAACATTACACAACCACAGGCAGTTCACTATTCTGAAACCCATGAGCGACACTCCATCCCTTCCTTCCGACGAAACGCTGCTGAAACTGGAAAGCCAGCTGTGCTTCCCCATCTATGCCGTTTCCAGGATGCTGACCAAGGCCTACCAGCCCTATCTGCAGGAGCTTGACCTGACCTATCCGCAATACCTGGTGCTGCTGCTGCTCTGGGAGCATGGCGAGCTGACCGTAAAGGCGCTGGGCGACAACCTGCTGCTCGACTCGGGCACGCTCACGCCGCTGCTCAAGCGGCTGGAGCAGAAGCAGTGGGTGAGCCGCCGCCGCGACCCGCGCGACGAGCGGTCCGTCATCATCGGCCTGCTGCCGGCTGGCCGCGAGCTGCAGAAGCGTGCTTGCCACGTTCCGGAGGCCCTGTTCGCCAGGCTGGGCATGCCGCCCGCCGAGTTTGAGGCCCTGCGCACCCAGCTTCAACAACTACTCATTCGGCTGTCCTGAGTCCTGGCCGGCTTTTTTTCTTCTTCCCTTCATTTTTTACCCGATGAAAATCAACAAAGTCTTCACCGCACAGGCAAAAGCCAAAGGTGGCCGCGACGGCCAGGTTACGTCCAAAGATGAGGTAATCAACATTCCGCTGAGCACGCCCAAGGAGATGGGCGGCCCCGGCAAGCCTAACTCCACCAATCCCGAGCAGCTGTTTGCCGCCGCCTATGCCTCGTGCTTCGAGGGTGCGCTGGGCGTAGCAGCCCGCCAGGCCAAAGTGAAGCTCGACGGCGTGACGGTGGAAGCCCTGATTGGTTTCGGCCAAGCGGAAGACGGCGGCTACGGCATTTCGGCCGATCTGCACATCAACATCCCCGGCGTAGAGCAGGCCCAGGCCGAAGAGCTGGTGCAGGCCGCCCACGGCATCTGCCCTTACTCGCGCGCTACCCGCGGCAACATCGAGGTGAACCTGACTACCACCACCGAAGCTGCATAACTGGCCTCCTGGCCTGAAGTACAACCGTCATCCTGAGCAACCTTGGGATGACGGTTAATTTTTTCCTCGCTCTTTTCCCCACGCTATGAAAACCCAAGCCATTGTGCTGGCCAGCCGCCCCCAGGGCACGCCGACCGCCGAACAGTTCCGATTTGAAACGCTGGAGCTGCCGCCGCTGGCAGCCGGTCAGGTGCTGCTGAAAACCCGCTATGTGTCGGTTGACCCGTATATGCGCGGCCGGATGAGCGCCGCCAAGTCGTACGTGGCGCCGTTTGAAGTGGGCCAGCCGATTGCAGGTGGCGTGGTGGCCGAGGTGGTGGAAAGCCAGTCTGACGCGCTGCCTGTGGGCAGCGTGGTGGTGGGCAACCTGCCCTGGCAGCAGCACAGCGTTGCGGATGGCAAGAGCCTGAACCAGATTCCGACGGACAAGGCGCCGGTGAGCTACTTTCTGGGGCTGCTGGGCATGCCCGGCCTCACGGCCTACTTCGGCCTGCTCGATATCTGCCAGCCCAAAGCGGGCGAAACGGTAGTGGTATCGGGTGCGGCCGGCGCGGTGGGCATGGTGGTGGGCCAGCTGGCCAAAATCCAGGGCTGCCGCGTGATTGGCACCGCCGGCTCCGACGAGAAGGTGGCCTACCTGAAAGAGCTGGGCTTCGATGAAGCCATCAACTACAAAACTGCCAACCTTGCCGAAGCCCTGGCTGCCGCCGCCCCCAACGGCGTCGACTGTTACTTCGACAACGTGGGCGGCCCCATCACCGACGCCGTGTACGACCTGCTGAATAAGCACGCCCGTATTGCGCTCTGCGGCCAGATTTCCACCTACAACAGCACCGAAGCGCCGGTGGGCCCGCGCCCCGAGGGCAAGCTGCTCAAAACCAGTACCAAGCTGCAGGGCTTCATCGTGAGCGACTACCTGCCACAGTGGCCCGAAGGCGTTGCCAAGCTCACGGAATGGTATGGCCAGGGCAAGCTGAAGTTCGAGGAAACCATCACCGACGGCTTCGACCAGATTCCGGCGGCGTTCCTGGGCTTGTTTCAGGGCGACAACACCGGCAAGGCCATCGTGAAGGTCGCCTAGCTTTTTCCTTTCAAATCCCGCTTTTCATGGCAACTCCAGCTGAAATCTATTGCGTGGCCGCCGAGTGGCTGGTACCCGCTGAGCACATCGACACCGTCCGCGACCTGCTGATGCAAGCCGCCGCCGCCGTGCGCCAGCACGAGCCCGGCAACCTGCTCTACATTGCCCACGAGTCGGCCGACGAGCCCGGACGCTTCTTCGTGTATGAGCAGTACGCCAACCAGGAAGCGCAGATTGCGCACCGCGCTGCGCCCCACTTCCAGGACCTCGTGCTGGGCCGCATAGTGCCGCTGCTGGCCGAGCGCAAAACCTCCTTCTACCGCCTGCTGCCCGTCCAGGGCCAGTAAAAGCCGTAGCGCGAACTGTGTAGTTCGCGCCCCCGCGCCGTCCACACGATTTCAACGGCGCAATGGCACGAACTACACAGTTCGCGCTACTGAAACCAAACACCCGTTTTTCCCCTCCTTTTTCCTACAACCATGAACATTCTGATGGTATTGACGTCCCACGACCAGCTGGGCGATACAGGACATAAAACCGGCTTCTGGCTGGAAGAATTTGCCGCTCCCTACTACGTGTTCAAGGATGCCGGCGCCACGCTCACGCTGGCCTCGCCGGCCGGTGGCCAGCCGCCCCTCGACCCCAAGAGCGACGACCCCAGCGCCCAGACCGACGCCACCAAGCGCTTCAAAGCCGACACCGACGCCCAGCAGGCCCTGGCCAGCACCGTGAAGCTGGATACGGTAAACGCCGCTGATTTCGACGCCGTGTTCTACCCCGGCGGCCACGGCCCGCTGTGGGATTTGGCCGAGGACAAAAAGTCCATCGAGCTGATCGAGAACTTCTACGCCGCCGGCAAGCCCGTAGCGGCCGTATGCCACGCCCCCGGCGTGCTGCGCCATGTGAAAGACGCCAACGGCGAGCCGCTGGTGAAAGGCAAATCGGTAGCAGGCTTCACCAACACCGAGGAAGAAGCCGTGCAGCTGACCAACGTGGTGCCATTCCTGGTGGAAGACATGCTGAAGCAGAACGGCGGCGACTACTCCAAAGGCGCCGACTGGGCTCCTTACGTAGTGAAAGCCGGCAACCTGATTACCGGCCAGAACCCCGCCTCGTCGGAGCCGGCCGCTGAAGAGCTGCTGAAACTGCTGAAGAAATAACTTCGAGCTTCCTCAAGAAAAAGCCGCCCCGGCTGTGCCTGTTTCAGGCGCGGCCGGGGCGGCTTTTTTGGGTGTTGGCACAGTGCATCGGGTCCGGTCCGGCGGCTTTTTTCAGCCGTCGGGCCGGTCGCTGTAAGCTGACGTTGCTTACTACTGTGCACCCTATATCGTTCAATCGGCAACCGGTCCGACGGCTGAAAAAAGCCGCCGGACCGGAGCCATTCCTGCAAGGCGCCAATAAATTTCTACCCCAGCCGCCCATCCGGCGCGTACGCCAGCTCGCCCAGCTCCACCAGCTCCCGCAGCTGCTCCGTGACGGCCGTGGCCTGGCCGGGCGCGAAGTGCTTTAGCAGGTCGCGGGGCGTTTGGGGCGTGGCTTTGAGCAGCGTGAGCAACTGCTGGCGCAGGTCGGCGGACGGGGCGGGCGTTTGGCGGGCTTTCTTCTCGGCCAGGCAGAAGTCGCAGACGCGGCAGGGCGGCGCGTCCAGCTCGCCGAAATACTCCAGCAGCAGCTGCTGGCGGCAGCGGCCCCCGGCGGCGTAGCGCACCACGGCCTCGGTTTTGTGCAGGGCCAGGTCGCGGGCCTGCGTCAGGCGCTTCTGGTCCAGCGGCAGCTTGTCGGCATCGAAGCGCGGCGTGGTGAACAGCGCCTGCGGCGACTCCTGCCGCGGCTGGTACTGGATGATGCCCGAGCGGTGCAGGAACACCAGCGTTTTGCGCACGTCCACCACGCTCAGCTTGAGGTGCTGCGCCAGGCTATTTTCCGAAATCCGCTGAAACCCGCTGAACAGTTCCCCGCCATTGAAGCGCAGCAGGCTTTTGATGAGCTGGTCGTGCTGGGCGTTGGCCACCTGGAACCGGTACAGGTCCTGGTGGTCGATGGGGATGTGCACCCGGGCCGGCGTGTTCACGGCCTCGTTCAACTGCACAAACCCTTCGCGGGCCAGGGTGCGCAGGCTGTTGTGGGCGTCGAGGGCCTTGATGCGGTAGGTTTCGGCGAAGTGCTGAATGTCGAAGTCGAAGGCCACCAGCTCGCCACCGCCCACGGCCGTGCGCGAGAAGTTGGCCAGCGCTTGGTACACCCGGCGCACAGTGTCCAGCGGCGGGTAGCCCTGCTGGGTGCGGCGGCGCAGCTCGGCGGCATCGTTGGGTCCCTGCAGCAGCACGGCAAAGGCGTATTTCTCGTCGCGGCCGGCGCGGCCGGCTTCCTGGTAGTAGGCCTCCAGGTTGTCGGGCGCTTCCAGGTGCACCACCAGCCGCACGTCGGGCTTGTCGATGCCCATGCCGAAGGCGTTGGTAGCTACGATGCAGTGGATGCGGTTCTGCATCCAGTCCTGCTGGGTGCGGGTGCGCTGGTCACTGGGCAGGCCGGCGTGGTAGGCGGCGGCGCGCACGCCCTGCTGCTGCAAATAAGCAGCAGTGTCCTCAGTCTGGCGGCGGGTGCGGGCGTACACGATGCTGGTTTTGCCGGCCCCCACGCCCCGCACCACTTCCAGCAGCCGGCGCAGCTTGTCCTCGGTGGCCAGCGCCGAATACGACAGGTTGGGCCGGGCAAAGCTCTGCTGAAACACGCGTTGGCCGGGCCGAAACAGCAGCTTTTCCACGATGTCCAGCTTCACCTGCTCGGTGGCCGTGGCCGTGAGGGCAATGCACGGCACGCCGGGCAGCAGCTCCCGCAGCGCCGCAATCTGCAGGTACGGCGGCCGGAAATCGTAGCCCCACTGCGAGAGGCAGTGGGCCTCGTCGATGGCCAGCAGACTCACCTTCATGCGGCCCACCCGGGCCCGGAACATGTCGGTCTGCAGCCGCTCGGGACTCACGTACAGAAACTTCACCGGCCCGTACACGCAGTTGTCCAGGGTCTGGTCGATTTCCTGGTGGCTCATGCCCGAAAACACGGCCTCGGCCTTGATGCCGCGCTTGCGCAGGTTTTCCACCTGGTCCTTCATCAGCGCAATCAGCGGCGACACCACCACGCACAGCCCCGGCCGGGCCAGGGCCGGCACCTGAAAGCAGATACTTTTGCCGCCGCCAGTGGGCAGCAGCGCCAGCGTATCCTGCCCCGCCAGCACCGACCGGATAATATCTTCCTGCAGCGGCCGGAACGCCGCATGGCCCCAGTGCTGGCGCAGTACGTGCAGAATATCGTCGGTGGCGTGCTCGAGCATGGCGCAAAAGTAACGCGAAGCGCCGCTTCGCCGGGCACAAAAAAAGCCCGGCACCAAGCGGCACCGGGCTTTCGATATATGTAGTGGGGTGTATTTAGGCGGCAGCGGCCTGGCCGTTCTCACGGTCCTCGATGGCCTTGCGGAGCTTGGCAATGGCCTGAGTGGCACGCTCCTCATCGAGGCGGTTGATGTTGAGCAGCATCTTGGTTTTCTCGGGGCGCGAGATAACCGGATGGTTCAGCAGCCGGATGATTTCCTCTTTCTGCGACGCCGAGGCGTAGGCCGGAGCCGAAACCTCAGCAGCAGGCGCGTCGGCGGCTACGGCTTTCATCGGGGCCGGAGCTTCAGCAGCTACAACGGCCGGCGCGGAAGCCGGCACCACGGCCATAGCGGGTTGCGCGGCAGCGGGTGTGTTTCCGCCGTAGTCCATTTCCTCAGCCGGCGTGGGCTCGTAGCCGGCGGCGCGGATAATCCAGGCCAGGATATTGCGGTAAGCCTTGCCAATGGCCCGGGTCTGGGCCATGCTCATGATGGCAAACTCCTGGTAGAACTTCTTGCCCTGCTCTTTATTGGAGCAGATGGCGAAGCCCGCCCCTACCGTGTGGCCCGACTTCATGTCGAACAGCGTCACCTTGGCCTGGTACTTAATTTCCTGGTCCGTAGACACGTTAATCACGTGGTCGACGATGGGCACGATGCCCAGGCGCGAGCCAGCATACTGCCAGCCTTCCACGTTCACGAACTCCTTGCCCTGCACGGTGGTCGTGAGCTTGTTTTCCTTGATGAACTTGGCCAAGTCAGTCGCCAAGTGCAGCGTCTCGTCGGAGCGCGAGATGTCAAAGCTCTCTACTTTGGTCTTGCGAACCGGCTCTTTGATGGTCTTGGTTGCTTCGCTCATGGCGTCTGTCGTTTTGATGTCCTGTAATACCGTTGTGTGTTCTGGATATGTAACGCCCCAGCCTTAGCAAAGGTGCAAAAAATGACAGATTTTTTATCAATTTTTACCCTTGATATTCAACAACTTACAAACAATATTTCCAACAAGGTTAGTCGACTAATATTTTTGGGCTTTCCCGGCCGGTTTTCCACCCTGTTTTGCTGCTTCCGCGGCAGCTTGGCGGGGCAAAAACAAACCCCTTGCTCCGTTCCGGTGACGGGGCAAGGGGTTGGGCTGCATGGTCCGGGGCGGGTCGGACGCATGACCTGAGCCGGGGCCAAAGCCCGCGGCGTCGTAGAAGGTTCTGGTAGCTTCAACGCCCAGCGCCGCGCCGGGGTTCCGCCGGCCCTGCCGCCCAAACGCAACAGCGCCTCTCCCTGCAGCAGGAAGAGGCGCCGAAACAAGGCAGGTGTGCAGCCAGCTAGTTCTGGCCTTCCCAGATGTAGCCGTCCTTCATGGTGATCTTGCGGTCGGCCATTTCCGCCAGCTGGTCGTTGTGCGTCACGATGACGAAGGTCTGGCCCAGCTCCTTGCGCAGCAGAAAGAAAATCTGGTGCAGCTCCTGGGCGTTCTGCGAGTCAAGGTTGCCGCTGGGCTCGTCGGCGAAGATAATTTCGGGCGAGTTGATGAGGGCGCGGGCCACGGCCGTACGCTGCTGCTCGCCGCCGCTCATTTCCGAGGGCTTATGGTCGGCGCGGCGCTCCAAGTTCAGCATCCCGAGCAATTCTCGGGCCCGCACCCGGGTTTCCTTCTCCGAGCGGCCGGCCAGATACGCCGGCAGACACACGTTTTCGAGGGCCGTAAACTCGGGCAGCAGGTTGTGAAACTGGAAGATGAAGCCGATGTGGCGGTTGCGGAACCGCGCCAGCTCCGACCGCCGTAGCGAGCTGACCGACTGGCCGTCGAAGAGGATTTCGCCGGAATCGGGGTTATCGAGCGTGCCCAGAATGTGCAGCAACGTGCTCTTGCCAGCCCCCGAAGACCCCACAATGGACACGATTTCGGCCTTTTCGATGGTCAGGTCGATGCCCTTGAGGACTTCCAGCGTATTGTATTTCTTACGAACGTTGATGGCTTGCAGCAAAACGGAACCAGGTAAAGTGAGCCGGAGTACGAAAAACAAATCTACAGTTTGCCGCGCAGATTACACCGGCTTGCGGCCGGCCCACCTGCCGTATATGCCGCTGGCCGGCCCCACCGGCCAGCCGCAGATGCAAGCGGATTTCTGCAATTTGAGCCCTATACGCTGACGCACCTCCTTATGGCTATGGCTGTTTTTCCTTCTTCCCCCCGCTGGTCGTGGCTTTGGCTGGGGCTGGTGGCGGTGGCCCTGCTGTCAGCCTTGAGCCTAGCCCGGCGCCCGGCGCAGCCGGCAGACCTGAATTTGCCAGCCAACCCCGGCCGCCCGGCACCTGCCGGCACCTCGCTGACCAAACCGGAGAACCGCCTGAAGGGCGTCAACTGGGTGGGGGCCGACTCGGTGGCCAGCCAGGACCTGGAGCCGCTGGTGCGGGCCCACGTCAACTGGATAGCCCAGACGCCGTTTGGCTGGCAGGCCGGCGCTGCCTCGCCCGAAATCCGGATGCACACCGGCGCCGGCAGCCGCCACTACTGGGGTGAAAGTGACCGGGGCCTCGTGCGCACCGCCCAACAGGCCCGGCAGCGCGGCATCCATACGCTGCTCAAGCCCCACCTGTGGCTGCGCGGCCCCGGCGGCACCTGGCCCGGCGACATCAGCATGACCAACGAAGCCGACTGGCAGACGTGGTTTGCGGCCTACACCACGTTTATCGTGCACTACGCCGAGCTGGCCGAGGCCAACGGCATGGAGGCGCTGTGCATTGGGACGGAGCTGGAAAAAACCGTGGGCCACGAAACCGAGTGGCGCGCCCTCATCGGGCGAGTGCGCCAGGTGTACCATGGCCCGCTCACGTACGCCGCCAACTGGAGCGGCGAGTTCGAGCAGGTGAAGTTCTGGGACGCGCTGGACTACATCGGGGTGCAGGCCTACTTCCCGCTCAGCACCACCGAGCGGCCCACCAAAGCTGCCCTCCTCAAGGCCTGGCGTGAGCCGCTGGCCCGCATTGCCGCCGTGCAGAAGCGCTACGGCAGGCCCGTGCTGTTCACCGAGGCCGGCTACAAAACCACGCCCGACGCGGCCATCCAACCCTGGGTGTGGCCCGACCGCAACGCCCTGCCCGCCACCCCCGACGAAACCACGCAACGCGTGTGCTACGAGGCCATGTTCGAGACGTTCTGGCCGCAGCCCTGGTTCCGGGGCATCTTCATCTGGAAGTGGTACCCCGGCCTGCAGCCCACCGGCCCCGCCCACCGCCACCTCGACTTTACCCCCCAGCACAAACCCGCCGAGCAGGTAATGGCGCAATGGTATGGCAGGTAAATGTCATTGCGAGGAGGCACGACGAAGCAATCCTTCTTCTCGTCGCCGACATTATCCTTACAGCAAAGCCCTCCGGCAACAGGTTGCTAATCCGGCGTTGGAGAGGTTATCGGAAAGGAAAGCTTCGAGCAAATAGAGGAAAGATTGCTTCGCTCCGCTCGCAATGACAGCGCGGTTCAGCCTATAATTGCCTACTTTCGCGCTCAGTAACCCACCCCGAACTTCTCTTTAACCGACCTTTATGAACATTCACGAGTATCAGGGCAAAGAAATTCTGAAGCGCTACGGCGTGCGCGTGCAGGAAGGCATCACGGCCGACACTGCCGAGCAGGCGGTAGAAGCGGCCAAGAAGCTGACTGAAGAAACCGGCACGAGCTGGTACGTTATCAAAGCCCAGATTCATGCGGGCGGCCGTGGCAAAGGCGGTGGGGTGAAACTCGCCAAAAACCTGGAGCAGGTGAAAGAAATTGCTGGCCAGATCATCGGCATGCAGCTCGTAACCAAGCAAACCGGCGCCGAAGGCCGCAAGGTGCACAAGGTGCTGATTGCCCAGGACGTGTACTACCCCGGTGCTTCGGAAACCAAGGAGTACTACATGAGCGTGCTGCTGGACCGTGCCACCGGCAAAAACGTCATCATCTACACCACCGAAGGCGGTATGGACATCGAGGAGGTAGCCGAGGCGCACCCCGAGAAAATCCACCGCGAGCATATCGACCCGCGCGTGGGTCTGCGTCCGTTCCAGGCCGCTAAGATTGCCTTCAACCTGGGCCTGACCGGCGCGGCGCAGAAGGAGATGGTGAAGTTCGTGCAGGCCCTGTACAAGGCCTACGACGAGACGGACTCGGCCATGTTCGAAATCAACCCCGTTCTGAAAACCTCGGACGACAAGATTCTGGCTGTTGACGCCAAAGTAACCCTCGACGAAAACGCCCTCTACCGCCACAAGGACTTCGTGGAGCTGCGCGACACCAACGAAGAAGACCCGCTGGAAGTGGAAGCTTCGGCCTCGCACCTGAACTACGTGAAGCTCGACGGCAACGTGGGCTGCATGGTGAACGGCGCCGGCCTGGCCATGGCCACCATGGACATCATCAAGCTGAGCGGCGGCGAGCCGGCCAACTTCCTCGACGTAGGGGGTGGAGCCAACGCCCAGACCGTAGAAGCTGGTTTCCGCATCATCCTGAAGGACCCGAACGTGAAAGCCATCCTCATCAACATCTTCGGTGGCATCGTACGCTGCGACCGGGTGGCGAATGGCGTGGTAGAAGCCTACAAGAACATCGGCGACATTAAAGTGCCGATCATCGTGCGTCTGCAGGGCACCAACGCCGAAGAAGGCGCCCGCATCATCGACGAAAGCGGCCTGAAAGTGTACTCGGCCGTGTTGCTGAAGGATGCCGCTGAGCGCGTGAAGGAAGTGCTGGCTGCCCAGGGCATCTAGTCTCTCCAGACCAACTGCTTAGCATAGAAAAGGCCCGTCCGGATATCCGGACGGGCCTTTTTCGTTGGGCTATTGAAAGCTGCGGTTAGCCTTTGGCAGCTACGCCGGCGTTTTCCTCGGCTTCTACGGGCAGGGCCTCGCCTTTCACGCGCAGCTCTACTTCCATGTTGCCGCGGGTGCCTACCGAGTATGGGCAGATTTTGTGGGCCTGGCGCACCATTTCCACGGTTTTCTGCTGGTCGAACGATTTCAGGTCGACGTCGAGCACAGCCGACAGACCGTAGCCTTCGCCTTCCTGAAACAGGGTCACCGAGCATTTCACTTCGGTTTGCGGGTCGAGCTTGTCGCCGGCGCGCTGGGCAATAACGAGAAGCGCCTGCTGGAAGCACGACGAGTAGCCAGCCGCAAACAGCTCTTCGGGGTTAGTGGCGTTTTTCTTGCCGCCCAGCCCTTCTGGCACCGACATATCCATGTCGATGATGCCGGTGGCGGAGCGCACGTGGCCGCTACGGCCGCCTACTGCGGTGGCGTCGGCGGTATACAGGTTCTTTTTTTCGGTGGAAGCCATACAGTAAATAAATTCGGGTTGTGTGGTTAGGCTAACTGCTTTACCGGCCGGAAGGTTGTGTGCGGGCTGAACATGATTTTGCAGAAAATGGCCTGTATTGTTTTGCGCGGCCGCATTTTCTCTCTAGTTTTGCGCCTCCTAACCGGGTCGCGTAGTACAACGGATAGTATAGGAGTCTCCGAAGCTCTTGATCCAGGTTCGATTCCTGGCGCGACCACAGAAAGCCCCTTAGCGCACCGCTAAGGGGCTTTTTCCATTTTTATCCAGCTGCTGGTAAAACAAGTCAGTCACGCCCTGGCTCAAGCGCAGAGCGGGGCGGGGTTTCCGGGCTTGTGGTGGTGTCGGGCGCAGGTGCGGCGGTTAGCCGGCGGGCAGCCAGAAAGAAATACCAGACCACGAACCCAATCAGGGCCGCGCCGCTCAGCGTTACGATGATTTCTGCGGTGTCCATGCGGAGTTAGGATTTGGAAGGCTTGAAGCCGCGCAGGCGCAGCGAGTTGGTCAGTACCGATACCGAGCTCAGGGCCATAGCCCCGGCCGCCAGCATCGGCGACAGTAGCCACCCGAAAACCGGGTACAGCAGCCCGGCGGCTACGGGAATGCCCAGCGCGTTGTAGAAGAACGCAAAAAACAGGTTCTGGCGGATGATGCGCATGGTTTGGCGTGAGAGCTGCAGGGCCGTCACCACGCCCTGCAGGTCAGAGCGCATGAGGGTGATGCCGGCCGCTTCCATTGCCACATCGGTGCCGCCGCCCATGGCCAGCCCCACGTCGGCGCGGGCCAGCGCAGGCGCATCGTTGATACCGTCGCCGACCATGGCCACCGTGCGGCCTTCGGCCTGCAGGGTTTGCACCTTGGCGGCCTTGTCCTGGGGCAGCACCTCGGCAAAGTAGCGCGTGATGCCCACCTGCTGGGCTATCTGGGCGGCCACCTGCGGGTTGTCGCCGGTCATCATCACCACTTCCAGGCCCATGCGCTGCAGCTGCCGGATGGCCGCGGCGGAGGTATCGCGCACGGTGTCGGCCACGCCGATAAGCCCGGCGGCCTCGCCGGCCACGGCCACGTAGAGCACGGTTTTGGCCTGAGCCAGCAGCACTTCGGCCTGCTGAAGCACGGCGGGCGGTAAACTGATACCGACCTCCGCCAGCAGCCGGGCATTGCCGACGAGCACCAGCTGGCCGTTTACGGTGGCCTGGGCGCCCTTCCCTTCCACGGCCCTGAAGCCGCTGGCCGGCAGCGCAGCGGCCTGCTGGCTGTCGGCGTAGCGCACCACGGCGGCGGCCAGCGGGTGCTCACTCTGCCGCTCTACGGCCGCCACCAACGGCAGCAGCTGGGCGGCAGCCTGGCCGGCAGCGGGCACAAAATCCGTGACGGTCGGCTCGCCGCGGGTGATGGTGCCGGTTTTGTCGAGCAGCACGGTGGTTACCTGATAGGCCTTTTCCAGCACTTCGGCGTTGCGGATCAGTACGCCGTGCTCGGCGCCATTGCCGGTGCCCACCATGATGGCCGTGGGCGTGGCCAGCCCCAGCGCGCACGGGCAGGCAATGATGAGCACGGCCACAAAGTTGACCAGCGCCAGCGGCAGCCGGGTTTCGATGGGGGCCAGATCAAACCAAAGCACGAAGGTGAGGATGGCAATGACGACCACCGTGGGCACGAAAATGGCGCTGACCTTATCGGCGAGGCGCTGGATGGGGGCACGACTGCCTTGAGCGTCTTCCACCAGCTGCACAATGCGGGCCAGCATGGTGTCGGCGCCGGTTTTGGTGACGCGGAAGCGGAAGGAGCCGGTTTTGTTGAGCGTGGCCCCGAACACCGGGTCGCCGGGCCGCTTTTCCACCGGCAGGCTTTCGCCGGTGAGCATGGCTTCCTCCACGGCCGAGTGGCCTTCTTCGAGGATGCCGTCGGTGGCGACTTTCTCGCCGGGCCGCACCAGCACCAAGTCGCCGGGGCGCACCTGCTCGATGGGGACGTCCACTTCCTGGCCGCCGGGCCGCACGAGGCGGGCCGTTTTCGCCTGCAGCCCCATCAGCGCCCGGATGGCGGCCGAGGTCTGGGTTTTGGCCCGCAGCTCCAGCACCTTGCCCAGCAGAATCAGGGCAATGATGGTGGCCGTGGTGTCGTAGTAGACTTCGGGCATGATGCCGCGCTGCCGGAAAAAGTTGGGCAGCAGCGTGGCGGCCAGGCTGTAGAGGAAGGCCGCGCCGGTGCCCACGGCAATGAGCGTGTCCATGTTGGCGGCGCGGTGCCGGAAGCCATTCCAGGCGGCGGTGTAGAACTCGCGGCCGCTGTAGAGCAGCACAGGCAGCGTGAGCAGCAGCAGGCCGTAGTTGAGCCATTGCATGTTGATACGCTGCATGGCCGCAGGCCACAGCATGAGCATGCTCAGGGGCATGATGACGAGCGCCAACCCGGCCGCCACCCAGAACCGGCGCTGCAGGTGCTGGTAGGCCAGGGCTTTCTGCTGGTCGAGCTCCAGCTGCCGGTCGGCGGCGCTGGTGTCGGGGGCGCGCTCCAGCACGCCGTAGCCGGCCTGCACCACGGCCTGCTTCAGGGAGGCCGGGCTGGCCTCGGCGGGCAGGTAGTCGATGGTGGCTTTTTCGGTGGCGAAATTCACGACGGCCCGCTGCACGCCGGGCGTGCGGGCTAGGGACTTCTCCACGAAGGAGGCGCACGAAGCGCAGGTCATGCCTTCGATGTCGAGGGTTTCGGTTTTAAGGTCGGGTTCCATAGGGTTGGGCACGCGTAACGCCGGCCGGGGTTGGGCCCGGCCGCAAGGCGGCAATGCACTTACAAAGGAACACTGCCAGAAGGTCCGGGACCGTACGGAATCCAACCGAATAGTTGCATAATTCTCCCTCGCCCGGATCGGCAACCGGCCCTGGCGTGGCCTGGAGGCCGTTTTCCTGTTGGCTCGGTCTACCGCCTGCCGCGCCCTGCGTATCGGCTGTATCCGAAGCTGCGTAAACGGGTGCAGCACACGTTGCGCTTCTGGCACCTGCTTTTTGCCGGGCGCTGGCCTTTCCTTCTTTTCGCCTTTCTGTCTTCTTCTATGAAAAAACCTGCTTTCCCCCTGGCCCTACTTTGCGCGAGCCTGCTGCTGGCTGGCTGCAACCCCGACGCCAAGACTCCCACCACCGCCGACTCCGCTCCGGCCGCCCACGATATGGCCGGCATGGACCACTCGGCTATGGCCCACAACACCGACAGCGCCGCCTCGCCGCAGCTCACGGCCATGAACGAGATGATGCAGCAGATGCACGCGGTGCCCATGCGCGGCAATACCGACCACGACTTCGCCCGCCACATGCTGGCGCACCACAAAGGCGCCGTGGTGATGGCCGACCTGGAGCTGCGCGACGGCAAAGACGCGACCATGCGCCGGCTGGCCGAGGAAATCAAGGCCGGCCAGCAGCAGGAAATAACGGCGCTGGAAGCCGCGGCCACCCGCCTCGCCGACGCCCCCACCAACTACAACCCGGAGCAGGCCACGGACCCGTTCGCCAGCAAAATGGCGGCTTCCATGAGCGGCATGATGCGCAACATGCCCCAGCCGGTGGCCGACCCCGACATGAACTTCAACATGCTGATGACCGTGCATCACCAGAGTGCCGTGGACATGGCGCAGGCCGAGGTGGCCCACGGCCAAGACGCGCAACTCAAGGCCCTGGCCCGGCAGATGATAGCCACCCAGCAAAAGGAAATTGCGGCGTTCAAAGCCTGGCACAATCAGAACCCAGAGAAGATGTAGCTGCATGCCCTCCCACGAAAAGCCCTGGTCCTGCGCTGGAACCGGGGCTTTTTCGTTTCTTGAAGGGGCTGTTGCACCTGCGGGGTGTGGCCGGCTGAATAGAAAACGTGTTAACCTGGCAGCATGCGGTACAGTACGTTCGAGGTTTTGTGGTTTGTGCTGGCCTACCCGGCGTCGTTGCTGCTGGCCGTGGCGGTGGGCTACCTGTTTGCCGAGGTGTACTACCGCCGCCGCCAGCGCGTCTGGAAGCCGTCGGGCATCGAAAGCGCCCTGATTACGGTGTTCGGCTTGCTGCTGTCGTTCACGCTGCTCTCGTCCAACAACTCGCTCAAGGAGCGCACCGGCCTCATTCACCAGACTTCGGATGCCATTGCCGAGCTCTACCGCGAAAGCCAGCTGCTGCCGGCTCCGGAGCGCGCCGCCGTGCAGCGGTTTCTGCTGCAGCTGCTGCAGCTGGAGCTCAACGAGCACCGCCCCCGCCGCCCCCACGACCCCGCCCACCTCCGCCGCCTGGAGCGCCTCGACCAGCAGTTCTGGCAGCAGCTCAGTGCCGCCGGGCGTACCTCCCCGGCCCGTGCCGACAGTGTGCGGCGGCTGTTGCCGGCCTTCAACAAGCTTGATTCCAACACGTTTCGGCTGCACTATTCTTACCGGGAGGGCACGCCCTATTCTATTCTGTCGCTGCTGTTTGTCTCGTCGTGGGCCATTGGCATTCTGGTGGGCTTCACCAACAGCGCCCAGGAAACCCGCCACTATTTCGTACCCATCCTGTTCGTGGTAATTTCCGTGCTGACCATCCAGTCGATTCGCGACCTGGACAATCCGGAGCTGGGCTTCATTCGGCCCGACTACGGCAACCTGCAGGATCTGCAGCGCATCATCTCCCGCAGCCACCCGCCCGCGCCGCGGCCCTGAAATCCCTGGGCGCCATCGTTCAGCTTGGTGGGTCTGGGGCTAGGCAGGCGTATGCGGGCGTTTCTATATTCTTGGCAGGGTGCAGAAGAATCCGGTATATTTGATTAGGCCGGGCCAGTTCCCACCCCTGGCAGGGCCTGTTGTTACTTGAGAAAAGCAGAACTCTTTCGGGAGCTTCAACTGCTGCTATGCCTGCTGACCGGGGCGCTGCTGGCGGGCTGTGCGGAGCCGGCCAAAACGCCGGCCTACCGCATCGGGTTTTCGCAGTGCAGCACGTCGGGGCCATGGCGCGAGGCCATGCTCAACGGCATCAACCGGGAGCTGAGCTTCCACCCCGAAGTGCAGCTGCGCACCACCGACGCCCACGACAACAGCGACCTGCAGCAGCAGCAGATCCGCACGCTGGTACAAGGCGGCCTCGACCTGCTGATTGTGTCGCCGTATGAAGCTGGGCCCGTAACGCCGGCCGTGGAGGAAGCCTACGCCCAGGGCATTCCGGTGCTGCTGCTTGACCGCCGCACGGCCTCGCAACGCTACACCGCCTACGTGGGCGGCGACAACCTGGAAGTGGGCCAGACGGCGGCCCGCTACGGCGCCCGCCTGCTGGGTCGCCCGCAGGGCGAAGTCGTTGAGATTGTGGGCACACCCGGCTCCTCGGCTACTTCGGAGCGCCACCAGGGCTTCGCCGAGGGCCTGAAAGCCTTTCCCGGCCTTCGGGTGGTGGCCCAGGTGACCGGCAACTGGCAGGAAAAAACCCTGAAGCCGGCCCTCGTGGAGGCGTTGCGCGCCCACCCCAACGTGGCGCTGATTTTCGCCCACAACGACGCCATGGGCCGCGGCGCCTACGAAGTGTGCCAGCAGCTCGGGCTGACCGGCAAGGTGCGCATCATTGGCGTGGATGGGCTGGTGGGCAAGGGTGAAGGCATTGACCTGGTGCAGCGCGGCATCCTTGATGCGTCTATCCTGTACTCGCCAGGCGGCGAGGACGCCATGCGCACGGCCCTGAAAATCCTCAACAAGCAGCCCTACGACAAGGAAAACACGCTCGGCACCATTGTCATCGACTCCACGAACGTGCTGACCCTGCAGCAGCAGACCGACAAGATGACCAGCCAGCAGCACGACATCGAGCGGCAGCAGGGCCTGCTGCAGCGGCTGCGCGCCACCTACGCCAGCCAGCAAACCATCCTCTACGGCCTGCTGGCGACGCTACTCGGGGCCTTGGTGCTGGGGGCGTTGGCCTGGCACTCGGCCCGCAAAAACCGGCAGATCAACCGGCAGCTGGCGCTGCGCAATGCCGAAAACGACAAAATCAACCAGCAGCTGCAGCAGCAGAACGAGGAAATCCGGCTGCAGCGCAACCAGTTGGAGGCCCTGGCCGAGCAGTCGCGCGCCGACACGGAGGCCAAGCTGCGCTTCTTCACCAACTTCTCGCACGAGCTGCGCACCCCGCTCACCCTGATTCTGGGGCCCGTGGAAGAGCTGCTCACCAGCACGCCCGACCTCACCGCCGCCCAGCACCAGGACCTGGCTTTGGTGCGTCGCAATACCCAGCGCCTGCTGCAGCTCGTAAACCAGCTGCTGGATTTCCGCAAAATTGAAGTGGGCAAAATGGCCGTGCGCGCCACCTACGGCAACCTGGTGGCCTTTGTGCGCGAAATCGTGGATGCCTTCGAGAAGCCGGCCCGGCTACGCGGCGTGCAGCTGCGGTTTCTGGCCGCCGAGCCCGAGTTGCTGGCCTGGTTTGATGGCAACATCCTCGACAAGGTGTTCTTCAACCTGCTCTCCAACGCCCTGAAGTTCACGCCCGAGCAAGGCCGCATTACCATCAGCCTGCAGGCTAGCCCCAACGGCCAGGGCCTGCGCGTGAGCATCGCCGACACGGGCCGCGGCATCAGCGACCAGGACCAGGCCCACATTTTCGAGTGGTTTTACCAAGGCGACCAGGGCGCCGTGGCCAAGGGCTCGGGCATGGGACTGGCGCTGGCCCAGGGCCTCGTGCGCCTGCACCAGGGCCAGCTCACGTTCAGCAGCCAGCCCGGCCAGGGCAGCACCTTTGTGGTGGCGCTGCCCCGCGAGCTGCCCGAAGCCCTGCGCTCCACCAGCGAGGCGCCCACCGCCAGCTTCCTGCTCGATGAGCCTGAGGCCATTGCCGCCACCTTCAGCCCCGAGCTGGAAGCCACCACGGCCGCCCCGGCCGATGGCGGCAGCGAGACACTGGTGTTGGTGATTGAAGACAACGCCGAAGTCAACGACTTTCTGGCGCGGCGGCTGCGCACCGATTTCCGGGTGCAAAGCGCCACCGACGGCCACACCGGCTTCCGCATGGCCACCGACCTGATTCCGGACCTGATTGTGTGCGACGTGATGATGCCCGGCCTGAGCGGTTTGGAAGTGGTGACCCAGCTGCGGGCCGACTGGCGCACCAGCCACATTCCGGTGGTGCTCCTCACGGCGCGCAGCGCGCCCGAGCAGCAGGTGGAAGGCGTGCAGGCCGGCGCCGACCTCTACCTCACCAAGCCCTTCAACCCCACCTTCCTGCTGGAAAGCGTGCGGACGCTGCTGGCTAACCGCGCCCGCCAGCGCGAGCATTTCCGGCGCGAGCTGTCCGTGGATACGGCCACGGTGGCCACCAACCCCGACCAGAAATTCCTGGCCGACCTCACGGCCATCGTGGAGGCCCACCTCACCCGCACCGACCTGAGCGTGGAAGACATTGCCCGCAGCCTGGGCATTTCGCGCATGCAGCTCTACCGCAAAGTGAAGGCCGTGCTGGGCACCGGCGTCACCGACTTCATCCAGAACCTGCGCCTCACCAAAGCCCGCGAGCTGCTGCTTGATGATGCCCTCAGCATTGCCGACGTCGCCTACGAGCTGGGCTTCTCTTCGCCCTCCTACTTCTCCACCAGCTTTAAGGGGCGCTACCAGATTTCGCCTTCCGAGTTCCGGGCCCTGCACATCACCCCGCACCACTGATACAATCCTGAAAGCCGTGTGCTAAAAACGAAACCGCGCCTGTAACAGGCGCGGTTTTTTTATTTTTAATCAATTGATATTCAATTTATTATACCACATTATGATACTGTTCGATTTTTGAAATAAATCAGCAAGCCTTCGGGGTAGCAGCAGACGACTTTTGTTGAAATCGTCCTGCGTCCATGAACCCATCTGCCCCCATTGTCTGCCTCGGCGAGTTCCTTTGGGACATGCTGCCCGATGGCCGCCAGCCCGGCGGCGCGCCGTTCAATGTGGCGCGGCACCTGCGGCAGCTGGGCCAGCCGGTGCAGCTCATCAGCCGCGTCGGCGACGATGAGCTGGGCACAGATCTGCTGGAGCAGCTGGCCGCGCAGGGTCTGGGCCAGGAGCTGATTCAGCGCAGCCAGACCCACCTGACGGGCGTGGTGAAAGTGACGCTGCGCCACGGCCGCACCACCTACAAAGTGGTAGAGCCCGTGGCCTGGGACTACCTCCAGCACACCGACGAGCTGCGCGATACCGTGGCCGGCGCCCGCATGCTGGTGTATGGGTCGGTGGCGGCTCGCAG
This sequence comes from Hymenobacter sp. APR13, assembly GCF_000737515.1. NCBI lineage: Bacteria > Pseudomonadati > Bacteroidota > Cytophagia > Cytophagales > Hymenobacteraceae > Hymenobacter > Hymenobacter sp. APR13. The sequence goes on from NZ_CP006587.1 coordinate 428,756, forward strand.
CCTGGCTACCCGCGAAACGCTGTACCGCCTGCTGCAAGTGGCGCCCTACAAGGTGTTCGACGTGAACATGCGCGCCCCGCACTACACCCGCTCGGTGGTGCAGTACCTACTCCGCCAGGCCGATCTGGTGAAGCTCAACGAAGCTGAACTCACCGAAATAATGGGCTGGCTGGGCCAGCCCGCTACCCCGGCTACAGCGCTGCCGTGGCTGGCGGCGCACTTCGGGCTGCAGGCCGTGTGCCTCACCCGAGGCGCGGCCGGCGCCACTCTCTGGCACGGCGGCCACCTGCTGGAGCAGCCCGGCTTTGCGGTGGCTGTGCAGGACACACTGGGCAGCAGCGACGCCTTCCTGGCCGCGCTGCTGGCCGACTGGCCCACTGCCTCTCCTGCCGCCAGTTTGCGGCGGGCCTGTGCGGCGGCCGCGCTGGTGGCCACGCACCGCGGCGCCGCGCCGCTTTCGGAAACCGCCATTCTAGACCTTACCGGCTAACCCGGCCCGCAACGCCTGCCACCAGCAGGCGGGCGCCGCTTCTGCTCTTCCACTACTTCGTCTCACCTAACCCACTTTCTCATGTCGTTCCCTTTACAATCTCCGCAGGGCAACCGGCCCTTCCGGCGCCTGCTGCTGACGCCGGCCGTGGGCAGCTTGCTGCTCACGGGCCTGGCCGCCGCCCAGCCGGGCGCGGCGCTGGCCTACGCTCCCACCCTACCGGCCCCTACGGCCGGCAAAGACCTGACTGCCGCCTTCAACGGCCCCGTTTCGGGGCGGGTGGTGGATGCCAAGGGCGAGGCCCTGCCCGGCGTAACGGTGGTGGTGGAAGGCACTACCCTGGGTAGCGCCACCGACGCCAACGGCAACTACACTATCCCGAACGTGCCGGCCGGCCCGCACACCCTGGTTATTTCCTCCATCGGCTTCACCACGGTACGCCTGCCGATTACGGTGGTGGATGGCCAGACCACGCAGGTGGCCGCCGCCACCCTGGCAGAAAACACCCAGGCCCTGAACGAAGTGGTGGTGGTAGGCTACGGCACCCAGACCCGGCAGGAGCTGACCACGGCCGTTTCGTCGGTGGGGGCGCGGCAGATTGAGCGGCAGACGGTGGCCGGCTTCGACCAGGCACTGCAGGGCCAGACGCCCGGCGTGCAGGTGACCTCGCCGAGCGGCGCGCCCGGCGCGGGTATCAACGTCCGTATTCGGGGCAACTCCTCGGTGAGCTTGTCGAACAGCCCGCTGTATGTGATTGACGGCGTGCCGGTTTTACCCTCCTATAATCGGGAGCTGGGCGGCTTGAGCAACCAGTCGCCGAACCCGCTGAACGCCCTCAACCCCAGCGACATCGAAAGCATCGACGTGCTGAAGGACGGCGCGGCGGCCGCTATTTACGGCGTGCGCGCTTCCAACGGCGTGGTGGTGATTACGACCAAGCGTGGCAAGGCCGGCAAGGCCCAGGTCGGCCTAAGCATGTACTACGGCCAGCAGCAGCTGCGCAAAAAGCTGGACGTGCTCAACGCCCGCCAGTTTGCCGAGTACTACAACGAAGCCCTGATCAACGGTGGCCGCACCGCCGCGTATCCTGACCTCAACAACCTGCCCGCCAACACCGACTGGCAGGACGAGGTGTACCGCACGGCCGCCATCCAGAACTACCAGCTCAACGTGAGCGGCGGCTCCGACAAAACCCGCTATTATGTGAGCGGCGGCTACTTCAAGCAGGACGGTATCTTCCGCAACTCGGGCTTCGACCGGTTTAGCTTCCGCATCAACCTGGATCAGGAAGTGAGCAAGCGGTTCCGTATCGGCACCAATCTGAACCTGAGCCGCACCAACAACAACGGCTCAGTGCGCTCGGAGCGCGGCTCCGGCAACGGCGGCACGGTGCTGGGCACCATCACCCAGATTCCGACGCTGCCCGTGCGCAACGCCGACGGCACCTACGCCACCAACCCCTTCAACAGCAGCTTCGACAACCCTGTGGGCAACCTGCTGGAAACCCGCAACAAGGCCCTGATTTATCAGGCCATCGGCAACATCTACGGCGAGCTGGACATCCTCGACAACCTGCAGTTCCGCTCGTCGCTGGGCATTGATTTCCGCTCGCAGGTGGAGAATGAGTACGTGACCCGCGAGTACCCCGGCAACCGCCAGACCAGCACGCCCGACCCGGCCACGCTCGGCCAGGCCCGCACCGGCACCGACCAGCAGGTGATCTGGCTGAACGAAAACACGCTGACCTATAACCTCACACTGGGTGAGAAAAGCCGCCTGACGCTGCTGGCCGGCCAGTCGGTGCAGGCGTCCAACCGGTTCACGTCCAACGCCCGCGCCACGGGCTTCCCGTCCAACGCCGTGCCGTACCTCTTTGCCGGCACCGCCAACCGCTCGGTGAGCAGCTTCGAGTCGGAGTGGGCGCTGCTGAGCGCGTTCGGGCGCGCCATCTACAACTACGACGACCGGTACCTGGCCACCGTCAGCTTCCGGGCCGACGGCTCCAGCCGCTTTGCCAAAAACAAGCGCTTCGGCTATTTCCCGGCCGTCAGCGCGGGCTGGAACATCAGCAAGGAAAGCTTCTTCCCGCAGATTGACGCCATTAATAGCCTGAAGCTGCGCGCTTCCTACGGCGAAAACGGCAACCAGGAAATCGGTGACTACGTGCGCTTCTCCACCTACGGCTCGGGCTTCGGCTACCAGGGCAACGGCAGCATTTCGGGCGGTATCGCGCCGGAGCGCATCGGTAACGCCGACGTGAGCTGGGAGGTAACCAAGCAAACCAACCTGGGCCTCGACCTGAGCTTGCTGGAAGACCGCCTGACCTTCAACGCCGACCTGTACCGCAAGCGCAGCACCGACCTGCTGTTTGAGGTGCCGCTGCCGCTGAGCACCGGCGCCCAGACGCTCAACATCATCCAGAACCTGGGCGAAGTGGAAAATAAGGGCCTGGAGCTGGGCTTGAACACGGTGAACGTGCGCGCCGAGGACAACGGCTTCGCCTGGAGCACCAACCTGAACTTCACGCTCAACCGCGGCAAGGTCATCAACATCGGGACCGTGCGCAACGAGCAGGGCCAGGAGAGCGGCCGCCAGATCATCAACGACTACAACATTGTGCGCAATGGCTCGCCGCTGGGCACTTTCTACGGCCTGAAAGCCGACGGCATCTTCCAGACCGACGCCGAGGCCCGCGCCCAGAACCCTAATGCCCGCGCCGGCGACCAGCGGTTTGCGGACCTGAACGGCGACGGCCGCATCAACGACCAGGACCGCACGGTGATTGGCAATGCCAACCCCAACTCCATTGCGGGTGTCACGAACACCTTCTCGTTTAAGGGACTGGAGCTGAGCGTGTTCTTCCAGGGCTCGTTTGGCAACGACATCTACAACGAAAACCGCCGCACCACCGAGGGCATGAGCCAGGCCCTCAACCAGACCACCCGCGTGCTGAACCGCTGGACCCCGACCAACACCAACACCGACGTACCCCGCGCCGTGTTCGGCGACCCGGCCGGCAACAACCAGGTGTCCAGCCGCTTCATCGAGGACGGCTCATATGTGCGCCTCAAGAACCTGACGCTGGCCTACGGCCTGCCGCAGAGCGTGCTGCAGAAGTCCGGCATCAGCGGCGTGCGCGTCTACGTGACGGGCCAGAACCTGCTCACTTGGACCGACTACTCCGGCTATGACCCCGAAGTAAGCGCCGACCCCTTCTCCAGCACTGGCTTCGGCCGCGACCTGGGCGTGTATCCGCAGGCCCGCACCTACACGGTAGGTCTGAACGCCACTTTCTAACCGACTCCCACTCATGAAAAAGATACTGTACCCTATTCTGGCGGCCCTGCTGGTTACGACCAGCTGCGACATCCTCGACAAGGAGCCGCTGCCCAGCGTCACGCCCGTCAACTTTTTTCAGAACGCCGACGACGCCGAGGCCGGCATTTCGGCCGCCTACGACGCCCTGCAGCAGGAAGGCACCTACGGCCTGGATTTGATTGCCGTGGGCGAAATGCCGACCGACAACGCTAGCAGCACCAACGGCGACGTGACCGATCTGGACCGCTTCACGTGGCGCCCCACCACCAAGCAGGTGCGCACCGTGTACACGGCCTCCTACATCGGCATCAACCGCGCTAACGCTGTGCTGAAGTACGTGCCCACCATCACGATGCCGGAAGCCCGCCGCAACCAGATTCTGGGCGAGGCCCGCTTCCTGCGCGCCCTGCACTACTTCAACCTGGTGCGCCTCTACGGCGGCGTGCCGCTGCGCCTGGAGCCCACCGAAACCGGCGACCCGGCCGTGCTGAACCTGAGCCGCGCCAGCGCCGACCAGGTGTACGCGCAGATTGTGGACGACCTCACGCAGGCCGCCGAGCTGGCCCCAACGGGCAATGCCACGGCCCGCACCCGCGCCACGCGCGGCTCGGTGAACGGCCTGCTGGCCCGCGTGCAACTCACGCAGCGCAACTGGGCCGCGGCCGGCACTGCGGCCGCGCAGGTGGTATCCAGCGGCTTCTACGGCCTCGAAAGCACGCCCAAAGCCCTGTATCCGGCCAACAACCGCCGCGAGTCGGTGTTTGAGGTGCAGTTTGCGGGAGCTGACGACGGGGGCAACATCTTCCCCGACGTGGCCTTGCCCGCGCCGCCCGCTACTTTCTCGTTTCCGAAGTTCAACATCCCTACGCCTGAGCTGCTGGGTGGCGGCCCCAACGGCGCCGACACCACCACCTACGCCCCCAACAACCCGCAGCAGCGCCGCACCGACCTGCGCTGGGCCTATATCGGCAACGTGACGGGCGGCCGCGACCATGTGAGCTACGTAGACGGCGGCCCTGGCACCGGCAACGACGACGGCCCCTTCGTGTACAAGTGGCCCGGCAACCCCAACAGCTTCAACTCCGCCGACAACACCTACGTCATCCGCTACGCCGATGTGCTGCTGATGCAGGCCGAAGCTGCCAACGAACAGGGCCAGACGGCTGCTGCGCTGCCGCCCCTCAACCAAGTACGGACCCGCGCCGGGCTGGCGGCACTCACGGCTGCCTCGCCGGAAGCCGCCAGCCAGGCCACGCTGCGCAACGAAATCGACCGGCAGCGCCGACTGGAGCTGGCCTTCGAGGGCGAGCGGTGGTTTGACTTGCTGCGCTACACCCGCCACGAAGCCGCCCAGTCCGGCGTCAACCACCCCAAGGATGCCCTCGACGCCATCCAGGAGAAGCTGACCCGCCGCGACGTGAACTACCTGCTGCTGCCCATTCCGCAGCAGGAAACCAACACCAACCCCAACGTAACCCAGAACCCGGGGTACTAACAGCAGGGCTGCCGCTGTCATGCCGACGAAAAAAGGAGCCTGGTTGAATCTGCTGAACGACCCTGGTATGGCTTCAATTTTCGGCGGAAGGCAGCGGTAGCTTCCTGTGCTCGGGGCGCTGCAACGCCCCGGGACAAGCTGCGCGGTCCGGCGCATTTCCGGCCAACAGGAACCAGGGCCGGTTTCGTGGGGGGACACCTCGGAATCGGCCCTCGGGGCCTGGGCTGGCGGCGGAAGCCGCTGGGCCTGGCTGCCACTCCTGCCCTTTTCTGCTTTTCCGACTTGCTATGATTTCCACTTTCCGATCTACCAGCTTTTCGCTGCTGCTGCTGCTGGGCCTCGGCGCAGGCTGCCAGCGGCCACCCCAGGCCAGCACCGCCCCGGCTCCGGCCAGCACCAGCCGTTCGGCCGCATTCTGGCTCACCACTCCCGATAAATCGGCTTTGTTTCAGCTGCAGCCGGCGCCCACCTGGAGCGCCAGCCCGGCTGCCGGGGCGGTTATTGAAGTCGATGACAGCCAGACCTTTCAGCCGATTGACGGCTTCGGGTACTGCCTGACGGGCGGCAGCGCCGAGCTGCTACACCGCATGGATGCACCCAAACGCGCCGCGTTGCTGCAGGAGCTGTTCGGCACCACCGGCAACGCTATTGGCGTCAGCTACTTACGCCTGAGCATTGGGGCTTCCGACCTCGATGCCCAGGTTTTCAGCTACGACGACCTGCCCGCCGGCCAGACCGACCCTACCCTCGCTAAGTTCAGCCTCGCCCCCGACCGGGCCCACCTGCTGCCCATCCTGAAGGAGATTCTGGCCATCAACCCGGCCATCAAGCTGCTCGGCTCGCCCTGGTCGCCGCCGACCTGGATGAAAACCAACGGCAACTCCAAAGGCGGCTCGCTGAAGCCTGAGTTTTACGACGCCTACGCCCGCTACTTCGTGAAATACGTGCAGCAGATGAAGGCTGAGGGCGTGCGGATTGACGCCATTACCATCCAGAACGAGCCTTTGCACCCCGGCAACAACCCCAGCTTGCTGATGCTGGCCGAGCAGCAGGCCGAGTTCGTGAAGAAGCACCTCGGCCCCACATTCAAAGCGGCAAAGCTGGACACCAAAATCATCGTCTACGACCACAACGCCGACCGGCCCGACTACCCGATTACCATCCTCAACGACCCCGAGGCCAAGCAGTACGTGGACGGCTCGGCGTTTCACCTCTACGCCGGCCCCATTGAGGCCCTGAGCCAGGTGCACGACGCCCACCCCGACAAGAACCTGTACTTCACGGAGCAGTGGGTAGGCTCGAAGAGCAACTTCTCGGAAAACCTGCCCTGGCACGTGCGCACGCTCATCATTGGAGGCACGCGCAACTGGGCCCGCACGGTGCTGGAGTGGAACCTGGCCGCCGATCCGCAGCAGAACCCGCACACGCCCGGCGGCTGTACCGAGTGCCGCGGCGCCCTCACGCTGGACGGCAACACCGTCAGCCGCGAAGATGCTTACTACATCATTGCGCACGCCAGCAAGTTTGTGCGGCCCGGTTCGGTGCGCATTGGCTCTAGTGTAACCGGCAAGCTGGCCAACGTGGCCTTCAAGGCGCCCAACGGCGACCGGGTGCTGATTGTGCAGAACGACAACCCCACCGCCCAAACCTTCAGCGTGCGCCACGCCGGCCGCACGTTTGCCTCCACCCTGGCCCCCGGCGCCGTGGGCACCTATGTGTGGTAGAATTCTGACTTGAAACTACTTACACCAACCTTTCTTAATTCCCATGAAAAACCTATTTACCCTTTCTGCCACCGTAGCCTTGGCGGCCACGGCACTGAGCGCCCAGGCGCAGTTCACGGTTGATGGTACGCTGGCGCCCGCCGAGGTGGGCACCGGCGTAGGCAAATACCAATTGGTGGGCACGTACACCAACTCGCACTCGGTAGCCGACCGGGGCCTGAAAACGCTGTACATGGGCACAACGGCCACCACGCTCAACATTATGGTGGTAGCCTCGCCGGAGCAGACAGCCTACAGTGCGCTTTTGCTTTACCTCGATACTCCTAACCGCACGGGCACGCCTGCCGGCACCCGCCTAGCCGGGGGCTCCGACAACACCTCACAGTTCCGTATTCGGCCTACGCTGGACATGCCGGTTGATTTCGGCTTCCGCCTCACGACCTCGCCCCTGAACGGCAGTGACCAGAATGCCTACCATAGCAAAATCGACTATACGGCCACGCCCAACGCGGCCGGCCGCTACCCCGATGTGTATCTGGGCTCGACCAACAAAACGGGCACTGCCTTCACCGTAACGGATGCCAACAGCGGTGTAGTGGGCGCCAAGATATCGTTTAAGACCAGCGCTACGGGTAGCGTGGCCGCCAACACCACCACCGGCTGGGAAATAGAGTACCCCCTGGCAGCTCTGGGTGGCGCCGCCGCTAATGATGTTTTCCGGGCCATGGTGGCCTATGTGGCCGACAACGGGGACTTCTACTCGGACGTGCTGCCGCAGATTGCCGGCCAGACTACCGCCCTGGGTGCCGACCCTGACTTCTCCGCCATTGCCGGCAACCAGAGCTATGCCTATCAGGTGGGGGCGGGGCCGTTGGCTACGCGCACCGCCAGCGCCGCCCTGCAGGCCACGGCCTATCCTAACCCCCTGGCGGCCAACAGCCGCCTGACGTACGCTGTGCCTGGCACGGCGGCAGCTGTTAGCGTAGAGGTATACAACACGCTGGGACAGAAAGCCCTGACGCTACTTTCGGCCACCGAGGCAGCCGGTGCACATACGCTGGAGCTGGCACCGCTGCAGAAGCTGGCGGCGGGCACTTACCTGGTAACCTTGCGCGTTGGAAAGCAACTGAGCACCCAACGGGTAGTGGTTGAGTAAACGGTAGCGGGGTGGCGCGCTGCCGCCCCGCCATCAACCCATTCGCCGGGTTCTGCCGCTGAGGCGGTGCCTGGGCTATTTCCACGCATCTTCCTCTTTTAAATTTCTGTTTCCCTTTCCTATGCGCTTCCCTGGTATTTCTGCCCACCGCCTGCGTTCCGGCTTAGGCTTATTACTGCTTTCCTGTACACTATTGACGCAGTGCAAGTCGAAGCCGGATGAGACGCCAACTCCCAATCCGCCTGTGCCACCGACTCCGCCCACCGCCGGCCCGTCGCAGGTGGCGCTATGGCTGACTACCACCGACCAGTCGGCGCTGTTTCAGAAAAGCACGCTGGCGCTGAATTTCCTGGCGCCGGTGGGGCAGAATCCGACTATTGTAGTAGACACCACCCAGACGTTTCAGGGCATCGACGGCTTTGGGTACACGCTCACGGGCGGCAGTGCCCAGCTGCTCAACCAGCTGCCCGCCGCGAACCGCACCACGCTGCTGCGGGAGCTGTTCGGCACCGATGCCGGCAGCATTGGCGTCAGCTACCTGCGCATCAGCATCGGGGCTTCCGACCTGAGCAGCCGCGAATTCACCTACAACGACCTGCCCGGCGGCCAGACCGACCCCACGCTGGCCCGCTTCAGCCTGGAGCCCGAGCGCGCCGACCTGCTGCCGGTGCTGCGCGAGATTCTGCAGATCAACCCCGACCTGAAAATCCTGGGCTCGCCCTGGACGGCGCCCACCTGGATGAAAACCAACGGCAGCTTCGTGGGCGGCTCGCTCAAGCCCGAGTTCTACGACGTGTACGCCCGCTACTTCGTGAAATACCTGCAGCAGATGCAGGCCGAGGGCGTGCGCCTCGATGCCATTACCATCCAGAACGAGCCCCTGAACCCCTACAACAACCCCAGCATGCTGATGACGGCTGCGGAGCAGGGCAACTTCATCAAAAACAACCTGGGGCCGGCGCTGCAGGCGGCTGGGCTGACAACCAAAATCATCCTCTATGACCACAACACCGACCGTACCGACTACCCGCTCGCCATCCTGGCCGATCCGCAGGTGAGCCGCTACGTCGATGGCTCGGCGTTCCATCTGTACGCCGGCAACATCAACGCCATGAGCCAGGTGCACAACGCCTTTCCGGCCAAGAGCGTGTACTTTACGGAGCAGTGGGTGGGCGGCCCCGGCAACTTCGCCGCCGACTTCACCTGGCACATCAACAACCTGATTATCGGGGGCACGCGCAACTGGAGCCGCAACGTGCTGGAATGGAACCTGGCCGCCGACCAGAACTACGGTCCGCACACCAACGGCGGCTGCAGCACCTGCCTGGGTGCCCTCACCATCAACGGCAACACGGTTTCGCGCAACACGGCCTACTACACGGTGGCCCACGCGGCCAAGTTTGTGCGGCCCGGCTCGGTGCGCATTGGTTCTACTACCCCCGGCAGCCTCACCAACGTGGCTTTCAAGGCGCCGAATGGCCAGAAAGTGCTGATTGTGCAGAACACCAGCGGCACCACCCAGGCTTTCGACATCCAGTACCGCGGCAAGGCAGCCAGCACCACGCTGCCGGCCGGCGCTGTGGGAACCTACGTGTGGTAGCCCACGGCGCCACTCTCTAGCATTTTCATTTCTGCCGCTGCCCCCACGCCAGCGGCACTGGCGGGCCACCCGCCGCCACTTTCCTTATGCGCAAAACCCTCCTTCCTTCCTTGCTACTGGCTGCGCTGTGCGCCGGCAGCGCCGTGGCTCAGAAAGCTGCCAAAAAATCAGGTAATTCTCAGCCGTATTCGGCCGTTGGCAAAAAGGCCCAGGTGTTTACCACGGCCGCCAACACCGAGCTGCGGCTCTCGGCCGGCAACACCCTCACGCTGCAGCCGGTGGGCCAGCCGCTGGAAACGCAGGTCTGCATCTTCGTGGACCCCGGCAAGACGTTCCAGACCATGCTGGGCATTGGCGGGGCCCTGACGGATGCCGCCGCCGAAACCTACGCCAAGCTGCCCAAAGCCGCCCAGCAGGAGCTCATGCAGGCTTACTACAGCCCCACGGCCGGCATCGGCTACACCCTGGCCCGCACCAGCATCCACAGTTCCGACTTCTCCAGCGGCCCCTACACCTACGTGGCCGACAAGGACGAACAGCTGAAAACCTTCAGCGTGAAGCACGACGAGCAGTTCCGGATTCCGTTCATCAAGCAGGCCCAGGCGGCGGCCGGCGGCAAGCTCACGATGTACGTGAGCCCCTGGAGCCCGCCCGCCTGGATGAAGGACAGCAACGACATGCTGCGCGGCGGCAAGCTGCTGCCCCAGTACCGCCAGACCTGGGCCGACTACTACGTGAAGTTCATCAAGGAGTATGAGCGCCAGGGCATTCCGATTTGGGGGCTGAGCGTGCAGAACGAGCCGATGGCCAAGCAGAAGTGGGAGTCGTGCATCTTCTCGGCCGAGGAGGAGCGCGACTTCATCCGGGACTACCTCGGCCCGACGCTGAAGAAAGGCGGCCTTGGCGACCGGAAGCTCATTGCCTGGGACCACAACCGCGACCAGATCTACCAGCGTGCCAGCACCATCCTCGACGACCCCAAGGCCGCGCAGTATGTGTGGGGCATCGGCTACCACTGGTACGAAACCTGGACCGGCAGCAGCATGCTCTTCGACAACCTGCGCCGCGTGCACGAGGCCTACCCCAACACCAACCTGATTTTCACGGAAGGCTGCGTGGAGAAATTCAACTTCGATAAGGTGAACGACTGGGCCTTGGGCGAGCGGTACGGCCACTCCATGATCAACGACTTCAACAGCGGCACCGTGGGCTGGACCGACTGGAACGTATTGCTCGACCAGACCGGTGGCCCCAACCACGTGCAGAACTTCTGCTTCTCGCCCATCATCGGCGATACGCGCACTGGCAAGCTGATTTACACCAACGCCTACTACTACATCGGCCACTTCTCCAAGTTCATCAAGCCCGGCGCGCGGCGCATCATCAGCGCCTCCAACCGCGACCATCTGAGCACCACCGCCTTCCTCAATCCCGACGGCAAAGTGGCCGTGGTGGTGATGAACAACAGCGACAAAGCCCAGGATTTCCAGCTCTGGATGCAGGGCCAGGGCGCCAGCGCCAACAGCCCCGCCCACTCCATCATGACAATGGTGGTGAACTAGCCCGCTGATAGCAAAACGCCGTTGAGCGTTGTAGGACGTCATGCTGAGCTTGCCGAAGCATCTCTACCGCCACAGTAATAACATACTAGTGCGGTAGAGATGCTTCGGCAAGCTCAGCATGACGTTCTTTTTTATGTTGGAAGCCGCCGCCGGGCCAACTCCGCGGCGGGTGGGCCGTTTGCAGAGGAAACCGTTTCCTGACTTTTCCTCTCCTGATTATGTGCGGCCGCTATACCTTCATTACCCCGGCTCCGGCCATTGCGGAGCGCTTCGAGGTGGCCGTGCCAGCCGACCTCGCGCCCAACTACAATGCTGCGCCCTCGCAGCGCCTGCCCGTTGTCACGAACACCGAGCCGGGGCGGGTGCAACTCTTTCAGTGGGGGCTGGTGCCGGCCTGGGTGAAAGACCGCACCACCGGCCCACAGCCCATCAACGCCCGCGCCGAAACCCTGGCCGAGAAGCCTTCCTTCCGGCAGCTGCTACAGCGGCGGCGCTGCCTGGTGCTGGCCGACAGCTTTTACGAGTGGCAGCAGACTGGCGGCAGCAAAGGCCCCAAAACGCCCCACCGCATCCTGCTGCAGAACAAGCAGCCCTACGCCTTTGCCGGCCTCTGGGACGAGTGGCTAGACCGCGCCAGCGGCGAGGTGCTGCCCACCTTCACCATCGTCACCACTGAGCCTAACGCCCTGATGGCCCGCATCCACAACCGCATGCCCGTGATTCTGCCGGGGCGTGAGGCGGAACTGGCCTGGCTGGACGACGGCCTGGGCCCGGCCGCCCACCAAGACTTACTGCTGCCCTACGCCGCCGACCAGATGCAGGAGTACGTGGTGAGCACCCTCGTAAACTCGCCGGCCCACAACGAGCCTAGTGTTCTGCTTCCGGCTTCCTAAATCCCGATTTCAAGCAGCCAGAAGCCTTTATAGCCTTGGCAATATCTATTCTGGGCTAGAGCCCGTATAAGGCCCAAAATTGAATTCTCCTCACTCACTATATTCTCACACCATGTTCAAGAAATTCCTCTCCGTCGCCACGCTGGCCCTGGCCGTAAACGTTGGCCTCTCTTCCACTGCCGCCGCCCAGACCACCAAAACCAAGTCGGACGACGAGAAGACCAAAACCAAAGACGCCGAAATGACCACCAAAACCAAGGTAGGTGACGATGGCAAGATGAAGGTGAAAGGCGAAGCCGCCGATGGCTCGAAGATGAAAGCCACCACCAAGCCCCGCAAAGGCAAGGACATGAAGGAAATGAAGATGAGCGGCGACGCTTCCATGAGCTCCGGCAGCATGGGCGCTTCCACGTCGGGTGGGGTGATGGTAGGCGGCGCCATGATGACGCCCGATAAGGACATCGTCGACAACGCCGTAGGCTCGGCCGACCACACCACGCTGGTAGCTGCCGTGAAGGCCGGCGGCCTCGTGGAGACGCTGAAAGGCACGGGCCCGTTCACGGTCTTCGCTCCCACCAACGCCGCTTTCGATAAGCTGCCCGCCGGCACCGTAAACACGCTGGTGATGCCCGAAAACAAAACCAAGCTCACCACCATCCTCACCTACCACGTAGTGCCCGGCCGCCTGATGGCTGCCGACCTGAAGGACGGCCAGACCCTGACCACCGTGGAAGGCGAAAACCTGACCGTACACCGTAGCGGCAACACCGTAATGATTCATGACGCCAAAGGCGGCATGGCCAACGTTACCATCCCGAACGTGGTATCGAGCAACGGCATTACGCACGTAATCGACACGGTACTGATGCCTACCAAATAAAGCTGGTATTGCCACCCTCGGTGGTTTGCCTGCTTAAAGGAAAGACCTGCTTCTGATGGAGCAGGTCTTTTTTTATGTGGCTACAGCATTGACAGGCGGCAACTACTAGGCAGGTAACAATTTAACCAGGCAGCCATTGCTATAAATTCCCGACCTTAGCCAACGATTTCCTTACCTCTTTTTGCCAGCATGAAACACTTTTTCGCCCGTTTGCTGGGCGCGGCGCTGACTTTGGGCAGTGTCGTGGCTTCAGCGCAAACTTTACCGCCTGCCCCCCCTACCTCCCTGCAGGGCCAGGCCCTGAAAGACTGGCTGCGCCAGAACTGGTACGACGGCAAGCGCACGGAGCTCAGCTATAATACCGCCCGCGGCAAGATGTACAACTACGTTGACAACTTCCAGGGCCGCGTAACGTGCGTGTACTCGGGCTACCAGGAAACGGTGCGCATCGACTCGGCCAGCACCAACCCGGGCGTGGTGAGTGGCATCAATTGTGAGCACAGCATTCCGCAGTCGTGGTTCAACGAGGTAGTGCGCATGCGCTCCGATATCCACCACCTGTTCCCAACGTTCATTCAGTGGAACTCGGACCGCGGTTCCGACCCGTTTGCCGAGATTCCAGACAACCAGACCACCAAGTGGATGCGCGGCGCCACCAGCCAAACTTCCATCCCCACCAGCAACATCGAGGAATACAGCGAGGACACCAACTCGCAGTTTGAGCCCCGCGAAGACCACAAGGGCAACCTGGCCCGGGCAGCCTTCTATTTCTACACCATGCACCAGGGCCAGAATTTCGACTCTGGCAAAGACGTCATCACGGCGCTGGCCGACCTGAACACGCTCTACCAGTGGCACCTTGCCGACCCAGTAGACGCCCGCGAGCGGGAGCGAAACCGCCGCACCGCCAAAAGCCAGGGCAACTTCAACCCCTACATTTCTTTCCCCGACCTCGTGGCCCGCGCCTGGGGCTTCCAGGTGGTGCCTACATTCTCGTTTGCCTCCGCCACCGGCAGCATCGTGGAAGGCAATAGCGGCACTACTACGTTCACGGCTACCGTGAACGTGACGCCTGCGCCTACCTCGGCCCTCACGGTGCAGGTAGCGTTTGACGCGGCCACCTCCACCGCCACCAGCGGCCAGGACTTCACCTTCACCTCGCCCCAGACGCTGACCTTCGCAGCCGGCCAGACCAGCCAGACCGTGACGGTAACCGTGAACGGTGACACCCAGGCTGAAGCCGACGAAACCGTGGTACTGGCGCTGCGCGACGCCGCCAGTGGCGCGGCCATCGGCGGCCCGGCTTCGCAGGAGCTTACCATCACCAACGACGACGGCACGCCGCCTTCGGTACGCTTTGCGGCGGCTACGGCCAGCCTCACGGAGGGCAACAGCGGCACCACTACCTACTCGGTGAACGTAACGGCGGCCAGCATTCCGGCCGGCGGCATCACGGTGCCCGTCACGGTAGAATCGGCCGGCACCACGGCCGATGCCGCTGACTTCACCCTCACCACCAGCACCCTCACCTTCGCCGCCGGCCAGAGCACCCAGGCCGTGACCCTGACCGTGAACGGCGACGTGGCACCCGAGCCCAACGAAACGGTGCGCCTGCGCCTAGGTACGCCCAGCAACGCCGCTGTACTCGTTGTTGCGCCCACTACCCACACGCTCACCATCCTCAATGACGACCAGGCGCCGGCCGGCTCGCCCTGCACCGACCTCTACTTCTCGGAGTACGTGGAAGGCGCCGCCAGCAACAGCAAGGCAGTGGAAATCTACAACCCCACCAGCGCGCCCATCAGCCTGACCGGCATCCGCCTGGAGCTGTTTGCCAACGGCTCGAGCACGCCCACGGCCACCCAGGCCCTGAGCGGCACCATTGCCCCCGGCGACGTGTACGTGGTGGCTAACACCGGCGTGGTTTCCACGGTGGTGCTGGGCCAGACGGACCTGCAGTCGGCCGTGTGCTTCTTCAACGGCGACGACGCCCTGGCTTTGTTCGACGGCACCGATACGCTGGACGTTATCGGCGTGATTGGCACCGACCCCGGCACCACCTGGACCATTCCGGGCGGCGGCTCCACCACCGACAACACGCTGGTGCGCAAGCCCACCGTGGCCCGCGGCGAAACCCGCTGGAGCGTGGGCGCCAGCACCTGGCAGGCCCTCGGCACCGACGTGTACACCAACGTAGGCAGCCACACCAGCACCGCCTGCATCGTCAACTCGACGGTGAAAAACGCGCCGCTGAACACTGGCCTGGCCGTGTACCCCAACCCGGCCGCCACGGCCGTGCAGGTGCAGGTAGCCGGCTTGCGCGGCCGCCACGCCGCCGACATTCGCCTCTACAACGCGCTGGGCCAGCAGGTGCTGCTCCAGGAGCGTACCATCAGCGGAGCCGATGCTACCCTGATTGACGTGCAGAACCTGCCCGCCGGCCTCTACTCCGTGCGGGTAGTAGTAGACGGCGTGCGCTACACCAGCCGCATAGCCGTGAAGCACTAAGCTGCCACCGGTTTAAGCCCAAAAAGCCCCGGTTTCCTGACGGAAACCGGGGCTTTTTTTGTGGTCGGCAAGCAGTGCATTCAGCTATGCTCTAGCCTCTAGCAAATCCTGAAACTCGGTGTGCTGGCGCACAAAGGCGGCCATAAACTTACAGCTGGTGCGCACCCGTAGCTGGTGCTGGCGGGCGTGGGCCAGACCGGCGCGGGCCAGCGCCTCGCCTACACCTTTGCCGCGTAGCTCCTTGTCAACAAACGTGTGGGTGAAGTCGATGATGCCTTTCTCGGGCGTGCTGTAGGCCAGTTCGCCGGTGTGGCCGTCGGTGGTGGCAATGAATTCCTGGTCTTGCGCGTGGTGTTCGATGTGGATGGACATGTGAGCGAGAAAACGAGAGAAGCAGATAATGAAAAAGCGGCCGTTTGCAGTTGCTGCCATTGGCTAAGACACTACGCGAAGCAGGCTTTCCAGGATTTTTTAGTTTCCACCCTAACCACAACCGGGCCTGCCTGCGTATGCAACACCGCAAGCCTTCTGGCTGCCTCTCCCTTCATCTTAGTTCCGCTACTCCTATGCAAACCCATCCTTCCGACCAGGACGAAAACACCACCCCCAACACCACGGGCAACACGGCCAGCAGCACGCCTCAGTACGGCGAGTTCGGCCACGCCGAAGCCCCTGCCCCTACGCCTGAGCAGCTGGCCTCGCGCCCGGCCGGCACCAATCCGGGCGGCGTAGCGGCCCCCTCCTACGTGGAGCCTGAGCAGCGCGGTAGCGTGCCGCAGAACCTCGACCCTGAGGGTGTGCGCGACGTGAAAGAAGCTGAATACGAAGACCAGCGCGAAGGCTGGGCCAAAGACGACCCACGCTACGGCGGCGGCACCCGCAACTGGGCCACGGCTGAACCAGCCAATAAAACTACCGCCCCGGCCGAGCAGGAAGGCAACGACGGCCGCACGGTATCCAACGACGGCAGCAACGACAACCCCGACGAGTTCAGCGCCCTGCGCCACGACGGCGGCGAAGGTGTACCCGGCAAGTAGGCTTCCGGTCCATTCCACTCATTCCGCATCCAGCCCCATGGCCACTCCCGAAAACCAAAACCCCGCCGACGCCCTCGACCCGAAATCCGGTGCCAACCTCTCCGATGAGCAGCGCAAGCACCGCGAAGAGCTCTACGGCTACAAGCGCGACGAAGAAGGCACCCTCGATACCTCGGCTATGCTCGACGACGCCACCGCCGGCGAGCCGACCGATAGCCCCACCACCGGCCCCGACCCCGACAACTCCAGCATGACCGACGAGCTGATGAACCCGGGCTTCAACAACCCCATCGACGACAATAACCGCTAGGACTCCATCTTCCCGGCGTTGCAGAAAGGCCTTCCACAGTTTGTGGAAGGCCTTTTTCGTATACTGCGGAGCTACCTCGGTCAGTGGCAGACCAGCGGGCATGGCCCGCCCTGGCGCTAGGTGCAACCTTCTGGCGGGCCGCTACGCATAAGCACCATATATTCTCCCATCCACTCCTCTCATCCCGCCTATGTCCGCCCTGCTTGTCCTCACTGATTTCACACCCGATGCCGACCACGCCCTGGCCTACGCCGCCGCCCTGGCTGCCCCGCTGGGCGCTTCGCTGGTGCTGCTGCACATCCGCCGCGAGTCGCTGCTTGACCCCGACGCTTTTACCGGCAAAATCAGGCACATGAGTGAGGGCGAGGTAGCGGCCGCTCTAGCCGAGCGGGCGGCTACTGTGCAGGTGCCTATTGTGGTGGAAACCGCCGTGGAAAGTGTGGCCAACGGCGTGGAAGAAGCCGTGAGCCGCCACCGCGCCGTGCTGGTTATCTTGGGCAAGCCCAACACCGACGCCACCCCCGACGAGTTGGTGGCCAGCACCTCGCTCACGCTGCTGCGCGCCACCCAGGTGCCGCTGTTGGTGGTGCCCGGCCAGGCCACGGCTGCCGTGCCGCCCGCCCGCCTCACCCTGGCCGCCGACGGCCAGCCCTTCCGGCTAGCGCCCGCCATCATTGCTTCCACCCAAAAGCTGCTGCAGCGGGTGCACCCAGCCCTCACAGTAACCCACGTAGCCGAGCCCGAAGACAGCGACGACTGCCGTATGGCCCTGGCCAGCGTGCTGCACAGCGGCCTCGGCACCGACCTGCCGCACATTGATACACACGGCGTGCGGCACCTGCAGCCCGCGGGCGGCATTCTGCAGGCGGCCGCCGAAACCCGCGCCGACCTGCTGGTAGTAGTGGCCCGGCGGCGCAGCTTCCTGGGGCAGATTTTCAACCGCAGCGTGTCGGCGCAGGTGGTGCTGCACAGCGCCGTGCCGGTGCTGCTGCTCCCGGCCAACGAGTAGCCGGCGCGGCCACCAAGTTGGAGAAAGGCCAGCTGAACGCAACGCCTGGCCGCCGCGGGCCGTTGGGGAAAGGGGTAAGTCCATCCCAACATCTCCTTTTATGTCTTCTTCCAACTCCGCCGATTCGCGCCGGCAGTTTCTGCGCCAGCTTAGCCTGACCGCCGCGGCCACCGCCGTAGCCGGCCCCACGGCGGCATTGGCCACTCCCCCTTCCACTATGCAATACGATGATCAAAAAAAACTCGGTTTCGCCATTGTAGGCCTCGGCAAGTTTGCTCAGGAGCAGATGATGCCGGCATTCAAGGAGTGCAAGCACGCCCGCATCACGGCCCTCGTGAGCGGCTCGCCCGACAAGGCCCGCAAGCTGGCCCGCGAGTACGGCGTCGAGGAAAAGAACGTCTACAGCTACGACAACTTCGATTCCATCAAGGACAACCCAGCCGTGGACGTGGTGTACATCGTGTTGCCGCCCGGCCTGCACGCCGAGTACACCGTGCGGGCGGCCAAGGCCGGCAAGCACGTGCTGTGCGAGAAGCCCATGGCCAATTCCGTGGCCGATTGCCAGAAGATGATTGAGGCCTGCGAAAAGGCCGGCAAGAAGCTGATGATTGCCTACCGCGCCCAGTTTGAGCCGTTCAACCTCGACGCCATTGCCCGCATCAAAAAGGGCGAACTGGGCAAGCTGCGCCAGATTACGGCCGACCACGGCCGCAGCGTGAAGCCCACCGAGGAACCCGCCGAAGCCTGGCGCGTGCAGAAAAAGCTGGCCGGCGGCGGTTCGCTCATGGACATCGGCATCTACTCCCTGAACGCCACCCGCTACCTCACCGGTGAGGAGCCCGTGGAAGTCACGGCCCAGGAGTTCAGCGACAAGTCGGACCCGCGCTTCAAGGAAGTGGAAGACACCATCCATTTCACGCTGCGCTTCCCCAGCGGCGTGTTGGCCTCGTGCACCAGCTCCTACAGCATTCAGGAGGTGAAGCGGTTCCGGGCCTTCGGCGACAAAGCCTGGCTGGACCTCGACCCCGCCACCGACTACTACGAGCACCGCATGACCATCGGCGATAAAGACGGCCAGCACCAGCCCAAGCTCAAGGAAGGCAACCAGTTCGCCGCCGAGCTCGACCACATGGCCGAATGCGTATTGCAAAACAAAACGCCCAAAACGCCCGGTGAAGAAGGCCTGAAAGACATCCGCCTAGTCATGGCCATCTACGAAGCCGCCCGCACCGGTAAGCGGGTGAAGGTGTAAGGACCTCACCCCCTAGCCCCCTCTCCCAAAGAGAGGGGGAACTAGATTTCTAGCAGCTAAAAACTAGGTTCAGTAAGCACTAAAAAGGCCCGTCGAATACTTCGGCGGGCCTTTTTAGTACTAGAGCCCCTCTCTTTGGGAGAGGGGTTGGGGTGAGGCCCTTAGCACTTATAGCTTCCAGCCGACCAGCACGCCGCCGTAGCCGTTGCGGGTGGGCGCGGCTTGGAAGTAGCGGCCGCCGAAGGCGTTGAGGTCGTTGCCGAGGCTGTAGCGGCGGTTAGTGGCGTTGTCGAGGCCGCCGAATACGTCCAGCTCCAGGCGGCCGAGCGTGCGTCGCCAGCCGCCCCGCGTCCCGAATACCCAGTAGCCGGGCGCGGCTTCGGTGTTGGCATCATTGAGGAAGATGCGGGCCTGGTGGCTGGCGGTGGGGCTGAGGTAGAAACCGAGCTGCTGCGTGAAATCGAGGCCGGCGGTGAGCGTGTGCGGGGCGGTGCCGGTGAGGCGGTTGCCGCTGAAATCCTGGCCGCCGCTCTCATAGCTGCCGAAGCGGTAGTGGTTGTAGGCGTAGGTGGCAAAGGCGCGCAGACCGGTTTGCACCTCGGCGCCTGGGGTGCTTGAAGCTTGCAGCTTACGGCTTGAAGCTTTCTGCTCCCACAGCCAGCCGCTCAGGGCTACCTCCAGGCCGCGCTGACGGGTAGTGCCGGCGTTGCGGAACAGGCTGGTGCCCTGGTCGGTGGTGAAAGTGGTGATGGTCTGACGCAGGCGGAAGTCGTAGGCGGCCACGTCGAACTTGAGGCGCTGGCCCAGCAGCGTGCCGCGGGTGCCTACCTCGTAGCTGGTGCCACGCTCGGCCTGCAAATCGGTATTGAGGCTGCCATCGGAGGGGCGGATTTCCTCGGTGGTGGGCGGCGAGAAACCACGGCTTACGCTACCGTACACGGAAATCTGCGGCTTCAGCTCCTTGAGCAGCGCCACCCTTGGCGACACCACCGGCCGGAAGTCGCGCTGCACGGCGTAGCTGGTGGGCGTGCCGGGGCGCGTGGCATCAAGCAGGCGGCGCACGTCGTAGCGCAGGCGGCTGTAGCTGGCGCCGGCGGTCAGCAGGAAGCCAGCCGGCAGCTCGTAGTCGGCCTGCGCAAACAGGAAGCCGGTGCCGGACTTGATTTCGTCGTCGTAGCGCAGCGGGCCGGTTTCGCCGGCGCGGTTCTGGTAGCTACGGCCGCTCAGGAAGCCGACCTGGGTTTCGGCTCCACCCTGCAGGCGCAGCACCCGGCCGGCCAGGCGGCTCTGGTAGCGCAGTGCCACCCGGGCCCCGGTTTCTAGGCGCGTGTTGCGCTCAAAATCCACCAGAAACGGCGTCCGGATGGCGCTGCCGGTGCCGTAGAGCGTGGCCACCGAGCTCAGGCGCGGCGTAAACCGGAACTCGTGGGTGCCGCCCAGCAGCAGGGTGCGCGAGGCGTAGTAAGCGCGCTGGGCCACGGTGCCGGGCGCGGTGGCCGTACTGGGGCGGGCCTGCCGGGGGTCGGCCTGAAACTGGGCGCGGGTGAGGCCGCCGGGCAACTGGTAGTTGATGTCGGAGTAGAGGCCGTGCAGCGCCACGGTCTGGCGGGCCGAGGGCTGAAACTCGCCGTCGAGGGCCAGCACGTCGCGGCGCAGGGCGCTTTGCTGGCGGTAGCCGTCGAGGGTCTGGCGGGCGTACTGGGCGCGCACGTAGCCGGTGGCCGTGCCGCTTTCGGCGGTGGCGGTGTAGCGCCGCAGCCCGAAGCTGCCGGCCGTGAAGCCCACCTGGGCGCGGGCCTGGCCGGCCTCGGGGCGGCGGTTACGCAGCAAAATGGCGCCGCCGGTGCCGGCCCCGTACACGCTGGCGGCGGGGCCTTTCAGCACTTCGAGGCTGCCAATCTGGGCGGGGTCGAGGAGGTTGAGCGGGGTGCTGCCGCTGGCGTCGGTGAATGGCAGGCCTTCGTAGTAGAGCTTCACGTTGCGCACCCCAAACGGCGAGCGGAGCGTGCTGCCCCGCACGCTGAGGCGGTAGCTGGCGGTGGCGCGCTCCTCCAGCCGCACGCCGGGCAGCGTGTTCACGGCCTGCGTAAGGGCCTGCTGCCCGAACCTGTCGAAGTCGGCGGCGCTGAGCACGCCCACGGCGGCGGCGGTGCGGCGCAGCGGCAGCTGCTGGCCGTAGCCCGTGACGGTGGCTTCGGGCAGGGCCACGGCCCGGGTGGTATCGGGCGCGGCGGTTTGGGCAAGTACGGAAACGGGTAGCAGCAACAGCGGCGCGGCGTAGCGGTAAGGCATCGGGCAAGGAAAAGTATCGGTGTTGCTAACCTGAAAAGCGGCCTTAGGGTTGGGCTGAAACTGAATTGGCTGTTGGGGCGCGTTCCTTGATAAGAACGGCGGCGGCACACAACCACACTATGCCCCTGTACGTTCTCGTTCCAAAGCCGTCGGCCGCACAACAGGGTTTGTCGTCGGTTGCACTACCGATTGTGTCAACCGCGCGGCTATTCTAGCTAACTACCTATATTCAACGCCGACTAAGCACCTGTCTATCACCTGCTATGCTACCCGTTAAGCTCTACCTGCCCCGCCGCCGCCACCGGCCGTTGCTGTTCCCGCCGGGATTGCGGACTCGGCATTTTGCTAGCGTCACTCTGGCGGCCGGGCTATTGGTTGCTCTTGCCCATCCGGTTTCAGCCCAGACTATCACCGTGAAAGCCAGCATCAACCCGTTGCTTTCCGTGGAAGAACTGATTCCGTTGTCGGCCGGGCTGGGGCTGGAAGTGGGGCTGACGCCGCGCTCTGCCTTGCAGGTAGTGGGCAGCTACCGCCACTTTCGGGCGCAGGACCAGGAGCCGGATAGCGGCCCTAAACTGTACGTTGATTATCGATACTACTTCGCTGCGGAAAAGCCCCAAACGGGTTTCTTTGCTGGCCCTTTCGTAGGGGCGGGCCGGTTAAAGCTAGGGTTGGGGGATGACCCTCCACCCGGTGCGACGCGCGGCAAACTCACTGAAAAAGAAGCAGGGGTGCTGTTCGGCTATCAGCAGCTTTTTTCGCGGCTGACGCTGGAGGCCTTTGCCGGCCCGGCCTATCGGTGGGAAACAACCCGTAACGCTAACTATGCTACCAGCAGAACAGATTTCCTCTGGCTACGGGCAGGTGTTACGCTAGGCATGCGCGTAAAGCAGTGACCTGACCAAGATTCTGCCGCATATGCTACCCGTTAACCTCCACCTACCCCGCCGCCACCGCCGGCCGCTACTGTTCCCGCCGGGCCTGCTGGCCCTGGCATGGCTGCTGTGGCTGGGCTGCGTGGCGCTGCCGCAGATGCGGGGCATGGAAAAGCCGCAGGGAATTCTGCAGGTGACGATGCGCCCACTTCACACGTCCGAATATTGGCAGTTCGTTCCTCCTGTTTATTCCTCAGAACTGCAGTTGGCACAGTTTCGCCAGTGGCAGTCAACTGGTTTTTCCGGCAACCCGCTGGTTGATTATTTCGGTTATCAGCAAAGCCAAATCTATGCAGAACGGTTGCACGCTGACTCAACCTACCAATCAGGGCTTAAAATCTCATTTGATTCCGGTGCAACTTATGCGAGCTTGGTTTCGGCCATTGACCTGTTGAATGTGAATAACATTACTACATGGTGGCTCGATTTCCAGCCACGTTCCACTACACTATATGCCTTCAAAAACAAGCCTATCCCAGACCCAGGTCAATTCTTCTGTGGCACTGGCTATTACAGCAGGCATATACCTGAATCATACGCGCCCTTTTCTTTTCCACTGGCCGAGTTACTAGCTCCCGACTGGCGCAATTCCACGATGCTGTTGCTGCTGATGGCGCTGCTGTCTACCGTGCGGCTGGGGCGGCGCTGGCGGCTGGGATGAAAGCCGGGCTGTAACCCCGGCCCGCGAATGGGAGTTGAATAGGGACTATCCTTCCTTTCGACTTTCCATGACCAAAGCCCCACTCCTGCTCGCTACGGCCCTATTTGCCGGCCTCAGCTCCGCCACGGCCCAGAACGTGCCGCCCGAGGCCACGCCGTTTCAGATGACGGGCAACATCTACCTGCCCAAGAAGCTGCCCGCCACGCCCGAGCGGGTGGCCTCGCTGAAAGTGCCGGCCGGCTTCACGGTCAGCAAATACGCCGAGGGCCTCGACGCGCCGCGCATGCTGGCCCAGGCCCCCAACGGCGACCTGTACGTGAGCAACCGCGTGAAAGGCACCGTGACCTTGCTGCGCGATGCCAACAAAGACGGCAAAGTGGAGCTCACGCAGCAGGTGGCCCAGAAGCCGCACCTGCACGGCCTCGCCCTCCGGGACGGCAAGCTCTACATGGCCGCCGTGCGCGAGCTGTATGTGGCCGACGTGAAGCCCGACGGCACGCTGGGCGAGCTGAAAACGCTCTACTCCGACCTGCCCGACGCCGGCCAGCACGCCAACCGCACCCTGCAGTTCGGGCCCGACGGCCAGCTCTACCTCTCGGTGGGCAGCACCTGCAACGCCTGCGACGAAGACAACCCCGAAAGCGCCACCCTGCTGCAGGTGAACACCGACGGCTCGGGCCGCCGCATCTTCGCCACCGGCCTGCGCAACACCATCGGTTTTGACTGGCATCCGACTACGAAAGCCTTGTTCGGCATGGACCACGGCATCGACTGGCTCGGCGACGAAACCCAGCAGGAAGAGTTCAACCAGCTCAAGCAGGGCGCCAACTACGGCTGGCCGTCCATTATCGCCGACGGCAAGCCCTACCCGGCCAACAAGCCCAAAAGCGGCGAGTCGTATGAGCAGTTTGATGCCAAAGCCGTGCGCCCGCTGCTGCTCTACAAGGCCCACTCGGCGCCGCTGGGGCTGGTGTTCAACCGCAGCCAGCAGCTGCCCGCCGACTACCGGAACAGCGCCTTCGTGACCATGCACGGCTCCTGGAACCGCGCCCAGCCCTCGGGCTACAAAATCGTGCGGGTGCGCTTCAACGAGCAGGGCCAGCCCCAGCAGTTCGAGGATTTCGCCACGGGCTGGCTGGTGGAAAACGACAAGTCGCAGTTCGGCCGGCCCTGCGCCATCGTGCAGGCTGCGGATGGCGCGCTGCTGGTATCCGACGACGACAACGGCGTGATTTACCGCATTGCGTACGCTGCCGGCAAGCCCGCCAAGAAAGAGAAAAAGCGCGGGTAGGGTTGTAGCTGCTAGGCTAAAGTATTGCGCTGGGATACGTGGCTACGCCCCCAACTTGCGCAAGGCCAGCAGACACAGCGCCACAGAGCCGGAAACACAGATTTCGCCGCGCAGGACCTTGCCTTCCACCTCCGCCAGCGGCACCAGCACGACTTCGATATTTTCGGTTTCGTCGAGGTGCTGGGCGGCTACCAGCTGCACGGGCCGGGCGAGGAAAAAGGAAATGCTGTTAGTGTCTTTGGTAGGGTTGTCGAACACGTCGAGCAGCGGCTCTACCGTGTCGGCGGCGTAGCCGGTTTCTTCCAGCAGTTCGCGGCGTGCAGCATCCAGCGGTGCTGCTTCGCCTTCATCTACCACGCCGCCGGGCAGCTCCAGCAGGATGCGGCCGGCGGCGTGTTTGTATTGGCGCACGAACACCACCTGCCCGTCGGCGGTGAGCGGGAACACCAGCACCACGTGGGGCCGGACGCTCACGAAGTAGTCGTCGAGGACCTGGCCGCCGGGCAGCTGCACTTCGTCGCGGCGCAGCTTGTACCAGGGGTGGTTGAATACCAGCTCGGAGTGCAGCGTTTTCCAGGGTTCGAGGGGCTTTTTCATGGGCAGAAGGCTAACGCTACGGCTGATTCAACGGCCGCAAGATACCAACGGCCGTATGGTAGTGCCATATTTACTGCCCTGCCCGCATACTTCCGTTCGGCTTCCGCCCCGCCCAATCTGCCTGCCATGCCTGCCCTCGCCCCCGACCTCCGCAAAGCCCTACTGGCCCTGCCCCAGAAAGAAAAAGACCAGCTTCTCACGCGCCTCGTAGCCCAGGATGCCGTGCTGGTGGAGCAGCTCAGCTACCGCCTGCTGGAACTCGACGACGACACCGACGCCCTGGAAACCCGCCGCCAGCGCCTGCGCACCCAGGTAGACGACCCCGTGCGAGGCTACCACCAAACCCCCAACGACCTGCTCCACATTGTGCGCCAGCTGCAGACCCGCCTAGCGTATCATGCCAAAATAACGGGGGATACTTTCGGCGAGATTGAGCTGACCCTGCGGCTGCTGGGCAACGTGCTGCGCCACCAGCCCGAAGCCGTGGCGCGCCTGCATGGCCCCACCCAGCCGCTGCTGCAGCACCTGGCGCGCCGCACCCACGAGGTGCTGCGCCAGACCACCAAGCTCCACCCCGACTACCTCACCGAGCTGGAGCCGGCCCTCAATGACGTGCTGGCGCTGCTCTACGCCTCCGCCGCCGCGCCCCTGGCCCGGGAGCTGGGCGTGCCGGTGGCAATTAAAAATTGAGAATGGGGCTGTCATCATCAGCCTGACGGTTCGCCTCACCCCCCGGCCCCCTCTCCCGTGGAGAGGGGGCCGGGGGGTGAGGCGGCACGCGGGAGCAACTCTGCCCTACTCCAGCGCCCGGAACACGATGGGTAGCGTGTAGGCCACGCGCACGGGCTGGCCGGCTACGCGGCCGGGCGTCCACCACGGCATGATGCGCACCAGGCGCAGGGCCTCCTCGTCGAGGCCGCTGCCCAGGCCGCGCACCACTTTGGGGTCGAGGATGTGGCCCTGCTCATCCACCACGAAGCTGACGTGCACCTTGCCCGACAGATTGCGCCGCAGCGCCTCCTCCGGGTAGCGCAGCTTCTGGCGCAGAAACTGCTGAAACGCCGGCGCGCCACCGGGAAAGGCCGGCATTTCGTCGGCGGCGTGGTAGAGCAGCGGTGCTGCCGATGCGGCAGGTGCGGCGGGGCTGGCGCCGGAATCAGTGAGGGCGGTGGGGCTGGCCGACGCAGCCGGGCCGGCGAGGCTGGTATCGGAATCGGTGAGGGCGGCAGTGGCGGCGGTTTGGGCGGCCATCAGGCGGGGCATCAGGAGCAGAAGTACAAGCGTAACAAGACGAAGCATAAGCAGCTGAGCATATAGTGAAATGTGCGCAAAGCTAGGTCGCGGCCCAGGCGCCCCGGTAACGCCAGTATTATGCTTGCGTTGCGCTTATGTTGGTAACATGGGCTGTATCCTTTCGGGGCCGAAAGCTGTATCTTGAGAAGAACCTTCCTGCTCACTTCACTGCTACTGCTATGTCGACGCTGCCCTCCCCCGAACACGTACGCCCCCCGCAGAACCTGTCCGATGCCTCGCTCCGGCAGGCTCTCACGGAGCTGGAAAGCAAAATCCAGACGCTGCGCAACCGCGCCCACGCCACCACGGCCGGCGCACCCCACACCTACCACGAGCACATTGCCAGCCTCGAAGCCAAGCGCCACAAGCTGCAGGAGCGCCTCGGCACCGCCCCCACCACGCCGGACGGCCACACCACAGCATCCAGCTCCGACCGCAGCGCCTGGGATGAAATCTGGCAGGGCATCGAAAACCTGCGCCAGGACCTGCGCAACATCATTTAGAAGTTGCTGTGGAGACGCAATACTTTGCGTCTCGTCGCTGAACGGCCGGAACCGCTCCGTTTGAGCAACATCAGCAACGACGAGACGCAAAGTATTGCGTCTCTACATCGTTCTGATAGCCAAAACCTAACTACCTGTTACGCACTGGCCGCAGAATGCACAACGCTCGAATGAGAAGGAAAAAGACCTGCCCATCAGCAGGTCTTTTTTTGTGTGCGCAGACTCATGCCCCGGTCCGACGCCGCAGGCATCCGGCCGGTTGCCGCGTGCTGACGTTGCGGAGGTTCGGGCCGAGCGGCGCGTCCGGCCCGACACCGCGTCCGGCCCGACACCGCGGCCGGCTGGGGCAGAATCGGGCTGCCATTCAATCGGCAAAACCCGCAGCTCAGCCGCCGGATTTACCGTTCGCTGAAAAGTGGTTTCAGAAGGCAGAAAGCGCGGCTAGGTTTAAAGCAGAAATCAACTTCCAACCCTTCTTTCCTGCTTCGCTATGAACCTGACCGCCCGCCTCCGCCCTATCTGCCTCGCCCTGCTGATGGCCGCTTCCACCGCCACTGAAACGGCCGTTGCCGCCGCGCCGGCAGTAGCCGCTGCCGCCAGCGCCGCCGCCGACAACCCCGCCACCCACCCCAACTTCACGGTGCGGGTGGTGGGCAAGGGCCGCCCCATGCTGCTAATTCCGGGCCTCACCTGCCCCGGCGCCGTCTGGGACGAAACCGTGGCCCGCTACCAGCGCCAGTACCAGTGCCACATCATCAGCCTGGCTGGCTTTGGCGGCAACGCGGCTCCGGCTTCTACTGATAAGCTGCTGCAGAACGTGCGCGACCAGCTGCTGGCCTACATCAAAACCCAGCAGCTGAACAAGCCCATGGTGGTGGGCCACAGCCTGGGCGGCTTTATGGGCCTGTGGCTGAGCGCCACCCAGCCCGAGGCCGTGGGCCCGCTGGTGATTGTGGATTCGCTGCCGTTCCTGGCGGCCGTGCAGAACCCCGCCCAGACCGTGGAAGGCGCCCGGCCCATGGCCGAAGGCATGCGCAAGCAAATGGCCGCCGGCCAGATGACGATGGCCGCCGCCCGCCAGATGAGCGCCACCATGATGCAGGACACTGCCCACATCACCCAAACAGCCCGCTGGAGCGTGGCCTCCAACCCCGCCACCGTGGCCCAGGCCATGTACGACCTGTTCACGACGGACTTGCGCCAGGACATTGCCCGGGTGCAGCAGCCGGTGCTGGTGCTGGGCGCCTGGGCGGCCTACAAGCCCTACGGTTCCACTAAGGAAAGCACCCGCGCCGTATTCGAGCAACAGTACGCCCGCCTGCCCCAGCACCGCATCGAAATGTCGGAGGCCGGCCGCCACTTCCTGATGTACGACGACACGCAGTGGTTTTTTCAGCAAACCGACGCTTTTTTGCAGCAGCATTACGTGGCTAAAAAGTAACGTCCTGCCGCCGCCCGGCTCCTACCATCTGCTGCCTCTTTCCTTCTCACTCTTCCTAACCCTGTTTTCCGCTACCTGACTATGTTATCCGCCCAGGAATTTACCGCGCTCAAGCTGGAGCTCTCCGTGAAAGCCAAAAACGGCCTCGACTTTATTGTGGCCGCCAGCGTGGTGTGGACCGCCATTACGGCGGTGTGGCTGCTGCCGTACACCGTCGGCACTAAAAGCTTCCTCACGTTTTGTGTGGGCGCGCTTGTCCTGCCGCTGGCCTGGCTGCTGTCGAAAGTGTTTCGCACCACCTGGGTGCTGCCTCACAACCCGCTGCAGCCGCTGGGGCTGTGGCTGAACTTCGCGCAGCTGTTTTACTTCCCCTTCCTGATTTTCATCTATACCCGCTACCCGCAGCACTTTATCATGACCTACGGCATCATCACGGGGGCGCATTTCTTCCCGTATGCCTGGCTGTACAGCGCCCGGCCCTACGCCATCATGGCCGGCATTATTCCGGTGGGCTGCCTGGTGCTGGGGCTGCAGCTGGCCACGTCTGCGCTGTACCTGATTCCGCTTTTCATCACCGGGGCTCTGCTGGTGCTGGGCGCTTTGCTGGTGCCTGCTTACCGGCACAGCAAACAGGCGGCCCTTTCCCTGGCGGAGCTGCCAGCAGCTTAGGCAGACACTCTTATGACTACGTTTTCCTACGCCTCCGCCCCGGCCCCGAGCCGGCTGTACTGGCGCCTGCAGCTGCTGGGCTGGAGCCTGTACTTTGTATTCAACGTAGTGCTGTTTTCCGTCTTCGGACGGTTTTCCGGCGAGCTGGTACTGATTACCACGGCCATTGTGCTGCCCGTGATGGGGTTGTCGCACGCCTTGCGCTACCATATCCGAGCCAACGGCTGGGAGCTGCTGCCGCCGCTGCCACTGCTGGGGCGCCTGCTCGTGACCAATGCGCTGCTGTCGGTGCTGAGCCAGGTTATCATCTGGGCGTTGCTGATCTGGGTGGTGAAACCCAGCCCTGATGGGCGGCCGCACGGCTGGGCGCAGTTTATGGGCTACTCGCTCAACGTCAACTTTATGCTGTGGCTCTGGGCCGGCTTCTATTTCGGCTGGCACTTTTTCCACCGCTACAAGCAGGCCGAAGTGGACAAGTGGCGGCTGGCGGCGGCCGTGCGGGAAGCCGAGATGCGCACCCTCAAGGCCCAGATCAACCCGCATTTCCTGTTCAACGGCCTCAACAACATCCGGGCGCTGGTGATGGAAGACCCCACCCGCGCCCGCACCATGATGACCCACCTCTCCGACCTGCTGCGCTACTCCATCCAGCTCAGCGCGGCCGAGCAGGTGCCGCTGGGCCGCGAGCTGGAGATTGTGGAGCACTACCTGCAGCTGGAAGCTCTGCAGCTGGAGGAGCGCCTCACCTACGCTCTCGACGTGGACCCGGCAGCCGAACAGGTGCTTGTTCCGCCCATGACGCTGCAGCTGCTCGTCGAAAACGCCATCAAGCACGGCCTGGCCCCGCGGCCCGAAGGCGGCAGCATCAAGCTCACAGCCCAGCTCGACGGCGCCGGGCAGCTGCACGTAAGCATCCGCAACACGGGCCGCTACCAGCCCCGCCCCGGCCACGACGGCGTGGGGGTGCGCAACGCCCGCGAGCGGCTGGCCCTGCTATTCGGCCCCGCCGCCCACCTCGACATCGGCAACCACCCCACCGAGCCCGACACCGTGGTAGCCCACCTGCGCCTGCCGGTGCGGGCCGAAGCGCTGCCCGCAGCTCTCCGCTAACGCCAACATCCATTCCCCTCATACCTCCATCACCCCATCACCTCATCCCCCAATTCCCTTGGACGTTCTGCTCGTTGACGACTCGCGGCTGGCCCGCACCGAACTGCGCCACCTGCTGCAGGCCTTCCCCGACGTGACCGTGGTAGGCGAAGCCCGCCACGCCGCCGAGGCCCGCACCCGCCTGCAGGAGCTGCGCCCCGACTTGCTGCTGCTCGACATCCACATGCCCGGCGAAACCGGCTTCGAGCTGCTGGCCTCGCTGGAAGCCGCCCCGCACGTCGTCTTCACCACCGCCTACGACGAGTACGCGCTGCGGGCTTTCGAGGTAAATGCCCTGGATTATCTGCTCAAACCGGTGCAGGAGCACCGCCTGGCCGCCGCCCTGGAAAAAGCCCGCACCAAGCTGCTGCCTCCGGCCGATGCGCCCACCCTGCCCGCCCCGGCTGCCACTACCGCTGCCCCCGAGCCAGCTACCACCCTGCTCACCGAGCACGACCAAGTGTTTGTGAAGGATGGCGAGCGGTGCTGGTTTGTGCGGCTGGCTGATATCCGGCTGTTTGAAATCAACGGCAGCTACACCCAGATCTACTTCGAGCAGCACCGCCCCCTGATTCCGCGCACCCTGCAACACCTGGAGCAGCGCCTCGACCCGCGCGTGTTCTTCCGGGCCAACCGCCAGCAAATCATCAACCTGAAATGGATTGAAGGCATCGAGCCCTGGTTCAGCAGCACCCTCAAGATCCGGCTGCGGGGCGGCCCGGAGGTGGAGGTGTCGCGGCAGCAGTCGGTGCGGTTTCGCGAACTACTTAGCCTATAGCATAATACAGGGAAACTGTATCTTTTTACAGATGACGTTAGTACACGGAGAAGTACCATTTACCTCGTCTACTGCCATGAAAGCACTTTTTCCCATACTTGCCCTTGCTACCCTTATCGGCCTCGGCTCCTGCGCGCAGGACCGCACCGCCCAAAACGCCAACCCGCGCGGCTACGGCACGGTGAAGATAAAGTCTGAGCGCCGCGGCAACAACAAGGCCCGGTTCCGCAAAGAGCGTAATCCCATTGATTTGGGCATCGACCTGTCGCCCCGAAAGCCTACGCAATACGAAACCGTGAAAGCGCCCAAGAAATACAAATACAGTAAAGTGGGCTGGTAAGCTGCAAATGCTTTCCTACCAGCAAGGCCCTGCCGTACCATACGGCAGGGCCTTGCTGGTTTTACGGACTAAGTACAATACCTGATAAGGCGCTTACAACGCTGACCAGGTAGCCAGATCGGCTGCTCTACCAAGCCTGTGTCCATTTGCACTAAAGCAGGAAAACCAATTGTCCACGCCACATTCGCAGCATTGATGGCGAATTTCAGATTGTTGATCGAAAACGCTACCCAGAACTGCGGTGGCGCCTCCCGAAAGCGGTAGATTTACAGAAACCGACGATCTATCTGCGTGCTGTTTCCGCACATCCGAAGGCCACGCAGCTTCGTTTATGCCTTTACCTGTTTTACGCTGACTTTCTTTTCGTTTATGCCTTCATTTCTACGACTTTATCCTTTATTGGCCTTGTTACTGGGGGCCCCGGTAGCTTGGGCGCAAACGGCTGGCGCTCCTTTTGCCGCGGCCGCGCCGGAGGCAGTCGTTCAGCCGGGCCTGTTGGTATTCAAGCTGAAGCCCGAATACCGGGCCCAGGCGCACCCGGGCCGCGTAGCCGTGCCGCAGCTGGAAGCTACTTTGCGCCGCCTCGGGGCGTTGCGCCTGGTGCAGAAGTTTCCGAACGCGCTGCCGCCCGACCCAAAGAATCCGGAAGCCGTAGATCTGCGCCTAGTGTACCAGGTGTGGCTGCCGGCCACCACCGTGCTGCCCAAGGCCCAGTTGGCCCTTCGCCAGACTGGTGTTCTGGCGTACGTGGAGCCGCTCTATTACCGCGCGCCGCTCTACCAGCCCAACGACCCTCTGGCCGACTCCACCAATGCCAGCGGCCAGTATCACCTGCGCAACATCCGCGCCTACCAGGCCTGGGACGTGACAAAGGGCGACTCCAGCGTGCTCATCGGCATCACCGACACCGGTTTCCGGCTTTCGCACGAGGACCTCAACGGGCAGTGGCAGCGCAACCGCCAGGACCCGCCCGACGGCCTCGACAACGACAACGACGGCTACGTGGACAACTACCGCGGCTGGGACTTGGCTGACAACGACAACAATCCCTCGTCTGACTCCTACCAACAGCCTCGGCACGGCGTCCATTCGGCCGGGGCCGCCGCCGCCCGCCCCGATAACAGCCGCGGCGTGGCTGGCGCCGGCTTCAACTGCCGCTTTCTGCCCCTGAAAATCTACCCCAGCACGCCCGGGGGCAGCTTCGCGGGCTATGAGGCCATCGTGTACGCCGCCGACCACGGATGCAAG
Source organism: Hymenobacter sp. APR13 (assembly GCF_000737515.1). NCBI lineage: Bacteria > Pseudomonadati > Bacteroidota > Cytophagia > Cytophagales > Hymenobacteraceae > Hymenobacter > Hymenobacter sp. APR13. The sequence continues at coordinate 461,187 of NZ_CP006587.1, forward strand.
GTCATCAACATGAGCTGGGGAGCCGCCGGGGGCCGCTCGCAGTTCGAGCAGGACGCCATTACCTACGCGGCCGTCAACCGCGACGCCGTGGTAGTGGCCTCGGCCGGCAACACCAACGCCGAGCTGGATTTCTACCCCGCCTCCTACGAGCACGTGCTGTCGGTGGGCGCCTCCAACCGCTCCGATGGAAAGGCCCGCTACGCCACTTACAGCCACCGCCTCGACCTGGTGGCCCCTGGCGACGACGTGCTGACCGTGTGGGGCGACACCGACACCGACTACATTCCGGCCACCGGCTCGTCGTTTTCGGCGCCGCTGGTGGCGGGCGCGGCCGGGTTGGTGCGGGCCCGCTTTCCGCAGTTCACGGCCGCCCAGGTGCGGGCCCAGCTGCGCCGCACCGCTGACAACATTGATGCCCTGCCTGCCAATGCCGCTTACATTGGCAAGCTGGGCACCGGCCGCCTGAACATGCTGCGAGCCGTGCGCGCCAACGATCAGCGCGCCGTACGTCTTACTCAGCGCGTGTTCAGCCCGGCCCAAAGCGCCTACCAGCCCGCCGATACCATCCGGCTGGCTGTAGAAGTGCAGAACCTTCTGCTACCAGTCCAGAACCTGACTCTCACCATCACGTCCCTGTCACCTTACCTAACGGTGCGGCAGGGCACGTTTGCCGCCGGTGCGCTGGCCACGCTGGCCCGCACCGCCAATACGGCGGCCCCGTTTCGGTTAGCAGTGGCGGCGGCAGTGCCGCTGAATACCCGCGCCGTGCTGCGGTATCACTTCGAGGATGCAGCCACCGGCTATGAGGAAGACCAGTACAGCACTGTGCTGCTTAGCCCCGACTTCGTGGTGCTTAATGCTGGCGACCTAGCCCTTACCCTCACCAGCCGGGGCAGCCTTGGCTACGACGGTATTGGGTCTGACTTAGGCGAGGGAGTGACGTACCGAGGCGGCGCGCCGCTACTCTACGAAGGCGGCCTGCTGCTGGCCACCGGACCCAACCGCGTTTCCAGCCGCCTCCGCAACGAGCGGAACGTAGCCGACACCGACTTCTTCCGCCTGACTCAGGCCGCCCTGCGCCGCCAGCCTCTTCGCGCCGACCAAGAAGCCAGCAATATCCTGCAGGATTCCCTGCCCTCGGCCACCCGCAACCGCACCGTGGGCGTGCAGGTGCGCCAGCGCGGCTACGCCTGGGCGCAGGGCCCGCACCGCGACTACGTGGTGCTGGAATACCAGCTCCACAACGTCACACCCGATACGCTGAAGCCGCTGTACACGGGCCTGTTCATGGATTGGGACGTGGTACCGGAGTATGCCCGCAACGTGGTGGCCTGGGACTCGGTGCGCCATCTCAGTTACGCCTACGACGCTGGCAGCCCGGACGTATATGTGGGCCTGAAGTGGCTGCGTGGGGGCACCGCCACCACCTACGCCCTCAACGTGAATGCGCCAGCCGGCAGCCCGGTACAGCTGTCCAACGGCTTCAGCCGCCCTGAGAAGTACCTCACGCTTAGCAGCGGCACCCGCCAACGCAGCACCGGCCTGCCCGCCGGCACCGACATAGCGCACGTGCTTGGGGCCGCCCTGCCCCGCCTTGCCCCCGCCGATTCGGCCGTGGTGGCGTTTGCGGTGCTGGCCGCTCCCACTTTGGCGCAGCTACAGGCCGCTGCCGATGCCGCTCAGATCCGCTACAACCAGCTGCTGCCCATTCGCCCGGCTCTGGCCGCCGGCGCCTGGCAGCTTTATCCGAACCCAACTTCCGGGCGGGTACGGCTGGAAATACCTGCCAGCTTCGGTGGCTACCAAGCTCAACTGCTCAATCCGTTGGGCCAGCTGGTCCGCCTGTTCAGCCTCAATAGTACCATCACCGAGTTGGATGCTAGTGGCCTGCCGGCTGGCCTGTATGTCTTGCGAGTACAAGGAGACACAGGCCAAGTAACCCGGCAACTGCTGGTACGGCCCTAACCGACTTCATCAGGTTGTTGACAGCTGATTTTTCGGCATCATATTCCACTAATTATATTAGCATATATCGTTTCACCTCCACCTTATAGCAGCAATTACAGCAGCTACTTGATGCGCCCTCAATCACCACGCAAGAGGTTAAAATTCAATTAAAAACGCAATTGACGGCCATTTATCTCCGCAAAATAGAAGGCTAATTTTTTTGGAAAACAGGAAATATGCTTATCTTTGGATATGTCGAAAGTCAAGCTTCCCGTTTCGCCTCCCGTGCAGCTCTATGCCCGCTGTGTAGACGCCTCGCGCCGCCCCACCGACCACGTAGGTGACTGGCCTGAAGCCGGCCGCGTGTATCCCGTACAACTGCGCCGCAACGCCCGCACCGGTCAGCCGCAGGTACACGTATTGGGTTTTTATGCCGAGCGCCCGTACGGAGCCTTTGCCCGCCACCGCTTTGAAACCGTGGCCCAGGTGTGGCTGAATTAGGCCTCCCTTCTTCTCCACCACAAAGCCCGGCTTCTCCGCTCATTGGTAGCGGAAAAGCCGGGCTTATTTCTTTTCTGCGGTCAATGGGCGCTACCTATTGCCCAGAAAGATATTAGCGCTGTATGTCAGTCTTAGCTGCCTGGCCTATTTCGATGGCCGGCGTCGTTTTACCCTCTCCGAACAGCACTTGGTCGCCGAGATTGTAAATCTCCTGAATGTCATGCAGGATGTGCTCGAAATCCAGGTTCAGGTCTTTGAGCAGTCCGGTCTTCAGGTCGAACACCCAGCCGTGTACCGTAGGGTAGCCGTTTTTCAGGTACTGCTGTTGCACCACAGCCATCTTAATGACGTTGACGCACTGCTCCTGCACGTTCAGCTCTACCAGCCGGTCGTAGCGAGCCGTGGTGTCCTCGATTTTGTCGAGTTCCGGCTGATGTAGGCGGTAAACGTCGCGGATGTTGCGCAGCCACGGATTCATCACTCCCAGGTCTTTGGGTTGCATGGCAGCTTTCACGCCTCCGCAGCCATAGTGCCCGCACACAACAATGTGCTTTACGCCCAGGTGAGCTACAGCGTACTCAATCACCGAAGTGGCGTTCAAGTCGATGTTGATGACCAGGTTGGCTACGTTGCGGTGCACAAACACCTCCCCGGGCGCCACGCCCATCAGCTCTTCAGCCGTCACACGCGAATCGGAGCAGCCGATGTAGAGATAGTCGGGCTTCTGGTCGGAGGCCAAGTGTTTGAGGAAGTCGGCGTTGGTGGCCGTGCTGGATTCCACCCACTGGCGGTTGTTCTCGAAGATTTCGTCGTAGGTTATCATAGTCGCAGTATACGTTTTTCGGCCTTGAAGGATAGCTGGCACAGAATATTTTCACACCACATAATTACAACGCCCTGTTTAACAGACATCTACTTGCCAGTCCCAACAGCTCCTCGCTCCCGGTAGTGCCAGAAAATTCCGGCGTCGAAAGGCGTCCAGAAGGCGGCGCGCTGCCCGGCTGCCTTCAGCGCCTCATTAGCCCAGCTGTTGCAAGTGTAGAACAGGTTATACGTGCGTTTAGCTTCGTAAAATGCGTCGTACTGGCCGTAGCTATGGCCCGCAATGTGCTCCACGCGGCCCTGCGCATCGTAGTCGAAGCTCTGCTGAATGAAGTTGATCAACTGAGCATACTGCTCCTCCGACAGGTAGAGCCGGACGCAGTCTTTGCCCTCAGTGGGGCGGTGGTGAAACGTGGCGTGGATGGCTGATTCGCCCAGCCAGAACATGGCCTTGAAGGCCGTGCTGGGCTTGAGTTCGGCCCAGGTAGGCGTGTCGAGGTAGAAGCCCTTGTCGCCCCAGCCAAAGCCCACGAACTGCATGCTCGGGTCGGCGGCGGGCGTGTCGGCGTAGCGGATCTGCCGGGTCCAGTCCATCTGCGAGTTGCGCACGGGCACCACAATGTCGGTGTGCACGCCGTTGGAGAGGATGTACACCTCCACCCCATCGGGGGTGGGCTTGCCTCGCTCACCTACCGGCACGGCCGACAGCCCTACGGCGGCCACGCCATACAGCACCAGAATGCCGAGTATACTGCCGCCGGCATAGGCGGCTCCTTTGGCTATTTTCTTCAGCGTAACGGGCATGTAGCAACGAGGGACAGAGTGAGCAAAGAAGGGAAATGACCCCTCATACGAAAGAGCGCAAAGAAAGCCGTTCGCGGATTATATTTGGTGCTTATACCCGCACTATGCCTCAGCCCGACGACCAGACGTACACCATTCCGGCCCCGTACCGGCGCATGGAAAACCTGCACATCCTGTTCTGGCTACTCAAGGATATCGGCTGGTGTATGCTCTGGAAACCGCTGGGCATCAGCATGATTTTCCCGACCCTGACCATTGCCCTCGTTATCACCTGGCGCACCCGCCACATTGCCGCCGAGCTGGCCCACAACCTGGCCATCGTGTTCTGGATTTCGGCTAACTCCTACTGGATGATCAGTGAGTTTCTGGAATTTGATACGGTGCGGGTCTGGGGCAACGTCACAGGCAAGCACCTGGCGCTACTGCCATTCCTGACGGGCCTCCTGATTCTGCTGTACTACTACTTGGTGCAAAAGCCCCGGGAGAACCGGACGGAGCAGGTGGAAGCGCTGTAACGGCAATCCACGATCAGCCGCTAACCGCTACTTATTCACCAAGTGGCAGAATATCTGTCTGCACGGCTCGATTGCCACCAATAGCTTTTGTATGCGTGATGATCCTGGCTCGGTACTCGCCTGCTTGCAGGTTGCCATTCACACGCGGCGCCAGCCAAGCAACCGGAACCGTTGCCAGCGCCTGCAGAAGAACCTTTTCGTATCGTGTTGGAGGCGTGCTGCCAGCTAAGGTCACCCCGGTTAGCTGGCCGGCGGCATCTATGCTGAATACAAAATCGGATATGCTTTCACGGCCCTGGCTGATGACAGATATAATGGATCTACCAATGCTTTGGTGAATTTCAGCCATGAGCTGCTCTTTGCCGCCTGCATAAAGAGTTGGGTGGCTTTGCGCCGCTTCACCGATTAGCTCTGTTCCATCGGGTTTACGCCAATAGACAAGCTGGTTGGTGAAGTGGTTTATCTTCTGCACAACGTGTCCCTGCGCGCCGTAGTAGGTCCAGATTCCGACGCGCTTACCTGACGCATATTGGCCTTGGGCCTGCATTACGGCGGTGGTGTCATTGATATTCACCGTCACACCATTTTTCAGTGCTACTGTCTGAGCAACGGTAGTAGAGGTAGACGAAAAAGGCTGGTAGTAAGTCCACCAGCCATCAGGCTGCCCCGCGTGATAGGTGCCCTTGCTGATCAGCTTATTCCAGGGTCGATGCTGCGAAAATGTCAGCCATTCCCCTTCCTTTTTCCCCTGCTCATAACTGCCTGACTCGAATATGATGACGCCGCCGGCAAAAGCATTTTGCTGATAGCGTGCATACGCGCCATGCCGTATTCTTTTATCGGCTTTAAGCACCTGAAACTCTTCGACGCTCCCAGGTACAGTATTGCGCATGATTACTGTCTTTGTTTCTACTTGGGCGGAGGCAGTAAGTGAGAAGCCGAACAGGAAGAATAGGAGTAAAAACTTTGATTACATTGGCTGCCATAGGATAGTTCAGCTTCAAAGTAAACACTAAAACAGCTGCCTCCCGCAGGAAGGCAGCTGTCGTACTTTGGCTGTTCAGAATTGTCCCTGATACAGAGTTGTCAAGCTTTCCTGCACAGATAACGATGCCTTACCGCACCTCCTGCATTCCGGCCACAACCAGTTGCATCGGAGCCGGCTGAGCGGGGCGGCGGGCACTCCAGCGGCGCAGCACGAAGTGCGTGGGCAGATAGGCAACCACCAGCAGCGCCAGCAGCCAGCAGACCAGGTACACCGGGGCCGGCAGCCAGGTTTGCGGGGCGGCGTCATCGAAGCCGAACACGTAGTTGATGTTCACCGGAATCTTCGGGTCGGGCATGATGGCGCCGGCGGGTGGCAGCAGGAAGTACGCTACCAGGCACAAAGCCCAGGCCACGCCCGTCCAGGCCCAGAGGGCGCGCCGGTCGTAACCGAGGTGGCGCACCAGGTACACCAGCAGAAACGGCAGCCAGCCGTGGAAAAACGAGAGGCCGCGCAGAAACAGGCTGCGGTTTTCATCGAACATGTACGAGGTCATGCCCAGCAGCCGGACGCCCACTAGCTCGCCCACGAAGTCGGCACACCAGAGCACCTGCGGCAGCAGAATACCCACCGCCGCCATCGACGCCGGCAGGGCCTTCTCGGTCCAGACGCTGATCAGGCAGAGCAGCAACGATATGTCGCAGAAGTACAGGAAGTTGCTGGGACCGTAGTTGTACCAGTACACCGGCACCATCACGGCCAGGAAGGCGGTGAAGAGCACTTTCAGGGCAAGTGGCAGACGGGAGGCAGGGCGAAGCATGGCAGGAGCGTATGGCGGTGAGGATTGCTACCAGTCTTCCGGACTGATATGCTGCGACAAGTATAGCGCACCGCCCTCCTCCCCTGCACCCGAATTATTGCGTTTTCAGGACTTCATACAAATTGGCAAATCTGCTTTACAATCTCATTGAAGCTGTTTTTAGTCAGATATTCAGACTTTACAGACATCCTATTTCAGCATAGATTCAGCCGGTTTGCGGCGCATTTCCATCCTGATAAGGCACAAAAAAACGGCCGCCTCCCTTGTGGGAAGCGGCCGTTTTCACTTGCGGGCCGAAGCCGGAATTACTTCTGCGACAGCTGGGCTTCGCCCGACTCCTTCAGACGGATCAGGTTCAGGGCCGAGCCGGCTTTGAACCACTCGATCTGGCCTTCATTGTAGGTGTGGTTCACCGTGATGAGGTCGGTGTCGCCGTCGGCGTGGTGCAGACGGATCTGCAGGGGCTTGCCGGGAGCAAACTCCGTCAGGCCGAGGATGTCGAACGTGTCGTCCTCTTCCACCAGGTCGTAGTCGGCCTTGTTGGCGAAGGTGAGGGCCAGCATGCCCTGCTTCTTGAGGTTGGTTTCGTGAATCCGGGCGAAGCTCTTCACCAGAATGGCGCGCACGCCCAGGTGGCGGGGCTCCATGGCGGCGTGCTCACGCGAGCTGCCTTCGCCGTAGTTCTCGTCGCCTACCACAATCGACCCGATGCCCTGGGCTTTGTAGTTGCGTGCTACTGCCGGTACCGGCGAGTAAGGCGTGCCCTGCGTCAGGCCATCTTTCACGGCGTTGGCTTCGCCGTTGAAGGAGTTGATGGCGCCGATGAGCATGTTGTTGGAGATGTTGTCCAGGTGGCCGCGGTATTTCAGCCACGGGCCGGCCATCGAAATGTGGTCGGTGGTGCACTTGCCCTGGGCTTTGATGAGCAGGCGCAACCCTTTCAGGTCGGTGCCTTCCCATGCCTTGAAGGGGTCAAGCAGCTGCAGACGGTCCGACGTCGGCGCTACTAGCACCTCTACGCCCGAGCCATCGGCGGCAGGCGCCTGGAAACCGGCATCTTCCACGGCGAAACCAGCGGGCGGCAGCTCAATGCCCCGTGGCTCGTCGAACTTCACCTGCTGGCCGTCTTTGGTGGTCAGCGTGTCGGTGAGGGGGTTGAAGGTCAGGTCGCCGGCAATGGCGAAGGCCGTCACGATTTCAGGCGAAGCCACGAAAGCGTGGGTGTTCGGGTTGCCGTCGTTGCGCTTGGCAAAGTTGCGGTTGAAGCTCGTGATGATGGAGTTGCGGCGCTTGGGGTCGTCGGTGTGGCGGGCCCACTGCCCGATGCACGGACCGCAGGCGTTGGCCAGCACCACGCCGCCCATCTGGGCGAAGGTGTCGAGCAGGCCGTCGCGCTCCACGGTGTAGCGCACCAGCTCCGAGCCGGGTGTTACGGTGAATTCGGCGTTGACCGTCAGGCCTTTGCTTACGGCCTGGCCGGCAATGCTGGCGGCGCGGGTGATGTCCTCATACGAGGAGTTGGTGCATGAGCCAATCAGACCCACTTCCAGCTTCTCGGGCCAGCCGTGCTCTTTCACGGCGGCGGCGAACTGCGAAATCGGCCAGGCGGCGTCCGGCGTGAACGGGCCGTTCACGTAGGGCTCCAGCTCGTCGAGGTTGATTTCGATGAGACGGTCGTAGAAAGCTTCGGGGTTGGCATACACCTCGTCGTCGGCGCGCAGGTGCTGGGCCACGCCGGCGGCGAGGTCAGCAATGTCGGCGCGCTCGGTGGAACGCAGGTAGTCGCCCATCTTCTCGTCGTAGCTGAACACCGAGGTGGTCGCCCCGATTTCTGCGCCCATGTTGCAGATGGTGCCTTTGCCGGTGGCCGAGAGGCTGTTGGCGCCTTCGCCGAAGTACTCCACGATAGCGCCGGTGCCGCCTTTCACGGTCAGGATACCCGCTACTTTCAGGATTACGTCTTTGGCCGAAGTCCAGCCGTTCATTTTGCCGGTCAGCTTCACGCCGATTACTTTCGGGAACTTCAGCTCCCAGGCCATGCCGGCCATTACGTCCACGGCATCGGCGCCGCCTACGCCAATGGCAATCATGCCGAGGCCACCCGCGTTAGGCGTGTGCGAGTCGGTGCCGATCATCATGCCGCCGGGGAAGGCGTAGTTTTCGAGCACCACCTGGTGGATGATACCAGCGCCGGGCTTCCAGAAGCCGATGCCATATTTATTGGAAACAGAAGCCAAGAAGTCGTACACCTCCTTGTTTTCGGAGTTGGCGATGGCCAGGTCTTCGGTAGCGCCTTCTTTGGCCTGAATCAGGTGGTCGCAGTGTACGGTACTGGGCACGGCAGCCTGGGGCTTGCCGGCCTGCATGAACTGGAGCAGCGCCATCTGGGCGGTGGCATCCTGCATGGCCACACGGTCGGGGGCGAAATCGACGTAGGATACGCCCCGCTCAAACGCCTGCGAAACCGTGCCGCCGTACAGGTGAGCGTACAGGATTTTTTCGGTGAGGGTAAGCGGGCGGCCAACGGCGGTACGGGCGGCCTCGATGCGGGAGCCCATGCCAGCGTACACAGCCTTGATCATCTCTAAGTCAAACGCCATAATTCAAAAGGGAAAAAGTGGAGAGAACGTGCCTATCAAAGACAGGTACGCAAATATAGGTACAGGTCGTTGCGCAGCCCAACTTTTCGGTGGCCGGAAGCCCGGTGCGGGCGGCATTTAGAATGATTCCAGCCGGGGCCTGCCCAAAGTTGGCCTACATTCGCGGCCATTCCACTCTAAACTAATTTGGGCTTGCTGTAGTTTAGCCCCGAATCACCTTAACCCTCTTTTGTATGCCCGTTGCCATTGACATTCGCAAGGCAGTACTCGGGGCCGGACTCGCGCTGGCCGCCGCGGCCTGCCAGCCCAATTCCTCCACTTCTGAAAATCAGGCCGCTACCGAGGCCGGCAGCGCCGCCACTGCTTCGGCCCTGTCGGCCGGCACTTGGCGCGGCGTGCTATTGGCCCAGGGCCAGAAAATACCGTTTTTGTTCGACGTAAACACCGACGGCGGCAAGTCCACCGTGACGCTGCGCAACGGCGAGGAGCGTCTGAAACTCGACGAAATCAGCGCGGCAGGCGACTCCACCACCATTCGGCTGGGCGTGTTCGATGCCGCCCTGGTGGTGCGCGCCGATGGCACCGACAAGCTCAAGGGCACCTGGGTGAAGTACGACGGCAAGGAGCCGTACCGGGTGGCATTTGCGGCGGAGAAAGCCGGAGCTGATGCGGCCCTGTTCATGGGCACGGCCAAAAACACGTCGGTTTTCGGTGACCTGAAGAAAGGCGGCACGTTCCGCACGGAATTCAAGGGCAGCGACGGTGAAACGTACCCAGCCGTGGGCATTATCACCCAGGACTCGCTGAATCCTACCCAGCTGACCGGCACGTTCCTGACCACCACCGGCGACTACCGCTACCTGGCTGGCAACCTGGTAACCAAGGCCGACGGCGAGCATATCTTGCTGTCTACCTTCGATGGTAGCCACGGCTTCCTGTTTGATGGCAAGCTGGCCAAACCCGGCAACATCAACAGCATCAGCGGCGACTTCTACTCCGGCAAATCGGGCCACGAAACCTGGACCGCCGTGCTCGACCCCAACGCCAAACTGCCCGACGCCAACGCCCTGACCGGCATGAAGCCCGGCCAGAAAAAGCTGGACTTCAAGTTCCCGAGCATCTACGAAGGTGGCAGCATCTCCCCTTCCGACCCTAAGTACAAGGGCAAAGTGGTGGTGCTACAGGTGCTGGGCTCTTGGTGCCCCAACTGCATGGACGAAACCAACTTCCTGGCCCCGTGGTACGAGAAGAATAAAGGCCGCGGCGTGGAAATCATCGGGCTGGGCTACGAGCGCACCACCGACCAGAAAGTGGCCTCGCAGAAGCTGCTGAAGATGAAGGAGCGCATGAACATCGGCTATGATATTGCTGTGGCTGGGCAGGCGTCGTCGGCGGAGGCCAGCAAGTCGCTGCCGCAACTGCAGAAGGTACTGGCTTTCCCGACCACCATTTTCCTGGATAAGAAAGGTGAGGTGCGCAAGATTCACACTGGCTACTCGGGCCCCGGCACCGGCAAATACTACGAGCAGGAAGTGGCCGAATTCAACAAAACCATCGACCAGCTGCTGGCGGAATAAGGATCACGGTTTTTAGACGAATTGAGGCGGATTTCACGGATTTTGTGGACGGCGCTGGTTCGTTGCTCTCACCTGCACTTGCACTACAAACAGCAAAGGCTTGCCAGTTGGCAAGCCTTTGCTGTTTCACACGAAGATCAATCGTCCACGAAATCCGATAAATCCGTCTCTATCCGGAAAAATCCGTGCGCCTTTCCAGCAGCACAATCGGCTCGTTATGATACGTGGCGCGGGCGAATTCGTGGAAGTTGAACTTGCGGGCTACGGCCAGAGAGGCCACGTTGTCGGGGTCGATGATGCAGGTGAGGCGGGCCTGCGGGAAGCGGGGCTCAATCCAAGCTAGGGCGGCTTGCACGGCTTGGCTGGCGTAGCCACGGCCGTGCAGGCGCGGGGACAGGGTCCAGCCGGCTTCCAACGTGCCCTTGAGCGAGGGCGTCAGGTCGCGCCGGAAGTCGAAGAAGCCCACGCTGCCGGCGTAGCGGCCGGTGGCCTTCTCCTCAATGGACCACGCCCCGTAGCCGAACATGGCCCAGTGGCCCAGCTGGCCCAGCATCCGCCGCCACACTTCCTCCTCGGTCTGGGGTTTGTTGCCCAGGTAGCGGTAAAACGCTGGGTCGTTGGAGAGGGCCGTAAACTCGGGCAAATCGGTGGGCAGCGGGCCGCGTAGCAGCAGGTCGGGCGTTTCGAGGCGGGGCACCGCTACGGCGGGCGTATCGAGCAGGCTAAGCAAGGGCGGCGTCATAGTGAATAGCGGATGAGGTGGAATATGGACGGGAGGCGGAACTCAGGCACTGCCGACGGCCAGCCACAGTGGCCCCTTGGGGCGCAAGGTAATCAGCGGATCGGTGGCAGCCGGCGCTTCGGCAACGGGTACAAACGTGAAGTGGCGCAGGGCTTCCAGCAGCACCAGCTGAATTTCGGTGAGAGCAAAATGGCTGCCCACGCACAGCCGCGGCCCGCCCCCGAAAGGCAGGTAGGCATAGGCCGGAATGGGCGGCTCCTGGCCGGGCGCAAACCGCTCGGGCCGAAAAGCATTGGGCTCCGGCCACAGCCCCGGATGGCGGTGGATGCCGTGGATGTAGAGGGAAAACAGCGTGCCTTTGGGGATGGGCAGCCCCCGAAACTCGTCGTCCTCCAAGGCCACACGGTCCAGAATCCAGGCGGGCGGGTACAGGCGCATGGTTTCCTGCACCACCTGCATGGAGTATGGCAGCTGCGCCAGCTCCGCGAATTCGGGTGGGCGGCGGGCGAGGCCGGCGGCGGTCCGCTCCTGCCGCACCTGCGCGGCAGCCTCCGGGTGGCGGGCCAGCAGGTACAGCATCCAGCTTAGGGCGTTGGCGCTGGTTTCGTGGCCGGCCAGCAACAGGATGTTGGCCTCGTCCAGCAGTTGCTCCTCGCTCATGCCTTCCCCAGTGTCCTCGTAGCGGGCGTCCAGCAGCATCTGCAGCAGGTCGTTGGGGGGTGTTGGGGTGACAGGTGACAGGTTAGGGGTGACAGGCGGCGGGTTATTCGTGAAAGGGGCTGCTATTTCAGGTGAAGCCAGAGTACCCGGCGCTGCCTGACGCCAGCGGATGTAGCCGCGCACCAGCTCGCGCAGTTCCTGACTGAGGGCATCGTGCCGGCGAAACGCGCCCCGGGCCGTGAACCAGGGCCGCAGGTAGGGCTGCCGGATGGTGCGCACGTAGAAGGCCTGAATCTGGGTGAGCACCTCCGACAACCGGTCACGCTCGGCATCGGTCATGCTGGTGCCGAAGGTGGCCTGCGCGATGATGTGGAACGCCACGCGGGTCATTTCGGCATGAATATCCACCGTGAGCCGGCCGCCGGCCGCGGCCAGGCGGGCACGCAGTTCCTGGCTCCACTCCTCGGCGGCGGCCTGCATGAGGCGTGTGAGGGCCGCCAGCCGCTGCCGGTGGAAGCCGGGCTGAATCAGGCGGCGCTGCCGCAGCCAGTCGGCGCCCTCGTTGGTGAGCAGGCCGCGGCCCAGGTACCGGATCAGGCCGTGCGTAAGGTCGGACTTGAGGTAGCGGCGGTGGTTTTTCTGCAGGATGTGCTGGGTCAGGGCCGGGTCGCGGGTGACGATGCAAGGCCGCACGCCGCCCAGGTGCAGGCCCACCGTGTCGCCGTGGTGCGCGAGGGCGCGGTCGAGGTTGCGGATGGGCTGGCGGGCCATGGCCAGGGAGCCCAGCAAGGTGCGCCAGCGCGGCACGCGCGGCAGCGGCCCGGCCAGCGCCGCCGGGGGCAGTTCAGGGAATTCAGACATAGCAGGCAGGCAAACAGGCCCGGCGTTGGGCTCCGGAAGATACTGAGCCGGCGCGGTTGGGTGGCGCTACTGCCGTTTCAGCCGAAGCAAGCAACCTACCCGAGTGGCATATAAGCTGAACCGCCCCGAAGGCCGGCGGGCGGACGGCCGCGCTGCTGGCACAACCCGGCAAGGGGCTTCCCGCGTACAGCTACCTGGGCACCACGCCCCGCACCGGTCTTTCTCCAACAACCAAACCAGCAGTACTTATGTGGATCCAACAAAAATCTGATGCCCTGGCCCCGCTGGCCGACTTGCAGGGCCACACCGTGGGCCTGAAATTCGAGTGCAACCACTGCCACACCGAAGTCTTCACCGACTCGCTCGGCGTACCCGCCCCCGACCATCTGGCCAACTCCATGGAAGACGACGGCCAGTACGAAAAAGAAGAAGTGAAGTGCCCCGGCTGCGACATGACCCACGAAATCACCGTCAAAAGCACCTTCGACGGCGTAAAATTCGACGTCTCGGAAGTAGCCCCCGGCAGCGTCTCCTATCAACTGAATCACTAATTGCTCACGGATTAACGCGGATTTTTCGCGGATCCGTCGGATTTTGTAGATGATTGATTTTCGTGTAAAACAGCAGAGGCTTGCCGTTTGGCAAGCCTCTGCTGTTTTACAATATGAGTGAGTGCAAATGAAAGCAACGCATCAGCGCCGTCCACAAAATCCGTGAAATCCGCTTCAATCCATGCTAATCCGTGATCCGCTTAGTGATTCCGCTCGATGGTATAGTTGATGAGCTGCTCCAGCGAGGTGCGGGAGGCCGAGGCCGGAAAGGTATGCAGCACGGCCAGCGCCTCGTCGCGGTAGCGCTCCATTACTTTAATGGCGTAGTCGAGCCCGCCGGACTGCTGCACGAAGTTGATGACGGCCTGCACCCGGTCTTTGCGGCCATCGTTGTTTTTGACGTTGTAAATCACCTTGCGTTTGGTCAGCCAGTCGGCTTGCTGCAGGGCGTAGATGAGCGGCAGCGTCATCTTCTTCTCCTTGATATCAATGCCCACGGGCTTGCCGATTTCGGCCGTACCGAAGTCGAACAGGTCGTCTTTGATCTGGAACGCCATGCCCACTTTCTCGCCAAAGAGGCGGGCGCGCTCAATGGTTTCCTTGTCGGCGCCGGCCGAGGCCGCGCCCACGGCGCAGCAGGAGGCAATGAGCGAGGCCGTTTTCTGGCGGATGATATCGAAGTACACGTCCTCCGTAATATCGAGGCGGCGGGCCTTTTCGATCTGCAGCAGCTCGCCTTCGCTCAGTTCCTTCACGGCGTTGCTCACGATTTTGAGCAGCTCGTAGTCGTCGTTTTCCAGGCTCAGCAGCAGGCCCTTGCTCAGCAGGTAGTCGCCTACAAGCACGGCAATCTTGTTTTTCCAGAGGGCGTTGATGCTGAAAAAGCCGCGGCGGTAGTTGCTCTCGTCCACCACATCGTCGTGCACCAGCGTGGCCGTGTGCAGCAGTTCGATGAGGGCCGCGCCCCGGAACGAGGCTTCCGGTAGCGGGTCGCCGCCGCTGATTTTGGCCGTGAAGAACACGAACATGGGCCGGATCTGCTTGCCCTTGCGCTTCACGATGTAGCCCATAATCTTGTCCAGCAGCAGTTGCTTGGTCTGCATGGACGCGCGGAATTTCTGTTCGAATTCCAACATTTCGGCGGCAATAGGCGCCTGTATCTGGTCCAGCGTTACGGTCATGCGGGTATTTTGGGCGCTGCGAAAGTACGCGGAAAAAGGTGAGATGGTAAACCGGGGCCCAAATCAGCCCGGAAATAGTCCATGTGGCACGCGGCAGACTCTGGCCCGGCACGCGCTCCTGCCCCAAACATCCAACTTCTCCCCCTACTTGTTCACCAACTCCTCCCCCAGACTCGTTACCTTCGCTGCATGCCTCAGCAGCCTGTTCGCCTCGATTTTCCTCTGAGCTGTGCCCGCCACAGCCGGCCCTTCATGGCCGATGCCCGCTACGTGCCCACCGGCCAACCCAAGCCAGTAGTGGTGTTCGTGCACGGCTTCAAGGGGTTCAAAGACTGGGGCCACTTCAACGTGCTGGCTGATTGGTTTGCCGGGCAGGGTTTCGTGTTCGTGAAGCTGAACCTTTCGCACAACGGCCTGGTGGTAGGCGGCACCGGCGACCTGGAAGACCTGGACGCCTTCGGCCGGAACAACTTCAGCCTGGAGCTCGACGACATCGGGGCGCTGCTGGATTGCCTGCACACACCCGGCCAGTCGGGCATTCCGGCCGCAGAAATGGATCTGGCGCGTTTGGCCCTCGTGGGTCACAGCCGCGGCGGCGGGCTGGTGCTGCTGAAGGCGGCCGAAGATGCCCGCGTGCGCGCCGTAGTGACGTGGGCGGCCATCAGCAACGTGAACCCCGGCTGGCCCGAGCATCTGATGCAGCAGTGGCAGCAGCAGGGCGTTTTTCATGTGGAAAACTCGCGCACCGGCCAGCAGTTGCCTATGCACTACCAGATTGTGGAAGACTACCACCAGAACCGCCTGCGCCTCGACATCCGCCACAACCTGCGCCGCAAGCTGCGCCAGCCCCTGCTCATCGTGCACGGCGACCAGGACGAAACCGTGCCCCTGGCCCGGGCCCATGAGCTACACAGCTGGAAGCCCACAGCCGCGCTACAGGTGCTGCCCGGCGTGACGCACAACTTCGGCGGCGCGCACCCTTGGCCGAAAGCGGAGCTGCCTGCGGAGGCGCTGCAGGCCGCCGAGGCCACCGCGGACTTCCTCCGGCGCGTGTTGTAGTCCGTGGCCGTTACTATGATTCTCGCCTACCTGTTGCTCGGCTCCAACCTCGGCGACCGAGCTACAATTCTGCACGAAGCCCGGCAGTACTTGAACAAAACGGCCGGCCCGGTAGTGGCCGCCTCCGGCCTGTATGAAACCGCCGCCTGGGGCCTAGAAGACCAGCCTCCGTTTCTCAATCAGGCGCTCGGTATCCAGACCAGTCTCTCCCCTGACCAACTACTACAAGTTTGTCTGGCCGCTGAACAGGAGGCTGGCCGGGTGCGGCAGGTGCGCTGGGGGGCCCGCACCCTCGACGTGGACATTCTGCTCTATGGGCCGGAAGTAGTGACCTTACCGGACCTGCAGATTCCACACCCTCGCCTGCCAGAGCGGCGGTTTGCGCTGGCCCCGCTGGCTGAAATTGCCGGTTCGGCAGTACACCCTACGGTACAACAGACAATAGCTGGACTCCTGGCGGACTGCCCCGACCAGTTGGCGGTGAGGCGGCTTTAGTAAGTACCCAATAGTACTGCAGGCCATGGTTGACGGCCGCTCTACTTCGATGTTGCAGAAGCAATAATTGGAATCTGATGCAGGAAGATGCTGTTCCGAACCGCTCGGGCAGCTGGATAGGTGAGCCACAGCCCTAGCAGCACCAACAGCCACCGCGGATGCCGGCCTGCCACCGCCCGCACGGCCCCAAACAGCAGCAACATAACAGGCCCAAACACAACACCGGCATATCGCTCACCATCATGCAGACCAGCGGCGCCCCGGCTCATCACGTGCGCCACCACATGCCAACTGATATAAGTAGCCACCATGGCCAGCATCACCCAGCCGAAACGCCCTATGTTGCAAGCCCCTAGCACAAGCAGGCATAGCATCACGGCTCCTGCCAGCAGATAAGCCCACGACACCGCGGCGGTAGGCACTGGCAGCGGCACCACCCAACGCGCCAGCACGAAACTAAAGTCGCTGAGTGGCTGCAGCCCCCAAGCAGCTTGGGAGTACAAGACCAGTGGCTCATCCTGCTGCGAACGAGCTACCCATAGCTGCCACCCTACTCCGCCCACCAGGCTTATCAGCAGGTGCCAGGCAAGTAAGGCGTGGCGCTGCCGTACCTCTTGCCAGCCATAGGCGGCAAGCAGGCCAGCCGCAGTACCTAACAGCAGGAAAAGCCCGGATGTGCGCTGCAGCGGCAGTAGAAATCCAGCTACTGTAGCCAACACCAGCCAACGGTGTTGCTGATGGGTCAGGTAGCTGTACAGTGCCACCACATATGCCGTGAAAATCAGCAGAAACACCGATTCGGCCCAAATAAACTTGGCAGCCAGCAGCCACGGCGTGCTAAGCGCCAGCACCCACGGCACCACCGATTTCCAGGTGGCATCAGCACCCAACATCTTCCGGCCCAGCCAAGCCCAACCTCCCCAACTGCCCAACAGGCACAAGGCATGCAACGCTGCTACGGCCGCCGCAGGCTCGCGGACGGCCCCAACTGCTGCCAGCAACACCGGATACAATGGGCCCCAGAATACGTAGGCTGTGCCATCTGGATTAAGCAGGTGACGAGTGGCCGCCCAGCTGTGAGCTGCCGCCATGTAATAGCGCGAGTCTGGAGTCTGGGCGGGCCCGGGGTACATAGCATAGGCATACAGGAAGCCCAGCACAGCTAGTGGCAGCAGCCAGTTGCTATAATATACAAACCTGCTGATTGCCTCAGTCCCCGAGCCCGCCCTTATCCTCATACTACCGCCGAGCTGGCAGCAACTTCCGGCGCAATCTTCTTCACGAGACCCTGCAGCACTTTGCCGGGGCCGCACTCCACAAACTCAGTGGCGCCGTCCTGCACCATGCGCTGCACGCTCTGGGTCCAGCGCACGGGTGCCGTGAGCTGGCGCACCAGGTTTTCCCGGATTTCGTCGGGGTTGGTGTGCGGGGCGGCGTCCACGTTCTGGTACACCGGGCAGATGCCGGCCGAGAAGGTGGTTTTGGCTATGGCCTCAGCCAGCGCAGCCTCCGCCGACTGCATCAGGGGCGAGTGGAACGCGCCGCCTACCGGCAGCGGCAGGGCCCGCTTGGCGCCGGCGGCTTTCAGCTGCTCACAGGCCAGCTCGATGCCGCGCTGCGAGCCGGATACCACCAGCTGGCCGGGGCAGTTATAGTTGGCCGCCACCACTACGTTGCCGCCCGCCGTAATTTCCTGGCAGATGCGGGCCGTGGTGTCGTCGTCGAGGGCGAGGATGGCGGCCATGGTGCCGGGCTGCTCCAGGCAGGCGGCCTGCATGGCTTTGGCGCGTTGGGCCACCAACTGCAGCGCGTCTTCGAAGCGCAGCACCTTGGCTGCTACCAACGCCGAAAACTCGCCCAGCGAGTGGCCTGCCACCATATCGGGGCGGAAATCGGGCAGCACGGCGGCCAGCGCTACCGAGTGCAGGAAGATGGCCGGCTGGGTCACGTCGGTGCGGCGCAGGTCTTCTTCTGAGCCCGAAAACATGACGTCGGTGAGCGAGAAGCCCAGAATGTCGTTGGCCTGGTCCATGAGGCGCTTGGCCTCGGGGTGCTGCTCGTACAGGTCGCGGCCCATGCCGCTGAACTGGCTGCCCTGGCCGGGGAAAATTACTGCTTTCAAAGGATCACGGATTAGCACGGATTTTAGCGGATTACACGGATTTCGTGGACGGCGCCCGCAGCGCAACGGGTGTCTGGCGGGGCCTGTCTGTCCGGGTCTGCTTTTCCGGGCGGATGAGAGAAAAATCAGACGCAAGCTGCACAAAAATGTCTTCTGACGCCAGCATAGCCCCATGCGCCACACGTCTGCCCCGCCCATAAAAAAGCCGGGCGCCCCAAAGAGGCGCCCGGTAATCGGCCATCCAACTTGTGAAATCCGCTGCAATTCGTGCTAATGCGGGATGTTTAGCGGCTGATTTCCACCCACCCTTTATAGGTGCGCTTGGTGTTGTTAACGTCGCCGAACTCCACGTCGGCCTGGTAGAAGTAGACGCCTTCCACCACCGTCGAGCCGGAGTTGCCTTCGGCGCGGCTGCCGCCGTTCCACTTAATCAGCGGCTCCTTGTCGCTCTCGTAGATTTTTACGCCCCAGCGGTTGAACACCCGGAAGCTCGTACGGCGAATCGGGGTGAACACCTTGGGCCTGAAAGTATCGTTAAGGCCGTCGCCGTTAGGCGTAAACACGTTGGGCAGCAGGAACAGCTGGCAGTCTTCTTTGCACTCCACGTTACTGCGTACACTACGCGTGCCGC
The DNA here is from genome assembly GCF_000737515.1 of Hymenobacter sp. APR13. Lineage (NCBI taxonomy): Bacteria > Pseudomonadati > Bacteroidota > Cytophagia > Cytophagales > Hymenobacteraceae > Hymenobacter > Hymenobacter sp. APR13. The sequence continues at coordinate 480,060 of NZ_CP006587.1, forward strand.
TGGAATCCACGGCCTGCACGGCGTAGCACCCGGCCTCCGACGTGAGGTTGCGGTGCAGGTAGCTCATCTGGGTGCCCGGCACCGACGTCAGAAAAGTCAGCGAATCGGTGCTGTTGGGCGCGTAGTAGATATTATACGAGACGATGGCCCGGCTGCAGTCCGGTGGCGTGGCGCCCAGCGTCCAGCTCAGCACATTGGTGTAAATCGGACCGGAAGCCGGCGTGGCCGGCAGATCGAACAGGCGCGTGGCGAGGCTGTCGCAGTTGGGGCGCTTGAGGCTCAGCACCGGCGGGCAAGGAATGGAGCGCAAGGCCACGCACTGCTGCTGGCTCAGGTTGATGAGCGGGTCGATGATGCCCGGGTTGCTGTACGTGCCGTTCGTCGAGACGTAGTAGCAGTAGGTCTGGCCCTTCACCAGCGGCCGGGCCGTGGTGCCCTGGTCGACGTAGGTGCCGCCGGTGGTCGTGCCCGTTACGGTAGCAATCTGCACAAACTGGCTGCCCGTACCCGGGTCGCGGCGGAAGATGGTGGCCGGCCGGCGGCTGTTGTCCCACGGCACGTTGTAAGTCCAGCGTAGCGTAATGCGGTTGTTCTGCGGATCAGGCGTGCCATCCACGCGCACGCTCGAAGCGGCCGTGGCGGTTTCCGTCACGATGCCGGAGCCGGGCTGATTGGTGGTGTTGCTGATGAACTCCAGCCGGTAGATGTAGGCCCGGTTCTGCGTATCAAGGTTATTGTCGACGTACACCGTGTCGTTGGGGCGGTCTACGATGCGGGCAATTTCTGTGAACGTGGCCGTGCTGCTCTGGCCGTTGGCGCGCAGCAGCCGGTATACCAGCGGCGCATTGAAGGTATTGATAGGGCCAGGGCGGGTCCACTTCACCGTGATGCGCCCGGCTGTAGTGGAAGTAGCATCCACCGTGACGTTGGTAAACACCGCCGAGCGGCCCGCAAAGCTTACGCAGGCTTCTTCCGAGGCCAGGCTCTTGCCGCCGGCCGGCAGCGGAAACTCCACATAGATGCGGTAGCAATACGTTTTGCCGCGTTGCAGCCCTAGGCCGTTGTTGGTATCCACGTACGAAAGCAGGTCGCCGGTAGCGGGCGGTGTCGGGTACGTTAGCGTCTCAATCAGCGTGTAGCCAGCAGAGGCGGGAATGCCGGTTACGCAGGGGCCAGCAATGGGAGGCCCTGGGTTTTCGCGGCGGAAGATGAGGATGCGCGCCCCCGGCCGCTGGCAGATGTACCGGTCCCAGGTCAGCACAGTGTTGTTGCCTAGTCGGCTAGCCTGCAGGTTCTGCGGCGCCGGCCCAATGACAGTGATGTTCCAGACGCGCTGGTCAATCAGCACCGGGTTGTTGCCGGTAGGCTGGTCTTCGGCCGTGAAGCTTACGCGTGTAGGCTGCGCGGCAATGTTGTTGCAGTCAGGCGTCCAGCGGAACGTGCCAGCGGCCGTAGGCGGTCCGAACGAGGTCTGCGTGAACGTGGCCGGCGGCAGAATGCCGCTGTTAGCCGTTATCCGCACCGGGTTGCGGTCGGCGTCTGTGGCCGTCACATTGCCCGTCACGAGTGTGCCGGCCACCACACAGATATCCGGCGGAATAGTGAGGATGGGGCGCTGATTGGTAGTACCCTTCACGTTGATCTGCATGTCGCGGATTACGGTGCCAACCCGCCGCCGACCGAACTGCGTGCGGCGCCATTCCTGTACTTCAAAGGCTATGTTATATTCCCCCACCGTGCCCGGCGAGTTCCAGATAATTGTGCCTGTGACGGGGTTTTGCTGGAAAATAGATGCTGCCCCACCCGGTACCCAATCAGGGTTGCCGCTAGGTGGGTCGCTATACTGCACCTGTACGCCGTTATTAGATCCTACCAGTTGGTTGGGCCGAACGTAGCCAGTTGCAGTAGTGGAATTTACCTCAAAACAAGGAGCGACAGGCCCGCCAATTCCTCCCGGCACTTGCTGGCTGGGGCGTAGCACGAAAGCAAGTGAGTCGCCATCAGGGTCGAATGCCGAAGGATTATGCAAAAAAACCTGCCCAACAGCCGCGTTATCAATGGCTGGCTTGGTCAGGATGGCTGAACGGTTGCGGCCCAAGCCTGGGTCAAGGGTAAATGTGGTAGAAATGAAAAAGCTTTGTTGGTCGGAGTTAGCCATATTCAACACTCCTCCGTTTCTATTCTCACCTATATAAGATACAGTATAAGTCCCAACCGCATTATACGTGTGCTCGAAAACATACACGTTCCGGTTGGTTTCGCCATTGATTACCGTTACCGACTGGCGGGGAATTACCTGTGGCGCTGTACAGTCGCCGAAGAAAATCGTGACGGTGCGCTCGTCAGGAATAGGGCCAACAGGCGTCTTCTGAAAGAGAATCATCTTAAAGAACACCCGATTGGGATTGAAACCGGGCCCAACGGTGGTATCTACTTTAGCCTGGATGTCTCCGGCCCGTAGGTGGGAGGCCTGCGCTTGAGGGGCGGCCCACATCAGGATGCCAATTAGTAATGCCAACAACGACCCACGCCGTGCCAGCCAGAATAGTAAGGAAGAATGCATAAAGGTGCGCGCTAAGAAGAAAACAAAAGCCCGGTTCAGAAACACCGGAAAAGACACCGGGAAAATCGTACAGGTTGTCCAACAAAAATCCTGCCCGGCAGGTTAATCACCCGAAACCTATCCGCCGGTTAGTGTAACGGCATTCCGGGTGGATAGATTCACGGAAGGTAACGCCTAATGAGGAGACTTTATTTGGATTGTTTCCTAGCGGGTCGGCCCGTACCTTTGGCTGATTCACCGACCCCACCAAACCCTTTTTCTCGCTCCTATGAGTTGGATTAGTAACACGTTTTCCAGCAGCATCGGCCGCAAAATCGTTATGGCCGCCACCGGCCTGTTTTTGTGCTCTTTTCTGGTAGTACACTTAGCCGGCAACTTCCAATTATTCAAAAACGACGGCGGTCTGGCATTCAATGCCTACTCCGAGTTTATGAGCCACAACACCATCATCCGGATCTTGGAAATCGGACTGGTGGCGGGCTTTGGCTTCCACATTTATGAAGGCCTGACGCTAGCCCTCAAAAACAAAGCTGCCCGCGGCAGCAACTACGTTTCCAACCACATCGAGCAAAACAGCCCCTGGCATGCCCGCAGCATGGCGGTGCTGGGCAGCATCGTGCTGTTCTTCCTGATTGTGCACCTCTACAACTTCTTTGGCACGCTGCGTTTCGGCGAGCCGATCAAGGATTCTCAGGGTAATGAAAATGCCTACGCCCTGGTGGTAGACGCCTTCCACAACCCGCTGTATGTAGCCCTGTACGTGCTGGCGCAGGCAGCTCTGCTCTACCATTTGCTGCATGGCTTCCAGAGTGCCTTCCAGACGCTGGGCCTCACTCACCGCAAGTATACGCCCGCCATCAAGCTGCTGGGCATCGTCTTTTCTGTTGTCGTCTGCGCCGGTTTTGCCGCTATGCCGATTTACTTCTACTTTTTCAACTAACTCCACCCCAGCACGCCTATGTTTCCGGAGTCCAAAATTCCCGAAGGTCCCTTAGCCGAGAAGTGGGAAAAGCATAAGTTTAACGTCAAGCTCGTCAACCCTGCCAACAAGCGCAAGTACGACGTAATCGTGGTGGGCACCGGCTTGGCTGGTGGTGCTGCCGCTGCCTCGCTAGCTGAGCTGGGCTACAACGTGAAGGCCTTCACCTACCACGATTCGCCCCGCCGCGCGCACTCAATTGCCGCGCAGGGTGGTATCAATGCCGCCAAAAACTATCAGAACGACGGCGACTCGGTGTTCCGCCTGTTCTACGATACCATTAAAGGCGGTGACTACCGCGCCCGCGAAGCCAACGTGTACCGGCTGGCGCAGGTGTCGGTAAACATCATCGACCAGTGCGTGGCCCAGGGCGTGCCCTTCGCCCGTGAGTACGGCGGGCTGCTGGCCAACCGCTCCTTCGGCGGTGCCCAGGTAAGCCGGACGTTCTACGCCCGCGGCCAGACCGGACAGCAGCTACTGCTGGGGGCCTACTCGGCCCTCTCACGTCAGATTGCCTACGGTAAGGTGAAGATGTATACACGTTCCGAAATGCTGGACGTGGTAGTAGTTGACGGTCAGGCCCGTGGCATCATCACCCGCAACCTAATTACTGGCGAAATTGAGCAGCATTCGGCCCACGCTGTGGTGCTGGCTACGGGTGGCTACGGCAACGTGTTCTATCTGAGCACCAACGCTATGTACTGCAACGCCACGGCTGCGTGGCGCGCCCACAAGCGCGGTGCCTACTTCGCCAACCCCTGCTTCACCCAGATTCACCCGACCTGTATTCCGGTTTCCGGCGACTACCAGTCGAAGTTGACGCTGATGTCGGAGTCGCTGCGCAACGACGGCCGCGTGTGGGTGCCCAAGACGGTGGAGATGGCTGAGCGCCTGCGCAAAGGCGAAATCAAAGCCTCCGACATAGCCGAAGACGACCGGGACTACTTCTTGGAGCGCAAATACCCTGCTTTCGGTAACCTCGTGCCCCGCGACGTAGCCTCGCGCAACGCCAAGCAAATGTGCGACGAAGGTCGCGGCGTAGGTACAACCGGCCTGGCCGTGTATCTCGACTTTGCTGACATCATCAAGCGTACCGGTGCCGAAGCGGTGAGCCAGAAGTACGGCAACCTATTTGCCATGTACGAGAAAATCACCGACGAGGACCCGTACAAGCAGCCGATGCGCATCTACCCGGCCGTACATTATACCATGGGCGGCCTATGGGTGGACTACAACCTGCAAACCACCATCCCTGGCCTGTACGCCACGGGTGAGTGCAACTTCTCCGACCACGGCGCCAACCGCCTCGGGGCTTCGGCTCTGATGCAGGGTTTGGCTGACGGTTACTTCGTAATTCCTTACACCATTGGTGATTACCTGGCTTCCACGCCGCCTAAACCTGTTACGACCGAGCACCCGGCCTTCAAGCAGGCTGAGGCCGACGTACGGGCCCGCGTGCAGAAGCTGATGAGCATCAACGGCACCCGCACGCCCGACGACTTCCACAAGCACCTGGGTCACCTGATGTGGGAGTATTGCGGCATGGCCCGCAACGCCGAAGGCCTTACCTACGCCAAAGGCGAAATTCAGAAGCTGCGCAAGGAGTTCTGGAGCGACCTGAAGCTGACTGGCACCGAAACCGAGCTCAACCAGGCTTTGGAGAAAGCCGGCCGCGTAGCCGACTTCCTGGAGCTGGGTGAGCTGATGATGGATGACGCCCTGAACCGCAACGAAAGCTGCGGCGGCCACTTCCGCGAGGAATACGCTACCGAAGAAGGCGAAGCCAAGCGCGACGACGACAACTATGCCTATGTAGCCGCCTGGCAGTACGTCGGCGACAACCAGCCGGAAATCCTGAACAAGGAAGAACTGACGTTCGAAAACGTGAAGCTCACGCAGCGGAGCTACAAGTAGTAGTGAGTATGTGGTACTGAGCGGGCGCCAAACCTGCTCAGTACTATTAGCCCCTCCCCTACTACATTCTCACTACTCAATACTCTCGAAATACAATGGCCGGAAGTAACCCCAACGCCAAACCAATGAACCTCACGCTGAAAGTGTGGCGGCAGAAAAGCCGTACCGCAGCCGGCGCGATTGTGGATTACCAGGTAAAAGACATTTCGCCCGAAATGTCGTTCCTGGAGATGCTGGACGTGCTCAACGAAGACCTGCTGCGCAAAGGCGACGAGCCGGTGGCCTTCGACCACGACTGCCGCGAAGGCATCTGTGGCTCGTGCAACCTGTTCATCAACGGCCGTGCCCACGGCCCTGAGACCGGCACTACCACCTGCCAGCTGCACATGCGCAAGTTCTCCGACGGTGACACCATCACCATCGAGCCCTGGCGCGCCAATGCCTTCCCCGTAAACCGCGACCTGAGCGTGGACCGCTCGGCCTTCGACCGGATTATTCAGGCCGGCGGCTACGTAAGCGTGAACACCGGCGGTGCCCCCGACGGCAACGAAATTCCGATTCCAAAGGAAATTGCTGACCGCGCCTTTGAAGCTGCTACCTGCATTGGTTGCGGCGCCTGCGTGGCCTCGTGCAAGAATGCTTCGGCCATGCTGTTCGTTTCGGCGAAGGTGAGCCAGCTGGCGCTGCTGCCCCAGGGCCACGTGGAGCGCAAAACCCGCGTGGAAAACATGGTGGCGCAGATGGACAAAGAAGGTTTTGGTGCCTGCACCAACATCGGCTCGTGCGCGGCCGAGTGCCCGGTGGGCATTTCGCTGGAGAACATTGCCATCCTGAACCGCGAATTCCTGGCTGCTAAAGCAACTTCCAATAACCTCGCGTAAGGTTTCCGGTTAGTAGTATCAGCGTCAACAAAAAAGCGAAACGGCCTGCCGTTTCGCTTTTTTGTTGACGCTTTGCTGAGCCGGCAGGTGGATATCCTTTTCCGTTGCGGCCTGGCGGCTCCGTTGTTTTCTCTCCTTCTTTATAGCTCTGATGATTACCATCATTGTCGGTACCAACCGCCCCGATTCCCGCGCCCGCCGCATTGCCAACCTCTACGCCGACCTGCTGCGCGAGCTGCAGGCCGAGCACCAGATTCTGGACCTGGTAGAGCTGCCCGCCGACGTCAGCGTGTCGGCTTTGTACGCCAATGCCGGCCGGCATCCCGGCTTCAACCGGCTGGCCGATCAGGCTTCGGCGGCCGATAAGCTGGTGTTTGTGGTGCCGGAGTACAACTGCTCGTTTCCGGGCGTGCTCAAGACGTTCATTGACGGCCTGCCCTACAAGGGCGGCATCCGGGGCAAGAAGGCCGCGCTAGTGGGCCTGGGCACCGGGGCGCAAGGCGGTTTGCTGGCTCTGAGCCACCTCACCGACGTGCTCATGTACCTCAACACCACCGTAGTGCCGGCCCGCGTACGCCTGCCCTTCATCGACCAGCACCTCACCGACGACGGCCAGCTGACCAATGAGTTCTACGCGCAACTGCTGCGGGAACAGGCAGCCCAGCTGGTGGCCAGCTAGGATATGCGGAGCGTGGCGGGCGGTATTTCAGGGCTCAACGCGTACATTTGCTCCGTACTGCGGGTTTCTCCCTTGCTATGACGCGCCTGCTGGCCCTTTTCCTGGCTGCTTTGATGCTCCTCCAGACGTTCAGTCGGGAAGTCATCGTCGTGGACTATCAGGTGCATAAGGCGCGCATCACGGAGCTGTTCTGCGTCAACAAGGATAAACCTCAGTTGAAGTGTAATGGCAAATGCCATCTGGCCAAGCAGCTGCGCAAAGCTTCCGATACGGAAAGCAAAGCGCCCGGCGCCGGCTTTGCTAAAGTGAAGTACGAGGTGGTAGTGCCTTTCCAGTTGCGGGTTGCCACACCCGTACGGGTGCCACTCTCGGCGCAGCGGTATGCCCCATCGGCCGAGGCGCGGTATGCGTTTTCGCCGGTACACGGCGTGTTTCATCCTCCGGCTTTCAGGGCCTGATTTTTCGATTTGGCGGAGCCTTTTTTCTGGGCTTCGTTCGTTTGTAGCACACTACCGGCCGCTGGCTGAGTAGCGGCTACGTCGTTTGCTTATCCCTGATTTACACCCTGAAAGATGAAATTTCTGCAATACGCCACCCTGTGCCTGTCCCTTTTTGCTGCCACTGCTTCGCTTTCCTCCTGCGACAAGGACGACGACGTGCCGAGCCTGGGCAAGATGAGCCTGGAGTTTGAAAACGTGGTGGGCACCTCGGCCCTGCAGCTCAACAGCGCCACGCCCTACCAGACGCCGGCTGGCGACCAGTTCACCGTCAGCACCTTCCGCTACTACATTTCCAACATCAAGCTGAAAAAGGCCGACGGCACGGAGTTCGTGCAGCCCGAGAGCTACTACCTAATTGATGAGGCGCTGCCGGCTTCCAAGACCTTCTCCATCCCCAACATCCCCACCGGCGACTACACCGGCCTCACGTTCACGATTGGGGTAGACAGCGCCCGCAACGTATCCGGCGTGCAGACCGGCGCGCTGGCTCCCGGCGACATGTTCTGGAGCTGGAACTCGGGCTACATCTACACCAAGCTGGAAGGCCGCTCGCCGCAGGCCAGCAACGGCGCCATCGTGTTTCACATTGGCGGCTTCAAGAGCCCCAACAACACCATCCGGACGGTTTCGCCCACGCTGAACGGGGCCACTATCCAGATCCGCGACGGGCGCACGCCGGAGGTGCACCTCAAGGCCAATGTGCTGAAGATGTTCTCGGGCCCCAACACCATCCGGTTTGCTACGCTCAGCAACAGCATGGGCGGCCCCGGCTCGGTGCTGGTCGCCAATAACCAGGCGGCGGGCATGTTCACCGTCGACCACATCCACGGCAACTAGCCGGCCCCGGTGCTTGCTTCCATGAAGAAGCCGCTACAGATCTGCTACGGCCTATTGATGCTGCTACTGGCTGGTGGCTGCCAGCCCGATGCCGATGTGGCCCCTGTGGGCGAAGTGCCCGGCACCCAGGTGCCGGGCAACTTCCCCGTGCCGGTGTATGGCCCGGAGAAAAACCCGCCGACCCGCGCCGCTTTTGAGCTGGGCCGCAGCCTGTTCTACGACCCGCGCCTGTCGCGCACGGGCGACGTGTCGTGCGGCAGCTGCCACCAGCAGTTCGTGGCGTTTGCCCACGCCGGGCACACGCTCAGCCACGGCGTCGACAACCGGCTGGGTACGCGCAACGCGCCGGCCCTGCAGAATCTGCGCTGGAAGCCCAATTTCTTCTGGGACGGCGGCCCGAGCAACATTGAAACCCTGCCGCTGGCCCCCATCACCAACCCCGTGGAGATGGACGAAACGTTGGACAACGTGCTGCGCAAGCTGAACGCCGATGCCAGCTACCGACGCCGATTTGCGCAGGTGTTCGGCGGCAGCGGCGCCATCGACTCCTACCAGTTTCTGCGGGCGCTGGCGCAATTCACGGCGGCCCTCACGTCGGCTAACTCCCGCTACGACCGGCACGTGCGGCAGGAAGCCGGTGGCACCCTCAGTGAGCAGGAACTAGGCGGCCTGGCCGTGCTGCGCCAGAAGTGCGGCAGCTGCCACGCCGGCGAGCTGTTCACCGACGAGTCGTTCCGCAACAACGGGCTCGACAGCCGCTTTGATGCAGATTCCGGCCGGGCGCACATCACTGGGCGCAGCATTGATGTGGGCCGGTTCAAGGTGCCGAGTTTGCGCAACGTGCTGCACACCGCGCCCTACATGCACGATGGCCGCTTTGCCACGCTCAGCGAGGTGCTCGACCACTACGACCACGGCATGAAGGAGTCAGCCACGCTGGACGCACAGCTGCGCCGGCCGGGCCAGGCGCCGGGCATTCCGCTCACCACTGCGGAGCGCACCCAGCTGCTGGCGTTTCTGGCCACCCTCTCCGACGAAGAGTTTCTGCGTAATCCGCAGCTTTCCGAGCAGTAGCCCCCGGCTGCCAGCTCCTGACAGGCAGGCATCAGGCCGATTTCCATACGGCCTGATGCTTCTGCACTGCGTGCCAGCCCGACGGCTTGAGGCGTCTGCCAAAACGGGTGCTGGTCGGCTTTCTTCCCTCTGAAATTTCCAATGAAAAAGATAGTACTGCTGCTGCTGGCGCTCCTGCCGGCTCAGACATTGCTGGCCTGTGACATCTGCGGCTGCTTCATGGGCATCACGCCCTACGACAACCAAAGCAGCTTCTCACTGATGCACCGCTACCGCATCTTCAACGGCTACCAGGCCCTGGGCCAAGACCCGCAGTTCTTCCCGAACGGCGCCCGCCCCTTGCTGGCCCGCCCCCTCAACGGTGCCGACAACGACTACACCCACTCCCACAAAGGCGACCCCACGGATTTTGAGGCCTTTCGGGTGGTGGAATTGCGCGGCAAATACTTCCTGGCCAAGCGCCTGGAGTTGAACGCCTTTGTCCCCTACGTGATGAACACCTCACAGATAAACGGCCGGCAGCTCAACCTCAGCGGCCTCGGCGACGTGACGGTTTTCGCGGGCTACCACCTGCTGCGTAACATCGAAACGGCCGGTGTGCAGAGCCGCCTGATTGTGGGCGGCGGTCTGAAACTGCCCACCGGCAGCTTCCAGCGCAGCAGTCCCGCCGGCCGGCGCTACCCCACCCTCACGCAGCCCGGTACCGGCACCACCGACGGGTTCGTGTACGCCAACTACATCGGCAGCTACCGCAGCTTCGGCCTGAGCCTTAACACCAGCTACCGCAGCGGAGCCAGCAACCGGTTTCAGGAAAGCCTGGCCCCCGGCGTAGCGGCTTTCGCCAACATCTTCTACCGGGTGCCGCTCGGCGAAAACTGGCAGCTATACCCATCAGCGCAGCTGTTCTACGAGAAAACCAAGGGCGAAATGTTCGAGGGCCGCCTCACTGGCGAGCACGCCATGAACAACGCCCTGCTGGGCCCCGGCCTGGATGTGTACTACAAAAACCTGTCGCTGAATGCCAGCGTGCAGCTTCCCGTCTACACCGCCCCCACCGACCACCCCGCCAGCGCCGGCCGCCTGGTACTGGCCGTCGGCTACAGCCTCAAGCAAACCAAGTATCTGTTGAGGTGATGGGGTGATGGGGTGATGAGGTGACAGGTGACAGGTGACAGGTGACAAAGGAAGAACGTCATTCCGAGCGGAGCGAGGAATCTCGCCAGCGGGCTAATCCCAAAAAACACTGTCGCCTGAGAAAAATCGTCTGGCTCCCCCTCTCCACGGGAGAGGGGGCCGGGGGGTGAGGCCCACGCAAGCTGTTCCGGCCGCGCCTCTGCATGACGTTTCACCTCATCCCCCCATCACCAATTACAGCAAATCCCGCAGGCGGCGGCCTTGCTGGCGCTGCCAGAGGCCGTGCTTAGCCTGGCCGACCACCTGCGCGCCGTAGATGCCGCGGTGTCCGGAGAACAGGTAGCTCACCACGCAAGCCAGCCCGGCGTAGAGGCCGCACTCGTGCCCGAACAGCTCCATGGCCAGCAGCGTGCAGGCCAGGGGCGTGTTGGCTGCTCCGGCAAACACCGCCGCGAAACCTAGGCCGGCGAGCAGCGGCATGGGCAGCGGCAGCACCAGCGCCAGGGCGTTACCCAGCGTGGCACCCACGAAAAACAGCGGCGTCACTTCGCCCCCTTTGAAGGCTGCCCCCAGCGTGAGGGCCGTAAACAGGATTTTCAGGGCGAAAACGTAAACCGGCAGCGGCTCTTGGAATGCCTGCACGATGGTGGGTACCCCCAGCCCACTGTAGCGCGTGGTGCCCGCCGCCCAAATCAGCAGCGCCACCACGGCCCCGCCCACCACCGGCCGCAACGGCGGCCAGGCAATGGTACGCTTGTAGAAGTCTGACACGACGTGCGTAGTGCCCGCGAACAAACGCCCGGCCAGCCCGAACGCCACCCCGGCGGCCGCCGCACTCAGCAGCGGCAACGGCGCCAGGGCGGGCACTGCCAGCAGCGGATACGCCGTGTGCCCCACGCCCCAGGCCCGCGTCACGTAGTCGGCGGCGGCGGCGGCCAGGAAGGCGGGCAGCAGCGCATCGTAGCGCAGGCGGCCCAGCAGCACCACTTCCAGCCCGAATACGGCCCCGGCCAGCGGCGTACCGAACACCGAGGCGAAGCCGGCGCTCAGCCCGGCCAGCAGCAGCAACCGCCGCTCCCGCCGCCGGATCAGGCGTGGCCAGCGGCTGAACTGGTCGGCGAGGGCGCCGCCCATTTGCACGGCCGTGCCCTCGCGGCCCGCAGAGCCGCCAAATAGGTGCGTGAGCAGCGTGCCCATCAGCACCAGCGGCACCATGCGCAACGGCACGAGATGGGTGGGCTGGTTGATTTCATCGAGCAGCAGGTTGTTGCCGCCCTCCACGCTTTTGCCCCAGTAGTGGTAGAGCAGCCCTACTAGCAGGCCGCCCGCCGGCAGCAGCGCAATAACCCAGGGATGCAGCTCGCGCCAATTGGTCACGAAGTCCAGCGCCACCAGAAAACCTGCTGACGCCGTGCCGGCCAGTCCCCCCACGATGGCGCTCAGCAGCACCCAGCGGAAGCTGAACAGCAGCAGCAAACGATATTCGCGCAACAGCGCTCGAGGCCGGATGATCATGTCAGCTAAAACACGCCTCCCACTGCGGTAGGCAGCCCCAAAGTACGCAAACTGCGCGCAGACCCTCCCGCCGCTACCGCGCGGCCTGCGCCGGGAAACGAAACTGGCCGGCGGATACGTTGAAGGCATATTCCGTATCTTGAACGTCTTCTTCCCCGCTTTCTGCCAGTTGCTGATGACTACCCGCCTGCGCTTCTGCTTGCCGCTGTTCGGTTTGTTGCTGTTGGCAGCCTGCGGTAAAGACCCGGACGATCCGGCCCCGCCTACTACGCCGCCGGCCCCGGCTACACCCTACACGCTGGTGCTGCCCTCGCAGCTGCCCCAAAGCGTGACGCTACCTGCCGACAACCCCCTCACCGTGGAAGGCATTGAGCTGGGCCGTAAGCTGTTCTACGAAACCCGGCTTTCCAGCACCAATACCATGTCGTGCGGGAGCTGCCACCAGCAAAGCAAGGCCTTCACCGATGGGCGCACCCGCGCCATTGGCGTCGACGGCATTCCGCACCCGCGCAACACCATGTCGCTGGTGAACCTGCTCTGGGAGCCCAATCTGAACTGGGACGGCTCGGCCACTACCCTCGAAGCCCAGGCCCGCACGCCCATCGAAAACCCGGTGGAGCTGCACCAGTCGCTGGCCGTGGGCGTGAGCAAGCTGCAGCAGACCAGCCTCTACCCACCCCTGTTTGCGCAGGCGTTCGGCTCGGCTACCATCACCGAAGCCAACGTGCTCAAGGCGCTGGCGCAGTTCGAGCGCACCCTGATTTCGTCGAATTCGCGCTACGAAAAGTCGCTATTGGGGCAGGCCGTGCTTAGTGCTGATGAGCGGGCCGGCCGCGTGCTGTTCTTCAACCACCCGGGCGAAGGCGGCATTGCCACCGCCCGCGGCGGCTCCTGCGACCATTGCCACAACGGTAACAACTTCCTGTTCACGGCCAGCCGCCTCGGCACCACCCAGTACTTCAACAACGGCCTCGACCTGACCTTCACCGACCAGGGCCGCTTCAACGTGACGGGCCAGAACGCCGACCGGGGCCGCTTCCGCGTGCCCACCCTGCGCAACATTGCCCTGACGGCACCCTACATGCACGATGGCCGGTTCCGGACGCTGGAAGAAGTAGTCGACCATTACAACGAGCACATCCTCACCAACAGCCCCAACGTCGACCCCATCCTGCTGCTGTCCAACACCGACGGCGGCACCAAACTCGACCTTACGGCCACCGAGAAGCGCCAGCTCGTAGCCTTCCTCAAAACGCTCACCGATTCTACGTTCATCCAGAATCCGCGCTTTTCCAATCCATTTTGAATCCGTCTTCTCGCCCCTGCAATAACGCTGGCCGCCATTTCCGCTTGATAGTCCGGCCGTTTGGCGGCGCACTGCTGGGAGCCGGGCTGCTGGCGTTGCTGCTGGGAGCCTGCTCGGTGGCCTCGCACAACCAGCTCAGCCCCGACCGGGAACCTGCCGCCCCGCGCTACTCCCCCACGGCCGACAGCACCCGGCTGGATTCCGTGCCGCTGCCGGCCCCGCACCGATAGCGCCCCTGCCAAGCAGAACGGCCCGCTGAGAATATCTCAGCGGGCCGTTCTGCTTGTGCTAGGTTTTCGTTAGTCGACGTTGTCGTGCAGGAAGCGGTTGTCGCCCAGCAGCTCGTTGTCGTCGGAAAGGTTGAAGCGGCTGATGTTGCGCTCCGAAGAAGGCGTCACGTTCTCCAGCTTCACCTGGCGGCGCAAGTAAGCCGGCGTTTCCAGCTGGTCCTTGATGGCGTCGTTGGTGAGGCCGTTGCTGAGCTCCTGCAGGCGGCGGCGGCGCTCATCGGCGCGGGCATCGATGGCGGGGCGGCCCGCAATAGGCGGCGCAGGCTGGGTGGCCTGGTACACCACCGGCTCGGGAGCCGGCGACGAAGGCGCGGCCACCGGCGGCACCTGCCCCGTATACGGCGACGTTTCCAGGTCGAACTTCACCGGCTCGGGCGTGGCAGCTACTGGCTGCGGGGAGCTGGTGAAGGACGGCACCACCGGGGCCGACGATACGTCCAGCGGCTCCTTGTTGAATACGTTCAGCTGCGGCTCGGGCTGCGGCAAAGCCGGCTCCTCTTCCCGCACCGGCACCGCCGTGATGGTGTGCGCCTCGCGGGCAAAGCCCGTGGCAATTACGGTCACGCGGATGCTCTGGCCCAAGGTGGCGTCGATACCGTGGCCGAAAATCACCTCGGCGTTCTGGCCCGCCTTGTCCTGGATGCATTCCGTAATTTCGGTCAGCTCGTCCATTTCCAGCTCGGCCTGGTCGCCGGACATGATGCTGAGCAGGATGCGCTGGGCACCGTGAATGTCGGTGTTGTTGAGCAGCGGCGAAGCCAGAGCCTCCTCGGCCGCACGGCGGGCGCGGTTCTCGCCCTCCGTGATGCTGCTGCCCATTACGGCGGCGCCGCTGTCCTTCATTACCGTTTTCACGTCCTCGAAGTCCACGTTCACGTCGGCCGTCACCGTAATGATTTCGGCAATGGACTTGGCGGCCGTGCTCAGCACGTTATCAGCTTTGGCGAAGGCCGAGCGGATGGGCAGGTTGCCGTAAATCTCGCGCAGCTTATCGTTAAGAATCACCAGTACGGTGTCGCAGTTCTCGCTGAGCTCCTTGATGCCGTGCTCGGCTTGCTGGCGCTTCTTTTTACCCTCGAACATGAACGGAGCCGTCACTATCCCCACCGTGAGGATGCCCAGCTCCTTAGCCACTTTGGCAATAACCGGCGCCGCACCGGTGCCCGTACCACCGCCCATACCGGCCGTGATGAACACCATTTTGGTACCGTTGCTGAGAAGCTCCCGGATCTGCTCGCGGCTCTCGATGGCCGCCTGCTTGCCTCGCTCAGGGTTGGCGCCGGCGCCGAGGCCTTCCGTCAGGTCCAGCCCGATTTGCAGGCGGTTGGGCACCGTAGAGGATGCCAACGCCTGCTTATCGGTGTTGCAGATGACGAATTCCACGTCCTTGATGCCCTGGCTGAACATGTGGTTGACGGCGTTGGAGCCGCCCCCACCCACGCCAATCACCTTGATGATGGACTTGGACTGCGCCGGGATGTCGAATTTATAATTCATGAAGTGAATGGCTAAATGGTTGCATGGTTAAATTGTTGGTCGTTCATCGACAACCATTTAGCAATTCAACCATTTAACACCTTTAGTACTGCTTATCGTCGAAATCGTCGATGAGCAGGCCTTTGGTGCGGCTGATGATGTCCGACAGGAACTTGCTGGCACCAGATGGCTTCTTGGGTTCAGCAGGTTTCTGCGGCTCTGCTTTGGCCACGGGCTGCGGGGCCGGAGTCGGCGTGGTGGCCTGGTAGTAAGGCACGGCCGCCGGACGAATTTCCTCCTGTTGCTCGTAGTTGCGGTTCAGGCGCTCATCAAGCGAGCGGTAGCCGGTCAGGACGAGGCCCACCGTGGTGGCGTACATCGGCGACTTCACGGCTTCGATCTTGCTCTTGCCCAGGTGCTCGTTGGGGTAGCCGATGCGGGTGTCGAGGCCCGTGACGTACTCCGTGAGCTGCACCAAGTTCTGGAGCTGCGAGCCGCCGCCGGTCAGCACGATGCCGGCCGCCAGCTTGTCAGCGTGGCCAGTGCGCTGAATTTCAGCATACACCAGCTCGATGATTTCCTCCATCCGGGCCTCGATGATGTAGGCCAGGTTCTTGAGGCTGATTTCCTTGGGTGCCCGGTCGCGCAGGCCGGGAATGCTCACGATTTCGTAGTCGGAAGCTTCCTCGGCAATGGCTTTGCCGAACTTCACCTTCAACTGCTCGGCCTGGTTCTGCATCACCTGGCAGCCCAGCTTGATGTCGCTGGTCACGATGTTGCCGCCAAACGGCAGCACCGCTGCGTGGCGGATGATGCCGTCCTTGAAAATGGCGAGGTCGGTAGTGCCGCCCCCGATGTCAATCAGGGCTACACCGGCTTCCTTCTCCTCATCCGACAGCACCGACATGCTGGACGCCAGCGGCTCCAGAATCAGGTTGTCGATTTCGAGGCCGGCCTTGGTGACGCACTTGTTGATGTTGTTAATGGCCGTGCTCTGAGCCGTGATGATGTGGAAGTTGCCTTCCAGGCGCACACCCGACATGCCCACGGGGTCCATGATGCCCTCTTCGTAGTCGACTTTGTAGTCCTGGGGCATCACGTGGATGATCTGCGAGCCGGGAGGCGTCACGAGGCGGTACATATCGCCGGTGAGGCGCTCCACGTCTTCCTGCGTGATTTCATTGTCGGCCGAGGCACGCGTGATGCTGCCGTTGTGCTGCAAGCTCTTGATGTGCTGGCCGGCAATGCCCACGTTCACCACGCCAATGTTGATGCCGGACTGCTCTTCGGCCTGCCGGATGGCCCGCTTGATAGCGTCTACGGTTTTGTCGATGTTGGACACGATACCGCGCACGACACCCTCCGACACGGCTTTGCCCATGCCCAAGATTTCGAGCTTGCCAAATTCGTTTTTGCGGCCCACCAGGGCGCAGATTTTGGTGGTTCCAATGTCGAGGCCGACTACAATCTTATCGTGCTGCATGGGGAGGATGTCGGGGAAAGCTGGCAGAGAGGTGCGTGTGGAGGCAGAGGTAGAAAGGCAAAAATAGCCTTTTCAAGCTAACAGAGTAAGAAAATCTCACTCACAGATTATCTGGTCTTTGAATTCGATGTTGACGCGGTGGTACGTGTCCCAGCCCAAGGCCGGGGGTA
Organism: Hymenobacter sp. APR13; assembly: GCF_000737515.1. Lineage (NCBI taxonomy): Bacteria > Pseudomonadati > Bacteroidota > Cytophagia > Cytophagales > Hymenobacteraceae > Hymenobacter > Hymenobacter sp. APR13. The sequence continues at coordinate 496,861 of NZ_CP006587.1, forward strand.
TTTGTCGGTAAAATACCATCAGTTTCGCAAATTTCTCCGAAATATTCTCAGGAAAACCAAATTCTACCTGCTGGTCTCCTATTTGCTGGGTGAAGGAAACCTTACCGTTGGGGGCAATGAATACCTCGGCCACCTGGGCCCGCCAGAACGAATGCTCGTCGATGTAGCGCAGCAGCTCCAAGTAGCGCCGGCCGGTAGAGTCCTGGAAAAAGCCGGCCGAAAGCGGCTGGCCGCCCGGCCGCGCCACCGGTACCACCCGCGCCGTAAACAGCGACGACAGCGGCAGCTTGTGGCCATCGGCATCGAGGTAGCAGTCCTGGCGGGTGTCGGCGTGCACGAGGCGGGCGATGGGGCGGTTCTGGCGCACGTCGGCGTGCAGGTTGCCGGCCAGGTCGCGGTACACCTGGGCGTCCTTCACGAAGCTGTGCGCTTTTAGGCGGGCTTCCAGAGCCGGCAGATTGAGCTCGTCGGGCGTAGTGCCTTCTAGGCGCTGCCGGCCGTCGCGGGTGAGTAGGGCCGTTACTTCCCGCTCGCTGATGAAGAAGTTGTTGAACTCGTTGCCGATGGTCACAATTACCTGGCCCACGGGGCGGCTGGCTTGGCGCACGCCGGCAAACACGGCCAGCCCACCCAGCAGCACGAGGCAGCCGGTAGCAAACAGCATGTTATTGACCTTACGCTTGAGTTCCATGCCAACGAAGATGTAAAATATTCTTTAAACGCGGTACCAACTGGTCGATGTCGCCGGCGCCGACGGTGGCCAGCACGTCGAAATCCGTGCCTATTTCGGCATTTGCCAGAATTTCGTTGCGGGTCTGCAACGATTTTTTGGGTGCAGTTATTTGGGACAAAATCAATTCCGACGTGACGCCGGGCATGGGCAGCTCCCGGGCCGGGTAGATATCCATCAGCACCACCTCATCGGCCAGGCTCAGGCTTTCGGCGAAGCCCGGCGCGAAGTCGCGGGTGCGGGAGAACAGGTGGGGCTGGAAGATGACGCGCAGTCGGCGGCCCGGATAGAGCGCCCGCACAGAACGCAGGAAGGCCTCGATTTCGCGTGGGTGGTGGGCATAATCATCGAGATACACCTGGGGCGCGGCGGGCGTGCCGGCCGTCAGGATGAACTCGAAGCGGCGCTTTACGCCCCGGTAGGCCGCCACGGCCGCCTGCAGGGCCTGTGGCGCCACGCCTTCCAACTGGGCCACGGCGGCGGCGGCCAGCATATTCTCCACGTTGTGGAAGCCCGGCACGGCCAGCTTGAGGCTGGCCACGGTGCCCAGCGGCCCGTGCAGATCGAAATGGAACTCGTGGCCCTGGGCCGTGATGCCCGTAGCGTACAGCTCCGGCCCCTGCTCCTGCGACAAACCGTAGCGAATCACCCGCACGCCGGCCGGGGCGGCGGCGGCCACGCTGGGGTCGGCGGTGTGGTTGATGAGCAGGGTGCCGCCGGGCTGGATCTGGCCCACAAACTGCCGGAACGACTCCACCAGCGACTCTTTGTCGCCGTAGATGTCGAGGTGGTCGGCATCGGTGCTTGTGACGATGGCAATGATAGGGTGCAGCGTCAGGAAGCTGCGGTCGTACTCGTCGGCTTCTACTACTACCGGCGCCTCGGGGTGGCCGGCGGGCGGCAGCAGCAGGTTGGAGCCCAGGTTCACGCTGATGCCGCCCAAGAAGGCCGCACTGGGCACGCCGGCATGGTGCAGCAGGTGCGCCACCATGCTGCTGGTGGTGGTTTTGCCGTGGGTGCCGGCCACGGCGATGGTGCGGTGGCCCTGCGTGAGCACGCCCAGCACCTGGCTGCGCTTGCGGATGTCGAAGCCGTTTTCGCGCAGCCAGGCCCACTGCTGGTGGTCTTTCGGAATGGCCGGGGTCAGGACCACGAGCGTATTGCCGGGGTTCTGGCGCACTTCAACCGGAATCTGGTCTACGGCATCCTCGAAATGCACGGCAATGCCTTCGGCCTCCAGCGCGTCGGTTAGGGGCGTGCGGGTTTTGTCGTAGCCCGACACCTGGTGGCCGTTGGCCTGAAACCAGCGGGCCAGCGCCGACATGCCGATGCCGCCAATGCCAAGGAAGTAGACGAGCTGTTTCAAGTGTGAAGTGATGGGGTAATGAGGTGATGGAGTGAATCGTTGACCGTCATGCTGAGCTTGCCGAAGCATCTCTACTGCTGGCTAACCAATTGGCACTGCAACGAAGCGGTAGAGATGCTTCGACAGGCTCAGCATGACGGACGGGCTGTAGTTACTACTGCTTTACCAGCTTCAGCAGCTCGTCCACGATGGTGGTGGTGGCAGCCGGGCGGGCGAGCTGCAGCACGTTAGCCCTCAGTTGCTGCTGTTGCGTGGGGTTCTGCAGTAGCGCCAGCGCCTCGTCGTAGAGGCGGGTGGCGGCTTCGGTGTCGGAGACGAGCAGGGCGGCGTCTTTGCGCACCAGGGCCATGGCGTTTTTGGTTTGATGATCTTCGGCCACGTTGGGCGAGGGCACCAGGATGCTGGGCTTGCCCGTGAGGCACAGTTCCGACACCGACAGCGCTCCGGCCCGACTGACCACCACGTCGGCGGCCGCGTAGGCTAGGTCCATGCGCTGCACGAACTCCAGCGCGTGCTGGCCGGTAGCGGCGTAGAGTGCGGCCTGCTCCCGGGCCTGAGGGTAGTACACTTTACCGGTTTGCCAGAGCAGCTGCACGCCGGCAGCCTGCAGGCGCGGCAGCGCGGCGGCCGTGGCTTGGTTGAGCGTGCGGGCGCCCAGGCTGCCCCCAATCACGAGCAGCACCGGCCGGCTGGCGTCCAGCCCGAAGAAGGCCAGCGCCTCGGCGCGGTTGCCGGTGGCAATTTCGGTGCGGACCGGGTTGCCGGTGAGTACGAGGCGGTCGGCGGGGAAGAACTTGTCCATGCCGTCGTAGGCCACGCAGATTTTGTTGACCCGCTTGGCCAGCAGCTTGTTGACGAGGCCGGCGTAGGAATTCTGCTCCTGAATCAGGCTGGGGATACCGCGCGAGGTGGCCGCCAGCAGCACCGGCGCCGAGGCGTAGCCGCCCACACCCACCACCGCATCGGGCCGGAACTGCTCGATGAGCTTGCCGGCTTTGCGCACGGCGCGCATCACCTTAATGGGAAACATCAGGTTTTCGGGCGTGAGGCGGCGCTGCAGGCCGCTGATGTCGAGGCCCACGATTTTGTAGCCGGCTTCCGGCACGCGCGTCATCTCCATGCGGCCGTTGGCGCCCACAAACAGGATTTCGGCGTCGAGCAGGCGGCGGCGCAGCTCGTTGGCAATGGCCACTGCCGGGAAGATGTGGCCCCCGGTGCCGCCGCCGCTGATGATGAATTTCATTTTGTTAGTGCTTAGTTGTTAGTGCTTAGTGACTTGTGCTCAGTGTATAAGCCGTTCAGTGAAGTATCGCTCATGAACGGCCTATGCACTGAGCACAAGGCACCAGGCACTAAGCGTAGGCTGTTTTGCGCGGAATCCGCACGGTGTCGGCGGGCTCGCCGACTACGGGGCGGATTTCCCGCTCGCCGCGGCTTACACTCAGGATAATGCCGACGCTGATGCCGGTGAAGATGAGCGAGGTGCCGCCCATGCTCAGCAGGGGCAGCGGCAGGCCGGTAATCGGGCCCAGCCCCACGGCCACGCCCATATTCACCATGGCCTGCAAGACTAAGCTGAAACTCAGCCCCGCCGAAAGCAGCCCCCCGAACGCGCCGTGACTGTTCACCACCGTCAGCAGCCCTCGATAGAGGAAGGCTAGGTATAGGAAAAGCACAGCCACGCCGCCCACAAGGCCATATTCCTCGATGATGACGGCATAGATGAAGTCGGAGTACGGGTGGGGCAGGATGTTGCGCTCGGTGCTGTTGCCGGGGCCCTTGCCCGTAACGCCGCCCGTGGCAATGGCTATGTAGGAGTGCTCCAGCTGAAACGGCACCGGCTTGCTCTTGTCGGTGAAGCTCTCGATGCGCGAAAGCACCGTTTTGTAGCGCTGTCCCGAAGCCAGGCCTACGCCGCCGACTACCACGCCAATGGCCACCATCACAGCCATCTGCTTGAGCGGCACGCGGCCAATGAACATCAGCAGCAGACAGGTCACGAACAGCAGCAGCGCCGTAGAGGCGTTACTCATGATGATGATGCCGCAGATTACGCCCACCCACAGCATCACGGGCAGCAGGGTGGCTTTGTAGTCGTGCACGTTTTGCTGGCGGCGGCTGAGCATGGAAGCCAGGTGCGTAATCAGGGCCAGCTTGGCTAAGTCGGAAGGCTGGAAGGTCTGGTTGATGACGGGGATGGTCAGCCAGCGCGAGGCGTCATTCAGGGTGGTGCCGCCCATGAAGAACGTGAACAGCAGCAGCGGCACCGAGGCCAGCAGCGCGTACAGCGACAGGCGCGAGTAGTTGCGGTAGTCGATGCGGTGGGCCAGCCACATCAGGGCTAGGCCCGCGAAAATCAGGCTGGTGTGCTTGAACAGAATCATCTCCGACGACCCCGCCCGGCCGCGCAGCTCGTTCTTATACGCCAGCGTGCCCGTGGCCGAGTACACCACGGCCATACTAATCAGCGAAAACAGAATCACGATGCCCCAGAGCACCGGGTCGCCCTTCAGGTTCTGCCGCAGCCAGTTTTTGATGATGTCCATGATGATTGGGGCTTAGTGCTTGGTGCCTAGTGCTTAGGTGTCGGGCGCGTGGTGCGCTGCCGTTACTCGTTGGCTTCTTCCCGGGTGAGGTCGTCGGCGTAGCGGGCCACGGCGGCGGCAAACTGGCGGCCGCGGTCCTCGTAGTTTTTGAACAGGTCGAAGCTGGCGCAGGCCGGCGAGAGCAGCACCACGTCGCCGGCTTCGGCCAGGGCGGCGGCGCGGCGCACGGCCGTGTCCACGCTGCGGGTTTCTTCGAGGTGCGGCACCACGTCGCCGAAGGCTTCGCGCAGCTTCTCGTTGTCGGCGCCGAGGCAAATGAGGGCCTTCACGCGCGAGCCGGCCAGCGGCACCAGCGTGGAGTAGTCGTTGCCCTTGTCGGTGCCGCCCGCAATCCAGACGATGGGCTGCTGGATGCCGTCGAGGGCGTACCAGGCGGCTTCCACGTTGGTGGCTTTGGAGTCGTTGATGAAGCGCACGCCCTGGATTTCGCCCACGGGCTGCAGGCGGTGGTCGGCGTTGTGGAAGGTGCCGAGGCTGGCTTCAATCTGCGGCTTTTCCAGTCCGGCCAAACGGGCGCAGAGCACGGCCGCCAGCATATTCTGGCGGTTGTGCTGCCCGATGAGCGGCGAGGCCGCAATGCTGAGCTTCTCCGTCTTGCTGAAGTAGCCCGGCTGCATATCCACGCAGATGTCGGTTTCGTCGAGGTAGTAGGCGCCCAGCTGGTAGTCGGGGCGATGGTGCAGGCTGAAGGGCAGCTGGTTGACGGGCCGCAGCGCCGCCTTGAAGTGGCGCTGGATGGTCTCGTCGTCGGCGTTGTAGACGAAGAAGTTGCTGCTGTCCTGGTTGCGCACGATGCGCAGCTTGGCCTGGGCGTACTTCTCCAGCGAGTACTCGTAGCGGTCCAGGTGGTCGGGCGTGATGTTGAGCAGCACCGAAATCCAGGGCTGGAAGTCGTAGGTATCGTCGAGCTGGAAGCTGCTCAGCTCCACCACGTAGTACTCGTGCTGGTCGTCGATGACCTGCTCAGCCAGCGAGAAGCCCACGTTGCCGGCCAGGCCCACCTTGTAGCCGGCTTCCTTCAGCAGGTGGTAGGTGAGCAGCGTGGTGGTGGTTTTGCCGTTGGTGCCCGTGATGCAGATGCACCGGGCCTTGGTGTGACGCCCGGCCAGCTCAATCTCCGAAATAATGGGCGTGCCCTTTTCCCGCAGCGCCTTGATAACGGGCGCCTTCTCCGGGATGCCGGGGCTTTTCACTACCTCGTCGGCCTTCAGCACCTCGGCCATGGTGTGCTGGCCTTCCTCGAACGGAATGCCGGCCGCGTGCAGCTTCTCCTTATAGACAGGCTGAATCGGGCTTTGGTCGGACACGAATACGGTGTGGCCTTTGGCCTGCGCCAGCAGCGCCGCCCCTACCCCACTTTCCGCAGCTCCTAAGATGACGTAGTGCATGATTTCGTTCTTACTTTTTTAGCCCGCAGAGGCCGCAGAGGTTTTTCGCAGAGGACGCAGAGTCGTCCCAGAACGACTCTGCGTCCTCTGCGAAAACCTCTGCGGCCTCTGCGGGAACTATCATTAGCGCAGTTTCAAGGTCACAAGCGTCAAGACGGCCAGCATAATCCCCACAATCCAGAACCGCGACACGATTTTGGACTCGTGGTAGCCAAGCTTCTGGTAGTGGTGGTGCAGCGGCGACATGCGCAGCAGCCGGCGGCCTTCGCCGTATTTGCGCTTGGTGTATTTGAACCAGCTCACCTGCAGCATCACCGACAAGTTCTCAATCAGAAACACCCCGCACAGCACCGGAATCAAGAGTTCCTTACGCACGATGAGGGCCAGCACCGCAATGATGCCGCCGATGGCCAGCGAGCCGGTATCGCCCATGAATACCTGCGCCGGGTAGCTATTGTACCACAGGAAGCCCACGCAGGCCCCCACAAAGGCGGCGCAGAAAATCACCAGCTCCCCGGAGTTCGGAATGAACATAATATCCAGGTAGTCAGCCAGCAAGGCGTTGCCGCTCACGAAGGCGAAGATGGCCAGCGTGGTGCCGATGATGGCCGACGTGCCCGCCGCCAGCCCGTCGAGGCCGTCGGTGATGTTGGCGCCGTTGCTGACGGCCGTGATGATGAGGATGACGATGGGGATGTAGAAGAAGGCGTAATACTCGTTGAAGAAGTCGCCGGCCGTGGCGAACAGGTCGCCGTAGTTGAGCTCGTTGTTCTTGAGGAACGGCACCGTCGTAATCATCAGCTTCACATCCTGGTAGATGGTGCTGGCGTCCACGGCCGAGGCCTGGCCGTTGGCCAGCAGGTACTGGCGCACGGTCACGTCGTTGGAGAAGAACAGCACCCAGCCCACCGTGAGGCCCAGCCCCACCTGCCCCATGATCTTGAAGCGGCCGGCCAGGCCTTCCTTATCCTTCTTCACCACCTTGATGTAGTCGTCGACGAAGCCAATCAGGCCCAGCCAGACGGTGCTCAGAATCATAAGCACGATGTAGATGTTGTCGAGCTTGGCAAACAGCAGCACCGGCACCAGGATGGCCAGCAGGATAATCAGGCCGCCCATGGTAGGCGTGCCTTTCTTCTCCATCTGGCCCTGCAACCCCAGGTCGCGGATACTTTCCCCAATCTGCTGGCGCTGCAGCAGCCGGATCAGCGGCGCCCCAAAGTACTGGGCAATGATGAGCGAGGTAACAATGGACAGGGCCGCGCGAAACGAGCTGTACTGCATCACGCCCGTGCCGGGCACGTGGTGCACTTTATATAAGTAGTTGAACAGGTAATACAGCATGGGCGCGAGGTCAGCAGGTTGCGGTCAGTAGGGAGGCAAGCTGCAAAGGTTCCAGTTTTTCGGGGTTCGGCAAGCGTTGCGTTTGTGTTGATTTTGGTGTAGGGCTGGGCGTCAGCACGATGAGGAAGCGAGTTAACTCAGAACGTCATTCCGAGTGAAGCGAGGAATCTCGCCAGTGTGGTAAAATTGATTGCCACACTGGCGATATGCTTCGGCTGCGCCTATGCATGACGGTCTCACTTACTTCCCCAGCAGCTCAAACATCTCCTGCAATACCTTTTTATCGTCGAAATCGGCTTTCACGCCTTTCACTTCCTGGTAGGTTTCGTGGCCTTTGCCGGCTACCAGCACAATATCGTTGGGCCCGGCCAGCGTGACGGCGGTTTTGATGGCCTCGCGCCGGTCGGGGATGGTGAGGACTTTGGCCTGGTCCTGCACCTTCACGCCGGCCTGCATCTGGGCCAGAATATCGTTGGGGTCTTCGAAGCGCGGGTTGTCGGAGGTCAGCACCACCCTATCGGAGCCCTGGCAGGCCAGGTGCGCCATGATGGGGCGCTTGGCGCCGTCGCGGTTGCCGCCGCAGCCCACCACCGTAATTACCTGCTGGGTCGGCTGGCGGATGTCGGCAATGGTCTGGAGCACGTTTTCCAGCGCGTCGGGTGTGTGGGCGTAGTCCACGATGCCCGTCACGCGGGTTTTGCCCGATACCACCGGCTCGAAGCGGCCCGGCGCCGACAGCAGACCCGACAGCACGGTCAGCACTTCCAGCGGCTCCTCGCCCAGCAGCACGGCCGCGCCATACACGGCCAGCAGGTTGTAGGCGTTGAACACCCCAATCAGCCGGAACTGCGCGTCGTGCCCGTCAATTTCGAGGTGCAGGCCATGCACGGCGTTTTCAATCAGCTTGGCCCTGAACGTGGCGGCGCTGCGCAGCGAGTAGGTTTCGCGGCGGGCGGCGGTGTTCTGCAGCATCACCATGCCGCGCTTGTCGTCGGCGTTGGTGAGGGCGAAGGCCGTTTTGGGCAGACTATCGAAAAAGCCCTTCTTGGCTTTCAGGTAGTTATCGAACGTGCCGTGGTAGTCGAGGTGGTCGTGGGTGAGGTTGGTGAAGATGCCCCCGGCGAAGCGCAGCGCCGTGGTGCGGTGCTGCACTACGGCGTGGCTGCTCACTTCCATGCAGGCGTGGGTACAGCCGGCTGCCACCATGCGGGCCAGCAGCTCGTTGAGGCGGATGGCGTCGGGCGTGGTGTGGGTGGCCGGAATCACCTGCTCGTCAATCTGGTTCTGCACGGTGCTGAGCAGCCCGGTGTGGTAGCCCAGCTCACGCAGCAGCTTGTGCAGCAGCGTAGCGCAGGTGGTTTTGCCGTTGGTGCCGGTCACGCCAACCAGCGTGAGGCTGCGCGACGGGTGGCCGTAGAAGGCAGCCGCCATGTGGGCCATGGCCTCGGCTGAGTCGGGCACCTGCACGTAGGCGGTGGCCGGGTTCAGTTCGGCGGGCAGCACTTCGCACACCACCGCGGCCACGCCCTGCGCCACGGCCTTCTCAATAAACTGATGCCCATCGGTGGCAGCGCCACGCAGCGCGAAAAACACGGCGCCGGGCGCCGCCTGCCGCGAGTCCAGCGTGAGCTGCTGCACGGGCACGTCGGTGGGGCCTTGCTGCGCCGTCACGGTGACATCAGCGAGCAGGGCGAAAAGCGGAGGCGTTATTTCTTTCGGGGTAGTCAAGGTTGTTCGGTCAGTTTTAGCCCGCAGAGGGCGCAGAGGAAGGCGCAGAAGGCGCCGGGTCGGGCTAGCTCTTGGGCGGCTTGGTGGCAGCGGGCTGCTGCGCCGTGGGTTTGGGGTCGGGCTTTTTGCGGGCGGGTGCGGCCGTGGCCGGCGTGGTGCCGGTCAGGCGTGCCTTGGCTTTGGCAGCCAAGGCGCGGGCTTTGGCATCGAGGTCGGTGTCGATGGGCGTGAGCAGCTTGTTTTCAGCCAGCTGGCTGGGAGCCGGGGCCGCTACCGGCGCCGGACCGGCCGAGCGTTGCCCGATGGGCTCCATGGCCAGCACCACCACCGTGCCGCGCCGCGCCATCGTGCCCGCCGCCACCGACTGCGCCTTCACGCGGCCCGTGCCCTGGGTGCGCACGCGCAGACCCCGGTTTTCCAGCAGAAACAGCGCGTCGCGCAAGGTCAGGCCCGTGACGTTGGGCACGCGGCCGGGCTTCACGGCCAGCGGCTGCAGGGCCAGGGTTTCGGCGTTGGTGTCAGCGGCCAGCGGGGTGCGCACCCAGTCCTCGTCGGGGGCGGCGCCTTCGCTTTTCACCCCAATCTGCTCGCACACCAGCCGCAGCTCGTCCTGCATGCCGGCCGGGGCGTAAGGCAGCTTGGCTTTCTGCAAGGCAGCGGCCCGGGCCAGCAAGGGGCGCTGGCTGGCGGCGTCGCGGGCCATGGCTTTGTCGGCCACTTCGCGGAACACCGGCGCGGCTACGTCGGCGCCGTAGATGCGGCCCTTCTTGGGCGAGTCCACCACCACGATGCAGCTGTACTTGGGCTTTTCGGCCGGGAAGTAGCCGCAGAAGCTGGTGGAATACACCTTGGTATAGGCGCCGTTCTTGAATTTCCAGGCGGTGCCGGTTTTGCCGGCCATCGTGAAGTCTTCGCTGCGGATGCCGCGGGCCGTGCCTTCGGTCACCACGCCTTCCATCATGGCCTTCATCTTGGCCAGCGTCTCGTCGGAGCAGATTTTGGGGTTCAGCACCGTGGGCTCAAACCGTTCCAGCACCTTGTCGGCCTGCCGGATTTCGCGCACAATCATGGGCTGCACCTTCACGCCGTTGTTGGCCACGGCGTTGTAGAAGGCCAGCGTCTGCAAGGGGGCCAGCTTCAGCTCGTAGCCGATGCTCATGGTGGTGAGCGAGGTGCGGCTCCAGCTGCGGTCCTGGGGGTCTTTCACGTAGGGGCGCGCCTCGCCGGCCATCTGGAAGCCCAATGGCTTGTGCAGCCCGAAGCGTTTGAGGTGTTCGGCGTAGCGCTGGGGCTGTTTGCCGAACTGCCGGTCCACGAGCACGGCAACGCCGATATTTGAGGATTTCTCAAACACCTGCTTCACCGTAATCTTGCCGTAGCCGTGCGAGTCCGTCTTCACGGCCCCGCCGATGTACATGCGGCCGTTGCCGGTGTCCACGATGTCGTCGAGGGTGAGGTCGGGGTTTTCCTCGAACAGGGCCATCATGGAGGCCAGCTTGAACGTAGAGCCGGGCTCGGTGCGGCCCTGGTCGGCAATGGCGTAGTTGTAGTCTTCGCGGTACACGCCCTCGGCCACCTTGCCCAAGTTGGCCACGGCCTTGATTTCGCCGGTCTGCACTTCCATCAGAATCACGCAGCCGTACTGGGCGTTGTTGTCCACTAACGACTTGTAGAGGGCGTTTTCGGCCACGTCCTGCAGGTTGATGTCGAGCGTAGTCTGCACGTCGTAGCCGGGAATCGGCTTCACTTCGGTGCCGTCGTAGATGGGCTTGTTGCCGCCGGGCAGGCGCTCAAACAGGGCCTCGCCGTCTTTGCCGGCCAGGTGGCGGTTGAAGGTGAACTCCAGGCCCGCGCCGTTCTTGTCTTCGTTCACGAAGCCGATGGTGCGCTGCGCCAGCCCGCCAAACGGCCGGAAGCGCTTGTCCACCTTCTCGAAGATGACGCCGCCCTTGTTTTTGCCTTCCCGGAAGATGGGCCAGTTGGCCAGCTCCTTTTTCTCCTGGTAGTTGATCTGGCGCGAATTCAGCCGGATGTAGCGCACCGACGGCTTGGCCAGCCGGGCGTTCTTGAGCTTGCGCTTGTATTCCGATACGCTTCGGTCGCCGAAGAAGTGCGCCAGCTGAATCGCCAGTGAGTCCACCTTCTGGTCGAACAGCTGGCGGTCCACCACGCTCGGGTCCCAGGCTACCCGGAAGAAGGGCAGCGAGGTAGCCATGATGCTTTTGCCGTCGTCGGCGAGGATGGTGCCGCGGGTGGCAAACACGGGCTGGTACACCACGCGGCGCTCCTGCTCCAGGGCGCGCCACTTCTCGCCTTCCTTGAACTGGATGTTGGAAATCTTCCAGACCACCGCGCACGAAAACAGGCAGACGCCCAAAAACGCCAGCCGTACGCGGGTAACGATGGATTTTTTAACGCTTCCTTTCATAGGGCAGTTAGCGGCGGCGAGGCGTGGTGGGTTCCGGCGTGGCCGGCTCCCCGGTGGCATCCGTCCCGATGGGCACGGGCGGCGCCCCCACCTCAATGGACAGCGAATCAAACGGCCCGACGGGGCCGGCGCGGCGCAGCGAGTCGCGCAGGGTGCGCGCCGCCAGCGAGTCGGCCGTCAGCACGGGCACCAGGTCCAGGGCGGCCTCGTCGAGGCGGCCGGCCGGCACTTCAATGCGGAACGGCGGCGAGGAGCTTTCCACCAGCCCGTAGGCGGCCACTTTGCGGGCTACCTCGCTTTGCTTGCTGGCTTCCATGTAGTCAGATTTCAAGGTCGTGTAGTCGGCGCGCAAATCTTCGGCCTCCATTTTCAGGCGCTGAATGCTGCGGTTCATGCGGGTGGCGTAGTGCGTGTTGCCGATGTAAATCAGAATCAGCAGCATCACGAACAGCACGTGCGGCAGGTAGCGCACCGGCAGCCCTTCCCGAAACAGGCCATCCATGCGCGTGAGGCGCTCCAGCAGCGAAAACACGCTCCAGGAGTTGCGGGGCGCCGCCGGCCGCGGCGCCTTGGCGGCGTTTGGGGCGCGCGGAGCCGGCTCCGTTGGCGGCGCGGGGGCGGGCTCCGGCGTGGGCGCAGGCTCCGGCTCCACGTAGCGGGGCACGTTGGCGCGGGGCTGGCTGGCGACGGGTTTTATGGTATTAATAGCCACGGGGCGTGGGGAAGGTCAAAGGTGGTTTCTCGCAGTGTTTCGCAGTGGGTGACGCAGTGTCGCGTAGTGTGCTACCGACTTCGTTCCTCACTTTTGATACCGATGCGCAGCTTCGCCGAACGGGCGCGGCTGTTCGTGGCTACTTCCTGCTCGGAGGCCTCAATCGGCTTGCGGGTCAGGACCTCGAACGGGGTGTTGGTGTTGCCGAACAGGTCTTTTTCCGCTTCGCCGAAGAACCTGCCCTTGGCCAGGAAGTTCTTCACCAGCCGGTCTTCCAGCGAGTGGTAGCTCATCACCACCAGTCGTCCGCCGGGCCGCAGCACCTGGGCCGTTTGCTCCAGCATTTCCTGCAGGGCCTTCATTTCGTCGTTGGCCTCGATGCGCAACGCCTGAAATACCTGGGCCAGGTACTTGTTTTCCTTGCCGCGCGGCGTGCAGCTGGCAATGGCCTTCTTCAGGCCGGCAATGGTGCTGATGGTCTGGCCGCGCCGCGCCGAAGCCACGGTCTGGGCCAATGTGCGGGCGTTGGTGACCTCGCCGTACATGCCGAAGATGCGGTGCAGGTCGGCTTCCGGGTACTCGTTGATGATGTCGGCGGCGGTGGGGCCATCCTCGGCGTTCATGCGCATGTCCAGCGGCCCGTCGAAGCGGGTGCTGAAGCCGCGCTCCGGCGTATCAAACTGGTGCGACGACACGCCCAGGTCGGCCAGCAGCCCGTCTACGGGCAGGGCGCCGTGGCGCTGCAGCTCCTGGTGCAGGTCGCGGAAGTTGCTGCGAATGAACGTGAACTGCGGCCGGGCCAGCTTCTGCGCCTCGCGCTCAGCGTCGGCGTCCTGGTCGAAGCTGTAGAGATGGCCGGCGCCGCTCAGGTGCTCCAGCATGCGGGCCGAGTGGCCGCCGCCTCCGAACGTAACATCGACGTAGCGGCCCTCGGGGCGCAGCTCCAGCGCCTCCAGGCACTCGCGCAGCATCACGGGCCGGTGGTAGGCGGTATCGTTCAGGTAATCGTTTGCTGGGGTTTCGCTCATGCGGCCAGGGAGCCGCCAGGCCCGGTTTCGGTGGTGAGAAATTTCTGGGCCAGCTTGGAGAAGCTCTGCTGGTCCTTTATGAGGTATTCGTCGTAGCGGGTGGTGTCCCAGATTTCGCAGCGGTTGCCGAGGCCCACGATGATGGCCTCCTTCTCCAGGCCGGCGTAGCGCCGCATGGAACCCGGCAGCATAAACCGCCCGATACTATCCAGCTCCACCTCGGTCATGCCCCGGAAGAAGTTGCGCTGAAACTGCCGGTACTCCTCGTTGAACTCGTCGAGCGCCATCACCTTGTCGTGAATCACGCGCCACGCTTCCCGCGGGTAGAGCACTAGGCAGGGCTCGAAGCCCCGCACCAGCACCAGCTGATTGCCGGACGCTTCCGGCAGGCTGCCCTTCACCTTGGCCGGCAGCACCAGCCGCCCTTTCGGGTCCAGCTTGCAGTCGTATTCGCCGGAGAGCAGGTGCATGATTGGTGGGCACAGGTGAGGGATGATAGCAAAAGTACGCAATGCCTCAGAAAAGGCAACCACTATTTACCATTTTCTACCACTCCCCGAAAAGTGCGTTTAAACGCATTTAACCGCATATTTAGCGCATTACTAAGCCGGTTAGGCCCCGCCGCAAACCGCCTCTCCGGAATGCTTGACAGAATGGCAGAGTGGCGAGTTGCTGCTAACGGTTGCCGAAAGCCAAGCCTGCCAAGGGCCGGGTTTTGCACAATGGCCCGCCACATTCTGCACCTGCAACCCCGGCCTGGGTTGCGTATCTTTGCAGGAGTTATGCAGCGTCCTCTTTCCCACCGGCTATTCAGTGCGCTCCTGGCGCTGCTGGTGCTCACCGCCTCGGTGGGCATGGCGGTGCTGCAGCATACTTGCCGGCAGAGTGGCTACCGCACTACGGCTGTGGTGTTCAGCACGCCCAAGCACCGCTGCCCTGCCCCAGAGCCCACTCAGGAGGCCACGCATCATTCCACGAAAGCGCAGCTGACGAGTGCCTGCTGCGACTTCCAGGCCCACCTGCACAAGCTGGACGTGCCCGCGCCCGAGCTGGCCTGGGCGAAGCTGCTGCCGCCGCCGCTGATGGCCGACTGGCTTCCGGCCACCGCCTGGCCCACGCTGCCCCCAGCCCCGCTGGTGGCCCGCGCCGCCGCCTGGCACGCCTCCGACAGCTCGCCGCCGCCCCGGGCGGGCCGGCAGCTGCTGACGTTCATTCAGGTGCTGGTCGTCTAGCATTTCGTTCAGGCTGGTCTGTTTCAGGCCGGCTGAAACCGCCGCGTGCTGCTGCACCGGCTGCTTTCTTCTGAATGAATGCTAACTTCCTGACTGTATGAACCTTGTTTCTGCGCCTTCCCTGACGGCTGCGCTTGGCCTGGTGCTGAGCGCGGCCGCCACGGCCACGGCCCAATCGTCCGCCGATGTAATTGCTCCGGTGCGGGGCCAGGTGACGGATGTCGCCGCCGCCACCCCGCTTCCCGGCGCCGTGGTGCGCTGGCTCGGCACCACCGATGCCGCTACCACCAACGCCACCGGCCAGTTTTCGCTGGCCCGCCCGGCCCGCGCCGAGGCCAGCCGCCTCATCATCAACGCTCTCGGCTACCGCGCCGACACGGTGGCCGTAGCCGCCACCGGCACGCCCTACGTGCGCGTGGCGCTCAGGCCCGGCACCGAGCTGGGCGAAGTGAAGGTGGAAGGCCGCGCCGTGGCTTACTCGGCCCTCACGCCCACCAACACCCAGGTGATAACCAGCCGCGACCTGACCAAGTCGGCGTGCTGCAACCTGGCCGAAAGCTTCGAAACCAACGCCGCCGTGGAGGTTTCCACCACCGATGCCGTGTCGGGCGCCAAGCAGATTCAGCTGCTGGGGCTGGATGGCGCCTACTCGCTGCTGACCGTGGACAACCTGCCGGCCCTGCGCGGCCTGGCCACGCCCTACCGCCTGGGCTACCTCTCCGGCACCTGGATTGAGAGCATCGACATCATCAAGGGCATGGGCTCGGTGGTGAACGGCTACGAAAGCATTGCGGGCCAAGTGAACATCCGCCTCAAGGAACCGGAAAAAACCGAGCGGCTGCTGTTCAATGCCTACGCCAACGACCTGGGCAAATTCGACCTCAACCTGAACCTGGCCTCGCCCCTGAGCAAGAAAGTCAGCACGGCGCTGCTACTCCACTCCGACCACCTGGGCCGCCGCGTCGACCGCAACAACGACGGGTTCATGGACCTGCCGCTGGCCACCCAGTATAACCTGTTCAACAAGTGGAAGTATCAGTCGGGCAAGGGGCTGGTGAGTGAGGTGGGGCTGGGCGCGCTGCGCGAAACCCGGGAAGGCGGGCAGCTGGCTTTCCGGCCGGAAAACGCCGACGCCTACCAGCGCGACTACGGCTTCACGACCCGCACCAGCCGCTACACCGGCTACGCCAAAACCTCATATACCTGGCCCGGCCGGCCCTACCAGAGCCTGGGACTGCTGCTGAGCGGCACGTCGCATGACTTCAACTCCGACTACTCCTACGGCCGCGTCCTGACCCCGACCAGCACCCAGCGCACCCTCCGCCAGTACGACGGCACCCAGCGCACCGGCCTGGCCACGCTGCTGTTTCAGAGCGTGCTGGGCACCACGGCCCACACCTACCGCCTCGGCCTGAGCTACCTGCACGACGACTACCGGGAGTTTTTCAGCCAGGGCGTCGCCTACGCCACCGACACGCCCGAGGAGCGCTACGCCCGGGAGCACCGCAACCGCCTGGAAAACGTGCCCGGCGCCTTCGCCGAGTACACCTACCAGAACTCGCGCAACCTCACGCTGGTGGGCGGCCTGCGCCTCGACCGCCACAACCTCTACGGCTGGCAGCTCACGCCGCGCCTCAATGTGAAGTATGACGCCACCAAAAACACGGTGCTGCGGCTGGCGGCTGGCACGGGCTTCCGGGTGGCCAACCCCATTGCCGAAAACAGCGGCGCCCTGCTCAGCTCGCGCGAATTCCTGATTGCGCCCAACCTGCGGCCCGAAAAAGCCTGGAACGTGGGCGGCAGCTTCACGCAGTATTTCACGGTGGCCAGCCGCCCCGCCACCTTCGTGGCCGACTACTACCACACCGAGTTCCAGAACCAGGTAGTGTCCGATATGTACAGCTCGCCCAATCTGCTGCTCATCGACAACTTGGCGCCTGGAGCCCGCTCGTTCTCGCGCAGTTTTCAGACCGAAGTGCAGGTAGAACCGGTGAAGGGGCTCACCGCCAAAGCCGCCTACAAGTACCTCGACGTGCAAACCACCTACGGCGGCGAGTTGCTGCCTCGGCCGCTCACGGTGCCGCACCGCGTATTCTTCAACGTGGGCTACGCCACGGCCTTCGACAAGTGGCGCGCCGACCTGACGGTGCAGCTCTACAGCCGCCGCCCGCTGGCCTACAACCCCAGCGAGCCGGGCCACCAGCACGGCACCGACGAGATGCAGCTGCCGTACGCGCCCCGTTTTGCCCTGCTCAATACGCAGGTGACCCGGGCTTTCAAGCGCTTTGAAGTGTATGCCGGCATCGAAAACCTCACCAACTACCGCCAGCCCAACCCCATCGACGGGGCGGCGGCGCCGTTCAGTCCGGCCTTCGACGCCGCCATGGTCTGGGGCCCTACGTATGGCCGCCTCACCTACGCCGGCCTGCGTTTCCGGCTCGATTAACCGGGCATTTCCAACCCGGCGGCACACTTCTGGCGGCGTATTTGTTAGGAGGTCCGCAGTTCCCTTGTTTTCCCGCTGCCTGGCAGCTTTGCTTTCCTGATATGAACTCTCTGAAATTCCTTCTGCTCTCGGCTATCAGCCTCGTTTCCTTCAGCACCCAGGCCCAGACGGCCGCTTCCGCCAAGGCCAAAGGCCCAGGCACTGAGCAGGTGAAGCTGAAAACCTCGGCCGTGTGCGACATGTGCAAAACGCGCCTCGAGAAGGCCATGGCCTACGAAAAAGGCGTGCAGGCCGCCGTGCTCGACGTGCCCAGCCAGGTGCTCACCGTCAGCTACCGCCCCGACAAAACCACCCCGGCCGCCCTCCGCTCGGCCGTGCAGAAAACCGGCTACGACGCCGACAGCCAGCCCGCCGAAGCCCGCGCCTACGACCGGCTGCCCGACTGCTGCAAGAAAACCAACGCCGTGCACACCGGCGGCGAGTAATCAGCAAAAAGCCTCGCTGCCAAACGGCAGCGAGGCTTTTTGCTGAGTGCAGGCGGCCTACATACCCGCCAGCTCCGGATTCATCTGCAGGTCGAATTCCAGCACCGCGCTGAAGCCCAGGGGCCGGGTCAGGCGCCGCCGGTTAGTGCCGGATATTTCCAGCGTAAACCAGTCGGAGCGCAGATACTCCAGCAGATTGGGCTTCCCCTGCAACTCCATATTCACGCGGGTGGGATGCACGTCGGCAGCCGAGAACGAAGCAATGGGAATCTTGCGCGTATTGGCCGTAAGAAAGCAGCTACCGCTTTCCAAAGCGGCCAGCGTGGAGGTGCCCCGCCCGATCGGGTGGGCCGGGTCGGGCTGCCACTCCAGGTGCGCCTGCCGCAGGGTTACGGCCGTAATGCCGGGCCGCGTGAGGGCTGCCAAGCAGGCCAATGTGCCAGGCAGCGTAACTTCGCACAGGAAAATCAGGTCCATACTCGGGTCGATGCGCAGGTTGATGGCCCGGGTTTTCAAGCCAAATGCCGTGTGCAGCGACCGACGAAGTCCTTGATGTAAGCCAATCGTAAGCGCGACGCCCAGCACAACCGGGGGTAGCGCGGCAACAGGAAGTAGAGCCGGATTCATAGCAATAGGGAGAGGGTGCAGGCAGGAACGGAGCGCGGCAAACGACAGCCAACAAATCATGAACTCAAACAGCTTCAACTCTACAGCTGCTGAATATTCATAATTCTGACTACTCTATAAGTTAATTGAAGCACTTGATTATAAGTCTTTAAAGTAGAGCAATGAGGTCAAAAAGTAGACGTATATGGTAATATTTGCCGTTAAGATTGATTTCTTCTTATAGAAAATTCACCGTTTCCCTTCGAAACTCTTTATATTGACCCGGTCACCTGCTCCTTCCCGCTCCTCCATGAAGATTACCTGCCTGCTGCTTGACGATGATCCGCTGGTACTGGACCTCTTGCAGGCCTACGTAGCTATGACGGACATTCTGGACGTGAAAGCCACGTTCACAGATCCGCTGGAGGCCCACCGCTACCTGCTCACCAACGACGTGCAGGTGCTCTTTTCCGACGTTACGATGCCCCATCTGAGTGGTCTGGACTTGGTGCGCTCCTTGCACCACCCGCCGCTGGTAGTGTTCATGACGGCCCACCCGCAGTACGCAATGGAGGGGTTCAACCTCGACGTGATTGACTTTCTGTTGAAGCCAATCTCTTTGGACCGATTCCTGAAAGCCGTCAACAAAGTGGCGGGTATTCTGCGGGCTAATTCGCCGGAAAACGACCCCAAGCAGGATGCCCTGTCGGGCTGGGGCTCGTTTTTTATCCGCACCGATGCCCAGTTTGTGCGCCTGCACTACCGCGACGTGCTGTACATCGAGGCTCTCAAGGATTTCACCAAGATCAATACTGCCGACGGCCGCACGCACCTGACGCTGGTTAACCTTAAAAACCTGGAGGAGCAGCTACCGGCCGGCATGTTTATCCGTACGCATCGCTCCTACCTAGTCAACTCCGGGCAGATCGAGTCGATAAGCAACCTGGAGGTGCGGGTGGGTGGGCACGCGCTGCCGCTAGGCCAGACCTACCGCGAGCGGGTGACGGAACGAGTGGTGAACCGCACGCTTATCCGGCGGCAGCAGCAGCAATAGCCGGTACCGCTGCCGCGGACGGCACCGGCGCCTCGGGCGCGGCAGCAGGCAGCGTAAACCGAAAGGTAGTCCCCTGCCCCGGCACCGACTCAAAGCTGATGCGGCCGCCGTTACGCTCCACAAACTCCTTGCACAGGCGCAACCCCCAGCCCGGTTCCTTTCTCGTGAGCCGTGCCCAGCGTGGAATGCAGGCCGTCTTCGCCAAACAGGCGCGCCTGATCGGGCACAGCAATGCCCACTCCGGTATCCGAAACGGCTACTTCCCACACGCCCGCCTCCCGGAGGCGCGCAGAAAGCGTGACGGTGCCCTCGGCCGGCGTGAATTTTATGGCGTTGCCTACCAGATTGCGTAGCACCAGCCGCAGCATATTCACGTCGGCACTTACCAGGCATTGCGCGGGCAGCTGGGTGCGCAACTCGATGTTCTTGCGCTCGGCATCACCGGCCAGCAGCGCCAGGGCTTCCTCAACTGCCGTTTGCAACACCACTTTCTCGGGACGCACTTTGTCGCCCTGCATCTGCGCGGCTGACCAGTTGAGCAGGTTGTCGAGCAGGCGCAGCGTTACGTCGAGCGTGCGGCTGAGCCGCTGGGTGTGCGCCGCCATCCGTTCGGGCGGCAGATTGCCGATAGTCTGCAGCGTGAGCATGGAATACAGCGAGCTGAGCGGACTGCGCAGGTCGTGCGAAATAATAGAGAACAGCGTATCCTTAGTACGGTTGAGGTGGCTCAGCTCCTGCTTTTGCCGGTTGATGGCCCGGTTTTTCCGCTGCAGCAGCCGGTTGACCCGGGCCTGCTCGCGCCGCCCGCGGTACAGGGCGGCCACCGTCAGCAGTAGCAGCAGGGCACCCACGGCCATGGTGTTGCGCAGCAGCTTCTGGCGGTGCAGATTGGCATCCTGAATCTGCCGGTTCTTGAGGAGCAGTTGAATCTCCCGGCCTTTTTTCTCGGTTTCGTAGCGCGTCTGCAGCTCCGCTATCTGGGTTGAGCGGCGCTCGGCAAATACGCTGTCCTGCAAATCGGAATAGCGGCGTTGCGCTGCCAAAGCCTGCGGGTAGTTGTTTTCCCGCTGATACAGATCGGCCAGCTTCTGATACAGCGCACTCACCTGGATCTGGGAGCCCGCCTGCCGGGCCAGCGGCAGCGCCTGCTGAAGCGCCCGGATAGCGGCGGCCCGGTTGGCCATGGAGTCCTGCACGAGGGCCAGCGCCTGCAGCGCGGCCGCCCGCCGAGCCGGGGGCGTGTACTGAGGCAGCTGGCTGATGGCCTGAGTATAGAAACCCATGGCCACTTCGTAGTTGCCCACATCCTGATACACGCGGCCCGTGCTGGCCAGCGCCTCCCCGATGCTGGTGCTGTCGCCCAGCTGCCGGGCCTGCTGCAGCGAGAGCCGCAGGTAATACAGCGACCGGCTGTATTGGCGCAGCTGGTGGTGAGCCAGCCCTATGGCGTTCAGGGCCTGTGCCTGGCCTGGCAGGCTGCCGGCCTGTTGCCACTCGGAGTAAGCCTGCTCATGACTACGCAGCGCGCGCTGCCACTGGCCGCCAGCCCCCAACAGCTCCCCCAGGTTGCCGTAGACTTGTGCCTTGCTGCGCGGATCACGCAAGGCCATCGAAATAGCAAGTGCCTGCTTGTAGGTATCATAGGCCTGGCCGGTATCGCCCTGCAGATATTGGGCCCGGCCCAGCATACGCAACGCCCGAGCCCGGCCGGGCTCGTCGTGCAATTGCTGGTACAGCCGTAGTGCCTGTACAAACTGGCGCAAAGCCTCATCATACTGACGCTGGGCCTGATAGGCCGCGCCCATTGCCAGATAGGCACGACTCACTACGGCCGGCGGACCACCCACAGCAGCTAGGTGCAACGCCTGCTCGCCCTCTAGCAGCGCCGCGGCCGGGTTGAGTGGCAGCAGCAATTCACTCCTGCGCAGATGCTGCGTAGCTGCCGCCGCTGCGTTGCTACGGGGCACAGCGACTGGTTGTGCCACAGTTTGCAGAGCGGAAGCCAGCCACAGCATGAGCCCCAGTAGCGGCCACCAAACGGCGGATAACGTACGTGAGCAGTGAAATGGCATGGATGCTCAGGAAAGTTGAAATGAGTACCGCTACCAGTCAGTAAATGCAAAGCATTACGGGCAAGGTATTAATATATTAAATATCATATATTAAAACCGGCCCGGCATTCGTTTGTAACCTGCCCGGTTTGCCCTCTAGTACGTCGGCCCTCTCTCCCCGGCGCTATCAGCAACCCCCTTCCACTCTGTCAGCAGCGCGCTTTTAACCTACTGCTCTGCAGCTTGCATTATCTTTTCGTTAAGAACGCAGGCAACGCGGGAACGTTGCACAAGTGCGGGCGGGGTTTGGCCTTATGCGTGCTTGGTGCGCCAGAGCCGCCACCACGGCAGATAGGGCTGGTCGTGGTGCTCGTAGTGATACCCGAAAAAATAGCAGCTCACGAATGCCCACAGGTGATGGCGAAACTGGCTGCGCGACTTATGCACGTTGTCGGGGGCGTGCTCGCCCCGGTGCGGCAGGTAGGTGCCGAAGAAGAACAGCTGCAGCGTAGCCAGCACGGCCGGTATCATCCAGAACGCAATGACGTTGGCCTGCGGAAAAAACAGCTTCAGCACGTTGTAGGTAGCGGCCATCAGCAGCACCTGCCACACGGTTACGTAGTTCCAGGCGAAGCGCGCAAACCACGGCAGAAAGCCGGCGTGCTGCCCGTCGTGGTAGTCGGGGTCGTCGGGGGTGGCTACGTGGCGGTGGTGGTCGTGGTGCTTGGGCAGCATCCGCGGAAACCAGTTGTAGGCAAATAGCCCGGCGGCCAGAGTGCCCAGCGCGTTGTTGAGGCGCTTGTTGGCGCTGACCACGCCGTGCATGGCATCGTGCGCCGTAATGAACAAGCCGGTATAGAGATGCATCTGCAGCAGCGCCAGCAGGTACGGCCACGGCGTAGCCCAGTTAGGGCGGTAAAATGCCAGCAGAAACGCCAACAGGCTGCCCCAGCACAGCAGAATGCCCAGCGCCATCCACACACCCTTGCTGCCCAATGGAGCGGGTTTCACGCGCCGGGGAGTGGCTGAATCAGGAGTGGCAATAAGTGGCGGGGAGATACTGGCGGGCATATGAACAAAGCTACCTGATCTGGCAAACAGCCCGGCAGACATAAAAAATTCAGCGAAGGCTAACTATCAACCGGCTATCAGAGCGCCAGCAGGGCGTCGCGAACCTGCTCCATCAGCCACATGGGGGTGCTGGTGGCCCCGCAGATACCCACCGACTGACCCGGCCGGAACCAATCGGCCCGCAGCTCGTCGGTGCTGGAGATGAAGTGCGTGTGCTCGTTGGTTTCCTTGCAGACGTGGTAGAGCACCTTGCCGTTGGAGCTTTTGGTGCCCGACACGAACACAATCTGGTCGAACTGGGCCGCGAACCGGCGCAGGTCTTTGTCGCGGTTGCTCACCTGCCGGCAGATGGTGTCGTTGGCATTCACCTGGTAGCCGCGGCCTTCCAGCTCGCCCTTGATGCGGTAGAAGGAATCGGTGCTTTTGGTGGTCTGGCTGTAGAGCGTGATGTTGGCGGGCAGCTCGTGGCTCAGCAGCTCGTCGAGGCTCTCAAACACTACGGCGTTGCCACTGGTCTGGCCCAGCAGCCCGCGTACCTCGGCGTGGCCGTGCTTGCCATAGATGAAAATCTGGTCCTTTTTATCGTAGGACGTTTTGATGCGGTTCTGCAGCTTCAGAACCACCGGGCACGAGGCGTCGATGAGGGTGAGGTTGTTGTGCAGGGCCATCTGGTAGGTGCTGGGCGGCTCACCGTGGGCCCGAATCAGCACGGCCTCGTCGCGCAGGGCCGCAAACTGTTCGTAGTCGATGATGCGCAGGCCGCGCTTTTCCAGGCGCTGCACTTCTTCATCGTTGTGCACAATATCGCCGAGGCAATACAAGTACCCCTGCTCATCGAGCAAGTCTTCCGCCATTTGAATGGCATAGATAACGCCGAAGCAAAAGCCGGAATTGGGGTCGATACGGACGCTCAGGTGGTGCGGCATAGCTGACGAAGTAACCGCCGAAGCAGGCATAAGGTTATTGGATTGCTAACGGAGGCTGCAAAAGTTACGAAATTCAACACGACAGTAGCGTACCGGCTTCTCCCCTCTCTTGTTTCAGAAGCTACGCACATCTTTGGCGCGCCATAGCCCCTGCCGGCACTTGCGCCCAACTGAGCGGCACCCATAGCATGGCACTTTCTGGGCGGCAGAGCAGGCCACAAAAAAAGCGAAGCGCCACCAGGGCACTCCGCTTTCCACAGTCAGTCAAGTATTTACTAAGAGCTGATCCGGCCGAGCTTCTCGGCATCGGGACCCGACACGTGGCCGCGCTCCACCAAAAAGTCGCGCACTAGCCCAAACGATTCGGTGTCGAGGCCGGACTTGGGGTGCTGGAGCAGGGTTTGCACCAGAAACTGGCGGTCTTCGTCGACGTGGGTGCTCAAGCCCAGAAACGAGGGCAGGTTGCTTTCCACGCTCAGGCGCAGAAACCGCACTTCGGCGTTGTCGGCGTCCAGCTTCACGGCCTCATCAAACTGCTTGGTGGCATTCTGCACGTAAGTCAGCTTGTTGAAGATCGAGGCGTCGCGGGCCCGGATGGCTTCGGCGGCCGCCTTGTAGGCCAGCACCACGGCGTCGCGCTGGGTGTAGGCGCTCATCAGCTTGTGGAATTTCTCGCCGGCATCTTTGCTGGTGGCGGCTTCCTGGTATTGGCGGCGCAGGTTGGGCAGGGAATACGGAGTGGCGTCGGACACGAAAGAAGTAACAGTCAGAAGGAGAGTAAGAAGAAAGAGCAGCAGAAGCTTCACGCGGCGGCAGGTTCGTGACTAAATGGCCCGGAGGCGGTAGCGAAAGTACGAACCCATCAGCAAAAGCAGCTTGGTGTTGTCGGGCACGCGCACCCGCTCACCCAAAATTCGTGCCGCAGGCAGCTGCCGGATTTTATGAAACAGCTTCAGGTAATACACATAGGCCAGGTACACGCCCAGCCGCGCCGAGCGGGGCAGCTGCACGATGCCCGCATACGCCGCGTCGAAGTCGGCCCGGATGTCGGCCTCAATTTCGCGCTTCACCTCGTCGGTGAACCGCTCGTACTGCACGCCGGGGAAATACACGCGGCCCCGCTCCTCGTAGTCGGAACGGATGTCACGCAGGAAATTCACCTTCTGAAACGCCGAACCCAAGCGACGGGCCGGCTCGCGTAACTGCTGAAACTGGGCTTCATTGCCCTGGCAGAAGATGCGCAGACACATCAGCCCTACCACCTCGGCCGAGCCGTAGATGTACTTCTGATACAGCGACTGGTTGTAGGCCCGGTCATCGAGGTCCATTTCCATGCTGTACAGAAAGGCGTCGATAAACTCCCGGTCGATGCCGTAGGCCCGCACCACATCCTGGAAGGCGTGCAGCACGGGGTTCAGACTCAGCCCGATTTCCAGGGCCTCGTAGGTCTGGCGCTTGAAATCGGCGAACAGCGCCGCCTTGTCGTGGTCGTGAAACGTGTCCACGATTTCGTCGGCCCAGCGCACGAAGCCATACACGGCGTACACGGGCAGGTGAAACCGCGCATCGAGCGTGCGAATACCCAGCGTGAAGGACGTGCTATAGCGCTGCGTAATCAGCTTGCTGCACGCCCGGCTGGTTTCCGTGAAAAGGGCAATGTGGTCCACTTCGTGTCAATTAAAAATTGAGAATTAAAAATTAAAAACTGGCTTTGGAAATGGCCCAGCCTTTTCCTGCTCAGTCAGTTTTCAACGACAACTCTCAATGCCTGCAATTTTTAATTTTTAATTCTCAATTTTTAATTGAAAACTCCTTCTCCACTTCGCCGGCCACTACCTGCCCCGAGATGAGCGAGGGCGGCACGCCGGGGCCGGGCACGGTCAGCTGGCCCGTAAAATACAGGTTACTCACCTTATTGCTCTTAAGCGAGGGTTTGAGGATGGCCGTTTGGCGCAGGGTGTTGGCCAAACCGTAGGCGTTGCCCTTGTAGCTGTGGTAGTCCTGCTGAAAATCCTGGTGGGCGTAGCTGCGCTTGTACACTACGGCGTCGCGGATGCTGTGGCCGCAGTGGCGCTCCAGCCGGTCCATGATGAGGTGGTAGTAATGCTCGCGCGTGGCCTCGGGGTCGGGCAGGTCGGGCGCTACCGGAATCAGCAGAAACAGGTTTTCGCAGCCTTCGGGCGCCACGCTGGGGTCGGTGAGGCTGGGCGCGGAGGCGTAGAACAACGGCCGGCTGGGCCACTTGGGGTTTTCGTAGATTTCCTCGGCGTGAAGGCTGAAATCCTCGTCGAAGAACAGGTTGTGGTGGCGCAGCTTCTCAATCCGCCGGTTTACGCCCAGGTAAAACAGCAGCGAGGAAGGCGCCATGGTGCGCTTGTCCCAGTAGGCCTCGTCGTAGTGGCGCCACTCGGGAGCCAGCAGGTGCTGCTCGGCGTGGTGGTAGTCGGCACCGGCCACCACCACATCGGCGGCGTGGAAGCCGCTGGCGGTCTGCACGCCGGTGGCGCGGCCGTTTTCCACCACTATCTGCTGCACTTCCTGGTTGTAGTGCAGCGTCACGCCCTGCTCCTGGGCCAGGGCTACCATGCCTTCCACAATCTTGTGCATGCCGCCCATAGGGTACCAGGTGCCCAGTGCCAGGTCGGCGTAGTTCATGAGCGAGTAGAGGGCCGGCGTGTTTTCGGAAGTAGCGCCCAGAAACAGAATCGGGAACTCCACCAGCTCCAGCAGGCGCGGGTCTTTGAAGAACTTGCGCACGTGCTTGTGCATGCTCTGCAGAAGATCCAGCCGCACGGCATCCACCAGCAGACGCGGATCAGCAAACTCTAGCAGCGAGCGGCCCGGCATGTGCACAAACTTGCCGATGCCCACCTTGTACTTGTAGGCCGCCTGCCGCAGAAACTCGTCGAGGCGGGCGGCGCTGCCGGGCTCGTATCGCTCAAACAGCTGCCGTAGCTCGCTCATGGCCGCCGGAATGTCCACGGCCTCGGGGCCTTTGAAAATCACCTGATACGACGGGTCCAGGCGCACCAGGTTGTAGTAGTCGCTTACTTTCTTGCCGAAGCGGGCGAAGTACTGCTCGAAGATATCGGGCATCCAGTACCAGCTCGGGCCCATATCGAAGGTGAAGCCCTGGGTGCGGAACACGCGAGCCCGGCCGCCGGGGCCTTCGTTCTTTTCCAGAATAGTAACGCGGTAGCCGCGCTGCGCCAGCGAAGTAGCCGCCGAGAGGCCCGCAAAGCCGGAGCCGATAACCAGAACGTGTTTACTCACAAAGCGGAGATTGGGGCAAATGAAACGGGATTTCGCAGTAGCGAATGCGCAAAGGTGACTATTTGGGTTGGGACTCCCGCCTACCCTGCCGCAAACCTACCGTCCTCATGCATACCGCCAGCTTGGGCAGAGGTTTGCCGGCGGGCCCCAAAATCCCCCAAATTATATTCGTGCGGACGGCCCGGCCTCCAAACAAACGGGCCGCGAACAGCGCCCAGTGGCGTCATTCGCGGCCCGTGATACGCCCGGGGCGGGGTATACTCTCTCCCTATTCCCTACACGCCGGGGGCGTATACCTTCAACGCATCCTTAAGCTCCTTGCGGGCAATGTGAATGCGGTTTTTGACGGTTCCAATCGGGATTTGCAGCTTTTCCGCAATTTCCAGGTACTTGTAGCCGATGTAGTACATCATGAACGGGGTCCGGTAGTCGGCCGACAGCCCGGCAATGGCCTGGTTGATATCGGTTACTACGAAATCGGAGGTGGCTCCGTTGTGGGTGATGTAGTTTTCGTCGGTGTTGAAGTACTGGAAGTACTCGGTGGAATCAATGTTGCTGTTGCGCTTCGTTATCTTATTGTAATTGTTGATAAACGTGTTGCGCATGATGGTGTACAACCACGCCTTGAGGTTGGTGCCAGCCTTGAACTTGTCCTTGTTGAGCAGCGCTTTGAGCAAAGTTTCCTGCACCAGGTCTTTGGCATCATCGGCGTCGCGGGTCAGGTTCATCGCCACGGGCTTCAGCGAATAGGAAATCTTCTGTACTTGGTTGGTGAATTCCAGTGAGGTCATGCTGTTTAGCTTTTCGTGGCAAAAAGTTAAACAAATATACGCGCTAATCCGGAACTCGGATGCATGGCGCACAACTATTTTTTTTACCCTCCTGCCGCGTCCTTGCAACGCCAACCATCCCTTACGAACAGACTGATTATCAGGCTGTATTTATCTGAACAAGATTCGGCACTGTCCTGCTTCAGGCTTCGCTTTGCCGGCCAGTTTCAGCCTGGATTTC
The DNA here is from genome assembly GCF_000737515.1 of Hymenobacter sp. APR13. Classification (NCBI taxonomy): domain Bacteria; kingdom Pseudomonadati; phylum Bacteroidota; class Cytophagia; order Cytophagales; family Hymenobacteraceae; genus Hymenobacter; species Hymenobacter sp. APR13. Next base: position 524,346 of record NZ_CP006587.1, read on the forward strand.
TCAGCCAAATGCCCCTGAAACAAGCATTTAGATGTACGTACACTGATTATTCTGTTTAACGGCGCACAGGTTATTTTTTGTTACGCCGGCTCGGCCATGGCTTCCTGCATCTGGTCGGCGAAGGCCAGAAAATCGGTCATGAGCTGCAGCCGGATCATGTGGGGCGGGAGCTGCACGCCCTCGGCCTGGGCGGCAGGCCCGTAGAGCAGCACAGTGGCGCTGCCGCATACCTGCCGCAATTCGTTTACAAAGCCCTGTAGCTCGTCGCGGTCGGGCCCGGCCGTGAGCACCGTGCAGACCGAGTGCGGCTGGTAGGCCTGGCATACCTCTAGCAGGCCATCGATGGGCAGGTTCTGGCCCAGGTACAGCACATGGTGGCCCCGGGCGCGCAGGGCGAAGTTCATGAACAGCAGCGCCAGCTCGTGCATTTCGCCTTCGGGCAGAAACAGCACCCAGCGGCGCACGCTGGCCGCGTTTACGGCCGGCAGTGCGTCGGTGGCGGCCATCAGCTTCTGGCGCAGCAAGTGCGTTACCAGGTGCTCATGGGCCGGGTTCACGCTACCGGCCTGCCACATCACCCCGATGCGCTGTAGAAACGGATACACTACGTTCAGCACCGCCTGCTCGAAACCCATCCGCCGGATGGAGCAGTTAAGCAGGTAGTTGAGCTGTACTTCGTCCATGGCCAGCATAGCGGCCATCAGGGCGTGTACCTGCTGGCAGTAGTTGTTGGCGTCGTCGTTGCAGGCCATAACGGCCTTCTCCATCTCCTGCTCGCTGAGCTGGGCTACTTTGGAAATGCGGTAGCCGCGGCCGCAGAGCGTGGCCACGTTCAGCAGGCGGCGCAGGTCGTCGTCGCAGTAGGTGCGGATGTTGGTGGCGGTACGCACGGGCCGCAGTATGCCGTAGCGCTGCTCCCAGATGCGGATGGTATGTGCCTTAATCCCGGAGAGCTGCTCCAGGTCACTGATGGAAAAATGTCCCACTGCTAACGGCCTCCTTCTTTGTCTTGTGGGGTGGATGCGGCCCGGGTCCGCAGGGTGCGGGTAGGCGCGGGCCGGCGCAAGGCCAGCTCAAAGTATTTCGGCGACACCCACAGCAGCCCGAATTCCTCGGACCCGTCGCGGGTGATGGCCTTGTGGTGCATCTTGTGAGCCATATTCAGGGCCCGCAGATACGTGTTGCGCGACTTGCGCCAGAAGCGCATGCGGCCGTGGATCAGCACATCGTGCACGAAGAAGTAGAGCGTGCCGTAAGCGGCAATGCCCACGCCCATCCAGAAGCGCCAGTCCTTGTCAGGCGCTCCGTAGATGATCAGCAGCGCCGACAGCGAGCCGTAGAAGAGAAAGAAAAAGTCGTTGCGCTCGAAGCGGTGCGGGTGCCGCACGTGGTGCGAGCGATGCAGAAACCACAACGGTCCGTGCAGCACGAAACGGTGCATAAACCAGGCAACGAATTCCATGCCCAGAAAAGTAGTTGCCGAAATGGCGAAGGCTGCCAGCGTCGTCATGCGGGGAAAACCACTGTTTAGCGGAGAAGGTTTGAGAAGCCTGTATCAGGCACGGTAATATTGCAAAAAAAGAACGTCATGCCCGGCAAGTAGTGCCGCGGGGCATGACGTTCTGTTGCTGAGATAGAGGAAGTTAATTGTCCCAGCTTATTTTTCTTTGGCCAGGAAAGCCGCGATGCCCCGGCGGCAGTCAACAGAGCCGCGGGCCTCGGCGTTGAGCTGGGCGGCGTAGCGCAGGCTGTCTTCCAGCGGCATCTCGGGCAGGCGGGCCAGCATCTCCTTGGTGATTTCCATGCTCTGGGTGGAGTTCTCGACGCACAAACGGCGAGCGAAGGCGTAGACGTGGGCGGCCAGCTCGGCCGGTTCCACTACGGCGGTGAGCAAGCCCAGCTCCAGGGCGCGGGCGGCGGGCAGCACGTCGCCGGTGAGCAGCAGCTGCTTGGTGCGAGCCTCCCCCACTTTGCGCAGCAGAAACACGCTCACGATGGCCGGCAGAAACCCGATTTTCACCTCGGTGTAGCCGAAACGGGCCTCGGGCACGCTGAACGCAAAGTCGCAGACCGTGACGAGGCCGCAGCCGCCGGCCAGCGCGTGGCCCTGCACCTGCGCAATCACCACTTTTTTGAGGGTATAGATCTGGTGAAACAGCTGCATCAGGTGGGTGGAGTCGGCCAGGTTATCGGTGTAGCCGAAGCCCTGCAGCTCCTGAATGTAGGCCAGGTCGGCGCCGGCGCAGAAGGCCGAGCCTTCGGCGCGCAGCACCACCACTTTGCAGGCGTCGTCGTCTTCGGCATATTCGAAAGCCAGCTTCAGCTCCGTCACCATGTCGGCGCTGAGGGCATTGCGTTTATCGGGGCGGTTGAGCGTGATGTAGCCGATGGCATCAGCCGCCTCGTAGCGGATGAAGCGCAGGGCCTCCAACTCTTGCGTGGGCATGTTATCCATAGAATACCAGGGGGTTGCAATGGTGAGCAGCAGCACGGGACTGGCTCTGCGCAGCAGAGCGGCCGGGCACCACCAAATCGGCATCGTCAGATCGGAACCAGCCAAACCTAACAAAATTGATGCGGTAAGTAAACTATATAGCGGGCTATGGGGCAAGCGAGTTTCGTTGAGCTAGCGGTTTGGCGCGTCAGTGGCCCCCACCTGCCAGATGAATGCGCCCTGCATGGCCACGTCATGTAGCTGCCAACCAGCTGGTTGCAGTTTTTTCCACATGGATTCCACGTACCAGGATTTGCAGGAAGAATCGAACACGATTACGGCGCCCCGGCCGAAAACGGCCGCCAGATCCTCGGGCCACACCCGGGCGTTGCGGCGCAGCACCACCACGTGCGCCGCCACCGGCTGGCGGGCGCCGGCCAGCGGCCCGCTCACGAGCGCCACCCGCACGCCACGCCACACGGCCAGCACCAGCCCGGGTCGGGCGGCCGTATCGGGCGCGGCCGGCACCGGCGACTCGCGCCAGCGGGTGTGGTAGCGCACGGCCCGGGCTTCGCGCTGGATAATACCCGGCACGATGCGGTAGGTGCGCTCGGTTTCGGTGAGCGGCAGTGAGTCGGCGCTGACGATGTGGGCCGCCGCGCCCTGCCAGAAGCCCAGTACCGACCGCCGCGGAATGCTGTACACGATCAGGCGCTCGTCGGGGGCGAGGCGGTGGGCGGCCCACACGCGGCTCCCGGCAAAGCCGCCCATCAGCAGGCAGGCCAGCCCCAGCCACACCAGCTTCTTCAGCTGGAAAAAGGCCAGCAGCGCCAGGATGATGCCGAACACCAGCCAGGCCTGCGGCGCCGTAACGTGAATTTCGGAAATCAGGGCGCCGGGCATGGTCTGCCCAATCCAGAAGATGTAGTTGTTGAACCAGCGAATCAGCATTTCAAACACGTACGCCACCGCAATCGGCCCGTAGTCAAGCACGGCGGCGAAGTCGGGTAGCAGCAGGGCCACACCGGCTACCACACCCTTCAGGGCCAGCAGCCCCAGTCCCACGTACACGGCTATGCTGGAAATGGGCACGGCCACCAGGTTGGAGAGCAGAAAGCTGAGCGGAAACTGGTGGAAATAGAACAACCCCAGCGGAAACGTAGCCACCTGCGCCGCCAACGACAGCGCCGTAGCCTGCCAGACTTTGTCGAGCGTCCAGCTGGTGGCTTTCCAGGCTTTCTGCACCGGTTTCGGCTGCCAGGGCCGTTGTTTTTCCAGGAAATAGTTCTTCACATCAAACCAGCCGGCAATGCGGGGCTGCAGGTACACGATGCTGATAACGGCCAGAAACGACAGCTGAAACCCGACGTCACAGAGCAAATAGGGGTCGTAGCAGAGCAGGCAGAAAGCCGCCACGGCCAGCGTGTTGAACATGTTGGCCTGCCGCTGCGAAGCCCGCGCCACAATGATAAACGTGAACATCACCGCGGCCCGCAGCACCGACGCCGACAGCCCCGTCAGGAAGGCGTAGCTCCAGATGACGGCCAGCCCCAGCAGGGCCGTGAGAAGCCGAAACAGCGGCCCGCGCTGGCCCGGCAGCCACCCCAGCAGCCACGACACGGCCCCGAACAGCAACCCCACCTGCAGCCCCGACACCGCCATAATGTGGGTGGTACCGGTGTTGGCGTAGGCCTGCCGGGTTTGCTGGTCCACATCGTCCTTGATGCCCAGCACCAGCGCCGACGCCAGCGCATACTCGCGCTTGGCCCGCACGTATTGCCTGAACACGCCATCGAGCACGCGGGCGGCCCGCATGGCGGCGGCCTTCAGCACACTGGGCGGCGCGATGCCGATGCGCTGGTACTGGTCGGGATGGATGAACTGCTGGTGGTAGACCTGGTGGTACTGCAGGTAGCGGCGGTAGTCGAACTCGCCGGGGTTGAGCGGGGCTTTACTGGGCGCGGGCGCGCCGCGCACCAGCCACACTTCTCCGTACTGCGGAGCCGCCACGCCCGAATCGCGCGGAACGGACACCCGGATGCCGCCTACCGCCGGCTGCCACTTCCCCCCTACCCGCACCGCCGATACCCGCACGGTGGTGGCGTACGTGGCCGGCCGCACCACCGTGTAGTCGTCCACCACGGCCCGGTAGAACTCGATATTCGCCCCAAAACGGTACAGGTGGTCAGCACGGCGCGACTCGGTGGCCTGTTGCATGAAGGCCGCCCCGGCCACGTATACCGCCACCAGCGCCAGCAGGCCGGCCTTGTCCGCCACGGCGGGGTTGGGGTGGCGCCACACGCGCGCCTGGATTATCAGGAACAGCCCCACCAGCGCCGCCAGCGGCCATACCAGCGCAGGCAGCCGTTCACCGACATATAAGTATGTGAGGATACCGGCCATGAGCGCCAGCGTCAGGCGCACAAACGCATAGGAAGCCCAGTGAAACATAGCAGCACATAATATAGTGGTATTCAATAGCCAATATATCAGAAAACCAGCTGCTACACCATAGGCACACCCCCACCCTTTCAGGCGCAATGCAGCCCGTTTGCAGCGCCTGTTCCGCCTCTGCTAGTCTAGGCCGGACGCTGCCAAACCATCTTGTAGTGCTGCAGGCCGCCTTCCTCAAACTGCGGCCCTTCCGCCCGGAAGCCATGCCGCTCATAGAAGCGCACGGCCGGCAATTGAGCGTTCAGGTACACGGTGGCGGTGGGATGGGCGGCGTCTACGTCCAGCAGCACCTGCCGCAGCAGCGCGGCCCCGGCCTGCTGGTTGCGGTAGTCGGCCAGCACGGCGAAGCGCTCCAGCTTCACGCCGTTGTCGGTGGGGCGCCAGCGGGCGGCGCCGCAGGGCGTGCCGTCGGGCGCTACGGCCAGGTAGTGGGTGGCGTCGGTGTGGTCGTGGGCATCCTGCTCCAGCGTGGCCGGCACGTTCTGGCCCAGCACAAATACGGTATGCCGGACTGCCAGCGCCGCCGCCAGGTCGGGGGCAGAAGTAACTCGGTGTACACGTGCAGTTTCCATGGTCTTGCGGTCTGGTGAAAAAAGAAGCTTTTCTGCTCTGAGGAAATGAGGCAGCGGCGAAAGTAGCCAACGCAGCCCATTGCCGGCGCAACGCCCAAACAAAAACGGCAGCCCACAAGGGCTGCCGTTTCTATAAGGAACCAACACAAACCGGCAGAATCAATACTGATAACCTGCCGAGTCCGGCCGCTATTGCTCGTGGTTGACGGGCAGGGCCGCCATGCCGTCGTCCTCGCGACGGGCGTCGGGGTGGCGGCTGGGGTCGGAGGAGGTGGAGCCGGGTCCGCCGGGGCGGCGGTAGGGCTGCGCCTGCCGGATGGGGCGATTGGCCTGGTTGGCCTGCTCCTGCTGGGTGTCCACGTCGAACTTGTCGTAGGCCAGCACAATCTGCTTCACCAGACGGTGGCGCACCACGTCCTCGGCGCTCATCTCCACGAAGCCGATGCCCGGCACGTCGCGCAGAATGTCCAGCGCCTGCATCAGGCCCGACTTCACCTTGGTGGGCAGGTCGATCTGGCTTCGGTCGCCGTTTACCATCACCTTGGCCGAAGGGCCCATCCGCGTCAGAAACATCTTCAGCTGCGAAGGCGTGGTGTTCTGGGCTTCGTCGAGCAGCACAAACGCGTTGTTGAGCGTCCGACCGCGCATATAGGCCAGCGGAGCAATTTCAATGGTCTTGTTTTCCAGGTACAGCTTCAGCTTCTCGGCCGGCAGCATGTCTTCCAGCGCGTCGTAGATGGGGCGCAGGTAGGGGTCGACTTTCTCCTTCATGTCGCCGGGCAGGAAGCCGAGGCTTTCGCCGGCCTCCACCACGGGCCGCGAGATGATAATGCGCTTCACCTCCTTGTTTTTGAGCGCCCGCACGGCCAGCGCCACCGAAATGTAGGTTTTGCCGGTACCGGCCGGCCCCAGCGCAAACACTAGGTCGTGCTTCAGCACGGCGTCCACGAGCCGCTGCTGGTTGGCGGTTTTGGCTTTGATGACGCCGCCCTTGTCACCGAACAGAATGACGTCGGGCGAAGCCGCCAGCACACGGTCCTGCTGGTCTTCATCGGCCGACGACAGGTATTGGGAAACCGTTTTTTCGCTGATCTGGCCGTATTGGTGGTAGTGTTCAATCAGGGCCGACAGAATGTCGTTGATGCGGCTGATTACCAGTGTCTGGCCCTGAATCTTAATCTCGTTGCCGCGTGAAATGATTTTGCTGCCCGGAAAGGCCGCCGCAAGCTGGCGGATATTCTGGTTGTCGGGTCCCAGGAAATCAATCAGGGACACGTTTTCGAGCGTGATGACTTTCTCGACCAATCTGTGGGGGTTTTGTAGCTAGGGAGTTAGGAAAAAGGTACCTGCTGGAAAGGGGGCAGTTCAGCTAAATAGCCTACTTTTGCCGCCCTTGAGGCACCTAAGCAATAGTACGAAGAACGCAGGATTTACGGCAATGGGGTTGATTACGTTTCTGTCTGACTTTGGCTACCGCGACCATTACGTAGCGGCAGTGAAAGCGCGGATTCTGCAGCTGGCACCCACCGTGCCGGTGCTCGACATCACGCACGCCATCGAACCCTTTAACATCGCGCACGCCCAACACGTTCTCCAAGCCGTGTTTCGTGATTTTCCGGCCGGCACGGTGCACCTGGTGGGCGTAAACGACCTGGGCGCGCCCCGGGCGGCCTGGCACGCGGCCCGCTTCCAGGGTCACTACTTCGTGGCGGCCGACAACGGCCTGCTCGCGCTGCTCTGCGACGGCCAGCCCGACGAGCTGGTCTCGCTGGCCCCGGCAGCAGCCCCCACCGCCTCCCCCACCCGCGACCTGCTGGCTCCGGCCGCCGTGCACTTGGCCCAGGGCGGGGCGCTGCAGGACCTGGGCCCGCTCACTACCGACCTCTACTCCTTGCTCAACCGCCAGGTGCGGCTGCAGGACCACCGCATCACGGGCCACGTGGTGCATGTGGATCACTACGGCAACCTCATCACCAACATCACCCGGTCGGCGGTGGAAGTCATCGGCCGCGACCGGCCCTGCGCCATCCACTTCGCCCGCGAAACCGTGCGCAGCATTGCGCGGCATTTTCAGGATGCCGACCCGGGCGAAGCCGTCTGCATCTTCAACAGCCAGGACCAGCTGTGCATCGGCATCAACCAAGGCAACGCGTCGGAACTGCTGGGCCTGCACTTCGACTCCCAGGTCGACGTTCGGTTCGCGCTGGACAGCTAACCCGACTGCCTGCATACCTTTCAGGAGCCTTGAAAATACGTTTTTCAGTCTATCTATTTATTATGTTAAGTAATGAATAGGTAACAATTTCCCCTTTCGCCAGCCGTCTGTATGTTGATTCGCATTGTGCGCATGACGTTTGCCCCGGAGCGGGTGCCTGAGTTTTTGCAGCTGTTTGAGGCCTCGGAAGACCAGATCAGAAGCATGCCGGGTTGCCGCTTCCTGGAGCTCTGGCAGGATGCTGACCAGCCGCACGTATACTGCACCCACAGTCACTGGGACTCCGCCGACGCCCTGAACGCCTACCGCCGGTCGGCGTTGTTTGGGCAGGTCTGGCCTGCCACCAAAGCGCTATTTGCGGCCCCGGCGCTGGCCTTTTCGGTAGCACCGGCCACACCAGACCACTAGGTAGCCGACAGCGAACAGTAACATTTTCCTGCTTGCGGGGCTTGGTTTCTTTCAAACCCACGTACAAGACGGCACCCGGCTACACCGGCGCTCTTTTCCTCCCCTCCCTCATGCCCGCCACCGATTACTTTGCCTTTTACGAACTGCCGGAGTCGTTTCAGCCGGACGAGAAGGCCATCAAAAGCAAATACTACGCGCTGAGCCGCCAATACCACCCCGATTTCCACGCTACGGCCAGCCCGGAGCATCAGCAGGAAATCCTGGCCCTGGCCACGCTCAACACCAACGCCTACCGCACACTTTCTGATGCCGACCGCCGGATGGCGTACATTCTGCAGCAACACGGGTTGCTGGAAGAAGGAAAGCAGGATCTGCCGGCCGATTTTTTAATGGAGGTAATGGAGCTTAATGAACAGCTGATGGAGTTGGAATTCGACTCGGATCCAGCCCTGGTCGGCCAGCTGCAAACCGACGTTAACAACCTCACTCACACCCTGGAAACCGGCATCGAGCCCGTCCTGGCCGGCTATGCCATGCTACCCGCTGACGCCCGCCCGCAGGCCCTGAGCCAGGTTCGCACCTACTACCTCAAAAAGCGCTATCTGTTGCGCATTCAAGAAAGTCTGGCTAAGTTTGCCACCCGTTCCTGATCTACCGACAGGTTCGGCGTAAAACGCCCGGATGGCGGAATCGGTAGACGCGTCGGTCTCAAACACCGATATCGAAAGATGTGCCGGTTCGACCCCGGCTCCGGGTACTTGGAATTACTGACGGAAGGCCCTAAAACCTGCTTCGCACTACGCAAAAGCAGTTTTTAGGGCCTTTTTGCGTCCGGGGCTTTTTGGTTTTGCACCCATTTGCGGCCGCAATTGTGTCACCAAATCTGTCACCAAAAATGACCGTCAAATTCGTCCTCCGGGAAGACAAAACCGACAAAAACGGGCTGGTTCCGGTATTCATTGATGCCATATTTGAGGGGCTACGGCTGCGCTGCTTCACCCGCGAAAAGTGCCAGCCTAAGGAATGGAACGCCGACAAGCAGCGGTTCCGGAAGGGAAAAGCCGGGGCGGAAGAAGCCAACAACGTACTCGAGGCCATGGCGGAGCGGGTGCAAAAGCGCTACCGCGACCTGCGTACGGCGGGCACCCCTCCTACCCTGGCGCTGCTACGGGAAGTGATAAATCCGGCAGCCGTCAAGCCGGAGCTGAGCATGGCGGAGGCTATGACGGCCTTTATCGAGGTGCTGCGCGGGCGGGGGTACGCCTTCCACACACTGCGGCACTACGGCACAGCCCGCAACCACCTGGCCGCATTCCTGGCCACGGGCCGGCGCCGCAAAATCAGCGTGGCCGACTACGACGGGGCCGTGCACGACGACTTCGTGAAGTACCTGCGCACCACCTGTGGGCTGGGCCCCAACGGCATCTACACGGTGCTGAAGGATGTGAAGACCTTCCTGCGGCATACTCAGGACGAGCGCCAGCAGAAGCTGGGGCTGGAACTCAAGCGCGTGGAAGTGCGCTACGCCGACCAGGCCAAGACCTACCTGACCGGGGCCGACCTGGCCGCCCTGTCGGCCGTGCAGCTGCCGCAGACGCTGGAGCCGGCGCGGGACGTGTTTTTGTTCTGCTGCTATACGGGCCTGCGCTACTCTGACGTGGCAGCTTTGCACGGCGGCAACCTGCACGCCCTGGGCGCCAACGGCGACGGGGACCGGGTGCTGCGGCTGGTGCAAACCAAGACGCGGGCCACGGTGAGCATCTACCTGAGCCGGCTGGCGGCCGAAATCCTGGACCGCTACGCCGCGGCGGAACGCACGGGGGAAGGTGCCAGGCTACTGCCGGTACTGGCCAACCAGCCCATGAACCGCTACCTGAAGAAAATAACGCAGCTGGCGGGGCTAAACCGGCTGGTGGAAGTGGTGAGTACGGTCGGGGGACGGGTGGTGAAAGGGGCCGTGCCGCTGCATGAGCTTGTGACCATGCACACGGCCCGGCACACGTTTGCCGTCCAAAGCCTGTTGCGTGGCATGCCGGTGGCCGTGCTGCAGCGGGTGATGGGCCACGCCAAGATTCAGAACACCATGAAGTACGCCCAGGTGGTAGAAGAACTGCAGCATCAAGCCATGCGCGCCGCCTGGGATGGACCTGCGACTAACAGCAACCAGGCAGCCCCCGATGGCACTGTCTGCTCGGTGCTGACAGCAGCTTAATATAGCGGCTGCCTACCTGGAAAAGCCCGGTCGGGGACTACCCCGCCCCGGGCTTTTTTATATACACCAACCTGGGTTGGTGGTGCCTTTGTCCTGCCTTTATCCTGGCTGGAATTTAATGTGTGGGCCATCTATTCATTGCTAATCATTCACTGCGACAAAGTGTGCTTTTTAAGGAAGATTTGGTAATCATTCAGCATGGCCGCGGGCGGGTTTCACCCAAGCGCGGCGGAGCCAGGGCAATTTGGTAGCTTGGTAGCCTGATTGATTCGTTGCCGCGTTCATGTCTGATTTCGCTTACACATACGCCCGACCCTCGGCCCTGGAGCAGCGCCCGGACGGCAACGCCCTCCTGCTTTCCGCATTCGCCGAGGAGGTCCAGACTGACACCTCCTGCTTTTTCTGGGGACGCCTGCGCAACTCCTGGCTCGCCGCGCGCCCCAATTTTGCGCGGGTGGCCAGCGCCGGGGACGTGCGCGGGGGCGGGGCTTCTCGGGCGAGGATTACTCCTACTTACTTCCTCCGTTCTTCTACCGATTATCTTAGCTGATGTCCTCTGTCGATACGTTCGAACTGATTATCCGCCGCCAGAATGCCGACCAGCTCGTGCCTTTTCTGTTGGCCCTCGACAAGAAAGACGTGGTGGCCGTTCGCGCCAAAACCAAGGCCCTGCGCCGGGAGCTAACTGAGATTCGGCAGCTGGGGATATCCACGTGGGGACGTACCGGCACGGAGCCCCAACTGGTCATGCTTCAACTGGCGGGGGTGGCGACGTACACGCGCAAGGAGATGACGGGACTGAACGAACGCCTGGGCATTCACTGGGGCGAAGGTGCTGTTCGGGCCGCCAACGAAGCGTATTTCTTCACCGTGGCCGAGCATGCCCGGCCTAATTGGTTGGCCGAATGGCTGGAGCGCCAAGGCCAGGGCGGCCCGTGGGGCCTGCCCGACTACCGGCTACTGCGGGAGCTGGAAGCCCGGCAGCTCGTGGCCTACGAACCGGCGTTCTTTGCCCGCACGCTGGCGAACTGGCTTACCGAGCAGAGCTACCACCGCCGCGAAAAGCAGCCCGTGCCGCACTACGGGGAAAAGCTGCTGCGCGAGTTCGAAGAGTCTGCCGACACCTTCCGCCGGGACCTGCTGGCTTTCTTCGACTACGACGCCTCCGTGGATTCTTCCCTGGCTTACACGGGCGTGGCCCAGCAGTACGTGCGGTGGCTCGACGTACTGCAGCACCTGGTGGCGGCGGGTCGCCTGGACCGGGCCGACCTGCTCACGCGCACCCTGGTAGCTATGCGGCGGGACTTTCGCCGGCCGCTGCTGACCTGGTTCAAGAACCTGTTTCTGGCCCTGCAGCCCACCGCGGAAGAACGCCTGGCCCGGCAGCAGGAGCTAGTGGAATTGCTGGCCCACGCGCAGCCGCAGGTGGTCAACTTCGCCCTGGACCAGCTAAAGGCGCTCTGGCTGCACCCCGAGTTCGAGCCGGCGCCGCTGCTGGTGTACGCGGAGTTGCTCGTGACGCGGCAGGACCTCAAGACGGCGCAGCGCACACTGCTGGGCAGCTTCGAGAAGCTGCTCAAGCGGGCTCCCTCCCTGGCGCCGGACCTGGGCCGGCTGGCCGTGGCCGCCCTGGCCAGCCCCGATTCCGCGGTGCAGGCCAAAGCCGGCAAGCTCCTCGTAGCTATTCTGCAAGCCAAGCAGCCGCTGCTCACTCCCGAGCAAGCCACGGATTTGACGGACTCGCTCGGCTTGTACGCCGACCTGCTGACCGCGGAAACCCGCCAGCACTTGGTGGGGTGGCTCAGCCCGGCCGCTGCGCCCCAGCCCACCGAGGCCGTCGCCTACGCGCCGCACGCCGCGTTTGTGCCCGATTTGTCAGCCGCCAACGCGGTGGCACCCGTCGCCGACTGGCACGAGCTGCTGTTTCTGACCGGGCAGGTGCTGCGCTATAACGACGTTCTGGCTTTGGAGCGCTGGGTGGATGGCCTGCGGCGGCTGCAGTCCCGGTACCCGGAAGACTACGGCCAGCAGCTGCTGCCCTACCTGGTGCAGGTGCGGCCGTCCCTGAAAGGCAAAGCGGATGAGCAGACCGCGGCCATTATTGCCAGCAACGGCCTGAGCGGACACCGCGGTCTGGTCGAAGCCCTGCTGCTGAGCTGGGCCCAGGGCTTCCTTGTGGCGCGCGTGGAGAAGGTGAATGTGCGCCACGACCAGGATGCCTCCGACCCGCTGGTGCTGGTGCAGCAGCGCCGCTTCGTAGCGGCGGAACACCACTTGCGCGCCCGCTCGGGCCTGCCCCTGCTCAGCACGCCCTCGCACGCCCCGCACTGGCTGGCGCCTACCACTCTGGTGGAGCGGCTCCTGACCTACGAGGCGGCGCACACCGAGCCGGACCCGGCGGACTTGGTCGTGGCCCTGGCCCGCACCGCCTACGCCGACGCAGCCGATGCGCAAGCTGCCCTGACCCAACTGCCCCGGCTGCAAAGCGCCGAGCTGCGGGCGCTGCTGCAATGGCTGCTGGCCCCGGCCATGCAGCCATTGCCTCTGCAGCCTAAGCATAAGCCTTCGGTGCTCAAACACCTGACCACGCGCCTAAGCCAGCTGCTGCCGGGCAACGCCATTTCTTCTTCCCTGGCTGACGCCTGGCCCTGGCTGTGGGCCGTGGCCGCCCGCACCCGCCAGCCCGAAGGAGTGTTTGAGGAGTTGACGGCAGTGGTGCCGACGGATTACATCGGCGTTGTTCGTCCTTGGGTACCCGGGTGGCACTTCGAGGTGAAAACCAACACCTGGGTGGAGCAGTGGAAGCCGGGCAAGCCCACGGTCACGCATCAGTACACGGTGCTGCAGTTTCCGAGCAAGTACACCAGCCAGACACCCCCGTCGCCGTTGCTGCTGTATTCGCAGCACGCCCGCTTCGCGGCCATGCAGCACGCTGGCTGGGTGCTGCCCCTTGACTACCGGTTCGTGGCCAGCCTGGTGCCGCACAACCCAGCGCCCCTGCACTGGCACGTAGTCCGTACCGCCGCCTGGGCCGATGGTTTAGAATCTTTGGAACGGGACGTAGTGCAGGCCGCCTTGCAGGAGCTGCTGGCCCCCGGCCCGGCCTTCACGGAACCTACCACCCTGCTGCTGGCACTGGGGCTGATGCACAAAGTCCCGGCGTGCCGGGCCCTGGCCCTGGAAGTATGGCTGGCGGCCTGCGCTACGGGTCGGCTGGTGCCCGCCACCCTGGGTACAACGCTGGGCCGCTTCCTGGCCAACGAGTTTGTTCCCGTGCAGCGCCTGGCCGACAACCTGCAGCAAGCCCGCGCCATTGATGCCGCCACGGACGACGCGCTGCAGCAAGTGTTGGATGCCCTGTTGCCTGAACTACCCGTCGCGCCACTGCGCAATACCAAGAAGCTGGTTGAACTGTATGCCGAGCTGGCCAGCCGTAGCGGCCGACTGCCAGCAGAAACTGCACAACCCAATTTGCGCCATTGGAAAGCCACTGCCACGCTGAAAAAAGCCATTGGTGAGCTGGTGTAACGCAGCCAGGCAGTACACCTGAGCCTCTTAACGACCGGCGACTCAGCCGTGCGTAGCCCTACTATGCTACGAGCGACCTTCGAGTACGGACGGAGGTGGCTGGAGCTGGACTTATTTCCTATTCAATGCAGCGGACACTTCAACAGTGTCGAGGCCGGTGTAAGCGCAGAAGTCCTGCACGGTGACCAGGGCGCCTTGCGGTTTGCCGGCGGCCTGGCGGGCGCGGCGCAGCAGGCGCTTGGCGGCATCATAGCTGCGGCCGGTGAGGGTGGCTACGTCTTTGGGATAGAGGCAGATGCGTGGCATGGAAGTATAGTGGGGTATGCGGGGTTCAATGGGGCAGCAAGCGAATATCAGCAAAAATAGTTGCACAACTTTGGTGTACACCAGCGCCGATATACCTGCTGCGCGGATCTGGTGAGCAACTTTTTTTCACCCTAACCCTTCTTACAACGATGGCACAACAAACCGGAATTCTGGGGTTGCGCGGCACGGTGGGCGGGTTGGTGTTCCGCAAAGACGGTTCGGTGGCGCAAAAGCCAGCGAGCAACAAAGCGGCATTCGCCAACAAACCCAGCATGGAGCGCACCCGCGAAAACGCCAACGAATTTGGCCTGGCGGCCAAATACAGCAAACTGCTGCGCGACGCGCTGCGGGTAGCCATTTCGGCGGCCAGCGACAGTCAGGTAGCGGCCCGCCTGACCAAGGTGATGCGCGAAGTTATCACGCTGGACGACACCAACGACCGGGGGCAGCGCGTGTTTGACGCGGCCAACTCGGCCCCGCTGCTGGGCTTCAACTTCAACGCCGGGGCCGGCATCGGGCAGACGATGTACTTCCCGTTTGAGGTGACGGGTAGCGGCGCGGACGTGACGCTGAGCATCCCGGCGCTGAATCCCGTCGCGGACATTGCCGCGCCGCAGGGCGCCACCCACTTCGAGGTGGTGTTTGCCGCGGCCGAGCTGGACATGGAGACGATGACCTTCACGGGGGGCCGCGTGGCGGCTCCGCTGGGGGTGCTGCCCATCAACACGGCCCCGCTGGCCGACCAGCAGGTGGTAGCCAGCTTCGCGGCCGTACCGGCCGCTGCTTCGCTGGTGGTGGGTGTGGTAGGCATCAACTTCTACCAGCAGGTGAACGGCAAAAACTACCCGCTCAACAACAACAGCACCAACCCGCTGGCCATTGAGTACGTGGCGTAATCGCGCCGCAGCATAGGAGAAGCGGCCGGCTGGCAACGGCCGGCCGCTTTATTTTTTCAACCTCGTAACACATTTTCTTATGCCTCTGACGGCGTATCAAACCCAATACAAGCGGCGCATGAAGCGCGCTATCAGCCAGCGGGCTTCGGCCGATAAAAAAGCCCGGCGCTACGCGCAACTGCTGGCCGATGCCCTCACGCTGGGCAGCAGCGCGGCCGCGCAGATGAACGCGCTGAACCAGCTCTACAACGTGGACGTGAGCACGCAGACGCTACTGGTGCACGACCTGCAGCAGCTGGTGACGCCGGCGCAGCTGACCGGCACCCTGGCGCAAAGTACCCCGGGGGAAGAAGTGGTGTTGTTCAACCAGGTGCCGGACGGCAACGGCGGGCAGCCCCTGCCCGATAACCCGGTGTTTGGGGAGTTGATAACTGGCTTGTCGTTTCCACTCTCTACTCCGCCAATTAAAGAGCCAACCATGAAGGCGGCATCTGCACCCGGTGCGCCTGTGGGAGAAAGAACCGTTCAGGAGGCGGAAACAGCGGTTCAACCTCATCCATAAGACGGAAACGAAGGAATATGAGAAAATTCTATGCAGGTGTAGGCACCATGAGATAATACTACGCTACCTAGTAATCCAAGCTGAGATTGTACGCTATTTCCGCTTTCAACCGCTCATAGGCAATATCCCGCAACAGTTGATTGTTGCGTACGGCCAAGGCCGCCAACGCCCCACAGGCTTCGCCGGTAGCCGAGGAAGTAGGCATGATGCGGATGGCGCTGTGGCCTTCCCGGGTGGAAGAGATGCAACGGCCAGCCACCAGCAGATTGTCGGCCTGCTGCACCAGCAGGGCGCGCAGGGGCACCTCATAGTACTCCCCTTCTTCTACGTGCTCCAGCACGGAATCCTCGCCCTTCTGCCCGTGAATGTCGATGCCGTAGCTGGAGCGCGCCACTGGGTCCGGAAACTTGTGCATGTTGCGTACGTCGGCTCCGGTTACGGCGTAGTCGCCGACGGCGCGGCGGGTTTCGCGCACGCCGACCTGCACGGCGGTTTCCACGAGGTAGGAGTTTTCAAAACCGGGTAGTTCCTGCTGAATCAGTTGCACCAGCTGGTTTACCTGATTGCGGCCGGTGAGCTCGGCGGCTGTAAGGTCGGGTGAGGAGGAGCCATCGAGGCCGAGCACATTGCTGGTATTGAAAGAGCCTTCGCCGGAGCCCGGCAGGGTAGTGAAAAAGATATACTCGATTTCCGGGGGCAGGCGCTTTTCGGCGATGGCGCGGCGCACGTTGCTCCAGTAGCCCGCCACCGACACGATTTTCGAGAAGTCGAAATCGTAGGTCATCCAGTCGAAGAAGTCATGCTTGTTGGCCTGGACGTAGTCGGTGGCCCGCTGAATATCGATACCGCCCATGCGAAAAAACAGTGTCAGGGCCTGCAGCAGGCCGGTTTTTTCGTCGCCCTTTACCCACGGAAAGTTGCCCAGAAAAACCAGTTGCGCGTCGCCGGTGGTGTCAATAAATACGTCTCCGGCCACTGTCACTTCGCGGCCATCAACGAGAACATCGAGGGCGGCGAGGCGGTTGCCTTCGCGCTGCGCCCGCGCAATTTCGCCGTGCAGCAGCACCGTAACACCCGCCGCCTGCAGCAGCTCATAGGCCGAGGAGCGGAAAGAACTGGCATAGAACCCGTTGTCAATCATACCGTTCTGACGGCGCATACCGTTTTCCAGGTCCTCGAACACCCCCCGCACCAGCGGCAGGCCGTGTACGGTGTGCTTCATGAACGGGCCTACCATCCCCGCCGTACTCATGCCGCCCACGAAGCCGTAGTGCTCCACCAGCAGCACCGAAGCGCCCATCCGCCCGGCCTTCACGGCTGCCGCAATGCCGGCAATACCAGCCCCAGCCACAATCACATCGTATTTCTGCTTCAGCTCCATAAGGAAAAGTCTCGTCTTAGGGGAAGGCCGTTACTGGGCGTTCCGTCTTTCGGCATTGGGTTGGTTACTGAACTGCTGGCTGCGCGGCTTGAGCGGCCACGACGGCAGCCTCCAGGTCGGCAGCGCGCTGCAGCCACTGGTGGGGCGCATAAGCGCGGCCGGGCAGCAAATCGGCGGCGCAGCTGAAGTAGCCACTGAAATCGGCTGGCGCAGCTTCATAAAGCAGCTGGGTTTCGGCCGGCACAATCTGCAGCCGGGCTTGCAGCGGCGCCAGCGCGGCGGTCAGGGTATCCAGCATATCGTTGGCCGTGGTTTCAACAAACGTGGGATGCGCAGCGGGCAGGCCCAGAGCCAGCCAATAGCGGCCATCGGACAGGCGTACGGCCTGCTGCAGGCCCGCCAGGGCCTGGATGGTAGCGGCGGCAGCTTCCGGCACGGGGCTGGTGAACACGCACAGCCGGGCCCCGGTGAGCTGGCCGGTGCGGCGCACCAGGCGCGTAAGGTGGCCGGCATCGGTGGCATCGAAGACGCGGCGCGCCCGCACGATGAATTCACCTTCCTTGCCAATCAGGCTAAGTGTGGCGTAGCCATCGGCGTCGGCCGGAGCCAGCGCGCGGGCCTTCACGTGAAACAGCAGCGCCACCGACGACGCTTCCAGCGCATGCTGCAAGCTGATTTTGAGAACTTCCGGGTTGAGCACGCAGCCCTCCGGCCCTTCGTGCACTAGGGCGTAGGGGTTGGCCAGCAGCGGCCCGAACAGCTGCCGGGCGTGCGGCGTGGCCGCCTCAGGCCGCTGCTGCAGGCAGCTCAGGCTTTCCGTGACGCTGCCGCCGGGAAAGCCGTAAGCGTTGAGCACCAGCACGTCGTAGCCGGCGGCCGCGTAGTGCAGCGCCAGCAGAATCCCGCCCACCGAGGCCCCGTACACGACGTAGTCGTAGGGCTGCGAACGATCCAGCGAATGAATTTGCATAGAGAAAATGAAAAGCGGCTCGAAGGCCCTAAAGCAGCGTTAGAGCGCGCCAGAACTGCTGCTACAGACCAGTGAAAGATGAATTCCCCCTAACTCCCGGTCCAGCCAGCCAGGGTTTTTACTAAGTCGCGTGAAGGCTCCGGTCCGTCATGCTTCATCTGGCGTCCGCCAAGCCGAAGC
Source organism: Hymenobacter sp. APR13 (assembly GCF_000737515.1). Classification (NCBI taxonomy): domain Bacteria; kingdom Pseudomonadati; phylum Bacteroidota; class Cytophagia; order Cytophagales; family Hymenobacteraceae; genus Hymenobacter; species Hymenobacter sp. APR13. Next base: position 542,464 of record NZ_CP006587.1, read on the forward strand.
ATCTCTATTACACCGGTTGGTTAGCATTGCAACGAAGCAGTAGGGATGTTTCGGCAAGCTCAGCATGACGCTTATGTAAGCTTCCAGCAAGTTTCCAGATGCAGCTTAGCGGCATTATTTGGCTTGCATATCTACCGGAACCAGCGTGATGGGCGTGGGCAGGCACGAGGCACCGGGCGGCGAGTACGTAAGGTGAATAAGCTGCTCCTGGCCGTCGGCGGGCGGGGCAAAAACCTGGATAACAACCGCCTCGGGCTCCTTTTTGGTGGCTGCTTTGTCGGAGGGCAGCTTCACAATGCCGCCGGGGTGCAGGCCGGCACTGACTACCACGCTGGTGGCCATGGCCCCACACCAGTTGTTGTTGGGTCCGCCGCCGCGGGCGTTGCGCGTGAGCAAGGCCAGGCCGCGGCCATCGGTGCTGCGCCAGCGGATGTTGATGTCGTAGAGCACGCCGTAGTTGCCCTTGAGCACGGCCGTTTCCGAAGTGTGACTGGCGGTGCCCTCCACCCACGGGTCGCGCTGGCCATCGGCCACGGTGATTTCGGCCGCGCCGTGGCGTGTGTCGAACACCGAGTCGGGCTGCACGCGGTAGTTGCTCACGCCAAACACGCCGCGGCCGGCCCCGCTCTTGCTTTTGCCGGGCAGCACCGGGGGGTTACGGGCCAGCGCCGTGGGGCCAGGAGTGCCGGGGCTGGTCTGCAGCACCGTGATTTCAGCGGGCTGGTCGATGAGAAACTCGTAGAAGCCGTGCACCAAGTCGTCGTAGCTGACTGTGGTCTTCTCCCATTTCTCGTCCAGGGCTACGGCCTGCCCGGCTTTCACCTGCCGTACCTTCGGGCTGGGCTGCGAGGCGAAGTAGTCGGCCAGGCCCTGGCTGCCAATCTTCAGGTAGTCGCCGCCGGGCGGCTGGGCCGAGTACTTGAGCATCTGCAAGCGCATGGGGCCGGGACCCAGGTTTCTGATAAGAGCCGTGATTTTGCGGTCCATCTTTTGGGGCTCCTTCACGCCGTTCACGTTGTAGAGGTAGAAGCGCACGGTGCCGGGCAGCACCCGCTCCCGGAATACCGCTGCTTCTGGCACCCGGATATACTCCGGGTCGTCGCTGATGAGAAACTGCGGGCCTGGCAGCACCAGCTTGCGGTAGCTTAGCTGCCGGGCCTTCTGAAAGGCAAACTCCGGCAGCTCCACGCTGGCCCCGGGCTTGGCCTGCAGAATACGGGCGCTGGTGGAGTCAGGCGGGGCAGGTTGGGTGGCCTTCACCGAAACGATGGCGCCGGCCAGCAGCACCGCCAAGCTGATTTCCTCTTTCCAGGTGTTGAAGGAAAATTTCATGGTAAAAATTTGGATGGGAAGGGAAAAACAGGGCAGTAAAAAAAGAAGAGAAACCAAGTTCCTCTTCTTTTTCGACCTAAAGTATACGTGGCGGCCGAAGCATATCCTTCGGCGCGCTTGCTGTCATAACTTATTATCAGATAGATTATTGAATCATAATTTTACGTACACCAACGCCGGCCGGGGCCTTCACCTGCAGCAAATACACGCCGGCGGCCAGTTGCGGCAGCGCCAACTGCTGGCGGCCCGGTTGGGCAGTGCCCTGCGCCACTACGCGGCCCTGCAAATCCTGCACCTGCCAGGTCTGCACGGTACGGTCCTGGATGTCGAGCGTGAAAGAGCCGGCGCTGGGGTTGGGGTGCACCTGCATGGCGGCAGTAAGGGCGGCCGAGCGGGTGCTCAGCACGGTGGTAGCCGTGGCTGTGGAAGCGGCTGACAGCGCTTCGCGCAACGCGAAGGCCTTGATATAGTAGGTGGTATTGGCGCGCAGGCCGGGAATATTGGCCGTGACGGTGGTGGTGCCGGCGGCCGGGCTCAGTACCTGCACGCGCCCATAGTCGGGGGTATTGGCCGTGGCCGTAGGGTTGAGGCCGAAGCTGGCGCCGCTGGTGCTATAGTACACCTCATAGGCAATTTCATCGGCGCCATCCGTGAAGCTCACGTTGAGGCTGGTGCCGGCGGCCGTGGCTGTCAGGTTGGCGGGAGCGGCCAGCGGGGCGGCAGCCGTGGGGGTTGGGTCGAAGGTGAAGCTGCGACGCTGGGCGGCGGTGCTGCTGGTGAGGGCCAGAATGGGGCCGGCGGCCTGGGCATTCACCCCCGAGAATGCCGCCACGTTGTAGCGGGCCTCCGGAATGCTGGTAGCCACGTAAATCGTATTGTAAGTGGGCGGCGTGGTGGTGGCGTCCACTTTGTGGGTCAGGCCCACCTGGAAGCCCTTATTGGCCCCCGTAGAACCGATGTTCATGCTGCCGTACACGTACTCGATAACGTTGCTGGTTTCGTAGAAGCGCATCTGGTAGGTGGCATCTACGGTGCCGCTGTTGGCCAGCACGCCCAGGTTCAGGTACTCCACCACCAGCACGCGGTTGGGCGCCGTGCCGGTAGTTTTGTAGTGAATCTTGCCCGTAGACGACGGCCCGATGGTGGCCACATCGGCGGCGGCGAAGGCCCGGTGGAAGGCCGCAAACCGCTCCAGCCCGCCCGTGAGGGTGGCGGCTACTACCAGGTTTTCCTCGGCCAGGCTTACCAGGCCGGTGGTGGTGGCGCTGAACTGGCTGAACCGCTGGCCATAGAACCAGAGGTCAAACCCGATAGGCTGAAACGTGGAGCCGGGCACGTTGGTGGCCCCCGGCCCGAAGAGCTGGGTGGTGCCTGTGCTCATGTCGATGGCGGCGCCGGTGCGGCTGGTGGCCAGGCTGGCGGCCGTACCGGTGGTCCAGCGGTAGCGGTTCATGTCCAGCTGGGCCTGGGCCGAGTGCGACGAAGCGGCCAGCAGCGCGGCCAGGGCCGTGAAGCGGGCCAGTCGCTTGGGAGCAGCTTGGTGGAGAAGAGTAGAAAGTGACTTCATAGGAGGTGGGAATTGGAGGTGAGAACTGTATGATAACTGGCAAACGAAGGACGCTAGCGGCGGAGCTGGACGTTGGCGCTGAGCCACTGCCCGCTGGCCTGGCGGGCCTGCACCACATACTGGCCTGCGGGCAGCGCAGTGCGCAGCTGCACGGTGTAGGCGGCCCCGGCCGCAAGGCGCACCGGCTGCTCGAACACCACGCGGCCCAGCTGGTCGGTCACGCGCACGGCCGTCAGGGCGGTTTCGGCCCGCACCGAGAAGGTGCCCGGGCTGGGGTTGGGGAAAGCCTGTAGCTGGCTGCCGGTAGCCTTGCGCGACTGGCGGGTGCTGAGCGGCGCGGCCCGACCATCAAGGCGGCGGTTGCGCACCAGCAGCACTGCGTCGGCACTCACGAAGCGGCCGGCGGGGGTGTTGTCGGCACTCAGGCGCACCACGCGCTGGCGGCCGGCGCGCAGGTAGAAGTCGCCGAGCTTCACGAAGCCGGCATTGCCCACGCGGGTCTGGTCTACCGTCACGGTGGTAGCAGCTCCGGTGGCGTCCGTCACCTGGAAGGGCGCGGCGGCATTGCGGTTGCTGGAAACCACCTGGTAGGCGTACACCTCGTACCAGGCATCAGCGGGCACGGTGAGGAAATAGTCCAGGGCATTGCCGGCAGTGTTGTCGGCGTAGAGGCTGGGGCCGCTGTAGCCGGGGTTGTTGCTGGTCAGCCAGGTGCCCGAGCGCACGGCATTGGCAGCGTCGGTGATGGGCACTAGCGTCCGGAACGTGCGCCAGTCGGCGGCAGCAAACGGCGCGGTGGCCGGCGTGGCATAGCGCGTGCGGCTCAGGTAGCGGAAGCGGCCGGCCAGATCATCAATAAACCAGATGGCGCTGCCCAGAAAGCCTTTGCTGCGCGCCAGATCCAGGTAGCTCACAAGCTGCTGATTGGTGAGCACCACCGACGAGCCGGGGCTGACGGCAAACGACGGATATACTTTTGTGGGGTCGTTGACCAGGTTTTTGGCGTAGGTGATGTAGCCGTCGTACACGGCCTGGGTGCTGGCGTAGCTCTGCACCTGCACGTTGTCGACCTTGTTGTTGTCGACCCACCACTTCCAGTCCTGCAGGTACTGGTTGTAGGCCGTGTAGGTGCTGGAGCCGTACTGGCTGGGCGCATTCGACACAATCAGGCGCGGATTCACGGCCTTGATGCTGTCGTACACGCGGGCATGGAAGGCGTTGATCTTGTCGGCCCGCCAGCGCATCCAGGCCGCGTCGTTGCCGGCCGTGGGCGGGGCCGCGCCGTTGTGCTCCTGCCGGTAGAGGCCGACGGTGAACGGGTCGTAGCCGTAGTCAAGGCTGGCGTAGCGGATGCGGTCTAGCTGAATGCCGTCCACGTCGTAGCGGCGGCTGATTTCAGTGGCCAGGCTGATGAGAAAGTTCTGGACGGCGGGGTTGCTCTGGGCCATCCAGTAGAAATTGCTGGCCGGGTCGAGCTGCTGGCCGCTGAGCTTGGTGGCGGTCCAGTCGGGGTGCACGTCCAGGATGGGGCCGCGCACGGCCCCGGGCGCCAGGTTGCCGGTCCAGCCGGCCACAAAGCCGTACTCAAACCAGGCCTCCACCCGCAGCCCCACGCGGTGGCCTTCGGCAATGGCTTCGGCCAGAATGTCGCGGTCAGCGTAGGTGGGGTCGGTACGCAGGCCGGTCTGCTGGAAGAAGCGCGTGCTCTGAAACAGCGGATAGCCGCGGCTCCACACATTCACATACACCGTGTTGAAGTTGGCCGAGGCCAGGCTGTCCATCTGCTGGGCAATGGCGGCGCGGCTGCTGTACTTGGTGCGCGTGAGCCAGGTAGCCCGCAGCTCCTGGGCCATAGTCGCGGCGGGCAGCAGCAAGGCCAGCACGGCGGTGAGGAAACGTTTTTTCATGGGAAGACAGTCGGCAGTAAGCGGCCCCGCTGCCGCTGCCGCGGGGTGTGTGCTTACAGACCTGTTTTCAACCTGAATCCCCTAAGAGTGCGGGAATTATCTGCGGGCCCCGACCACCACCTCGTCCACCATCAGGAACGCCGCGCCGCCGGCACCGGGGTGGCCGGGCGGGCACACGCCCACGCTACGGGCCTGAATGCGCACGTAGCGTACGGCCCGGCCTGGGCCGGCCGCGTGGTAGCTGCGCCGGAGTGGCCCCACCGCGCTAATCGGTTCGGGCGTGGTGGCTTCGGGTCCCGATGTATACGTCTGACCATCCGAAGAAAAGCTTGTCTGCACGGTGCGGGGCAGGAAAATCCAGGAGTTCCAGTCCTGCAGAAACGCTACCCGCACGGTATCCAGCAGCTGACGGCTTCCCAGGTCCAGGGTCACGTCGAGGTCGGTACGCTCAAACCCCTGCCAGGCGCCGTCGCGGTAGTCGAGGCTCCCCAGGCGGCCATCGGTGAGGGCACCCGCGCCACCCGCGGAGTAGGTCGGATGGAACGGCGCCGCCAGTGTCAGGGCCGCGCCTAACGCCGCGTGAGGCTGGAGCTGCACGGCAGGCAGCTCGGCCAGCACCTGCCCATCGCGCAGCGCCAGTACCCGCAGCCGGGCCGGCGTTTCGACCATCAGCGGCGCCGTGTAAGGGGCTGAAGCCGGTGTGGGTGTGGTACCATCCATGGTGTAGCGCAGCCCGATGCCGGGGCCGCCGGCCGTGAGCGTGGCCCGCAGGCCGGTGGCGGCAGGCTCGGTGGTAACGGCCAGCGGGCGGGTTTCGAAGCCATACTGTACGCCTAAGGCTGTCAGGCGCGGATAGTACTGCCGGGTGCGGTCCAGAAACTCCGGGTAGGCGCGGGCAGGAGCCGGGCCGCGCCAGAGCACTTCGGCCAGGGCCAGCAGGCGCGGGAATATGGCTTGGTCGAGCTGTGCCGGCAGCAGCCGCTCCGTCCAGACGGCGGCCTCGCCGCCCAGCACCCGGCTGCGCGCCGCCCCCGCCAGCCCGGCCGGCCGCGGATTGAACTGGTAGACTTTCGCCAGTTCCAGCAGGGTGGTGTTCTGGTCGAAATATGTGAAGCTGCCGGGAGAGGCAACCACCGGATAGCCGGCCTGGGCTGCTGCTGCTACGGGCCCGAGCCCGTGCCACGCCTGCACCACGGTGCCGGCCGGCGGGCGCAGCGCCAGCGCCTCATCCCAGACGATGCCGCGCCGCCCGCGCCGGGCCAGTACCGCCGCCACCTGCCGCAGGAAATACCCCTGCAGCTCCCGCTCCGACTGCAGCTGCTCGCGGCGCATCAATGCCTGGCACTTTGGGCAGGCCTGCCAGCGGGCCACGGGCGTTTCGTCGCCGCCGACGTGCACTAGCCGGCCCGGAAACAGGTCCAATACCTCGCCCAGCACATCAGCGGCAAATGCTGCGGTGCGCGGATTGCCCACGCACATCACGTCCTCGTGCACGCCCCAGTCCGTTGCCACGGCCAGCGGCCGGCCCCGGCACGACAGCTCCGGGTAAGCAGCCAGGGCGGCCCGGACGTGGCCCGGCATATCCACCTCGGGCACCAACTCGATGTGGCGCTGTCGGGCATAGGCTACCAGCTCACGTAACTCGGTTTGGCGGTAGAACCCACCGTAGGGTTGGCCATCGGTCCCGCGCCGCCAGGCCCCCACGCTGGTCAGGCGCGGCCAGGTGCGGCTTTCCAGGCGCCAGCCCTGGTCGTCGGTCAGATGCAGATGCAGGCGGTTGAGCTTGTGCAGGGCCAGCAAATCCAGGTAGCGCCGCAGCTGCGCCGGCGGCACAAAGTGGCGGCTTACATCCAGCAAGAGGCCCCGCCACTCAAACGCCGGCCAGTCGTGGATGCGCACGCCGGGCACCGGCAGCGGCCCGGCAGCCGGCCCTGGGTTTTCCAGTGCGGCGGGCAGGAGCTGGCGCAGTGTCTGCGTGGCCCGAAACAGGCCCGTGGCCGTGGAGGCCCGCAGCCAGATGCCGCGCGGCGTCACGCGGAGCTGATACCGCTCCCGCAGCGAGTCGGGCACAGCGCCGGGCGCAATGATAAGGTGCACACCGGTGCTGGTCGTATCGGCGCTGAAGCGCAGCCTCCCTCCTATCTGCCGGCGTTGCAGCCAGGCGGCCAGCTGCTGGCTGGTTTCAGCAGCGGTGGTGTCGGTAGACGGGGCTGTGAGGAAGAGCCGGGTACGGGCACTGAGCGTAAACCCGGCGCCGGTGTACTGCACTATTTGCGGCCGGGGCAGCAAAGCTGTAGCTGCCACTGCGGCCTCCACCTCAGCCGACTGCGGACGTCGGCTGCACCCCGACAGTGCGGCCAGAGCCATCCAGAGCACAGGGAGCAGAAATGAGCGGGCGGGCATCAGCAGCAGAAAAGAGCAAAAAGTGGGCAGCCGCACCGGGTCTCCCGGCAGAGCACCTGGCAGACCCTTGGAGCTGCAGCCTCAGCAACCGCCAGCTGACCAGGACCGGTGGTATTTTCCGTCATTAGTTATGGCACAAGATGTGGCTGCACCAATTGGGTCCAGAGCTCGTAGCCGGCGCGGGTCATATGCAGACTATCGGCTTGGTAGAGCGCAGGACGGGGCCGGCCATCGGGGCCAAGCATGGGAGTGCTGACGTCCACGAACTCCACGCGGCGGTGCCAGCGGGCGTAGCGCCGGATGCGGCGGTTGGCCTGCTGCATCAGCGGATACTGGGCCCAGCGGGCCGGGCTGGGCTTGGTGCTCAGGTACGTGAGTTGGGTGGCAGGCAGCTCGCGCCGCAGCCGCCGGGCAAACGTGCGAAATGAGGCGAAGACGTGTGCTGGCGGGTAGCCGGCGGCAATGTCGTTGTCGCCGGCGTAGAGCACTACCTGCCGCGGCTGGTAGGGCGTGACCAGCTGCGCGAAATAGTAATTCACGTCGGTGAGGCGCGCCCCGCCGAAGCCGCGGTTCAGCACGGGCTGCCCCGCGAAATCAGCGGCGAGGGTGCGCCAGCCCCGGACTGACGAGCTGCCGACAAAGACAATGGGCTGTCGGGGCGGCCGGGCACTACTGTCCTGCCGGGCGAAGGCAGTAATTTCCGGGGCCCACAGCTGCGGGTTGGCGGGCTTGGGGACAGCGGGCAGCTGCGCCCACGCAAAGGGGGCGGCTGCCAGCCCCAGAGCCAGCAGCACGCCCCCACTAGCATAGCGCATCATAGTGCAAGACACAAGGAATTGGCAGGTAGTAATCAGATGGAAGTAGGGCCGGCGGCCCGCTTAGCGCACCCAGCGCTACTGCTTGTCCCACCAGATGCGGGTGGTCATCAGGTCGGGACCCTGGCGGCCGAGGGCCTGCTGGTAGCCGTTAGGATTCTGCAGCGCCTCCGTGCTGGGGTAGCGCATGCGCCGGGGCACCTGGCCATTGGTTTCGCCCTGGTTGGGCACCTGCTGCAGCACCGGGAAGCCCGTGCGGCGATATTCGGCGTAGGCCTCGAAGCCACTATGGCCAAACAACGACAGCCACTTCTGGGTGCTGATTTGCTGCTGGGCCTGGGCGGGGTTGAAGCGCACCAGAGGCCCGTTCAGGTAGGCCGTAATGGCAGCCCCGTCGGTTACGCCGGCCAGGGCCATGGCTTCGCGCACACCCGTCTCGTACCAACTCTGGGCCGAGCCCTGGCTGTCCCAGCCGCGCAGGGCGGCTTCGGCCCGCAGAAAGCACACTTCCGAGTAGGTCAGCAGGTTCTGGTCGTTGCTGGTGTTTTTGTAGCGCGCCCCCCCCTGCGAGAAGCTGGCCGGGCTGTACTGCGGCTGGGCCAGCTGGGTGGCCGACAAGCCGTTGGGCAGCCCCACGCGGGCCGGGTTGCTGCTCGATACCGGGTCGGCGAAGATGTTCAGGCGCGGGTCGTTGTAGCGGGTCAGGTAGTCAACCAGCGTGGCGCTGATGCGGCTGTCGGCGAAGTTGAGCACCACGGCCAGCGGGTTCTGGTTGATACGGATGCTGCCGCCGGTGTTTTTCATAATGGCCGACTCGGCGTTGCTGGCCATCACGCCGCTGGCCAGCGCGTCGCGCACCTGCTGCTCGGCCAGCGCCGGGTTCACCTTGCTCAGGCGCATGGCCACGCGCAGGCGTAGTGAGTTGGCGAACCGGCGCCAACGGTTGTTGACGGCCGGCAGCGAGGTGCTGGCCGCGTGCGAGCCGGCGTTGCCAAACAGCAGGTCGGCCTGGCCGTAGTTGCCGCGCCTGGTATCGTCGAGCGCGGCGGCCGCTTCCTTCAGTTCCTTCAGGAAGTCTTCGTAGATAGCCTGCTGGGCGTCGTAACTGGGCTGGGTGTTAGCATCCGTCACGCCCTTGAACGCATCGAAATAGGGCATATCGCCCCAATAGTCGGTCATGCGCTGAAACAAGAACACCCGCCAGATTCGGGCCTCGCTGAGCTTGTTGACTTCCTCAGGCGAGTTCTGCACGTAGCGGATAGCCTGCTGCAAATCCATGCCGTAGCCGGCGTAGAAGTTGTTCCAGAAAGAAGTGGTCCAGGCCAGGTTGCTTTCATAGCGGTCGGTCTGGAAGGCGGCCGTGGAGTTGGCAAAAAACTGCACCCACATGTTGGCATGCAGGTGCTCGCCCAGCTGCTGGTCGTTGTCGTAGAGTGCACCATATTTCAGGGCGCGCGAAAACAGCAGGTTGGACGGCACGTCCACGGCCTTGGTGGGGTCGGTGTTGAGTTCCTCAAACCGGTCGGTGCAGGCGGGCGCCGTCAGCAGCAGCCCCAGCCCGGCCAGCAGGGCAGCGGCGCGGCGGCGGGAAAAGCGGAAAGTGGTGGTCATGTAGCAAATCGGGCCGTAGCCGCCGTTAGAATTCCAGGTTGAGATTGTAGCCCAGGCTGCGGCTGTTGGGGTAGCCGCCCGATTCCAGCCCTTGGGCCCGGCTCAGGTTGTAGCCCGATTCCGGGTCGAAGCCTTCGGTATCGCGCCGCAGAAACGCCAGGTTGCGGCCCACGATGGAGAAGCTGGCCCCACGGATGAACTTGGCCTTGCTCAGCAGCGCCGATGGCAGCCGGTAGCCCAGCGCCACCTCACGCAGCTTGATGAAGGTGGCATCGTACACGAATGGCTCGGACACCGTGCCCAGCCGCGCCCAATACGATTCCGGGTTCACGAAGCCCGCTTTAGGGGTAAACGAGCCATCGGCGTTCCTGATCACACCCTCCACATACACGCCGCCGGTGGGCGTCCAGGCGGCGGGAGTGGCGCCGGCCGCCAGCCGCGCCGTTTCCGACTCGTACCAGCCCTGCCGGCCATCCAGCGTCTGCCTGGCATTGCCGCGCACCGAGGCCACCTGCTGCGACACCGAGTAGATCTGGCCGCCCCAGCGCGCATCCAGCAGCACACTCAGGCTGAGTCCTTTGTAGCTGAACGTGTTGCTCAGCCCCCCAAACCAGTCGGGCTGGAAGTTGCCGAGCTTGTTGTTGTTGCTGGTGCTAGCCAGCGGAAAGCCGTTGGCATCCACAATCAGCTGCCCGTCGGGGGCGCGCTGCAGCACCGTGCCGAAGATGTCGCCGAAGGGTTTGCCCACGGCGGCCACCACCGACACGTTGTTGCTCTCGTTGCCGAGAAAGTACGATACCCCACCCTCGTTGAGGGCTACTACCTTGGATTGGTTCTTCGCCCAGTTAGCGGTCAAATCCCAGCGGAAGCCGTTTTCCAGCTTCACCGGCGTCACCAGACCGACAATTTCCAGGCCCTGGTTCTGAATGTTGCCGGCATTGATGAGCTGGCTGCGGAAGCCCGAGGCCGCCGTCACGCCGATGCTGGTTACCTGGTTGAAGGTGTTGGTGCGGTACACGGTCAGGTCGAGGCCGGCGCGGTCCTTGAAAAAGCGCATTTCTGAGCCAAACTCAATCGAGCGGGTGGTCTGGGGCTTGAGGTTGATGGTCGGCAACTGGTCCTGCAGGTTGGCGAAGGCCTGACCGAGGTGCGAGCTACCCACGCCGGGTGCTCCCGAAATTCCCGAGCCCAGGTCGTAGAGCGTGGTCAGCTCATAGGCGCTGGCACCCTTGCCCACACGGGCCCAGGAGGCGCGCAGCTTGCCCAGGCTCAAAACTTTAGAGTCCAGCTTCAGCAGATCGGTGTAGGCCACGGCCAGCGAGGTGCTGGGGTAGAAGTACGACCAGTTGCCGCGCGGCAGCGTGGAGTCCCAGTCGTTGCGGCCGGTGGCTTCCAGAAACACCGCGTTGCGGTAGTTCAGCTGGGCCCGCCCAAACAACGACTGCACTTCGGAGCGCGAGAAGTTATAGATGGGCACGCGGGCCGCCCCGTTGTCGATGGTGAACAGGTTGGGCACGTTCAGGCCCTGCGTGGACGCGCCAGCCTGCTCGTTGCGGCGCTGCAGCAGATTGCCGAAGGCCTGGGCCGTCAGCTCGAAGTCCTCGCTCAGGTTGCGCGTGCCGCTCAGGATGAAGTCCATGTTGGATTCCTTCACCCGGAACGTGCTTTCCGACAGGCCGCCCCGGTCGGGCACGGCCGTGGTGTTCCAGCTGGTCCAGCTTGCGTAGCGGTAGCCGGAACGCGAGGTGTAGAAGTCGGTGCCGCCGCGCACCTGCAGCCACAGCCAGGGCAGAATGTCGTAGCGGATGGCCACCGAGCCGTTCACCCGGTCCTGGCTCACTTCATTGGTGTTCAGGTAAGCCGCCCAGAAGGGGTTCTGGCGCTGCGTGCCGGAGGCCAGCACCCCGGCCGCCAGCTGGGTGTTCAGGTTCCAGAGCCGGGGCTGCAGCGTCACCGGGTCGCGGTAAGCACGCAGGTCGTCGATGTACACGCTGCGGGGCATGTACAGGAACTGCGTCATCACGTTGTCGGGGCTGGCGCCTAGCGTGGGGCGGTTAAAGGTGCGCTGAAACGTATAGTTGAGCTTGGTATCCACCGAGAGCTTGTCGCCCAGTGAAGTGGTGCCGCGCAGCGTCACGTTGTCGCGCACCAGCCGGCTGTTGGGGTAGGTGCCTTTGTTGCGCAAATCGCTCAGCGACACGCGCAGCGTTGACTTTTCAGTGCCGCCGGTCAGGGCTACTGTGTTGGAGGTGGTATAGCCGGTTTCGAAAAAGTCTTCGATGTTGTTGGGCTGCGGGCTGTAGGGCTTGATTTCACCGGTCCAATGGCGCACGTCCTGCCCGTCCATGCGCGCGCCCCAGCTGCCGATGTTCTCGCCGGCCTGCTGCAGCTGCGGGAAGCCGTCGGGCGTCAGGATGGGCTGGCCGGCGGTATTGCTCAGAAAACGCCCCTGCGTGCCCTGCCCGTACTCGTTCTGGTAGTCGGTGAGCACCTGCACCCGGTCGAAGGTGGTGTTGGAGTTCAGCGACACACCCAGACCCTGGTTTTTGCGGCCCTTCTTGGTGGTCACAATCAGCACCCCGTTGGCGGCGCGGTTGCCGTAGAGGGCCGCCGCGTTGCCGCCCTTCAGCACCGAGATGCTCTCAATGTCTTCGGGGTTGATGGTGGAGAGGCCGTCGCCGGAGTCGAAGCCGCCCAGGCGGCTGGCCTGCTGCAGGTTGGTGTTGTCGATGGGCACGCCATCTACCACCACCAGCGGGCGGCTGTCGCGGGTGAGCGAGGTGTAGCCGCGGATGATGATGTTGGTGGAGCCAGCCGGGCCCGAGCCGTTGCGGTTGATTTGCACGCCGGCCAGCTTGCCGCTCAGCGAGTTGATGATGTTGGGCTCGCGCGCCACCACAATTTCGGCGGCTTTCACGTCCTGCACCGAGTAGCCCAGCGACTTGCGCTGCCGCTCCAGGCCGAAGCCCGTCACGACCACCTCCGACAGGGTTTTGGTGTCCGGGGCCAGGGTCACGGCCAGCGTCGTCTGGCTGCCAAGCGCCACTTCCTGGGCCGCAAACCCGATAAAACTGAACACCAGCGTGGTAGCCCCTTCCGGCACTTCCAGCGTGAAGAAGCCCTGCGCGTCGGTAGCCGTGCCGACTGTTGTACCTTTCACTACCACGTTCACGCCGGGTAGCGGCCCACTGCCGTCGCGGGCTGTCACGGTGCCGCTGACGGTGCGGGCCGCTGCCAGCCGGCTCACTACCGGCGCAGGCGGGCCCGACAGCGCCACCAGGCTGCCGTTGGCCGGCGTCAGGGGTGCCGCCCCTGACGAATCGGGGCGGCGGGGCGTGAGAATGATTTGCTGCCCCACAATGTGGTATTCCATGCCCAACGGGCGCAGCACTTGGTCTAAGGCCGTTTCCAGGGGCACATTGGCCAGGCTGACAGTCTGACGGCGGCGCTTGTCGAGGCGGTTGTCGCTGTAGATAAAGACGTAACTGCTCTGGCGCTCGATTTCGCGCAGCAGATACGTGACCTCCTTATCCTTAGCCTTGAGCGTGATGGTAGCGGCCGTGGCACCGCTGGGCGCGGCCTGCAGCTGCGCGCCGTTGCCGGCCGACAGGTTAGCCAGCAGCAAAGAGCTGGCCACCAGCAGCGCCTTGCCGGCTGTGCGCGGCACAGGGTACTGGCGAAAAACAGAATCCGGGAGTAGCCTTGGGGTCATGTGGGGGAATTGGCGGGAAGGTGGGAAGCAAAACAGAGGACACACCAGGCCCGCACGCAGGCCACAGCATGTTATCAGATGGTCAGGCGCTCAGGGGCTTCACTGTCGCAGCCAAGGCCCTTAATGAGCAAGGAATTGTTATGCAGTTCAAAATCGAAGGCGCGGGTCATTTCAATCAGGCGCAGCACCTCCCGCAGCGACTGGTCTTTGAAGCGGCCGGTGAGGCGGCAGTTGCGCAGCCGCTCATCCTCGAAGCGCACGGTCACGTTGTATTGCCGCTCCAGCGTTTTGGCTACTTCCGCCAGCGGAGTGGCCTGGAAAATCAGGGAGCGTTGGTTCCAGGCGGCATAGTCGAGTCCGTTGACCTGCTCTACCCGCAATTCGTGGCTGGCTTTGGAGTACACCACCTTCTGGTCGGGTACCACGTAGATGGTGTCGCGCTCGGCCGCAGCAGGCAGAGCCGCGCGAATAAAGGCCACACGGCCCGTTACGACGGCCGTTTCTACGGCGTCGTCGTCCTGATAGGCCTTCACGTTGAAGGACGTGCCCAGCACGCGCACCTCGTGGCGGCCCACGTGAATGATGAAGGGCATCTGCTCGTTGCGCTTCACGTCGAAGAAGGCTTCCCCTTCCAGGTACACCTCGCGCCGCGCGCCGCTGAACGTGGCCGGAAACCACAAGTGGCTGTCGGCGTTCAGCCACACGGCCGTGCCATCGGCCAGCAGCACCTTGGACTTGGTGCCGCGCGGGTTGGTGCGCTCCTCGTAGCTGAGCGGGGCCGCACCGGTGTGCGCCGCTGCGTACTGGCGGTAGGCCACGGTGCCGCCCGTTGCCAGCACAGCCATCGAGGCCGCTGCCAGCCACAGGCGCCGCCACCGCGACGCACGCGGCATGGCTACTACTCTGCCACCAGTTTCGTCGGCTTCGGTAGCCTGCGGTGTGGGCTTACCAGCCGGGGCGGGTTGTTCTGCCTCGTCGATGCGGGCGAGCAGGCGGTCGAAGGCCCGGGCCGTGTCGGCGGGGTTGGCAACGGGCTTTGGCCCCTGCCAGAACAGCCTGATTTCATCGTAAACGAGGCGCTCCTCTTCTGTAGCCTGGGCCAGCCAGGCGTGCAATACTTCGCGCTCCACCTCAGAGAGTTCTCCGGCGAGTTCTTTCCCGATAAGATCGTATAGTTCGGAAATCTCCATCCCGTATTTACAGCTCAAATGACGTGTTTGATTTTCTAGACATGAGTGCGGCCCACATCCCCTAATTTCCCGGTAAAATTAGGCTGATACCGGACACCCGTACAGCAAAAAGGCGCGACCGGGGCCGCGCCTTGATAGAGGATGACAAGTAATTTGCGGCACCTGCTTTAGCTAGCCACTCCGGCCAGCAGCAGCGGAATCAGGGCCTGAGCGATACGCAGCACGCGCGGCGGAGCCTGCCGGGCCGTGAGGTGGGCCTGCAAGTCCACGCTGATTTTCTTGATGGCAATGCCGATCTGAACCTCAATGGTTTTAGTGGAAATCCCTAATATTTCGGCTACCTCCTTGTACTTGAGGCCATCTTCGCGGATCAGCTTGAAGATGATCTTGCACTGCGGCGGCAGCTTGTCCACGGCCCGATGAATCTCGGCCTGCAGCTCCGATACCAGCAGCGTGCGCTCCGGGGTGAGGGTTTCCACGCCCAAGTAAGCCGGCAGATCTTCCAGCGGAATAGCAGGCTGATTTTCTGCTTTCTGCAGGTAGTTCAGTGACTGATTTTTGATGGAAATGTAGAGGTAGCTATCCATGTTCTTCACCTCCGGCAGCGTGGCGCGCTTCTGCCACAGCTTGAAAAACACATCTGACACTACCTCCTCTGCCAGTTCCCGCGACTTCACGTAGAAATGGGCAAATTTCAGCAGCCGCGGATAATACAGAGTGAAGAACTGCTCGAACGCCCGCCGGTCGTCGTCGGTGGCAATCCGGTGAAGAAGCAGAGCGGTGGACGGGTGGGAGGAATCCATCAGAATCGTTTTGTTAAAAATGCCGGTTCCCCCGCGCCAAACCAAATTTCTTTACAAAAACTCTGTTTTTTTCTCAAATCTGGCCGTCAGGGGCTGTTTTTGCGCGACACCGACGAGAAAGCAACGCTTTTGCGCTTGTCGGCTGAAAATCACAGTTGACACACCTGCACCACTGCAATCAGCAAAAAAATCCTCCGCCAGCAATCTGCACCGGCGGCGGCCGAACGAGTTTCCGGATAGACTGACTGCACTAAAAGCCAAGGCAGGAAAACAGAAAGGACGCCGCATGTATGCGGCGTCCTTTTGTTAGAATTTCCAGCGCACGAAAGCTTCAATAGCTTCGTACTCGGGCAGGCCGAGTTGGTCATAGAGCTGGGCGGTGGTGCGGTTGCGCTCCTCGGCCCGCTGCCAGAACTCGCGCTGGTCGGCGCCCGGAAACAGCGGCCGGTCTTTCTGGCTCTGGTGCTTGAAGATGGCGCGGCGCTTGCGCGTGAGCTCCTGTGGGCTCAGCGGCACGGCCATTTCTATTTCGGCCACGTCCCACTCCTGCCAGGCCCCGCGGTAGAGCCACACCCAGCAGTCCTGCAGCCAGGGGGTGCCTGCCGCCTTCAGCCGGCGCACGGCCTCGAAGATGGCCGCCAAACACACGCGGTGCGTCCCATGCGGGTCGCTCAGGTCGCCGGCGGCGTAGATCTGGTGGGGCTGCAGGCGGTTGAGCAAATCAATGGTGAGCTGGATATCCTCTTCGCCGAGCGGCTTTTTGCGTACCCGGCCGGTTTCATAGAACGGCAGGTCCTGGAAGTGGGCGCGGGTGTCGGGGTCGAGGCCGGCGTAGCGCAGGGCGCTGCGGGCCTCGCCGCGCCGGATGAGGCCCTTAATCTGCTGCACCTCGTCGGAATCCACCTGGCCGGGTTGCTTGCTTTTGAGCGTGTCGGCCACGCGGCGGTACAGATTATCGCTGGGCGGCGCTCCGACCAGGCTGAAGGCCTCGTCGTACTCGGCCACGAAATCAGCGAAGCGGATAGCCTCGTCGTCGAACACGGCAATGTTACCGGAAGTCTGGTAGGCCACGTGCACCTCGTGCCCCTGGTCGACCAGCCGCAGCAGGGTGCCGCCCATGGAAATTACGTCATCATCGGGATGAGGCGAGAAGATGAGGGCGCGCTTGGGGAAGGGCGCGGCCCGCTCGGGGCGGTGGGTGTCGTCGGCGTGAGGTTTGCCGCCGGGCCAGCCCGTGATGGTGTGCTGCAGCTGGTTGAACACCCGGATGTTGATATCGTAGGCGCCGCCTGACTCGGCCAGCAGGCCGGACAGGCCGTGCTCGTTGTATTCCTCGGCCGTGAGCTTGAGGATGGGCTTTTGCAAGGTGCGCGCCAGCCATGTTACGGCTTTGCGCACCTGCGCATCGTCGTGCCAGTGCTGGTCCAGGCCTACCAGCCAAGGCGTTTTCACGCGGGTCAGCTCGGCGGCGGCGGCCTCGTCCAGGATGACGTGCACGCTGGCGTGCTTCTGCAGGTAGGTGGCCGGCACCGAGTCGGTCATGTCTCCTTCCACCATGCGCTTCACCACGGCGGCCTTGCCTTCGCCCCAGGCCAGCAGCATAATTTGCCGGGCCTCGAGAATGGTGCCCACGCCCATGGTGATGGCGCGGCGCGGCACATTCTCCTCGCCATAGAAGTCGGAGGCGGCGTCGGTGCGGGTGATATGGTCGAGGGTGATGAGGCGGGTGCGGGAGGCGGCGCCGGAGCCGGGCTCATTGAAGCCGATGTGGCCGGTGCGCCCGATGCCCAGCAGCTGCAGGTCGATTCCGCCGGCTTCGCGAATCTGCTCTTCATAGCGGCGGCAGAACTCGGCTACCTGGTCGGCAGGCACGGTGCCGTCGGGGATGTGCACGTTTTCGGGCTGGATGTCGATGTGGTCGAACAGGTACTCGCGCATGAAGCGCACGTAGCTCTGCAGCGAGTCGGGCGCCATCGGGAAGTACTCGTCGAGGTTGAACGTCACGACATTCTGAAAGCTCAGCCCCTCCTCCTGATGCAGCCGCACCAGTTCCTCATACAGGCGCGTGGGTGTGGAGCCGGTGGCCAGGCCCAGCACGGCCGGACGGCCTTCCCGGGCGCGCTGCCGGATGAGGGCAGCAATTTCCCCGGCCGCAGCGATAGAGGCCTGCTCCGAGTCGGAGTAGATGGTGGTAGGGATTCGCTCGGCGTGGAGCACGTCAGCAGCAGTCATGGTTAGGGGAAAGGCAGGTGAAACGTGTCTTATCAGGAAAATCGGGGCAGTGCAATTCCAGCGCGCCGGCCAGTGGGCCAAGCAAAAGCAAGTGGGCCCAAGCCGGGCCGTCAAAAAAGCTGGGTTTCGCTGCTAAAGACGCCTGCGGGTTGACTACCCCTTAATAATCCATCGAAAATTTCCTGAAAAAAAGCGGCAGCCCGCTACCAGCCGCCAATCATCCGGCGGGGCCTGCTCCCGCTTAAGTCCAACTAGCTGCATGAAGCACTATTCCCGTACTCTCCCCTGGCCCGCGCTGCGCGGCGGCCTCATCGTGTCCTGCCAGGCCGAAGGTGACTCGCCCTTTAATAGTCCCGACGGGGTGGCCCGGTTTGCCCAGGCGGCCGTGCTGGGCGGGGCCGTGGGCATTCGCTCCGAGGGCCTCGATAAAACCCGCCGCATCCTGACAGAAGTTAATGTGCCGGTCATCGGGCTGCTGAAGTCGTCCTTCGCCGATGGCACCGTGTGCATCACGGGCACGCTGGCGGGCGTGCGGGCCCTGGCCGAAATGGGCTGCGCTATAGTGGCCATCGACGGCACCCTGCGCACGCGGGAAAACCTGAACGGCCCCGACTTCATCCGCCAGGTGAAAACCGAGGTGGGCTGCCTGGTGATGGCCGACATTGCCACCGTGGCTGAAGGTGAAGCCTGCGTGGCGGCCGGCGCCGACTGCCTTTCCACCACCCTCAGCGGCTACACGCCCGAAACCGCGCACCTGAACGCCGCCGGCCCCGACCTGGCCCTAGTGCGCGAGCTGGCCGCGCGGGTGCGCGTCCCGGTTTTCGCGGAGGGCCGCCTGAATACACCCGCCGACGCGGCGGCGGCGCGGCAGGCCGGGGCCTGGGCCGTGGTGGCGGGCTCGGCCATCACCCGGCCCACGCTCATCACCGAATGGTACGTGCAGGCGCTGCAGGCCGGGCCGGCGGCTTAAGGGAACGGGCCACAATCCGGGTCTATCCGGCTACCACACTTCTTCTCCTGTCTCCCTCTCTCTTCCTGCTTCGGATGCAGACTCTCCAATTGCTGGCCCTGGTGGGCGTATTTGCCCTGATGGCGCTGCTCATGTTTCTGCGCAAGCTGCCGGCGCTGCTGGCCTTGCCACTCATGGCCGTGCTGGTGGCGCTGCTGGGCGGCATCCGGGTGCCCGACGTGCTGGAGCACGTCATCGGAGCCGGGGCCGTGAAGCTGCACGGAGCCTACACAGTGGCCATCTTCGGCAGCATGCTCAGCGTGATGCTACAGAAGACACGAGTGGTGGAGAGCTTCGTGAAGAAGGGTGCCGAGCTGTCGGGCGACAACCCCTGGATTATTGCCGTGAGTATGCTGGCCATTATTGCGCTGCTGTTTACTACCGTTACGGGGCTGGGAGCCATCATCATGGTGGCCACCATCGTGCTGCCCATCCTCTCTTCGGTGGGGATTGGGGGGCTGACGACGGTGGGCATCTTTCTGTTCGGGCTCAGCATCGGGGGCACGCTCAACGCCACCAACTGGGCCGTGTACGTGAGCGTGATGGGCCTTCAGCTGGAGCAGGTGCGGCCGTTTGCGCTGCTCATGTTTGGGGTGAGCACCACGGCGGCGCTCATCTACATCACCGCGCAGCTTTACCACGACGGGCAGGAGCTGAACCTGCGCCGCATCATCACGGGCAGTCTGCTGACGCTGGCTGTGGTGGCGGGGCTTATCGGCGGCTACCACTACGGCCTGACGCCGGCCGCGCAGCAGCAGCTGGGCACGGTGGCCGGGCGGGCCGGCACGGGCCTGAAATGGGCCACGGCGGCCGGCCTAGCGGCGCTGGCGCTGCTGGTAGCAGTGCGGGCCGTGCTTAGCGACAAAACAAAAGCTTCCGGCGAAGTGCACTGGTCGGCCTACTTCTCGCCCCTGATTCCGCTGCTGCTGATTCTGCTGTTTGACGTGAATTTTATTGCCGCTTTCATTCTGGGGCTGTTATACGCCTTTGCCAGCACTTATCGGCGCGGCAGCCTCAACCTGCTGGTGCAGGCTGCGCTGGAAGGCGGGGCGGTGGTAATGCCGGCCGTAGTGCTCATGTTCGGCATCGGCATGCTGCTGGTGGCCATTATGGGGCCGGGCGTGCCGCTGGCAGCTTACCCCGACGGCTGGCCGGTGCTGGGGCTGCTGCGGCCGCTGCTGGCGGTGGTGCAGCCCCAGCACGCCTGGTCGTACGTGCTGATTTTCACGCTGGCGGCCCCGCTGGCGCTCTACCGCGGCCCTCTCAACGTGTGGGGCATGGGCTACGGGCTGGCGGCCGTGTTCCTGGCATCAGGCTTCAACCCGCTGGCCATTATGGGCCTGCTCATGGCCGTGGGCCCCATCCAAAGCATCAGCGACCCCACCAACACCCAGAACGTGTGGCTGGCCAACGAAATGCGCGTCGACGTGCAGAAAGTGCTCTGGAATACGCTGCCTTACACCTGGGTGCTGGCTTTTGCCGGCCTGGCGCTAGCGGCGCTGCTGTTCATGTAAAAAACCGTAGAATGATGCCGACAAGTGAGTTGAAGCACGCCGTGGCGCTGCGGGGTCGCGGCCCGGTCCTGGCGCCGGCTCCGCAGGTGCGCTGGCAGCTGACCCCCGAGGGCTGGTTTGAGGCCACCTTCGACGTGCCCCTGCCGCCCGGCGCGGCCTGGAACGTAAACCCCTCCTACTCGCGCACCCGCTACCGCGACAACTGGGGCCTCTGGGAGCACGACGTGGTGGAGCTGTTTCTGCAGGCCCGCCCGTACCCGGACGTAACCTCCGGGCCGTACCTGGAGCTGCAGCTGTCGCCGCTGGGCCAGCCGTTCGCGCTGGTGGTAGAGGAGCCTGTCCGGCGCTATGCCGCCCCCGAAACGCTGGCTTTCCTGCACGAAAATGTGCCAGGCGAAGCCAGCTGGCGGGTGCGGGTGGCCGTGCAGGTACCCGGCTACGCGCCCGGGGCGCCCCTGTTTGGCAACCTCACGGCCTGTCTGGGGCCGGCGGAGGCGCGCACTTACTGGGGCCTGCAGCTGAACGCCGGCCCGGAGCCGGACTTTCATCGCCCCACCGATTTCAGGCAGCTAATCTGATGTTGGCTGAATGATGGCTCCTCTCCCCTGCTACCTGCTGCTCGGCGACTCCCTCACGGCCGGCTTCGACGTGGCCCGGCTGCTGCCGGAGCTGGCCATCCGCAACGAGGGCGTGTCGGGCGACAGCACCGTGGAGTTGCTGGAACGCCTGCGCCCTGACTGGCTACTGACGCCCGGGCTGCGGGCCGTATTCGTCTGCATCGGCACCAACGACCTAGCCCGCGACCGGACCGACCACTTCATTCTGCAGCAAATCACCCGCTTGGTGGCTGCTTTGCGCCCGGCCGCGGGCCCGGCCCGGCCCATTTACCTCACCTCGCTGTTTCCCACCCGCGACAACGAACCCCGCCCCAACCCACGCATCGTTGGCTTCAATCGACAGCTGGCGCTGCTGGCCACGCAGCTTGGTACCCGCTTCCTGAACCTGCACCCACACTTTGCCGATGCCGCCGGCCAGCTACATACCCACTACACGGAAGACGGGCTGCACCTCACCGAGGCCGCCTACGCGCAATGGGCCCGGCTGCTGCAAGCCACCATCGACGCCGATTTCCGCAGCTAGCCGACCGCTTCAGCGGGCGCTGCCCCCCGGTGGCGGCCCCGCCAGGCTAGCGGCAAAAAAAAGCCCTCCGCAGTGCGGAGGGCTTTTTCAATTCCCACATTTTTTGGTTACCCACCTTTATAAAGTCACGTCAATCAGCAGGTCCACGGCGGCATGCCCCGCTACGTCGATAAAGTTTCCGGCCACTACCACGCCATTCACGCGCATCTCGCGCACGCCTTGGTTGCGGCCGTCGGGGTTGGCAACCGTCAGTTTGAGGCGCTTGCCGCGGAACACCCGCTCGGCCGTGAACGAGGGCCAGGCCGCCGGAATGCGCGGGTCGATGGTGATGCCGTCCAGCGAGGTGCGGAAGCCCAGGATGTAGTCGAGGCCGATACGCAGCATCCAGACGGCCGTGCCCGTGAGCCAGGAGTGGCTGGCCTGGCCTTCGGTTTCGTGGTCGGGACTGGTCACGTACTCGGCAAACACGTAGGGCTCCACCTCGTAGCGGTCGATGCGGGCCGACGAGTTGGGCGGCAGCATGCGGCGGTACACGTCGAAGCCGGTTTCGATGTCGCCGTTGAGCAGCGCAGCCAGCGCGAACCACGACGAAGCATGGTTGAAAATGGCCCCGTTTTCCTTTTTGCCGGGCACGCAGCGGCTGATGAGGCCCATTGTCTCGTCTACTTCCGTGAAGCTGGGCCAGCAAATCTGGATGCCGTTGTCGCGGCCCAGCAGCTTGTAGGTGGAGGCCAGGGCCTGGTTGCCGCGCTCGGTGGGCGCCAAGCCCGAAATCACCGACCAGGTCTGGGAGTTGATAAATATCTTGCCCTCTCTGTGCGCGTTTGAGCCCACCGGGTCGCCACTATCCTTGAAGGCGCGGATGTACCACTCGCCGTCCCAGGCCACGGCATTGGTGACTTCGCCCAGCTTGTCGTAGGCGGCCTGCCAGCGCTGGCGGGTGGCCGTATCGCCGCGCTTTTCCAGCAGCGGGAAGCACTTGCGCAGCGCGTAGGCCAGAAAAAAGGCGCCCCACACGGTTTCGCCCTTGCCTAAGGGGCCAATCTGGTCGAGCGTGTCGTTCCAGTCGCCGTTCATCATCTTGGGCAGGCCCCGCTCCGTCGTCGCCGACAGGCAGAAGTCGAGCGAACGGACGATGTGCTCGTAGACCGTGGCCGGCTCGCCGCCGTCGTAAAACGGCACCAGCTCATCCAGCAGGCTGAAATCGGCGGTTTCGTTGAGGTATTCCACCACCCCGAAGCTCAGCCAGAGCGGGGTGTCGGAGTGGTTGGTTTTTTCGCCGTTGTTGGTGAATTTAAAGAAGTTGTGCAGCGTCGAGCCGTCCTGCAGCTGGAAGCGCAGGGCGTTGAGCAGGCGGGCCCGCACCCGCTCGGGGTGGGTGATGACCATGCCCAGAATGTCCTGAAACTGGTCGCGGATGCCGTTGCCGAACAGCAGCCCGCCGTGGTAGTAGCCCGAGTTGCGGGCCATGTCGAAGGTCACGGCGGCCTGGTAGGGATTCCACACGTTGAGCATGGTATTCAGGGCCGCATCCGGCGTCTGGGCCCGGATGTGGTCCAGGTAGTCATCCCAGTAGGCACGCACGGCGGCCAGCTTCTTATCCAGTACGGCCGTATCGCGCAGTTCCTCCCAGCGGAAGGCGGCGTGCTGGCGCACGTCTTCGTCCTTCTTCACCACGGCCATCACGGCGGCAAAGTCCACCGCCTGCCCGGCGGCCAGCGTGAGCTTGCTTTGCAGGGCCGCCACGGGGTCGCCGGCCGTGATTTCGGAGTTGTGCATGCGGCCGGTTTCCACGCACTCGGGGTTGGCCTCGGAGCGCCAGCGGCCAATGAACTTGTCGAGGCTGCCGTCGAAGCCCGTCACGGGCAGACTCAGGGTGAAGTACAGGTGGTAGTCCCAACCGATATTGGGCTGGGCCACCGACACCTTCTTATTCAGCACCCAGTAGCGGCGCGTGCACTCCAGCGCCTGCAGGTCCTGCTGAAAATGAATGTCGGTGAAGTGCTTGTCGTTGGGCTGGTTGATGATGTCGTTCAGGGCATTGCCCATCATCAGCTCGGTGAAGGCGTACACCTCCAGCGCCCGGTCACGCCCGCTCAGGTCAGTAAGCTTCACGCGCCACACTTCAGCATTCACGTCGGTGGGCACGAAGTAGGTCAGCTCGCCGCGCACGCCGTTTATTTCAGTGACGATGGTGGTATAGCCCTGGCCGTGGCGGCACTCATATTTGTCGTAGTGCAGCTCGATGGTCGGGGCCCAGCTCAACGACCAGTACTGGCCGGTTTCGGCATCCTTCACCAGAATATAGCGGCCCGGCCGGTCCCAGGGCAGGCAGTTGTAGCGCATGCGCGTGAGGCGGTTGTCGCGCGGCGACTCCAAAAAGCTGAAGCCCCCACCGGTGTGCGAGATGAGGCCGGCGTACTGCTCGTTCCACATGTAGTTAAACCAGGGGCGGGGCGTGCGCGGGTCGGTGATGATGTACTCGCGGGCGTCGGGCGAGAAGTGGCCGTAGGCCGAGCCAGGCGGCGTAGCGGCCGGCGCAATGGTTGGAGCAGCGCTGGGCGCAGTCAGGTCGTTCATGACAGGGAGGTAAGCGTAAGGGGGAGCAGAAACAGAGGTATCAGGCCGGCCAGAGCAGCTGCTGCCCGGCGGCCAGCAGCGCCACCACCTCGGCCGCCGACTGCCCTTCGGCGTAGAGGCGCATGAGCGGCTCGGTTTCGGAGGCGCGCAGCAGCAGCCAGCGGGTGTCGCCCGCCAGCCGGAATTTCAGGCCATTCACCACCCCGCGCGAGCTGTAGAAGGCGGCGGTGTGCGCCACCGCAAAGCCGGCCACCGTGGCCGGCCCGGCCGCGTGCAGGTCGGGCAGCCGGGTGAGGCGGTCGGCGTGGGGATAGTGCAGGTCGATGCGGTCGTAATGAATCGGGCCGAACTGCGCCCGCTTGGTCTGCACCAGCGCGCTCAGCGTGCGGTAGCCCGAGGCGGCCAGCATTTCCAGCACCAGCAGGGCCGAGAGCAGGCCGTCGCGCTCCGGCAAGTGGCCTTTCAGGCCGTAGCCGCCGCTTTCCTCGGCCCCGAAAGCCACATCGTGCGCGAGCATGGCCTCGCAGATGTACTTGAAGCCCACCTGCACGTCGTGCACCCGGCGCGTAGGCGTGGCCAGGGCCAGCAGCTTGTCGGTCACGGAAGAAGTCTTCACTAGGTCGCCGCCGAGACCCTTGCCGTTCACCACGAAATCGGCCAGCAGCAGGATGGTTTCCTGGGCACTGAGCCACTCGCCGGTTTCGAGCAGCACGCCCAGGCGGTCGGCGTCGCCGTCGGTGGCCACGCCCAGGGCGTAGCGGCCGGGCGCGGCGATTAGGGCGTCGCGCAGGGGCGTCAGGTTCTTCTCAATGGGCTCGGCCGCGCGGCCGCCGAAGTCGGTGCGGGCCTCACCGGCCAGCGTATCGGCCGGGCAGCCGTGGGCGCGCAGCAGCTGCTCCAGCAGGCGCTGCCCGGCCCCGTGCATGGAGTCGATGAGCAACGGCAGCCGGGCGGCCCGGATGCGCGCCAGGTCCACGAGCGTGGTCAGGTGGGCCAGGTAGGGCGCGTTGAAGTCCTCTACCTGAATGTTGACGCTGCTTTGCCTGCGGGGCGAATGGTCGAGCAGCAGCTCCACGCGGTGCGTGTCTTCGGTGAGGAAGGGGCCGCCGTAGCTAGCCTTGAACTTGACGCCGTTGTATTCGGCCGGGTTGTGCGAGGCCGTCACCATCACGCCCACCTGCAGGCCCTGGGCCCGCACGGCGTAGGCCAGCGCGGGCGTGGGCACGATGCTATCGGCCAAGTGCACGGCAATGCCGTTGCCGGACAGAATTTCGGCCAGCAGGCGGGCAAATTCCGCCGAGCGGTGGCGGCCGTCGTAGCCCACGGCAGCCGTACGCGGGCCGGGTGTGGTGCGCAGGTGGTCGGCCAGGGCGGTGGCCACGCGGGCCACGTTGGCGGCCGTCATGTCCACGTCGAGCAGGCCGCGCCAGCCGTCGGTGCCGAAAGCAATGGGCACAAAGGGAGTAGTAGCGGAGGGTTCAGCACTCATTTTTTCTCGGCAGCAATCACCACTACCTCATCCGTGGGCAGCAGCTTGTGTAACTCAATGTCCACCAGGGCCATAATCTGCGACTCCTGAATCAGGCCGGTCAGGTCCACCACGCGGGCGTCGGTGAGCAGAAAGATGTCGGGCACCAGGGCTCCGGCGTCGCCGAAGCTGGTGAGTTGCTCCACCAAAGAGCGGATGGTATTTTTCACGCCACTGCTCGCGTTGGTCGCCACCAGGCAGTCGGAGAGCTGCAGCCGGATGGTGCCCTCCTGGTCGATGACGCGCAAAGGCTGGCGCTGCTGGCGCACCAGGCCCAGCCAGGCGCGGTGCTCGTGCCGGTGCGCCACGGCCCACAGCGCCCGGGTGCGCCCGGCTACCGTCAGGGCTGCCGCCTCGCAACGCAGCGACTGGGCGCAGCGGGCGAGCAGGGTTGCTTCGGGCAGCGTTTCGGTGATGGCTTCACGGGCCCGCAGCTCGCTGGCGCCCATGGCCGTGGCAATTACCTTCTTGTTTTTGCTGTCAATCTCGATGGTTACTTCCACCGTGTCGGGCTCGGCGCCCATGCTTACTACTGAGGCCACGGCCTGCTGGCGCAGCGCAATCAGGTCGGCTTCGGTAGGGTTGAGGATGTTGCGTTCCACCGAGTCCCGAATCATAGCCAGGGCCGCGCCGATGGCTGAAATCACCTCACCATTATGGGTGATGGTGTGCTCCACGCCCAGCGCCTGGGCTGCAAACGGCACGATGGCCGAAGCTCCTCCCCCACCGCCCACAAACTGAATTAGGGTTGGGTCGAGCTTGTACTCGCGGCTGAGCTGGCGGATGACAGGCCGGATTTTGTCGGTGGCCAGGGTCAGCAATTCGGTGGCCAGCTCGCGGGGCGGGCGCTGCAGTAAGGCGCCCAGCGCCGCGAAGCCGCTTTCCACGGCCTGCTGGTTGGCCTGCCCGTGTCCGACGTCCTGCACCAGACCCAGCAGGTTGGAAGCACAGGTTGGCGTGAGCGTATAGTCGGCGCGGGCATCCTTGGGACGCTGCAGGGCCAGGTAGTCGGCAGGGTCGCCGGGCAGGGGCTGCACGGCGGTAGTCTGCAGGCCGCTGAAGTCGGCCTCGTTGGCAAAAGCCACATAATGCAGATGGGCAATGTGGGCGCTGCGTGGGCCCACATCCACAAACTTGCTGCCCTGCAGGCGCGGCACCGAGCCGCCGGCCACGCCCAGCGTGCGCACGTCCAGCGTATTCAGGTAGAGACGGTGGCCGCCAATCTGGGCGGTTTTAATCTGCGCCTTGCCGTTTTTGATAACTGAGATGTCGGTACTCGTGCCGCCTACTTCCAGGAAGATGCCGTCGGAGATGCGCGCATACATCAGGGCCGCTGCCACACCCGCCGCCGGCCCCGAGAGCATGGTCAGGATGGGCCGTCGGCGCATCTCGCTAATGTCCATGATGCCGCCATCGGAGCGCATAATCATCAGCGGCACTGTTATGCCAGCTTGGCGGATGCTGGCCTCGGTCATATTAGCCGTTTCCAGCATTTTGGGCATCATACTGGCGTTGATGACGGCCGTGCGGGTGCGCACCCGCAGGCCGTAAAGCTGCGAAATGCTGCTGGCGGCCGTGCCCAGCAGCCCCATTGCAGCTGCCACGCGTACCACCGTATTCTCGTTCCCCGGGTCATCCACGCCGAAGGCTTCGGAGGCGACAATTACCTGTGCCCCCTCAGCCACCAGTGCCTCAATGGCCGCACGGGCCTGGGCTTCGGTCACCGGCTGGCGGGTGTTGAGAAAGCGGAAACGGGTGGGCAGCAGCTTACCTGGTGCCAGCTGCACCTCGCGCAGATTAGTTTCGCTGCGGGCGCGGCGCCCTTCCAGCCCGTTGCCCATCCCGATGATGCCCACCGTGGCCACGTCGCCTTCCAGCAGCGCATTGGTGGCCTGGGTGGTGGAATGCGCGATGAGGATGACTTCAGACGGAGCAATTTGCGCCGTCTGCAGCAGCGCTTGCATCGACTCAACCACGCCGCGGGCCACGCCTTCAGCAGCGCTGTGCGTGGTAGGCACACAGGCTTTGCCCACCACCAGCAGGCCGTTTACGTCCAGCGCCACGGCATGCGTGAACGTGCCGCCTACATCAATCCCGATTTTGATTTTGCGCATAGAGCCTTACCCGAGGCCGCGGGCTATGACGAGCTGGTACCGGACCTCTGCTGCCTTAGACCTGTTTTTGCCTTAGTGCCCCTAAACGGCGAGTAGAACAGGCCAGAAAAAGAGAGGACTGGAAGCTGACGCGCAGGAGCTGCGCCGGGAGCAACAAGAGTTTGACTCGACCAGCGTCTCGTATCTGGTGCGCCGGCCAGTAAGTAGGCATCCAGTTTGCTCGTACGGGCAGTGGGGCTGCCCATCGCAACGCCACTCTACAACGTGGACGTGAGCACTAAAACTATTCTGGTACACGAACTGCAGCAACTGGCCACGCGTGTGCAGCTGACGACCACGCTGGCCGCCGGCACGCCGGGCGAGGAGCTGGTGATTTTCAACCGGATTCCGGACGGCAACGGCGGGCAGCCGCTGCCGGGCAACCCGCTGTTCGGGGAGGCGGTCAGCACGCCTCCGATTGTTATCGGGGTACCCAGTCCGCCGCAGGTGGTGGACAACGTGCCCCCGCCGACTTTGGCGCGGGAGCAGGTGGATGGGTAGCTGATGTTGCTGCTCAATCAGCAATTAATCAGGCCAGCCCCACAATAGGGCTGGCCTGTTTCGTTCTGGGCGGCTGTTGGGATGCTTTGCTGGGCTGGGGCGGTGCCGGCGACCAGCAGGGTAGCCAGCAAAAGGATACGTTGCCGCATGGAAGCGGGAAGTAGGCTGTCTGGAAGTATCCCTTATGCTTCAGGAAAAGGCGCCGGCTTACCGTTCCACTCGCAACTTGGATTACCTACCGCTGCTGGGCCGCCCAGTCATCCATTTTGCGTTCCAGCACCAGCAGGGGCAGCGAGCCGTCCTTGAGCAGCTCGTCGTGAAAATCGCGCAAACTGAACTTCTTGCCCAGCTGCTTTTCGTAGCGGGCGCGCAACTCCTGGATTTTGAGCGCGCCCACTTTGTACCCCAACGCCTGGCCCGGAATCACCATGTAGCGCTCGACTTCGGCCGTGGCTTCCGCCTCCGCAAAGCCCCCATTCGTCATCATGTACTGAATAGCCTGCTCGCGCGTCATCTGTCCCGTGTGCAGGTGCACATCAACCACTAGGCGCATGGCGCGGTGCATTTCCGAGCTGAGCATACCCAGGTACTGGTAGGGGTCGGTGTAGAGCCCGAGCTCCTTGCCCAGCGACTCGGCGTAGAGGGCCCAGCCCTCGATGTAGGGCACGTTACCGCCGAAGCGGCGGAACTTGGGCAGGGCGGTGTTTTCCGCCATCAGCATAATTTGGTAGTGGTGGCCCGGAATGGCCTCGTGCAGAAACAACGACTCCATGCCGCGCGTCACGTTGTACTGCGTCACGTCGGGAATGGGCACGTAAAAGATGCCCGGCCGCGAGCCGTCGGCCAGGCCGTCGCTGTACTGGGCCGAAGCGGACGCTTCGCGGAAGGCCTCGGTGCGGCGCACTTCAAACCCGGTTTTCGGCACATGGCCGAACATCGTCTTCAAGTTGGGTTCGATCTTGGCCTGCACCCCGCGGTACACGGCCAGCACTTCTTCGGGCGTTTTGAAGGGCCGGAACTGCGGATCGGTTTTCAAGTACGTGAAGAAGGCGGGCAGGTCACCCTTAAAACCCACCTGCTGCTTGACGCGCTCCATCTCGGCGCGCAGGCGCTTGACCTCCTGCTCCCCGGTGCGGGCCACTTCCGCCGGCAACACCTGCGTCGTGGTGACGGCGCGCACCAAAAACGCGTACATCCCCGGGCCGCCCGGCAGGGCATTGATGCCCGAGCTGCTGCGGGCCTTGGGCAGGTATTCAGTTTCGAGGAAGTCGGCTAGCTTCTGGTACGGGGCCGTGGCATAGCGGCCGATGGCCTCGCGATAGAGCGGCGTAAGGCGGGCCCGGTCGGCGGCCGACACGGCGGCCGGGAACGCCGCCACCGGCCCGTAGAACACGCTGGCGGTGGGGTCGGTGGGCGACAAAGCCCGCAGCTGGGGCAGCATCTTCACCACCACGGCCTTGGGCAGCACCACACCGGCGCGCATGCCCCGGCGGTGGTTGCTGATGGCCGAGTCGATCAGGGCCGGAAACTGGCGCAGGCGCCCCAGCCAGTTGTCGTAGTCCTGCGCCGTCTGGAAGGGCTGCCCGCCCTTGCCCGAGCCGAGCAAGGGAAAGGTGTTGGTGAAGGAAAACACGAACTGGTTGAAGGGCATCATCCAGTTGTTGAGCTTGTAGTACTCCGACCACGTTTTCAAATCGTACTCGCACACGTCGTAGCTCAGGCGGTCGTTGGCCGAGAGCTTGGCCCGGTCGAACTGCCGGAGCGCGGTCAGGTATCGCTGGCTGAAGGCGATGCTCTCGTTGCGCCACGCCTGGGTCTGGTTGTTGGGCATCTGGTCGTTGTAGCGGCTGTCGCCCCGGGCGGTAGCGGCGAGCGGGTCCAGGCGGGCCTGGTCTTCCCAGTACGCCTCAAACAAGGCCGCCAGCGGCGCCGAATCCTGCGGCTCAGCCCTAGCGGTTCGGGCCGACGCGGCGGGCTGCGCGGCGGTTTGGCCCCGACCTTTCTTCTGTTGGGCCTGAGCCGGGCAAGTCAGCACAACGGCCAGGGCGGTAATGAGTAAAGATATGCGGTGCATAGGGAGGGGGAATTTTAAGGCAAAGACGGTGACGGCGCGGGCTGGTAGGTCCGGTTTATTTAACGCTGGCGGCCCAGGCGTCCATGCGTTTTTCCAACACCGCCAGGGGCATGGCGCCGCCCGCCAGCAGCTCGTCGTGGAAGGCACGCAAGTCAAATTTGCGGCCCAGTTGCTTTTCATACCGGGCGCGCAGCTCGCTGAGCTTAAGCTGGCCGGTTTTGTAGCTCAGCGCCTGGCCGGGAGTGGCCATGTACCGCTCTACTTCGGCCGTGGCGGCCTGCTCGGTAATGGCCTCGTTGTCGAGCATGTAGGCAATGGCCTGCTCGCGGCTAAGCCGGCCGGTGTGCAGGCCCACA
Organism: Hymenobacter sp. APR13; assembly: GCF_000737515.1. Classification (NCBI taxonomy): domain Bacteria; kingdom Pseudomonadati; phylum Bacteroidota; class Cytophagia; order Cytophagales; family Hymenobacteraceae; genus Hymenobacter; species Hymenobacter sp. APR13. The sequence continues at coordinate 572,891 of NZ_CP006587.1, forward strand.
TCCACCACCAGGCGTAGGGCCCGGTGCAGCTCGGCCCCCAGGTGGCCCATGAGTTGGTTGGGGTCTTGGAACACGCCCAACTCCGGGCCCAGGCTTTCGGTATAGAGGGCCCAGCCTTCGCTGAACACGCCGTATCTGCCGAAACGCCGAAAGCGGGGCAGGCTGGTATTTTCCTGTTGGAGTGAAACCTGGTAGTGGTGGCCCGGAATAGCTTCGTGCAGAAACAAGGTTTCCATGGCCGGATTGGCCACGGTATTGTACTTGAGCGGGTCCAGAATAGGCACGTAGAAGATGCCCGGGCGCGAGCCGTCAGCCGTGCCGCGGTTATACTGGGCGGAGGCGGAGGCCGCCCGGAATGCTTCGGTAGCGCGCACCTCAAAGGCGGTGTTGGGCGTGCGGCTGAACAGCTTGGGCAGGGCCGGCGCAATGCGGGCCTGGATGGCCCGGAATGCGTCGAGCACTTCCTGTTCGGTCTTGAAGGGCCGGAACTGGGCGTCGGTATCGACGTACTTGAAGTAAGCTTTCAGGTCGCCCGCGAAGCCGGTTTGCGCCTTCACCTGCTCCATCCGGGCCTGGATGCGCGCCACCTCGGTCAGGCCGGTCTGGTAAATCTGCTCTGGGGTGCGGGTGGTGGTGGTGGCCACCTGCACGGCATTGGCGTAGCGGGCGGCGCCCTGCGGCAGCGCCCCGATGCCGCTGCTGCTGCGGGCCCGGGGCAGGTACTCGGTTTCGAGGAAGTCGGCCAGCTTCTGGTAGGAAGCCGCCAGGTCGCGGCGAATGGCCTGCTCAAACAGCGGAGTCAGGCGGGCCTTGTCGGCGGCCGAAAAGCTGGCCGGGAAATTCCTGACCGGCCCGTAGAACAAGCTTTTGGCCGGGTCGGTGCCCGCCTGGGCCAGGGTGCGCAGCTGGCTGACCATTTTGGGCACCACTGCCTTAGGCAGGGTCACGCCCGATTTCGCGCCCTGGCGGAAGTTGGCAATGGCCGAATCGGCCCACACCGGAAACTGGCCGACGCGGCGCAGCCAGTGGTCGTAGTCGGGCACTGTTTTGAAGGGCTGCGCGCCGGTGCCCGCCCCCAGTTGGGCCAGGCTGGCGGGCAAGCCGCCAAACTGGTTAAACGGCATCAGCCAGTTGTTGAAGGCATATTCATTTAGGCGCTGAGTGAGCGTATAGGCCAGGATGTCATAGCTGGTCTGGTCAACGGCGCCAAGGCGGCGGCGGTCTATCTGGCGCAGCTGCTGGAGGTAGCGCTGGTAGTAGTCGCGCTCTTGCTGGCGCCGCGCGCGGGTCTGGTCGTTGGGCAGCTGGTCGTTGTAGCGGTTATCTCCTTGTTGCATGGCCACAAACGGAAACAGCCGGTTTTCCTCTTCCGAGTACGCCTCGAACAGGGCTGCCAGCGGGGCCGAAGCGGGCGGTTGGGCAGTTGGCGTTGTGGGTTTACTCGTTTGAGCGGCGGCTGGTGCGGGCGGTGAAACCGCCCATACCGAGCCGGCAAGAAGTAAGGCGCGTATAGAAGGAAGCATGCAGAAATTGGGGAGAAGCCAGGATAGTACAATCAGGATAGTGCAAAGAAGAATTGATTAATTATTATTTCCTAGTCCGCATGACTTATTCCAGAGGGATGGGTGTACGTCAGGTTCTGGCCGGTGTCGTGGGCGCCGTGGGCGCCAGTCTTGGAGCTGTCTTGGCAGTGATGTTCCTCGGCTCTGGTTTCGTGCCGCTGGTTGCTATGGCTGATTCGATTGCCCAGTTTGTGAGGGTGATTTCGGGTAGCATGGCTGAACGGGCTGAGTGGACGCCATCAGTGGGAAGCCGGTGCTTAACAGGGTCGGCCTTTTTATTGGTCTGGCTATATAATCATCAGCGATATTGGGGGACCATAAACGTAAGCCCAGCTAATTTCACCTATGCGCCTTTACCTTCTCGTATTCTGGTTGCTGTTTCCCGGGCTGCTCGCCGTGGGCCAGCCCGTACCGTACGGCAACAACCCGGCCGCGGGCCACTATCGGCTGGTGCGGGGAGTCAAGCTGTACTACGAGGTGTATGGCAAAGGCCAACCCTTGCTGCTGATTCACGGCAACGGGGGAAGTATCGAGAAGTTCAAGGCCAATATTCCTTACTTCGCCCAGCGCTACCAAGTAATTGCCGTAGATAGCCGGGCACACGGCAAGTCGGTTGACTTGGGCGACTCGCTGAGCTTCGAGATGATGGCCGATGACTTCGCGGGGCTGCTCACGGAGCTGCACCTGGACTCAGTGAATGTGCTGGGCTGGAGTGATGGCGGCATCAATGCCCTGGTGCTGGCCCTCCGACACCCCCGCAAAGTGCGGCGCCTGGCGGCCACGGGAGTCAACCTGTCGCCCGATTCTGCAGCCATCGTGCCGGCGGTGTGGAAAGAGGTACAGGCGGCCTACCAAGCCGATAAAGGCAAGGTCTTTTCCGACCCGCAGAAGCGCAATGACTGGAAAGTGTTCACGCTGGATGTGTTGCAGCCGAACATTCCGGTGGCGACGCTGCGGCAGATTAAGGCCCCCGCCTTCCTCATCGCCGGCGACCGGGACGTTATCACGCACGCTCATACCGTGGCTATTTACCGCAACCTCCGTCGCTCCTGGCTGTGGATAATACCCAACAGTGGTCACGCCACGCTCCGGGAGCATGCCGACGAGTTCAATCAAAAGGTGGATGAATTCTTTCGGGCTAACGCAATACCAGCCCTGGCGCACTGACGACGGGTAGCCTTCGGGCCGGACGTTTTGTGGTGCGGATAGCAGGCAATACTCTTTCGAAGCGGGCGCCGCAGCCGTGCGGAGTCAATGGATTGGTGATATAGCCCCTCGACGAATGCCAGATAAGTAAAAGCCCCATCAGCCACTGGCTGATGGGGCTTTTACTTGCGGCCGTAGTGCCGTTAGCTCAGGTCTTCGACTTGAGCGGAAGGAGCGGCCTGCAGCACTACATGCAGGCCGTGGTCGCGGGACTGGGCGGTGGTGTACTTCTCGCTGCGGCCAATGATTTCGCCGTTGGCGGCCACGTGGTTGAAGCCGTACTGGCCGCTGGCGAAGTAGGACTCGAAGCGGTGGGGCTGGCAATTGGCCTGCACCGACCGGATGCCGTGCCGGCAGCTGGTTTTGGTGGTATAGCCCTCGCCGGACTGGACGATTTCGCCGTTGTCGGCGCGCAGGCGGTACCAGTACTGGCCGCTGCTCTGGAAGATCTGGAAGGTTGCCATGGGTAGGAAGAAGTGGAATCTGGATTAAGCGGCTACTCGCGCGGCCAGCTGGCCACCGGACTGGTGAAAAGCCGGCTGCCCGGCGTAAGCCCGCAGCAGGCGGCGGTACTTGCGGCGGCCCTGCTCCATGAGGGCGGCATCGGCGCTTACTTCCACCACCCAGAGCTCGTGGGGGGCTTTCTTCTGCACCCCGATGATGAGGAAGCGGTCGGCCTGGAGCACGTCGCAGTAGAAGGCGGCCTGGCGGTCGTAGTCGTCCTGCTCGATGGTGGTCAGGAACCGGGCGCGGTCGGGGCAGCTGGTGGTTTTGAAGTCGATGAGGGTGAGGCGGCGGCCGGCGCGGCTGCGCACGAGCAGGTCGGGGCGCACCTTCACCGCAATGCCGGTTTCGGTGTGTACGGCGGTGTGGGTCAGCTCGGGCATGCCGCGGTAGAGCAGGTCGCGGCAGTAGCGCTGGCGGCGCACCCGGCGGGCCAGCATTTCGAGGTCGGCCCAGCGGACGCCGCGCTCGTTGGTGCGGGCGTAGGTGGCGGGTTCGAGGGTGGCGGCGTGGAAGGCGGTGCCGTAGGCCAGAGCCTGCGGGTTGAGGGCGCGCAGCTGGCCCAGCACCTGGCCTTTCAGCTCGGAGAGGTCGGTGTTGCTGACGTGGGGCAGGGCCCGGTGCTGGGCCTGGGTGAGGTCGGGGTGAGCGGTGAGGGAGTGAAACATGGCGTTGGTTTTTTGGGCTACAAGCTTCAAGCTGTCAGCGGCAAGTGTGAACGGGCTTGCGGCTGACAGCTTAAAGCTTGCCGCTAATGAATGATAGCTAGGCGCTGGGCTTCGCCGGCGCGGTGGAGCCAGATGTGGGCGCCGCCGCAACCGACGAGGTAGGCCGGGGGCGGGAACAGGGCGCGCACGGCCGGGGCCAGGTCGCGCAGGTCGGGCAAGGGTCGGCGGTTTCGATGAGGCGGGCCAATTCGGTGAGCTGGGCGGCTTCGACGGCGTCGCGGGCGGGCTGGTGCACGACCAGCTGCGGAATCTCCAGGTTGGAATCCATAGGATGGGGCGTAATGTGGCCGGGTGGCCCCCTACCCTGCCGGGCAGGGGGCCGGTGGGCTCAGGCGGCTTGCTGGGCTTCCGCTTCGGGAGCTTCGGCGGGCAGCTCCGGGGCGGGCACGGTATAGGCGTGACTGATGCGCAGGTCGGCGGTGCCGGTGCAGGTTTCCTGGCGCCAGATGGGAAAGTCGCGGGCGAAGTCGCAGCGGGCGGCCACCTCGGCCGGGTCGGCGGGCTCGTAGCTGAACTGGGCGATATAGTAGGTGGCCTTCTTGCCGTCCTTGGTGGTTTCCTTCTTCTCAGCGGTGACTTTTACCGTCACGTCGGCCAGGGTGAGGTCGTCGTAGAACAGCGGCTCAATCAACCGATAGAGGTTTTCGACGCTGTAGCCGTGGAATAGCACGGCGCATACGGCGCCCTTGTCGTCGGCGAAGAAAAGCTCGGCCCAGAGCTTGCGGCCCATGTTCAGGATGTCGTCCTGAAACACGCGCCAGGCCAGCGGGATAAAGCTCAGGGAGCTGCCCAACAGCGTAATGCCGCCGATGTTGAACTGACCGGCTTTGGCATCAAAACGCACCTGGCGGGGGTGGCCGGGCAGGTAACGGAAGCGCGGCACCTGGGTGACTTCGCCGGTGGCCTCGTCTACTTTGTCGATGAGGTAGGCAGCCTCACCCCCCGGCCCCCTCTCCTGTAGAGAGGGGGTGAGTTCTGGCGTATCCTTGGTGGGGCTGCTGGGGGCGTTAGTGGCCGGGAGTTGAGGGGCCGGGGTTTTGGGGGTTTTGGTGGCGGTTGCCATAATAGAAGGAAGTAAAAAGTAGGGCCAGTTGGCGGCCGGCCCCTTCGCCGTGGTTGCTGGTGAGGGTGCTAGGCCTAGCGGAACTGCTTGTCGTGGCAGAGGATGGCGCGGCCCACGATGCTGTCCTGGCCGCGGGCTTCGGGCTGGTGCTGGTACCAGAGGTAGGTAGCCAGCAGGTTCAGGTAGCAGGGCTGGCGGAATTTGCGCAAAGGCTTGATGCGCCTTACATCGTCGATAATCAAAATCAGCTCATCGGTGAGGCGTACCACGTCCACCGTCTGGCAGTCGAGCAGCCGGTAGAGTTCGGCCAGCCGGAAGCTGCGGCCGTTGGCGGGGTGGATGGGTTGCGGCTCGGCGCTGTGCGGGTCGAGCAGATGGGGCTGGTACGTGGTAGCGGTAGCGGGCATAAGGTGAGGTAGTGGGGCCCGCGCCACTGTGAGCTGGCGCGGGCCGGTGGATGGTTTATTGCAGGTCCCAGGGGTGCGGGGGGTACTCGTCGTCGTCCTCGTATTCGTCCCAGTCGGCGGGGTGTATGTCGTCCCAGCGGCTGGGCTCCGGGGGCAGATTCAGTGCCTCGGCGTAGGCGGTGGCGGCCTCCTGGGTGATGAACCGGCCGGGGCCGGCCTGCATCTGGTAGAGGCCGGGGCCGCCGGGCATCGTGCCGGGCCGGGCCACGTCGCGCACCACGGCCCAGCCGGGGCCGGCGGCGTAGAGGCAGGCCGCATACCAGCGGCCCGCCTGCTGCGGGAGGGCGGCGCGGCTCATAGCCGGCGGCCCTCCCGGCCCAGTAAGTCCTCCAACTGCTCGCGCAGGGCCTGCTCCTGGCGGGCGCCCACGTAGAGCGGCCGGCCGGTGCGCAGGCAGTACACGCCGCGCAGCTGCACATGGGGCGCCGTGCCTTTGTAGCTGTAGAACTCATCCGACACCCATTGCACGTAGTAGGCCACGGCCGCCGACACCTCGCGCAGGCCGCCGAACAAACTCACCGGCATTTCGCGCTCAGGATAGCAGCGGCGGCGGGTGTAGCTGCCCGCCCCGACCGGGGCGGGCGCTACTGCTGTGGCCGCGCTACGCATGGCGGGCCGACGTGAGAAGGCCGGACACTACGAAGAAGCCACCCCGCCGGAACCGGGCTACCCGGTGGCGGCGGGCCCGGCAGGCGAAGCCGGGACGAAGCAGCTGCACCCCGCACAAGGCGGCGGCGGTGCGGGCAATGGCGCGCTGGGCGTGCGGGCGGCTGACCGGCACCCCGGCCGCGGCGGCGGCGGCCACGGCGGCGGCTACGGCCTGAAAGGGGCAGGCCCCGCACAAGGGCGAGAGGAACATGGCCCCGCCCACGGTATAGGTAACCGTGTAGTAAGTGGCGAGCTGACCGGTGAATAGCTGGCAGGTGCTGATGGAGGCCTGCACGATGGGGGCGGGACCCGCCCAGGCGGCAGCGGCGAGCTGCGCGAACTGTAAAGGAGTGAGCATGGCTGTAGATGTTAGCCGTGGGGTGCGCTCCTGGCGGGCCGGGCCCTGCCTGCCTGTGCGCGTGTGCCCGGGCCTCTCCCGGACTACAATACTAATATACAACTAAAAACGACATTAACCAACAATAGTTTAATAATAGCTGATTGATTAACAACTAAAATACACGTATCTTATAACATGATAAAACACAATAACATAGTAGTAGCCGTGGTAGGCAGCCGGAGCGCCACCGGCAGCACGGCGCTGCAGCAGCGGCTGACAGAACTACAGCCGGCACTGGTGGTGAGTGGCGGCGCGGCGGGGGCTGACGCCCTGGCGGCCCGCTGGGCGCGGGCCCACGGGGTGCCGCTGCTGGAGCTACGGCCCGACTATGCCACCCACGGCCCGGGCGCCCCGCACGTGCGCAACGCCGAGATAGTGCGCCGGGCCGACCTGGTGCTGGCGGTATGGGACGGACGCAGCAAGGGCACCCTGAGCGCCCTGAAGGCCGCCCGACGGCTGGGCCGCCCCTACGAGCTACTGCCCCTGGACTGAGCACCAGGCGGCCGGGCACCCGTGGCGAGTGGTGAGCTACAGACCTTGAAAGCCTCGCCCAGGGGGTTTTGGGGGGCGGGCTGAGCACCCCCAATGAGCCGGCCCGAAGGGCACCTTATGAGGGTGTAGCAGCCTTTTTTACGGGCTGCGAAACCCGAGGCAATGCAGAGCAGCGCGGCGCATGATACGGGGGGGTACTTGGGGGGCCTCCCCCGAATAGACATGCGCCGCAGGCACCTTATGGTGCGGTGGGCAGAGGCGCGGGCTGCCGGGGGGTGGGACGTGCGGCGGGCAAGCGGCAGCTGGCGCCGGGGTGGCTGGTGAGGGGCGGCCGGCACGTGGCCAGCGTGGGTGAGCTGGTGGGCAGGCAAAGCTGGTGGCGGGGCGGCAGAGCGTGGGCGGAGCGTCTGAGGGCAGGCAGAGGCCGGGGCCTGGAGCGAAGCCGCGGGTGGGGTTGTGGGCAGGGTGGCGCAGTGGAAGGGCTGGGCCGGAGCGTGGTTTTTGGGTGGGCCGGACGGGCGGCCTGCGGGGCGGTAGGGTTGTGAGCCAGCCAGAGCAGGTGGCCCGGCCGGCGACGCGGGGCCTGGCTGAGGGATGGGAAGGGCGCGACCAGCGGGAGCGGTGCGTCAGCACGGGAGCATTCCGCGCATCGAGCGGCGACGGCCCCCTGGACAGCCCGACCCCGGACCGTAACAGAGCGAAGGGCCGGGGGCAGCCCCTCATTATCAATCTTCATAAAGTACATATTTAACTATAGCAGCTACAGATAATTTATGAAACTAAATTATAACAATGCGTACTTTAGCCATTGCAGCGGGTTCATCTATTATTTTCTACAAGACGCATGTTCAGTAGCACGAAAGCGGGCCACATGGCCCATATTCTTTTGACCTCGTTGGCCGGGCACGTGGCCAGCAACGAGCTAAGTCCGCCGGACCCGAGTGCCGTGGAGCAGTACGGGCACCTGATCATCCAGGCGGTGGTGGCAATTGTCACGCTGTGGGCGACAGTGCGCAAAGCGCTGCAGCGGCCGGAAACGGTGGTAAGGGTGTCGGCGGACGCGCTGACGAAAAGCGAACCGACGGTAACGACGGGGCAGCATGGCAGCGAAACTAACTGATGCTCAGGCGACCCGACAGGCGCAGCGGCTGGCCTCGGTGCGGCCGGAGCTGCGGCAGGCGTATGCCAGTGCCCTGCTGCGGTGGCTGCAGAACCCGGCCCTGGCGCGCCTGGGGCGCCCGATTGTAACCGAGGGCTACCGCAGCGCGGCCGAGCAGGACGCGCTGTACGCGCAGGGCCGGACGAAGCCGGGCCGGATTGTGACTTACAAGCAAGGCGGCGCGTCGAAGCACAACCGGCAGCCGGCAGAAGCGCTGGATGTCGCCTTTATGCTCAGCAACGGACAGGTGAGCTGGTCGGCGGAGCTGCTGCGGCGGTTTGCGCAGCTGATGAAGCAGGCCAATCCGGCAATCCGCTGGGGCGGGGACTGGCCGCAGTTCCGGGACAGGCCGCATTTTGAGCTGTAGAACAGTTGATTTCAGGACCCTGAAAAGGCCGTGTCTGTTTTAGTTGCTGCAGCTAACTGAATTGGTCTTTCACTAATTTTTTTAGCAGTAAGCAAACAAAGTTGGTTAGTTGCCGCGTATACTTGCGGTGACTAACCAATTTTAGTTTTATGAAAGACCATGTTGTATTGCTCGGGCAGGCGGGCTCATTGCTGAGGGCGCACCTGCTGCCCATGGTGGACGTGGGGCTGTCGTGCGGGTTTCCGTCGCCGGCGGATGACTACCAGACGGAACTGGTGGATCTGAACCGGCTGATGCTGCGGCACCCGGATGCATCGTTTCTGGCGCGGGCCGCGGGCGAGAGCATGACCGGGGCCGGCATCCACGACGGAGACGTGCTGGCCGTGGACCGCAGCATGCGGGCGCGGAACGGGGATATTGTGGTGGCCTGCGTGGAAGGGGAATACACGGTGAAGCGGCTGGAGAAGCGGCCGGACTCGGCGGCCCTGCTGGCCGCTAATCCGGCGTACCCGCCGATTGTGGTGCGCAACGCCGACGACCTGCGGATTTTCGGCGTGGTGGTGGCCGTGCTGCATCCGCTGGTGGGTGAAGGACGACGGGGGATTAGGGATTAGGGATTAGGGATTAGGGATTAGGGATTAGGGATTAGGGATTAGGGATTAGGGATTAGGGATTGAGTACCCGGCTTTGGGGTGCTGGGTTGCGGTTTTCGGCACTTGACTTTGGCCCCTCTTCTGCCTCCTGCCGTGTTACTCCCTATGCCAATCCAGCTATTCACCCATATGACCGTTCAGCAATTCAGCAATCCAACCATTCAGCAATTCAACCAATGAATCATGTTCGGGCTTGTTGACTGTAATAATTTCTACGCCTCATGCGAGCGGGTTTTCCGGCCGGAGCTGGAAGGGCGGCCGGTGGTGGTGTTGAGTAATAACGACGGGTGCGTTATTGCCCGGTCGCAGGAAGCCAAGGCGTTGGGGCTGAAGATGGGCGACCCGTATTTTCAGGTGCGGGGGCTGCTGGAGCAGCACGGCGTGGTGGTGTGCTCTTCGAACTACGAGCTGTACGGGGATATGAGCCGGCGCGTGATGTGGTACCTGCAGCAGACGGCACCGGCGGTGGAAGTGTACTCGATTGACGAGGCGTTTCTGGACCTGGCGGGCATGACGCGGCACTTCGACCTGGGCCGCTGGGCCGGCGAGGTGCGCGGGGCGCTGCGGCAGCGCACGGGCATTCCGACCTGCGTGGGCGTGGCGCCGACCAAGACCCTGGCCAAGCTGGCCAACCGGCTGGCCAAGACCGAATTCGTGGGCGGCCGCGGGGACGGGGTGCTGGTGCTGGACGGCGAAGCCGAGCGACGCGAGGCCCTGGCGCGGGTGGCAGTGGAAGACGTGTGGGGCGTGGGTGGGCGGTCGGCGGCGAAGCTGCACGCGGTGGGCGTGCGCACGGCCGCACAGCTGGCGGGCGTGGGCGACGCCTGGGCGCGCAAGAACCTGGGCGGCGTGGTGGGGGCCCGACTGCTGCACGAGCTGCGGGGCTTTCCATGCGCAGGTCTGGTGGTGGAAGACGAAGCGCGCAAGTCGCTGGCCTGCACCCGCTCGTTTGGGCAACCGGTAACGGCCTTGGCGGACATGGCCGGGGCCGTGGCCAGTCACGCTACGCGGGCCGGGGAAAAGCTGCGGCGGCAGGGCCTGGCAGCGCGGCTGCTGACGGTATTCGTGGAGACGAGCCGTTTTGCGGAGCTGCCTCCCCCCTACTCGTTTTCGGCGCAGCTGACTATGCTGGTGGCCACCGACGACACGCTGACGCTGGCGCAGGTGGCCCGCAAGGGTCTGGAGCGCATCTGGCGGCCGGGCAAGCGGTACGTGAAGGCCGGCGTGGTGCTGGACGGGCTGGAGCGGGCCGGGACCGGGGCGCAGGCCACCTTGTTCGGGGACGTGGGCGCCAAGCCGGAGCGGGCCAACCTGATGCGGGCTATGGATGCGCTGAACGGGCGGTTTGGAGCCGGGAAGGTGAAGGTGGCCGCAGCGGTAGCCGGGCCGGGCCAGCAGCCGGCCTGGGCCATGCGCCGGGACGCGAAAAGCCCGGCGTTTACGACTAACTGGGGGGAGCTGTGGACGGTGCGGTGCTGAAGGAAGCGGCAGGCTGGGAGCCATTAGCTGCAAGCTATAAGCCACAAGCTGCAAGCCGTCATCCACAAGCCATAAGCTGCAAGCTTCTGGCTTCAAGTCGGTTTGGACGGATTGCTGCTGACAACTTATCGGCTACGCTTTACCGAACGTCGAAGTACTGCGGAGTCTGACTCACCTCAACAACTCATTGGTAACTGATAACTCTATCTCAACCACACAGTAGCGGCGGCCGGGCGCAGTGGCCTGGTCGACGAACAACGGATTATGAACGAACTGACTTTTGTAGTGGCCGCTCAGGTGGTGGATGCCCGGACGGGCCCGGGGCGAGAAATCGTTTTGCTGCGGCCGGGGCTGGCGCCGGAATGGCGGGCGTCCCTCCCCCACCTGCTGGACCAGCGGCCGGCTACGGCGGCATTGGTGGAATACGTAGTGAAGCTGTACTTCCGCCAGTTGCCGCTGGAAGCGGAGCTGACCGGGGCCACGGCGTTGTCGGCGGCCGTGCGGCTGGCACTGGCACGGGCCAACGGGGAGGCCGATGAGGGCTGGGAATATGCGCAGGTGGTGGCCTGAATTGTGGGCAGCCACCTATGGCCGGCCGTTGCGGGCGGTTGGGGCCGGTTGGCGGGGCTTCCGGTTGACCGGCTACGGATTTTCAAGGCACTCTGGCCGGACGTTGTCCGGCCGGGCATTTCTTCATTTTCAGTACTCCACTCCCATGAAGCGAAACAAAACCTCTGCCGCGGCCAGCGGCCGCGCCCGGCGCAAAGCGTATCTGCAGCCGCCAGCCGAGCTACCGGGCACGCCTACCCACTACGAGCGGCGCCCGTGCTACACCCGCCGGCTGCACAACCGGCGCATTACGGTGCTGACCACACCCACCGGCGGCTACCAGGTGAAGCTGGCGGTGGTGCTGCCGCCCGGGCAGGCGGCGGAGCTGCGCCGGCAGGGCCACCACGACTCGATGCAGGACTACATCCTGCGGGACCGGGTGCGGTACTCGGTGGTGACCCTGTCGGCTGAGGCGTTTGAGGCCATGGTGTGGTGCTGGGCGCAGCTGCGGGAGCGGCAGCAGCGGAAGCGGGCGTGAGGTATTGCTTGAAAAGCCGCAATCAGTATCTTCACAACCTATTGTCTAGCTACACCGTGAGGATTCTGTCTTCGCGGATTATTTTAAAGAACAATGGCTACTGAGTGCGACCGAGCTTTAGATGCAAACGGCCTAGAAATTTCTATTGCACTAGCTCAGAGTGGCGCTAATGGCTATTTCTGTATAGGATGCGGCCGGGAGCTGGTCGCCCATATTGGACTGGTTAATCAGCCGCACTTCAAGCACCATCCACGTTACAGCGTGCAGGATAACCGCTGCACATATTCCACCGAAACGCACCGCCACCAGTTAGCCAAATCAATTTTGCAGCGGCTGGCGCGCGTGAAAGTACCCTCCGTGTACCAGTATGCGCTGGCTGGCTGGCAGCGGCACCAACTGCAGGCGACGCGGTTCGTGGAAGCGCATGAGGTACTCATCGAACGCAACATCTACGAGGATCAGCACGGACGTGTCCGCTGGGAGAGAAGCTCGGAACGGCCTTTTGATGACCAGGAAGGAACACGGGAGCTGCTGGTACGGCCGGATGTATTGTTTCTGAACGCTGAAAAAAAGCCCGTTCTGCTGATTGAGCTGTGCGCTACGCACGCCGTGAATGAGGCCAAGCTGATGAAGATTCGGCGGCTGGGTATAGATACCATCGAAATCTACATCCCCAAAACATTCACTCCAGAGGATATTGAAGGCCTCTTCACCTCCACCCAGCATACATCCTGGCTATACAACCGTGAGCAGTTTACTACCCCCATTGCCACCACCCAACCCGCACCTGGAGCGGGAAGTCAACTACCTGCTGGAAACGAAGGCGGACTTTCTGAACAACCCGAATCTTACCGGTGCCGCGCGCTCTGGCTTGGTGCGGCAATACGCGGAATTAGAAAAAGCCTGGGAGCAGCTGACTTTGCTGTCGCAACGGAAGCACATCGAGCAGTTACAGCAGAGCTTGGCGAGCAACTTCGAGACCGTAGTGAGCAAGCAGCTGGAGTTGCTCGTTTACAACTCGCAGACATCGAGGCCGAATACCAGCGGGATGCAGCAGCGCTTGCTGCGGAGGAAGCAGCTCTGGAGCAGTGGATTCGAGCGAAAGAAGAGCAGCTTGTTCGAGTCGGTAGCTACCTCAAGGAACGAGTGGCACGAGCTAAAGCTGAATGGAGCCGAGATAATCAGACAACGGAAGCAGAGCTACACGCAGCAGAGCTCCAGCTATCAATCGAGCGGGCAGGGCGGGCCGCTGAGCGCATCCGCCTTGACCGAGAAGCAAATGCTCTTGGAGCTGAGGAGGCAGAGCTCAGCCGAGCGGAAGCAAATCTTGAACGCCAGGCAGCAAGCGTTAGAAGCCGAGCAAAAGAACAACAGCATACTCTCGACGGAATCAGGGCAGCTGCAGCAGCAATTGACCAGGAAATCGGAGATGTTGCTGCACGAAAAAATCAGTTGCGCCAGATTAAGGAACAGCCTCATCAACGCCAACCGGATTCAGAAAACTGAATTCCTGGAGGTGGATATGGATGTTCTGAATCACCCGGAGGCCCGGTATATTTAAACTACGCCCAGAAGGGAATGTAACGAGCATGCTTGCGAGAGGCACCCTCGGGTTCGTCGTATTTGATGAGTTTAGCCGCCAAGGCATCGTTGAGAATGCGCGTGGCGGTGCTGTACGCCTCGTCGGCGATATTGAGCCGGGTGCGCAGGGTCTGATTGGTCATCTTCTGGCGCATGACATAGAGCAGGCAACAGTGCTGGTAGGCTGCCTGCACTCGTTCGCTTTTATCCATCTTCTCTAGTGGGCGCGGGGCAAACAGCACTACTTTGGTGTGCTTCTCGGTAGGCAAAAACTCCAGTGGAGGCAGTTGGTATAGCTCCACTTCCCCCACCGCTTTATCGATGCCACTACCACGCTCCTCACAGATGTGTGCCAGGCGCATGAGAGAAGCCAGCTGCTCGTTGCGAGACTGGTTTTCGTCGATGAAGCGCAGCGGGTCGATAATGGGTAAGCCGGGGTTGGTAATTTCGATGCGGTCGGAGTAGATTTCAACCAGTGGGCCAGTGCCTGTAAGCGCAAAGTCCTGGTGTACCAGAGCGTTGGCTACCAACTCGCGAATGGCCAGCTCTGGATAAAGCCGTACTTCCTGGCGAAGCGCCTGCCCGATGAGCTCATTGGCTGGGAGCTGACTATTGATCCACTCTATCAGCCCTTTGAAGCCAGCGGCGTATCCTTTCACGCCGGGCTGTTCGCGCAGGGTCTTGCTGCGCTTACTGGGCCCATCGTACACGATTACCCGCACGGCCTTACGTTCCAGGCCTTCAAAATCGGAGAGTCGGCGCGCAAAGAGAATGGCACCCAGATTCGTGATGCCATAGCTACCGGTGCGCGCAGTGACCAGCTTCTGATGAATGAGTTTATCGAGAATAGCCGTCTGCGTGCGGGGCAGGGGTTGCTCGATGAGCTCGAAGTAAGACTGGACATCAAGGCGCTGAATTACTTCATCGGCACTGAGCTGGCCAGCGGCTTCACCCTTCTCAAACACCTGCCGGGCGGGCGTGTGCCAGAGCTTACGCTCTTTGTCGGGATACTCACGAAGGGGCTTGGTTATGCTGTTTACGCGGATGTAGGGCTCATTTTGAAAGCGAACGGGACGGTCTTCGGCAGCCGGTATCTCAAACATAACGATGGCGTAGCCATCGTATTCGAACTCGACAATCCGGAAATCGATGCGTGGGTCCAGCATCCGGCTCAGCCACATTTCCAGGTCCTCGTTGCCTTTCTTGGCGGTGCGGGGGCTGAACTCCGTCCCGACTACGGCAATCGGCGCATCCTGGACCCCATACACCAGATAGCCGCATTCCCGCCCGTGGAGGCGGGCTCCGTTGGCCAGGGCCGAGAGGCGCTTGCCGATTTCGTCGGGGTTGGTGTTGTTTACCTTGAACTCAACCCACTCCCGCTCTCCCAGCTTCAGGAGGCGGTCAAGAAGGCTGCGGAAAGGAGAATGGTCTTCGTGCACGTAATTGGACTTGCTAGGTGGTTTGCTTCATAGCGCTTCATAAGAAAAGCGCGTTGGGAAGCGAATTTACGCGTCTTCAGCTAGAAATGGGACCTGAAAACAGCATAACCATTCATAAGCTGATTGCACGGGACAAGGTTATCCACATTATTGAAATACTGGATGGAGAAGACTTACAACCGTTTTATGTGTGTAGGTGGCACGGACGGGCCAAATATGCCCGTGAAAACTTATGTCAAAGCTTTTTCCAGCCTCTCCTTGCGGTGTTTCCAATCAGGCAGGATTGTAGCGAGGCGGCGGTAGAAGCGTCGGGAGTGGTTGGGTTCGATAAGGCGGAGACACTGGCTGAAGCTGCGGGAGCATTTGATGCTTTGGCGAGCCAGCCGGCATCTTCGGAAGGCTGAAAGCTCTGCAAGACGGGCGACGAAGCTCCCGAATAACCCGCCTCCCCCTCTACTCTACCCAAGTGCTTACGGGCCCAGGCCTCGGACACCCCTGCCAGCTACTAGGCGATACCGTAGGCAGCGAGCAACAGCAGCACCTCTATAATTTAAGGCCGGCGGAAACGCCTAGCCCCCAAAACCACTTGTTTTGGTACAGCCATTT
The DNA here is from genome assembly GCF_000737515.1 of Hymenobacter sp. APR13. Taxonomy (NCBI): domain Bacteria; kingdom Pseudomonadati; phylum Bacteroidota; class Cytophagia; order Cytophagales; family Hymenobacteraceae; genus Hymenobacter; species Hymenobacter sp. APR13. The sequence continues at coordinate 588,332 of NZ_CP006587.1, forward strand.
GTCGGCGTATTTGCCGAACATACGGTCTTTGCCAACGGTGAAGATGATGCCAATGTCGTTGCGGGCGCCAATCAGGCTGAAAGCGGGTGACAGCACCAGATTGCTCGGGATGAAATCAGTTTTTAGCTTCTGCTTCAATGGCTCCTTGCTTATGGCAACACCTGAGAAGCCCAGATTGAAGCCGGGGGTAATGGAATAGCTGTTGGTGGAGCGGTGGGTGAACTGGGTCCACCCAAACGAATAGCCGACGTTCAGGCCCAGGTTGAAGTTACCGGAGGTGACGCTGCGGGTGTAGGTGCTGTCCAGATCGTCGGTGACGCGGGGGCGGACTTTGAGCCCGATGGCGTTGACGCCAAACAGCCAGGTTTGATAGGGCAGCCACATGGAAATGGTGGGGTCGCCGACGCGGGTACGCTTGGGCAGCTGAATGCGCAGGTCGTTGTCGATGGCCGCATTGATGATGCCGGTTTGGCCAAGGCATTCATCCGTCACGGCATCTTCCGGTTTCGCGCGCGGAGTGCACGGCTCGTTGATTTTATCGTCGGTAATACTCCAGGGATCCAGCAGGAGGGTACCTTTGTCGTTGGTGACCAGCGTTCTGAGACGGGGCTGCCGTTTGAAGAACAGGAACCGGGAAGGAGTTTTGGAGCAGAACTGATACGCGGTCTGCCCCAGGGCATCCGTCACGATCAAGGAAGGGCAACCCTTCTGGAGGGCAGTTATTCTATCCTGGGTAAGGATGTACCGAAACCGGGCCCGGTAGCTGGAAGTCTGGCCGGCGGCGGCTAGCACATGCAGGGTTAACAGCAAGGAAAGTAGAACGTGTTTCATAGGTAAGGCGAGTATAAGCTAAACTAAATATATTGTATTTTATATAAAACCTTTGCACTATACCCCATATTCAGGCTGTGTATCACGGCCACCGCAACGAATAAAGGTTTGCCTGGCCTTCTCACTACCCACAATAAGGTTCCTCCCTACAGCACCAGTCGCCCATGCTCCCTGGCAGCTACCGGGGCGGCAAAGCGGCCAGGGAGCTATCGAGGGGGCATGGGCGACTGGGTTGTGTGCCTGGGTTTACCTGTTCAGGCAGGGTCTTGGCGGCACTGGATGCGGCGGGCGGGTTATGGCACCCAGGTAACGGGAACGTTCTGGAAGCCGGAAACGAATTGCGTCTTGGTATCCATGCCGGGGATGGTCTTGCCGAATGCCAGGAGCACCGCGTTGAGGTTGGTGGTGGACAGCGGCACGTTACTTACCTCTATCGAGCCTTGCACGGGGGCTTTGGAAGGAACCCGCGCAGGGCCCAGACCATAGCCTACCCGCGTAGTGCCAATGGTCATGCTTTCGATGGGGAAGCTCTTGCCCTCCTGGTCGAGAACCGTTGATTTACTACCCGCGCTGCCCCAGGCATTCTGGTCGGCCCAGATGATGAGGTCAATGGGCTCATCGGTGTTGCGAATCATGAAGGTGAATACCGCCTTGTGGGTTGATTTTGACGCTTTGCAGGAGATAAAGGTAGCGGTGAGCTTGTCGTTGCCGTTAATGGTGTTCACGGTGCCGTTGATACCCAGGCGGGCTTCGTAGGCCACGATTTTCTCTTTGAGGGCCGCATTCTCCGTTTGCACTGCGGCACAGTTCACCGGCTTGGCGGTACCGCCCGTATTCTGGGCAAAGGCAGCAGTTGAAACAACCAACGCGGGTAGCAGCAAGAGCTTTTTCATATACTGAATTGGGGGTTAGATTGGGAGAAAATCAACTAGTTAATTCGCTGTAGAAAGGTCTGCGATTTACGGCAAGCTACTCATCGGTTTTCACATCACGACGCGTCTACAAAGAAGCTGTTTAGATAGTCGAGACATTTGTCATCCAGAGCACGGCGCACGTCGTTAAAGTCGGTGCGTAGCTTCAGGCATCTGCGGGACGTGATAAAATGCGACTCGTTGGATGCGGCGCTGTGGGAGTTGGTGCAGCAGCCGGCGCCAAGGGAGGAAATCCGGCAGGCATTGCTGGGGCGCTACTTCCCGCTTACGCGCAACTACTTCCGGCCACGGGCAGATCTGGAACGGCTGGATGAGCCGGCGGCCTTGTACAACCGCGCGGTGGACGTAGCTGATGAAACAGCCCTGGCGGAGCGCAGCGGCGTGTTTTTGCGGGAGGTGCTGCAGGCGTATCAATCGACGTGCGCGGTGTCGGGGCTGCAGCTGGTGAGCACCACGGGAACGGCACCGCTGCTGGATGCCTGCCACATTGTGCCGTGGTCGGTGAGCCAGGATGATACTATCGGGAATGAGCTGGCGCTGTGCCCCAACCTGCCCCGCGCCTTCGACCGGCACCTGTTCTGGATTGATAAAGATTACCGGGTACGCGTGGCCGAGGGGTTCGGGGAACTGGGCGGGCACGACTACGGCGTGCAGCGCTTCAACGGGCAGCCGCTGCGGCTGCCGAAGGTGCGGTCGTGGTGGCCACGACTGGAGAACTTGGCGGCGCAGCATATACCTAGCACAGGTTGAATTCTATCTAATAAGCATAGCAGACTAGAGCAGAGGCGGCTTTTTCGTAACTTAGCGCACTTATGTGCCTACCTAAAGCAGGCCGGGAAACGCCGCTTTCTGATTATAACCGCCTTTTAGCTTACTTCCAAGAGTGCTTGTTCCACCCCAAACAAATGTACATGATGAACTACCCCAGGTGGAAATACCTGTGGTTGAAATTTCGTCCCCACCCTCGGGCGATGCCTTAGACCTTTTGCCACCTAGTAAACGTGACCTATCTGATAAAAAGCGCAAAGGGGTTTTCTATACTCCGGATGCTGCTGCTCAACTGCTAGCTGAGTGGAGTATTCGTAATGCTAACGACATTATTCTTGAACCGAGCTTTGGTGGATGTGGCTTCCTCGAGGCAGCACTCAATCAACTGGGCTCCTTGGGTGCTGAAAATCCTCACGGCCAGCTTCTAGGATGCGATGTAGACCCCAATGCATTTGATTATTTAGTTAAACTGCTTGAGGGTTCAACAGCCCAACAGAATTTCAAGCTGAAAGACTTTCTAGGTGTAGTGCCCTCAGATTTCCAAGTAAACAGTGTTGACGCTGTGATAGGAAATCCCCCATATGTGTCTTGGCATAATATGTTACCAAGTCAACGGGAGTCGGCTTCAAAGGTGCTCTTACCCAATGGCGAATCCCTAAATAATAAGGGTAGCTTATGGACTTTCTTCTTGGCGCATAGTCTGCAATTCTTGAATACAGGGGGACGAATGGCTTGGATTCTGCCTGGAAGTTTCATTTATGCAGATTATGCCGCTCCTCTCCGGGCCATTATTTCGGAGCAGTTCAGCCGCACCCTAGCAGTAATGCTTGAACAGCGAATCTTTCTTAATGAAGGCACAGAGGAGAGTAGCATTATATTACTCTGTGAGGATTATAAGCCAAAGGCTAGAGGACAGTCAGGAGAACTAATGCGTTTGGCATTGGTAGCAACTCTGCCTGAGTTAAAAAACACAATTCAAGCGTGGACGGATAAGCTGCCTACGGGATTTGAGTGGGACCAAGAAGCCAATAGACTATTGCTTCCTGAGGCAGTAATGAGGGCCTATGACAGCCATTGTCATGTTCCGTCATACACAAATCTTGGAACACTAGTAAAAATCAGGATAGGGCTGGTGACAGGTGACAACTCGTTTTTTGTTCTGAAGTCGTCACAAGCCACTAAGTTGAAGATTCCAAAAAAAGCATTGCGCCCCATTATTGCGCGGCAAGCTCACTTTCGTGGTTTGCAAGTCACAGATGAGGATTTAAACCAGCTCGTGAATGATGATGTCAAGTGCTTGTTATTAAATACTAACTGTTATAAAGACAAGCGGATATCGTATTATATTTCACGCTACTTAAATACCTACCCTAAGGAAAACATTGCGGCAAATCGCACTTTCGCGAAGCGAAAGCCTTGGCACCAAATTGCACAAGAGCATACTCCTGATGGTTTCTTCTCTTGCATGAATTGGCATGGGCCAATGTTGGTTCTAAACCCCGCACAGGCAACTTGCACTAATACAGTGTATCGTATACAATTTGAAAGCACTTTGTTTACGCATGAATTTGTAAAACAGCATGTTGCTGTGAGCTTACAAAGCACATTTAGTCAATTATCTGCTGAGATTTCAGGCCGTAGTTGTGGATCTGGCGCACTTAAACTTGAGCCATCAGAAGCGGGTAGAATTGGTCTTCTGCTTCCTCCGGCCCATGCAGATGCCAGCCCTGTTTTTGACCAGATTGATACCCTTCTGCGGGAAGGTCATGTTGCTGAAGCAAGAAGGGCCGCAGACCAGTTCCTAATCGAATATGGTCTTTTGACTACAGAAGAGGTAGCCGTATTAGACCTGGGACTAAGGACCTTAAGGAAAATACGTCGTGGTGACCGAAGCCCAACTACAGACTAATGAGCAATACATCACTGGAGCAATTACAGTCCGAGTTAATAACTGCAGTAAATGTGGTTCCACCTGATGTTGACCTTATTCAGGAATTAACTAATAAAATCGCACGGTTGGATACCGACAATGTTCGGTTCACAATTGATGCTGGTATAATAAGCCGTTTGGGGCAAGAACTAGTTGGAAAGCAGGAGACTGCTGTAGCTGAACTAATCAAAAACGCTTATGATGCTGACGCTACAGAAGTAAGAATCGTATTTAACAATACCGATACTCCAGGAGGAACATTAAGAATTGAAGACAATGGGCTCGGGATGACACGCGAGCAGCTATTGAACGGATTCATGCGCCTGTCATCTAATGACAAGTTGATTAATCCTTTGTCTGAACGTTATCATCGTCGCCGTGCAGGAAAAAAAGGAATTGGACGCTTTGCGGTGCAACGGCTTGGGGAGGAGCTGATATTAACAACCCAAACGGAAAGCTCTGCTAAGGCCCTCAGAGTAACCGTAAATTGGGAGTCGTTTCGTGCTGGCCGCGATTTGAGCACTATAACTAGTCGTGTAGAAGAGATTGATAAGGAATTGCCATTTGGCACAATTCTGTTTATTAAAAATCTTCGCGAAGCATGGAGCAATGCCGAACAACGACGCGTCTATAGATATGTTTCTGAGCTACTACAGCCTTATGCGCTTACTAAGTTTAAGATTCCTTCGCTTTCAAGTAACTCAAAGGTACACCCTGGGGAGTTAGGCAGGTTTGACGTTGAATTAATACATCAAAGTGGGGAGAAGGAAACAGTTGTTGCATCGAAGGATGAAACGATTTTTGCAAACGCGTTAGGCGTAATTGAAGGCTATGTTGATGAAAAAGGGCATGGAATCTGGTCAATAGAGTCTAAAAAACTAGGTATTTCTGAAGAAACCTCTGATATAGGATTAGACCGCGAAAACAAGATACCCTTTCAGTATCTACGCAATGTTAGCCTTAAGGCGTACTACTATATATGGAATAATGATTTGTTTCCAAAATTGCTTTTTAGCACGCTCCAAGAAATTGGCAGACAGCAGGGTGGAATCCGTATCTTCCGCAATGGCTTTCGAGTATCGCCATATGGAGACCGGGACAACGACTGGTTAGAGCTAGATGCTTCGTATGCTGCGAGGCGTTTCTTGCCTGCCCATGCAAACAGCAATTTCATAGGCCTTATTGAGCTTAACGATATTAAAGGTCATATTTTCGAAGAAAGAGCCAGCAGGGAGGGATTGATTGAAAATGATGCATTTAAAGAGTTACAGAAGTTTGCTTATGGTGTGCTTACAGCTGGTATTCTTAGAATTGCTGAATCGAGAAATAAGAAGCAGACTGCTGGACAAACGAATTGGAAAAACAAGGATAATGAGAGCCCTGCGGAAACTTTAAAAGGAGCTGCCGATAAAATACGGAATACTGTTGCTATTACCCGAGAGAGACTGAAAGAGCAAAGCAATCATAGAACGAAAGAAAACCAAACTGATAGCATTGTTAGCGTTATAGATACTTTCGAGAAGCTTGAAGTCGCTGTGGCAGCTCAACAAGCCGAATTGGACGAGCTTGTAAAAGTCGCAGATGTATTGGATGACGCTGCTTCTAGGGCTCATTTATTAATACAAGAGAATCAGATGTTGCGGGTGTTAGCAAGTCTCGGACTGCTAATTGGTGAATTTACACATGAAATAGTTCACGTATTAGGATCTGCACAGCAGAATGCAGACTCACTAGGGGAGTTATTAGTAAATGGAACACGCGAACAAAAGGCATTCGACCACTTGGGTTCTAACATAAGTCGATTACGTGGCTATTTGAATTTCTTCTACCAAACTATTGCCAGTAACGCTAGTCGGGAGTTAGTGCCTCAAAACTTACGAGCAGTAGGCAGGCAATTTGAAGAATCTATGGGAGCAAGTATTAAACGTTCCGGTATCACATTTGAATTTGAACCGCTTGGATACGAATTGTTTACTCCGCCAATGCATGCATCTGAAATCAACTCTTTACTTTTAATTTTTACTCCAACTCATTAAAAGCTATTAAACGCGCTGGAACAGAGGGCCGAATGCTACTTCGTGTTGGTGCGGAGGGTAATAGGGTTTTCTTAGAGTTTGCTGACAATGGGGATGGCATCCCGGAAGCCATTCGTGACAGAATCTTCAACGCGTTTTTTACAACTGCATCCCCTGCTAGTAGAGATAGTACTTATGCTGAAGAAGCGCAAGGCAGTGGTTTAGGATTAAAAATTGTCTCTGACACTGTCGCTGTTTACGGCGGTGAGGTTTTTCTTTCTGCTGCGCCTTCTGGCTACACTACTTGCTTTAGAGTTGAGTTTCCTTCATATCTACCTGATGAATCAAACAGTTAAGTACCTCTGCGTCGATGACGAAGAGACAACATCAACAGAATCATTTCGAAACAACCTGAGTGGCGCTGAAGCTAGACTCTTAATTGAGCCAAGCTTGCCCGACATTTTCAGTGAAGAGGTCGATAATCTTAAGCGCAGTATTGTAGATAACGAATATTCTGGGCTATTGCTAGACCTACGCCTCGACGGGCCAGGAAGTAAAGCCCATTATAGGGCTCCGGCGCTTGTCCAAGAGATCCATACTAGGGCTGCTGAAAAAGACTTCCCTGTACTTCCGCTTATTCTATGGTCAAATGATATTAAACTAAACATATCATATTGGCCAGACGATACTAGCCACGACCTGTTTGACTTAACAGTTTATAAGGAAAAGCTGGCTGGTAATGATTTGCCTTACGCTACCGAGAAAGCGCGCAAGATGGTCGCCTTAGTCGATGGATACGAAATGATCAGGTCATGTAATGTAGAAGGAGTTGAGAGGGCAGCTACATTATTGCAAAAATCTGTTGAGTTCGTTTCACAACTTGACCCACGGCTTTTATACCCTATTACTAAGCCGCTTTCAGAATCGTCAATATTCGATCAAGCTCGCTTTATACACCGGCAGTTGCTAAATATACCAAATAGTGCATTAGTATCTAGTGAGATTTTGGCTGCACGGTTAGGGTTGGATATAAGGGAAGTGCCTAATTTTGATGATGCAGCGACTGAACTGTTTCCTAATGCACGCTACACAGGTGCTTTTGCGTATGGGTGGCCATGCTGGTGGATGCCCATAGTTGAAAAGGATTGGCAAAATATGCCAAAGTCTCCCGGTGTACTTAGGCAATTAACAGCAGAACAGCGTGTCGCATTTATCAATAGTTCACTAAAGCGTGATGATTATAAACCTGCTCAGGGCATTGAGTGGACTAAGTCGAAAGCATTTTGGACTGTCTGCCAAATCACCAGAAAGCCTCTAGACCCTCGAAATGGGTACGTTGTAAATAGGCAGCTATACCCATGGCAGTTAACTCAATACTTATCCCTGCATGGCAAGCTAGACGGCAGCACAGAAGCGAATCGCATTGACATTGACCCATTAGATATTGAACGTTTTGATGATGATAAAGCCACCACATTAGCTGCATTAAAAAAATGAAATCAGGTGGTAACTACGCTTCATCGCTCAGAAAATTAGTAACTTCTTTACGCAAAGCTGTTCCGGCTTTTGAATGGGATGAAATAGATGGCTTAGCAGGATATTGTCACGGAATCTCCAGTAAGCTCAAATTATGGGAATATGAGCTTAAAGATTTTTCCTTTCCATCCCAAACATTAAAAATTGCAGAATTAGATAAAGTTCATCCGGTTACAGTTAAGAATTACAAAGTCGTTTTGTCTATAGAAGCTAGCGGCACATTCATTGATGCAGGTACCGTTGAAGACCCTATCAAAGATTTGGAAGTGAATATTGTAGTAACTGATTTGCCGGGTGAAGAACCTGAGTCCATATACTGCGCTTGGCACCTAGATAGTCATCCGCCAAAAAACTCTAAGGGTCCAACGGCTAGTAAATTTGCTCATCCTCGTTATCATTGGCAGTACGGAGGGAAAAAGGTATGGGAAAATATCAATCCTGATTTTTATGGTTCTCACTTACTTTTAGAATCTCCACGACTTCCCCATCCACCTCTCGATATAATACTTGCCATTGACTTTGTTTTTGCTAATTACTATGCTAAACAATGGCAAACTTTGAGAGAAGATGACGAATACCAGAGAGTCATAGAAGAGGCGCAAGAGAGATTCTGGAAGCCCTATTTCTTAAAAATTCAGGATAACTGGATGAACCGTTCCGCTGCTGCCCCACTTGACCTGATGCCATTTTTCTTTCCTAAAATTTTGGATTAATGCAGACAGAAATAATTAAATAAGATTTGTGAACACACCTCTCCGCATCGAGCAAGCCACAATCACCTCGTCCGTAGCCCCGTTGCGGTGCTTGGCTACGTCGAACAGCACAGTGTCAGCAGTGGGGGTACCGTCCTCGTACTCGGCGATGCTGTAGTACTCGCCGCGCCAGAGGAAGATGATGCAGTCGGCATCCTGCTCCAGGCTGCCGGACTCGCGCAGGTCCGAGAGCAGCGGGCGCTTCTCCCCTCCCCTTTTCTCCACGTCGCGGCTGAGTTGTGACAGGGCAATGACGGGGGCGTTGAGCTCCTTGGCCAGCTCCTTGAGGCTGCGGCTGATACTGCCTACCTCCTGCTCCCGGTTGCCTTTGGTGTCGCCGCGCATGAGCTGGATGTAGTCGACCAGCACCAGGCTCAGGGGGTGCTGGGCGTGGAGGCGGGCGCACTTGGCGCGCAGCTGCTGAATACTCAAGCCGGGCGTGTCGTCGAGGTGCAGGGCGTGGCCGTGGGTGTGGAGGCGCCGGGCCTGCTCGCGGATGTGCGCCACCTGCTCCAGGCCGCCGGGGAGGTTGCCGCGGCGCAGGTCGGAGTTGGAGTAGCCGGGCACCTCGCTGGCAATCATGCGCTGCATGAGCTGCAGGGTGGGCATTTCGAGGCTGAAGATGGCGGTGTGGTGGCCGTGTTCGAGGGCGGCGGTGCGGGCGAAATGCAGCAAAGCGGCCGTTTTGCCCATGGCGGGCCGGGCCGCCAGAATGATCAGGTCGCCCGGCTGCCAGCCGCCGGTCAGGCCGTCGAGCTGGGTGAGGCCGGTAGGAATGCCGGTGAGGCCGTGCTGGCCGACTGACTGCGCGAGGCGGTCGAAGGCGGGGCCGAAAGCGGCGGCGGCCGTCTGGCCAGGGCGGGTTTCGAGGGTGCGGTGCAGGCTGGTGAGATGGGTCTGGGCGATGGCCAGCAGCGCCAGCGGGTCGCGGGTGTCGTCGTAGCCGTAGGCGGTCAGCTCGGTGCCGGCGCCGATGATGACACGGCGGGCGTACTGCTCCAGCAGGATGCGGCAGTGGGTTTCGAAGTGAGCAGCGGAGTTGATGCGGCTGGTGAGACCTGCCACGAAGGCGGGGCCGCCGGTGCGTGCCAGCGTGCCGCGGTGGCGCAGCTGGGCCACCACGGTAAGCAGGTCGGCGTGTTCGCCCTGCTGCACCAGGTCGCGGATGGCCAGGTAGACCTGCCGGTGCGCAGCGGAGTAGAACACGTCCTCGGTGGGCAGGGTGACGAGCAGGGTGCGCTGGGCACTGGCTTCGAGCAGCGCCGCGCCCAGGACGGCGGCTTCCAGGTCCAGAGCCTGGGGCGGCGTTTTATAGCTGTTAGCTGATAGCTGTTGGCTGTTGGCTTGCATAGCTGATGGCTGTTGGCTGATGGCTGTTAGCTTTTTTTACTGGTCAGGATATTGGGGGCGGAGCTAACAGCTAACAGCCATCAGCTAATAGCCAAAAACCTAGCTCCAGCGGGCGGGATCGGGGGATTTGGGGGCGGTGCGGGCGCGGGCCGGGGCAGGTGGGCCGGTGCCGGTGCGGGCGGCGGCCGTGGCCTGGAACTGGGGGCGGCGGCGCATCCAGTTGCGGAAGGCAGCGCGCCAGTCGGCCATGGGGGTTTTTGCCGCTCACGCGCCAGCCGTTGCTTTCGTAGTGGTCGCAGAAGGCGGCGGCTTCGGTCTGGGCGTCGGAACTGGCGGGGAACTGTTCGGTGGCAAAGGCCTGGACCTCGGCGGGCGAGGGCGGCGCCGCGGGCCCTTTCTTCCGGGCGTCAGCCGGTTTTTTAGCGGACTTCTCCTTCCTCATTTCTTCAACGAGGGGCGCGGGCGGGGTGGCGTCAGCCACCTCTCTCTCTATTATTGAAGATGTAGTTGAAGATGAAAATGAAGGGGTTGGAATTTGCTTAACCCGGGTGGTTGCCTTTTGCTTGGGCTTTTGGTTAAGCAAATGGGGGTTACCGCCCTTTTTACCCGCCTCCGTGCGTACCCGGCGCAGCTTCTCATCTTTGACCATGCGGCGGCAGAACAGCGCGCCGTCGGACTCGCGGCGGCTGGCCACGCCGAAGGTTAGCAGGGTGGTTAGAATTTGGTTGGCGGTTTGGTTATCCAAACCCAGGCGGCGGGCTATGACGGCATCGGGCATGGGCTGGCCGTTGACGAGCAGCACGCCGCGCTCGTCCGAGTCATGCATCATCAGCAGCAACTCAAACCAAGCCCCACGCTGTGCGAGGTCCAGGGCCTGCACGCCCTGGTCTTTGTGCCAGTCGCCGGGGTAGAATTGGATAGCCGGAAGTTTCATCGAGGTGAGCTGTTAGCTATTGGCTGTTAGCCGTTAGCGTCGTTCAAAAACCAGGAGCTATCAGCTAAAAGCTTAGAAGCAGCTGGCGGTCGGGGGCGCACTTGCCGCGCAGGGCAGCTTCGACTTCGGCTATGGTTTGTTGCACGGCGGTTTCAAGCAGGCCGGCGTAGGAATAGGCGTCGGGGGTTTCGTCGTCGAAGGCCACGTGAGGGCTGGTGAGGTTGAGCACTTTGCCGCCGGCCAGCTCGCGGCGGCCGATGAGGGTGATGCCGGCGCCGGCCCTGCTGAGCGAGAAGCCCGTGACGGCGAAGGGACGAAACAGCGCGGGCAGCTCCTCGGCCTCGTCGGGCCAGAAATCAGGCGTTTCCGGCAGCTGCTCGGTGAGCAGGCAGAGGTGGGGCACCAGGCGGGTGAGGCAGTGCAGCAGGTCGGGGTGGACGGGCTCGTGGCAGGTCAGGGCGAAGGCGCGGGGTGGCGCGTTGGCGGTGCGCTGCTCAGTGAACTCGCAGGTGAGCTGGCCTTCCCTGATTTTGGCCTTCTGTACGGTGATAAGAGACTGAAGGGCGGGGTTGTCGGGGCCGACAACGGGCAGTAGCGGGGACATAGCAGAATAGATTGACACCGGGTAGCCACGGCACGCAGGGGCCGATAAGCGCTGGCGCGGGTAGACGATGAAAACGACTAGGCGGCCGGGACTAGCAGCGCCGCTGCCTCCTCCCCTTCCAGGGGCAGGCGGTGGTAGCGGCGCAGGTAGCGCACGAGCTCGGAAAGGCGGAAGCCCCAGGACTTCTCGTTGATGCGTACGCCCTGCACGCGGCCCTTGCGGCGGGCTTTGCGCAGGCCTTCGGGGGTGAGGCGCAGGAAGGTGGCAGCTTCCCGGACCGTGAGGATGCGGTCGGGCGCGGGCGGGGGTGGCGCGGGGGTGGCAGCTTTCAGAGCCTGCACGTCGGAGAGCAGCTGCTGCCACTCTTGTTCGGAAACCAGGATGGCGTGCTGCATGGCTAGGCGGCGGTGACTTTGGTGACGCGCTTCTCCAGGTCGGCAATGCGCTTGCGCTCCTCTTCCACCACGCAGATAAAGGCCTCGGCCACGTCGGCGTTATGGTAGCGGCCGCTGAGTACGTTGTAGACCTGCTGCTTGGAAAACTCCTGACCCCGGGCGGCCAGATACTCGACCGTGCGGCGAGCGTAGTCGTTGCGCTTGGGCAAAGTGGCCCGCAGTTCCGAAATCTTCTTTGCCAATTGTTCCATTTTGTTTGCTGTTTTGTATCTTTGTTTAGACCTTAGTCGTACAAACCTGGCGAACAAACTTGATTTGTGCAACAAAAGTTTACACCAAAACAGCAAAAATAGTGGCACAAGAAATGCAAGTCGGGGACCGTATCAGCGCTATTTTGCAGCATTATAGCCTTTCTGCCTATAGTCTGGCGGCGAAACTAGGCTACGAGGGTCCCCAAAAGTTGTACAAGCTGGTCCAGAATAAGTCGAAGCCCGGCTACGAAACTTTAATGGACATCCTCAACCAGTTTCCGGAGCTGAGCGCCGAGTGGCTGATGCGCGGGGACGGGCCGATGGTACGGGACGAGCCGGCAGCCCCGGCGCCGGCGGCGGCGTATCCGGGCATCCCCTACGCCGTGGCCGTGGACGCCAGCGGCGAGGAGCTTATCAGCGTGTGGGGCATTAAGGCGCAGGGCGGCTATATGCTGGCGCGGGCCCAAGGCCAGGAAGCATCCGTCCCACTGGACACCATCAGCGTGCCGGGCTACAAAGGCCGCACGGTGCGGGCTTTTGAGGTAGCCGGGGACAGCATGCAGCCGATCATCAACCAGGGCGATTTGGTCATTGCCACCATTACGGAGCGGCTGGATTTGATTCAGCCAAAGCATGTGTACGTGGTGATTACCGACGAGCTGGTGACGGTAAAACGGTTACGCGGACCGGTGAAGAAAAACGAGCCGCTGGAGCTGCTCTCCGACAACCGCTACTACGACCCGTTTGTGCTGCCGCAGAAGGACGTGCGGGAAATCTGGCACGTGCAGGCGCTGCTCACGCGCAGCATCCCGGCCAACCGGGACGAGGCTTATGACCGGATGCTGGTGCTGATGGAAATGCTGGCGCAGGACTCGCAGCAGCTGCGCAACCTGCTGCTGGACGTGGCGGCCCGCTACGACGTGAAACTGATGGGCGAAAACGAGTAAAACTCAGCGCTGTCACCAATACTGTCACCAAGACCTTACTGCCTACTCTGAAACGCGGAGTTAATGGAAAGTAAATCAGGAAGTTAGGAGCTTTCCGAAAGTAGTTGCGAGTACCCCGGCTCCGGGTACTAGAATACAAGTCCAAAAAGCCTGAAAAGCTGCAAATCTGGCCCCAGATGCAGTTTTTCAGGCTTTTTGCTTTAACAGCCGCTGGTGTTCGGCCTCCCCTACTTCGCTGTCTTCAGCTTCAGCACGGCGCTTTTCAGGCCGGGGCTGCTGACTTCCAGCTGCGCTTTGCCGGCTTTATCGATGGCTTGCACCAGCACCGCCAGCTGGCCCTGAAACGCCTTCATCTGCGGCTCGTGGAACAACTCCAGGCTCGCGGCGTTGCCGTTGGCCGCGGCCCGGAACCGGCCGGCACCGCGCACGGCAAACTGCAGCTGGTTGGTGGCTTCGGGGCAGAGGTTCCCCTGGGCGTCCTCCACGCGGGCCGTCACGTAGGCCAGGTCCTCACCATCGGCGCGGAGGGTGGCGCGGTCAGTGGTGAGGCGGATGTGGTGCGGGGCGCTGGCGGTGTGTACTTCTTCGGTGGCTACGGGCTGGCCAGCGGCATCGTAGGCCACCACTTTCAGGGTGCCGGGCGCGTATTTCACGTCGTTCCACATCAGGCGGTAGCGGGCCTGCGGGGAGCCGGTGGTGGTTTTGCGGCGGCGGCCCTGGCTCTGGCCGTTCACGAACAGCTCGGCCTCGGGGTAGTTGGTGTAGCAGAACACAGGCGTGGTCTGGTTTTCGCGACCAGGCCAGGTCCAGTGGGGCAGCAGGTGCAGCGTGGGCGCGGGGTTCCAGCGGGCCCGGTAGAGGTAGTACCGGTCCTTGGGTAGGCCTGCCAGGTCCAGAATGCCGAAGTAGGAGCTGTGCGACGGCCAGGCCTCGTCGTAGGGCGTGGGCTCGCCCAGGTAGTCGAACCCGGTCCAGACGAACTCGCCCAGCACGTAGCGCAGCGAATCCTGCATCACAAACTCCTCGTCGGGCGTCTGCGACCACACGCATGATTCCAGGTCGTACGACGACGACTGGTTGTCGGGGTACTTCTTCTGCTTGGCCAGCTCCACCGGAAACTTGTACACGCCCCGGCTGCTCACCGTGGAAGCCGTTTCGGAGCCCAGCATCAAACCCTGGGGCAACTTGGCGCGGGCTTCTAGGTAGCGGTTGGGTTTGTAGTTGAAGCCCGGCACGTCGAGCAGCGCGGCAAAGCCGTTGTTCACGGCCGCATCAAACTGGTCCATGCCGGCCGTGACGGGGCGCGTGGGGTCCTCGCGGTGCACAATGTCTTGGAGGCGCTTGGCTATGGCCACGCCGCCCGGCGCCCACTGGTCGGGCACCTCGTTGCCGATACTCCATAGAATAACCGACGGATGGTTTCGGTCCCGGTGCACCATGTTCACCAGGTCCTTTTCGGCCCACTCGTCGAAGTACTGGCTGTAGCCGTTCTTCACCTTGGGCTTTTTCCACTCGTCAAACGACTCCACAATCAGCATGAAGCCCAGTTCGTCGGCCAGGCTCACCAGTTCCGGAGCCGGCATGTTGTGGGTGGTCCGGATGGCATCGGCGCCCAAATCCTTGAGCAGCGTGAGCTGACGGCGCAGCGCGGCTACGTTCACGGCCGCGCCCAGCGGGCCCAGGTCGTGGTGGTTGCACACGCCCCGGAACTTGCGCAACTGCCCGTTCAGGGAGAAGCCCTTGTTTGCCTCGAACTTGAAAGAGCGAATTCCGAAGCGCGTCACGTACGTATCCTTCAGCGTTTCGCCGGCAAACAGCTTCGAGGAAGCCGTGTAGAGCACCGGCGTTTCCGGCGACCAGAGTTTGGGAGCCGCCACCAGCAGGCGCTGCTCCACGGCCGCCGCGCCCGCCGCCAGCGGCGTGGAAGTGGTGGTCAAGACCCGGCCGGCCGCATCGCGGATTTCGGTTTCCAGCCGCAGATTGGCGGCCGAGCCCGCGCCGGCTACCTGCGTGCGCAGCTGCACGGTGGCTTGGCTGGCACTGATTTCGGGCGTGGTCAGGTAGGTGCCCCACACCGGAATGTGCACGTCGTCGGTGATGATGAGGTGCACGTTGCGGTACAGGCCGGCGCCGGGGTACCAGCGCGAGGCTTCGGGCTGGTTTTGCAGGCGCACGGCCAGCACGTTGTCGGCGCCGGTGGGTTTCAGAAAGCTGGTGATGTCGAAGGAAAACGAGTTGTAGCCGTAAGGCCAGAACCCTACCTCGCGGCCGTTCACGAACACGCGCGCGTTGCTCATGGCCCCATCAAAAAGCAGCACCGCCCGCCGGCCCGGCCCGAAGCCCGGCACCGCTAAGCGCCGCCGGTACCAGCCCGTGCCGATGAACGGCAGCCCACCGGTGCGGCC
Source organism: Hymenobacter sp. APR13 (assembly GCF_000737515.1). Classification (NCBI taxonomy): domain Bacteria; kingdom Pseudomonadati; phylum Bacteroidota; class Cytophagia; order Cytophagales; family Hymenobacteraceae; genus Hymenobacter; species Hymenobacter sp. APR13. The sequence goes on from NZ_CP006587.1 coordinate 603,982, forward strand.
CGCTTTTAGAGTAGCCTTCTGCTCCTGGTTCTGCTCGATTTTCACTTCCTGCAAATCGTTGTTGCCATCGAAGGGGCCGTAAATGGCCCAGTCGTGGGGCACGCGCACGGTTTGCCACTGGGCGTCGTTGAACTCCGGCAGAGCCGCGTCGGGCAGCTCGCCCTTGCTGAACTTCCAGTCGGTGGTCAGCAGGGTTTCCTGCCGCACCTGGGCTGCCGTCGGGCCCGCAGCGGCCAGAACCAGCAGGCTCAGGGCACTCAGCAGGGATAGAGAAAAAGAGAAGAAGCGCATGAAACGAAAAGGGGTTGAAACGAAACGATTCGGCAGCCCGGGACCGGGCTACGCTATTTCCAGTTGTTGAATGGTAAGCAAAGCAGCCGACAGTGGTTGACCTGAATGCCACAACACCGCCGCCATTCCGGGCAGCGCCGCGCCTGCGTGCAACAACGAATCATCCTGAAGTATACCGGAACAATCCGGCACAGACTTCGCCGCCGCTACCGCAGCTGCACCGACTCGATGTCCACGTGCGCCGGGGCGCTACCGCCGGCCGGCACGGCATCGAGCAGCAGCTGCAGCACTTCCGTATCGGCCAGTTTCAAGGGCGTAGCAGCGGCGGCCGACTGGAACTGCAGCGGCAGAAAGCCCGGGTACGGCCGCGGACTCAGCAGCAGCGGCCCGGCCCGGAAGGCGCTGAGCGGCACCCGGATTTCCTGCATTTCGGTGCTGAGAGCCAGCGGGGCCACAAACGCGGCGGCATGCTGGGTGGCCAGCACCAGCTGAGCGCCCACCGGCTGGCTGGCGCGGGCGCGCACCACCACCTCCCGGAAGCCTGCCACGTCAGTCGGTCGGCCCAGCAGCTTGTCGGCAAAATACACGCGCAGGCTGGCGGCCGGGCCAGCCGCAACGGCGGCCGGCACGGCTGGCTGGTTATTCTGCACGAAACGCAGCGCCAGGGCACCGGTGGCCTCGGTGGTGACGTAGTCGGTCCAGGCGTTGCGGGCCAGGGCGCGGGCTTCCACCCGGTCCTGGTCGGTGGCGGCCCGGAACAGGTCGAGCGGAGCTTTGGGCCCTACCAGCGTCACCTCCCACCGCTCCCGCGCGGAGTAGTCCCAGTCGCGCGGGGCGCCGCTGAAGTCGCCCGGGAAGGTGCGCGTGCGGCCGTTCTGCCGCAGTTCAATCCAGTAGCGCAGCTGGCCGGCATATGTCAACTTGGCCGGCACAGTGGCTTCCACGGTGGCGTAGGCGGGCCGCTGCATGGGGAGCCGCACGGTGCGCCCGTAGTAGTGCTGGGCCACCAGAAACACGCTGTCGGCGGGAGCCAGGCCGGTGAGCGTGGCCCGGATGGTGAGGGGCTGGCCAGCGGTGGCCTGCGGCACGGGCGTGTGCCGCGCCTGCGGCCCCAGGGCCGTGGGCGCGGGTGCCGCAAACTCGCCCAGCCGCAGCGTGCCCAGCCGCGAGTCGGGCGTCCAGGCGGCGGTGTTTTTGCCGGCCGCCGCTACCAAGTACACGCCCGGCCGCACAGTCAGGCGGCCCGCCGTGGCCTGGAGCTGCGCGGTGTTGCCCGCGTTGAGGCCGCGCAGGCTGAAGGACTCGCCCAACTCCGGCAGCGTGAGGCGCAGCGGCTGGTCGTTCCACAGGATCTGAGTGACGTTTTTTTGCAGCGAGGCCGTCTCGAACGGGTCGCGGATGGCTACAGCATCGGGCAGCACCTCTAGGCGCCACACGCCGGGGGCCAGCCGGTCGAGGAAGTACGCGCCGGTGCCGCCATACTGCACCAGCGGCGAGCTGCCCACGCCGGCCAGGTGGCGCAGCCGCGCCGGGCGCCGGGCCCGGGTTTGGGTGGAGGTCGTGTAGTAAAACTCCTCGTCGGTGTTCATCTCGCTCAGCCCCTCGCGGTAGCTTACCCGAAACGCGCCGAACGTGGAATCGGCGGGGTAGCGCGGAAACGGCTGTTCCCGCCGCGTCTGGCGGAATACCTTGCCCGCAATGAGCAGGCTGATGGCCTTGCCGGGCGTGTAGGCCAGGTTGAGGTAGTGCGTCTGATACTCGGTGTTGGCGTGGGCAATTGCCAGCGGGTCGTAGGCAAACTGGGTGGCCCACTGAAAACCGGCTTCGCGGAAGCTGCGGGCCATAAACGGGTACATCACCGGCTGAATAATATCGGCCGACTCAAACTCGTACACCAGCTTGGCGCGGCGCTGAAACCGCGCGTCGGCGCGAAACGGAATCGGGTACTGGTCGACGTGGGGCAGCAGGTTGCCGCGCAGCGTGTGGCCGCTCACCAGCCCGGCCGGGTACCATTGGAACGTGAGGCCCTCCACGTTGGCATCCAAGATGGCTTCGCTCAGCTCCGGGTTTTCGGCGATGTTGTAGAAGATGGGTTTGCGGTAGCCGGTGGCGCGCATGGCGGCCACCATGCGGTTGGCAAAGGCTGTCACCTCGGCGGCCGGCGCCTGGTATTTGGGCTCGTTGCAGACTTCGTAGGCGATGATGTCGGGGTCGTCGCGGTAGAGCTGCTGGGTGTAGGGGTTGCGGTGGTTGAGGAACTGGGTCAGGTAGTTTCCCTGGGCCCGGATGGCGCGCGGGTTGCGGTAGGCCTGCAACTTGGAATAGATACTGGAGAAGCCCGTGCCCGAGTCGCGCTCCGGGTAGCCGTTGTTCCAGTAGGCAATGGGCGTGAGCACCAGCTTGATGCCGCGCTGCTTGAGTTGGGCCACCAGGTAATCGAAGAGGCGCAGGTGCTCGTTGGCCTGCAGATTGCCCAGCGTATCGGTGATTTCTACGTCCCAGACGTGCACCCGAAATGCATCCACGCCCAGGCGCGAGAGGTGGTACACGTCCTGCTCGATGGCCTTTTCGAGGTTGGCCCCCACCGCCTGGTGGGCCCGGTAGGCGTGGGCAAACGGAGCCGTGTAGTTCACCCCGAACAAGGCCACTTCCTGCTTATTCTGCTGCCAGCGCATCACGCCGCGACCGTCCACCACCACGTCGCCGGCAGGCAGCGGGGCGGCGGCGGGGGTTTGCGCGGCAGCAGGCCACGCGCTGGCCACCAGCGCGGTCAGGCCAAGAATACGACAAAGAGCACGGGACATGCAGAAGCGTAATTGGTGAGAAAGGTAAGCAGAAGCAGCATGAAACCGATTTTGCAAACGATTGCATAAAGATAGAAACGCCAGCCATAATCCCAACACGACCCTTCACTGCTTCTCACAGTCAGCTCTTTTTCAAACGCATACATACACAGCCTTTGCTCTTCGGCCCGGCCAAAGCATACTGGCTTGATGCTGACTGTACTTTCTGGCTATTCTCTTTCCCAGGCAATAAAGGCAGCCATGTAGGCCTGCGTGGTTGCACAGACAGACTTACCAGGGTTAATGAGGCAGTAAATTCCATGCGTTACGTCAGAACGATTTTGCTTTTGCAATCGATTGCATAGATTTGCGTCCATCTACCGAATCCCAGCTTCTTTACCGGCCCCTGCTATGTTGGCACAGCGCGTTCTTGCATCTTTTCAGCACCGTTACGGCACTAACCCGTTGCTGGTCAGGGCCCCGGGGCGGGTGAACCTCATCGGCGAGCACACCGACTATAACGAAGGCTTCGTGCTGCCAGCGGCTATCGACAAGGAAATCGTGTTTGCGGTGGCCCTCAACGGGCTGGACTCGGCCCGGCTGTTTTCCCTGGACAAAGCCGAAGCCTATGAGCTGCTACTAGGCGCGGCGCCGCTGCAGCCCGGCGCTACGCTCTGGGCCAACTACCTGCTGGGCGTGGTGGCCCAGCTGCAGCGGCGTGGCGTGGTGGTGCCCGGATTCGACTGCGTGTTCGGGGGCAATGTGCCGATGGGTGCGGGCCTCTCCTCTTCCGCCGCTGTGGAATGTGGCCTGGCTTTCGCCCTCAACGAGCTGCTGCACCTGGGACTTAGCCGCCTGGAGCTGGCTCGCCTGGCCCAGAAAGCCGAGCACGAGTTTGCCGGCGTGCAGTGCGGTGTCATGGACCAGTTCGCCAGCTTATTCGGGCAGGCGGGCCAGGTGGTGCGCCTGGATTGCCGCTCGCTGGAGCACCAGTATTTCCCCTTCGATTCGGCGGCTTACCATCTGGTGCTCTGCAACTCCGGCGTGAAGCACAGTCTGGCCTGCTCCGAGTACAACACGCGCCGCCAGGAGTGCGAACAGGGCGTGGCCGTACTTCGCCGCCACTACCCGCTGGTGCACAGCCTGCGCGATGCCACGCTGGCGCAGCTAACCCAGCACCGGGCCGAGCTGGGCGAGGTGGTGTACCGCCGCTGCCGCTACGTGGTGGAGGAAAACCAGCGCGTGGAAACAGCCTGCCAGCACCTGGCGGCCGGCAACATGGCCGCTTTCGGACAGCAGATGTACGCCTCGCACGCCGGCCTGCGCGACGATTACCAGGTGAGCTGCCCTGAGTTGGACTTGCTGGTGGAACTGGCCCAGAGCCAGCCCGCCGTGCTGGGTGCCCGCATGATGGGCGGCGGCTTCGGGGGCTGCACCATCAACCTGGTACCGGCCGCGGCCGTGCCGGGCTTCATTGCCGCCACCAGCGCCGCGTATCAGCAGCAGCTGGGCCGCCCGCTCGAAACCTACCAGACCACCATCGTCGGCGGGGTTTCTGTGCTGTAATGAGGACAGAAGAACATCATCTTAAGCAGAACGTCATGCTGAGCTTGCCGAAGCATCTCGCGTGCTGATGTTGTGATAGTAATCCGGCGTCAGCACGCGAGATGCTTCGGCAAGCTCAGCATGACGTTCTAAAAGTTTCTCAAACATCTCCGACACCCGCTCTACCCCGTTACCATGTCCTCACCCGCTACTTTCGACCTGGCCCAGCAGCCGCACCGGCGCTATAATCCGCTGAACGGGGAGTGGCTGCTGGTGTCGCCGCACCGGGCGCTGCGGCCCTGGCAGGGCCAGCAGGAAGCGCCCGACACGGCCCACCGCCCCGCCCACGACCCGACCTGCTACCTCTGCCCCGGCAACGGCCGCGTGAACGGCGACCAGAACCCCGACTACATCGGCACCTTCGTGTTCGACAACGACTTTGCGGCCCTACGCGAGGACGCGCCAGCCGGCAACGTTAACCTGGGCGGATTGCTGCGGGCCGAGGCCGAGAGCGGGCTGGGCCGCGTCATCTGCTTTTCGCCCCGCCACGACCTGACGCTGCCCGAAATGCCGGTAGCCGACCTGCGCCGCGTGGTGGACGTCTGGACCGAGCAGTTCCAAGAGCTGGCCGCCCGCCCCGACATCGGCTACGTGCAGATTTTCGAGAACAAAGGCGCCGTAATGGGCTGCTCGAACCCGCACCCGCACGGCCAGATCTGGGCGCAACGCACCGTGCCCGGCGAGCCGGCCAAGGAAAGCCGCCAGCAGCTGACCTACTTCCAAGAGCACGGCCGCACGCTGCTCACCGACTACCTGGCTCTGGAGCTAGCCGAGCAAAGCCGCGTGGTGCTGGAAAACGCGCACTGGGTGGCGCTGGTGCCGTTCTGGGCCAGCTGGCCCTTCGAGACGCTGCTGCTGCCGCGCCGCGCGGTGCAGGACCTCACCCAGCTCACCGAAGCCGAGAAAGACGCTTTTGCCGACGCCCTCCAGCGCCTCACCATCCGCTACGACAACCTGTTTCAGACCTCGTTTCCGTACTCGGCGGGGCTGCACCAGCGGCCCACCGACGGCCCGGCGTACCCGGAGTGGCACCTGCACATGCACTTCTTCCCACCGCTGCTGCGCTCGGCCACGGTACGCAAGTTTATGGTGGGCTACGAGCTGCTGGCCAACGCCCAGCGCGACATCACGCCGGAATGGGCCGCCGAGCAGCTGCGGGCCCAGCCGGAAGTGCACTACAAGGCAGCTGCCGCTAATTCTGTTACTTAGCACCAGTACCGTCCCGCAGCGTAGCGCAAACTGCGCTACGCTGCTCTGCTTCCCTTCTCCCCTCCCCTGTTTCCCACCCTTCCTCTCTGATGCGCAACGGCCTGACAACTTTCGACCTTCTGGTGTTCCTGTTCTACCTGCTGGGGGTGTCGGGCTACGGGTATTACATCTACAAGCGCAAGCAAAGCAAGGAGCTGGATTCCAAGGACTACTTCCTGGCCGAAGGCTCGCTGACGTGGTGGGCCATCGGGGCCAGCATGATTGCCTCCAACATTTCGGCCGAGCAGTTCATCGGCACTTCCGGGGCGGGCTTCACGCAGGGGCTGGCGGTGGCGGCCTACGAGTGGGTGGCGGCCATTGTGCTGCTGTTCGTGGCCGTGTTTTTCATGCCGATTTACCTGCGGCAGAAGATTTATACGATGCCGCAGTTTCTGGAGCAGCGCTACAATGCCACGCTCAGTTTGATTATGAGCATCTTCTGGCTGTTTCTGTACGTGGCCGTGAACCTGACCGTGATTCTCTACCTCGGGGCCCTGGCCATCAACAACCTGGTGGGCAGCGCCGACGGCGGCAGCTTCCACCTGATTCTGGTGGGGCTGGCCGTGTTTGCGCTCATCATCACGCTAGGCGGCATGAAGGTGGTGGGCTACACCGACGTGATTCAGGTGGCAGTGCTGCTGCTCGGCGGGCTGGCCACCAGCTACCTAGCCCTCACGCTGGTGAGCGAGAAGTTCGGGCTGGGCCACAGCGCCATTGCCGGCTTCCAGACCCTGCTGCACTCGGCCGACGACCATTTCCACATGATTTTCGCCAAGCCCACGCCCAACTCGTCGCAGGAATACGTGAGCAAGTACCTGGCGCTGCCAGGCTTAGTGATGTACGCCGGCGGCCAGTGGGTGGCCAACCTCAACTACTGGGGCTGCAACCAGTACATCACGCAGCGGGCGTTGGGCGCCAACCTCAACACGGCCCGTACCGGCATCCTGTTCGCGGCCTTGCTGAAGCTGATCATGCCGCTGGTGGTGGTGCTGCCCGGCATTGCGGCCTACGTGCTGCACCAGAACGGCAGCCTGCAGGCCGAAATGAGCGCCGGCGGAGCCGGCGTGAATCCCGACAACGCCTACTCGGCCATCCTCACCTTCCTGCCGAACGGGTTGAAGGGACTTTCGCTGGCGGCCCTCACGGCGGCCATTGTGGCCTCGCTGGCCGGCAAAGCCAACTCCATTTCCACCATCTTCACCCTTGATATCTACCGCCGCTACCTCAACCCACAGGCCACGGAGGCGAAGCTGGTGTGGGTGGGCCGCCTGACGGTGCTGCTGGCCATGCTGCTGGCCATCAGCTTCACCTGGGAAGATTTGCTGGGCGTGGGCGGCAACGGCGGCTTCACGTTCGTGCAGAAGTACACCGGCTACATTTCGCCCGGCATCGTGGCCGTGTTTCTGCTGGGTATGTTCTGGAAGCGCACCACCGCCACGGCGGCCGTGGCGGGCATGCTGGGCGGCTTCGGCTTCTCACTGTTCTTCAACGACCTGGCCCCGCGCCTGCTGGGCGCCGAAACCATCTTCTACACCGCTTTCCGCAATGCCAAAGGCGTGCTGGAAGTGCCGTTTCTGGTGAGCATGGGCTGGTCGTTTTTCCTGACCGTGGCCCTGATGGCGCTCATCAGCCTGGCCGGCCCGGCCGTGAACCCCAAGGCCCTGCACCTGGAGAAAGGCATGTTCCGGGTGGCTCCGCGGCAGCTGGCCCTCATCACTGTAATTCTGCTGCTGATTTCGGCCCTGTACGTGAAGTTCTGGTAGCCGAGTAGCGCGAAGCCTTTGCTTCGCGTTTCGTTGGGCAACGCAGCATTGGGCAACAAAACGCGAGGCAAAGGCTTCGTGCTGCAAGTTCTTCGCAGCCGGAAACCGGAAGCTACTTTCGCCACGAAACGCGAAGCAAAGGCTTCGCGCTACAGATTCGCGCTACACGCCCAGCCGCCGGTTTATTTTTATTTCTTCATTTTTAATCTTTAATTCTCTTCCCTTTCCCTCGCTTGCCGTGCAGAACCACCGCGCTTCTATTGCCGATCTGGCCAAGGCGCTGAACTTGTCGCCCTCCACTGTTTCGCGGGCGCTCAACAACCACACCACCATCAGCGCGGCCACCCGGCAGCGGGTGCAGGAGATGGCGGAGCAGCTCAACTACCACCCCAACCACCTGGCGGCCAGCTTGCGCACCGGCCGCAGCAAGCTGCTGGGCGTGCTGGTGCCGCACATCGAGGGCACCTTCTTCGCGTCGGTGGTGCACGGCATCGAGACGGTGGCCAGCAAGGCCGGCTTCCGGGTGATGATCTGCCAGTCGAACGAGGAAGTGGAGCAGGAAAAGAGCAACATCGACACGCTGATCAACGCGCAGGTGGAAGGCATACTGGTGTCGTTGTCGCGCACCACCCACGACACGCGCCACTTCGAAAAAGTCCGTAGGCGCGGCATTCCGCTGGTGTTTTTCGACCGGATGCTGGAAACGCCCAACGTCAACGCCGTAGTGCTCGACGACTACCAGGGCGCCTACCAGGCCACCACGCACCTCATCGAGCAGGGCTGCCGCCGCATTGCGCACTTTGCCGGCCCCCAGCACCTCAACATCTACCGCAACCGCCGCCTGGGCTACCTGGCAGCCCTGAACACCTACGGCCTGCCCGAAGACGACGCCCTCGTCATCACCTCCGACATGAAGCTGGCCGACGGCACCGCCGGCATGACCCAGCTACTGGCTTTGCCGCCCGCCCAGCGCCCCGACGGCCTGTTCTCAGCCAGCGACTTTTCTCTGGTCGGGGCGCTGCAGACGCTCAAAGCGCATGGCCTGCAAGTGCCGCAGGATATGCTGCTGGCCGGCTTCAGCAACGAAATCTTCACCTCCTTCACCGAGCCCCGCCTGACCTCCGTGGACCAGCGCTGCGAGCAGATGGGCCAGGAAACAGTGCGGCTGTTTCTGGAGATTCTGGAAGTAGGCACCGCCGAGCATCAGCCCCGCCGCGTGGTGCTGCCGCCCCAGCTGATGCCCCGCGAGTCGTCGGTGCGGCCGTAGCGGGTGCCTGCTTTATTTAGAGCGCACGCCAAAGCGGTAGACAGTGGTGGCGGAAAACGTCTGGCCCGGCTCCAGGATGGTGTTCGGGAACGTGGGCTGGTTGGGCGAATCGGGGAAATGCTGGGTTTCCAGGCACAGGCCGGCGTGCTGGCCGTAGGTGATGCCGGCTTTGCCGGTTAGGGAGCCGTCCAGGAAATTGGCGGTGTAGAACTGCACGCCGGGCTGGCTGGTGGTTACCTCCAGCGTGCGGCCGGTAGTGGGCTCGTACACGGAAGCCGCCGGGTGCGGGCCGGCGGGCTGGCGCAACACCCAATTGTGGTCGTAGCCGCCGGGCACCTGCGCAATCCGGCTGCCGATGGCCTGGGGCGCGGTGAAGTCGAAGGGCGTACCGGCCACCGGGCGCTGCTCGCCGGTCGGAATCTGGTCTTCGCCTACCACCGTGTAGCGGTCAGCCGCTAACTGTACTTCGTGGTTCAGCACGTCCGCATTACGCCCAAGGGCCAGGTTGAAGTAGGTGTGGTTGGTGAGATTGACGGGCGTGGCCTGGTCGGTGGTGGCGGTGTAGTCGAGCTGCAGGGCGTTGTCGTGGGTGAGCGTGTAGGTCACCGTCAAGCGCAGGTTGCCGGGGTAGCCTTCCTCGCCGTCGGGGCTCAGGTAGGTCAGGCGCAGCGTTGGGCCGGCGGGGCTGCTGCTGGGCTCGGCCTGCCACAGCACCTTGTCGAAGCCGCGGAGGCCGCCGTGCAGGGCGTTGCCGTTGTTGTTGGTCGCCAGCGTATACTGCTGGCCGTTGAGCTGAAACAGGCCGCCAGCAATGCGGTTAGCGTAGCGCCCAATCAGCGCGCCGAAATACGGGCCGGCCTTGCGGTACGCCGGGCTCTGGTAGCCGGCCAGACTGTCGAACCCGAGCACCACGTCGCTCAGCTGCCCGGTCCTGTCGGGTACGAGCAGCTGCGTGATGGTGCCGCCGTAGTTCGTGATGCTCACCTGCAGGCCGTGCGCGTTGCGGAGCGTGTAGAGCTGGGCCGTGGCGCCTTCTGCCGTGCGGCCAAAGTCGGTCACGCGAACCGGTTCTGGCTGGCTGGCGGGGGCAGCAGGCTTTGTGGAGGAAATGGAAGCAGCCATCAGAAACGAATGAGCGAGAGAGAGAGAAAAACCATTACGGTGTCTGGAAACTCCAGAACGTCATGCTGAGCTTGTCGAAGCATCTCTACCGCTTCGTTGCAGCGTCATTCCGAGCAGCGCAAGGAATCTTGCGTGCTGACGTTGGTGCATGACGCTGCAACGAAGCGGTAGAGATGCTCCGACAAGCTCAGCATGACGGTCGAAGAGCTTCAATCGACTTTTAAGATACCCCGCGACCGGCCCGACGGCTGGAAAAGCCGCCGGACCGGCAGACCTCCGCAACCTAGGCTAGCGGATAAAGCCCGGCCGGATTAGGTTTTCGAAGGTGAAGATTTCGTCCCACTTCTCCTGGGTGAGCAGCTGGCGCTCCGTAACGGCAATATCGTAGACGGATTTGCCGGTTTTGAGGGCCTCTTTGGCAATTTCGGCCGAAGCCTCGTAGCCCAGCACGGGGTTGAGCTGCGTAACGATGCCGATGCTGTTGCGCACGAGGCTTTCGGCGTGCTCCTTGTTGGCCGTGATGCCCACCACGCACTTTTCGCGTAGGGTGCGGCAGGCGTTGGTCATGTAGCTGATGCTGGTGAACAGCGCGAAGCTGATGACCGGCTCCATGACGTTGAGCTGTAGCTGCCCAGCCTCGGCGGCCATGGTCACGGTGAGGTCGGCGCCGATGACGTAAAACGCCGTCTGGTTTACCACCTCGGGCACTACGGGGTTCACTTTGCCGGGCATGATGCTGGAGCCGGGCTGCAGCGCCGGCAGGTTGATTTCGTTGATGCCGCAGCGCGGGCCCGAGGACAGCAGGCGTAGATCGTTGCAGATTTTGCTCAGTTTCACGGCCGTGCGCTTCAGCACGCCCGAGAGCTGCACGTAGGCGCCGGTGTCGTAGGTGGCCTCAATCAGGTCGCCTGCGAGGCTCAGGTCGAGGCCGGTGATGGTGCGCAGGTGCTCGGTAACCAGCTCGGCGTAGCCTTCCGGCGCATTCACGCGGGTGCCGATGGCGGTGGCGCCCATGTTGATTTCCGAAATCAGGCGGCGCGAGTCCTCGATGCGCAGCAGCTCCTCGCGCAGGTTGGTGGCAAAGGCCCGGAACTCGTCGCCCATGCTCATCGGCACGGCGTCCTGGAGCTGGGTGCGGCCCATTTTCAGGATGTCGCGGAACTCGGTGCCTTTGGCGGCAAAAGCTTCGGCCAGCTCGCCGAGCACGGCGCTGTAGCCCACCAGCTTGTTGCTGAGCGCAATGCGAAAAGCCGTGGGGTAGGCATCGTTGGTGCTTTGGGAGCAGTTGACGTGGTTATTGGGGTGGCAGAATTCGTACTGGCCTTTCTCGCGGCCCATGATTTCCAGTGCCACGTTGGCAATCACCTCGTTGGCGTTCATGTTCACGGAAGTGCCGGCCCCACCCTGAATCATGTCAGTCAGGAACTCGCCGTCGAACTCGCCCGAGGCCACCCGGTCGCAGGCTTGGGCAATGGCATCGGCGATGGCAGGATCCAGTACGCCCAGCTCGCGGTTGGTGAGGGCAGCGGCCTTTTTCACGTAAGCCAGTGCCTGCACAAACAGCGGTTCCGACCTGAGCGGAATGCCGGTGATGTTGAAATTTTCCAGCGCCCGCAGCGTCTGGATACCGTAATAGGCATTTTCCGGAATCGGACGCTCGCCAAGGAAATCGTGTTCAAGCCGGGTGGGAAGGTTCTGCATAAGAAAGTAGCAAGGAGTTTGGGAGCCGAAAGGTAGCAGGAGTGCGAAGCTTCCGCTGCCGGGCGAACAACTGGAAGTCTCACCGACTGATAAGCTGTCTGACCGGAACGGCAGGCTCCACAAATACGGCGCGGGCCTTGGGCGGTTCAGGGCCAGCTGCGTAATATTGCCTGTAGCCGGCCGCCGCCACGCGGGGCGCCCGGCCATCCTGGCCGCATTATGCTCTATGTCTGACTATTCCCCGGGCCTGCACGTGCTGGCCACCTTTGCGGCCGCCGCCGGCCCTCTCACCGATATGGATGCCTGCCGCCGCTTTTTCGAGGAGCAGGTGGCGGCGCTGGGCTTGCAGGAGGTGGGCGCCGCCTACCACCGGTTCCCGAACAGCTCGTTTACGGCCGTGCTGGCCCTCACCGAGTCGCACCTGAGCATCCACACCTGGCCCGAGCACGGCCGCGCCACCTTCGACGTGTTTCTGAGCAACTACCAGCGCGACAACGCCGACCGCGCCCGGCAGCTCTACGCCACCACCCTGGCGTTTTTCGAGGGCACCGAACTCACCAAAACGGAAGTGCGCCGATGAGCGAAACCACTACCGCCCCTGCCGTACCGGCCCAGTTGCCGTGCCCGCGCTGCCAGCACAGCGTGCCCTACTTCGACCAGCTCAACAGTGCCTTCTTCGTCTGCCCGAAGTGTCACACGTACTTTGAAACGCACGACCTCACCAAAAAGCCTCAGATTCTGGGCAAGTTCGAGGGCGAGTCCACGCTACCCATTGTGCTGCCGATAGGCACCGCGGGCACCTTGCGGGGCCAGCCCTACCGGGTGCTGGGCTTCCAGCTGCGCCGCGAAAAACACGCCGCCTACCAGTGGCAGGAGTATATGCTGCGCCACGAGCAGACGGGCGCTTACTGCCAGCTGGCGGTATACGAAGGCCACTGGCTGCTGCTGGAGCCCGCCGGCCGCGACTACCGGGTCATCGGCCACGCTACTGGCCGCGGCGCGTACATTGATGAGGTAGAGGACGACTACCACATCTACAACAGCTATCAGCCGAGGGTATTGTACGCGGCCGGTGAGTTCGACTGGGACTTTCGCGAAGACGAACGGCTCACCATCACCGAATACATTGCGCCACCCCGCATGCTGGTGCGCGAGAAGAACGGCCACCAGTCAGCGAAATGGTACAAGGGCGAACATCTGGAACCCGACGAAGTAGCCACGGCCTTCGGGGTGCCGCGCGACTCGCTGCCGTACCGCAGCGGCGTGGGTGCCGTGCAGCCTGCGCCGGGCCAGACTACCTGGCCGACGCTGCGCACCTTTAGCTTGCTGATGATGCTGCTGGTGGTACTTACGCAGCTGGCCCTGCTGTTCATCAAGCCCGAAAAGCAGCTGCTGCGCGAGGAGTTTTCCACGGGACGGGCGTCGCCGGGCGGCGAGGTGAGCCCAGCGGCCTCCGAGGCCATGGCCGCGGGCAGCAACACGGTGCTGGTGTCGAAGCCGTTTGAGGTGACCGGGCCGGCGGCGCTGCAGTTCGAGCTGGCCTCCACAACGCTCTACAACCAGTGGCTGGAAGTGCCCGTGACGCTGGTGAACGAGCGCACCGGCCAGAGCTACGAATTCACCAAAAACCTGGAGTTCTACACCGGCGTTGAGCAAGGCGAAACCTGGCGCGAAGGCGACACCGACCAAGAAGCTACGCTGGCGGGCATCCCGTCGGGCCGCTACCACCTCACGCTCTACCCCGTCACGGAAAACGGCATGGATTTGCCTCTGCGCCTCACGGCCAGCCAGCACACGCCGCTACAATCCAACGGGATACTGGCGCTGCTGCTGCTGGCGCTATACCCGGCCGTGCAGTACTGGCGGCGCCACTCCCACGACGCCACGCGCTGGCAGAACAGCGACTACGGCCCCACCGACAACTCCTAACGCCCATTTCCTATGGAATTTCTCCGCTCCCTGTCGGCCATCCGCTACTACGCGGTGGTGGCGCTGCTGATTTACGGCGTGTTTCTGTGGGCCGGCCTCAACGGCGTGCGCCTGCTCGGCGACGACAACGAAAACCCCGAAGGCAGCCGCACCACCAGCTCCCGCGGCGGCCACGCCCGGTTTTATCATAAGTAGCGTTTGGGCTTCACAACCCGTCATGCTGAGCGCAGCCGGAGGCGAAGTCGAAGCATCTCTACCTCTGACTAATCAACCAGCATTGCAACGAACAGCATTGCAACGAAGCGGTAGAGATGCTTCGGCAAGCTCAGCATGACGTTCTAGCCATTCACTTCATTCCCCATCACCTCATCACCTGGATTCATGGAATACCTCAACTTCAAGCTCATCATTGCCTCCGTCATCTACTCGGTGCTGGGCATTCTGATTCTGGTGCTGTCGTTCGTTGTCATCGAAAAACTCTCGCCCCGCATGCTCTGGAAGGAGATTGTGGAGGAGCACAACACGGCGCTGGCCATTCTGGGCGCGGCGTTTATGATTGCCGTGGCCCTGATTATCAGCTCGGCCATTCATGGGTAACGCCACTGCTGAAGCGCCCGGACCGGTGCGGCGCGGCACGGCGCGGCAGGAGGCGCAGTCGGTGCTGCTGCTGGGCTCGGTGTTCGTTATTGCCACCTGCGGGCTGATTTACGAGCTGATTGCGGGCACGCTGGCCTCCTACCTGCTCGGCGACTCGGTCACGCAGTTTTCCACCATTATCGGGGCCTACCTGTTTTCGATGGGCGTGGGCTCGTGGCTGTCGCGGTACCTGGGCGGGCCGCTGCTGAAGTGGTTTATCCGGCTGGAGATTCTGGTGGGGCTGGTCGGCGGCTTTTCGGCGCCGCTGCTGTTCGTGCTGTTCGAGTACGTGGCCTCGTTCCGGCTGATTCTGTACGCGCTGGTGGGCCTCACGGGCATTCTGGTGGGGCTGGAAATTCCGCTGCTGATGCGGATTCTGGAAAACCGCTACGAGTTCAAGGACCTGGTGTCGCGCGTGTTCACCGTCGACTACATCGGGGCGCTGCTGGCGTCGTTGATTTTTCCGCTGGTGCTGGTGCCGCAGCTGGGGCTGATGCGGACTTCGCTGCTGTTTGGCACCCTGAACGTGGTGGTGGCGGCCGTGGCGCTGTACCGCTTCCCCGAAACCCGCCCCTACCGCCGCGGCTTTGCCGCCCTGATGGGCGTGGCGCTGCTGGCGCTGGGCGTCACGTTCGCCTACGCCGGCCGCATCCAGCGCTACACCGAAACTCTGGCCTTCCAGGACCAAGTGATTTACGCCAAGAGCACCCAGTATCAGCGCATCGTACTCACCAAAAACCAGCGCGAGCTGCGCCTGTTTTTGAACGGCAACCTGCAGTTCAGCTCCCAGGATGAGTACCGCTACCACGAGGCCCTGGTGCACCCCGCCATGCAGGCGCTGCCCAAGGCGCGCCGCGTGCTGGTGCTGGGCGGCGGCGACGGCCTAGCAGTGCGCGAGCTGCTCAAGTATCCGCAGCTGCAGATCCGCCTCGTGGACCTGGACGCTGGTATGACGCAGCTATTCAAGCAGAATCAGCTGCTGACGGCCCTGAACAAGCGCGCCTTTTTCAGCCCCCGGGTAGAGGTCATCAACGGCGACGCCTACCAGTGGGTGCGCCAGGATACCACCCGCTACGACTGCCTGATTATCGACTTCCCGGACCCGGCCAACTACTCCATCGGCAAGCTGTATTCGGCGGCGTTCTACCAGGAGTTGCACCGGCTGCTGGCGCCGGGCGGCAAGCTGGTGGTGCAAAGCACCTCGCCCTACGTGGCGCGGCAGTCGTTCTGGTGCATTGCGCACACGTTGCAGGCCGCCGGCTTCCACACCACGCCCTACCATTGCTACGTGCCCTCGTTTGGCGAATGGGGCTACGTGCTGGCCGGCGAAAACGCGCACTGGCGCCCCGACGCCGGCCCCTTGCCGCGCGGCCTGCGCTACGTTACGCCCGTAACCATCCGCCAGATGCTGGACTTCCCGCCCGATATGGCCGAAGTCCCCACCGACATCAATCAGCTCAACAACCAGGCCCTGGTTCGCTATTTCGAGGAAGACTGGGGCCCGTACACGCATTGAGTTGTTAGTGCTTGGTTGTTGGTGCTTAGGCACGAAGAGAGACGCAATAGTTTGTGTCTCGTCGTTGAACGGCGGCATACAACGGCCTACTTCATCAACGACGACACAAAACGGCCAACCTCAGCAATGACGAGAGTCCAACTATTGCGTCTCTACACCGTTCCCAAGCCCTATTCCCTAAGCACTAACAACTAAGCACCAAGCACTAAAAAATGTCTTCCCGCCGACACTTTCTGCAACGGGCCGCGCTGAGTGGGGCGGGGCTGCTGCTGGCGCCGCTGGCGGGGCTGCATTCCTGCGCGCCGGGCACCGGGCGCAGCCACATCCGGGGCAGTTTGCACGGCGCCAACCACGCCACCGGCCACCTGCTGCGCGACCCCGCCCGCCTGCCCGCGCCCACCCGCACCCAGACCGTGGAGGTGCTGATTGTGGGCGGCGGCATTGCCGGCCTGGCGGCCCGGCGCGAGCTGCAGCGCCAGGGTTTGCGCCCCGAGCAGGTGCTGCTGGTGGAGCTGGACGAGGCGCCCGGCGGCAACTCCCGCGCCGGCCGCAACGCCAGCGCCGCCTACCCCTGGGGCGCCCACTACCTGCCCGTGCCCGACCCGCGCAACCACGCGCTGCTGGGGTTTCTGCAGGAAGCCGGCGTCATTACCGGCACGCACGCAGCCTCGGGCCTGCCCGTCTACAACGAGTACCACCTCTGCCACGACCCCGAAGAGCGCCTGTATCTGCGCGGGCAGTGGCAAAACGGGCTGGTACCGGAGCTGGGCGTGCCCGCCGAAGAGAAAGCGCAGATTGCCCGCTTCTTCCAGCTGATTGATGAGCTGCGCCAGGCCGTGGGGCAGGATGGGCGCGACGCCTTCCGGATTCCGGTGCAGGAATGCTCCCGCGACCCGCAGTTTCAGCGCCTCGACGAGCAGTCGTTTGACGCTTATCTGGACGCGCAGGGCTTCAGCAGCCCGCACCTGCGCTGGTACCTCAACTACAGCTGCCAGGACGACTACGGCGCCACCACGTCCCAGGTATCGGCGTGGGCAGGCTTGCACTACTTTGCGGCGCGCAAGGGCCGCGCCCACAACGCCACCGCCGCAGACGTGCTGACCTGGCCCGAAGGCAACGGCTTCCTGGCCGAGCAGCTGCGCCGCCAGGCCACCTCCCCCATCCTGCCCAACACCGTCGCCTACGCCCTGCACGACACCGCCGAGGGCCTGGCCGTGGATTGCTACGACGTGGTGCAGCACCGCAGCACCCGCGTGCAGGCGCGCCGCGTCATCATGGCCACGCCGCTGTTTGTCACCGAGCGGCTGCTAACCACGCTGCCCGCCGCCGCGCACCGCGTCCTGCCCTGCCACCGCGCCCCGTGGGTGGTCGTGAACCTGACCGTGACGGAGCTGCCGCAGGGCCCGGGCCAGCCGCTGAGCTGGGACAACGTGCTCTACGGCACCGATTCAGTAGGCTACGTGAGTGCCCGCCACCAGGAGCTGCGCCAGCCCGGAGCCGAGCCGCTGGTGCTCACCTGGTACCTGCCGCTACCCGCCGCCGACCCCATTGCCACCCGCCGCCAGGCCTACCAGACCAGCTACGACGAGTGGGTGCGCCGCGCCCTCACCGAGCTGGAAACCGCCCACCCCGGCCTCACGCCCCTGGTGCAGCGCGCCGACGTGTGGGTGTGGGGCCACGGCATGGTGGCGCCCACGCCCGGCTTCGTGTGGGGCCCGGCCCGGCCGGCGGCCGCGCAGCCCTGGCAGCAGAAGCTGTTTTTCGCCCACACTGACCTGAGCGGCATGTCCATCTTCGAGGAGGGCTTCTACCAGGGCCTGCGCGCCGCCGGGGAGGTGCTGGCGGCCGGTTAAGGCCCGCCGGTTCCCCGGAATCAGCCTGTTTGAAAAGCCGTATTTTCGGTCACCTTCTGGTTTTCTACCGCCATGCCCGTACTGTCACCGCCTGCCGTTGCGCCCCGCCGCCAGCCCTGGATTCGCTCCGCGGCGTTTGATGGGCTCTGGATTCTGGGGCCGCCGTTTCTGGCGCTGGCGGCCGTGGCAGCCCTGCCCGCCACGGCCCGCACCACCGCCCAGATGCCGGTATGGGCTTGGGTGGCGCTGGTGGTGCTGGTAGACGTGGCGCACGTGTACAGCACCCTGTTTCGCACCTACTTCGACCGGGCGCGGCGGCAGCGGTTCCGCACGCTGCTGTGGGCGGTGCCGCTGGGTTGCTACGCGGCCGGCGTGGCCCTGTACGGGCTGGGCAGCGCGCTGTGGTTCTGGCGGGTGCTGGCCTACGTGGCCGTGTTTCACTTCGTGCGCCAGCAGTACGGCTTCCTGCGCCTCTACGCCCGCCACGAGCCCGCCCCGCCCCTCGCCCGCCACTTCGACACGGTGCTGATTTACGCCGCCACGCTCTACCCACTGCTGTGGTGGCACTTGGCGCCGGAGCGCCACTTCAACTGGTTCGTGCCCGGTGACTTCGTGCAAACCGACTGGCCGGCCGGCCGCCAGCTGCTGACCGGCCTCTACCTGGCCCTGCTGACTGCCTACGCCGTCAAAGAGCGGTGGCTGTGGCGCCGCTCGGGTGTCGTCAACTGGCCCCGCAACCTGCTGCTGCTCGGCACGGCCGCGTCGTGGTATGTCGGCATCGTGCTCTTCAACGGCGACTTGGCTTTCACACTGCTCAACGTGGTGGCGCACGGCATTCCGTACCTGGCGCTGGTGTGGGCGGCCAGTGAGCCAGCCCCCACGGCGGCGCCGGCGGCGCGGCCCTGGTGGCACGGGCGCTACGGCGTGTCCCTGTTTCTGGGCGTGCTGGCCGGGCTGGCGCTGCTGGAAGAAGGCCTCTGGGACGGGCTGGTGTGGCGCGAGCACGCCGGTGTATTCGGCTGGTTTCAGCAGCTGCCGGCCGTATCCGGCGCCTGGGGCCTCACGCTAGTGGTGCCGCTGCTGGCCCTGCCCCAGGCCACGCACTACGTGCTGGATGGCTTCATCTGGAAGCGCGGCGCGTAACAGACATTGTCATCCTAAGTGAAACGAAGGACCTCATCACGCTTGAACGACTGTTTAAGGCAGTTAGCCAAGCGTGATAAGGTCCTTCGCTTCACTCAGGATGACAGTTGTAAAAAGGCAGGTGTTTACGCCACCTGCGCCAGCGGCTGCACTACTTCCGCGTCCAGAATCTCGACCACGAAGCCGCTGTCGGAAGAGTATGATTTGCGGTAGTATACCACCAGGTTGCGGCCGCGGGGCGAGGTGACGGTGGTGGCGCACACGTCGCCGTAGGCTTTTTCCTTTTCCAGAAAGGGCCGCAGCAGCTCAATGCTCTGCAGAAACTCCCGGGGCAGAATCCCCTGCTGCTCCTGCAGCTGCACGGCACTCACGGGGTACAAAAAACGGGTGTTGAAGACAATCATCGGAGAGAAATTTCAGGCGAAAAACAGCACTGAATTTCAACACCGTTCACCCCCTGCAAATTCCCGAAAAAGCACTATCCGTCAGATAAATTACCGTCTTCTCTCTCCACCCCGAAAGTCCCGCTTTTTCAGGCCTGAAAGTCCACGATGACGGCTGTGGAGCCGCCCTGGTCGTCGTCGGTGACAAGCAGCAGCTCGTAGCGGCCGGGACCGGAGCGGCGGCGTACGGCCACGCTTTCCACCTTGCCCCGGTAAGGCTGGCCGTCGGGCAGCGCCAGCTGCACAAACGTGGCAGGTTTGGTGCCCGGCTGCCGCGCATCCAGCACCCCCACGAAGCTGCCCAGCACGGCGCCATCTAGCACGGCATCCTGGGTGTCTTCCACCGAGGCCGTCACGAACAGCAGCTCCTCGAAGAACGTGCCGCCCGAAAAGCCGGCCGGTCGGCCCTCAATAGTGGGCAGCGCTACGTGGGTGGCCTGCACGGGCGGCACCTGGGCGGTGCGGTGGTGCAGGTAGTCGAGCACCGCCGCCAGCGGCAGCCGGAACAGCAGGTTGCCGGCCGCCGCCCCCACCGTGCGCTGAAACAGCAGCAGCTCCGTGGCGCTGGCCGCCGCCGCCTCCAGGTTGAGCGTGACGCCCGCCGGCAGCAGCTCCCGCAGGCGCGCATACAGGCCGGCCATACTCACCGGATACACCGTGCTGGCCGCCTGCCCGGCCGCCAGCGGTACCCAGAAACCGCCTTCCCGCGCCGAAGTAGCGCCCGAGCCAAAGGCCAGCAGCCCCGTTTCATGGGTACGCGGGTCGGTCAGGGCCGTCAGGCACTCCAGGTCGGGCTTGAGGGTTTTGGCAATGCGGCCGGTGCTGAAATGCGCCGTATCGAACAGCGTGATGTGCTGGCCGGGCTGCAGCTCCGCCGCCTCGAACTGATACAGCAAAGGCGAGTCGTCGCCGATAACGTACACCGTGCCGCCCACTATTTCCACCCCCGACGCGGACGGCAGATTAGGCAGTTCAAGCTGGCGAAGAATGGTAGCGCGCATCTGGTGGAGTGGTGGGGTGGTGGGTTGGTGGAGTGGTGGATTGGCAGAATGGCGGTCAGCTGATAATCCACCAACCCACCACTCCACTCATCCAGCTTACTTCACAATCGTGAATTCTACGCGGCGGTTGAGGCGGCGGGTTTCTTCTTTGTCGTTGCTGGCGCGGGGCTTGCTGCCGCCGTAGCCTACTACACTGAGGCGGCGCTCGGGCACGCCGCGCGTGATGAGGTAGCGGCGCACCTCAGCCACCCGGTCTTCGGAGAGCTTCTGGTTGAGGTCGGCGTTGCCCTGGTTGTCGGTGTGGCCTTCCAGGCGGATATTCACGGTTGGGTTGTCGGCCAGGGTGCGGGCCAGGCGGTTGAGCTCGGCGTAGGAAGCCGGCAGCATGGTGTATTTGCCCTGAGCAAAAATCAGGGTGGGCAGCTCCAGGCTGGAGCCCACGGCGGCCGGCACCAGCAGCAAATCGATGGTGCGCGAGCCGGTCATGCGCACCGTGTCGGTGGCCGTGAGGAAGCCGGGGCTGGTGGCCGCCACCCGGTAGCGGCCCGCCGGCAAGGTCAGCTGAAACGCGCCGCTGCCCGCCGCGCTGCGGCCGGTGGCATTGAAGGCAATGTCGTTGTCGAGCCGGATGACTTTCACTTCGGCAGCCAGCAGCTCGCGGGTTTTGGCGTTGAGCACGCGGCCGGTCAGCAGGGTGCGCGGCGCGGCGGCGGGCGGCGTCACGGCCACTGCCGGCGCCGCAGAGTCGACAGGGGCAGCTGTGGGCGGCACGCCGGCGGCGGTGCGGTAGAGGTCGGCGGGGCCGTTGGGCGTGCGGGCCGAAGCATAGTAGGCCTGCTGGCCATCAGCTGTGAGCGAGAAGTAAGCATCAAAGCCCGGCCCGTTGAGCGGCGTGCCGAGGTTGCGCGGCTCGCTCCAGCGCGTCCAGGAGTCATCGAGGCGGGTACTCACGAAAATATCGGAGCTACCGAAGCCGGCGTGGCCGTAGGAGCTGAAGTAGAGTGTTTTGCCATCGGGTGCCAGCCAGGGCGCAAATTCGAAGCCCGGCGAGTTGATGCTGCTGCCCAGGCTGCGCGGCTCACTCCAGATGCCGTCGGCGGCGGGCTGGCTGACGTACAGGTCGTTGGCGCCCTGCGAGTCGCTGCGCTCCAGCGAGAGCAGCAGCACCTTCTCATCGGGCGTCATAAAAAACGACGTGGCCGGGCCGGTGGTGTAATAGTTAGCTATTTCCAGCGGGGCCGGCCGGCTGCCCTTGCCCAGGCTGCGCGCCACTGTTGAGGCGCTTTCGTCGCGGAAGCTGTTGTCGCGCTCATACGTGCCGCGCACCAGCAGCCGGCTGCCCTGCGGCCCCACCACGGCCATCACGCCGTTGTGCTGGGGCGTGTTGAGGGCGTCGAGGCGGGTGGCCGGGCCCCAGGTGCGGCCCTGGTCGGCGGAAGTGCTCACCCAAGCGTCGCCCGATTCGGTGTTGCCCTCGGTGTTGCCGGCGAAGCGGGTGCGGGTGAAGTAGAGCGTGCTGCCATCCGGGGCCAGCACCGGGTGCAGTTCGTTGCCGGGCGTGTTCAGGGCCGCCACCGGCTCGGGCGTGCCGTAGCCGGGCTGCGAGGCATCCACGTTGAGGCGCAGCTTGAACAGCCGCCATTGCTGCGTAGCGCGGTTCTGGGGGCGCTGCACCACCACTGGTGTGCCGTTGAACTTGTCGGAATTGGCAATGGCGGCGCACTTCTCGTTGCCGCGCACCACCAGCTGCACGCTGCCAATGGGGCCGCCGGGCACCAGCTTCCACTGCTGGTAGAAGCTGCCCGACCACGGCCGCTGCACCAGCGGCGCGTTTTCGTCGGGTTTGTCTACGGTCAGGCACTTGCCGCTGTGGCGCGCCTCAATGCGGTAGTAGTCGCTGCCGGCCGCCACCCGCACAAAGCGCCATTGCTGGCTGTTGGGATGGGTGAATTCCCACTGCACCACCGCGGCGCCGGGGTCCTGCGAACCTTTGCTGACGTCGAGCGAGCGGCCGCTGCTGCGGGCCACGATGCCGTACCAGGCGTTTTCCTCGGGAGCAGTTTCGGCGTACTGCGCCCGGAGCGGGCCGGTGCAGAGCAGGGAAATCAGGAAGGCAACCAGGGAAAATCGGAACGGCAACTGAAGCATGGGCAACAAAACGGAAGGTAGGGCCCGCAAGTTAAGGCAAAACCCTCCGGCCGCCGAAAAGCAGCGCGCCGCCCCCCTTCAGCAGGAGTGCGGCGCATCTCAATCAAGCTACGGGCGCTGGCCCGGAGCGGCTACTGAGCGTTGTGGATATACTTGAACCGAACGAACCGGTCGTTTTCGTAAATGGCGGTGAAATGGCCGCTGCTCTGGGGCTTCTGTTCGGCTTTGCGCTCGGGCTTTGGTGTGGCGGGCATAGAAGTAGATGGGTAAATCCCGGGCATCATGCCGGGAACGTGACAGATGAAGGAGAGGATTTTTGAAGCCATGGTGTAGAGTTTGTTTTCGTGGTGCAGAGAGGTTTGAGCGGAGGAAAAGCAGCCGATCAGACGTAGCAGACGCTTTTTCTGATCATCGTTTCAAATGTAAAGATATTATCATTCGATTGAATGATGCTAAGGTAAATTTTTTATCAAATAAGTATAAATACCTACTTTCCCGTATATTTCCATCAGTGCCAACACGTAGCCCGCTCTACGTGCCAGCACGGACTCCGCAGGGGCCTATATGGCTTATAACATGCGCATTATGCATCACCGGCCGACCCGCCTCTCAATTTCGGATCTACCCCAAGAAGCCCTATTGCCGTCTGCCATCTGCCCTGGTGGGCAATACTATCATGGTTCAGCAGGCCGCTAGCCCGCCTACCAGTGCTAGCAGCGTACTCATATCAATACCGATAAAATCAGTGGCGCTAGTTGATCAGCCGGTGCCGCAACGCGTACTGAATCAGCCCTACCATCGATTTGCAGTTGGTTTTCGCCAGAATGTTTCTGCGGTGGGTTTCCACGGTTCGCTCACTGATAAAGAGCTGTTCGGCAATGTGGGAGTTGGAAAACTCCCGGGCCACCAGTTGCAGCACCTCCTTTTCGCGGTTGGTGAGCTCTGCCGGGTGGCCGGCGGCGGCGGAGCGCCCCTTGGCAGATGACTGCATGTTCTGCAGCAACATGGCCCCTACCTCCGGGCTAAAGAAGGTATTGCCGGCCGCCACCGCCCGGATTGCCTCGCTCAGCTCTGCTTTGCTGGTATTTTTCAGCAGATACCCTGCTCCGCCGGCTTCCAGCACCTCTGTCACGGAGGCCTGATCATAGAACATACTCAGGGCCAGCACCCGTACATCGGGGCGCTGGCTGCGAATCTGGCGGGTGAGTTCCACGCCGCTCATGTGAGGCATGTTCAGGTCGACGATGGCCACGCTCACTTCGGGGTGGCTGTGCAGGCTGCGCAGCGCCTCCGCCCCAGTGGTGGCCTGGGCCACTACCCGGATATCGGACTCCTGCCGCAGCAGCATCTTGATGCCTTCTATAACCAGCGGGTGGTCGTCGGCCAGCAGCACATGCGTACGAGCGGGGGAAAGCCGGGAGTCGTTCATAGGAGCAGATTGCAGCCAGTCGGCGGCATAACCAATTTATCGGGAATGCCACATGAGCGGAAGGTAAAGTACCGTAGCCAAGTAAGATACGGGAATCAGACTATGTTTTCAACCTGTCCGGACGGGCTTGTCAGCGCCTGCCTGGCCAAGCGGGATTTCCACTGTAATGCTGGTGCCACGGCCCGGCCGTGAGTCGATATATACTGCGCCAGACAGGTACGCCACGCGCGACTCGATATTGCGCAGGCCGATGCCAATATTCGGCTGGTTGGCCAGCTTGGTTGGGCAGAAGCCCACGCCGTTGTCTTCTACCAGCACCGTCAGGCGTTGTGGCTGGCGCAGAAGCTGCACCGAGAGGGTGGTAGCCTGGGCGTGCTTGAGAATATTTTGCACCAGTTCCTGCACTATCCGAAACACCACCACCTCCACGGCCGGGTCGAGCCGCTCCTCCAGGTATAATGCTTTAAAGTCGATGTGAAAGCGGCTGGCACAGCCAATTTTGTCGAGGAAGCTGCGCACGGCTTCGGCCAGCCCCCGCTTGATGAGCACGTAGGGCGCGAGGTTGTGCGAGATGCCGCGCACTTCCCGCACCGACTCGTCCACAATATCCAGCGCCGCCCCAAACTGCTGCTGCTGGCTTTTGCGGAGGCTAGGTTCCAGTTCGTTGCGCAGGGCGCCCAGATTGAGCTTCACCACGCTCAGCAGCTGGCCCAGTCCATCGTGCAGATCGGCACCAATACGTCTTCGCTCCCGCTCCTCGGCAGCCAGCACCTCCTCCGCCCGCAGCCGCTCTAGCTGCTGACGCTCCTGCGCAAATGCTACCTGCTGCTGCAGCCGACGCCGGTTCAGCAGCAGATAAACGCCCCCAATGCTGCCTGCCAGCAGCAGCAGCGCCACCCGAATCCAGTACTGCCGGCGGGCCGCCGAGGCTTGGCTGCTTTGCTCGGCCAGGGCCTGCTGCCGCAGATATTCGCTGAAATCAAGGGCCTGAATCTGCACCTGGCGGCTGTGGCTGAACAGACTGTCGCGGGTATCGGCCGCCATTACCAGAAACCGGTAGGCCTGGGCACTGTCGCCGCGCGCGGCCATCATCTGCGCCAGGTAGCCACTGGCCTCGAATACGCCTTTGGCGTAGCGCCCCTGCTCACTGGCTTGCAGCGCCTGCCGGGCATAGGCCAGCATCTGGTATGGCCGCTGCACCTGCGCCAAACGAGCCAGCCCCAGGTAGGAGCGGCACAGCGCATACGACACTGGCATACCGGCCGACCGGGCAATGGAGCGCAGGTAGTAGCGCCGGGCTTCCAGCTGCTGCCCACGCCGCGCCGCAATGTCGCCCAGCAGCGACAGGTCGCCGATTTCGCTGTGCTGGTCATGGTAGCGTAGGTCGTAGCGGTAGCCCTCCCAGGTGTAGTGCCACGCCGAATCCAGCCGGCCCTGCTCGAGGTACGCCTGCCCCACGTTGCCCAGAATTGGGGTGAGCAGCACGTTGTCGTGGCGCTGCCGAGCCAGAGCAATGGCCCGGAAATAGTAGCGCAGCGCCGACGAATACCGCCCCTGCTCGGCGAAGGCGTAGCCCAGTGCATTATCCGCGTGGATGATGCCGCCCGCGTAGGGAATTGCCTCGGCCAGGTGCCGCGCCTGCAGCTGCGTCTGCACGGCCGTGGGGTAGTTGCCGCTCCGCAGAAAGGCCCAGCCCAACATAAGCAGCGCCCGGCACTCTCCGGTCTTGAACCCGAGCTGCCGGGCCAGGCGCAGACTCTGGCGGCCGTAGCGCACGGCGGCCAGCGGGTCGTCGTCGGTTCGGTCCCAGGCTAGTAGCATCAGCAGGTGCACCCGCGTGGTGTCGGGGGGCGTGGTGGCCAGCAGGCGCTGCAAACTGTCGGCGCGGGCGCTGGGCTGCCGGGCCGCCAGGCAGCTGATGGCGGTGCTGCACAAAAGCCAGATAACAACTAAGGATTCGCGCATAGCATAGTGGGCGAGCGTACCATAGTGGACCTATCTACTGCGGCGAGCTGGGCGGATGGCAGCGCTACTGGTCAGGGCGATAATGCCAGCGGCTGAGTTGAACCCATACCGGAATCTGGCGGCGGCACCTTGGCTTACGCAACGGCTACCAGCACAACGGGCCGGCCCTGCCAGCATCAAACTGACAGGCATATATACAACTTTCACGATTAAAAGCAGAAACCGACCGGCAACATCTGTCTTCACTCCGCAGTACATACCCGTAGCGGGCCCGGCACTGCGACGCGACGCCTGCTTACGGTTCTCACTTCTGCCCCTCCCCCACCATGCGTAAAGGCACCACTGTCACCTGGAAATACGGCACCGGCACGGCCACCGGCAAAATCGAGGAAACCCACAAGGAAAGCGTCACGCGCAAGCTGAAGGGCGCCGAAATAACCCGCAACGGCACACCGGAAAACCCGGCTTTCGTTATCGTGCAGGACAACGGCGACCGGGTGCTCAAGCTGCAAAGCGAGGTAAAAGCGGCCTCGGCGGCCGACAAGAAATAGGCGTTTCACGTAACGAAAGCCCATAAAAAAAAGCCCGCCCGGATGCACATCCGGACGGGCTTTTTTGGTTAACAAGCGCAGCTTTAGCGGTTGTCTTTGTCGGGCTCGATGAAGGCTTGCTCGTCCATTTCGGTAGGCATTACCACAATGCCCTTTTGCAGCATGGAGTTGCGCTTGCCGTAGAGGAAGTACACGATGAAGCCGAGGATCATCCAGCCCAACGCCACTTTCAGCGTGAACGAGTCGAGGGCCAGAATCATGCTCGTGCACACCAGCACGCCCATTACGGGCACCAGCGGGAACGACGGCGACGACAGCGGCGCCCGGAACGGACGGTGCTGCGCGGGGTCGGAGCGGCGCATGATCCAGATGCCGGCCGATACCAGCACGAAGGCCAGCAGCGTACCGAACGAGGTCAGGTCGCCGGCCAAAGAGCCGGGCACGAAGGCCGCAAAACCACCAACAAACACCAGCAGTGCCAGGTTGGATTTGTAAGGCGTGCCGAAGCGTGGGTGCAGCTCAGAAAACGCTTTGGGCATCAGGCCGTCCTTGGCCATCGAGAAGAACACGCGGCTCTGGCCCATCAGCATCACCAGAATTACGGATGAGAAACCCAGCAGAATAGCTACCGTCACGGCCGTGCTCAGCCACTCGTAGCCGGGCATATGGGCCTTAATGGCGTACGTCACGGAAGCCTCGCCGCCCAGGGCTGGGTCGGCAAATT
Organism: Hymenobacter sp. APR13; assembly: GCF_000737515.1. Taxonomy (NCBI): domain Bacteria; kingdom Pseudomonadati; phylum Bacteroidota; class Cytophagia; order Cytophagales; family Hymenobacteraceae; genus Hymenobacter; species Hymenobacter sp. APR13. The sequence goes on from NZ_CP006587.1 coordinate 631,100, forward strand.
CGCGCCAGTTGGCAACGCCCGTCAGCACGTGGCCGAACAGGATATAAAGCACGGTGCACACGGCCAGCGAGCCGAGGATACCGATAGGCATGTCGCGCTTGGGGTTTTTGGCTTCCTGCGCCGCGGTGCTTACGGCATCAAACCCAATGAAGGCGAAGAACACGATGGCTGCGCCACCCAGCACGCCGCCCCAGCCATGCTTGTTCCAAGCGGTGTATTCGCGCACTACCACGCCGGCCGCGTTTTTCACAGGCTCGGCGTTTTCAGGAATCAGGTACGGTGTGTGGTTGGCGGGATTGATAAACTGCCAGCCCACTGCAATGAATACCAGCACGATAGCCACTTTCAGAAACACCACAATGGCGTTGAACATGGCCGACTCCTGGGTGCCTTTGATGAGCAGCAGCGACAAGGCCACAATCACCAGCAGCGCCGGCAGATTGATGATGCCGTGCTGCATTACGCCGTCAACTACCGCGCTTTCGAAGGGCGAGTGGCTCAGGTTGTACGGTATACTGGTGCCAAAGACTTCCAGCAGCTTATTAAGGTATTCGCTCCAGGCAATGCTCACGGTGGCAGCCCCGAGGGCGTATTCCATGATCAGGGCCCAGCCGATAATCCAGGCCACAAACTCGCCCATGGTGGTGTAGGCGTAAGTGTAGGCCGAGCCGGCAATCGGAATCATGGCGGCAAACTCGGCGTAGCAGAGGCCAGCAAACACGCAGCCGATGGCGGCCACGATGAAGGCCAGCGTCACGCCCGGACCCGAGGCCTGGGCAGCGGCAGCGGCGGTGCGCACAAACAGGCCGGCGCCGATGATGGCGCCCACGCCCAGGGCCACCAGGTTGCCGGCGCCCAGCGTGCGCTTCAGCGTGCCGTGCCCGGTGGAATTAGCCTCGCCCAGCAGCTGGGCCAGCGGTTTTTTGGCGAAAATATTTGCCATACAGGTTTGGAGAGAGAAGAAAATGTAGAGGTGTAACCATGGTACCAACGGCCTGCAAGCCGTTGCGAGGCCCCGAATATAGGCGATTCTGTGCTTGATAAGCTAGCCACTCCCGATTAGCAGGCGCGGCAGGGGCCGGATTAAACTCCGGTGCCTGCCGCCACTCTAACCAGCCGTAACCACCTACATAGACTTCCCCACCATGAAAAAGATGCTTGTCCTGTTAGCCGCTGTTATTGTATCGGCCAGCGCCGCTTCCGCCCAAACCACTCCCACCTCCCGCATGGGTGCGGGCCGCATGCAGGACGCCGCCCGTACCCCCGAGCAGCGCGCCGAAATGCAAACCAAGCGCCTCACCCAGCAGCTGGGCCTTTCCGCCGACCAGAGCGCCAAAGTGCAGACCATTGCCCTGGCCGAAAACCAGGAGCTGCAGGCCCTGCGCGGCAAATATGCCTCGGCCGCCAACCGCAAAGGGGCCGGCCAGGAGCTGAAAGCCGTGCAGGAAAAATACGATGCGCAGCTGAAAAGCGTGTTCACGGCCGAGCAGTATGCCAAGTACACGCAGATGCGCGAAGACCGCCAGGAAAAGCGCAAGGAAGGCCGGATCAAGCAAAAAAGCTAAGCCTCCGGTAAGCCACCCAAAAATCCCTGACCCACGCGGGCCGGGGATTTTTTTTGTTCTGGCCGAATGCCCGCCCGGCTGGCTGCTGGCCCCGAAAACGCCCGCCTCCGGCGGCGGCCCCGGCCTGCTTCTGCTTGTTCCACTTACCTTCGGGTGATATATTTGAAGAAGTACGCCTTCGTGGCGGCTCCACCACATCCTCCACCCCATGAGTCCTCTGCCCAGTAGTACCGGCTCGGTACAAATTCAGCAGTTCTACGACAAAGGCTTAGCCCACGCCAGCTACGCCATCCGCAGCGGCCGCCAGGTAGCCATCATCGACCCGGCCCGCGACCCGCAGCCCTACTACGATTTCGCCGACGAGCACGACGCTCAGATCGTGGCCGTTATTGAAACCCACCCCCACGCCGACTTCGTGAGCAGCCACCTGGAAATCTCCCAGGAAACCGGCGCCACCATCTATGTAAGCAAGCTGGTGAAGGCCACCTATCCGCACGACACCTTCGACGATGGTGACCGGATTACGCTGGGCGCTATGGAGCTGCACGCCCTCAACACCCCCGGCCACTCGCCCGACTCCATTAGCGTGCTGCTCATGGACGAGCTGGCCCAGACCCGCGCCGTATTCACCGGCGACACCCTGTTTGTGGGCGACGTAGGCCGCCCCGACCTGCGCGAGTCCGACCTGGTGGGCGGCCACAGCCGCGAGGCCCTGGCGGCCCAGCTCTACCACAGCACCCGCGAAAAGCTCATGACCCTGCCCGCCACCACCAAGGTGTACCCGGCACATGGCCCCGGCTCGCTGTGCGGCAAAACCACCAGCACCGACCTCGACAGCACCATCGGCAAGGAAGTGAAAACCAACTACGCTCTGCAGCCCATGTCGGAGGCCGAGTTTATCAAGGTATTGCTTGAAGACCAGCCGTTCATGCCCAAGTATTTCGGGCACGACGTAGTGCTCAACCGCCTGGGCGCGCTGCCCTTTGAGGACAGCGTCCGGGCCGTGCCGCGCCTGTTTCCGGATGCCGAGCTGGAGCCGGGCGTTTTGCTGATTGACACTCGGCCCGCCGCCGAGTTCCGGGCCGGCCACCTGCCCGGCGCCATCAACCTGATGGACGGCGGCAAGTTTGAAACCTGGCTGGGCTCCATCATCGGGCCGCAGGAGCCGTTCTACCTGCTGGCCGATTCGCAGATTGCGCTGGATACCGTGATTCGCAAAACCGCCAAAATCGGCTACGAAGGCAACGTGCGCGGCGCCATCCTCACCCCGCGGGAGATGCCGGCTACCTCGCCGGCCGTGGAGGTTGAGCAAGTACGCCAGCAGCCTCAGGACTTCACCATCGTGGATATCCGCAACCGTACCGAGGCCCAGCAGCCCGTTTTCGATAACGCCCTGGTGATTCCGTTGCCCGAGTTGCGCGAGCGGGCCCACGAAATCCCGACCGATAAGCCCGTGCTGGTGCATTGCGCCGGCGGCTACCGCTCGGCGGCCGGCACCAGCATCGTGCAGGCGGCCCTGCCCGGCGCCACGGTGTATGATCTGGGGGAGGCCATAACACAGATGACGCCGATTTTACACTGATTTCGCAGATCAGGCAGTACCCGACTTGAGACGGCGGCGCGTTTAGCGCCGCCGTTTTTTGCTTTTTCGGGTTGCTTTCTGCCTGGCTGTCTCGTTATTAGGTGCCCGGATTCATATTGCTCAGCTTATGGCAGAAGAATATAAGCATCAGGCTCTTACTCACCAGATTATAGGATGCGCTATGCGGGTACATAGTACACTGGGCGAAGGCTTTCCGGAAGTGGTGTATCAACGCAGTCTGGCGCAGGAGCTGACGCGGGCCGGCATTGCTTTTCAACGGGAAGTGAGCCTACCGATTTACTACCACGACGAAGTAGTGGGATACCGGCGTGTCGATTTTCTGGCAGCAGAAGCCATCCTGATTGAGCTGAAGGCCACGACTGAGCTAACCGCTTCTCACTTCAACCAGATCATCAACTACCTCAAGGCTTACCGTCTGGAAATTGGCCTGCTCATTAACTTTGGCGAACCAAGTCTTCGTTTCCGTCGGTTTATTAAAACCAGAAAGTAACACTTCCCCCGTTCAGGCAGCGCATACGGCATATCCCCGGGGACGCGAATTGTAAAAGTCGCGCTATGACATGCTGAACGCGCCGTTCGCATCTGCGTCATCTGCCTTAACATCAGCGAAAATCTGTGATAGTACTACACACCGCCGACTGGCACCTGGGCCAGCGCTTCATTCAGGGCCACGAGCGCACCGACGAGCACCGCCACTTTCTGGACTGGCTGGTAACGACCATCCGGGAGCAGCAGGTGGAAGTGCTGGTGATTGCCGGCGACATTTTCGATACTGGCTCACCTTCCAACCAGGCTTTGGAGCTGTACTACTCCTTCCTGCTCAACATCCGCGGCACCGGCTGCCGCGACATTGTGGTGGTGGGCGGCAACCACGATTCGCCGGCCACACTCAACGCGCCGGCCCGGCTGCTGCGCCACCTGCGTGTGCACGTGGTGGGCTGCGTACCCGACTGCTTCGAGGACCAGGTGCTGGTGCTGGACGATGCCGCCGGCCAGCCCGGCCTGGTGGTGTGCGCCGTGCCCTTCCTGCGCGACCGGGACGTGCGCCTCTCGGTGCCCGGCGAAACCGCCGAAGAGCGCGAAGCCCGCATCAAACAAGGCATTGCCGACCACTACAGCCGCCTCGCCGAAGTAGAGAAAGTGTGGCAGCTTAAAGACCTGGGCCTGCCCGTGCTGGCTACCGGCCACCTCTACGCCGCCGGCGCCGCCCCCTCCGACTCCGAGCGTACCATCCACGTTGGCAACCTGGGCCAGGTGACGGCCGACCACTTCCCTACCGTGTTCGACTACGTGGCGCTGGGCCACCTGCACCGGCCGCAGCGCGTGGGCGGGCGGGAGCATATCCGCTACTCGGGCTCCCCAATTGCGCTGTCGTTTTCCGAGCTGGATCATCCGAAGGAAGTGCTGCTGCTGGATTTTGCCGGGGGCAAGCTGGCGGGGCTGCAGCCGTTGCTGGTGCCGGGCGCCCGGCGGCTGGTGCGCTTCCACGGCACGCTGGAGGAAGTCACGCAGGGCCTCACCACCTACGACAACGCCGGCTACCTGCTCCCGGCCTGGGCCGACGTGCAGATTCATTCCGAACTCACGCAGCTGGAAGTGGCCGACGCGCTGCTGCAGGTGATTCAGACCCTGGACCGCCAGCAGCTGGAGGTACTGGCCCGCCGCCACCTGCGCCTGATCAAGCTGCGCGCCCTCGGCCCCGACGATTCTGACACCAACGAACCCCTCACGCCCAGCCTCCACGACTTCACGGAGCGCGAAGTGTTCGGCCAGCGCCTCGCCGCCGAGCCCGAAGCCGGCCGCGCCGAGCTGCTGCGCACCTTTGATGAGCTGCTGGAAGGAATGTAGGAAACCTTTGATACGCGTCGGTTCTAGCCTGCATCTAGGTACGTGCGGTCAGTCCCAAGCGCCTACCACTTACGGCCGCGCAGCCATTGTAAATACCAACTCCCCGCCACTCACGATATCCTGATGCGCCAGGAACGGGCGTGTCAGTACTTTCCCATTTAGTCGCGCTTCCTTCACATAGACGTTATTGTCGCTCTGGTTTTTCACCGTGATGCGGAAGCTTTTGCCGTTTTCCAACTGCAGCGTGGCACCATGCACGGCAGGGCTACCCAGGGCATACTCGGGGGAGCCGGGGCAGACGGGGTAAAAGCCCAGTGCCGAGAAGATATACCAAGCCGACATCTGCCCGCAGTCGTCGTTGCCGCCGAGGCCATCGGGGGTGGGGCGGTACATCCGGGGCAGGATCATCCGGACGCGGGCCTGCGTTTTGTATGGCTGGTCGGTCCAGTTGTAGAGGTAGGCGGCGTGGTGGGCGGGCTCATTGCCGTGCACGTAGTTGCCAATAATGCCTTCCCGGGTGATGTCCTCGGTTTCGGCAAAGAACTTATCTGGCAGGTTCATCGTGAACAGCGAATCCAGATGCTCGACGAAGCGTTTCCGGCCACCCATCCGCTCGATGAGCGCGGCCGGATCGTGGGGCACATAGAGGCTGTAGTTCCAGGCATTGCCCTCGATAAAGCCCTGGTTATGGGTGCTCAACACGTCGAACTCCTTGCGAAAAGAGCCGTCGGCGAGGCGGGGGCGCATGAAGCCGATGCGCGCATCGTACACGTTTTGCCAGTTTCGGGCGCGCTGGCTGAACTCCTGGTAGATGTCCGGGCGGTTGAGCTTTTGGGCCATCTGGGCAATACACCAGTCGTCATAAGCGTATTCCAGGGTTTTCGATACTGAGGAACTGCTCTTGTCCTCAGGCACGTAGCCCAGCTGCATATAGAAGCCCAGGCCGTCGTAGCGCTGCTGGCGGGCGGTGGTTACGCACGCGTCGAGGGCCTGGTTGGCGTCGAAGGGGGCGTTGCCTTTCAGCACGGCATCGGCCACCACGGGTACGCTGTGGTAGCCAATCATGCACCAGTTTTCGTTGGCATAGTGGCTCCACACGGGCAGCATGTGCTCCACACTCTGGCGGTAGTGGGCCAGCATACTCTGCACCATGTCGGCGTTGCGCTTGGGCTGAAGCAGGTTCAGGAGTGGGTGCAGGGCACGGTAGGTATCCCAGAGCGAGAAGGTAGTGTAGTTGGTGAAGCCCTCGGCGCGGTGGGTGTTCTGGTCGAGGCCACGGTACTGGCCATCGGCGTCCATGTAGGTGGTAGGGCTCAGGAAGGCGTGGTACAGGGCCGTGTAGAAGTTCTCCTTGTCCGTCCGCCGCGGCGACTCTATTACCACTTTGCTCAGCTCCTGCTGCCAGCGCTGCCGGGCCTGGCCGCGCACTTGCTCAAAATCCCAGCCTGGGGCCTCTGTACGCAGATTCTGGAGGGCTCCGGCTGTGCTTACGGGCGAGAGGGCAAACTTCAGCTTCAGTTTCTCCCCCGCCTTAGTGGTCTTGAAGTTGAAGTACATGCGCAGCTGCTCGCCGGCCAGGTCAGGAAAGTTGTTGGTTTGGTCGAACTTGCCCCAGAAACCGCGGTACACCGGCTTTTTGGCGTAGTTGCGGCTACCGTAGCTGGTGAAGGGCCGCGAAAAGGCCAGGGCAAAGTACACGGTGCGGGTGCGGGCCCAGCCGTTGGTTTGGCGGTAGCCGGTGATGAGCGTGTCGTTTTCCACCCGCACAAACGTCCAGACGTTTTTGTCGGGGTAGTTGTAGATACCGGCCATCAAATCCAGGATGATGTGCGCCTGCTCGGTGGGCTGCGGGAAGGTGTACTGATGCATTCCCACGCGGGTAGTAGCCGTTAGTTCGGCCACAATCCGGTGGTCATCGAGTTGCACCTTGTAGTAGCCGGGCTCGGCCACTTCGGTGGCGTGCGAATAGGCGGAGCGGTAGCCGCGTTCTGGGTGCTCGGCCGTACCGGGGTTGAGTTGCAAAGGCCCCGTGGTAGGCATCACCAGAAAATCGCCAAGGTCGGAGTGACCGGTGCCGCTGAAGTGGGTGTGGCTGAAGCCGACGATGGTTTTGTCCTGGTACTGGTAGCCGGCGCAGTACCGGTACACGTCGGGGTTGTACTTACCGTCCTGCTCATAGCTGAGCGTGTCAGTGTCGGGCGAGAGCTGCACCATGCCAAACGGCACCGTCGCGCCCGGAAACGTGTGTCCCATCTTCGCCGTCCCCACAATGGGCTTGGCGTACTGCGTCAGGTTTTCGGTAGGCTGGACCTTCTGGGCAAAACCAGGCAAGGCCGCCAGCAACAGCGCGGCGAAGTGGAGCAGGCGGTTCATCGGCTTCGGAGCAGGGAGTTGAGTTAGAGCCGGGAAGGTAAGCACTGGCAGAACTTAGTGGTCGTAACTCACTACTCGGGTCACTTGCCACCGCCCATCACGCAGACGCCACACCATCATGTTCTTGAACGTGCCACAGTCGTCCTTGCCGTTTTCGACGTGGCAGAACCGGTGCTGGTAGGTTTCCACCGCACCATAGCCGTTGATGGGATACACTTCCAGGGTACCGGGCACCAACTGGCGGTTCAGGCCGGTGGTTTTGTTTTGGTCGAACAGGCGCCGGAAGCCCTGCATGGATTGCTGATAGTTGGCCAGGCCGCCTTTATCGTGGTAAAATTCCAGGTCTTCGGCGAAGTAGGTTTGCAGCTGCGCGAGGTCGTGGCGGTTGAACGCCGCGAACATGAGGCTGTCTTGCCGGGCAATGGTGGCGTACAGCTCCGGCGAAACCGGCGAGTAAGCCGGCGCAGCGACGGCCGGAACGGGGCGCACCGGCGCACAGGCTCCGGAGAGCAGCAAAAGCAGCAAGGCAAGCGGCAGACGGTTCATCGGCTTCGGGGAAAGCAGTGGGTTCGTGAAGAAGTGAAATGCTTCAGGTTAGTGGTGCTGGCTTCTTTCGACTGTGGGCAGGGCCAGAAACACCTATTGTTAGCCGCAATAGTGGCGCTGGCTTAGAGGCGCTACCATTCTCTGGTAGCAATCAGCTCTTCCAGATCCGCCTCCGCGAAGCCGTACGCCTTTGCGATGAAGTCGAAATCCGCTGCAATACATTCTCGCGCCCCCGTCTCTATCTCACTATCCGCTTCCTCAAATGCCTCCTGCAGCTCGTTGAACTCATCGGTGGCCGCGTGGGTCAGCTCGTACAGTTCATCCAGTTCATTGGGTTGCTGCTGCTCGATGGCAAAGCACAGCGCCACTAACACCTTTTTACCCTTGTCTACCAGCCGTTTGGGGAAATAGGTATCTTCCGCCATTTCCTGCAGGAAAGCATACTTCCTGGCTGCTTCGTTTTTGAGGTCTTCCTGCTTTTTGGCCATGTGAGTCTGAGGCTGGGTGGAGGTTCAAATAACGAGGACCGGCGGTGCTTGTGCAAACGGAAAGCAACCAGCGCCGCGGCCCTACCCTGGCCTGCAAGCCGTATCTTGCCGGCTAATTGGGCCTGGTGAACTGCCGCGCCGGCCCTGGCTTTGCTTTCTCATGAAAATCCTCCGCGTCCGTTTCTTCAACCTCAACTCCCTGCGCGGCGAGCATACCGTAGATTTCAGCCAGACGCCCCTCTCGGACGCGGGCCTGTTTGCCATCACCGGGCCGACCGGCGCGGGCAAAACCACCATCCTCGACGCCATTACGCTGGCCCTCTACGGGCAGGTGCCGCGCCACGAGGCCACCGGCCCCGAGCACGTGATGAGCCACGGCACCGGCGAGAGCTGGGCCGAAGTGGAGTTTGAAGTGAACGGCCAGCACTACCGCTCCAAGTGGGGCCAGTACCGGGCCCGCAAGCGCCCCGAAGGCAATCTGCAGCCTCCAAGCATGGAGCTGAGCGAGCGAAAAACGGCCGACGATGGCACCGAAACCTGGCCTCTCATCGAGGAAATGAAGCGGCAAGTACCCGTGCGCGTAGCCGAGCTGAGCGGCCTGGAATACAAGCAGTTTCTGCGCTCGGTGCTGCTGGCCCAGGGCGACTTCACGCGCTTCCTGAAGGCCCCGGCCGGCGAGCGGGCCCAGCTGCTGGAGAAAATCACCGACACCAAAAAGTACTCCGATATCTCGCGGGCGGCCTTCGAACGGGCCAAGCAGGAAACCCAGTTGGTAGAGCAGCTGCGCGCCGGGCTGGCGGGCGTCACGTTGCTGTCGGCGGAGGAAGTGGCGTTTCTGGAAGGCGAAGCGCAGGAGCTCACCCAGCAGCTGGCCACCGCCACCGCCGCCCAGGAGCAGCTGCGCGAGGCCCGGCAGTGGCAATTGCGGCTGCAGGAGCTGCACCGCAATGTGCTGGCCACCCAGCAGCGGCAGCACCAGCTGGCCGCCGAGGCCGAAACGCTGGCCCCGCTGCGCCAGCGCCTGGCGTTGCACCAGCAGGCCGCGCCCTTCGCCACCGACTACGCTTTGCTGCGCCAGCTGGAAGCCCAGCTCGGCCGCCTGCGCCAGGAAACCCAGCAGCTCCAGACGCAGCTGCCGCAGCTGGAGCAGCGCCGCGCCACCGCCGAAACCACCCGTACCGCCGCCCGCCTCGCCTACGACCAGGCCACCCACCTCCGCTCCGAGCAAGACCCTAAGCTGCGCGAAGCCGAGCTGCTGGACCACCAGATAGCGGAAGCGCGCCGCCTGTTGGGGCAGGGCAAAACCGAGTATGAAGCTCAAAACGAGCAGTGCAAACGTCTGAAAGTCGCAGCCGAGCAGGCGGGCACACGTGCGCGCCTGCTGCAGGAGCAGGTCCGGGACCTCGACAAATGGCTGCTGCTGCACGCTACCGTTGGCGAGCTAGCCAATGGCCTGCCTGAGCTTTCCGCTAACCTGCAGCACTGGGAATACCTCAAGGCGGAGCTAGGCCAGCTGCGCCAGCGCCTGCACGAAGCCCGGTTGCGGTCTGGGCAAGCGGCCACGCAGGCGGCCACGCATCAGCAGGCGGCCGAGGCGGCCCGCGGCCAGCTTGCCGCCTCTACAGCGCAGTACCACTCCACCGCCACCGCCTGCCACAACTGGCTGCTGCAGCTGCGCCACCACGTGCAGACGCTTCACCAGCAACAGGAGCATGAGCAGCAGCACTGGGACGATTTGCGCCGCAGCCTGCACATGCAGCAGCTCATCCTGTCGCACACCGATACCCGCCAGCTGCTGGAAGACGGCCAGCCCTGTCCGGTGTGCGGCTCCCTGGAACACCCCTACCTGGCGGGCGTGCTGGGCGTGAGCGAAGACTCATTTCAGCGGGAGCGGCAGCGGGAAGAAGAGCTCAGCCAGCGCGTGCGGGCCCTGGGCACCCGCTTCAACCGTCTCAACACCTACGTCACGATGCTGGAGCAGGCAGTGCCCGAAACGCCTCCTGGCGCCTCAGCCACCATTCAGCTACTCCCCGAAACGGCCGAGAAGGAAGCCGCCGAAACCATCAAGCAGCTGTTGCAACAGCTCAAGCAACTGCAGCAGCAGTGTGCCGCCGCCGAGCAGCAGGTGCAGCAGGCCCACACCCACCAGCAAGCCGCCCAGCGCCAGCACCACGACTACGCCCAGGCTGTGGCGCAGCTGGAAAAGGAGCTGCAGGATGCTGAGGAACGCATGCCCGCCGCCCGTGACATGGTGGTAAGCCAGGCGCAGAGCTTCGGGCTGCCGTTTGCCGACGAGAACGGCCGCGCGCTGATGGAGCAGGCCCGCCAGCGCATCAATGAGTTTGAAACGACAAAGCAGCAGCTGGCCCAGGCGCAGCAGGAGCTGAGTGGCGTGAGCGTGGAAGCCAGTACCTCGGAGGCTGCCCGGCAGGAGCTGCAGGCTTGGCTGAGCGCCCGCAAGCAGGCCTTGCTGGATCAGAACGCCGCTATGCAGGCTCAGCAGCAGCAGCGCCACGCTCTGCTGCCCGATGCCGATTTGGCCGCCGTACGCCAGCGCCTGGAGCAGGCCGTACGCTCCACCGAGACCCAGCGCCAGCACGCCGAGCAGCAGTTTCAGCAGCACGACACGGCCGCCACGGTGGCGGCGGCCCGCCTGCAGCAGCTCACCCACGACACCCGGCAGCAGCAGCAGGCACACGCCGCCAGCACGGCGGCCCTCACGCAGGCACTGCAGGCCGCCGGCCTCTCCCCCGACCCAGCCACTCTGCCCGCCCTGCTTCTGCCCGAATCCGAAGCGGCCACCCTGCAGGCGCAGCTCAGCCGCCACGAGCAGGAAGTGGCGCTGGCCGCCCGCACCCTGCTGGACACCGAGCAGCAGTTGCAGCAGGAAGAAGCCCGCGCCCTCACCACCGAGCCGCTGGACGCCCTGAGCCATCATCTGGAAACCAGCAGCCAGCAGCTGGCCACCCTCAATCAGCAGCTGGGCCAGCGGCAGGAGCGCCTTGGCAGCCACCGCGCCGGCCAGGAGCGCCATGCCACGCTGGCCGCCCAGCTGGAAACCCAGCAGCAGGAAGCGCGCCGCTGGCGGCAGCTGGCCGAGCTGATCGGCTCGGCCGACGGCAAGAAGTTCAGCGAGTTTGCCCAGGGCCTCACCCTGGCCCGCCTCGTAGACCTGGCCAACCGCCACCTACACCGCTTCTCCGACCGCTACCGCATCCTGCGCAACCCCGACCAGCACCTCGACCTGCTCATCCAGGACGAGTACCAGGCCGGCGCGGTGCGCACCATGAACTCGCTGTCGGGCGGGGAAAGTTTTCTGGTGAGTCTGGCGCTGGCGCTGGGCCTCTCGGAGCTAGCCGGCCGCAAAACCCAGATCGACACGCTCTTCATCGACGAAGGCTTCGGCACGCTCGACCCCGACACGCTGGACATTGCGCTTTCGGCGCTGGAAATGCTACAGGGCACCGGCAAAACCATCGGCATCATCTCGCACGTGGAGGCCCTGCAGGAGCGCGTCAGCACCCAAATAAGCGTGCGGAAAGGCGCCGGCGGCATCAGCTCGTTGCAGGTCGTGGGGTTCAATGGGGCATTGTAGCAGAAGGCCGAAAAATCAGCATAGTGTTTCGCTAACTGGTATTTGCTTTCTTTGCTGCTGAGCCTTGATTTATGGCTTACAAAACCACTCTTCACCTCTTATTCCTTATTCTTTTGAAACAATCTTTACTGTTAGTGCTGCTGCTGCCGCTATCCTGCTTTGCTCAAACCGGGCGCAACATGATGCAGATAAATCAGCAGTCGCGCCAGGATTTCAACCGCATGGTAAATCAGCGGAACCAGGATTTTCAGAGCCGGCAGATGCTCAGGTCCCGGTCGGGTTCGGGCAGCGGGCTCATGACGGCGGAGCAGCTGGCGCAAGCGCAGGCCAAGCAGCAGCAACTAGAGCAGGCTGCCACCGATAAGCTTACCCAGCTAGCCCGGCAGCAGCAACAACGACGTGAACAGTATCCGGCTGCTAACCCCCAACAGGCCGCGCTTCAACAGAAAAAAGACGAGAAGCAGCTGAATATTCTCACGGTGAAAAACTACCGCGAGGTATTTCTGCCCGGCCAAGTTGTCAATGCACTGCAGGCCCAGCAGCTCCCGGCCAGGGCACAGCAGAACCTGCGCAATCTAAACGAAAGCCTAACGGACAAATTATGGTGGAAAAAGCAGGAAGGCGCCGGGTTGACGGCCAAGCTTACCGCATACAGCGACACCCTTTCTTCACTGACCACTAGCTTGTTGGGCTTTGATTTGGCCTCCCCACCGGCCATGCCGCCCCCCTTCTCCCTCACGGGCCTTACCGCGCAGCTAGCCACCCACACCTTCGACCAGACTGCCGCTACCCAGCTCGTCAGGGATGCGGCACTGAGTGACAAACTGGTGGCGGGCGAGCAACTGGCCAAGGCCGTCAATAACTTTCGCAGCCTTAGCACCGCTGCCGTCCAAAGCTCACCTACCAACTCCAAAAAGTTGAAGGAAGACGTGCAAGCGAGCCTGCGCACAGTAAACAAAGAAATGGAGCGCTATTATGCACGCATCAGCGCCGCGCACGCTCTTACCGATGCCCAAAAAGCATTGTTGAAATCCACGTCGGACTACTTGGCGAAAAACCGTAAATAACCCACCAGCCAGCCGGCACCCGACGGGGTACACCAAGCTGGTGTCCAACCACATCAGTAGCAGCAAAATGGCCACACCAGGCAGCAGGATGACCATCCTGCTGCCTGGTGTGGCCATTTTATACCGATATACGGCTAGGCCGAAACGGCCCTTATTTCCGCCCAGCTCCAGTATCGCCGGGGCGCGATACCACCATAGCCGGCCTCGAAAAACCGTACTACTTCCTGCTCCAGCTCTTCGGCAGGAACAGACGAAGTGTATAGCGGGCGCTGGTCGGGGTCGGCGTAGCGTTGGGGCTTGGTGAGGCCTTTGCCGCTCAGGCGCAGCAGCGGGCCGGTGTCGGTGATGCCGTCATGGGTCCAGCGGCGCGGGGTGGCTTCCAGCGCATTGAGGCGGGCCGCCAGGGCATCCAGGGGCAGGCGCGGCAGCGTCGGGCGGCTCTCCAGGTCGATCCAGGTGGTGTACTTGTACTCGAATTCGTAGCGCTGGCCGTCGTAGAGGCTCAGCACCATATCGGTGCCGCGGCTGGCGCTGAACAAGGCGTAGTACGGCAGCGGCTCTGGCGTGCGCACCACCGTCAGACCGATTTGTGGGTAGCGGCGCACGGTGGTGGCGGCGCTGTGCAGCACGGCCACGGCCTGCAGCACCCGGCTGTATTCCTGCTCCCAAATGGCCCGGTACGGGGCCGGGTTGTGCAGCACGGCCGCGAAACGGGGCAGAAACCACGCAAACTTCTCCGCCGAAGCCTCGTCTTCGCGGCGGCGGCGGGCCGGGGCGCCAAACGGCTCATAGAACCGGGCTTTCTCCTCGGCATTCAGCCAGCACACCAACTGCAAGGCGTGGTGCGCCTGCGGGTGCTGCCAGTCCAGCTCCCGAAAATCGCCCAGCGTGGCCACCAGACGCAGCAGCGCCTCGTGCTGCAGCGCCAGCTCCGGGTTCAGCAGCGCCCAGACGCCCACAAAGCCATCCACGTCAAAATGATTGGCCGTGACGGCGGCGGCGGCCAGCCCGGGCGTGTGGGTCTGGCGCAGGGCCCGCAGCACCGAGCCGGCGCTGGTATCGTCGCGCAGAGGCTCGGGGGTGGCCGCGCCGCGCCAGTGCGCCAGCGTGAGGGCCGCCCCCAGCCCGGTGCTGTCCACTACAATGGTCGGCTGCTGCCGCAACTGCTGAAACGGAACGAAGTATCGGAGCTGCAAAGAGGTGATGGGGTGATGAGGTGAATAGGTGATGAGGAAGAACGTCATTCCTCGCATGCTCGGAATGACGTTCTTCCTTATCACCCCATTACTTCATCCCCTCATCACCCCATTACTTCATCCCCTCATCACTCCATCACTTCATCACCAAAAGTCATCTTTTCCCCCGCCGGTTGCGGATGCGCTCTACTTTGCTGCGGCGCACCCAGTGCAGGTATTTCTGCAGCTCCTCGGCCGACCGCAGCAGTTCCACGGTGCAGTAGCGGCGGGCCAACTCGCGGTTGTCGAGCAGCAGGTGCACGGTGCTGTGGCACGGCTGGCAGAGCGGCACCGTGGGGCCGTGGCGGCCTCCTTCTTCGCGGGGTACCAGATGATGCCGCGAGGTATGCTGCACTTCCCGCTCGCAAAGCCCGCAGCGGGTTTCAGCAGACTCAGCATGCGGGCTTGGCAACGGAAGGGGAGCAATTTGGCGACGACGACGGGACATAGACAGCTGTGAAACCGCCAAAAACCAGGACCGGTTTCCGAAGACAGCAGAGATAAAAAAACTGTAAAAAATAAAATTTGGTCATGCAGCGCGTGTCGAAATACTTCTATATTTGGTTGGGATACAGATAGTCAGAAGGCTGTATTCTCATTTTTTTCCCTTTTGGCATCTTCCTTCGATACACTTCACTTCTACCTTGTTGCCCATGCGCATTTCTACTTCCTCTCCTTTCCATCATCTGTCGTCGCTGCTGCGGGGGGCGGGCCTGTTGGTGGCTCTGTGGTGCCTGGCTCCTTCCGAAGCAAAAGCTCAGACCTGGATGGTTTCCACGGACCCCTACCTTAAGCTGGGGGTAATGGACAAATTTGGCCAACTGGGAGGCTACACTGCTAAGTTTGTGGTAACCAATCAGACCACCGGCAAAGAGTACATCCTGGTGAAGCAGGTCACTGGTGGCCAGAACGGCGTCGACGTGGTTTTCCCGTCGGAGCCCTCGGAGCCCGACTATTTCAAGACTGAAACCGGCGAAGCAGCACGTGCCCTGCCTGGCCGCTACAGCTGGGAGTGCCAGGTGAGTGGCAAGAAAGTGGTGGGCGGCAAGTTCTCACTGCCCGAAACTGCCAACGACGTATCTGTAATCGAGCAAAAGAAGCCGTAACAGCCCGCTAAGGCTTTACCAGCATAGGCCCGCAGCTTCGGTTGCGGGCTTTTTTTATTGCTTGTTGTGTGACACCAAACGCCGGATTACGTATCAGGGCGTTGGCAGCTGTTGCCGCTTGTCTCTTTCACTTTCCGACTTTTCATCATGCCTAAGAAATCTTTCTCCGAGCTTATCAACAGCCCCGGCATGCCCGTGCTGGTAGACTTCTACGCCGACTGGTGCGGCCCGTGCAAAACCATGGCCCCCGTGCTGGAGCAGGTGGCGCAGCAGCACCAGGGCAAGCTCAAAGTCATCAAGATTGACGTGGACCGCAACCCCGCCGCCGCCCAGCAGTTTCGGGTGCAGAGCATCCCCACGCTGATACTGTTTCATAAGGGGCAGCCGGTGTGGCGGCAGGCCGGGGCCGTACCGGCCGGGCAGCTGACGCAGGCCGTACAACCTTTCCTGAGCTAGACGCCTCCTCCAAGAGGCCGGTCCAGGTAACAAACCATCTGGTCCGGCCCGATGTTGGGCAGTGCGGGGCGCGTACCTTTGCTGTCTCCGTCCTGCTTCGTACATATGCGCTACTTTTCGTATTTGATTGGAATACTACTGTTGTGGAGTGTAGCGGGCAGTTCTGCGGCGCAGGCCCAGGAGCGGTATCGGCTTAGCGGCTACATCCGCGACGCTAGCCGCGGCGCGCTGCCCGGCGCCTCAGTAGCGGTGCCGGCCCTGGCTACCGGCGCCACCGCCGACTCCACAGGCTTCTACTCGTTTCTGCTGCCCGCCGGCCGGCACCAGCTGGTCATCTCCTTTATCGGCTACCAGAGCCAGACCCGCGACCTGAACCTGACCCGAGCCCAGCGGCTGTCGTTTGCGCTGGCTGAGAGCAGCAACACGCTGGGCGAGGTGGTGGTGGAAGGCTCGGGCACGCTGGAGCAGAAGCTGCAAACCACCCAGATGAGCGTGGAGCGCCTCACGGCCGCCGAGGCCAAGCTGCTGCCCGCTTTGTTCGGGGAAGTGGATTTGCTGAAAACGCTGCAGCTCAAGCCCGGCGTGCAGAACGGCGGCGAGGGCACCTCGGGCCTGTTTGTGCGCGGCGGCTCCTCCGACCAGAACCTGGTGCTCGTGGATGATGCCGTGGTGTACAACCCGGCTCACCTGTTCGGGCTGTTTTCGGTGTTCAACCCCGATGCCGTGCAGAGCGTGGACCTGTACAAGGGCGGCTTCCCGGCGCAGTACGGCGGGCGCCTCTCGTCGGTGATTGACGTGAAGATGCGCGAGGGCAACAACCAGAAGGTGGTCACCAGCGGCGGCATCGGCCTGATTTCGTCCCGTTTGACCGTGGAAGGCCCGATTGTGAAAGACAAGGGCTCGTTTCTGCTCTCGGGGCGGCGCACTTACTTCGACGTGTTTACGCGCCAGATCAACAAAGCCAGCGAAAGCAACCCCGACTATAACCCCATTCCCGACTACTATTTCTACGATTTCAACGCCAAAGGCAACTACAAGCTCGGCGAGAAAGACCAGGTGTTTCTGAGCGGCTACCTGGGGCGCGACGTCTTCGGGTTCGGCTCGCAGGGCGGCTTCGACTTCAATTTCAGCTGGGGCAACACGCTGGGCGCGGCCCGCTGGAGCCACGTGTTCAACAAGCGCCTGTTTCTGAACACCACGGCCTCCTACACCAACTACAAGTACGACGTCACCAACAAGCTCGACCAGTTCAGCTTCAACCTAGCCTCCGACATCCGGGACCTAGCCCTGCGCTCCGACCTCGACTACACGCCCAACGACCGGCACGCTTTCAAGTTCGGGGCCCAGCTCATCAACCACCGCTTCGGGGTGGGCCGCCTGCAGGCCGGCTCTTCGGATGGGCGCCTGAGCATCGGCTCCGACGTGGCCTACCGCGGCCTGGAAGGCGGCATCTACGCCTCCGACAACTTCAAGGCTACCGACAAGCTGCAGCTGGAATACGGCCTGCGCCTGAGCGGTTTCCAGAGCGGCTCGAATAGCTACGGTGGGCTGGAACCGCGTGGATCGGCCCGTTACTCGCTCACGCCCAAAACCTCGCTCAAGGCCAGCTACGCCCTGATGTACCAGTACGTGCACCTCGTCACGAACTCCGGCGCTACGCTGCCGACGGATATCTGGTACCCGTCACGGCAGTCGGTGAAGCCGCAGCGGGCCCAGCAGGTGGCCGGCGGCGTGAGCTTCCTGCTTGGCAGCGGCAAGTACCTGCTCACCAACGAAGTATACTACAAGTGGGCGCAGAACCAGGTGGATTTCAAGGACGGCGCCCAGCTGTTCGTGAACCCCGACCTGGACTCGGAGTTTCTGTTCGGCAAAGGCTGGGCCTACGGCAACGAGCTGTATCTGGAAAAGAAAACCGGCCGCACCACCGGCTGGATCGGCTATACGCTGAGCTGGAGCAAGCGCCAGTTTCTGCCCCAGCGCGGCACCTCCGGCATCAACGAGGGCCGCGTGTTCTTCCCTAGCTACGACCGGCGCCACAACCTGACGGTGGTGGTGCTGCACCAGCTCACGGAGCGCCTCAACCTCACGGGCTCGTTTGTGTACACCACCGGCAACGCCACCACCCTGCCCGCCGCCCGCTTCGCCGTGCAGGACATCTTCGGCGGCGACCTGTCGGCGGTGCCCGTGTACCCCGACCGCAACACCTACCGCCTCGCGCCCTACAACCGCCTGGATTTGGGAGTGGTCTGGAAGCTGAAGCCCAACCGTTGGGTGCCGGAATCCGACCTGACCTTCAGCGTATACAACGCCTACAACCGCCGCAACCCCTACTTCGTGTACTTCGACCAGGTGCGGGCCGGCGGCGAGGATACGCCCGTGACCAGCTACCGGGCGCGGCAGGTATCCCTGTTCCCGGCCATTCCGGCCGTCACCTACAACTTTAAATTCTAATCACGGATTTAACCGGATTTTTCGGATTTCACGGATTCTGTGGTCGGTTCGGTTTGGGCTGATTTGCTTCTTAGCTGCTGCTCGCTCCTGTTCTTCTTCGCTCTTCGTTTATGCTTGGCATTATGAACCGCTTATCCGCTTTACGCGCCGCCGCCGGTTTGATGGCGCTGGCCGGGCTCACAGCCTCCTGCGACCTGCAGAAAGATATCGATGTGGAGCTGCCCGCCATTCCGGCCCAGTTGGTGGCCGAGTGCTACCTCGAAGACGGCCGGATTCCGCGCCTCACCGTGACGGAAACCGTGCCCTACCTGGCCAGCCCCGACCCGGTGCTACTCACCGACGTGACGGTGCGCCTCACGTTGCCCAACGGGCAGGTGGAGACCCTGCGCTTTCTACCGGGCATCGACCCCGAGACTGGTAAGGCCTACACCCACAGCGGCCGGCGGCCACTGACCGCCCGCCCCGGCGACGTGTTCAGCCTGGAAGTGGTCGACACCAAGGGCCGCCGCCTCACCGGCACGGCCACCGTGCCCACGCGTGTGCCCATCGACTCGCTGGAGTACAAGTTCAACGACCTGCCGCCCGACCGCCGCGAAGCCTACGTCCTCACCAACTTCCGCGACCCGGCCGGCCTGGGCGACTACTACCGCCTGCAGATTCACCGCGACAGTATTTCCCGGGAGCCGGAAATCGACTACGACGTGGAAGACCGTCTCAACGACGGCAAAACGTACACCCTCGGCACCAGCTACCGCTTCGACCCCGGCGACACGCTGCTGGTCACGCTTTACCACTTCGACCGGCCGTACTTCCTGTTCCGGCAGTCGGTGAACGATGCGCGCAATGCTAACGGCAACCCGTTTGCGCAGCCCTCGGCCATCAAAAGCACGGTGGAGGGCGGCGTGGGCGTGTTCACGGTGCTCAGCTACGACCGGAAGCAGATTATTATTCCGTAGGTGAGCCGAAGCCTTTACCAAACAAAACGGCCGTTGCATGATGCAGCGGCCGTTTTTTTATTGGCGTTGAAACAGTTCCGGGCGCCAGCGGGCACAGGCTGAAGCCTATGCTTCATGCGCGTTAGTCCTGCTGCGCGATGACGGCCTGCAGCAGCGCCGTGAGGCGGGGCTCGGCGGCGGCGGCCACACGCAGGATGTCGGCTATTTCCACCCGCTTGAGCTTGCCCGGCGAGCACAGGTCGGTGATGACGCTGACAGCCAGCACCGGCAGGCCCATGTGCACGGCCGCAATGACCTCGGGCACGGTGCTCATGCCCACCGCGTCGGCCCCGATGGTGCGCAGGTAGCGGTACTCGGCGGGCGTTTCCAGCATGGGGCCGGGCACGCTCACGTACACGCCGCGCCGCACTTTGTCGGCGAAGCCGAGGCTGCGGGCCGCTTCCTCAGCCTGGCGTAGCAGGCGGGCATCGTAGGGCTCCAGCATATCGGGGAAGCGGGCACCCAGCTCGTCGAGGTTCCGGCCGATGAGCGGGTTGCTGGGCTGCAGGTTGATGTGGTCGTCGATGAGCATGAGGTCCGAGTAGTTCATGTCGGGGTGCAGGCCGCCGGCGGCGTTGCTCACGAACAGCTTCCGGATGCCCAGCAGCTTCATCACGCGCACGGGCAGCACCACCTGCTCCATGGTGTAGCCTTCGTAGAAGTGAAAGCGGCCCTGCATCACCAGCACCTTACGGCCGCCCAGCTCGGCGGCCAGCAGGTTGCCGGAGTGGCTTTCCACCGTCGAAACCGGGAAGTTCGGGATGCTGGCGTACGGAATGGTGTGGTGAATGGTCAGGTCCTTGACCAGCGCACCCAGCCCGGTCCCGAGGATGATACCGAATTCGGGCGCAAAGCCCTGCAGCAGCGGGCGGATATGGTTGGCGGCTTCGTGAAGGTGTTGCATGTAATTGGAGATATAAAAAGACCGTCATGCAGAGGCGTAGCCGAAGCATCTCGCGTGCTGACGCAGGGTTAGTACCACAACATCAGCACGCGAGATGCTTCGGCTGCGCCTCTGCATGACGGTCAACGGGGTTACTGGATATTCAGCTCAAACGGCATGCGGGCTTGGGCGCCTTTCATTTCCGCGAGCTTCTTGTACTGCTCATACACCGGGAACAACGGGCCCATTTCCTGCTTCACCAAACTCATGCGCACTTCCTCGTTGAGGCCGCTGAAGATGTTTTCCATGAACGACTTCTGGCGCGGCAGGGCCTGCAGCGTGTAGTCGCCTTCCTTGAGCTTGGCGCGGCGGGCCGCAATGCGCAGCGCGTCGTCCATGGAGCCCAGCACGTCTACGAGGCCGCGGGCCTTAGCTTCGGAGCCTGACCACACGCGGCCGGAAGCGTAACCACGCAGACGCTCCACCGGCATGTTGCGGCCAGCAGCAGCTTTGGTGGTGAAGTCGGCGTAGATGCGGTTGATTTCATTCTGGAACTGGCTCTGCTCGAAGGGCGTGAGTGGGCGCGTGATGGTGGGGAAGTCCGAGAATTTACCCGTTGTCACACGGTCCGTCGTCACACCCAGCTTGTCGCGCAGCAGGGGTTGGATGTTGGGCAGCACGCCGAATACGCCGATGCTGCCGGTGATGGTGTTCGGGTGGGCCACAATGGTGTCGCAGCCCATGGCAATGAAGTAGCCGCCCGAAGCCGCCACGTCCGACATCGAGCAGATAATCGGCTTCACCTTTTTAGTGAGCAGCACTTCGCGGTAGATGATGTCGGAAGCCAGCGACGAGCCGCCGGGCGAGTTCACGCGCAGCACCACGGCTTTCACCTTGTCGTCGAGGCGGGCTTTGCGGATGGCCTCGGCGAAGCGGGTGCTACCGATGCTGCTGCTGCCGCCCTTGCCGGTCACGATGTCGCCCTCGGCGTAGATAACGGCAATCCGACTGCTGCCGCTGCTGCTTTCCTCGTCGTCGGCTTTGCTGTAGTCGGTGAGGCTTACGAGGCTCAGCTTCTCGTCTTTCTCCACGCCCAGCTTGCCTTTCATGTAGTCTAGGGCCTGGTCGTAGTAGCCGAGGTTGGTGACGAGGCCGAGGCGCTTGGCGTCGTCGGCGTTGTGCACCAGCATCGAGTCACTGATCGTTTTCAGGCGCTGGGGCGCGATTTTGCGGGCCGTGGCAATGTGGCCCAGCATGAAGTCGTTGATGGAGTTCAGGAACGACGACGTCTGCAAGCGGGCCGAATCCGACATGTTTTCGCGGAAAAACGGCTCCACGGCGCTCTTAAACGAGCCTACCCGGAAGATCTGAGGCTGAATGCCGGCCTTTTCGAACAGGTTTTTGTAGTACATCGTCTCGGAGCTGAGGCCGTTGAACTCCAGCGTGCCCTGCGGATTGAGGTAGATGCGGTCGGCCACAGACGTGAGGTAGTAGCTCTTCTCCGACTGCGCATCGGCGTAGGCCACCACAAACTTGCCCGACTTCTTGAAGTCCAGCAGCGCGTCGCGCACTTCTTCCAGCGAAGCCATGCCGGCCTGCACCAGCTCTACATTCAGGAAGATGCCCTTGATGTCGGAGTCGTTTTTGGCGCGGCGCAGGGTGGCCTTCAGGTTGTCGAGGCCGATGTTATCGGCCTGGGAGCTGACGATGGAGCCGAACGAGGTGCGGCTTTCGCGCTCGGCAATCGGCTTGTCGAGCTTGAGCTCCAGCACCGAGTCGCTGGCCACGGTTGCTTCGGTGTCGGACGAGGCCAGCGCGGCCACGAAGCCAATCAGCAGCACAAAGCCCAGCACCCCGAACACGAACAGGCCCGTGAGCGTGGCCAGCACGTACTTAAAGAATTGTCTCATGAATCACAGATTTTGCAGATTTTTCGCTGATTACGCAGATGCAGACGGCGCACACAGCGTTTTACTTTCGGTATAACAACCAGACGGCAAGATATTGATTCGGCTGCCTGTGTGGCTTGAATTGGTGGCTTTTAAATCACAGATTTTGCAGATTTTTCGCTGATTACGCAGATGTAAGATTGATGTAAAAGCCGCCAGACTATGGCTGTTCTATATCGATCCTGCAATCTGTGTAATCAGCGAAAAATCTGCAAAATCTGTGATTAATAGCCGTACTTCTCGCCCCAGAGCTGGCGCAGGCGCTCCTGGGCTTTGGCTTCGGCGGGGTTGTGGCCGGGGTGGTAGAACACGGTGCCGCTGAGGGCCTCGGGCAGAAACTCCTGGTAGGCAAAATTGCCGGGGTAGTCGTGCGAATACTGGTACTGGCCGCCGTAGCCGAGGTCTTTCATGAGCTTGGTGGGGGCGTTGCGCAGCGGAATGGGCACCGGCTGCACGCCTTGCTGCCGCACCAGTGCCCGCGCCTCCCGGATGGCCTTGTAGCTGGCGTTGCTCTTGGGCGAGGTAGCGAGATACACCACGGTCTGGCCCAGAATAATGTCGCCCTCGGGCATGCCAATCACGGCAATGGCCTGGAAGCAGCTCTGGGCCAGAATCAGGGCGTTGGGGTTGGCCAGGCCCACGTCTTCGGAAGCCAGGATGAGCAGGCGGCGGGCAATGAACTTGGCATCCTCGCCGCCCTCCAGCATCACGGCCAGGTAGTAGAGCGCGGCGTTGGGGTCGGAGCCGCGGATGCTCTTGATGAAGGCCGAAATGACGTCGTAGTGCATTTCGCCGCTTTTGTCGTAGCGGGCGAGGTGCTGCTGGGCCAGCTGCTGCACGCCTTCGTCGGTGATGATGACCTCGCCGGTTTTGGGGTCGGGGCGGCTGGCTTCCACCACAATTTCCAGCAGGTTGAGCAGCTTGCGCGCATCGCCGCCCGAAATGGTGAGCAGCGCGCCGTACTCCTGCATGCGCACCTTGCGCTGCTGCAGCTGCGCGTCTTCGGCCAGGGCCTTGTCGACCAGCTCGGTCAGCACTTCCTTGCTCAGCGGCTCCAGCACGTACACCTGGGCCCGGCTCAGCACGGCCGGAATCACCTCAAACGAAGGGTTTTCGGTGGTAGCCCCGATAAGCGTGACGATGCCCTGCTCCACGGCGCCCAGCAGGGCGTCCTGCTGGCTTTTGCTGAAGCGGTGGATTTCATCAATAAACAGCACCGTGCCGCGCTGCTTGCGGGCGCGCTCTATCACCTCGCGCACGTCTTTCACGCCGGCATTCACGGCGCTGAGTGAGGCAAACGGCTTGCCCAGCTCCTGCGCCAGCAGGTTGGCCAAGGTGGTTTTGCCTACGCCGGGCGGACCCCACAAAATCAGGCTGGGCAGGCGGCCGGCGCTGAGGTAGCGGCGTAGCACGCCCTCGGGCCCGATGAGGTGCTGCTGCCCGGCATATTCCTCAAGCGTACGGGGGCGGCGGCGCTCGGCCAGCGGCGCGTTGGCCGCGGCCGGCGGGATAAAGGCCGGCGTGGGGTCAGAATCGAAAAGGGAACCGGTGGACATAGGAGCGGGAATAGGGCGCAAACTTCAGGTGGCGCCGGATGTTGGGCAGAAACGACTGCTCCGGGGACTCGCTGTACGCGAACCACAAAATACACGAACCACAAAGTTCGCGCTACTACCTTCGTCTACAATGAAAAATTCCGTCAAGGTCCACTCGGCCCTCTTTGTGGTGGCGCTGATCTACGCCGCCAACTACAGTATTTCCAAGGATGTGATGCCGCAGTACATGGGGCCGTTTGGGCTGGTGCTGCTGCGCGTGGTGGGCGCGACGGTGTTTTTCGGCATCCTGAGCCGGCTGGTGGCGCCGCAGGACCGAATCCAAGGCCGCGCCGACCAGCTGCGGGCCGTGGCGTGCGGCATCCTGGGCATCGGGCTGAATCAGCTGCTGTTCTTCTCGGGCCTGAACCTGACCTCGCCCATTAACGCCTCGCTCATCCAGACCATTGCGCCGGTCGTGACGGTGCTGGCCTCGGCGGTGCTGCTGGGCGAGCGGCTGACGCTGCCCCGACTGGCGGGCATTGCGCTGGCGGGTGCCGGCGCGGCCAGCATCATCCTGAGCAAAGGCCCGGTGGCGGCAGGCGGGCAGGACGGGCTGTTGGGCAACATCTACATCCTGCTCAACGCCACCGCCTTCGGGGTGTATCTGGTGCTGGTGATGCCGCTCATGCGCAAGTATCACCCGTTCACGGTGCTGGCGCGCATCTTTCTGGTGGGCGCGTTTCTGGCGGTGCCGGCCGGCTGGCAGCAGGTGCAGCAGCCTGACTACGCCAGCTTCCCGGCCAGCATCTGGGCCGCCATTGCCTACATGGTGGTTTGCCTCACAATTCTGGCCTACCTGCTCAACAACTGGGCCCTGAAATACGCCTCCCCCGCCCTGCTGGGCGCCTATATCTACCTGCAGCCGGCCCTAGCGGTGCTCATCGCCGTGAGTTTGGGCAAAGACGTGCTGACCTGGGACCGGGCCTGGCAGGCGCTGCTGATTTTTGGGGGCGTGTTTCTGGTGAGCCGCAAGCCCAAGCCGGCCGTGGCGGCGGAAGCAGTGCCCCTGGAACCCGTGCAGGACTGATACGCCCAATCAGCCGCTGTTACGGTTGGCCGCTGGATCAGATAAATTAAGCCGATTTTTATGTTCTCCCATGACCACCCGCTTGCTTGCTATACTTCTGCTGCTGGCGGCCTGCGCTAGGCCGGCCCGACACGTAGCCCGTTTGGCGTCCCCCGTTCTTGCGGCCACGCTCGACTCGCTTAGCGCCGCTGACTGGCAGGACCGCCAGGTCATTTTTGCAGTGTTCCGGCAACATGGGTTTGCATCTACTGCGGCGGATACGGCCAACCGCTGGCTGCTGCGGCAGGATGCTGCGCGGCTGGCGGCCTTACAGCAGCTGGAGCGCCGCCACGGCTGGCCCGCAGTAACTCAGGCCGGTGCCGAAGCGGCCAGAACTGCTTTTCTGTTGCTTCAGCATGCTCCGGATTCTGTACAGGTGCGGTATTTGGCTCGCGTAGCGGCTCTTTACAAAGCTAAAAGGCTGCCGCCCTCCGATTACGCCACTTACCTCGACCGGGCGTTGCTCAACCAAGGGCAGCGGCAGCAGTACGGCACGCAGTCGGCCCGGGTGGTGCGCCCGTCCGGCGAAACCGTAGACTCGTTGCTGCCGACTGCGGAGTTTTTTGGGCTGGATAAGCGCCGCCGTGCCATGAAGCTGGAGCCGTTGCAGCAGCTACGACCGGGCACCATGTACTTCAAGACCAAACCGTAAGGTATCACCGTGGACACTTCGTCCGAAACCCGCAAAATCATCCACCTCGACATGGACGCGTTTTACGCTTCCGTGGAGCAGCGCGACAACCCGGCACTGCGCGGCAAGCCCGTGGCCGTGGGTGGCTCGCGGGCCCGGGGCGTGGTGGCGGCAGCCAGCTACGAGGCCCGGCAGTTTGGGGTGCGCTCGGCCATGCCCTCCAGCACGGCGCTGCGCAAGTGCCCCGAGCTGGTGTTCGTAAAGCCGCGCTTCGAGGTGTACAAGGAAGTGTCGCGGCAGATCCGGGCCATTTTTGCCGAGTATACGCCCCTCATCGAGCCGCTTTCTTTGGATGAAGCCTACCTCGACGTCACCGAGAACCTGAAAGGCATTGCGCTGGCCACCCAGGTAGCACGGGAAATCCGGGCCGAAATCCTGCGCCAGACCCAACTGACGGCCTCAGCCGGCATCAGCTACAACAAGTTTCTGGCGAAGCTGGCCTCCGACCACCGCAAGCCCAACGGCCAGTTCGTGATTCGGCCCGAACAGGGGCTGGCGTTTGTGGCGCAGCTGCGGGTGGGCGAGTTTCACGGCATCGGGCCGGCTACGGCGGCGCGGCTGAACCAGTTGGGCATCTTCAGCGGGCTGGACCTTAGGCAGCAGTCGGAGGCGTTTCTGCGCCAGCACTTCGGCAAGGCCGGTGGGCACTACTACCTCATCGCCCGCGCTCAGGACCACCGCCCCGTCGTGCCCGACCGGGTGCGCAAGTCGGTAGGCTCCGAAACCACCTTCGCCGAAGACCTGCACACGCCGGCAGAACTGCGCGAAGGCCTGCAGCCCTGCCTCGATTCGGTCTGGGACTACTGCCAGCGCACCGGGCTACTGGGCCGCACGCTCACACTCAAAGTCAAGTACGCCGACTTCCAGCAGATTACGCGCAGCCGCACGCTGCCGGCCCCGCTGGCCAGTATGGCCGCTCTGGCTCAGATCAGCCAGGATCTGGTGCAGAGCTGCCTGCCGCTGCCCAAGGGCGTGCGGCTGCTGGGGGTTTCGCTGTCCAACCTCGAAACGCCGGAAGATTTCATCGGCAAGCAGCTCACGCTCAGCCTTTGAGTGCTAAGAAATAAGTGCTGAGCTGGTAGATTTTCCTTCATCGGCCGTCTGACAGCAACCGGATGAGCGTCTACCTACTCAATACTGCTGTCTAATTACTTGGCCTTGGGCGTCTTTTTGGCAGGTTTGGTGGCCGCCGGCGCGGGCCGGGCTTTCTTGCGGGCGGCTTTGCGGGCTTGGCGACGCTTGCGCAGGCCGGCCAGCCGCTGCCGTTCCTCTTTGCGTTCGGCGCGGGCGGCCATGCGCTCGGGCAGGCGCGCCATCAGCCGCTCGCGCACATATTGGGCGAGGCTGGAAAGCGGCACCAGCTGCGTGGTGCGCAGAAAATGCAGCACCTCCGCCCGGCGCAGGCTGCTCACGCCGTGCAGGCCGCGGGCCAGCAGAAACTGCTTCACCTCTTCCAGCAGCAGCAGGCTGGCCAGCGGCGCGGGCTCCACGGTGGCATTGTAGCGGGCGGCGCGGTGCGGGCGCAGTTCCTCCCCTGTTGCCACCAATATGCCTACCCAGTCGGGCAGCAGCGGCAGCAGCTTGGGCAGGTGCTTTTCTGTCACCACAAACGTCACGAAATCATACACCTCAGCGTAGCAGCGCAGCTGATTGGGCACGCGCTGCAACGTGTCGGCGTCGCCTTTCACCTCGTAGCCATGCAGAAAGTCCGGCGTGATGTGCACTACGTCGGCGCGGGTGGTGCCGGTGGGCAGTTCGTCAATGTACACGCCACCCAGCAGCAGCGGGTACAGCAGGGCGCGGATTTCCGGGTCGTTCATAAGGGCCGGTTTGGGCTGGCTAAAGGTGCGAACGGCAGCGGCCACCAGCAAACAAAAAGAAAGCCCGGCCGCACTAAATGCAGCCGGGCTCAGGCAAGAACGCGGAAATTATCCGGTCTGCTTAGTTGGAATCGGTTTTCACTTTCCGCTTCTTCTTCTTGTCTTTTACCTTGGCATCAGCCGGGATGGTGGTAGTCGATGGGCTTACGCTGGTGCTGGACTGCGTTTCAACGGTGGTGGTGGTAGCCGGCACCGTAGTGGTCGTAGAATTGATGGTTCCATTCGCCGGATCCGGTACCGTGGTGGTCGTGCTCTGTTGGGTCGGCATCGTGGTCGTAGTGGTGGTGTTGGTGGTCTGGGCGTTGGCGGCAGACATACCAGTTACGAGCACGGCGGCAATAGCAAGTAGCTTTTTCATGTAAATCAAGTTGAAGGTGAACTACTTAAGTCAACCGCTTGGCTGTCTTTTGAATAGCCTCTAACGCAACTTTGCCACTCATGGTTCTGCATGGGCTCCACATTGCCACTAGGACCACTGGCTCACCTTTACTCCAAATGCCGCCGAAAAGCCATTCAGGCAACATTCTGCGCGAAATACGGCCCGAGAAAAAAACTACCAGATCCAGTTCAGCAATAGCCCATCACCACTGGTTTGATGCCGATTCAGGCAGCAAAACTTAGCCAGTTAAACAACTAAAAAAGGGTGGACTGCTCCGCAGAGTAGCCCGCCCTTTCAGGTGGCTGCAAGTCAAGCTACCTAGTCCGGAAAATTGGGGTTGGTACGCAGCCGAGTCCGCTTGCGCTTCTCCTTCACTTTGGTCGGTTGCGGCTCGGTGGTGGCCGGCGAAGCCATGGTTCCCTGCTGCTGGCTAGCATCGGGCGGTGTTGGCTTGCGCACTGAGTCTGTGAGAACCGGCGTGGCGGGTGTGCCCGGAGGCGGAGGAACCGTTTGCGCGGAGGCAGCCCCGGCTAGAAATAGAAACAGGGCGCAGACAGCTGGCATTTTCATGGCTAAGCGGTTAAGTGAAGCACAGGCTGGCAGAAACCACCCAGCCTGTTAATATACATAAAAATCTATGTAAAATTCACTTCTGTTACGCAGCCTACTTCAGCAGCTCGTGCAGCACCGTTTGCATGGAAATGGTGCGGTTGCCGGCTTCCTGGATGATGAGCGAGCCGGGCGCATCGAGCACGGCGTCGGACACTTCCACGTTGCGACGCACGGGCAGGCAGTGCAGGAATTTGGCGTCGTCGGTCAGGGCCATGTGGGCAGGGGTGAGCATCCAGGCGGGGTCGTTCTGGAGCACCTGGCCGTACTGCTGGTAGCTGCTCCAGTTCTTGGCCTGCACGTAGTCGGCACCTTCCAGAGCCTTCTTCTGGTCGTACTCGATGCGGGCGCCTTTCGTGAACTTCGGGTCCAGTTCGTAGCCCTCGGGGTGGGTGATGACGAAATCCACCCAGTCAATTTCCGAAAACCAGTCGCAGAACGAGTTGGGCACGCACTGGGGCAGGGCGCGCACATGCGGGGCCCAGGTGAGCACCACTTTCACGCGCTCCTTCTGCTTGGTTTCGGCCACCGTAATCAGGTCGGCGAAGCTCTGCAGCGGGTGCAGCGTGGCGCTTTCCAGACTGATGACGGGCACCGTGGCGTACTGCATAATTTTCCGGAAAACTTCCTCGCTGTAGTCGGCCTCCCGGTCTTTCAGCGTTGGGAAAGTGCGCACGCCCAGCACGTCGCAGTACTGGCTCATCACGGCAATGGCGTCCTTGATGTGCTCCTGGGTGCCGCCGTTCATCACCGCGCCGTCGGCCATTTCTAGGGTCCAGGAGTCGGCCCCGGCGTTGAGCACCCAGGCCTGCGCGCCGAGGTTGTAGGCCGCCTTCACCGAGCTGAGCCGGGTGCGCAGACTGGGGTTGAAGAAGATGAGCCCAACGGTTTTGTTGCGCCCGACGTGCTGGTAACCGTACGGGTTAGCCTTGATTTCCAGGGCTTGCTGCAACAGAGCTTTGTAGTCGCCCGCATCGGCGAAGGAAGTGAAGTTTTTCATGGATTGTGGTGTGTTAGAACGTCATGCTGAGCTTGCCGAAGCATCTCTACCGCTTTACTTAGCTAGCCGGTGTTTCCTGACACTGCTATTGCTGTATTACTATTCTTGACTGCGTGTTAAAAAGAACTGAATACCCTTCTCATCAGTCAATACCAACGCTTTTGTTAATCTGGAAAGCCTTCCTGGTGTAGCCCTTATAGCATATTTACCAGTTGGTAGCACTCCAGCCTTTTCTTCATCTGTGTTTTTATATCCAATAATTAATCGGCCTCCTGATACTCTCCAATTAAAACTTGTGGCCGGCCTGTAATCTGCATTATTGCACTCAGCAGCAGTAGACACGACAGCCGTATAGTCTTTATTAAATTTCATTTCCAGACATGGGTTGAGCTCTGCTCGAACTACCGCATAAGTAGTTTTTCCCTTGAGCACTTCGTGCTTTTGCTTGAATGCAAGAGAATGGTTTATCCATCTACCAACCAAGCTGAGCGCAATATTATTTTGCGTAGCATTCAGCTCAGCATTGATTTGTGATTCTGCACGTTGAGTGATTAAAGCCCAACAGAATAAACAAATTGCGAGAGCCATCTTCATGCTACAGTGGGAGTCAAGTCGAATAATTAAAGCCCCAGTGATATGGGGCTTTAATTATTCAACGGGTATGACACAAATACGCGTCTCTACATCGCCTTATACTCGTTCCAGCTCTTAATCTTCAGATCCTTCATTTCCAGCCGGCAGAAGGCCTGGATAAAGGCTTTGGCTAGGCGGGCATTCGTCAGCAAACCAACTCCGAAATCCACGGCCGTGCGGCGGATTTTGTAGTCGTTGTCCAGCTCGCCCTTCGAGAGGTTTTTGGGGATGTTGATGACTAGGTCGATTTTCTTCTCCTTCAGGTAGGTTAGCACGTTGGGTTCCTGCGGCTCGTTAGGCCAGAAGAGCAGCGTGCTGGGGATGTCGTTTTCGGTGAAGAAGAGGTGCGTGCCCTCGGTGGCGTAGATTTGGTAGCCTTTCTCCAGCAGCAACTCGGCGGCCGAAAGCAGCGTCACCTTCGACTTGATGGGGCCGCCGGAAATCAGCACCGTTTTCTGTGGAATCTTATAGCCCACGCTCAGCATCGATTTCAGCAGGGCTTCCTCGGCGGTATCGCCCAGGCAGCCGACTTCGCCGGTGCTCACCATATCCACGCGCAGCACCGGGTCGGCGCCGGGCAGGCGGGTGAAGGAGAACTGCGGGGCTTTCACGCCCACGAAGGGCAAATCGTACACCCGCTCGCTCTCGTCGCGCGCTACGTCCTTACCCAGCAGCACTTGGGTGGCCTTTTTGATGAGGTTGTTGCCCGATACCTTGCTCACGAACGGGAAGGAGCGCGAGGCGCGGATGTTGCACTCAATCACCCGGATTTCGCGGTTTTTCTCCAGGAACTGAATGTTGAACGGCCCGCTGATTTCGTAGCGCCGGGCAATCTTCTCGGCAATGATTTTGAGCTTGCGCACCGTGCCCACGTACACGCGCTGGGGCGGGTAGTACATGGTGGCGTCGCCGGAGTGCACGCCGGCAAACTCCACGTGCTCGGAAATGGCGTAGCTCACGATTTCGCCCTTGTCGGCCACCGCGTCCAGCTCAATTTCCTTGGCCTCCTGCATAAACTCCGACACTACTACCGGGTATTCGGCGCTTACTTCAACGGCGGCTTTCAGAAACGCTTCCATTTCGAAAGCGTTGGACACCACGTTCATGGATGCCCCCGACAGCACGTAGCTCGGCCGGATCAGCACCGGGTAGCCCACTTCGTTCACGAACTCAAACATGGCGTCGAGCGAAGTCAGCTCTTTCCAGCGGGGCTGGGCAATGCCCAGCTCATCCATGATGCTGGAGAACTTGTGGCGGTTTTCGGCCTCGTCGATGCGGGCTGGCGCGGTGCCCAGGATGGGCGCGTTGGCGTCGGCCAGGCGGGTGGCGAGGTTGTTCGGAATCTGGCCGCCGGTGCTCAGAATCACGCCCTCAGGCTGCTCAAACTCCAGAATGTCCATCACCCGCTCGAAGCTCAGCTCCTCGAAGTACAGCCGGTCCGACACGTCGTAGTCGGTCGAAACAGTTTCGGGGTTGTAGTTGATGATGATGGTTTTGTAGCCTTCCTCGGCGGCCGTCTGCACGGCATTCACGCCGCACCAGTCGAACTCCACCGACGAGCCGATGCGGTACACGCCCGAGCCCAGCACCACCACCGACTTATCGGTTTCGGGCGCTAGGTCGTTTTCGGTGCCGTGGTAGGTGCTGTAGAGGTAGTTGGTTTTGGCCGGAAATTCGGCCGCCAGTGTATCAATCTGCTTGATGACGGGCAGCACGCCCAGGGCCTTGCGGCGGGCGCGCACCAGCAGCTCGTCGGCTTTCACGTCGCCCTCGCCTAGCACCTTCACGGCAATCTGCTGGTCCGAGAAACCGGCCTTCTTCACGTCGCGCAGCAAACTTGTTTCCAGCGCGTCCAGCCCGTTCCCGCGCTTGGCCGCCAGCTGCTGGCCCAACTCGAAAATGGTGAGCAGGCGCTGCAAAAACCACAGGTCAATCTTGGTCAGGTCGTGGACCTGCTGGACGGTGTAGCCGGCTTCGAAGGCCAGGTTGATGGCGAAGATGCGCTCCTCGTTCGGCTCGCTCAGCAGTTGGTCGATGGTGGCGTTGTCCACCTGCTCGGGCTTGTTGGCCACGAAGCCGCGCTTACCGGTATCCAACATGCGCAGGCCCTTCTGGATGGCTTCCTCGAAGGATTTGCCAATGGCCATGACCTCGCCCACGCTCTTCATGGCCGAGCCAATCTGCCGGTTCACGCCCGCAAACTTGCCCAAATCCCAGCGCGGCAGCTTCACTACTACGTAGTCGAGGGCCGGCTCGAAGAAGGCCGAGGTGGTCTGCGTGACGCTATTTTTCAGCTCGGCCAGCGAGTAGCCTAGGCTCAGCTTGGCCGCCACAAACGCCAGCGGGTAGCCCGTGGCCTTGGAGGCCAGCGCCGAGGAGCGCGACAGGCGCGCGTTCACCTCAATCACGCGGTAATCCTCCGAAACGGGGTCGAGCGCGTACTGAATGTTGCACTCGCCCACGATGCCCAAGTGGCGGATGGTTTTGATGCCGATGCTGCGCAGCTTGTGGTATTCCCGGTTGCTCAAGGTCTGCGACGGGGCCACCACGATGCTCTCCCCGGTGTGGATACCGATGGGGTCGAAGTTTTCCATGTTGCAGACGGTGATGCAGTTGTCGTAGGCATCCCGCACCACTTCGTACTCCACTTCCTTCCAGCCCTTCAGCGATTCCTCCACCAGAATCTGGTCGGAAGTAGTGAAGGATTTCTGGGCCAAAGCGCGCAGCTCGTCCATGTTGTTAGCGAAGCCGCTGCCCAGGCCGCCCAGCGCAAACGCCGCCCGCACGATGATGGGGAAACCGATTTTCTCGGCTGCCGCCAGCGCGTCGTCCATGTTGGTTACGGCTACGCTGCGGGCCGAAAGCACGCCAATCTGGTCGAGCTTCTCCTTGAAGATGTCCCGGTCCTCGGTGTCGATGATGGCCTGCACGGGCGTACCCAGCACCTGCACGTTGTACTTCTCAAACACCCCGGCGCGATACAGGGCCACGGCGCAGTTCAGGGCCGTCTGGCCGCCGAAGGCCACCAGAATTCCGTCGGGCTGCTCTTTTTTGATGACCTCCTCCACGAAGTAGGGCGTCACGGGCAGGAAGTACACGTCGTCGGCAATGTTGTCCGACGTCTGCACGGTGGCAATGTTGGGGTTGATGAGGATGGTGCGGATGCCTTCCTCCTTCAGCGCCTTAAGGGCCTGCGAACCGGAATAGTCGAACTCCCCGGCCTCGCCAATTTTGAGCGCGCCGGAACCAAGGATGAGAACTTTGTTGGGTTTTTCCATCAGTGGAAAAGCGGGATGTAGAGACGCATAATTGCGTCTCAATCGTTGCTGATGTTATTTAAGCCGGACGAGCCGGTACTATTCGTTCTGACGGGAGACGCAAGGATGCGTCTCTACATCGTAGTGGTCTTATATTCTGCTACCGCCTTTAGGAAGTCATCAAACAGAAACTCCGTATCCTGCGGGCCGCCGGCGGCTTCGGGGTGGAACTGGGTGGAGAAGAACGGCTTGGTTTTGTGCTTGATGCCTTCGCAGGTGCCGTCGTTGAGGTTCTCGAACAGCATGTTCCACTCGGCGGGCAGGGTAGCGGTGTCCACTGCAAATCCGTGGTTCTGGCTGGTGATGTAGCAGCGCTGGGTGCCGGTGAGCTTCACGGGCTGGTTGTGGCTGCGGTGGCCGTATTTCAGCTTGAAGGTGTCGCCGCCTGCCGCCAGGCCCATGAGCTGGCTGCCCAGGCAGATGCCGAAAATCGGCTTGTCCTGTTGCAGGGCTTTCTGGAGGTTCTGGATGGTGGCCTCGCACATTTTGGGGTCGCCGGGGCCGTTGCTCAGGAACAGGCCGTCGTAATCGAGGGTCGTGAAATCGTAGTCCCAGGGCACCCGAATCAGCTCCACGTCGCGCTCCAGGAAGCAGCGGATGATGTTGGTTTTGGTGCCGCAGTCCACGAGCACGATTTTGTGCTGGCCGTGGCCGTAGTGCTGCACGCCGGCCGGGCTCACCTGCGCCACCAGGTTTTCGAGGTTGGGGTCGTGCAGGGGCACGTCGGTTTCGGCCACAATTTTGCCCAGCATGGCGCCTTTCTCGCGCAACTTCTTGGTGAGCATGCGGGTATCGACGCCGAAAATGCCGGGAATGTTGTACTCCTTCAGCCAGTCGCCGAGGCTTTTGGCGGCGTTCCAGTGGCTGTGCTCCTCGGAGTAGTAGTTCACCACCAGCCCGGCAATGTGAATCTTATCCGACTCAAAAATCCGGGAAACCGACTCGTAGAGCTCCTCGCCGGGCACGCCGTAGTTGCCCACCATGGGGTAGGTAAGCACCAGAATCTGGCCGGCGAAGGACGGATCGGTGAGGTTTTCGGGGTAGCCGGTCATGGCCGTGCTGAACACCACTTCGCCCGCGGCGGAGGTGAAGGCGCCGAAGGACTGACCTTCGATTTCGGTGCCGTCTTCGAGGATAAGTTTTACTGTTTGATCCATACGATTGGCCTCACCCCCTAGCCCCCTCTCCTGCAGAGAGGGGGAACTAGTTTCTAGTTTTTAGGCTAGAATCTTCGGCTGGTGATGAGGTGTAAAAGGGTTAGTTGGAAACTACTTTTTTAGAGCCAGTTCCCCCTCTCCTTTTCGGAGAGGGGGCTAGGGGGTGAGGCACACCGCCCAAACGGCAGCTAGATGTCGTCCTGGCCCGGCAGGCCCAGCAGCGCGGCCGCTTGGCGCGCCACGGTTCGGACGCCTTCCACCGTCGGGCCGGTGATGGTCAGGTGGCCCATTTTGCGGCCGGTGCGGGCCTGCTGCTTGCCGTAGAGGTGCAGGTGCGCGCCCGGCAGCGCCAGCACGGCGGTCCAGTCGGGCTCCTGCTGCTGGCCCTGGGCATCCAGCCACACGTCGCCGAGCAGGTTGAGCATGATGGCCGGGGAGTGCTGGCGGGGCGGCAGCAAGGGCAGGCCCGCCATGGTGTGCACCTGCAGGTCGAACTGCGAGGCGTCGCAGGCATCTAGGGTGTAGTGGCCGCTGTTGTGGGGGCGCGGGGCCATTTCGTTTACCACCAGGCCGCCGTGCGCACTGCCATCGGCTACCACAAAAAACTCCATGCACAGCACCCCCACGTAGCCGATATGCCCGGCAATGGCCACGGCGGCGGCGCGGGCCTGCTCGGCCAAAGCCGGCGGCACCGCGCCTTCGTAGGCGTGCGTCACGGCCAGAATGCCGGCCACGTGCACGTTGCGCTGGGGCGCGAAGCTCACTACCTGCCCGTCCCAGCCGCGCGCCACCAGCACCGAGCATTCGGCCGTGAGCGGCAGCATCTTTTCCAGCACGCAGGCCACGCCGCCCAGCTCCGCCCAGGCGGCGGCCAGCTCCTCCGCGGTTTTCACCCGGATCTGGCCCTTGCCGTCGTAGCCAAGGCGCGCCGTTTTCAGGATGCCGGGCAGCAGATCGGGCCGCTCAGTTGTCACGGTCTGCAGCTGGGCTTCCGTCTCCAGCACGGCGTAGGGCGCGCACGTCACCCCCGACACAGCGGCGCAGGCCGCGAAGTGGGCTTTTTCCTCGATGCGGTCCTGGGCAATGGCTACGGCGGCCGCGGCCGGCGCCACGGGGCGGGCCTGGGCCAGCGTGTGCAGCACTGCGGCGGGCACGTTTTCAAACTCGGTGGTGATGGCCTGGCACAAATCCGTGAGCTGCGCCAACCCGGTCGGGTCGTCGTAGTTGGTCTGGATGTGGTGGTGGCTCACCAGCCCGGCGGGGCTTTGCGCGTCGGGTTCCAGCACGGCGGTGCGGTAACCCAGGCGCTGGGCCGCGTGCACCAGCATGCGGCCCAGCTGGCCGCCGCCCAGCACGCCCAGCGTGGCCGGCCGGCCGGCAGCGTCGGTGCTGCCGGGGAAAACGGGCGTTAGTGCCACTTGCGGTTCGTGGCTCATACGGGCAGCGTCATGGCCCGGGCGGCTTCGGTTTGCTCGGCCCGGAAGGTGTGAAGTTGGGCGGCCAGGCGGGCATCGTGCAGGGCCAGCTGGCTCACGGCAAACAGCGCCGCGTTGGCGGCCCCGGCCTCGCCGATGGCAAACGTGGCGACGGGAATTCCTTTCGGCATCTGCACGATGCTGTGCAGCGAATCGACGCCCTGCAGGTGGCGGCTGGCCACGGGCACGCCCAGCACGGGCACGGTGGTTTTAGCGGCCAGCATGCCCGGCAGGTGGGCCGCGCCGCCCGCGCCGGCAATGATGGCCTGCAGGCCCCGCGGCCCAGCCTGCTCGGCGTAGGCAAACAGGTCGTCGGGCATGCGGTGGGCCGACACCACGCGGGCCTCGTGGGCTACGCCAAACTGCGTGAGAATCTGCACAGCGTGCTTCATGGTTTCCCAGTCGCTGCTGGAGCCCATCACCACACCCACCAGGGGCTGGTCGGCGGCGGGAGTATCGGAGGAAGGTGTATTCATTGAAGTTATTTAGTCGTCATGCTGAGTGAAGTCGAAGCATCTCTACTGCTTCGCTGGAGTCTGCTGTTCCACATTGGCAGGTCAATGGCTTGGTATATCCAGCCTGTTTTTCAATTCCCTGCTGGCATTCAGATACAGCTTGTTGAACGAGCAGGTGCAGTTACCGATTGGGGTGCCCCCAGAATTCCTGAACTCAATGGCCCAGGAAATATCCTCGATTTCAACCTCGCCCATCAGTCTCACTTTTAATCCATTTTGAAACCCAAGTATCAGCGTGCCTTCGTGTTCTTCTTCAACACTCTGAATTTGAGCCTGTGTTAGCAGACCCATCAGAAAAACTCTGGCCGGCTCCTCCGGACCGTTGTTGTTTTCAATGTTGAACGGAAATGAATGCACCCACCTATTCCATTCCACTTTATCGGCCAACTCAATGTCACTGAGGGTTAAATAGGCGCTGAGGCCAAGTTTATCGTTGAAAAGCTCGCACTCGAAAGCAGTAACATAGTATTTGAATCCGGTGTAGTAGGCGCCAACAAGTGCTGTTTTCAGTGCGCTTAGTATCTCGCCTTTATCCGTTGTCATGGCTACCGAAATGCTCGTTACGTGTCATGCCGATGCTTCATCAGGTGAATGCCAGATGAAGCATGACGTTCTGTAGTGCGACCAGCTAGCCGACGGCTACCGTGGCTTCCCGCTCCAGCAGGATTTCCGAACCCAGTACCACCATATCCACCCGGCCTTGCAGCGTCTGGTTGATGAAGGGCGTGTTCTGGGACTTGGACTTCATGAACTCCCGGGTGAAGGTGGTTTCGGCTTCCGTATCGAACAGCAGGCACTCGGCCGGCTGGCCGACTTCAATGGTAGGCACCGGCAGGCCCATCAGGCGGCGGGGCTCGGCCGAGTACCGCTTCACCACCAAATCCCACCCGAATTTCTCCGTCCGCACGAAGAAGTGGTAGAGCGACACCAGGGCCGTTTCCAGGCCGGTGATGCCGTTGGGGGCGCTGATGAAGTCCTGGGCTTTTTCGAAGGGCGTGTGCGGGGCGTGGTCGGTGGCAATGAGGTCGAATACGCCCTCCTTGA
Source organism: Hymenobacter sp. APR13 (assembly GCF_000737515.1). Classification (NCBI taxonomy): domain Bacteria; kingdom Pseudomonadati; phylum Bacteroidota; class Cytophagia; order Cytophagales; family Hymenobacteraceae; genus Hymenobacter; species Hymenobacter sp. APR13. Next base: position 668,621 of record NZ_CP006587.1, read on the forward strand.
GCCCTTCGAGCAGCGCGTCACAATCTTCCTGGGTGCGCAGCGGCGGGTTCATCTTGTAGTTGGTGTCGTAGTCGCCGATGTGCTCCTCGGTGAACAGCAGGTGGTGCGGGGCCACCTCGGCCGTCACCTTCACGTCGCCGCGCGACTTCCACCACTTAATGGTTTCCATACCCATCTTGCTGGACACGTGCTGGATGTGCACGTGTGCCCCCGCCGCCCGGGCCAGCCGGATATCCCGGTCGATGATGATTTCTTCGGCGCAGGCCGGCGAGCCTTTGATGCCGAGCCGGTAGCTCATCACGCCTTCGTTGAGGGCGCGCGGCCCGGCCAGCTCCGGCACCTCGCAGTGGCTGGCGAAGAACATCCCGAACTCGGTGGCATACTGCATGGCCCGCAGCAGCACGGCCGGGTCGTTGGTGGTGTCGCCGTCGTCGGTCAGCATGGTCACCCCGAGCAGGCGCATCCCGTCGATTTCGGCCAGCTCCTTGCCCGCCCGGTCCTTGGTGACGCAGCCGGACGTGTACACCGGAATCCGGGACTTGCGGGCGGCGCTTTCCAGCACCGTGGACACCACCGCCGCCGAGTCGATGGCCGGACGGGTGTTGGGCATCATCACCACGCCGGTCACGCCGCCGTTGATGGCCGCTTCGCTGCCCGTGGTGATGGTTTCCTTGTTCTCGAAGCCCGGGGCGCGGAAGTGCACGTGGGCATCAAACATGGCCGGCATCAGAATGCGGCCGCGCGCGTCGATGACGCGGGCACCCTCCGGAACGGCCAGGCCGGGGCCAATTTGCTGGATGACTCCTTCGACAATCAGCACATCGCCTTCAGCAAGCACGGGGGAATTTTCGGAGGCGATGCGGGTGTTTTGGAGCAGAATCATGGGGAGAGAAGGGCTGTTAACGGGCAAGGGGTGGAAAGGAAATGCGGTTGGCAGGAGACGAAAAAAGCGGGCGGCGCTCAGGGCATAACCAGCGCCGGGGCAGCCCCGGACCGGGTGGCGTACGCCGGTTCGCGCCTGGGCAGGTCGCCGCCGGGCGTGAGCCAATTGAGCACGGCCATACGCACGGCAATGCCGTTTTCTGCCTGGTTGTTGATGAGGCTGCGCTCGTAGTCCATCACGGCGTCGCAGAGCTCCACGCCCCGGTTGACGGGGCCTGGGTGCATGATGTAGAGGCCCCGCTGGCGAATGTCCTCCAGGCGGGTGTTGGTGATGCCGTAGATGCGGTGGTACTCGCGCAGGCTCGGGAAAAACTGCACGTCCTGGCGCTCCATCTGCACCCGCAGCAGGTACACGAAATCGGGGCCCCAGGCCATGGCTTCGTCGTAGTTGGTGAAGCGGCGAATGGAGGCCGGGCCGAACTTGGGCACTAAGGAGCCCGGCCCGAGGTAGGCCACTTCCACGCCCAGCTTCTGCAGCAGCGTGCTGGTGGAGCGCGCCACCCGCGAGTGCAGCACGTCGCCGATAATCAGCACGCGCTTGCCCCGGGGGTCAGCAAACTTCTCCTTAATAGTAAAGGCATCCAGCAACGCCTGCGTGGGGTGCTCGTGCGCCCCGTCGCCGGCGTTGATAACCGAGGCCTTGGTGAGCCGGGCAATCATGCCCGGCAGGCCCGACCGGCTGTGGCGCACGATGATGTAATCGGTGCGCATGGCCTGGAGCGTCTCAATCGTCTCGCGCACCGACTCACCCTTGGTGATGGAGGAATGGGCCACGTTGAAGTTGGTGACTTCGGCGGAGAGGCGCTTGGCGGCCACCTCGAAGGAAGAGTGTGTACGAGTGCTGGGTTCGTAGAACAGCATCAGCACCGACTTACCTTCCAAAACGGGCACCTTTTTCCCGGAGCTGATGAGCAGCTGCTTGAAGGCAGTGGACTGATCGAGCAGGAGCTCAATTTCCTCACGCTGCAGGGAGGCGATGTCGAGCAAATCTTTACGGGCCATACGGGTAGGAAGAAAAAGTGAACTGCTAGAGGAAAGCCAACGAACTCAATGGGCATAAAAAAACCGTTTCGGAATCCGAAACGGTGGCGGGGCAATACCCAGAAAAAACAACGAAAGCGACAGAAGGAAAATCAGGAAAACCGATGGTATCGAAGACCTTCCGGTCCACTCGCGGTTCCTGGTTGAGCAAGGTTCCGCGCTTCATCAACAAGTTGTGTGCTTGAAGCATGGTGCAAAGCTACGGTATTGTTACGTTCGGCAACATACCGGCGGGGCTATTTTTTTCGCGCCGCTTCGCTCAACTCGTTCGGTTATCCTGTCTGGCTGAATGCGTTACTTTTTCTGCGGTATTCCCCCCACCGGTGTATCGGCAATCCGGGGTTTTCTACTTAGCAGGGTACTTAATCTATCGGGTGCCTCACCTCCTGGCCCCATCTCCTGCAGAGCGGGGAGCCAGACTTCATTGGTGAAAAGCTAGGCGGAGAAGTTCAACGACGAGACTCCACCTATTGCATCTCTACCCTGTTCTAATCCAGCGCTGAAGCTTGCGGAATGGCTTCTACTGATTTCGCAGTCAGCGCGTACAGCGCCTGCAAAAACCGGTCTACCTCGGCCTTGGTGATGTTGAGCGGGGGCAGCAGGCGCAGCACCGTGGGGTCGGAGGCATTGCCCACGAAGATGTGGTGTTCCGCCAGCAGCTGGTCGCGCAGGTCCTTGATGGGAAAGTCGTACTTGATGCCCACCATCAGGCCCCGGCCGCGGATTTCTTCGGCCCCGGCGTGGGCTTCCAACTCCGTGCGCAGGTAGTCGCCTTGCTCGGCGGCGTGCTGCACCAGGTTTTCCTGCTCAATAACTTCCAGCACGGCCAGCGCGGCGGCGCAGGCCAGGTGGTTGCCGCCGAAGGTGGTACCCAGCAGTCCGTAGGACGCCTTCAGCTCGGGCGCAATCAGGATGCCGCCGATGGGGAAGCCGTTGCCCATGCCCTTGGCCACCGAAATAACGTCGGGCCGGATGCCGGCGTGCTGGTGGGCGAAGAACCTGCCGCTACGGCCGTAGCCACTCTGCACCTCATCGGCCAGCAGCAGCGCGCCGTATTGCTGGCACAGCGCCGCCAGCCCCTGCAGAAACTCATCGGAAGGCATGATGATGCCGCCCACGCCCTGGATGGGCTCGATGATGACCCCGCACACGTCGCCGCCCTGCAGCACCTGCTCCACCGCCGCCAGGTCGTACTCCAGGAAGCTGATGTGGTGGTCGGCGTTGAAAGGCGCCACAATTTTGGCGTTATCGGTGGCGGCTACCGCGCCCGAGGTGCGCCCGTGGAACGCGCCTTTGAAGGCAATGACGCGCTTTTTGCCGGTATGGAAGGAAGCCAGCTTCAGCGCATTCTCGTTGGCCTCGGCCCCGGAGTTGCACAGAAACAGCGTGTAGTCCTCGTAGCCCGACACCCGGCCCAGCTTCTCGGCCAGTTCCCGCTGAATCGGAATCTGCACCGAGTTGGAGTAGAAGCCAATGTTGCCGAGTTGCTCGGTGAGGCGCTGCACGTAGTGCGGGTGGCTGTGGCCGATGCTGATAACGGCGTGCCCGCCGTAGAAATCCAGGTACTCCTGGCCTTTGTCGTCCCAGAGTTTCGCCCCCAGCGCTTTCACGGGCGTGATGTTGACGAGCGGATACACGTTGAAAAGCTCCATGGTATAGATGTGAGAGCTGAGAGGTTAGAACTTAGAAGTAAGTAATGCCCACTCCACCGTGGACAAAGAGGTTTTTGCTGGGAAATTGACGATTCAGAATGGTGAAGTGCCAGTTTTCAAATGGCCCGTCCTGAACTATCAATTCCTGCTGGTTACTAAGCTTCAGAAACAGTTGCCCTTGTTTATCAGCTTTTGCTTCCTCAATTGTGACATCAGCATGAAACCAGTCAAAAAAGAGCAACAGAGCTTCTTTTTGGCGCGGAGAAAACGTGGTTATGTGCCCCGATGCTTCAACCTGAAATTCTCCGTGGAGGTCGAGGAATACACGCTCGTCATCATCAGCATAGACCAGTCTTATCATGCCGTTATACTCAATCTGCTGAATGGCACAGCCCACTAATGGTAGTGCATAATAGCGGCCTATTTCCTTCAGCATTTTGGCGGCGGGTTGATTAGTCCTTTAAAACAGCCCGGCCTTCAAACCCAGCCCCGTCGTTTCAGGCAGACCGAAAACTAGGTTCATGTTCTGCACGGCTTGGCCGGAAGCGCCTTTCACCAGGTTATCGATAACCGAGGTGATGAGCAGCTGCTTGCCGAGCTTCTGCACGTGCAGCAGGCACTTATTGGTGTTGACTACCTGCTTCAGATGCACTTCCTTGTCCGACACCGTGGTGAACGGGGCATCCTGGTAGAACTGCTGGTACAGCGCGCGGGCCTCGTCCTGGGTCAGGTCCGACGGCGTGTAGACGCTGGCGAAGATGCCCCGGGTGAAGTTGCCGCGGTACGGGATGAAGTGTATGTCCACGTCCAGCGCGTGCTGCAACTGCGCCAGGCTCTCCCCTATCTCGCCCAAATGCTGGTGCGTAAAGGGCTTGTAGATAGACACATTGTTGGTGCGCCACGAGAAATGTACGGTTTCCGAAAGACTCTGCCCCGCGCCCGTGCTGCCCGTAATGGCCGATACGTGCACGTCGTCCTGGAGCTTGCCAGCCTGGGCCAGCGGCAGCAGTGCCAGCTGAATGGCCGTGGCGAAGCAGCCGGGGTTGGCGATGCTCTGGGCCTGCTGGATGCGGCTGCGGTTCAGCTCCGGCAGCCCGTACACAAACTCCCGGCCTTCAAACTCGGCATCGGCTTCCAGACGGAAGTCGTTGCTCAGGTCGATGATGTGGGTGGTTTCGGGTAGCGGGTTCTGGGTCAGCCAGGCCTTGGAGTTGCCGTGGCCCAGGCACAGAAACACCACGTCCTCGTCGCCCTGCAGCGCGGCCGCGAAACGCAGCTCCGTGTCGCCCACCAGGTCGTCGTGCACCTGGTAGATGGGGTTGCCGGCGTTGGAAGAGCTTACGATGCCGCCCAGCTCCACAAACTCGTGGTGCAGCAGAATCCGCAGCAGCTCCCCCGCCGTGTAGCCGGCCCCACCGACGATACCAGCCTTAATTTTCATCATTGAACGCGCTATGAATCCGCAGCTGGTTGCTGAAGATTTTGATGAATCCTTTCGCGTCGCGCGAGTCCCAGGCGTTGTTTTCCTCGCCGTAGGTAGCCACCTTCGACTGCATCATATCGAACGGCGACTCCACGCCCAGCAGCTCGAACTGGTAGGGCTTCAAGGTCACGTACACCGTACCCGACACCCGCTCCTGCGACGATTCCAGGAACGCCTCCATGTCGCGCATCACCGGGTCGAGGTACTGCGCTTCGTGCAGCAGCGTGCCGTACCAGTTGGCGATGTAGTCCTTGTGCAGCAGCTGCCAGCGGCTGGACGTGTGCTTTTCCAGCAAATGGTGGCCTTTGATGAGAATCAGCGGCGCGGGCGCCTCGAAGCCCACCCGGCCCTTGATGCCCAGAATCGTGTCGCCCACGTGGGTGTCGCGGCCGATGGCATACTGGCCGGCCAGCTCGTTGAGGGCCACAATCAGGTCCACGGGCTTCATCTGCTCGCCGTTCAGGGCCACCGGCTCGCCTTTCTCGAAGGTGATGCTGATTTCCTGCGGCTCGTGCTTGCTCAGCTGCGTCGGCCAGGCCGACTCCGGCAGGCCCTGGCGGGAGGTCAGGGTTTCCACCCCGCCCACGCTGGTGCCCCAGATGCCTTTATTGATGGAGTATTTAGCTTTTTCCCAGCTCATCTCCACCCCATTCTGCTGCAGATACTCGATTTCCTGCTGGCGCGAGAGGCCCAGGTCGCGGATGGGTGTGATGATTTCGGTATCAGGCGAAATCACCGAGAAGGCCACGTCGAAGCGTACCTGGTCGTTGCCGGCGCCGGTGCTGCCGTGGGCAATGTAGTCGGCCTTGTTCTCCCGGGCGTACTCGGCCAGCGCCAGGCTCTGGAACATGCGCTCGGCACTCACGCTCAACGGGTAGGTATCGTTTTTGAGCACGTTGCCTGCCAGCAGGTAGCGCAGGCACTGCTGGTAGAACCGCTCGGTTACGTCAATCACCTCGTGGCGCGTGGAGCCCATTTCGTAGGCGCGCTGCTCGATGCCGGCCAGCTCCTCCTGGGAGAACCCGCCCGAGTTGACAATCACTGTGTGGACTTCCAGACCCAGCTCGCGGGTCAGGTACACCACGCAATAGGACGTATCCAAGCCGCCGCTATAGGCGAGAACTACTTTTTTCATGAGGTGCTGAAAATTATGAGAACGTCATGCTGAGCTTGCCGAAGCATCTCGCGTGCTGAGGTTATTGGAAAAAGAACGTCATGCTGAGAACTCACTCGTGAGCACGAAGCGGCAGAGATGCTTCGGCAAGCTCAGCATGACGTTCTGGTGACTACTGATTACTGCTTCTGCTCCAGAATTTCAATGGATTGCTGCGTGAAGCTGTCGTCCAGCGTATCGTACACCATGCCGGTGCAGAGGCACATTTTGCGCTGGTTTTCCATCAGGATGCCGTAGTTTTTGCAGCTGGAGCAGCCCTTCCAGAAGTCGTCCGACTGCGTAAGCTCGGGGAAGGTGACGGGCCGGTAGCCCAGCTCGTTGTTGATCTTCATCACGGCCGCCGAAGTGGTGATACCGAAGATCTTAGCTGCCGGGTACTTAGTGCGCGACAGCTCGAACACGCGGTGCTTGATGGCGCGGCCCAGGCCCTCTTTGCGCAGCTCGGTGTTCACAATCAGCCCCGAGTTCACCACGAATTTCGCGTCCTCGAAGGTTTCGATGTAGCAGAAACCCGCCAGCTGGTCATCGATGAAGGCAATGATGGCATCACCCTTTTTCATCTTCTTAATCAGATAGTTAGGATCACGCTTGGCAATGCCGACGCCGCGGGTTTTGGCGGATTCGGCGTACCATTGGCAGAGGGTTTCCACATACTGCGCATCGGCAGCATCGGCGACTCGTAGGAACATGGTCAAAGCTCGGTGGGCTGCCTGAGTTGGGCAGCAGACTCGGAAAGACGAAAAAGCGGGAGGGGAACGGCGCGGGCCAGGCAAAGCCTATGCTCAGGCAGAAACGCCGATAGCGACAAAAACCCAAAAGAAGGTGGGGCCAGCAGGCCGGGGAGCGGGGCATCCCGGCGGATACCGGGCAACGTCACACGAAGGCTTACACTCGGACTAAGGTCGGTTGATTCGGAAGGTGTCTCTTGGGGTGGGCTCCGGAGGGAGGACCCGGCGTCGGTTCGCGGTAGAGGCGGAACCCGGACGTACTATTGCAGCCAGCGGTTAAGCTGGCATGATTCGCACGACCAGTCTAGGTCGTCGCAGAAGCGCAATAGAAGAGAGTTGAATCATGACGGGTGCCGCGGGGCGGCGAGGGAGTGTTTTCACGGTTTAAATCGTTTAAACCGCTAAATCGTTGCAAAACTAGAGGATTTTTTTCGGAAACTTTGCCGCTCCGGGAGCAAAATAAATTTCTTAACAGTGAGGCCGCCCGGTTGCGGCCGGGGCCCGATGAGCCTCCTTTTGGCAGCGTACGGCGCGCAATGCCGCATTTCTCCCTACTTGCATCCTATGAGCGAAGGCCTGAAAATTTTTAAAATCGGGGGCGGCATTATTGACGATGACGCCCAGCTGCAGCGGTTTCTGCGGGAACTGGCGCGGGTGCCGGGCCGCAAGATGCTGGTGCACGGCGGCGGCAAAGGCGCCAGCCAGATGCTGCGCGACCTGGGCCAGGAACCCCAGATGGTGCAGGGCCGCCGCATCACCGACGCGGCCACCCTCGACATCGTGACCATGTTCTACGCCGGCAAAACCAACAAGCAGGTGGTGGCTGGCCTGCAGGCCGCGGGCGTGCAGGCGCTGGGCCTCTCGGGGGCCGATGGCAACGCCATCCGGGCCGTGCGGCGGCCGGTCAAGGACATCGACTACGGCTTCGTGGGCGACCTGCCGGCCGATGCCGTGAACGTGCCGCTGCTGCGCCAGCTGCTGGAAACTGGCCTGCTGCCCGTGTTCTGCGCCATCACCCACGACGGCGCGGGCCAGCTGCTCAACACCAACGCCGACACCATTGCCAGCGTATTGGCCTGCGCCCTGGCCCCGCACTACGCCGTGGAGCTGCACTACTGCTTCGAGAAGGACGGCGTGCTGCGCGACGTGGATGATGACGCCTCGGTGATTCCGCAGATAACCGCCGCCGAGTACCAGCAGCTGAAGGCCGCGGGCATCATTGCGGCCGGCATGGTGCCCAAGCTGGATAACGCCTTTGCCGCCTTGGAAGCCGGCGTGGAGCGGGTGGTTATCGAGCACGCGCTGCGCATCAACGAGCCCGTAAAAACCGTGCTATGCCGGAGCTAACCGCCCTTACCGACGACGCCATTGAGCTGCTGACGCAGCTGGTGCAGACGCCCTCGTTCTCGCGGGAAGAGGACCAGACCGCCGAGCTGATTTTCCGGTTTCTGGCGTTCCGGGGGGCCCGCCCCCAGCGCGACGCCAACAACGTGTGGGCCGTTTCGAAGCACTTCGACCCGGCCAAGCCCACCATCCTGCTCAACTCCCACCACGACACGGTGAAGCCCGGCGCGTCCTGGACCGCCGACCCGTTCGGGGCCGTGGTGGAGGGCGACCGGCTGACCGGCCTGGGAAGCAACGACGCGGGGGCTTCGGCGGTGAGTCTGCTGGCCACGTTCCTGCACTTCCACGAGCGGGAGAACCTGCCCTACAACCTCATCTGCGCCATTACAGCCGAGGAGGAAGTATCGGGCGCGAACGGCATCCGGAGGCTGCTGCCGCTGCTGCCCCAGATTGACCTGGGCATCGTGGGCGAGCCGACGCAGATGGACCTGGCCGTGGCCGAAAAGGGACTGGTGGTGCTCGACTGCGTGGCCCACGGCCGCACCGGCCACGCCGCCCGCGAGGAAGGCGAAAACGCCCTTTACAAAGCCCTCGACGACGTACAGCGCCTGCGCGACTACCGGTTCGAGCGGGTGTCGGAGCTGCTGGGCCCGGTGAAGCTGACGGTAACGCAGCTGCAGGCCGGCACCCAGCACAACGTGGTGCCCGACCGCTGCACCTTCGTGGCCGATGTGCGCACCAACGAGCTGTACACCAATCCGGAAGTGGTGGAGCTCGTGCGCGGCCTCATCGGGGCTGAGGTGACGCCCCGCTCCACCCACCTCAACTCCTCTCGCATCCCGCTCACGCACCCGCTGGTGCAGCGCGGCGTGGCGCTGGGCCGCCGTACCTTCGGCTCCGTCACCCTCTCCGACCAGTCGATGATGCCCTTCACCACCGTCAAAATCGGCCCCGGCGACTCGGCCCGCTCCCACACCCCCGACGAGTACATCCTGCTCAGCGAAATCCGCGCCGGCGTGCAGGGCTACGTGGAGCTGCTGGAGGGGCTGAAGCTGTAAAAATATTGCCGATAAAAGAACGTCATGCTGAGCTTGCCGAAGCATCTCTACCGCTTCGTTGCAATACCAACTCAACGAAGCAGTAGAGATGCTTCGGCAAGCTCAGCATGACGTTCCAACGTCCATCAACCACCCCTAGCCCCTCCTTTCCAAGGAGGGGAACTAGCTTTTTAGCTTTTAGCAGCAACTGAACATGAAAATCTGGGATAAAGGCATTGCCGTTGACAAGAAAATTGAGCAGTTCACCGTCGGGCGCGACCGGGAGCTGGATATGTACCTGGCGCAGTTCGATGTGCAGGCCTCCCGGGCCCAGGCCAACATGCTGGCCGGGGCGGGGCTGATTTCCGCGGCGGAAAACCAGCAGTTGCAGCAGGGCCTGCAGGAACTGGCCGCCCAGCTGGAAGCCGGCACGTTCACCATCGGCGAGGACTTCGAGGACGTGCACTCCAAAATCGAGTCCTACCTGACCGAGCACTACGGCGACGCGGGCAAGAAAATCCACACCGCCCGCTCCCGCAACGACCAGGTGCTGACCGCCATTCAGCTGTTCCTGAAAGACTACACCCGGCGCGCGGCCACCAAAACTCTGGAGCTGGTGGAGGTGCTGCTGCAAAAGGCGGAAACGCATAAAACCGACCTGATGCCGGGCTACACCCACTTCCAGGCGGCCATGCCCAGCTCGTTCGGGCTGTGGTTTTCGGCCTACGCCGAGCACCTGCTGCTGGACTTGGCCCTTTTCGAGGCGGCCCACACCGTGGCCGACCAGAACCCGCTGGGCTCGGGCGCGGGCTTCGGCAGCTCCTTCCCCATCGACCGGCGGCAGACGACGCAGGAAATGGGTTTCGGCAACCTGGCCGTGAGCAGCGTGGGGGCCCAGATGCTACGCGGCAAAACCGAGAAAACTGTGGCCTTTGCCCTGGCCGGCATGGCCGCCACCCTGGCCAAGATGAGCTACGACCTGGTGCTCTACAACGGGCAGGACATGGCCTTCGTGGAGCTGCCCAAGGAGTTTACCACCGGCTCCAGCATCATGCCCCACAAGAAAAACCCCGACGTGTTTGAGCTCATCCGGGCCCGCTGCAACGCCCTGCAGGCCCTGCCCAACACGCTCATGCTGGCCACCGGCAACCTGCCCAGCGGCTACCATCGGGACTTCCAGATTCTAAAGGAAATCCTGTTCGAGCCGATGACACAATTCCTCGACATCCTTGACATCGTGCTGTTCGCTTTGCCCCAGCTGCGCATCAAGCCCGACCTGCTCAACCAGCCCAAGTACGACGCCGTGTTTACGGTGGAGAACATCAACCAGCTCATTCAGACCGGCACGCCCTTCCGCACGGCCTACAAGCAAGTGGGCCTGGCCGTAGAAGACGGCTCGTACGTACCCCACAAGGAGTTCCAGACCACCCACCTCGGCAGCGTCCACAACCTCGGGCTGGACGAAATCCGGGCGAAGGTGGCGCGGTTCCGGCAGGGCAGCCGCCTGACGTAGTCGGTAAGGAAACAGCGCCGGAAAGGGCTAGACTTTGCTATCCAGCCGCATGAAGAACCTCAGCGCCATCAATAGCGGAGCCAGCACCGTCAACGCCAAGCCGATTATCCCCAGAGCACCGGTCAGTTGGTACATAAACGGGGATTGTTGGCCCATGTGCTCGAACGACCAGATGGTGCTGCCCATGTAGAGAACGAAGCCAGCTATAGCCAGCAGAAACAGCATCGTAAAAGAGGGCAGCCACTTCATAATTGCAGGGGATTAACATTCGAGGATAAGCACGGGCAAGTATACTGAAAAGGCCCCGAAACCGTCTGGTTTCGGGGCCTTTCGTATGCGGCACAGCCTGAAGCCTGTGCTACAGTTTTACAGGTGAATTACCTCGCCGTAGGCGGCGGCGGCGGCTTCCATGATGGCTTCGCTCATGGTGGGGTGCGGGTGCACGGCCTTGATGATTTCGTGGCCGGTGGTTTCGAGCTTGCGGGCTACCACCACTTCGGCAATCATTTCGGTTACGTTGGCGCCAATCATGTGCGCGCCCAGCCACTCGCCGTACTTCTTGTCGAAGATGACTTTCACGAAGCCGTCTTTCACGCCGCCGGCCGAGGCTTTACCGGAGGCCGAGAACGGGAATTTGCCCACCAGGATGTCGTAGCCCTGCTTTTTGGCTTCGGCTTCGGTGAGGCCTACCGAGGCAATTTCCGGCGAGGCGTAGGTGCAGCCGGGAATGTTCTGGTAGTTGAGCGGCTCGGGGTGATGGCCGGCAATTTTCTCCACGCAGATGATGCCTTCAGCAGAAGCCACGTGAGCCAGCGCGGGGCCGGGCACGATGTCGCCGATGGCGTAGATGCCGGGCACGTTGGTCTGGTAGAAGTCGTCCACAATCACGCGGCCTTTCTCCACCTTGATGCCCAGCTCCTCGATACCGATGTTTTCGAGGTTGGTTTGCACGCCCACGGCGCTCAGCACCACGTCGCACTCAATCTGCTGGTCGCCTTTGGCCGTTTTCACGGTCACGAGGCAGCCGGCGCCGCTGGTGTCCACCTTGGTCACCTCGGCCGAGGTCAGCACGTTCACGCCGATTTTCTTGAAGGATTTCTCCATCTGGCGGCTCACTTCCTCGTCTTCCACGGGCACGATTCGGGGCAGGTATTCCACCACCGTCACCTCCGAACCCATGGTGCGGTAGAAGTAGGCAAACTCCACGCCGATGGCGCCGGAACCCACCACCACGAGGCGTTTAGGCAGCTCGGGCATCACCATGGCCTGGCGGTAGCCGATGATTTTCTTGTTGTCGACGGGCATGGTGGGCAGCTCGCGCGAGCGGGCGCCGGTGGCCAGAATGATGCTCTTGGCCTCCACAGTTTCCTTGGTGCCGTCGGCTTTGGTGAGCTCCACCTTGCCGGGGGCCAGCAGCTTGCCGGTGCCCATCAGGGCGTCGATTTTATTCTTTTTGAACAGGAAGTTGATGCCCTTGCTCATGCCCTCGGCCACACCGCGGCTGCGCTTGATAACAGCATCAAAATCGTAGCCCACACCTTCGGCCTTGAGGCCATAATCGGCGGCGTGGTTGAGGTATTCAAACACCTGGGCGCTTTTGAGCAGGGCTTTGGTAGGAATGCAGCCCCAGTTGAGGCAGATGCCGCCGAGCGACTCCCGCTCGATAACGCCGACTTTCAGACCAAGCTGCGAAGCCCGGATAGCAGCCACGTAGCCGCCGGGGCCGCTGCCGACAACGACCAGGTCGTATTGCAATGCCATGTTGTTGTACTTGAGGGTGAGATGGAGAAACCTACGCCGGGCACAAGCTGCTGGCGGGGGCCCGGCAAAGATAGGCAGGCCGCGCAACTCGCCAACTGACGGCCACCAGCCGCCGGCCAGCCCGGCAGGCTGCTTAAAACAACGGCGGGCCTATATCCGTTCGGGCCGATGCCCCGTAGAAGACCCGATTTACATTTACCGCGCCAGCACGGCGCCCCTCCTACTGCTTCGCTCATGAACCACCGTCTACTCTCCCTGCTTTCCATCACCGGCAGCCTGCTGTTTTTCAGCCAGTGCGCTACCACCGTCGAAACCGACAAGCCCGGCACCGCCCAGCGCGCCATGCGCCAGGAAACCGTTACCGCGCCGGCCGCTACCGCCAGCACCGGCACGGAGGCAGCAACGGCCGCCGCCACCGCGCCCGTGCCTGCCCCCGGCACCATGGAAGCCGCCGCCCGCAAATCCAGCGCCGACTACCGCAACGAAATCCGCATTGCGGATGCCACGCTCAAAGGCTCGCCCCGCAACTTCGACGCGCTGCTGACCCGCGCCAAAGCCAAAAGCCACCTCAAGGACTACGCCGACGCCATTGCCGACTACAATCTGGCCGCCCGCCTCAAGCCCACAAACGCCGAGGTGTACTACAACCGGGGCCTGAACCGCCTCAAGCTCAAGCAGTACGCCCCCGCCATTTCTGACTTCAGCAAGGCCACCAAGTACAACCCCACCGACAAGGAAGCCTTCTTCGGCCGGGGCGCGGCCCGTATGCAGATGTTCAACTTCAAAGGCGCCATCCCCGACTTCACCAAGGCCATCGAGCTGGACCCCACCTACGCCGACGCCTACGAGTACCGCGGCATCAGCTACTCTTCCATCAACAAGCCCGCCGAGGCCAAAACCGACCTCGAAAAAGCCACCCAGCTCAACCCCGAAGCTGCCAAAAGTCTGCGGCGGTATGCAGGGAAGTAGGAGATAATTCAATAGTCAGAACGTCATTCCTCGACTACGGCTCCGCCTTCGCTCGGAATGACGTTCTATTTTATCAGACTACTTGCCAAACAGCAGCTTCAGGTAGAAGCTGGGCTGGCGCAGCCGCTCGCGCATGTCCAGGTCCAGGAACATCATCGAGAGGGTTTCGGCCAAAGTGGGGTTGTTGGCGGCGCGGTTGGCCACGAAGTTGAACAGCCACGGGTAGTCGAGCAGCTTCTGCATGGCGCGGCTCAGGCGCAGCTCCTGGCCCAGGCGGTTGTACACGGCCGCGTCGTAGCCGCGCAGGAAACCTGCCGAGAAATCCTGCGCCGCCAGCGCCCGGCCGGCCCAATCGGCGGCGTGCCGCCCCGATACCATGGCGTGGCTGATGCCTTCGCCCGTGAATGGGTCGATGAGCGAGGCCGCGTCGCCGAGCAGCAGGTAGCTGGGGCCCGACAGCACGCGGCGCCTGGAGCCCAGCGGCAGCCCGAAGCCGCGCACCGGGCCCAGCCGCTCGGCCCCGGCGAACCGGTCTTTGAGGGCAGGGTGCGTCTGCAGGATTTCGGCCAGCCTTTCGCGCAGATTCACTTTCTTCTTCGACACGGCTTCCGTGAGCATGCCCACGCCCACGTTGGCCTCGCCGTTGGGCAGCGGAAACACCCACAGGTAGCCGGGCAGAAAGTCCTGGATGAAGTGCAGCTCAATAAAATTATCGGGGTGCAGGCCCTGCACGCCGCGGTAGTAGGCCCGCAAGCCGGCGCAGTGGTGGGCCGGCTCCAGCGCGTGCCCGGCCACCTGCCGCGCAAATCCCGACTGGGCACCGTTGGCTACCAGCAGCAGCCGCGCCAGCGCCACAGGCGTGCCAACGGCGTCGCGCACCAGCCAGCGGCCGTCGGGCTGCTGCTCGGGCAGGGCCACGTCTATGCCTTCGCGGAAGTCGATTTCGGGGCGGCGGCGCACCTCTTCTACTAGGAAGTTATCGAAGTCGAGGCGCTTGATGATGTGGCCGGCGGCGCGGTCAGCGGCTTTGTTGTAGTGCGGCTTGAAGGGCACCGCCAGCTTGCGGCCGTTGGGCGCGTAGAAGTCGATGCCCCAGCTGGGCACCTGGGCGGGGTCGGCGGCCAGCTGGGCGGGCAGCGCCTCCCCTATCCGGCGCAACTCGTTGATGACTTTGCCGCTGAGGGCGTCGCCACACACTTTGTCGCGCGGGAAAGTGGCCTTGTCCAGCAGCAGGCAGCGGTGGCCGGCGTTGGCCAGGTGCAGGGCCGCCGTGGCGCCGCCGGGCCCGGCGCCCAGAATGCAGATGTCGGTTTCGAGCAACTCGTTGTTCGTTATTGGGTTTTCGTTTTTCGCTCTATCCGTAGGCAGTACCAACGCGCCAGAGAAGCTGCAAGGTAACCGTCGACGCACTGGTTTCCGACGCCCCGGCTTCGCCAATGCCCTACGAGCAACGAACAACAAAAAACCAATAACGCGCCTATCTTCGCCGCATGACAAAACAGCTCGACGGAAAAGTGGCCCTGATTACGGGTGCTTCCAAAGGAATCGGCCGCGCCATTGCGGTATATTTTGCCCAGCAGGGCGCGCAGGTGGCTTTCACGTACCTCTCCAGCGTGGAGAAAGGCCAGCAGCTCGAACAGGAGCTGGCGGCCCACGGCACCAAAGTCAAAGGCTTCCGCTCCGATGCCTCGGTATATGCCGAAGCCGAAAAGCTGGTGGATGACGTGGTAGCCGAATTCGGTAAGCTGGATATTCTGGTGAACAACGCCGGCATCACCCAGGATGGCCTGCTGATGCGCATGAGCGAGCAGCAGTGGGACCAGGTTATTGCGGTGAATCTGAAGTCGGTGTTCAACCTCACCAAAGCCGCCACCAAGCCCATGATGCGCGCCAAAGCCGGCAGCATCATCAACATGAGCTCGGTAGTGGGCATCAAAGGCAACGCCGGCCAGGCCAACTACGCGGCCTCCAAGTCGGGCATCATCGGCTTCACGAAGTCGGTGGCGCTGGAGCTGGGCTCGCGCAACATCCGCTGCAACGCCATTGCCCCCGGCTTCATTGAAACCGAGATGACCGACGCCCTCGACCCCAAGCAGGTAGACGAGTGGCGCAAGGCTATTCCGCTGCGCCGCGGCGGTACCCCCGAGGACGTAGCCAAAGCCACCGCTTTCCTGGCCTCCGACGACAGCAGCTACATCAGCGGCCAGGTGCTGCAGGTAGACGGCGGCATGCTGACGTAGGGTTTTCAGCCACGCAAAATCGTTGTCATCCTGAGCTTGCGAAGGATCCTGTCAGGTTTGTACGAGTCATGAAACGACCCGTGCAAACCTGACAGGATCCTTCGCAAGCTCAGGATGACAGTCGTTATAGCCTAACCCACCATGCGCCGCTTCCTGCTGTTTCTGCTGCTGCTCACGGTGCTGGCCTACCCGCGCCTGCACCGCCGCTACGACCGGCTGCGCCAGGCCCAGGCGGCCCGTACCGCCGTGCAGCAGCTGGCCCCGCGCCTCTACGACGGCGACCTGATTTTTCAAACGTCCCAATCGGCGCAGAGCCGCGCCATTCAGTTGGCTACGCATTCCGCGTACAGCCACTGCGGCATTCTGTTCCGGAAAAACGGTGAGTGGCGCGTGTTTGAGGCCGTGCAGCCCGTGAGTGAAACCTCCCTGGCGGCCTGGGTGGCACGGGGCCAGGGCGGCCGTTTCGTGGTGAAGCGCCTGCGCGACGCCCAAACCGTGCTGACGCCCCCGGTGCTGCGGAAGCTGCGAGCCGCCGGCGAGCAATACCGCGGCCGCAGCTACGACCTGTATTTTGGCTGGTCGGATGAGCGAATCTACTGCTCGGAGCTGCTCTGGAAGATGTACCAGCAAGCCACGGGCCGCAAAATCGGGCAGCTCCAGCACCTGCGCGACTTCGACCTCTCCCACCCCGCCGTGCAGGCCAAGCTGCGCGAGCGGTACGGCCGCCGCCTCCCGCTCAACGAGCTGGTAATTTCGCCGGTGAGGATGCTGGAAAGCCCGGAACTCGTAACGGTGCGGTAGCTTAGACCCTTGCTGGCCCGCCACAGCGCCACGGGGCTTTACCGCTTATTCCCGCAGCTTGGCCTGAAGGCATTTTCTCAACTCCACCTCCGCTGCATCAACAGCGCGCAGCGCAGCCGGGCCGGTGGATTCGTACACCAGAAAATCCTGCGTTTCTCCGAAATCCTGCGGAAACGCAAGCGCCGATATGATGGCCTGGTTATCCTGCACGAAGCGGGCTTCTTGCTTTATTTCAGCCGAGTGCCGGTAGAAATGCAGCACGATATGCGGCTGGTACGTATTGCCGGGCTTCTTGCGCAATTGCCGGGCATACAGCGTATCCACTACCGAATACTGGGCCGCGAAATGCAGCTCAAAGTCTGCTTTACCAATATGTGCCAGGGCAGTCTTACTGCTGTCGGCCGCTACTTTCCGCACCGTCCAACGCTTGGGCAGGCAGCCGCGGAGCTTTGCCTCCGCGTAAGGCGCTGGGGCGCTGCTTGCAGCAGTGGGCTTGTTGCCGGGCGCGCAAGCGGTTAGCAGCCCTGCCAGGGCTGCGCCAAGCAGCCATATCCTTGTGGCGGAACGTCTGAATAGTACCCCCATAGCGGCTTAGCTGTTTTAGCGTAGAAGGATAGCAGGCGTCAAGATAAGCAATGCGGGTAGCTGCCGCTTTACGGCGGGCTTCTCTGCGCCGCTCGCCTTACCTTGCGCCGCATCCGTAAGCCTCTCCGACTACCTCCGACTTACTTATGAGCAAAGCCGTTTTCATTGCCACTGCCGAGCCCTACAGCGGCAAATCCGTTGTGACGCTGGGGCTGGTGCACCTGCTACTGGGGCAGGCGCAGCGGGTGGGCTACTTTAAGCCCATCATCACGCCCCTCGCCGACGGCCAGCCTGACTACCACATCCAGACGGTGCTACAGCACTTCCAACTGCCCCTCGCCTACCCCGATACCTACGCCTACACCGGCCAGGAGGCGCTGCGCATGGTGGAGGCCGGCCGCGCCGGCGAGCTGCTCGACACCATAATTCACCGCTTCAAGCAGCTGGAAGCCGCCCACGATTTTGTAGTAGTGGAAGGCACCGACTTCGTGGGCAGCAGCCTGGCGCTGGAGCTGGACCTCAACTGGCAGGTGGCCCGCAACCTGAGCGTACCGGTGGTGCTGCTGATTTCGGGCCTCGACAAAACCGTGGAGCAGCTCGTCAACGCCGCCCTGTCCATCCGCCGCGACGCGCTGGAAAGTGAGGTGCAGGTGCTGGCGCTGGTGCTCAACCGCGTGAGCCCGGCGCAGCTGGACGAGGTGCGCACCCTGCTCCGCGACCAGCTGCCGCCCGAAACCCAGTTGGCCCTTATTCCGGAAAGCCCGGCCCTGCGCAGCCCCACCATGCAGGAAATCCACGACCAGCTGGGCGGGGAGCTGCTGTTCGGGGCCGACCAGCTGGCTAACCCTGTCGACCACTTTATCAACGGCTCGATGCAGGTGCCCAACTTTTTGCTGCGCCTGGAGGAAAACGTACTCATCATCACGCCCGGCGACCGGGCCGACCTTATTCTGAGCGCCCTGCAGGCCAATATGTCGGCCAGCTACCCGCGCGTCGCGGGGCTAGTGCTTACCAGCGGCTACCGGCCCGAAGACTCGGTGCTGCGCCTGATTGAGGGTTTGCCCGTGGCCGTGCCGATGCTGCTGGTGGAGTCGGGCACGTTCCAGACCACCACCCGCATCGGTAACATTCAGGCGCGCATCGGGCCGCAGCAAACCAAGAAAATCCGGCTGGCCATCCAGACGTTTGAGCGGCACCTGGATGCGCCGCGCCTGCTGGAGCAGCTCAGCACGTTTGCGCCGCGCGGCCTCACGCCGCACATGTTCCAGTACCAGCTGCTGCAATGGGCGCGCAGCCAGCGCAAGCACATTGTGCTGCCCGAGGGCAACGACGACCGGGTGCTGCGCGCGGCGGCCCGCCTGCTGGAGCAGGACGTGGTGAGCCTCACCATCCTCGGCGACCCGACCCAGATTCTGGCCGCCGCCAAGCGCCTCGGCCGCCCCCTGGACCCGCAGCGCGTGCAGCTGCTCGACCCGGCCAATTCCGCGCTGTTCCAGGACTTCGCCGAAACCCTGTTTGAGCTGCGCCGCAGCAAGGGCGTGACCCTGGAAATGGCCCGCGACCTGATGACCGACGTGTCGTATTTCGGCTCGATGATGGTGTACAAGGGCCTGGCCGACGGCATGGTGTCGGGGGCGGTGCACACCACGCAGCACACCATTCGGCCGGCGCTGCAGTTCATCAAGACGCGGCCGGGCGTGTCGGTGGTGTCGTCGGTGTTCTTTATGTGTTTGCCCGACCGGGTGGCGGTGTTTGGCGACTGCGCCGTGAACCCCAACCCCACCGCCGAGCAGCTGGCCGAAATTGCCATTTCCTCGGCCGACAGCTCCCGGCGCTTCGGCATCGAGCCGCGGGTGGCCATGCTGTCGTACTCTTCGGGCACTTCCGGCGAGGGTGCCGACGTGGACAAGGTGCGCCTGGCCACCCAGCTCGTGCGCCAGCTCCGCCCCGATTTGCTGGTGGAAGGCCCCATCCAGTACGATGCCGCCGTGGACCCCGCCGTGGGCCAGCAGAAGCTGCCCGGCTCGCCGGTAGCCGGCCAGGCCAGCGTGCTCATCTTCCCCGACCTGAACACCGGCAACAACACCTACAAAGCCGTGCAGCGCGAAACCGGCGCCCTGGCCATCGGCCCGATGCTACAGGGCCTGAACAAGCCCGTCAACGACCTGAGCCGCGGCTGCACCGTCGACGACATCTACAACACCGTGCTGCTGACGGCCATTCAGGCGCAGGGCTAGTTTCGGCAGCCGCAAAATGCCCCGTTGCTTCAGGTGAAGCAACGGGGCATTTTTAATTATGCATTTTACAAGCATACCAAACAATAACAATAATTATTACGCATAAATAGTTATTTAACGTGTAATATTTTCCCAAATAAATGAAGCAATCAGAGAACCAATTACCCCCAATAATATTGCCACTAATGAGGAAATTATAAACGACCACATAGGGTATTTTTTTACAAATTCAGCAATTCTATAATATACTGGCTTTTGAATTTTAATCAATTCACCCTGTATTGAATCTAGTTTATTTTTAGGAACTTTATCTTTTGCTAAATCAATTAAGCAAGAGTCACATATTTGCGGCTTGTTCACAGAATAAATAATATCACTTTTGATTCCATTCATATCAAAGACACAACCACGCGTTTCATCATGTGTAAAATTAGCTCTTTCATTTTTCAATGGTATTCTATTGTCATTCCTTAAATAAATCAAAGAATAAGAGTATGCTAGTCTGTAAACTAAATTTTCCAAAGGTATATTATCATATTTTAAAAAATCAGCCATTTCGTGAAAGGTTATACAAATTCTATTATTACTGAACCTCCTTGCATAATAATTGCACTCGAGAGGAACGTGCGTCATTGCAATAAGAAAGTCTCCATCATATTGGCTTGGCAACATTTTTAAAATATTTTTGTCCATAAATTCCCAATTATCCCCATCCGCATTATCAGTTATAGGATAATTATCAATCGAATTATCTAATTCAAAAATACATGATTTATATTTTGTTAGTTTTATTTTATCTAGATTCACAGGCAATTGACCCAGAGTAACAAGTTTTATTTTCAGCATTCCCATTTATCAAAGTCTATTTTTTAAAAATTGAAAAAAATTTGACACAAACTTTTTCACACAAAACGCATTAGTTCAGTAAGCAAGTTGCGTGATGTCAACCTTATCCACCCATTATTGTATCAATATCTCTCAAGTGCTCAAGGCACGATACTGTGCAAGTTCTAGGCACCGCCAATATCGTCATCAATCTTCAATACGTACGCCTAACGCGTTGCTTGTGCGTCCTTTTTGCGGGAAAACCGTAATAGCACGTCGCCCCCCCGCAATTGATACGTACCAACTGGCCTGCCGAACTTCGGCTCCGTACCTGTAGCCAACGTACAGCTGCTCCGGATACCTTTGCAGCGGCCTGCCGCCTAGTAATCCGGGCAAGTGGGTCTGCTGCACGCTTTCAACTCTGCTTTTTTCACCCAACCAACCCACATGGCCTCCGGACTTTTTGCCTTACTAGATGATATTTCGGCTTTAGTGAAAGTCAGTGCCGCCAGCCTGGACGATGTGCCGGCACAGGTGGCCAAAACCACCGGCAAGGTGTCGGGCATCGTGATTGACGATACGGCCGTGACGCCCAAGTACGTGGTGGGCCTCGACCCCAGCCGGGAGCTGTCCATCATCTTCCAGATTGCCAAAAAGTCGCTGTTCAACAAGCTGCTGATTCTGACGCCGGCGGCGCTGGTGCTGGGCTACTTCGCGCCCTGGGCCATCACGCCCATCCTGATGCTGGGCGGGGCCTACCTGTGCTACGAGGGCTACGAGAAGGTGCATTCCATGTTCAGCAAGCACCCCGAGGCCCACGCGGAAACCGAGCAGCTGGAAACCATTACGCCGGAGGAGCTGGAAAAGCAGCGCGTGGCCGGCGCCGTCCGTACCGACATTATTCTGTCGGCCGAAATCATGGCCATTGCCTACAGCCAGGTAACCGACCAGCCCATCGTGAACCAGATTGTGGTGATGCTGGCCGTGGCGGTGTTCATCACGGTGGCCGTGTACGGCTTCGTGGGGCTGATTGTGAAGGCCGACGACATCGGCCTGCACTTGGCCGAGGGCGACAACAGCGCGGCTACCAAGAGCTTCGGCCGCGGCCTCGTGAAGTTCATGCCGAAGTTTCTCAGCATCCTGAGCTACGTGGGCACCGCCGCCATGCTGTGGGTGGGCTTCGAAATCATTGCCCACGGCATCCCCTTCACCGCCCACCTGCTGCACGACCTGGAAGTAGCCCTGGCCTCCATGCCCGCCGTGGCCTGGCTGGCCAAAGTAGTGGCCTGCGGCCTGGGCGGTCTGGTGGTTGGCTTCGTGGTTGACCAGATAGTACGGCTGGTGAAGAAGGTGCTACCGGCCAAAGACAGCAAGTAGGGTGCGGGGCTCGCCCCCGCCCGTCGTCCCTGCGCACCGGTTGCACAATAGAGGCCCAGGCCATTAAATCGGCGCGAACAGTGGGCGGGGACAAGCCCCGCACCCTACTCCGCCCATTCACCGATCAGCAGTTCCTCTCCCACTGCCTCTCCTCATGCACATCTTCGTCATCAACTCCGGCAGTAGCTCGCTGAAGTACCAACTATTTCGCTGGCCGCAGGAGCAGCCGCTGGCCCGCGGGCTGGTGGAGCGCATCGGCTTGCCCGATGGCCAGCTCACGCACACCACCCTGCTGCCCGATGGCCGGGAGCACACCGAACGCCACACCCTGCCCATCCCCGACCACCGCACCGGCCTGGAGGAGGCCATGCGCCTGCTCACCGACCCCGAAACCGGCGTTTTGCCCGATCCCGCCGACGTACAGCTGGTGGGCCACCGCGCCGTGCACGGCGGCGAGGAATTCCGGGAGCCGACACTGGTAACGCCGGAGGTGAAGGCCCGCATCCGGGAGCTGTTTCCGCTGGCCCCGCTGCACAACCCGGCCAACCTGCTGGGCATGGAAGTGGCCGAGCAGCTGTTTCCGCAGGCCCGGCAAGTGGTAGTGTTCGACACGGCCTTCCATAGCACGTTGCCGCCCCATGCCTACCGCTTCGCGCTGCCCGAGGAGCTGTACACCCGGCACGGGCTGCGCGCCTACGGCTTCCACGGCACCAGCCACCAGTTTGTGAGCCGCGAAACCCTGCGCTACCTGGGCCAGCCCGACGCCCGCGTGATTACGGTGCACCTGGGCAACGGCTGCAGCATGACCGCCACCGTAGCCGGCCGCGCCGTGGATACCAGCATGGGCTTCGGCCCGATGAACGGGCTGGTGATGGGCACCCGCGCCGGTGACACCGACCAGGCCGTCATTTTCCACCTGGTAGAGCAGTTGGGCTACTCGCTCGACGACGTCAAGAACCTGCTCAACAAGGAAAGCGGCATGCTCGGCCTCACCGGCCACAGCGACATGCGCGACATTACGCGCCAACTCAACGAAGGCGACCCGCGCGCCCGCCTCGCCTACGACCTCTACGCCCACCGCATCAAGAAGTACCTCGGCAGCTTCTTGGCCGTCCTCAACGGAGCCGATGCCGTGGTGTTTACGGGCGGCGTGGGCGAAAACGACGCGCTGGTGCGCCAGCTGGTGTGCGCCAACCTGGACTTCCTGGGCATCCAGCTCGATGAAACCGAAAACGCCCGCCGCGCCCCTGGCATCCGGGAGTTGTCGGCAGCCGGCAGCCGGGTGCGGGTGCTGGTAGTGCCCACCAACGAGGAGCTGGAAATTGCGCGGCTTTGCGCGGCCGTATAATGGTATAGCCGCCCCGGTCCGGCGGCTCTTTCAGCCGTCGGGCCGGTCGTCGTCAGAACGGTACGGCCACTGCACTTTATCGGCTACCCTGCCTCGTTCACGCGACGACCGGCCCGACGGCTGAAAGAGCCGCCGGACCGGAGCCGGTTGCTACTGCCGGGCGTGCACCAGACTATCGTATTTTTCGTGCAGGCGCTTGGGTATTGGGTGCAGCAGGAAATTTCCACGCTCCGTTGCTAGTGTCAGGTGCTGAGGGCCGCTTTTGCTGACAGCCACTATGGAGTATTTGCCCTGTTCACTGCGCAACAGGTTCAACCGGCTGCGGGTGTCCTGCCGGTTCCATTGCTGAATCAGGGCTTGTAGCTGACAGCTGTCGGGAATCCATGAATTGCCCAGTTGCTTTTGAAAGCGCAGGGCGCTGAAGAAGCTCATATCCGGAAAGCAGGCTATGACGTTTGACTGGGGAGGCGTCACGACGATTTCAGCCGGCACTTCCAGGGTGCCTCTTCTGCTCCACTCGTAGCCGGAGGCAATAATGCCGGTGCCTACTCCCAGGACAAACAGCAGAGGATACCCTGCCCAGAGAGGCACAGGACTTTTGAATTTAGTCATGGATGGTTGAGGGCTTGGCAAACAATTTTCCACGCAGTTCCTGGAATATGTCTTTCCCTGAACTCGAAAAGCTGAGTGCCGCAGGTTCCTCTCCTAGGACTGGAAGATAGACCACGTACGCATTGCCATTCATCATGTCATACAGCTGCCTGGCCTGTAGGCTGGCAGGCACAAAATCTTGAATATACCGTAGCACGGCAGCTTCCTGGGAGGAGGTCAGTGGCTGGCGTTTATGCAGCAGAAACTTTCTGTCTGTCCGGGAGGAACATTCCGTTGAGTCTACCCAGTATTCTGCCAGAAAGGGACGCTTGATTTTTATCATTTCCTCGTAGCCTATCTCCTGATGATCTACCTCTTCCTGATACACCTTAATCATTTCGCGGTGCCCACCCCACTCCCCACACCCGGCATACCCAACCTGTATGCGGATTGTGTCTTGATATCTGATGTTGGGTAAGCCCTGCAAAGTGTGGGCGGGCGTCGGAAGCAGCTTCGGCAACAGCACAAACGCCGCGCACACCAGCACAAACAAAACGGGAACTACCTTCTGGAGCATAGCGGGGCCTGATTACGCGCCAAGGTAAGCGGCAACACGATTCCTTCTGTCTTCTCCCCCCGCAACCTGCTACCTTCGCTACCCGGCCTTGGCGCGCTACGCAACTCTGTGGCGCTTGCCGGGGTTCTTAGCCTGCTCACCCGCTATTTCCGTCTTTTGATTTCTATAGCTGCTTCTCCCTGGTTGATTTTGCCGTGCCTGCTGGCGGGCGCGGCCTATGCGGCGCTGCTCTACTCGGCCAAGGCGCCCTGGAGCCGTCGCCTGAACTACGGGCTGGCGGCGCTGCGCTTCGTGGTGGTGAGCTTCCTGAGCTTCCTGCTCCTCTCGCCATTCCTCAATACCACGACCACCACCACCGAGAAACCCACCATCGTACTGGCCATCGACAACTCGCAGTCGGTGGCGCTGTTCACGCCCAAGCCGGTGCTGAGCCAGGCCACCGGCGGGCTACGGCAACTGGCCGCCGCCCTGCAGGCCAAGGGCTTCACGGTGGAAACCCGCCCGCTGGCCGGCCCGGCACGCGCTGCCGATTCCTTACGCTTCACGGCCCCGGCCACCGACCTCAACGCCCTGCTGAGCGGCATCCAGGAAAGCTACGATGGCCGCAACCTGGCCGGCGTGGTGCTGGCCTCCGATGGTATCGTGAACCAGGGCCAGTCACCGACTTTCGCGGAGTTCCGGTTCCCGATTTACAGCCTGGCCCTCGGCGACACGGTGCCGAAGAAGGATTTGAGCTTGCCCGCCCTCACCTACAACCGGGTGGCCTTCAGCGGCAACCGCTTCCCCCTCGAAGCCGACCTCACCTACGATGGGTTTGCAGGCGGTGCAGCCGTGGTGCAGCTGCGCGAAAACGGCCGCGTACTCCAGACCCGGCGCGTGGCGCTGCCCGCGGGCCAGCGGCGCACCAAGGTGGCCTTCACGGTGGTGGCTCCTGCCCCCGGCAAGCGCCGCTACGAGGTGGTGGTAGAGCGCCAGGCCGGCGAATTCACGGCCCTCAACAACAGCAAGTTTGCCTACATCGAGGTGGTGAAAGGCAAGCTGCGGGTGCTGCTGGCCGGCGCCGCCCCCCACCCCGACCTCAAGGCCCTGCGCGCCGCCATCCAGGGCAACGACAACTTCGACCTTGTCACCTACCTGCCCGGCATCAGCCCGCTGAAAGCCGGCCAGGACTACGATGTGGCCATTTTGCACCAGTTGCCGGCCCGCTCCGGCGTGGGAGCCGAGGTGCTGGCCGAGGTGCGCCGCCGCCGCACTCCGGCCTTGTACGTGCTGGGCGCGCAGTCTGATTTCCCGGCGTACAACGCCCTCAGCACCGGCCTCACGGTGCAGCCCCGCGGCTCCCAGACCGACGACGTGACGCCCACGCTCAACCCGGCTTTCTCGCGCTTCACTTTTGAAGAAGACGCCCTGCGCCGCTTTGCTGCCTACCCGCCCGCCCCGGTGCCGTTCGGCGACTACCGGCTGGGCGGCGGCGCCGAAGCTGCGCTTTGGCAGCAGGTGGGCCGGGTGCGCACCCAGAAGCCGCTGCTGGTCTTCGGGGGCACGCCGCAGCAGCGCCAGGCCACCCTGCTCACCGAGGGCAGCTGGCAGTGGCGCCTGCAGGAAGCCGTGGAGCACGACGACCGGCCCGAAGCCTACGACCGGCTAGTGAACCGCACGCTGCAGCTGCTCACCCAAAACGCCAACAAGAAGCGCCTCGACGTGTATCCCACCCAGGACGCCTTCAGCTCGCAGGACGACGTGACCTTCGCGGCCGAAACCTATAACACCATCTTCGAGCGCATCTACGGCCAGCAAATCACGCTCACCCTCACCGACGAGCAGCAGAAAACCCGCACCTTCACCTACACTACCACCGAAGACGGCGCCCCGCTGCACCTGGGCGCGCTGCCCGGCGGCCTCTACCGCTACGTGGCCCGCGCCACCCTCTCGGGCCAGCCGCAGCAGGACCGCGGCGAGGTGCTGGTGCAAGAGCAGCAGCTTGAAGCCCTGCAAAGCCGCGCCGACCACAACCTGCTCTACCAGCTGGCCCGCCGCAGCAACTCGCGCCTCTACTTCCCGCAGCAGTTTCAGCAGCTGACGGATGATATTCTGAAGGCCGACTACAAGCCCGTCATCTACTCGCAGGAAGACCTGAAGGACCTGATTAATCTGAAGTGGCTGTTTTTTGTGCTGCTGGCGCTGGCCACGCTGGAATGGGCCATCCGCAAGTATTCCGGTGGCGTGTAATGATTTGAACGGTGTAGAGACGCAATATTTTGCGTCTCGTCGTTGAATGGTCTGCGTCCTGTCTCCGGAACAACATCACCAACGACGAGACGCAAAATATTGCGTCTCTACTTCATTGTAATCTCTGGCGTAATAATGCGTGGTACCTTTGCGCCATGCGTTACATTCTGCTCAACAAGCCCTACGAAGTCCTCACCCAGTTCACCGACGAAGCCGGGCGCAAAACGCTCAAGGATTTCGTGGCCGTGCCCGACATCTACCCGGTTGGCCGGCTGGACTACGACTCCGAAGGCCTCGTGCTGCTCACCGACGACAAGCAGCTGCAGCACCGCCTGTCGGAGCCGCGCTTCAAGGTGCCGAAAACGTACTGGGTGCAGGTGGAAGGCATTCCGACCGAGGCCGCGCTGGAAAACCTGCGCCGCGGCGTCGACCTGAAAACCGGCTACACCAGCCCGGCCGAGGTGGCGCTGCTGCCGGAAGCGCCCGAGTTGTGGGAACGCAGCAAGCCGGTGCGCTTCCGGGCCGCCATCCCCACCAGCTGGGTACAAGTCCGGATTTCGCAGGGCATGAACCGGCAGGTGCGCAAGATGACGGCCGCTGTGGGCTACCCCACCCTGCGCCTCGTGCGCGCCAGCATCGCCGACCTGGCCGTAGCCCAGCTGCAGCCCGGCCAGTGGCGCGAGCTGACCGAAGCCGAAGTGCAGGCCCTGCGCGAAGACATGGCCGCCCAGACGGCCGCCGCCGGCACCTACAAGCCCACCACCAAAACCTCGGAATACTGGCCCGGCGGCGTACGCCCGGCCAACAGCAAAACCGGCCAGAACAGCGCAGGCGGCTACAATCGGGGCGGCTTCGGCGGCCAGGGCGGTACTAAAGCCGGCGCTGCCGATGGGCGCGCCGCCGGCAGCCGCGGGGCAGGCCGACCGGGCACGTTCAGCGCCAAGCCTTCCAACGGCAAGCCCAAAAACGCCTCGCCCGGCAAAACCGGCAGCAAGCCCGGCCCAAAATCGGCGGGGCGGGGCACGGCGGGCCGCAAGCCCGGCCCGGCCGGTGGCGGCCGTAGCAGCCGCGGCTAGTAGCCGATATTGTCTACTGGGCGTGCTATTAGAGCTAAAGCTAGTTCCCCTCCTTTGGAAAGGAGTGGTTAGGGGTGGTCGATCCTGTCAGAACGGCTTTATTAGATCTAACTCTAGTAAACCGTCCACCGATCATCAACCACCCCTAGCCCTCGCCGCTTGATGCGCGGAACTTTCCAAGGAGGGGAACTAGTCTTAGCGCTAGCTTTACATATGCCCCCTATCCTAAAGCGGCTCCTCGTCTGCTTCTTGCTGGCAGCCCTATCCCTAAACGCCGTGGCATTTTTCCATGCCTGGCGCTTCACGCATTTCACCACTGAAACCGGCTCCCACACCGATAACCCGGAGCAGCTGACGGCGCTGCAGAAAGTGGGGATTCTGCTCACGGGTATCAAAAACCCGAAGCCCGTCAACCAGCAGCGGCCAGCTTTTCCGTACCGTACGGTGTACCTCAGCAGCCCCAACGGCCGGCTGGAAACCTGGTACGCTACGGTGCCCCGGGCGCGCGGCACCGTGGCCCTGTTTCATGGCTACACCAGTTGCAAAAGCAAGCTCCTGACCGAAGCCGGCTACTTCCGTAGCCTCGGCTACAACGTGCTGCTCACCGACTTTGCCGGCAACGGCGGCTCCGAAGGCAACGTTTGCACCGTAGGCCACCATGAGGCCGACGACGTGGCTACGGCCGTGCGCTGGCTGCAGCGGCAACCCGGCCCGGTGTTCGTCTACGCCAACTCCATGGGCGCCGTGGCCACACTGCGCGCCGAAGCCGAGCTGGGCGTCCGGCCCGCCGCCAATATCCTGGAGTGCCCCTACGGCTCGATGCTGCAGACCGCGCAAAGCCGCTTCCGCTCCATGCACGTGCCGCCCTTCCCGATGGCCAACCTGTTGGTGCTGTGGGGTGGCGTGGCCAACGACTTCTGGGCTTTCGACCTCGACGCCACGCGCTACGCCGCCCAAGTCAGCACGCCCACCCTGCTGCTCTGGGGCGCCGCCGACCCGCGCGTGACCCGCCCGGAAACCGACGCCATTTTCGCGGCATTACAGGGTCCCAAGCAGCGGCAGGATTTTGTGGGTTCTGGCCACGAGCCGTACTGGTGGAAGCATAAGGCACTTTGGGAGCATACGGTGGCCCGCTGGTGTAGCCGCCACGCACCGGTTCGTTGAGCGCGCCGGCGGCCGTCACCACTGGGTACCCGAGCCAGTTGCGGCGGCGGGCAAGGAACGGAAGAAAACGCTGCCCGGCGAGGCGCAGCCGTTTAAGAAAGTGCCGGCAGTGAAATTGTCATCCGCTTCACAAAAAAAGCTCTGCCGACGTCGACAGGGCTTTTTTTGTGCTTTTATACGAGCCGCAGAAACCGGCCTGAGCTACCCTGCCAACACAACCTCGGCGGAGGCAGCGGGCTTGTGGTTCCGGCGTGGAATAATCAGGTTGCGTTTGGCTTTTTGCTGCAGCAGCGCGGCGGCCAGTAGCAGCAGCAACACGGCCTGGAAGCTGGCCTCCGGCCCAAACGCGCCCCCGGTTAGCAGCGGATGCCCCATTAGGTTGGTGGTGAGCAGGCTGCTGGTTTTTTCATTGCCGGAAGTCACGGCCCCAAAAATGCCCGACTGCACAAAATTCCAGGCGAAGTGAATGGCAATGGGCAACCACAGGTTGCGGGTAGCCACGTAGGCTAAGCCGAACACCGCCCCGGCCACCACCACACACAGTCCCGACAACAGCGTACTGCCCGGATTGGCCAGGTGCAGCAGTCCGAAAACGAGTGCTGAAATGGCCAGGGCCCAGTAGCTACCCAGCTTTTCTTCCGCAATTCTGAACAGGATACCGCGCAGCATCACTTCCTCAAAAATAGCCACCGAGAAAGCCACCGATAGGGGAATCAGTACGCTGGCCGCCGGCTTCACGGCTACCACCTGCACCTTGCCAAGCAACGCAATTACCAGGATAGTCAGACCTTGCAGAACCGCGCCCAGTGCCAGTCCGGTGCCAATAGTCCTGCCCCAGCGGCTCAGCGACAGTTCCGTAACGGCCCGGTGCTCGATGCGCCCGTAGAAGCTGCGGTAAGTCCAGACTACGGCCGCGGAAGAAATCAGCCCTTTGATGAGGTTGCGGGAGTTTCTGTCGACAGGAAATACATCGAAGAGGTTGGCGGCGAGCTGTTGGGCCAGGATAAATACCACGAAGCAAACCAGTATGCCACCGAATATTCTGGCTATCGACGTGCTCAATACCCTCTGTTTAAAAGATGCAGCGCTCATGGGAGTACGGGTTAGGGGTTGTTGTGACAAATGTGCCCCTTACCGACGGCCAGAAATAGAATGAAATTAGCCTCCCCTTTATTTTTTCACCGCACCCGTTTCCTGGTGTTTGGCCGCCGCGCCCGGTTTATCCCGCGCTATCATAAATGCCACGCCGGTGACGCACCACCTTCGTTGCATGACCCCCAGGCGCTTTAACCACGTAGCCGGGAAGCTCATCGGCTCATCAGCCGGGTTGACCCCAGCCGGCTGTTCGCCAGCCGAACGCCCGTTACAACTTCCTGAAATCCTTGGGCAGGAAACGGGTTTGCGCTTTGAACGTCCGGATAAAATGGCTCTGGTCAGCAAAACCGCACTCTAGGGCAACTTCCGTCAGGGAATGAGCCGGCCGGGCCAGCAGCCCCAGCGAGCGGCTGATCTTTAAGCGCCGCATATACTCGCCGTAGGTGCAGCCAAAGTATCGGGGGAAGTGCTTCGAAATGGAAACCGGACTAATACCAAGTGTTGCTGACAGCTGCCCCAAGCCAGGGTTTTCATTCCAACAATCATTCAGCAACTCAAACAAACTACTCACCCATTGCGGGTTGTGCACAAACCGTTGCGCAAAATTCGCATCCGCAGCGTAGTCGGCAAGCAGCATCTTGATGGAATCATCCGAAAACGAATCCTTCACCAACGACTCTTTGTACATCCGCAGAACCAGAAGCTGTGTCTTAACCAAATTAGCAGCACCCTGCTGAAGCTGCTCCTCGGTAATGCCGTGGGTTTTCAGAAAGTATTCATCAAACTCCACATTGATGTTTTTCGACGGGAACAGGGTATCCTGATTTAGATGCAGTTCGTCGCTGTGATAGAACAGCACGGAGCCCGGGTGCACGGCGTGGGTTTCGTGCCGCCTTTTTTCGAGCGTCCCGCCCTTCAGAAACAGCGTGATGTGCGCGTTCTGGTGCGAGTGCCAGTTCTCCGAAACCTTCTTCTTGTACTCCGCCTCAATCACCGAAACGCCCTGCCCGCTACTAAACTTGTGTTCGGTAGTGCCCAGATAGGTTTCCTTACTCAGATGATTCATCTAGTGGTGCGCATAGCGAGAGTGGCAACGCGGAGTAAGGTATAAAAAGTTGGGAAAGGCGCGGCAGTATGAATCGGAGCCGATCAAGCAGGCTATGAAGTAGCTTAGAAGTCAGCAGACCGTCATGCTTCGGAACTGGCTTGCTGGGCCACATGCTGTGCATGACCTTCCTGAAATTTTTAGACTTACTAACCAGCTTCTCCATAACGAGGCCACACCGCAGGTGACCGTCGCCAGTATTGCTCCTGCCCGCCTGTCAGGGAATCCCCACGGTGATTTTCCCGTAGAAGTCAGACCGTCCGGAAAGAACGGCCCAGCTTTGCCCAAAATGACAATCTGTCACGAAAAAGCAGGCTTTTTGCGGCTGGTACGCGTCTTGTAATTCCCCCAACGCGAGCAATTCGCATCCTACAACCTGACACTCCAACTCCTAACCGATAACCATTCAGATGGGCAAAATAATTGGTATTGACCTCGGCACCACCAACTCGTGCGTGGCCGTTATGGAAGGCAACGAGCCGGTAGTTATTCCGAACAGCGAAGGCCGCCGCACCACGCCTTCCATCGTGGCATTCCTCGACAATGGCAAGGGCGAGCGGAAAGTCGGTGATCCGGCCAAGCGCCAGGCGATTACCAACCCCAAAAACACGCTGCAGTCGATTAAGCGTTTCATGGGCCGCGGCTTCGGCGAAGTGACCGAAGAAAGCAAGCACGTTTCCTACGAGCTGGTGCGTGGCTCCAACAACACGGTAGCCGTGCAGATCGGCGACCGGCAGTACACGCCGCAGGAAATCTCGGCCATGGTCCTGCAGAAAATGAAGCAGACCGCCGAAGACTACCTCGGCCAGCCCGTAACGGAAGCCGTTATCACGGTACCTGCTTACTTCAACGACGCCCAGCGCCAGGCTACCAAAGAAGCTGGCGCCATTGCCGGCCTCGATGTAAAGCGCATCATCAACGAGCCCACGGCCGCTGCTCTGGCGTACGGCCTCGACAAGAAGCACAAAGACCAGAAGATTGCCGTGTATGACCTTGGCGGCGGTACGTTCGACATTTCCATTCTCGAGCTGGGCGATGGCGTGTTTGAAGTACTGAGCACCAACGGCGACACCCACCTCGGTGGTGACGACTTCGACCA
This sequence comes from Hymenobacter sp. APR13, assembly GCF_000737515.1. Lineage (NCBI taxonomy): Bacteria > Pseudomonadati > Bacteroidota > Cytophagia > Cytophagales > Hymenobacteraceae > Hymenobacter > Hymenobacter sp. APR13. The sequence goes on from NZ_CP006587.1 coordinate 700,614, forward strand.
GGTAATCATCAACTTCCTGGCCGAGACGTTTGCCTCGGAAAACGAAGGCCTCGACCTGCGCAAAGACGCTATGGCCCTGCAGCGCCTCAAGGAAGCTGCCGAGAAAGCCAAAGTGGAGCTGTCGTCGTCGACCGAAACCGAAATCAATCTGCCGTACGTGACGGCTACCGCCTCGGGCCCCAAGCACTTGGTGGTGAAGCTGAGCCGCGCCAAGTTCGAGCAGCTGGCCGATAACCTCGTGCGCCGCTCGATGGAACCTTGCAAAAAGGCTCTTCAGGATGCCGGCCTGAGCACTTCCGACATCGACGAGGTTATCCTCGTGGGTGGCTCGACGCGCATTCCGCGCATCCAGGAAGAAGTGGAGAAGTTCTTCGGCAAGAAGCCTTCGAAGGGCGTGAACCCCGACGAGGTAGTAGCCGTGGGCGCTGCCATCCAGGGCGGTGTGCTGACCGGTGAGGTGAAGGACGTACTGCTGCTTGACGTGACCCCGCTTTCGCTGGGCATCGAAACGATGGGCGGCGTGATGACCAAGCTCATCGAAGCCAACACCACGATTCCAACCAAAAAGTCGGAGACGTTCTCGACGGCTTCGGACTCGCAGCCTTCGGTGGAGATTCACGTGCTGCAGGGCGAGCGTCCGCTGGCTTCGCAGAACCGCACCATCGGCCGCTTCCACCTCGACTCGATTCCGCCAGCACCCCGCGGTGTTCCGCAGATCGAAGTAACCTTCGACATCGACGCCAACGGTATCCTGCACGTGTCGGCCAAAGACAAAGGCACCGGCAAAGAGCAGAAGATCCGCATCGAAGCCTCGTCGGGCCTGACCGACGCTGACATTGAGCGGATGCGCAACGAAGCCGCTGCCAACGCCGAAGCCGACAAGGCCGAGACGGAGCGCATCGGCAAGGTAAACGCCGCCGACTCGATGATTTTCCAGACGGAAAAGCAGCTGAAAGAGTACGGCGACAAGCTGAGCGCCGGCAACAAGACGGCCGTTGAAAATGCCCTCGCCGACCTGAAGAAGGCCCACGAGAGCAAAGACATCAGCCAGATTGATACCGCCATGGAGGCCATCAACACGGCCTGGCAGGCAGCCTCGCAGGAGATGTACGCCCAGGGCGGTGCCGAAGGCGGCCAGCCCGGCGCCGACGGTGGCAACCCCTTCGGTGGGGCCGGCCAGCCCGGCGGCAACGGCCAGCAAGGCGCCAACCACGACAACGTAACCGACGTGGACTACGAAGAAGTAGGCAAGTAACTCACTTATCGGCGCTGCTTGTTGAAAACAGAAAGGCCCGGAGCAGCTCGCTCCGGGCCTTTCTGTTTTTCAGCCGGGCTGGCTTCCGCCGCTTAGCTGCTGCTGCCGGCACCGGTACTGCGGCGGGCCTGAACGTAGGCGGCCGCCTGATTCTGCACAAGTGCGCCGAGTGGGCTGTGTGCACCAGTGCGCTGTAACGGAGCGGAAGATTCCCGGTCCCTTCCCTACGAAACCGCCATCTGGCAGTCGTTTTACAGCCCGCCAGTAACGCAAACAGCCCAGGCGCTTGCCTGGGCTGTTTGCGTTACTGGCCTTCGTATTTGTAAGCAGAAGATCTGCGGTTTGCAGACGACTCGTTAGGTAGTCAGCTCCTTTTTCTCGCCAGGGTTTTCGGCTTCCTCTGTTTCCTCTTCGTCTTCCTCCTCGAAGCCCTCCTTTATCTTCTCGGTGGCTTCGGCGTGGTCGTCGGCGTCGGCTTCCTCGCAGTTTTCTTCCTGCTCTTCCTTGTCGTGGGGCTCGTAGCTTAGCTTGATATAGATGGGGAAGTGGTCGGAGCCGACGTAGGGTAGGCGCTCCATGTCATCGACCTTGAAGTGGGCCGACACAAATACGTGGTCGAGAGGCCAGCGCAGCAGGGAGTAGTCGGCGTGAAAGGTGGGCAGCAGGCCGCGGCCCACACGCGGGTCCATGAGGCCGCTGATGCGCCGGAACAGCTCGGAGGTGTGCGACCAAGCCACGTCGTTCATGTCGCCAAACACAATGGTAGGCTCATCTTTTTTGTCGATGGCCTTGCCGACCAGCAGCAATTCGGCGTCGCGCTTGGTGCTGGTTTTGGACTCGGCCGGTGCTGGTGGCTTGGGGTGCAGGCCGTACACCCGCACCCAGGTACGGCCGTCGGCGAGCTGCACGCGGGTGTGCAGGCTGGGCACATCGTCATCCAGCAGGTACTTGATTTCGCAGCCTTCCAGCGGCAGACGCGAGAAGAACAGCAGTCCGTACGTGTTGTCGAGTGGCTCGTGACAGGTGTAAGGATGGGTGGTTTCCAGCGGCTTCAGCTGCTCGTACCACCACTGGTCGGTTTCGACGGCCATGATGATGTCCGGATCCATCTTCTGAATGGCCTGCAGCGCCTTTTTGCCCTGCTTGTTGAATTGCAGAACATTCATCATTACCAGGCTCAAGTGGCGCTTGCCGTCTTTGAGCGTGCTGTCGCCCACCTGCTTTTTCACCAGCGGGGTGTAAGGCACAATCCGGAAGAACTGATACACCACGGCGGCGGCCAGCAATAATAACGCCGCCACCCCCCACCAGCCCGGCAGCGTGTGCCAGCCCAGCAGCACCGCCCCCAGCATTGTAAGAAGGGTGATAGCCACAATCTGCAGACGCGGGAAGTCGAACACCCGGATCCACCAGGCCGTTGCGCGCAGCAGCGGCAGCAGCGTGGCCACAATGCTGGCCAGCGTCAGGAGCATTACCAGGCCATGAAGGGCAGTGAGCCACCAAGGCAACGAGTCGAAATCAGGCATCAGAGCAGAAAAGGTGTGGAAGGGAATCGGCGGGAGAGCAGGCAGGGTGGCTATTCGTCGTTGAAGCCGCCTTTTCGCAGCTCCTCGATGGTGCGCATCACTTTATCTTTAAGCGAAGTACGGTACTTTTCCAGTACGTCGTGCAGGCGGGCGTTGCTGAGAGCCAGCATCTGAGTGGCCAATACGGCAGCGTTGGTGGCCCCGTCTAGCGCTATCGTAGCTACGGGCACGCCGGCTGGCATCTGCAACATCGACAGAATGGAGTCGAGGCCGTGGATGGAAGCCGACGACTTGATAGGCACGCCAATGACGGGCAGCGTGGTGAAGGCCGCCACCATGCCGGGCAAATGGGCCGCTCCGCCCCCACCGGCAATGATAACGCGCAGGCCGCGCTTACGGGCCGTTTCGGCGTATTATACCAGCCGGTGCGGCGTGCGGTGCGCCGACACCAGCGTAATTTCATAGGGCACATTGAACTGGCGCAGCAGCTCGGCCGCCGCCGACATGATTTTCAGGTCAGACTGAGAACCCATGATGATGCCCACCAGAGGGGTTTCGGTGGCAGCAGCGGCGTCGGCGGCCGCCACCGTGGGAGGAAGCGTGGTATTCATGTGAGCGGAACGAGAGAGAGGGAAAAACAGGATAGGCCTGCCGGGGAATTGCTTCTACGGGCTGCCCGGGCTACGGTTGAGCCATAAACATAGCATTTTCCCTGCTTGCTGATTCTCAAAGGCTCGTACCTTTACCCGCAGCTACACGCCCGGCCCATGGAGATACTGCTCGCCACTTTTACCACGCTGTTCTCGGTTGTGAACCCCTTTGGGGCCATGCCGGTATTTCTGACCCTGACCGAGGAAGACACGCCGGCCGAACGCGCCAACATCGGCCTGAAGGCCTGCCTGTACATGGTGGGCGTGCTCACGGTGTCGTTTTTTGCGGGGCAATACGTGCTCAACTTCTTCGGTATCAACATCCACCACCTGCGCATTGCGGGCGGCATCCTGCTCATGCGCTCGGCCTTCGACCTGCTCACGCCGGGCGGCAACCGGGCCAAGGTGTCGGAGGAAACGCTGGAGGAAAGCATGCACAAAAACGACATCAGCTTCACGCCGCTGGCCATGCCCATGCTCTCGGGGCCGGGCTCCATGGCCGTGTGCATCGGCCTGTTTACGGGCAAGCTCAGCTACTCCGACATGGGCCTGATTGTGCTGGGCTTTGTGCTGGTGGCGCTGGCCGCTTATATCATCCTGATGTCGTCGCTCAGGCTTACGCGGTTTCTGGGGCGGCCCGGCATGGCGGCGCTGGCCCGCATCATGGGCTTCCTGACGCTGGCTATCGGCGTCAACTTTATGGCTACGGCTATTATAGCGCTGTTTCCGGGGCTGAGCCGGTAGCAATGAGTCTTTTATTGATACTTCTGCTTGCAGTCTTTTTGCTGCTGCTTGCCCCGATAAGCATCTGCTGGGGCATTTACCACTGGTTGGCTAAACGTTCCCGGAAAGCAGCCAGGCTGTTTCTGTTTTTGCCCATAACTACCTACCTGATAGCGGGCTACTTTATATATACTGCATTCTATCCGACCGACGACTTTTACGAGAAGGAATTTCACCAAATCACCTCTTTCCCCTTTCCCAAGGAAGGTCGCATCATAGATAAAGATGCAAGCTACCCTGACCAACACGGCGACTACAGCGCCTGCGCACGAATTAAGGTTCCGGCTTCTGTTTATCAGCATATTCTGCACGAGGTGGCTACTGATACAACCCTTTCACGGGTGACTTTCGCCCATGATTCCACATTTATCAGCAGCGAGCAATTTATTGCAGTGGCAGGCGGTATAGAGCCTGCTTTATTCGCGCATAGCTTAAGCGGAGGTAGTTCCGTCATGAATGCGTATCGGTTTATTGGCTTTTTAGCCGACCGCAAAACCATCATTATCTACCGGTGCAGTAGTTAGAAGAACCCTAATTCGGACTGCTGATGAGGCGTGTGCGGTTGCAAACTATGTAGCGTACCTTTGCGCCCCGGCTGCTGGCCTCGGCAGCGGCGGAATCTGCGAAATAATCAGCGAAACCTGTGCTTAAGAACGACCTCCTCCTCCGTGCCGCCCGTGGCGAAGAAACCGAGCGCACGCCCGTGTGGCTGATGCGCCAGGCTGGCCGCATCCTGCCCGAATACCGCGCATTGCGCGCCCGCCTCAGCGGCTTCAAAGAGCTGGTAGAAACGCCCGAGCTGGCCGCCGAAGTCACCATTCAGCCCATCGACGCGCTGGACGTGGATGCCGCCATCATCTTCTCCGACATTCTGGTGGTGCCCGACGCCATGGGCCTCACCTACGAAATGGTGGAAGCCCGCGGCCCGCTGTTCCCGGAAACCATCAAAAACGCGCAGGACGTGGCCCGCATGCGCATCGCCGACCCCGAGGAGCACCTCGGCTACGTGCTGGAAGCCATCCGCGTGACCAAGCGCGCCCTCAACGGCCGGGTGCCGCTCATCGGGTTTGCCGGCGCGCCCTGGACCATTCTGGCGTACATGGTGGAGGGCCACGGCTCCAAAACCTTCAGCAAGGCCCGCCGCATGCTGTATCAGAATCCGGCGCTGGCGCACGAGCTGCTCCGCAAAATCACGGCTACCACCATTGCCTACCTTAAGGCGCAGGTGGCCGCCGGCGCCAACATCGTGCAGGTGTTCGACTCGTGGGCCGGGATTCTGCCGCCCGCGCACTACAAGGAGTTCAGCACGCGCTACATTGCCGAAATCTGCGCCGCCATTCCGGAAGTGCCCGTGACGGTGTTTGCCAAAGGCGCTTTCTGGGCCGTGGAGGACTTCGCCCAACTCAACTGCCGTACCATCGGCCTCGACTGGAACCAGGACCCGCGCACCGTGCGCCCGCTCACCGGCGACAAAACCCTGCAGGGCAACCTCGACCCCTGCGCCCTCTACGGCACCCCGGACCAGGTGCGCGCCGCCACCATTGCCATGCTCGACCAGTTCGGGCCGCACCGCCACATTGCCAACCTCGGCCACGGCGTCTACCCTGACACCAACCCCGATAACGTGAAGGTGTTCATCGAAACCGTGAAGGAATACAGCACGCGGCTTAGGGCTTAGGGCTTAGGGCTTAGGGCTTAGGGCTTAGGGCTTAGGGCTTAGGGTGTATGAAAGAGGCCCCGCCGGGTTACGGCGGGGCCTCTTTTTCTCTCTACTTTTTTTCCATTCCCGGGCTCCAATCCCTAATTCCTAAGCCCTAAGCCCTACAACACCAACCCGGTTTCCTGGGCTTCGGCCAGTAGGAGGCTTTTTTCGATGGGCACTACGCCGGCCTGCTCGCACACGAGGCCGCCGCCGAGGTTGGCCAGCGCGGCCGTAACGGGCGCCGATATGCCCAGGGCCACGCACAGCGCCGCAATGCTGATAACCGTGTCGCCGGCGCCCGAAACGTCGGCAATGCTGCGTAGGTGGGCCGGCAGGTAGGTTTTGGCGAACTCGCCGTTTTCGATGAACACGCCGCGCTCCGACAGCGTCACAAGCACGTTGTCGGGCGTGAGCAGCTCGCGCAGGCGCGCCACAGCCGCCTCGAAGGCGGGCTGGTCGGCATCGTCAAAGGCCACGCCCAGGCCTTCGCGCAGCTCCTTCAGGTTGGGTTTGAACAGCGTGCAGTGGCGGTACGCTAGGAAGTTCTTCTTCTTCGGGTCGACGACGGTGGGGATGCCGCGCTGCCGGGCCAGGCTGATGAAGTGCTGAATGCTGGCCTCGCAGAGCACGCCCTTGTCGTAGTCCTCGAATACCACCACGTCGGCGCGGCTCAGCAACTGCTCGAAGCGGGCGGTGAGGTTGGCGTTTTCGGTGCTATTGAGGTCGGTTTCCACTTCGGAGTCGATGCGGAGCAGCTGCTGGCCGTGGGCCAGGATGCGCTGCTTCACGGTGGTGGGCCGGTGGCTGGAGCGCACCATGCCGTCGGGGGCGAGGCCGGTGGTGTGCAGCAGCTCCAGCAGCTGGTCGCCGCCCTGGTCGTCGCCGATGACGGCGCACAGCAGCGGCGTAGCGCCCAGGGCCTGCACGTTCAGGGCCACGTTGGCGGCGCCGCCCAGCCGCTGCTCGGTGCGGCTCACCGTCACGACGGGCACCGGAGCCTCGGGCGAGAGGCGCGCCGCCTTGCCCCACACGTAGGCATCCAGCATCACGTCGCCCACAATCAGGACGGTGAGGCCGTTGAAGGCAGCAAACAAATCGGGCAGGGACGTGGGCGCGGAGGCAGCAGCAGGCATTACAACAGGTTCGGGCATAAGAAGCCGCAAAGGTAGGAAGTAACGCGTTGCGCTGGCCGGGTGCCGAAAAAGCAGTAGCGCGAACTTTGTAGTTCGCGCCCCCGCGCCGCTTGAATGACTCCAACAGTGCGGAGACGCGCAAACGGCGCGGCGACGCGAACTACAAAGTTCGCGCTACTACCTGAGCTACTACCTCTACTACTTCAGCTTTACCAAGCTGTTTTTGATGCGGATGAAGGCTTCGCGCAGCTTCTCATCGGCGGCGGCGGTGCTGAACCGGATGCAGTTCGGAGCCCCGAAGGCGCCGCCATCCACTGCCGCTACGTGGGCATCGTGCAGCATAAACATGGCCAGGTCCGACGCGTTGCTGATTACCTTACCATCGGGGGTGGTTTTGCCGAAGCAGTTGCTCACGTCCGGGAAGACGTAGAAGGCGCCGCTGGGCGTGGGCGTGCGGAACCCGGGGATTTCCTGGCACAGGGCCAGCACCAGGTCGCGGCGGCGGCGGTAGGCAGCCACCATTTCGTCGGCGGAGCTGCGGCCGCCCAGCAGGGCCGCCAGGGCCGCGCGCTGGGCAATGGAGCAGGTGCCGGACGTAATCTGGCTCTGCATCTTCTCGCAGGCGCCGGCAATTTCCTTGTTGGCGGCCAAGTAGCCCACGCGCCAGCCCGTCATGGCGTAGCCCTTCGAAAAGCCGTTCACGGTAATCACCCGGTCTTTGATGGCCTCAAATTGGGCCATGCTCACATGCTCGCCCACGAAATTGATGTACTCGTAAATCTCATCGGCCAGCACGTGCACCTGCGGGTGGCGGGCCACCACCTCGGCAATGGCGCCCAGCTCCTCGCGGCTGAACACCGAGCCCGTGGGGTTGCACGGCGACGAGTACATGATGAGCTTGGTGCGCGGCGTAATGGCGGCTTCCAGCTCGGCGGCCGTCACCTTGAAGTCGTTTTCCAGTGAGCCCATCAGCGTGACGCTGGTGCCCTCGGCCAGGCGCACCATCTCCTCGTAGCTCACCCAGTAGGGCGCAAACACAATCACCTCGTCGCCGGGGTTGATGAGGCTGAGCACGGCGTTGGCCAGGGCCTGCTTGGCGCCCGTGCTCACCACAATGTTTTCGGGCTTGTAGCTGAGCTGGTTGTCGCGCTGCAGCTTGTCGCAGATGGCCTGGCGCAGCTCCGGGATGCCGGGCACCGGCGTGTAGAACGTGTAGCCGTCGTCGAGGGCCTTTTTGGCGGCGTCCTTGATGTACTGCGGGGTCTGGAAGTCGGGCTCGCCGAAGCTGAGGCTGATGACATCCACGCCCTGCGCCGCCAGCTCGCGGGCCTTTTTGGCCATGGCAATGGTCTGCGACTCCTGCATGGCCAGGATACGGTCGGAAAGAACAGAAGACGTGAGCGGGGCGGCGTCGGACATGCGGGAGGGGGAGTTTTGGGGTAGGGATGCGGGCAAAAGTACGGCGAAAGTAACGTAGGGCCTCAGCTGTCTGTCATTCCGACATTCCGCGAATCGAGCGGCGAGAGGAATCTGGACAACCTAGTTCAACCAGCTTTACCCAGATTCCTCCTGCTTCGGAATGACATACGTGCTACTCGGTGCCCAGCCAGCGGAAGCGGCGGAGCAGGATGCGCAGGTCGGTGCCGGGCTCGTAGTCTTTGGCATAGAGCAGCTCCAGGCGGCGGCGGGTGGCCTCGGTGAGCGGGCCGCGGGCCTGCACGCCGTCGGCCGGCGAGAGGATGGCGCGGGCCAGGCGCTGGGGCGCGGCGGCGTAGCGCAGCCCCACCCAGGTGCAGGAGCCGGCCAGCACCCGCCCGCAGTTGCGCAGAAAGCCGCCCTTATGCTGCTGAAACCCCAGCAGCAGCGGCGAGGCCAACAGTAGCACCAAGCTGGTGAAGATGTCGAGCAGGCGCTTGTTGCGCACCTGCTCGGGCCGGAACAGGTTCAGGGTGATATCCAGCGTGTAGTAGTCGCCAGGCGAGTCTTTGCTGGAGCTGCCGATGATGTACTCGCTGTCCTGGGGCAGGATTTTGTAGGCCACGGGCGGCTGCTGCGGCAAGCTTACCATCAGGCTGATAATCTGGCTGGCCGACAGGTCGCGGCCGCAGAAAATCAGCTCGTCGAGGGCGTAGATGCGGATGATGTCTTCCAGCTGCCGCACCTCACCCAACGCCTCGTCGGCGGGCCCGGCCGAAAGCAGCGGAGGCGCCGCCAGCGTAGCCGTGCTGCCCCCGGCCGCGTACGCACCTGGCGCGGCAGCCGCTACGGGCACGGCGGCTACTTCGGCGGCGGGCGTGATGAAGCCGATGATGCGGGCCTGCACGCCGGCCTGCTCCAGCAGGTGCCGCACCCGCAGGCTTTCCGCCCCGGAACCCACGATGGCCACGTTTTTCTGCCGCTTTTCACTCAGGCGCAAATCGTGGTAGCGCAGGAAGTGCGTGGCTAGGCGCCGCCCCACCAGCGCCACCACCGCCCACACGCCACCCAGGATAATGAGGGCCTTGGAGAAACGGTAGGCGTCGAAGAAGTTGCTGATGGCCGAAATCAGGACTGTGCCCACGAATATGCCGCGCACGATGCGGGCCGTTTTGGTGGGCTGGTCGTAGGCGCCGCTCAGGTAGGCCGAGGTCAGCCACACCACCAGGTAGGCCGGCACCGCCACCAGCATAAACTCCGGCGGGTAGTCGGTGCGCACGTATTTGTGGTTGTTTTCCCAGTAGTTTTTCAGGAAAAACATGCCGCCGTAAATCAGGCCGGCATCCAGCAAAATGGGCGCAGCCTGGGTGAGCAGCCGCATGGCCACCGCCGCTCCGGCCCGCAGCCAGATGGCGCCGTTGATGAGCAGCGAAAACAGGCCCGCCCGCCCGGGCGCAAAGTGCTTCTGCGCGAAAATCACCATGGCCCGGTAGAACACGAACACATAGTTGACGCTGGTGCGCTTGGTGCTTTCGCCCTTGTAATGGATGATGCGGGTGCCGGGGAAGTAATAGTTTTTCCAGCCGCCCTGCGTGATGCGGTACGAGAGGTCGATGTCCTCGCCGTACATGAAATAGTCTTCGTCGAGCAGGCCCACCTGGTCGAGGGTGGCCTTGCGCATGAGCATGAATGCCCCGCTGAGCACGTCTATTTCGTGGGACTGGTCCCGGTCGAGGAAGCCGAGGTGGTAGCGCCCGAAGCGGCGCGAGGCCGGAAACAGCCGCGCCAGCCCGAAGATCTTGTAGAACGCCACGCCCGGCGTGGGTAGGCCGCGCTTGCTTTCGGGCAGAAACTTGCCCTGGCCGTCCAGCATCTTCACGCCCAGCCCGCCGGCGTTGGGGTGCGCGTCCATAAACTCGCAGCAGGCCCGGAAGGTGTCTTCCTCCACCACCGTGTCGGGGTTGAGCAGCAGCTGGTACTCGCCGGTGGCCTGGCGCAGGGCCTGGTTATTGCCTTTGCTGAAGCCGGGATTGTCCTTGTTTTCGATGAGGATGACTTCCGGAAACCGGGCCTTCACCATAGCCACCGAGCCGTCCACGGAGTTGTTATCGACCACAAACACCTCCACCGGCTGCCCCAGCCGCTCCGTGGCCCGCCGCACCGACAGCAAGGCCTGCTCCAGAAAGTAGCAGACGTTGTAATTGACGATGACGACGGAAAGCTTCACGGATAGCGGCGGCATAGAGGGCCGAAAGGTAGCAACGATTGACCTCACCCCCTAGCCCCCTCTCCAAAAGAGAGGGGGGACTAGTTTCTAGTTTTGAAACTAGTTTTAGACTCGCTCATTAAAAAAACAAAAGCCCGTCGGAGTGTCCGACGGGCTTTTCTATGCTACTATTTTAAAGCTAGTCCCCCCTCTCTTTTGGAGAGGGGGCTAGGGGGTGAGGTCGGGCTACCGCGCCTGGCGCTGGCGTTCCACGATGCTGCGGCCCAGCGTGATTTCGTCGGCGTATTCCAGCTCGCCGCCCATCGGAATGCCGCGGGCAATGGTGCTGATGTGCACGCCCTCGAAGTCGCGGAGCTTGCGCGAGAGGTAGAAGGCCGTGGTGTCGCCTTCCATGGTGGGGCTGATGGCCAGAATCACTTCCTTGATTTCCGACTCCGGCCCGCTCATGCGCGCCACGAGGCTGTCAATCTGCAGGTCGCTGGGGCCCACGCCCTCAATGGGCGAAATGACGCCGCCGAGCACGTGGTAGGTGCCCTTGTACTGGCCGGTATTCTCGATGGCAATGACGTCGCGGATGTCCGACACCACGCACACGGTGCTATGGTCGCGGAGCTGGTTGGCGCAGATGGCGCACTCCGGCGTGTCGGAAATGTTGTGGCAGGTGTCGCAGTAGCGGATTTCGAAGCGCATCTTGGCCAGGGCCTCGGCCAAGGTGGCCGTGGTGTCGGCTTCGGCCTTAAGCAGGTGCAAGGCCAGCCGCAGAGCCGTCTTTTTGCCTACTCCGGGCAGCTTCGACAGCTCGCCCACCGCGTTTTCTATCAGCTTGGAAGGAAACTCCATTCAGTTGAATTGTTGGATTGTTTAATGGCTGGATGGCTGGCCGTTCTGCTCACGCGTTGAACGACCAGCCATCCAGCCATTAAACACTTGAGCCATTTAGAGGATATCCGCCGAAATTCCCCGGTCGTGGAGGGCGGTGCACATGGCGGCCAGTTCCTCGTATGCACCGTGCTTGACGGTGCACTGGCCTTTGTAGTGAATGAGGAGCGTGCACTGCTCGGCCTGTTCGGGCTGGTGGCCGCACACGTCCATCAGGGTTTTGATGACGTGGTCGAAGGTGTTGACGTCGTCGTTGTACACGATTAGGTCGCGCACATCGGTGGTTTCTTCCAGGAGCAGTACGTCTTCGTCGTACTCGATTAACGGCTTGCTGTTCATGGCGCAAAAATACGGAAAAACGGGCAGATAACCGGACTGCGGACACGTCACCCGGCCTGCTATAACCGATTCAGGCCCTGAATCGTTTCCGCATTTTGCCGGAACCTGCAGCGGGGCTGGCCGCCGCGGTGGCCGTGGGCGGACCGGCGCGGGGGCTCCGGGAAATCCGCCGTAATTTTCCGCTTTCCTACCCTCCTACCCTTCCCTACGCATGCGTAATTTCCCTTTGCGCCGGCTGCTGCTGGCGCTCCTGCTGGTAGCGGCGCAGCTGCCGGCGCTCCAGGCCCAGCAGAAGCGCCTGACCATGGCCGACGCCTTCCTCAACCGCAGCCTGCAGCCCGAAAACCTGCGCCAGCTCTCCTGGATTCCGGGCTCGAAAGACGAGTACAGCTACGTGCGCACCACCAACGGCCAGGACGAGCTGGTGCGCGGCAGCAACGGCACCGCCACCGCCGTTTTCTCGCTGGCCGAGTTGGGCCAGACACTACAGGCCGCCGGCGCCCCGACCGTAAAGGCGTCAGCGTTTCCGACCGTCACGTGGATGAGCCCACAGCAGGCGCTGCTGATGCGGGCCGGCAAAGTGTACCGCGTGGATGTGGCCAGCAAGCAAGCCACGGCCCTTTTCGGCTACGATCAGGCCGCCGAAAACGTGGAAATGGACCCCACCCACACGCGGGTGGCTTTCACCAAAGACCAGAACCTGTACGTGTCGCTGGCGGGCCGCGAAAACGAGGCCGTGACGCAGGAAACCAACCCCGCCATCGTGAACGGGCAGGCCGCGCACCGCTCGGAGTTCGGCATCACGAAGGGCACGTTCTGGAGCCCCACCGGCAGCCGGCTGGCCTACTACCGCATGGACCAGGCCATGGTGACCGACTACCTGCTGGTGGATGTTTCGGCCACGCCGGCGCAGGCCAAGCCGTTCAAATACCCAATGGCCGGCGACAAAAGCCACGAGGTGACGGTGGGCGTGTACGACCTGAACACCCGCAAAACGGTGTTTCTGCAAACCGGTGAGCCCAAGGAGCAGTACCTGACCAACATCAGCTGGAGCCCCGACGAGAAAAGCATCTTCGTGGCGGTGCTCAACCGCGGCCAGAACCAGATGCAGCTGCGGCAGTACGACGCCACTACCGGCGCCTTCGTGAAAACGCTGTTCGAGGAGAAATCCGACAAGGACTTCGTGGAGCCGCTGCACCCGCTGGAGTTCGTGCCCGGCCGCCCCGACCAGTTTCTGTGGCGCAGCCAGCGCGACGGCTACGAGCATATCTACCTCTACAGCACCAGCGGCAAGCTGCTGCGCCAGCTCACGAAAGGCCCGTGGCAGGTGACGGACGTGCTGGGCTTCGCTGATAACAACCGCGAAGTGGTGTTCCAGAGCACGGCCGCCAGCCCGCTGCAGCGGCGGGTGTACGCCGTGAAGCTCAGCGGCGGCAAGCTGCGCGAAATCACGCGGGAAACCGGCACGCACACGGCCACATTGAGCCCTTCGGGCCGGCAGCTACTCGATGTGTTCAGCAGTACCAGCACGCCCCGCATCATTCGCACGGTGAGCGTGGCCGACGGCAAAACCGCCCAGACGCTGCTCACGGCCCCCAACCCCGTGGCCGAGTACCAGCTGGGTGAAACCAAAATGGTGACCCTGAAAGCCGCCGACGGCCAGACCGACCTCTACGGCCGCCTCATCACGCCGCCCAACTTCGACCCGGCCAAGAAATACCCCACCGTGGTGTACCTGTACGGCGGCCCGCACGTGCAACTCGTCACGGACTCGTGGCTGGGCGGCGCCAACCTCTGGATGCAGCTGATGGCGCAGAAAGGCTACGTGGTGTTCACCGTGGATTCGCGCGGCTCTGGCAACCGCGGCTCGGCCTTCGAGCGGGCCACGTTCCGGCAGCTGGGCACCGTGGAAATGCAGGACCAGCTCAAGGGCGTCGACTACCTGAAAAGCCTGCCCTACGTGGATGCAACCCGCATCGGCATTCACGGCTGGAGCTTCGGCGGCTTCATGACCACCACGCTGATGACGCGCAGCCCCGGCACGTTCAAGGTGGGCGTGGGCGGCGGCCCGGTCATCGACTGGCGTATGTACGAAATCATGTACACGGAGCGCTACATGGACACGCCCCAGGAAAACCCCGACGGCTACGCCCAGGCCAACCTGCTCAACCACGTGGATAAGCTGCAGGGCAAGCTGCTGCTCATCCACGGCACCATCGACGACGTAGTGGTGTGGCAGCACAGCCTCGATTACCTGAAAACCGCCGTCGACAAGGGCGTGCAGCTCGACTACTTCGTGTACCCAGGACATCCGCACAACGTTGGCGGCAAAGACCGGGTGCACCTCTACCAGAAAATCACCGACTACTTCGACGACAAGTTGTAGCCCGGTGAGCATTGAGAATTAAAGATTGACTGGCTGCCTGCCATAAACCGCGTATGTTTCTGCTGCGGCCGGTCAATTTTTAATTCTCAATTCTTAATTTTTAATTCCCCAGAAATGCCCGTTCCGTCCGCCGAATTCAAGCGCGCCCTCAAGAAGCTGTCCGACAAGGAAAAGGAGGCCCTGCTGCTGCGCGCCGCCCGCCGCGACGCCGAGCTCTACGATACGCTCTGCTACGAGCTGCTGCCCGACATAACCACCGAAACCGTGTTCGAGCAGGCCTCCGACCAGATTCACGAGCTGTTTGCGGTGGGCGCTACCGGCCGTTTGCTCAACCGCAGCCTCACCAAGGCCCTGGGCAAAGCCACCAAGGAAGTGGCCCGCGCCCGCCGCATCACCAAAGACAAGCGCCTGGAAGTGGACCTGAACCTGTACACCCTGCGCCACATCTTTGAGAACTACACCGGCCAGTTTGAGAGCATGTACGCCGGCTTCTATACCGGCACGGCCCGGCTGGCGGCCCGCACGGCCCAGCTGGTGCTCAACAACCTGCACGAAGACCTGTGGCTGGAGTACAAAGCCGAAATCGACGACTTTTTGCAGCAGCTGCACGCCCGCGCCAAAAGCCGCAGCCTCAAGTTTGAGCTGCCCCGCGAGCTGGTGCTGCCGGAGTAGCTTGGCGGTATCGGAATAACCGGTTACTTGCCGGAAAATATCCGCACTATGCCCCTATTCCGCTACCTGCCGGCTTTGCTGCTGCTCGGCGCCCTCCCCTCCTGCTCGTCCGACGGCCCCGCTGGGCGCCCGGCCAACGCCCCGGCCACCCAGGCGGCGCCCGATACGGCCGCCGTGCGCAAAGCCGCCCAGCAGTACCGCGTGCACTACAACACGCCCGTCAGCCTCGACAGCACCGACTATTACTACCAGCCCGTGTCGGTGGTAGCGCAGGACAACAGCCGCACCACCCGCCTGCTGGAAAGCAGTTCCTATTATGACGGCGCAAGCAGCAGCTCCGACCGTATTCTGGGCACCTGCTACAACGTGCTGTTTTTTCGGCGGAGCAGTGCGCAGGCCGAGCAGGCGCTGCTGCCGCACGGTCGCTTCGTTGTCACCGAAATCGACGACGCAAAGAAGCCCGACAGCCGCTGGCCCTACCTGTTCTATACCATCCTGAAGGCCGATACCAACGCCGACGGCCACCAGGACCAAGAAGACGCCAGCGCCCTGTTTGTATCGGACCGCAGCGGCCAGCAGCTGCGCCAGCTCACCCCCGACGGCACCCACCTGGAAAGCCGCCTGCTGCTGCCCGGCACCAGCCTGCTGCTGGTGGAGGTGCGCCCCGACACCAACCACGACCGGGAATACACCCACGCCGACGGCACCTACTGGCTGCGTTTCGATTTGCGCAACCTAGCCGTGGCCCCCGTGCGGCAGCCTTCCCCGGCCCTCGCCAACACGCTGCACCAGCAGATGCTGGAACGCCAGAGCCGCAACCAGTAAAGACCAAACGCACAAAAAAAGCCCCTCCGGCAGCTGCCAGAGGGGCTTTTTAACGCAATGCCGAATCATCCATTCAACGGCATTCCGCCAGCAGAATTACTGCTTGGCAATAACGTTGAAGCTTAGCGTGAAGTCATCCATGATGGCCTTGTCGCCGATGCTTTCGAAGAACGACTTGGAGCCGTACTTGATGTCGAACTTGGTACGGTCGATGGTAGCCGTGCCGCTGGCCGAAGCTACGCCGCCTTTCACGCCTACTTTAGCGGGGAAGCTGATGCTCTGGGTGATGCCTTTGATGGTCAGGTCGCCGGTGATGGTGGCGTTGTTGCCGGCCGCGTCGCCTTTCAGGGCGGCTACTTTCGTGATTTTGAACGTCGAGGTAGGGTTCTTCTCAATGCTGAAGAAATCCTCGGAGCGCAGGTGGCCCACCAGCTTGCCGTTGTATTCGGCTTCCTTGATGTCCTCTACTTTCAGCGAGTTCATGTCCACCGTGAACATGCCGCCCACAATCTGGGTGCCGCGCACCAGCACGGTGCCGTCTTTGAACTGAATGTTGCCGTTGTGCTGGCCGGTTACTTTTTTGCCTACCCAGCCCAGCGTGCTCAACTGCGGCTGCAGCTTGTACGACTTATCGGCTGCTTTGCTGGTGCGGGCAGCGGCAGCAGCCGTGGCAGGGTTGCCAGCATAAGCCGGAGCGGCCAGCAACGAAACAGCAATAAGAGCGGGCAAAAGGAGCTTTTTCATGGTTTTTGAAAAAAGAAAGGTGTGTGGGGAGTAAACGAAACGAGTGGGGAGCCTAATCCCGGATTTTATCGAGCAGGGCACTGAGCTGCGTGGCCTCCTCTTCCGTGAGGTTGTGCAGCCCGATGGGCTGCTCCTGCATCACCAGGTCCATGCGCTGCAGCAGATCCAGGCCGGCATCGGTGATGCAGATATCCACGGCGCGGCGGTTGCTGGGGCATACGGTGCGCGTCACGAGGGCCTTGCTTTCCAGCTTGTCGACGATGCGGGAGGCGTTGCTGGTTTTGTCCAGCATCCGCTCTATCAGCAGGTTGACGGTGGATGGCTTGGGGTGCTGGCCGCGCAGAATGCGCAGAATGTTGAACTGGGGCAGCGTAACGCCAAACGATTTGAAAGCCGCGGCCTGCCGCTGCCCCAGCCAGCCCGCCGTGTACATCACATTGATGTGGGCTTTCTGATGGGAGTCGCGGAAAACTGTCTGCTTGATTTCGTCCTCAATTTTCATGGCCGGCATTCGCTGCGGGGAAATAGTGATGCAAATATATGTACATACATTTTATGTAGCAACACTTGTTCCCGTGAAATATTTTTCTTTTTGTGTGGCTGGGCGTTCCAGCCTTTTGGCGCAGGCTCTCGTAAGCAGAAGCCTTTCCCCATTCCAGGCACTCTATTATATGAAAAACCCTGCTTTCCTGGCAGTTGCGGCGTTACTGGCCGTGGCTGCGCCTCATGCCGGCACCGCCCAAACGAAAACCACGCCGAAAACCGCCGCCGCCAGCACCGACCAGTATGTGATGCACGATGCCGAAGTGCTGCTCCGGCAGGGCACGCGCCTCACGCCGCTCACCAAAAACGTAGTACTGCCCAACGGCACGAAGGTAAATTATAAGAGCGGCATTGTGGAATTTCCGACGGGCAAGAAAACCACGCTCCGCGAAGGCGACTACGTAACCAGCGCCGGCGACATCGTGTTTGCCACGCCCGCCAGTGCCGCCGCCGCCCGCGGCGACAACTCGGTGCCGGCCGGCGCGCAATACACGCCCTACGTGCAGAAAGGCGCCGCGCCAACGGCACCGGCCACCACCACCGTCACGGCCATCGGCACGCCCAACGACCTGACGTCGTTGCTGACCCGTAAGGTGCAGCTGCTCACCGAGAAGATCAGCCTGATGACCCCCAACCCGGCCAACCAGGCGGCCATCAACAGCCTCAACCAGCAGCTGCAGCAGCTGGATGCCCAGATCGGGCGCTGACAGCCGCTCCACGGCCAGCCTTGCCTTCTGAGTGGAAACCGCGCGCGGCCTGGGCCGGGCGCGGTTTTTTCGTTTCGGGCGGCGGGCAGTTGGTGGGGTCAGCGGGGGTATTCGTCCGGAAAACAGGGCTGCCAGGCTAAGAATTGTCGAATAGCTATGTTCTGCTGTACTATTCTTGTATCATTGTGCCATTATTTTCCGAACCCTACCAAACACATGCACCGTCACTTACTTTCTCTCTCCTTCCTGCTGCTGCTCTCTGCCCCCACGGCGCTGCTGGCCCAATCATCTGCCGGCACGGCAGCCTCCCCGGCCAAGGCCCAGTACTTTGTGGTACAAGACCACGAAGTGATGCTGCGCAAAGACGACAAGGTGATGCCGCTGTCCAAGAACGTGGTACTGCCCAGTGGCGCCAAGATCAACTACAAAAGCGGCATCATTGAGTATCCGGACGGCCGCAAGACTGCCCTCAAGGAAGGCGACATCGTGACGATGAGCGGCGACGTGGTGGCCAGCCTGCCAAACCGCCGGCCGGCGGAAGCCGTGGCCGCGGCCCCTGCCACGCCAGCTCCGGCTGCCGCCACCGCCCCTGCGGCTGCTCCCACGCCGGCCCCGGCTGCTCCCGCGCCGGCCGCCGCAACCGCCCCGGCCATGCCGGCCTTCACGTACAAGGCCGCCGAGCCGGTGAACGGCAAGCTGCGGGGCGTGGTGGAGCTGGGCGCCAGCGGCTTCAACTCGTTTATCGTGCGCATGGATGCCCAGCGCAACTGGAAGCTGGAGCGCGCCGACTTCGGCTACAGCCTGATCATGGAAAACCTGGCCACCAGCGACGACGTGCGCAAGGGCCTGAAAGCCTACATCGGGCAGATGCTCGACTACGGCGTACCGGGCAACAACATCTACTTCGTGGTTAGCTCGGGGGCGCAGAAGGCGGAGGTGACGCAGAAAATCATTCGCGGCCTCAAGGAGCTGAACTACGTGGTAAACACCGTGACGCCGGAGCAGGAAGGCCAGCTGGCGCTGCGTGCGGCCCTGCCGGCAGCCTACGCTTCCCGCGGTTTCGTGCTGGACATCGGCTCCGGCAACACCAAGATTTCCTGGCTGCAGAACGGCACGCCCCAGTCGGTGGAAGCCACGGGCTCGAAATACTACGAAGCCGGCACGCCCGACGAGAAAGTAGCCACCGAGGTGCAGGCCAAAGCCGCCCAGGTGCCGGATGCCCTGCGCACCACCTGCTTTATCATCGGCGGGGTGCCGTATGAGCTGGCCAAGCCGCTGCGCAAAGGCCAGGAGCGCTACACGGTGCTGAATGCGCCGGAAGCTTACAAGCAGCTGGAAAAAGCCAAAACCAAGGCGGGCGTGAACATCTACAAGGCCGTGCGCGAAGCCACCGGCTGCCAGCAGTTCGTCTTCGACTGGGATGCCAACTTCACCATCGGCTACCTGCTCTCGCTGAAATAGCCGTCCGGCCCAGCCCGGTATGGCCCGGCGCCCCTGGCAACCGCTCTGCAGCGGATTGCTAGGGGCGCCGGTGCGTTTAGGCGGGTGCAGCCCCGGCGCTACAGCGTGGCCGGCAGTACGGCCTGGGCGTGCAGCTGCCCGGCCTGCTCGCGCACCAGCCCAAACGGCTCGTCACGGAGGATTAGCAGGCCGTCCAGGTCGCAGATGCCAGCCAGCCCGCTCAGCTGCAGCGCCGACCAGATGCCCAGCGACGTTTCTACCATGCAGCCCATCATGGTTTGCAGGCCGTGGGCCTGGGTTTCGCGCAGAATGCGCAGGCCGTTGCGGTAGCCGCCGGCCTTCATCAGCTTCATATTGACACCGTGAAACTGCCGGGCAATGTCGGCGAAGTCGGCCGCGTCGGTCACCGACTCGTCGGCGAACAGCGGCCAGGGCGTGCGGGGGTGCAGGTAGCGGTAGGCGGCGGCCTCGGCGGCGGGCAGCGGCTGCTCCAGCAGGCGCACGCGCAGGCCGGGCAGCGGGGCGGCCTGCTCCACAAACCGCAGCAGGGCATCGGGGTCGGTCCAGGCCTCGTTGCCGTCGATGATGAGGGGCCGGCCGGGCAGCACGCGCGTGACTTCGCGCAGCAGCTCGTAGCCCATTTCCTGGTTCACCTTGATTTTGAGTAGCGCAAACCGGGCCATGTCGTGCTCCTGCAGAAAACCGGCCACGGCGCTCGGCTCCATGATGGGCAGCGTGAAGGCCGTAGGCACGGCTGAGGCCGGCGCCGGCACGCCCAGCCACTGCCATACCGGCTGGCCCGCCCGCGCCGCCTCCCAGTGCACCACCGCCGACTCCAGCGCAAACCGCAGCGCGTGCGCCACCGGCTGGCCGGCCAGAAACTCCTGCAGCGCGGCTTCCGAACTCACCCGGCCCAGGCCGCTTTGCAGCAGCGCCTCAAACTCAGCCTGCAAACCCGCTGGCGTTTCGCCGTAGCGCACGTTGGGAGCCGCCTCGCCGTAGCCTGCGGGGCCACCGGCCTCGTCGCGCACCTGCACCAGCAGGTTGGTTTTGGCGGTGGACGCGTTGCGTGAGATTTTCCAGGTGAACCGCAACGGCAGTTCGAGAGCAGTGAGCGACCAGATGGGCATACTTGTGTAATTATCAGGTGTTAGTTGTCAGTCGTTGCTTGACGGTTGCTGGTTGCAGAAAAAGTAGCCGTAGCCCATATCAGCCGACAAAAGCTAACCACCGCCTGTCGACTCACGACCGACAGCGAGCACCTGCCAGCTGACAACTATCCCTTGCTAATCGGGCGGCAATAACCGAAAACCAGAAACTAGAAACCAGAAACTACCTTTGTTGCTGTTCCCTGGCCCCCCACTTTTCTCCTTTTGCCGCCGCGCATGAAGTTTTCGCGACTCCTCCCTCTCGTTCTGTTGCTGGCCGTAGTGGCCGTGCTCCTCACCGTTTTGGCCTCCTACGGCGTGGGCGGCATCAGTCCTGGCGTGGCGCAGGCCACCCGGTGGGTGTTTCTGGCCGCCTTTGTGGCGTATGGCGTGCAGCGCCGCTCCCTCACCTTCTGGATTGTGGTGAGCATGTTCGTCGGGGCCGAAATCGGCAACGACTACCCTACCGTCGCCGTCAACCTCAAGGTGCTCAGCGACGCCTTCCTGCGACTGGTGAAAACCATTATTGCGCCGCTGGTATTCGGCACGCTGGTGGTGGGCATTGCCGGGCACGCCAACCTCAAGCAGGTAGGCAAGATGGGGCTCAAGGCGCTGGTGTACTTTGAAATCGTAACCACCTTCGCCCTGTTTATCGGGCTGGCAGCCATCAACCTCACCAAGGCCGGTGTAGGCATCAGCCAGGCCGGCGTTGCCGCCGACACCGAGAAGCTGCAGGCCGTGGAGCAATCTACGTCCGATATTATCCTGCACATCTTCCCCGAAAACATTGCTAAATCCATTGCCGAAGGCCAGGTGCTGCAGGTGGTGGTGTTTGCTATCATCTTCGCCATCGGGCTGGCCATGGTGCACCAGAAGCACCGCCGCCCCATGCTGGAGTGGGCCGAAAGCCTGTCGGAGGTGATGTTTAAGTTCACCAACGTGGTGATGTTCTTCGCGCCGCTGGGTGTGGGCGGGGCCTTGGCCTACACGGTGGGCAAAATGGGGTTCGGGCCACTGCTCAATGCCTTCCAGTTGCTCCTGACGCTGTATGCCGCCCTAGCCGTATTCCTACTGGTGGTGCTGCTGCCCATTGCTTTCCTGGCCCGCATTCCGGTGAAGCGCTTCGTGCAAGCCATTGCCGAGCCCGTGAGCATTGCCTTTGCCACTACCTCGTCGGAAGCAGCCTTGCCCCGGGCCATGGAAGCCATGGAAAGCATCGGGGTGCCGCGCCGCATTGTGGCCTTCGTGATGCCGACCGGCTACTCGTTCAACCTCGATGGCACGACCCTCTACCTGTCGCTGGCGGCGGTGTTTGTGGCGCAGGCTGCCGGCATTGAGTTGTCGTTTGGGCAGCAGCTGATTATGGTGTTCACCCTGATGCTGACCTCCAAAGGCGTGGCTGGGGTGCCGCGCGCTTCGCTCGTGATTCTGCTGGCTACGGTAGCTTCCTTCAACCTGCCGGCTTGGCCCGTATTTATCATTCTGGGCATTGATGCCCTGATGGACATGGCCCGTACCGCCGTCAATGTTATCGGCAACTGCCTGGCCACGGCCGTAGTGGCCCGCTGGGAAGGCGAGTTCATCGATAACTACGTGGCCCCGGAGCCCGTACAGGAGCTGGCCGAGCCCGACAGCAGCATTGCGCAGGCTCACTGATCTAAAGCGAAAGCCCACTTATTTCGCTGCTTTAGAAAGCCCCGGTCCGGTTTCGGACCGGGGCTTTGTGTTTCTATTTAAAAGAACATTTTAACGATGATATATTTTCACTTTTAAGTTATATTAGTAATGCCATTTTATCTGAACCCAAACGCCTACATTCGGGGTTCTGGCCTACGAAACCTGAAACGTCCAATTATATGATTGCACTTCTTCGCCTTCCATTATCCTTGCTGCTGGCCGCATCTGTCTTGGCTGGATGCAAATCCGTCGACCGGGTAATGTTCCAGACGCCCAGCCACCGCCTCAGCAGCCAGCTGCCGCCACTTGAAATCACCGTGGACAATGGGCCGATGGCCTTTACGGAGGGTGCCCTGCCCGAAGACCCGTTGCGGGTGTTTCGCCAGGAGGTAGGCCAAAACCTGATGGAAGCTGCCGATACCAGCCGCTACGGCTACGTGAAGCTGCTGGTGAAAAAGGCCGAAGTGACGCGCACCGGCCGGTTTTTTCAGGGCGTGCAGATGCTGACCATGATGGTCCCCAGCTTACTGGGGCTGCCAGTGGAGTACTACCGCACCAATGTACAGGCCGAAGTGCAGATCTTGAACGCGCAGAATGAGGTCATCGGGTCGTTTACCGGCGCGGGCCGCTCGAAGGTGCGCGTGGCCATGTACCACGGCTATTCCCAGGCCAACGCCCCGCGCCTGGCCGACATCCAGGGCCTGCGCCTGGCTCTCGACCAGATCCGACCCCAGCTGGAGGCCAGCGCCGATACGCTGCGGCAACAACTACTGGCTGCCGGCCCGCTCCAGGAAGATGCCGTTGACATCGGTACTTCCAGCGGGCAGTAGTTTGGTTGGTTGAGAATTGAAGAGCCGATTATCGTTTTATTAAGGCCGAGAACCGCTTCAGTGCATAACTGGAGCGGTTTTTTCGTTGAGGAAGTTAAACCTACAGGTGAGACGCGCATCTATAGCTGCATCTTCTCATTGATCTTCGCGCTTCGTCTTATGCACACAATTTCCTTCAAGTTACTGGCCGTTACCCTATTGCTGCTGCTGGCAGCCGGCACCGAAGCCCGCCCGCGCCGGCAGGGCCCCGGCAACCCCGCCCGCACCGAAATAAAGGCCTACCTCCAGCAAAACGTGCTGCCCGCGGTGCGGCAGCAGCGCCAGCAGATGGAAACCCGGCTCAGCCCCGCCGACCGCACGCAGCTGGCCAGCTACCGCACCCAGCTCCAGACGCTCCGCCAGCAGGCTCACTCGCTTCGCCAAGCGGCCAGGCCCACTGCCGGAGCCACTCGCCCCGACCTAACGCCTGAGCAGCAGCAACGCCAGCAGCTCCGCGCCGCTACCAAGGACGTGCTGCTGAACGTGGCGCAGTTGGCCCGGAAGTATGAGGCTGATATCAGCCAGCTAACCCAGCCCCTGCAGCCCCAACAAGAGAAATGGGCCGCCGACCTTGCTGCTATCCGCGCACGGCACACGCCTGCTGCCGGGGCAGCGTCACCTGCCGCCGGCCGGCACCACGTTGCTGCCAGCCACCTGTTGCGCCCGGTTCGTTTCCTGCTGCTCGACCCGGCTGGCCTAACTCAACCGCAATCAACTGCTGCCGCCAGCCTCTACCCCAACCCAGCCGTGGCTGCCAGCCAGCTGACCTATGAGGTGCAAAAGCCTGGCCCCGTTACTATTGAGCTGCTGGACGGCCGCGGCAACACGCTACGCACCGTGGCTCAGGAAAGCCGCCAGGAAAAAGGCCCGCACACGCTCTCCATCAACCTGAGTGACTTGCCGGCCGGCACCTACTTCTACAAGATCAGCACGCGCACCGGCGCCGAAACCCGGCGCTTCGTGAAAGAATAATGTAGCCTGTCGTTCGTTGAAAGCCAGCCCCAATGGGGCTGGCTTTTTTATGGAGGATGCTTTGCGCCGGGCCAAACCGCTGGCTGGCGCAAGTTGCTGCTTATCTTTACGCCCTATGCTGCGCAATCCGTTTACCTGGCTCCTGTTCTTTATTGCTGCTACGGCGCTGGCCGCCTGCTGCGGCTCTGTAGCCTGCGACTGCCAGGATTCGCTCGACGATGCTGTGTCGTTCAGCTTCAATCAGACGCCCGGCACGGCACGGCCTTTCACCTTGGAGGAGCTGGATTCGGTGTTTTTTGTGCGCGCGTTGCGCCGCGACACTGCCCGCCGGCCAATAATTGATACCGTGCTGCTGGTACGAATTGCCGAGCAGCGCGGCAGCAACGTGGTCCTCAACAACGCCCAACCGTTTGGACAGCGCGGCACCCGCAAGCTCGACCAGTATCGCTACCAGCTCTACCTGGGCAAGCGCCGCGCCCCCACGGTCCGCTTCGCCATCGACAGCGTGCAGCTCAGCAGCCGCCTACAGAGCGACGGCTGCTGCACCTGCAACAACAACACCCTTAAACGCGTGTTTCTCAACGGAAACCCGCAGCCTATCGACGCCACCGACCCCAGCGGCCAAGATAAGGCTGTGCCGGTGGTACTGACCCGCTAGCCGACCAGGCAGGGGCGCTCAACATACGTCCACGGGCCCGGCCATTACGTATAGCGTACTCCTGAAGGCTGGCTGCTATGAATTGGCTACCTTCGGAGTTGTTGCTGTTGCTATGCTACCCGAACCCACCGTTGCCCGTCCGGCCTCTGCCGCTTTTCCTTTCCAGACCTCGCTTAGCCTCGAGCCCATTATTGCCTACTGGCGGGCCCGCGAAGACCATGACAACCCCGGCGTAGCGCTGCTGGCCCGCTCCATCGGCGAGAAGGTGGCGGCCGAGCCCTGGTGCCGCGGCCCCATCACCGACATGAGCGTGCTGGAGTGCCACTGCGACCTGGTAGACACGCTGATGCTGGCTATGTTCCCGCCGGCTTCCTTCCGCCACGACATCAGCGGGGCCATTGTGCCGTTTCAGCGTTACAGCTTCTACCACACGCCACGCTTTGCCGAGGTGTTGCTCACGAGCGCCAAAACCGTGAAGCAGCCGCTCAACATCGACACGGCCACGCTGGAAGTGCATACCGCCCGCATGGCTTACCAGTTGATTCTGGATAAGGTGTACGGCGTACAGATGCCCGACAACGGCACCATCATCTTCACCGTGCCCGATTACAGCATTGGCCTGTACCGGCACTTCAGCGTGGTGTTCGACTCCACTTTCCTGGATGTGCGCGTGGTGGGCACGCGGCCGGAGCTGACCTCGGAGCAGGTGGAGTTGCTCACGCGCAACCCTAATCGCCCCGATATCTGGCAGGAGCTACTGCCGCCGATGCACTTTGTCCTGGAAGGCTTCAACATCCTGCATCTAGCCGATGTGACCGAGCAGGAAATCCTGTCGGAGCTGAAGTACGATCTGCTGGAGCGCGACGTGCTGCAGGCCTCCGACCGGCTGGAGCAGATCCAGGAAAAGCTGCGGGTACTGTTTAAGCGGCCTTTTCTGCAGCTAGGCATTGCGGCCTACAACGAGAAGAAGCGCGCCTTCGTGGACTTTGGCCGCAAAATCAACCACAGCTTCCTCACCAAGCAGCTCCACAGCCAGGATGCTGGCTCGGGCTTCCGCCAGATTTACTCGGAGCTCTGGCAAAACCGCCAGCCGCTGGTGCTGGAAGATGTGGAAACGGCCGCCATTCCCGAAGACCTGCGCCAGCAGATCCTGAGCATCGGCATCCGCTCGGCCATCCTGGCGCTGCTCCGCTACGGCGACGACACGGTGGGCTTGCTGGAACTGGGCTCGCCCAACGTCGGCGACCTAGACGAGTTTGATATCGAGACGGTAGCGCAGTTTGCCCCCCTGTTTGCGGTGGCTGTCAAGCGCAACGCCGAGGAAATCCAGACTCGGGTGCAGGCAATCATCAAGGAGAAGTTTACGGCCATCCATCCGAGCATGGAATGGCGCTTTACCAACGCGGCCGAAAACCTGCTCCAGAAGCAGGAAGACGGCAACCGCGGCGCCGAAATGGAGGACATTGTGTTCCATGATGTGTACCCGCTGCACGGCTCCTGCGACATCCGCGGCTCCAGCACGGCCCGCAACGAAGCCATCCAGGGCGACCTGGTGGAGCACCTCACGCTGGCCAACAAGGTGTTGAAGAAGGCCTCGGAGTTTCAGGCGCTGCCCATCCTCGACGAACTCAAGTTTTACGTCAACAAAAACCTGCGGCGCCTGCGACAGGGCCTGATTTCGGGCGACGAGGTGAGCATCTTCGAGTCGCTCCGGACGGAGGTGGAGCCGCTGTTTGAGTACCTGGGTCAGAATACACCCGAACTGCAGGCGGTTATCAGCCAATACTGGTCGAATATCGACCCGGAGCTGGGTATCCTGTACAAGCGCCGCAAGGCCTTCGAGCAGAGCACTACCCTGCTCAACGATGCCGTGAGCGACTACCTCGACGAGGAAGAGGAAAAAGCCCAGCAGATGTTCCCGCACTACTTCCAGCGCTTCAAAACCGACGGCGTGGAGTACAACATCTATGTGGGTGCCTCGCTGGTAGAGCACAAGCCCTTCGATCTGGTGTTCCTGAAGAACCTGCGTTTGTGGCAGTTGCTCACCATGATTGAGATTACGCGGCGCACGGTGGCCCTCAAGCCGCACCTCCCCGTGCCGCTCGACACCACGCAGCTCATCCTCATCCATAGCCAGCCGCTGGGCATCCGCTTCC
The DNA here is from genome assembly GCF_000737515.1 of Hymenobacter sp. APR13. Lineage (NCBI taxonomy): Bacteria > Pseudomonadati > Bacteroidota > Cytophagia > Cytophagales > Hymenobacteraceae > Hymenobacter > Hymenobacter sp. APR13. The sequence goes on from NZ_CP006587.1 coordinate 727,342, forward strand.
GGCAGGATGAGCGCCAGTTCGACGTAGACGGCGCCTATAACATCCGCTACGAAATCATTAAGAAACGCATCGACAAGGCCACGGTACAGGGCACCGGCGAGCGGCTCACGCAGCCCGGCCGCATTGCGCTGGTGTACTCGCAGCAGCGCGAGGCCGACGAGTACCTCGAATACCTGGACTACCTCCAGGATCGGGGCCTGCTCGAAGATGAAATCGAGGAGCTTGAGCTGGAAGAGTTGCAGGGCGTGAAAGGCCTACTGGCTTTGCGCGTGAAAGTGAAACTGACTTAATCCAGCATAACGACATACAGCAAAGCCGCGCAACCACTCCCAGACAGGAGGTTGCGCGGCTTTGCTATGCAACAGCTAGGCTAAGGTTGGAGCGTGTCTGGCAGCGGCACCATCACCTTGTCCAGCACCACCTGGTAGGCATCAGGCGTAACGCTCACGTCGCCGAGATAAGGATGATCGAGGGCGGCAATCAGGAAAATCATGATGCCGACCATCAAGGCCAGCAGGCTGGTGAGCAGGGCGTGAAATTTCAGGTTTTCCACCACGAAGCAGTAGGAAAAGGCAATGGTGATAACAGCGCCCAGCAGCACCGCCGCCCACAGCACGCCCGGCACGCCTGAACTGATGCTCTCAATGCGCTGCCGCCGCAGTTCCACCAGCCGGTTGAAAGTTTCGATGGCCTCGCCGTGCAGCACCTGCTGGCTCATGGTGCGCACCTGGGTCCGCAGTAGTTGGGTCTGAAACCGGGTAAGCACTGTACGCTCGGTGTCGTTGGCCATGCCCCGGCGCTGGGCCGGCCACGATTTCTGCACGATAAATTCGGTGTAGCTGCGCAGCTGGGCCTGCAGGGGCTGGGCAGTGCTGTCGGGGTAGCCGCTCAGGTCGCGGTACAGCACAGCCAACGAGGCGGCTTCCTGCGAGGCAATGGCAGAGGCATCGGAGTAGTTCTGCCAGGTAGCTACCGTCAGCAGGCCCAGCGTGAGGCCGTAGAGCACCGTGACGCCCGAAAAAAACCAGCCTACGGTGCCGTTGTCGATGAGGGCCGCGGCGGCGCTGCCATGCAGGCGACGGTGGGCAAAGTACAGCCCGATCAGCGCCACCAGCACGGTGGTTCCCGTGATACAGAGCGCCAGCAGCCAAGTAGGCATTTCGTACATCCAGAGCATATACTGCAGGGAAGGATCAACAGAATAGAAAGAAGCTTCCCAGGAAGGAGCAGAAGCCATAAGGGCTGAAAAACAGGATGAAACCAGGGTACGGACGCTCGGGAAGCCGTATCATACCGCAAATGCCAGCATTTGGTTTTCAGCGGACAGCAGCAATAGTGTACTGCGTCGGTTTGCGCATCCAGTTTATGGAAGCAGTTGCTGCTTTTCGCGCCAGTAGAGGCGCAAGGCCGTGCGAAGCAATATCAGCCAGAGCAGGCCAGCAGCAAACCCGGCCAGCACATCGGTGGCGTAGTGCACCTGCAGGTAGATGCGGGTAAGGCCGATGAGCACGGCCCAGCCCAAAAGCAGCCCGGCCCAGGCTGGGTGGCGGCCGTGCCGCCAAAGCAGCCACGCCAGGCAGCCGTAAAGGGCCATGCCAATCATGGCGTGGCCGCTCGGGAAGCTCAGGCCCAGCTGGGGCAACAGCGCTGTAGCCGGGCGGGCCCGGTGGAAATGTATTTTGAGCAACTGGTTGAACAACGCCGCCCCCGCCACGGCCAGAAACACTTCCAGCGCCTCGCGCTTATGTCCCCACCACCGCATGGCGGCCGGTACCAACACCGCCACAGCCACCAGAAAGGGCAGGGACGCGAAGAACGTAATAAATAAGGCTACGCTGGTAATCGGCGGCCAAGCCCCGCGCAAAGCGTTGGCCTGCCCAATGGCCCAATAATCGAAGGTGAGCGAGTGGGAGCCGAACACCACCCGCGTGAGATAGAAAAACAGCGCCAAAGACGCCAGAAACAGGCTTCCCACCACCAACACTTCCAGCGTCAGGAAACTAAATAACGCAAGCAAACGGGCCGTCAGATTCTTCATGCAGTGGAGAGTGGCACGAATAAAAACGAAAAAGCCGGTCCATTTCTGGACCGGCTTTCGTGCGCTCGGGGAGACTCGAACTCCCACACCTTGCGGAACTGCCGCCTGAAGACAGCGCGTCTACCAATTTCGCCACAAGCGCATCTTGTGTGTCAGCGGCCGTTTGCCCTAACCGGGGTGGCTTTTGATGCTGCAAAGATAGGGGCATCTTTTGTCACCAGGCAAGCTTTGCTCAAAAAAAGTCGATAAATTTTTCTGTAGAAATTCGCTTTTCAGGCTATTCAGGCTGTTTTTCAGTGAATTGCGGTTGATGTTGAAACCGTTTTTTTACCCGATTTTCAATCTGCTTCAGCACCGGAATAGCCACTACCAGCCAGACCAGCCCGGCCGTGAAGCCGGCTATTACATCGGTGGCATAGTGCACCCGTAGATACACGCGGGTCAGGCCAATCAGCAGAATGATGCTGACCAGCAGGGCGGTAAGCAGCCAGCGCAGCCCCTGGGGCCGCACGTGCGTCTGCACCAGATATACCAGCAACCCATAAAACGAGGCCGAAATCATGGCGTGCCCACTCGGAAAGCTCAGCCCCGAAGCCGACACCAGCGGCAGCAAGGGCCGCGGACGGTTGTAGAACTGCTTCAGTACCAAGTTGAGGGTGATGCTGCCCAGAGCTACTACGGGCACCAACAGTGAGTACCAACGGTGCCGGCGCAGCAGTAGCAGCCAGTTGATGAGCAGCAGGCCGGCTATGGTAATGAAATTGCGGGAGGCCAGAAATGTCACGGCTTCCACCCACTGCTGCCGGGGCCCAAGTAGGCGCTGCACCCACCGAAACGCTGCGGCATCAAACGTGGCCGCATCCTGGTCGAATACCTCCCGCCCCAGCGCCAGAAACCCTACTACCCCCAGAATGCCCAGCAGCAACGTCACGGCAAACTCGGTCAGAAACAGCATACTGCCAGCCAGCAGCCGGCGCAAATGATTGGTCATACGCAATAAACTATAGTGCGGGCAGCGGTCCGGCCCGTACAACGGCAGTACCTTGCTCTGGCCTGTATACGTACGACACAAACCGCGGCCTATGCCACCTACTCTGCCAGATTCCGGCTTCGACCGGGTTGCAGCCTTCTACGACCCGCTGGCGCAACTGGTATATGGGCGCGCGCTGCTGGCGGCGCAGCAGGCGGCGCTGGTAGCCGGCCTGCCCGCCGGAGCGCCGCGGGTGCTTGTCATCGGAGGCGGCACGGGCTGGGTGCTGACCGAGGTGCTGCGCCAGCGACCTTGGGCGCAGGTGCTCTACCTAGAAGCCTCCCCCCGCATGCTAGACCGCGCGCGGCGGCAGGTGCCCACCGGCGCCGCCGCGCAGGTGGAGTTTCGGCTGGGCACCGAGGCGACGCTGGACCCGGCCGAGCGGTTTGAGGTAATCGTCACGTTTTTTCTGCTGGACTTGTTTGAGGCCGGGCGGCTGCGGCGGCTGGTGGCCCGCCTGCACCAGGCGCGCCAGCCCAACGCTCCCTGGCTGCTGGCCGACTTTGCAGCTCCCCGCACCTGGTGGCAACGGGGGCTGCTGGCGGCTATGTATGGCTTTTTTCGCGCCACCACCGGCATCAGTGCCCGGAGCCTGCCGCCCATTCATCAGACCATGGCCAGCCTGGGGTTGCGGCCAGTGCAGGAACAGCGCTTTTTTGGCGGGATGGTGGAAGCAGTGGTGTGGCAGTGAAAAGTTAGCCTGACCAGCCAATCTGCTATAGTTCGGTGGTTGTGCGGCCTTACCTTTGTCAGCCGTATTTTTTATTCTTCCTGTGTTCATATCCTCCCGATTGTCCCTGTTAGGCTTAGTTCTGCTAAGCGTGGCGCTACCCGCCAAGGCCCAGAAAAACTGGGAAGCCGGCTACCTGCTCCTCATTACCAATCCGACCGACACCCTGCGGGGCTGGGTGCGCTACCGGCAGCAGGCCGTGCAGTTTCAGCCCACTGCCGGGCCGGCCCGCACCATTCCGCTCACCGAAATCCGGCGCTGGCACACCAGCCGCGGCGAAGATCTGGTGCTGACGCCCAAGGCCCTGCAGCCCTACACCCCGGCCCCTATCCTGAGTGAAGTGGTGCAGGGCCGCACGGCGCTCTATTATGATGCCTTGGGCACCCAGCAGTACATTCTGGCGCCTGACGCCGGAGAGGCCCGCCCTTTGCTGCGCAACAGCTACCAAAAGCAGCTGCAGCAACTCCTGCCCGCCTGCTCCGGCCCCGATTCGCTTCTGCGGCCAGGGCGCCGGGTGGCGTACAAAGGCCGCGACCTGGCGCCGCTGGTGCTGCGCTACAACCGTTGCCGCTGGCCCCAGGAGCCTGCGCGTGCGGCCACGCTGCAAACCAATGCCCGGCTGGAAGGGGGCCTGCGGGTAGGGCCCCGCTCCTACCGCCTGCGCTACCGCTACGATGGGGAGCTGCAGGACACCGACTTCGGGCGCCAGGTGGGGCTGGCCGGCGCGGTGTTTGCGCGCCTCAGCTTCAATCAGCGGTTTTTCCTGCAGTCAGAGCTGGAATACGAGGGCCTGACCAGCTCCGGCCGCCTTTCGGTGCCCACCAACACGCCCAGCTTTGCCCGCCTCGTGGATACCAGCCTGAAGCGCCGGCAGACACTGGCTACGCTGCTGGTGCGCTACCACATGGGGCTGCCCGTAGCCGGCCGGTGGCGTCCGTTGCTGCTGGGCGGTATCTCGGCAGGCTATGCGCTGTCGTCGGAGTTCAGCGTGATTACCACCCTGTCGTTCCCCGACAGCCGCCCGGCCGTTGTACTGCCCGAAGACGCCACAGCGGCCCGATGGTCGAGGGGCTACGTGGCGGGGGCGGGCGTGGAAATCCCGGTGGGTGCCTACCGGCCTACGCTGGAGCTGCGCTACCATCCGATGCTGTTCCAGACTACGGGCGGCACCCTAGAGCGTCAGATGCAGGTACAGGCTACAGAGCTGCAGCTGAGCTGGGCCTGGTAAGTTTCGGGGCAGCGTGCTGACGGCTGGGCAAGGTTGCGTAGGTTCGCGGTGTCTTACCTGTCTCCTCTACCCATGCAAAAATTTGCCGCTCTGCTTTTCCTGGCGTCGTCGCTAACCCTGGCCCGGCCGGCGGCGGCGCAGGCGCCCGTTGCCTATCAGGTTGCCTTTCCGAACGCTGTTCACCACGAGGCCCGCATTACGGCCACGTTCCGGGAGCTGACCGCCGGGCCGCTGCAGGTACGCATGGCCCGCTCGTCGCCGGGCCGCTACGCGCTGCACGAATTCGCCAAGAACGTCTACGACGTGCAGGCCACCGACTCGAAAGGAAAAGCGCTGACCGTGACGCACCCCGACCCCTACGGCTGGGACGTGCCCGGCCACGACGGCACGGTGGTGTTCACCTACACCCTGTTCGGCGACCGAACCGACGGCACCTACGCCGGCATTGATGTCCGCCACGCCCACCTCAACATGCCCGCCACCCTGGCCTACGCCCCGGCGCTGGCCGAGCGGCCGGCGCAGGTACAGTTTGCGCTACCGGCCCGCTGGACGGTAGCCAGCCAGCTGCAGCCCGACGCGGCCGGCACCACCTGGCAGGCGCCCAACCTGCAGTACCTCATGGATTCGCCCACTTCTTTGGGCGAGCAGCAGGTGCGCACCTGGCAGGAAGGCGGCCGCACCATCGAGCTGAAGGTGCTGCACGATGGCACCGAGGCCGAGTTGGACGCCTACACCGCCAACACCAAAAAAGTGGTGAAGGAAGCCGCCGCCATCTTCGGCGGCCTGCCGGAGTACGATTTCGGCCGCTACACCTTCGTGGCCAACTACCTGCCCCAGACCAGCGGCGACGGTATGGAGCACCGCAACTCCACCTCCCTGACCAGCCGCCGCCCGCTGCGCGGCCCCGAGGCCATCGACAACCTGGGCACCGTGGCGCACGAGTTTTTCCATAGCTGGAACGTGGAGCGCCTGCGCCCCCAGGATCTGGAGCCGTTTGATTTTCAGCGGGCCAACATGAGCAGCAACCTGTGGTTTGCCGAGGGCTTCACCCAGTACTACGGCGAGCTGCTGCTGCGCCGCGCCGGCGTGTACACCGACGAGGAATACTGTAAGGAGGCCCTGACTGGCATCGTAGAGGCCATGCTGAATGCGCCGGGCCCTAAGCGCTACTCGCCGGTGCACATGAGCCAGCAGGCGCCGTTCGTGGATGCCGCCGCCGCCATCGACCCCAACAACCGCTCGAACACTTACCTGAGCTACTACTACATCGGGGCGGCCAATGCGCTGGCCCTGGACCTGGAGCTGCGCCAGCGCTACCGCACCGACCTCGACACCTACATGCGCACGCTCTGGCAGCAGCACGGCGCCCAGCAGAACTACGCCCCGGCCAAACCCTACACCCTGCGCGACCTGCAGCGCGTGCTGGGCGAAGTCACGCGCGACACGGCGTTTGCGGGCCAGTTCTTCCGCCAGCACATCACCGGCCACGAGCTGCCGAAGTACGACGAGTTGCTGGCCCCGGCCGGCCTGCTGGTGCGCCGCGCCCACCCCGGCCAGGCCACCCTGGGCGCCCGCCTGCAGTTCAACCCCGCCGACAGCAGCGCCATGCTGGGCACCACCCTGCTCGGCAGCCCGCTCTACCTGGCCGGCCTCGACCGCGAAGACGTGCTGCTGAAGCTCGATGGCCAGAAGCTGACCGGCAACGCGCAGGTGCAGAAGCTGCTGGCCACCCACAAGCCCGGCGACGTGCTGCAGGTGGAAGTGCGCGCCCGCGACGGCCAGCGCACCGTGCCGGTCACGCTCCAGGAAAGCACCGACCTGGAAGTGGTGCTCAACGACAAAGCCACCCGCAAGCAGCTGACCTTCCGCAAAGCCTGGCTGAGCGGCAAGGCGAAGTAGCCGACCATTTCAGCGAATTAGGACTATGCAAAAGCCCCTGCCGACACAATCGGTAGGGGCTTTTGTATGATGGACAGCGCCTATTAGCGGCGGCGGCCAAACAGGCGCAGCAGGAACAGGAACAGGTTCACGAAGTCGAGGTAGAGGGTGAGGGCGCCTAGTACGGCGGCTTTGCGGTCGGTGGCGTCGTCTTCGTAGCCGAGGAAGGCCAGCATCTTCACTTTCTGGGTGTCGTAGGCGGTGAGGGCCGTGAAGAGCAGCACGCCCACGAAGCTGGAAATCCAGTACAGTGCCGGGCTATTCAGGAAAATGTTCACCACCGAGGCCAGCACCAGCCCAATCAGGCCCATGAACAGCAGGTTGCCCCAGCGCGAGAGGTCGGTGCGGGTGAAGTAGCCGTAGAGGCTCATCAGGCCAAAGGTGCCGGCCGTGATGAAGAACGTGGAACTGATGGACTCCAGGGTATACACCATGAAGATGATGCCCAGCGTGAGGCCGTTGAGCGCCGAATAGCCCATAAACGCGGCCGTAGTCGTGCCCGCCGACCAGTCAAAGGCCTTGCGCGAGAGGAAACCGACCAGCGCAATTTCGGCGATAATCAGGCCCAGAAACACAAACCGGTTGCCGAACACCAACTCCTGCAGCGTGGCCGAGCCGGCTACCAGCATGGCCACAGCCCCGCTGACGGCCAGCGCGCCGGCCATCCAGCCGTACACCTGCGTCATGAAGCGCGACATCACCTGGGAGGCTTCCTCAGGCGAGAGGGTGAGCTGCGGTTGCGGCTCCTGATAGTTTTCAGAAGTAAAATCTTCCATCAGAATAGAGTGAGAGTTGGTAATAAAGTTGCGGCAAATTAGAGGTTTGCTGCTGGCTAACCTAACCCCGGACCGGCGCAGACGGCCATAGCGCAAAGCCTCTACCTTTGCGCCATGCCCGCCCCCAAGGACCGCCGCCTGCCCCACATCTACCTCATTATCCTAATCGACGTAATTGTGGGGGCGGCCATCGGGCCGGTGATGCCGGAGTTTGTGCGGGGCCTGCCGCAGCCGCAGCTGTGGCTGTCGGTGGGCACGGGGCTGTTTCTGGGGGTGCAGCTGTTTTCGGCGCCGGTGCTGGGCCGGATTTCCGATGGCTATGGGCGGCGGCCCATCTTCATATTTTCGGCGGTGGGTACGCTGCTGGCCAATGGGCTGCTGCTGCCGGTGCGGGCGGGCCTGTTTTTCGTGAACCGCGTTTCCGACGGCCTCACCAACGGCATGTATTCCACCGTCCGCTCGGCTCTCACCGATATTTCGCCGCCCGAAAAGCTGTTCAAGAACCTGGGCATCGAGGGCGCCATCATCTCGCTGGGGTTTGTGCTGGGCCCGATGGCGTCGGGGGTGCTGCTGACGCTGCTGCAGGTGGCGCCGGGCCAGGAAGCCGCCTACGTGGTGCGGCTGGCCGTGGTGCTGGCCGCCCTGAACGTGGTGCTGAGCGTGCTGCTGCGCGAAACCCACACCCGCCGCAACGGCGTGCGCGGCGCCGAGCTGCGCACCGAGCTGGCGCTGGCCCTCAACCCGCTCACGCTCTGGGCCCGACTGCGCGAGAAAGAGGCCACCACGCCCGGCATCCGGCGCATTGTGCTCACGCAGGTGGCTCTCACGCTCAGCACGGGCTATTATTTCTACTTCGTGCCCTTCATCAGCCAGGGCCCGATGCACCTGGATGCGCGCGGCATCTCCTACTTCTTCATGTTCTTCGGGGCCCTGAGCGTCGTGCTCAACTACGTGTTCTACACCTACCTCGCCGACCGCATCAACCAGCGCAAGGCCATTGTGTGGCTGGCGGCGCTGGGCGTGCCGGTGCTGGCCGCCTACGGGCTGGTGGGCACGTCGGTGGTGGCGCTCTACGCGCTGGTCGTCATCGACTGCTTCACGCTCTCCCTGATTCAGGGCTTGCTGGAAGGCCTGCTGGCCCAGCGCACCACCGATGCGGACCGGGGCGAGATTTTCGGGCTGAACCAGGCGTTTCAGGGGCTGGCCAGCTTTGCTACCACGCTGGTGTTCGGGGCCTTGTCGGTGCTGGACTTGCGGCTGCCGTGGGCCTGGTTTGCGCTGTGTTTGGCGGCCGTGGCGGTGCTGGCGGGCTGGAACCGCGCCGCGCCACCCGCCACCGCTACTCCCGCAGATACCAGCGCAGCGTAGTCCAGATAACGAGGCTGACGGCACCCAGCACCAGAATGCGGCGGCCGTGGGTTTGGTCGGCGGCGGCAAAGGCCGGCACCTGCCGGCCGTCGGGCAGCAGCTTTTTGTGCGACGACAGATGCCAGCCGATAAACAGCCCAATCACCCCGCCCAGCAGCGCCAGCGCGTAGCCGGCCATTATCCAGGCGCGCTGGCTTTCCTCGGGCCGGGCCAGGGCCGCCAGCCGGTTCTGGCGCAGTAGCAGCACGGTATCCTCCGATACGTCGCGGCCGCGCTGCTGCAGAATCCGGCGCGCCAGCGTCACGTCGAAGTTGCTCCATTCGTCGGGCTTGGCCAGGATGTCGAACAGCTCGTCGTCGGTGAAGCCAAACAGGTAGTGGTCGTCCTCCACTTCGGTGGTGCGCTGCTCGTTGATGGCCGCCTCCAGGCCGCGGGCCGTCAGGAAGTCCTGCTGCCGCAGCTTCACCGTGAACTGGGCGCGGGTGGCGTTGTAGGCAAAAGCGGGGTCGAAGCTGTGCTGGTCGGAGCTGGTTTCGAAGGGAATTTCCTGCTGTTTGAGCAGCAGGAGCAGCGGCTGGGCGGCTTCGGCCGTCAGGAAAGTCTGGTACTGGATAAATTCGGAAGGCATAGCGCAACGGGAATAATTCGGCGCTAGATACCAACTTTTTGGCGGGCTGGTGGTACCTTTTCAGAAGCGGCGCCGGCCCCGTGCCACTTTTCTGGGCCGGCGTGCGTCTATCGGTTGTTCGTTGTCTTGATTCCTTGCGCTATGGCTGTACTCCGTCTATCCACTTTCGCTGCCGGCTTGCTGCTGGCCGGCGGGGCCTTCGCCCAAAGCCCCACGCCGGGCACCACGGTTGGGCTGGGTACGCCGCTGCTTGGCCTGCGCAACCCGCGCCAGAACGTGCAGCTGAGCGCCGGCATGATGACGGCCGGCCGGCTGGGCACGGCGGCCTGGGTGAGCCCCATTGCCAGCTACCGCCTCACGCCGCGCCTGAGCGTGTTCGGCGGCCTCACCTACCTGCGCCTTACGCCCGGGGCGGCCTACTACCCCAGCGCCGCCGCCGACAACCAGCTGCGCCCCTGGACCGGCTACAACCAGTTTCTGATGCAAGGCGGCGCGCAGTATCTGGTGTCGCCGCGGCTGGCCCTCACCGGCAAAGCCTGGAAAGAAATTCCGGGCGCGCAGCCGCGCATCAACCCCTACGCCGGCTTTGGCAGCATGGGCTCGGGCATGAGCCTGCGGGCCGATTATCTGATTACCGAAAACCTGTCTATTTCGGGTGGGCTGCGCATGAGCAACGGCCAGAGCACCAACTTCCCGGGCTACGTGCCGGGGCTGTCGGGCGGGTTCTGGTAAGATTTTCTGGCCGCAGCTGCAACGCAAGAGCCCCGGAACCTTCCGGGGCTTTGTTGTTTCTTTGGCATCCTATCGGCTTCACTTCGCTCTATGGCCTCCGCCCCGCGCTACGTCAGCAACCCGCAGCTGCCCATCGTCAAACCCAACTACCCCGGCAACAAGATGATTGGCCGGCAATACTGCAACGGCGAGGAGCTGTACGAGCCCACGTTCGGTACCGTGCTGAAGTGGCAGCTGAGCGAGAATCCGCAGAAAAAGGAGAAGAAAGACGACCTCTGGACGCCGGACGTGGTGAACTGCACCGAATTCCTGCGCGGCCAAGACGACGGCTTGGTGTGGCTGGGGCACGCCAGCTTCGTGCTGCGGGTGAGCGGCCGCACGCTGCTTTTCGATCCGCTGCTGTTCTCGTCGCTGGGGCTGCGCCGCCGCCACGCTCTGCCCTGCCGCCCCGAAGACCTGACCGGCCTCGACTACCTGCTGCTCAGCCACGGCCACCGCGACCATCTCGACGAGAAATCCATGCAGCTGCTGGCCCGCCAGAATCCGCAGGCGCAGGTGCTGACTTCGTTGAGCATGACGCCGCTGCTGCGCCGTCTGGCCCCGGGCCTGCCGGTGCAGGAGGCCGGCTGGTGGCAGCAGTATGAGCTGGGCCCCGAAGCGCCGTTCGAGCTGTTCTACCTGCCCGCCTCGCACTGGCACCGCCGCGGCCTCACCGACCTGAACCAGGTGCTGTGGGGCAGCTTCCTGCTGCGCCTGCCCGACGGCCGCACCATCTACTTCGCCGGCGACACGTCCATGGCCGACCACTTCGAGGACATCGAGAAGCAATTTGGACCGCTGGATGTCGTGCTGATGCCCATCGGGGCCTACAAGCCGGCCTACATGATGCAGATGAGCCACGTGAACCCGCACGAAGCGGCCAAGGCGGCCAACCTGCTGAGGGCCGGCCACGTGGTGCCCATGCACTACGGCACTTTCGACCTCAGCGACGAGCCGGCCTCCGAGCCGCTGCGCGAGCTGCAGCAGGTGGCTCAGGGCGGCATGCTCCGCGGTGAGCTGCACGTGCCGGCCGTGGGCGAGGTGCTGCGCTGGCAGGACTGGGAGTAAGTTTATCAGGAATGTCATGCCGAGGCGCAGCCGAAGCCTCTCGCCCAAGTGGTAAAATCAGTTACTTCATAGGCGAGATGCTTCGGCTGCGCCTCTGCATGACGTTCTTTGTTAGCTTTGCCCTATGTCTCCTACTCTGATCCTGAGCCTGATTGCGGGCTACTTTGTCGTTCTCATTATTATTTCGATTCTCACGTCGCGCAAGGCCACGAGTGAGTCGTTCTTTATTGCCAACCGCAACGCGCCCTGGTACATGGTGGCGTTTGCCATGATTGGCACCTCGCTGTCGGGCGTCACGTTCATTTCCATTCCGGGCATGGTGGCCACGCAGAGCTGGAGTTACATGGCCGTGGTGCTGGGCTACATTGTGGGCTACCTCGTGATTGGCACCGTGCTCATGCCCATGTACTACCGGCTGCGGCTGGTGAGCATCTACACCTATCTGGAGCAGCGGTTTGGGTTCTGGAGCTACAAAACCGGCGCGTTCTTCTTCCTGATTTCGCGGGCCGTGGGGGCGGCGTTCCGGCTGTTTCTGGTGGCGGGCGTGCTGCAGCTGGCCGTGTTCGACGGGCTGGGCGTGCCGTTTGCCGTCACGGTCACGGTCAGCATCTTCCTGATTTACCTCTACACCTTCCGCGGCGGCCTCAAAACCATCCTCTGGACCGATACTTTCCAGACCATGGCCATGCTGGTGTGCGTGGCCGTGAGCATCTACCTGATGGCCGACGAGCTGAACCTGGGCTTTGCCGGGCTGGTGAAAACGGTGAAGGAAAGCAGCATGTCGCAGATCTACTTCTCCGACCCCAAAGACGACAAGTTTTTCTGGAAGCAGTTTGCCTCGGGCGCCTTCATCACCATCGTCATGACCGGCCTCGACCAGGACCTGATGCAGAAAAACCTGAGCTGCCGCAACCTCCAGGACGCCCAGAAAAACATGTTCTGGTTCACGATTGCCATTGTGGTGGTGAACGTGTTCTTCCTGTCGTTGGGCGTGCTGCTGTACCAGTACGCGGCCGCCAAGGGCATTGCGTTGCCTACCAACCCTGCCACCGGCAAAATCATCGGCGACAACGTGTTTCCGCTGCTGGCCACGGGCCACTTCACGCTGTTTGCGGGCATTGTGTTCATCCTGGGCATTATTGCCGTGACCTACGCCTCCGCCGACTCGGCCCTGACGGCCCTCACCACCTCCTTCTGCGTGGACATGCTCGACATCAAGCAGTACGAAGAGAAAAAGCAGACCCGCGTGCGGCAGCTCACCCACTTCGGCTTCTCTCTGGTGCTCATCGTCATCATCCTGATTTTCCGCGCCATCAACGACCAGAGCGTGATTACGGCCGTGTTTAAGGCCGCCGGCTACACCTACGGGCCGCTGCTGGGCCTCTACTCGTTCGGGCTGTTTATGAGCCGTGGCCTGCACGACCGGCTGGTGCCGGCCGTGTGCGTGGCCGCGCCGCTGCTCACGTGGTTTATCAACGCCAACTCCAAGGCGTGGTGGGGCTACGAGTTTGGGTTCGAGATTCTGATTCTGAACGGTCTGCTTACGTTCCTGGGGCTGCTGGCCATTTCGCGCCCCCGCGCCGCCGCCGAATTGAACCCTGCTTTATAAGGAGTGTTTACGGGGAAGTAGCCGTACCTTTGCGCCACGTACCGCGAAATTCTGTTTCGCGACGAGCAAAGCGAGTAGTTGCCATTTGCGCGGGCTGCGCAGTATCGGACACTCGCTCCGCTCGTCGCGAAACGGATTTTCGCGGTGCCCTTCCTCCTATGAAACATCTCTTCCTCTTTCTGCTGACGGTAGCGGCCACCCACGCCGCGCAGGCCCAGCAGCCGGCCGCGCCCAAAGCGCCCAAGGCCCCTATTGAGCTGAAAGCCGGCCGCATGCAGGCCCAGGCCCGCCCGGCCGCCAACCGCCCCGACGTGGCGCCCCAGTATCCGGGTGGTGCGCAGGCCATGGGCGCTTTTTTTCAGCAGAACATCCAGTATCCGGAGGCGGCGCGCGTCAAAGGTATTACCGGCAACGTGGAAGTCACGGCTACCGTCGGGGCCGATGGGCGCCTGACCAACCCGGTAGTAGCCAAATCCCTGGCCGCCGACTGCGACGCGGAGGCGCTGCGGGTGCTGGCCCTCATGCCGGCCTGGAAGCCAGCCACCCGCAAGGGCGAGCCGGTACCGGTGCAGGTGCGGCTGCCGGTCCCGTTCGGCAACTCCCAGATTCTGAAGGTAGAGCAAGGAAAACCCAAATTTGACTAACGAGTTGAAATAGAAGAAGTCAGGAGTGAGACTTGGCGGTTGTCATCTTGTTGACGCCCGACAAGTCTCACTTCTTACGTCTCCCGTCTCACTTCTATATACAGAATGGCCCGAAGCGGAATGAATACCAGCGGCGCGACTCTTGACCCGGACGTGCCCAAGAAGAAATTATCGAAGGAAAGCTTCCGGCAGGGGTTGCGGATTTTCCGCTTCACGCTGCCCTACCGCACCAAGTTTGTTTTGGGCACGGTCCTACTGACGCTGTCCAGCGCCAGCACCATGGCCTTTCCGTGGCTGATTGGCAAGCTGGCCGATGCCGCCAGCGGCAACCCGGTGGTACTGCCCAACGGCATGTCCGTTTCCATCAACCAGATTGCGCTGGGCTTTGGCGTGCTGATTTTACTGCAGGGCCTGTTTTCATTCGGGCGCATCTGGTTTTTCACGCAGGTAAGCGAGTTTACCGTCCGCGACATCCGGCAGGCACTCTACCGTAAGTTCGTGACGCTGCCCATTCCGTACTTCGAGAAAAACCGGGTGGGCGCTATCACCTCACGCATTACCTCCGACGTCGGTATCATTCAGGATTCCTTTTCTCTGACGCTGGCCGAGTTGTTCCGGCAGGTGACGACCCTGCTGGCGGGCATCGTGTTTATCATGGTGGTATCGGTGAAGCTGTCGTTGTTTATGCTGCTGACGTTTCCACCGATTGTGGTGCTGGCCATGGTCTTCGGCAAGAAAATCCGGGGGCTGGCCAAAACCACCCAGGACGAGTTGGCCAAAACTAACGTCATTGTAGAGGAAACCCTGCAGGGCATCAACACGGTGAAGGCCTTCACCAACGAGCAGTTTGAAACCCAGCGCTACACCGCCTCGCTCTCCAACACCGTGCGGGCCGCCCTGAAAAGTAACCTCTACCGCGGCGGCTTCGTGTCGTTCGTCATCATTGGCCTGTTCGGCGGCATCGTGCTGGTGCTATGGCGCGCCGCCACGCTGGTGCAGGCCGGCCAGATGACCATCGGCGACCTGACGCAGTTTGCCTTGTATACCATGTTCATCGGGGCTTCGGTGGCGGGTCTGGGCGAGCTGTACGGCAAGGTGCAAAGCACGCTGGGCGCCTCAGAGCGGATTCTGGAAATCTTGGACGAGCCCACCGAGCCCACCCACCAGCCGGGCGCGCAGCCGGTGCAGCTACAGGGCAACATTGCCTACGAGCACGTGGCCTTCCAGTACCCCACCCGCCCCGACCTGACGGTGCTGCAGGACATTACGTTCTCCATCCGGGCCGGCGAGAAGATTGCGCTGGTGGGCCCCTCGGGCGCCGGCAAAAGCACCATTGTGCAGCTGCTGATGCAGTTCTACGAGCTCAGTGGCGGCCAGATTACCATCGACGGCCGCCCCATCCAGTCGTATGACCTCACGGAGCTGCGCCGCCACATCGGCATTGTACCGCAGGAAACCATCCTGTTTGGGGGCTCCATCCGCGAGAACATTGCCTACGGCAAAACCAACGCCACCGACGAGGAAATCATGCAGGCGGCCCGCAAAGCCAACGCCTGGCAGTTCATCAGCTCCTTCCCCGAGGGGCTCGACACGCTGGTGGGCGAGCGGGGCATCAAGCTTTCGGGCGGGCAGCGTCAGCGCATCGCCATTGCCCGCGCCATCCTGAAAAACCCGGCCATCCTGCTGCTCGACGAAGCCACCTCGGCCCTCGACTCGGAAAGCGAAAAGCTGGTGCAGCAGGCCATGGACGAGCTGATGCAGCACCGCACCAGCATCATCATTGCCCACCGCCTGAGCACCATCCGCAAAGTCGACAAGATTCTGGTCATCGACGGCGGCCGCATTGTGGAGCAGGGCACGCACGAGGAGCTGGCCCACAACGACAACGGCCTCTACGCCAACCTGCTCAAGCTGCAGTTTGAGATGAGCTAGGCACGAATTTCCACTGCGCGCCCAGTTGCCGGGCGGGCAGTTCATCAGAGAGGGCGAAGCGGTGCTTCGCCCTTTTTTTGGGTCGATAACAGACTGGCTGACTTTTTTGCAGTGGACGGGTGATTCACCACCAACTTTCCGGGCGGCACTTTTATCTTCGTGCCTTTTCCGGGCTTATGCTATCCGGGCCTTATTCTTTCTTTTTCAACCTATTCTGCATGCGGCTACCTCTACTCTGCTGTTATGTGCTATTCTGGCTGCTTCCGTTTCTTGCGGCGGCCCAAAACCATTCCGCCGTCGTGCGCCCCGACGGCACGCTGTGGGCCTGGGGCAGCAATGAATACGGCCAGCTTGGCGACGGCACCACCATCGACCGGACCACACCCACGCGCATCGGCACGGCCACCAACTGGAAAAGCGTGGCCACCGGCCGGCTGCACACGCTGGCTATCCGGCAGGACGGCTCGCTCTGGGCCTGGGGCCTCAACAACAGCGGCCAGCTCGGCGACAACTCCACGACCAACCGGCTGGTGCCTACCCGCGTGGGGACCGACGCCAACTGGCAGCAGGTCAGCGCAGGCTTTATCCATTCGATGGGCATCCGGCAGGATGGCTCGCTCTGGGCCTGGGGCGGCAACAGATACTACCAGTTCGGCGACGGCACCAACTACTCCCGCACCGCGCCCACCCGCATTGGCTCCGACACCAACTGGCGGAGCGTGGCTGCCGGCAGCAGCCTCACACAGGCCCTGCGCCAGGACGGGACGCTTTGGGGCTGGGGCACCATCCCGACTGCCTTTCCCACTTACATAACGGTCCCCACCCGCTTCGGCACGGCCACCAACTGGCAGCAGCTGGGGGCCAGCTTCAGCACGGCCCTAGCTGTGCGCACCGATGGCTCGTTGTGGCAGCTCAACTACTCTGCCCAAGACCTGACGACGCAGCAGATCGGCACGTCGCTGGCCTGGCAGAGCATCAGCCCCGGCTATAGCTTTGTGCTGGGTGTGCAGCGGGATGGCACGCTCTGGGGCTGGGGCACCAACGACAGCGGGCAGCTCGGCAACGGCACTCAAACCATGCAGCCGCAGCCGGTGCGCGTGAGTGCCGAAACCACTTGGCAGACAGTGACAGCCGGCGACCAGCACGCCGTAGCCGTGCGCCAGGATGGCACCGTGTGGGCCTGGGGCAACAACGCCCACGGGCAGGTGGGCAGCTCGCAGCTGCGCCCCGCCTGCCAGATGACGCCCCGCCTGCTGGCCCAGCCCGGCGCGCCCACTTCCTAGAAAGTCAGCAGTGCAGGCAAGGGCTACACGCTGGCCATCGGCACCGACGGCTCGCTCTGGGCCTGGGGCAGCAATGAATACGGCCAGCTTGGCGACGGTACTACCACCTTCCGGGTCCAGCCCGTCCGTGTCGGCACCGACAATAACTGGCTCAGCATCAGCGCCGGCGAAACCCACAGCGTCGGTATCCGGCAGGATGGCTCGCTCTGGGCCTGGGGCAACAACAGCTACGGCCAGCTCGGCGACAACTCCACGACCAATCGGCTGGCGCCCACCCGCGTGGGGACCGGCACCAACTGGAAAAATGCCAGTGTTGGCATGCGGCATACGCTGGCCGTGCGCACAGATGGCACACTCTGGGGCTGGGGCGGAAACACCCAGTACCAGCTAGGCCTGCCGTCCGGCAACCCCACTCAGATAGTACCCACCCGCATCGGCACGGCCACCACCTGGCAGCAGGTTAGTGCCGGCGCCCTGCACGGCGCCGCCATCCGCACCGATGGTACCCTGTGGGCCTGGGGCACTAACTACGCCAACCAAGTAGGCGACCCGGCCAATGAGCTGTGGCAGGAGCCCATCCGGATTGGCACCGCCACCAACTGGCAGGCCGTGGCGGCGGGCAGCAACAGCACCACAGCTATGCAGCAAAATGGCACGCTCTGGCGCTGGGGCGGTGCCCTGGCCGTGACGAGCACCGGCAGTGAGCGGCCCGTGCAGTTTGGCGAAGGAGGCCAGTGGAGCAGCCTGACCAACGGCGCGGGCAACGCGGCAGTGGTTCGCGCCGATGGCACGCTCTGGACCTGGGGCAACAACGCCAACGGAGAACTGGGTATCGGCAATGCCTACAACGGCCCGGGTGGTCCTGGCTTAGCCCAGAACACGCCCAAGCCCATCGGGCCCGCGGCCGGCTGGCTGAACGTGAGTGCGGGGTTCAACCACATGGCGGCTGTGCGCGCCGATGGCACACTCTGGACCTGGGGCAACAACATCAGCTTCACCACCACCCACGACTACCCGAAGGCGTTGCTTTCTTCCTCGCCGCTACTGCTCGACTTTCAGCTGGCACCAGACCCGGCCGTAGTCAGCCAGCTGCCGCTGGCGCTTTGGCCCAACCCGGCCACCGCCCAGGTGCAGATAGCCACCAACGCTCCCCAGCCGGCCACGCTACGCCTGCTCAACCAATCGGGCCAGGTGGTGCATAGCCAGGCCGTTCAGGGGGGCCGGCAGCAGCTCACGCTGCCTACCGCCACCCTGGTCCGCGGCCTGTATCTGGTGCAGCTGGTGTGGTCTTCCGGTAGAGAGAGTGTGCGCCTGCTGCTGCTGTAAGGCCACTGGCAGAGCTGGCTGGCCGCCACGGCAATTATTTCTGACGAAGGCGCCACTTTTTTGCGGACCCAGGGGTTAGCCGATAACTTCGGCTGGCTGCCCTGCAACGGTATAGCACCCAGGTGGCTGGCTTCTTTAGTTGGCGGCCGCCGTGCAAAAGGAGCATACGTATGTCCGGCGGCGGGCCGTACTGGCAGCGTTGGCGGCCGCACATTCTCGGCGGCCTGGCCGTACCTTAGTCTGAATATTTCCTGCAGCTTATGACCACCAAGCGCCTCAAACAACGTCTGGCTTTGCTTTCGCTCGTGGTGAGTGTGGCGTTGGTTCTGGTCAAGTTCTACGCCTACTTCCTCACCCACTCGCAGGCCGTCCTGACCGACGCGCTGGAGTCTATCATCAACGTGGTAGCCAGCGGCTTTGCCCTGTACAGCGTGTACCTGGCCAGCTTGCCCAAAGACGAAAACCACCCCTACGGCCACGGCAAGATTGAGCACCTGTCGGTAGGGTTTGAGGGCGGCCTGATTCTGATGGCGGGCGGCTACATCTTCTACTCGGCCGTGAAGGCGCTGCTGGCGCCCCACGCGCTGGAGCAGCCGGGCTGGGGCATGGCGCTACTGGCGGCCACAGCCCTCGTCAACCTGCTGGTGGGCTTCGTGCTGGTGCGGGCGGGCCGCAAGCATCACTCGCTGGCGCTGGTCGGCGACGGGCAGCACCTGTACCTGGATGCCGTGAGCACGCTGGTGTCGTGCCTGGCGCTGGTGCTGGTGATTCTCACGGGCCGGGTGGTGTTTGATGCCGCGGCTTCGGTTATCCTAGGGCTGTTTATTGTGGTGAATGGCTACCGCATGGTGCGCCGCTCGGTGGGCGGGCTCATGGACGAGTCGGACGAGGCTACCGTGCTGCAGGTGATTACGGAGTTGCAGCAGCAGCGCCGCCCCGCCTGGATTGACGTGCACAACCTGCGCGTGCAGCGCTACGGCTCCAACCTGCACATCGACTGCCACGTGACCATGCCCTACTACTTCAGCCTGGAAGAAACCCACACCGAGGTGCACTGCATCGAGGAGCTGGTGCGCGACCGGTTTGAGGTGGACGTAGAAATGTTCGTGCACGCCGACCCCTGCACGTTCTCGGCCTGCTCGCACTGCCAGATGGCCGACTGCCCGGTTCGGCAGCACCCGTTCAGCCAGGAAATCCCCTGGACGCTGGCCAACGTGGTGAAAAACGAGCGTCACCAGCTAACCGAGCCGGTGTAGCCGCAGCAGCCCGCGCCTTATGCCGCCTTCCATCACCGTTTCGGCCACCCAACTCAGCGCCCGGGAGTTTGCGGCCATCCACCAGGAGCAGCAGCGGCAGCGGTATCCGCCCGACACGCGGCACCGGCAGATAGCGCCGTTGCCGACTCCGCATGGCTGGCACAGCGGCTGGTGGGATGCCACATGGCTACTGCTGCTGGCAGCCGGCAGCGCATGGGGGCCGCCCGGCGTGCGGGGATACATTCGCCTGCTGCTCATCGGCTCCCTCTTCACGGCGGCCGGCCTGTGGTACCGCGGGCGCGAATACCGCCGGGCGTTCCGGCAAAGCCCGACGGCGGGGCTGAATACGCGCTTCGAAATAATAGAATCGGGCGTAGTGGTGGAGCACCAAGGCAGGTTTACCACTTTTCTATGGCCCGAGCTGTACCGGGTCCGGCACCTCCGCCCGTGGCTGCTGCTGTATCCCAACCCCGAGTATTGCTACTACCTTGACCTGCGCAACGTGAACCCGCCGGCCTCGGCGGCCGACGTTTTACAGCTGCTGGAGCAGCAGCAGCTTCTTACCCGCTAGCTTGTGCCTACTACCTACCCGCTTTTGCTGCCCGGCGTCCAGATGACGGCCGATGAATTTGTGACCGTGAACTTCCGGCTGTGGCGGCAGCGGCCCCGCACCCGCTTCAACCATTGGCTGCTGGGGCTGGCAGTGCTGCTGCTGGCCGGCAGCGTGGCACTGGATATCTGCCGCACCGGCCACATCAGCAACCAAAGCACCGTTGTGTTTCTGGCCGTGGCGGTGCTGTATGCGCTGGTGCGGATGCAGCTGGTGCGCTACCAGCTGCGGCGCGGCTACGCCCGCAATACCGGCCTGCACGCGCCCATCAGCTTCGAGCTGGATGCCGAGCGGCTGCGCGGCCGCAGTGCCGACGGCCACTTTGAGGCGCGCTGGCAGGTGCTGCGCCGCGCCGTGTGGGTGCACCCCGACTGGCTGCTGCTCTACCCCACCGAAGCCGCCTGCTACTACCTGGATCTGCGCCGCCTGCAGGCCCCGGCCACGCCCGAGCAGGTACTGGCGCTGCTGCTGCAGCACCAGATTCCGGTGCAGGAGCTGTAGTTTCAGTAGCATGGCGGAATCCGCTCACCGGAGCATTTTTCCTTCTGACTACCTATCGAAACCTCACAAACCCTGCGTTGCAACGCGGGGTTTGCTACTTTTGGGCTGTTACCCCATTCCATCATTTCCCCTTTCATGAAAGCTCTTCTCTCGATTTCGGCCGGCCTGGTAGTGCTGGCGGCCCCGATGGCCACCCAGGCGCAGATTGCCACGCCCGCGGCCAGCCCCAAAAGCACCATCACGCAGCGCGTGGGCCTCACCGACATCACCCTCACCTATTCGCGCCCCAGCGTGAAGGGCCGCATGGTGTTCGGCGACTCCACCTCCAAAGCCATTGTACCCTACGCCAAGCGCTGGCGCACGGGCGCCAACCAAACGACCACCGTCAAATTCTCCGACGACGTGACCGTGGAAGGCAAGAAGGTGCCGGCCGGCGAGTATGGCCTGTACACGGTGCCCGGCAAAGCCTCCTGGAAGATGGTGCTGAGCAAAAACACCAAGCAGGGCGCCAACGTCGACGGCTTCAAGGCCGAGGACGACGTGGCTACTTTCATGGTGAAGCCCTACAAAACGGCTGCCAAGGTGGAAACCTTCACCATGAACTTCACCGACCTCACCCCCGCCACCGCCAACGTGGACCTGCAGTGGGAAATGACCGGCGTCAAGTTCAAAGTAGCTGCCGACGTGGAGCCCAAAGTAATGGCCCAGATTGCGGAGAAAGTAACCCAAAACGCCTCGCCCACCCCCAACGACCTGGCCGCCGCCGCCGTCTACTACTACGACAACGACAAGGACCTCAAGCAGGCCCTGGCCTGGATGCAGAAAGCCAACGAGAAGGAGCCCAAGTTCTGGAACGTCCACACCGAGGCTAAAATCCGCATGAAAATGAAGGACTACAAAGGCGCCCTCACCGCCGCCGAGCAGTCGCGCACCCTGGCCCAGACCGCCAAAAACATGGACTACGTGAAGATGAACGACGACATCATCGCCACGGCCAAGAAAAACGGCGCCAAATAAGCGCCTTACGTTGGCCTCCCCCCCTGGCCCCCTCTCCTGGGGGAGAGGGGAAACCAACTGCTGGTTTTTGAATCTAGCAGGAGCACAGTAAATCAAAAAAAGCCCTTCAGATTGTCTGACGGGCTTTTTTAGTGCTATGGTTTTAGAGCTAGTTCCCCCTCTCCCTTGGGAGAGGGGGCTAGGGGGTGAGGCAATCGTAAGGCCTATGCAAGACCCGGCACAAGCTGAAGCTTATGCTACAGTTTTCTTCTCTGCCATCGACAGCAGCACACTCAGCCCCACCACCAGCAGGCTGCCGATGATGTTGAACCACAGGTAGCCGATATCGGTGCGCCAGAACAGCAGCAGCACCACCGTCTGGGCCACGATGGCCGACCAGAACACGGCCGTGCCGCCCACACGCTTCAGGAAGAAGGCCACCATGAAAATCCCGAGGATGGTGCCGTAAAACAGCGAGCCAAGGATGTTGACGGCCTGAATCAGGTTTTCGAGGCGGGCAGCGAAGGTGGCGAAGCCGATGCCCAGCACGCCCCAGCCAATGGCCGCCCAGCGCGAAGCCCGCACGTTGTGGGCTTCATCTACATGGGGGCGGCTGGGGCGGTACAGGTCGATGACGGTGGTGGAGGCCAGGGCGTTGAGGCCGGCTGCCGCCGAGCCCATGGCTGCCGACAGCACCACCGCAATCAGCAGCCCTACCAGGCCCTGCGGCATATTGTTGAGCACGAAGGTCAGAAACACGTAGTCGGTGTCTTTGGCCTCGGCTGAGGGCACGGCTTTCTTGATGAGGGCCTGGGCGCGGTCGCGCAGGCCGCGGGTGGCGGCGGTGGCGGCCTGCAGATGGGTTTCGGCGGCGGCCAACTGAGCGGGGTCTTCGGTGTGCAGGGCCTCTACCAACTGGGTAGTGGCCTGGCGGCGCGCCAGAAACAGCGTGGCGTGGGTTTGCTCCAGCTCGCGCAGCTGCGGGCCGTAGGTGGCGGAGCGCGCCACCTGGTCGCGCACGGGGCGGTTGAAGGTGAGCGGCGGCGGGCTGAACTGGTAGAACACAAACAGCAGCACGCCCACCAGCAGAATGGCAAACTGCATGGGCACCTTCACGAGGCCGTTCATGAGCAGCCCCAGGCGGCTTTCGGTCACGCTACGGCCGGCCAGGTAGCGCTGCACCTGGCTCTGGTCGGTGCCGAAGTACGAGAGGGCCAGAAACAAACCGCCCGTCATGCCCGACCAGAAGTTGTAGCGGTCCGTGGGGTCGAAGGTGAAATCGACGAGGTTGAGCTTGCCCTGGTGGCCGGCCACCTGCAGCGCTTCCTTGAAGCCGACTTCGGGCGGCAGGTAGTGCACCAGCAGGTAGCCGGCCACCACCATGCCCGTGAAAATCACGGCTACCTGGCCCTGCTGCGTCACCATCACGGCGCGGGTGCCGCCGGCCACGGTATAGGCAATCATGATGCCGCCCAACAGCCACACCGTGAGCATGATGTTCCAGCCCAGAATGGCCGACAGCACCAGCGCCGGCGCGTACAGCGAGAGGCCGTTGCTGAGGCCGCGTTGCACCAGAAACAGCAGCGCCGCCAACGTGCGCGTGCGCCGGTCAAAGCGGCCTTCCAAGTATTCGTAGGCGGTAAATACTTTGAGGCGGTGGTAGATGGGCACCGCAAACAGCGCAATCAGCACCATGGCCAGAGGCAGGCCAAAGTAGAACTGAATGAAGCGCATGCCGTCGTCGTAGGCCTGGCCGGGCGTGCTGAGGAAGGTGATGGCCGAGGCCTGGGTGGCAATGATGCTCAGGCCCACGCCCCACCAGGAGGCGTCCCGGTCGCCGAGCAGGTAGGAATCCAGGGAGGCGCCGGCGCCGCGCGTGCGCCACGCCCCGTAGCCGACAATAAACAACAGCGTGCTGCTGAGCACCAGCCAGTCGAAGGTACTCATGCAGCGAAAGCGCGGGTGAGGTAGGTGAAAAAGGCCACTTCCGCCACCAGCGCGCCCAGCACCAGCCAGTACCAGGCCCGCCACGAAGGCAGCAGCGGCGGCTTTTCAGATTCAGGAGTAGCAGACATAGGAAACGAAGGTAAAGTAAACCATAGCAACACCCACTACAAAATGCGCCTTGCTTTGGTCAGGCGGCTATTTCGGTTGTCTGACCTACGGCGGCAGATATCAAAGCTACTTGCCCAACGACACCATATTGGTCAAGAGACGGTAGGCGCCCGGCACGCCGGCGGGCAGCTCGCGGAAGAGCGAGAGGCCGGTGTAGATGTAGTGGCCTTTGCCGTAATCGGCGACGAGGATGGCGCTTTCCTTGGCTTTCTCGCCGGGGTCGTTGCTGCTCAGCACGGTCTGGTACTTGGGGTCCCACTGGCTGGGGTAGTAGAGGCCCTGCTCCTGCACCCAGCCCTCGAAATCCTTGCTCGTGATTTTGTTGGGCGTATTGAGCAGGGGCTGCGTGGGGTTGAGGAAGGTAACGGGGGCGTTTTCCACCGTCACCCGGTCGTTGGAGAGCGTGAGCGGGTAGGGGCCGATTTGCGGCAGCACGGTGCCGCGGCTCACCGCATACTGCACCACTAGGTTGCCGCCCTGCTCCACGTAGCGCAGCAGCGTGGGCTGCAGGGTTTTGAGGCGGTCGAGGGTGTTGTAGGCGCGCACGCCCAGCACCACGGCGTCGAAGCGGCGCAGGTTCTGCTCGGTGAGGTCTTCGGGCTTGAGCAGGGTTACGGTGTAGCCGATCTGGCGCAACGCGTCGGGCACCTCGTCGCCGGCCCCCATCAGGTAGCCGATTTCCTGGCCTTTGCGCTTGAGGTCCAGCTTTACCAGCGGGGCCACGGCTTCAGGGAACAGGGTTTGGGTGGGAATGTGGGTGTAGGCAATGGTCTGGTAGCCGCGCGAGTACGCCTGGCCGTCCACGGTAGCCACGGCCCGCAGCTCCGATTTTCCTTCCGCGGCGCCCGCGCCGGGCTGCACCCGGAACTGCACGGTCTGCTCGGCGTCTTTGGCGGCCAGCTCGAACGGAATGCTGGCGGGCTCGGACGTCCAGCCTTTGGGCAGGTTCAAAGCCAGGGCACCTTTTACGCCCGCCTTGCCGGCGCGCAGCATCACGGGAACGGTTTTGGGCTGGTTATCGGCAAACACGTAGGCGTGGCCGCCCACGTTTACCATCACCGGCGGCACCACCGTCAGCGGGCGGTACTTCTCCCCTTCCACCGGGTCGGTGCTTTTGTATTGAAGAGGCTTGGTGTAGTACAGCGGCACTCTATCTACTTCTACGGCAAACAGGACCTCATTTACAGGCAGGTTTTCGGGGCGGCCGAGCACTTCCCGTTTTTCTATCCGCTGCCCCCTATGCGGATGCTCCGGCCAGGAAAATTCTTCCACAACTTCTGGCACCTTGTACATACCTGTTGTCCCGGCTTCGCGTAGCCAGTACGGCTGTGATACTGACTGCTTGGTTGGAATGGTGATAAATGCTTTTTTCAGAAAGGGCTTGCCGCTGCTCAACTGCTCGTTCACCTCCTGCTTAGCCATATTTCCCACCGTTGGGAAGCCGAAATCAATAGCCGGAACTTCCAGCCATTTTACCTTCACAGGTACTGCCGAACGGTTTAAAGCTTCAATAGCTATATCCAGTTTTCCATCGGGCGTGGCGGTGGTTTCCTGCGAAATGGCAGTCAGATTTAGCCCCAGACAGCCATATATCAGCTCATCAATTTCTTCGCGTTTTTCGTCATCCCAGAATCCTGCTTCTTTCGGTAGCTTCTCTAGCGCCACCCGCACCTTCAGCAACCCCGCCACACTCGCCGACGGATTGGCCGGGTCGTACTTGCGAATCACCTCATCAATCATCTTCCCGATGGCCGCGCCGCCGGGCACCCGGTTCCAGGTCAAGTCCACGCCCTCGAACAGGTCGGTGGTGGCCTTGTCGCCTTTCAGGGGCTGGAAGTATTCCAGAGCCTCACCGCGCTGGGCGCTGCTGCCGAAGCCCTGGCTGCGGTGCTGGGAGCGGCTGCGGGCGGCAATTTCGCCGTAGCTCTGCCCTAGCAGCGGGTTGTAGCCGCCGGCATCCAGCTTCAGGTACTGGCTCATGTCCTCACCGGCCTTCACGAAAAAGCTGCCGGTGTTCCAGAGCAGGCGCTTGGCCTGCCAGGGCTGCACGTATTGCAGCTGCTCGGGGAAGCGCTTGGGGTCGGCGGCGGCCGAGAAGGCCTCGATGGCCAACATGGCCGAGGCCGTGTGGTGGCCGTGGCCGGCCCGGGCGTCGGGCGGGAAGCGGGTAATCATCACGTCGGGGCGGCGCTGCCGGATGACCCATACCATATCGGCCAGCACCTGCTCCTTGTCCCAAATGGTGAAGGTTTCCTCGGGCGTTTTCGAGAAGCCGAAGTCGTTGGCGCGGGTGAAGAACTGCCGGCCCCCATCGATGCGGCGGGCCGCCAGCAGCTCCTGCGTCCGGATGACGCCCAGCCCCTCGCGCAGCTCCGGGCCGATGAGGTTCTGGCCGCCGTCGCCGCGGGTGCAGCTCAGGTAGCCGGTTTCCACGAGGCGGCCGTTGGCGAGGTAGGCAATCAGGCGGGTGTTTTCGTCGTCGGGGTGGGCGGCCACGTACAGGGCCGAGCCCAGCACGTTCAGCTTCTTCAGCCCCAGCAGAATTTCACTGGACGACCAGTTTTTGGGGGCCTGGGCGGCGGCTGTGCCGATTAGTAATGAGGAATTAGTAAGTAGGAATGCCGACAGGACGGCGCGGAACAGGCGAGTACGCATATAGTAGGGCAGCTTGAGGGCGTGAAGATAAGCCGCCCCGGCCGACCCTGTCCGGGGAAGCGGAACGAGTGGTGCTACGAGTTGCCCGCAGGGCCTCGTGGCACCACTATCGTTGAACGGCGCGGCTGGTTGTCGTTCAACGGTAGTGGTCCTACGACTGGAAAAAGTCGTAGGACCACACCGGCCACTACATCCTCGTGCGTCCGGGCGGGCGGAACTGTGTCTGTGGTGTTGAAGTTGGCAGGTGATGATCGTGAAGACCCTGCCTGCGTATAGGCCTCTTTTAGTATCCGCTCGCTATCTGCTGATGACGTTTTCCGTTCCTTCCCGCCTGCGCCTGCTGGGCCTGGCCCTGCTGCTGCCCCTGCTGGGCACGGCTCAGAATGCCGTTTCCACTGCCCCACAACCTGCCGTGCCGCCGCAGCAGTGGTACCTGCTCGACCCGGCCGCCGACGGCGTGATGGGCGTGAGCGTGCGCAAAACCTACGACGAGCTGCTCAAAAACCGGCCCTCCACGCCCGTAGTGGTGGCCATCATTGATGCCGGCATCGACACGGCCCACGCCGACCTGCGGCGCCTGCTCTGGACCAACCCGCGCGAAATTGCCGGCAACGGCCTCGACGACGACCAGAATGGCTACGTGGATGACGTGCACGGCTGGAACTTCCTGGGTGGCGCCGACGGCCGCAACGTAGACGTGGAAACCTACGAGGACACCCGTCTTGTGGCCCGCCTCCGGCCGCTCTACGAGGGCAAAGCCCGCACCGCCGTGCCCGCCGCCAAGCGCGCCGAATACGACCTGTATCAAAAAGTAAAAAAGACCCAGGCCGACAAGATTGCCGAGAACAAGGAGCAAGCCGCCTCCCTCGACCAGGCGTACACGCTCAATAAAAAGGGCGCCGACAACCTGCGCGAGGCCCTTGGCCTGGCCCGCCTCGATACGGCCAGCCTGCGCGCCACCACCCCCACCGACCCCAACCTCTACCGCGCCGCCCTCAGCCTCTACGCCAACCTGCGCTCCGCCGGCTACGCCGATCTGGAGTCGGTGCTGGCGGATATGAAAGAGGGCCTCGACGACAGCCGCAGCCAGTTGGAGTTCAGCCTCAATCCGGCCTTCAACCCACGCGCCAGCATCATCGGCGACGACCCCACCAACACCCAGGACCGCCGCTACGGCAACCGAGACAACCACGGCCCCGACCCCATGCACGGCACCCACGTGGCCGGCATCATCGGCGCCGACCGCACCAACCTGCTCGGCATCCTCGGCATTGCCGACAACGTGCGCCTGATGGCCGTGCGGGCCGTGCCCAACGGCGACGAGCGGGACAAGGACATTGCCAACGCCATCCGCTACGCCGTGGATAACGGGGCCAGCATCATCAACATGAGCTTCGGCAAGTACTACTCGCCGCAGCGTGAGGCCGTGGATGCGGCCATGCGCTACGCCGCCACCAAGGGGGTGCTGCTGGTGCATTCGGCCGGCAACGAAAACGACGACATCGATGTGAACGTGGAGTTTCCGTCGCCGGTGTACCCCGATGGCCAGCCCGTGCCGAACATGATTACGGTAGGCGCCAGCGCCCGCCTCAACGACCAGCACCTCGTGGCCGACTTCTCCAACTACGGCCGCAAAAACGTGGACGTATTCGCGCCCGGCAACCAGATCTACTCCACGCTGCCCGGCCAGCAGTACGGCAACAAAAGCGGCACCAGTATGGCCTCGCCGGTGGTGTCGGGCATGGCGGCGGTGCTGAAATCGTACTTCCCTACCCTCACTGCTGCTGATTTGAAGCGCATCATTCTACAGTCGGCGGTGGTGTACCATACCAAAGTACTTAAGCCCGGCACCCAAAAAACTGTGGATTTTGCCGAGCTGTCGCGCACTGGTGGCCTCGTGAACCTCTACCGCGCCGTGCAGCTCGCCGCCGCCGAAACGGCAAAGTAGGTTCGCCTACAGCCATAATTAAGCCCCGTAGCGGCGACAGTTCAGGAAGAGCACTTTCCTGGATCTGTCGCCGTTACGGGGCTTTTTGATTGTTGGCGTAGTCACCCAGCTCTTGCTATGCAGTTAGTCGGCTCCGCTGGATAGCCAGCGCCGGACTGGTGGTTCGTTGCCTGCAGGTGTCGCAACCGGTATCGGTATCAGTTGGGTGCCAGGAGCCGGCCCCCAGGGATTCAGGCCGGGTGTACCAGGCCGCACGGCCAGCAGCATATAGGCCAGCAGATTCACCAGGGGCACCAGCAGCACCAGCGCGTACCAGCCGCTCAGGTATACATCGTGGAGGCGGCGCACCGAAAGCAACGCCGCCAAAGCCGTGCTTACAGCTAGCACCAGCCCCGCCAGCAGCACTTCATACCAAACCTGCGGGGCCGGCAGAAAAGAGGCCGGCAGCAGCGGCACCAAAGCCAGCAGCAGGCGGAGTGCATAGTCGGAGCGGCCCAGGCGGCCCTGCAAAAAGTCGTACTGTTTCATAGTGATTTATGGAGTAATAAAGCGGGCCGCTACGTGCTGTGGCCGTGCTGTCGGTTGTTTCCAAAATCCGGGCCAAAACCGGCGCATTTGTCTGTTTATTCAACGTTTAGGCACCAGGGGCGTATGCTAAAGGACGCTTTAGCCTGCTTCATATGCTGATACCTCAACTCATTTTCCTGGATAAACTACGCAACAAGACCACCCCTGCTGCCCCGCCGGGCAAGCCGAAACGCCGCCTCAAACGGCGCCCGCACCGCACGGCCGCCGCGGCCCGCCGCTGGTTCCGGCACCACCTGTTCAGCGCCATGTATCTGGCTCTGGGCGTGCTGTCGGCCGCTTTCGGCCTGAAGGCCTTCCTGCTCCCCAACGACTTCATCGATGGCGGCGTGACGGGCATTTCGCTGCTGGTGCGCCAGCTTACCGGCCTGCCGTTGTCGTTGCTGATTATTGTCATCAACGCGCCGTTTATCGTGATGGCCTACTTCCAGATGGGCCGCACGCTGGCCCTGAAGTCGCTGGGCGCTATTCTGGCGCTGGCGGCGGTGCTGCTGGTGGTGTCCTTCCCTACCCTGACGCAGGACAAGCTGCTGATTTCTGTTTTCGGGGGCTTCTTCCTCGGGGCCGGCATTGGGCTGGCTATGCGCGGCGGTGGCGTGCTCGATGGCACCGAAATCCTGGCCGTGTTTCTGAGCAAGAAAACTAGCCTCACCGTCGGCGACATTATCCTGCTCTTCAACATCGGCATATTTGCCGTGGCGGCCTATGTGCTGTCTATCGAAACGGCGCTGTACTCCATCTTGGCCTATCTGTCGGCCGCCAAAACCATCGACTTCCTGATTGATGGCATCGAGGAATACACCGGCGTCACCATCATTTCGGGCCGCTCCGATGCCATCCGGCGCATGATTACCGAGAAGCTGGGCCGCGGTGCCACCGTGTACATGGGCAAGCGCGGCTACGGCACCCACGGCGACCAGCCCAATCCCGTCGAAATCGTGTTTACCGTCGTCACCCGCCTAGAACTCTCGCGCCTCAAGGGCGAAATCGACCAGATCGACCGGCAGGCCTTCATCGTGATGCACAGCGTGAAAGACACCAAGGGCGGCATGATCAAGAAACGGCCGCTGCACTAAGACTGAGGGGAAAATGAACGTCATGCAGAGCGGAGCGAAGCATCTCGCGTGCTGACATCTGAATAATTACAACGTCAGCACGCGAGATGCTTCGCTCCGCTCTGCATGACGTTCTACCATTTCACCTTTGCGTTTCGCGGCTACCTTTGCAGTATGGCCGCACCGCTCCTCCTGCAAGACCTCTACATCTACCCCGTCAAGTCGCTGGGCGGCATCCGGGTAACCCAGGCCGAGATAGAGCCGCGCGGCCTGCGCCACGACCGCCGCTGGCTGCTGGTAGATGAGCGCAACCAGTTCATGACCCAGCGCCAGACGCCCGACATGGCGTTGCTACGGGTGGCGCCGGCCTACAACGGCTTCCTGCTCACGCACGCCCAGCGGCCCGATCTGCTGCCGCTGTACGTGCCCTTCGAGGCTACGCCCGAGCGCACGCTGTTCGTGACCATCTGGGACGATATGGTGTTTGCCTGGCGCGGCACCCGCGCCGCCGACGAATGGGTGAGCGAGGCCCTGGGCCGCCCCTGCAAGCTGGTGTACATGTCGGATATGGCCCGCCGCGACGTGGAGCCCGACCTCAACCCCGAAGGCCAGCTGGTGAGCTTCGCCGACGGCTACCCCTTCCTGCTCATCGGCCAGAGCGCCCTCGATGAACTCAACGGCCGCCTCGCCGAGCCCGTGCCCATGGACCGGTTCCGGCCTAACCTCGTGTTCAGCGGCGGCACCCCGTTCGAGGAAGACACCTGGGCCGAATTCCAGGTGGGCGACGTGCCGTTCCGGGCCGTGCGCGCCTGCGGCCGGTGCGTGCTCACCACCATCGACCAGCAGTCGGCCGAGAAAAGCGCGGCCGGCGAGCCGCTGCGCACGTTGGCCACCTACCGCACCCAAGGAAGCAAAGTGATGTTCGGGCAGAACGTGACTGGCCCCGGCCGTGGTCTGCTCCGCGTCGGTGACACCCTGCAGGTACTAAACCTGAAATAAGCACGCCTGCCTTATTGCCTGATTTGCTGCCGGAGCCTTTTCGGGCAGCAAAGAGGCAGCATATTGCCGTTCAGTTATCAGACTATTTTCAGCAGTTTGTACATATCCTTGAAATATGTACATTTGCTAATTCTTACGCGTTTTCTTGTGTTTTAAGAAGATCAGGCAGGCTTGTTTTGCTACGCTGTCTGATCTGAATACCGTCATAATACTCTTCCGCGCTACAATCTGCACTACCCGGCATGGCTGCATGCCGGTGGGCCCATGGGCCGCACACCTGTTGTTCCTCTCCTTACTGCTCCCCTATGACGCGTACGCTCGCCAGCCGGGTTATCGTTCTGCTTCTGATTTTGGCGGGTGCCTTCCCCCAGGTTGGCGCATCCCAAACCGTTTCCAGCGCCCGGCTGCACGCCCCCTGGGACGAGCTGCTGCACCAATTTGTAACGCCCGAGGGGCTCGTAGACTACCAGGGATTGCTGGAGCAGGAAGACAAGCTGCTCGACTACCTGCTGGCCCAGCGCAAAGTGTCGCCCGAAGCGGCTGGCTGGTCGGCGGCCGAGCAGGAAGCCTACTGGATCAACATCTACAACGCTGCCACCGTGTACATGGTGCTGCAGTATTACCCGCTCAGCAACGTCAACGACATCCGGCTGAAAGGCAAGGTGCACTCATTGTGGGAGGCGCCGAGCGTGCAGGTAGGCGGCCAGGAGTACTCGCTCAACCAGATCGAGCGCGAAAAGCTGACGGCGCGCTTTCAGGACCCGCGCCTGCACTTTGCGCTGGTGCAGGGCGCCATGTCGGGGCCGCAGCTGCTGCCCGAGGCCTACGAGGGCGCGCAGCTGGCCCAGCAGCTGGAGCGCCAGACCCGGCGCTTCCTCAACGACCCGGCCCGCAATGTGCTGGCGGGCGCCCAGCCCCAGCTGTCCAGCCTGTTCAATTTCTACGCGGCCGAGTTCGGGAGCCGCACGCAGCTGCTGGAGTTTGTCAACCGCTACGCGCCCATGCCGGTAGCGGCCACCGCTCCAATTGAGTTTCTGCCCTTTAGCTGGGCCCTCAACGACCGGCAGCCGCTATCGGCTACCCAGGCTCTGCACAAATAAGCGGGCAAACCACGTCTCTGAGTGCATCTGAAAAGCTGGCCTGTCGTATCAAGGTCAGCTTTTCACTTATTTCTGCCTCATGGACCGAGCCCTGGTGCTGGCGTTTCTGCGCGAGCTGGCCACCCACAACCATAAAGCCTGGATGGACGAGCACCGGGCCGACTACCAGCAGGCGCGCGCCGAATTCACGGCCCTGCTGCGCGAGCTGCTCAACGGCTTGCAGCAGTTTGAGCCCGGCATCCGCGGCCTCACGCCGGCCGATGTGATGTACCGCCTGCACAAAAACGACCGTTCGCAGCGCGACCCCGAAACCTACAAGCGCCACATGAGCGCCGGCCTCAAGCCCGGTGGCCGCCACAGTCCCTGGGCCGGCTACTACGTGGTGCTGGAGCCGGGCGGCGAGTCGTACGTGGGGGCTGGGCGCTGGGAGCCTGAGCCGCAGCAGCTGGCCCGCATCCGGCAGGAAATCCACTACAACGGCCCCGCCTTCCACGCCCTGCGCCAGGCCCCCGACTTCCAGCGCCACTTCCCCGCCGGCCTCGACCCCGCCGACGCCCTCAAAACCGCCCCCAAAGGCTACGACCGCCTCGACCCCGACATTGAGTGGCTGCGCCTCAAGCGCTTCTTCGTGTGGCGCGCCATCCCCGATGCCGAGGTGCTGCGCCCCGACTTCCCGGCCCGCGTGCTGGAAGCCTGGCGCGCCGCCCAGCCCTTCATGCGCTTCCTTAATGAGACTATGAAGGATTAGGGAGTAGGGAGTAGGGAGTAGGGAGTAGGGAGTAGGGAGTAGGGAGTAGGGAGTAGGGAATAGGGTGTATATGAAAGGCCCCACCGGGTTACGGCGGGGCCTGTATTTTCTCCGTTTATCTGAGCCTAATTTCTAAGCCCTATGCCCTATGCCCTAAACCTAGAACAGCCCAAACAGGGTGCTATTGATGCTTTCGATGATGCCGCTCAGGTCTTCGGGGTTGCTCACGTAGTCGAGGTGGTTGACGTCGACGATGAGCAGCTTGCCGTGCTTGTAGCCGCTGATCCACTCCTCGTAGTGCTCGTTGAGGTGCTTGAGGTAGTCGATCTTGATGTTGTTTTCGTAGTCGCGGTTGCGGCGCTCGATCTGCTGCACCAGCTTGGGCAGGTCGGCGCGCAGGTACAGCAGCAGGTCCGGCGGATCCACCATGCTCACCATCGACTCGAACAGCCCCAGGTAGTTGCGGTAGTCGCGCTCGGTCATCAGGCTGGACTGGTGCAGGTTGGCCGCGAAGATGTGGGCATCCTCGTAGATGGTGCGGTCCTGAATGACGCCCTTGCTGGCCGCCTGCAGCTTCTTGATCTGCTGGGTCTGGCGGAAGCGGCTGTTGAGGAAATACACCTGCAGATGAAACGCCCAGCGCGGCATATCATCGTAGAAGTCCTTTAGGTACGGATTGTGGTCGACGTCCTCCAGGAAAACTTCCCAGTTGAAATGGTGGGCCAGCTTATTGGCCAGCGTGGTTTTGCCGGCCCCAATGTTGCCGACGATGGCAATGTGCATACGTCTGAGAGAAAAGGCGGCCAGCCGCCTTGGCCCGGCCCGAACCACAAAAGTACACAACCCGCCGCAAGTCGGCAGCAGCCGGCGGCCGGCTTTCCGCGTACATATAATAAATAATATATTTATCCTTCCACTCTGCCTCCTCCTTGCCATGCCGGTGCCCCTTCCATCCTTCTTTCAGCAGCCCGAATCAGAACACGCGCTTCCGGCGGGCACCCAGCAGTTGGGCTTCCTGCGCGATGAGCACGGCGCGCCCCTGCTGCGCCAGCTCTATTATGCGCCCGAGCAGCTGCTGTGCGGGCAGTGGTTCGGCAACCTCACGGCCGAATCGGTTATTGCGGGCGGCAAAGCCTGCCTGCAGGGCATGCAGCAGCTGCGCCCAGTACTCGTGCTCAACGACAAGAGCGTAGCCACCGGCGACTGGACCGAGGCCATGGACTGGCTGGAATATGAGTGGCTGCCGCTGGCCCAGCAGTACGGTATGCGGGCCTTCGCCTACGTTTTCTCGCCCGACATGCATAATCAGCTAGCGGCGCTGGAGTTCTTTACTCGCATCCGTCCGCACGTCGCCATTAAGCTTTTCTACGACGCCGATTCCGCCCACGCGTGGCTGCTCACGTATTTGTAGCGCATACTGGCCTAAACAGACGCCGCCCCGGCAACGCACTGCAATAGTGTGCTGCCGGGGCGGGCTTTATTTCAACTGGCGGGATTACTCGGCCATCACGCCTTTCACGTCGCGGGCTTTTTCTAGGGTGCGGAACTCTCCCTGCCACGACCGGATGCGCACTCGCTCTTCCAGCGGCAGCTGCTCGCGCACCTGTTCGTAGCGGGCATTCAGGCGGCCCAGCACGGCCGAGGCATTGCTCCAGTCGGCGGCAGTCCACTGACGGCGCTGGGCGCGGGTGGCCTCAATGAAGCGGCCGTAGAGGTCGGGCAGCTCGGTGGCGCGAGCCCGGCTGATGGTCACGTTTTCACCCAACAGCTTGTTCTGCGATTGTTGCGCGGTTTCGGGCGTGCGGGCAGCGCGGTCAAGGCTATCCTGGCGAGCCTGCCAGGAGCCGTAGCGCTTTTTCTGGATGTCGTATTCGCGCTTGCCTTCCACGGTAAGGCTGTCCACGGCCTTGTCGATGCGCTTGCTCTGGCGGTCAAACTCCTCGGTGATGCGCGGCGTTTCACGGGCTACGTCGTCGGCGACGCGGCTCACTTTGTCGCTTACCCAGTCGGAAAAGATGCGCAGGTCGCGCTCCACGGCCGAGGCCGTGCTGCTGGCCGTAGGGCGGGTTGTGCTGGCCGGCGCCTTGGTGGCCGGCGCTTTGGAAGCGGGCGTTTGCTGGGCCAGGGCGGCCGAAGCCGACAGCAGCACGGCAGCCAGTAAAAGGGAAAGTGGTTTCATGAGCATAGGAAAAACGGGAGAACATCAGCAACGCTGACCGGCCGCCTGGCCGTATGCCACAACAGGCAACTTCTGGCCCAAAAACGAGTGCGCGGGCCTTTTGGGTTCGGTTTTCCGTTATTTTATGCCGTTTTTGCGGCCTATGTCACGCGTTGAACCTGCTTCTGCTACCATCCGGGCGGCCACCACGGCCGATATTGCCACCATCGTTGAGTTGGCCGAAGCGACCTGGGAACCTACCTACCGCTTCATCATCTCGAAGGAGCAGATCGACTATATGTACCGCGTGATTTACACGCCGGCCTCGCTGCTGCGCCAGATGACCGAGCAGGGCCACCAGTTTCTGCTGCTGCTGGATGCCGACCAGCAACCGGGCGGCTTTGCGTCGTACTCGGCCAAGGAGCTGGCCGGCGCCTACCACCTCAACAAGATCTACATTCTGCCCTCGCACCAGGGCCAGGGCTTTGGGCAGCGGCTGCTGCGGGCCGTGGAAACGGCCGTGCGCACGGCCGGCGGCCACATTCTGGAGCTGAACGTAAACCGCCACAACCCCGCGCTGGCGTTTTACGAGCACGAAGGCTTTGCCCGGAACCGCGAAGAAGACATTGCCATCGGCCCCTACTGGATGAACGACTACGTCATGCGCAAGGAGCTGCTGTAGCATAGGCTTCAGCCTGTGCCGCTCTCCAACCCATCCCAATAACTCCGCTTTGTTTCTCCGTTTTTTTAACAAGCACAGGCTGAAGCCTATGCTACATTCCTTTTCTTCATGGCCACCACCAAACTCACCGTCCTCAGCAATGGCTCCCTCCGCGTGGAGGGAACCGATATCGAACTCGTAGATGCCCAGGGCCAGCCCTACGGCCTCGGCGGCCGGGAGCGGATCAGCATCTGCCGCTGCGGCCTCAGCAGCCAGAAGCCCTTCTGCGACGGCTCGCACAAAGGCCACTTCGAGCACGACGCCAAAGCCTTTGACCTGCCCGCGCCCAAGCCCGCTGCCCCGCAGGCTTAACCGATTTTAGATGTAACGCGAAGTTCCACTTCGCGGGTTGGTAGAGTAGTATTGACCGGGGGCATCCCCAACCAACACTGACTCACCGGCCCGCGAAGTGGAACTTCGCGTTACATAATGTTGCCGCCGCTTAGAACAGGGAGTTCACGAAGTCCACGTACTCCTGGCGGGCTTCGTCCTGGCTTTTGCCGCGCATGCCGGCCCAGGCGTCGTATTTGGCAATGGCTTTGAAGTCGAAGCCACCCGGACGGTCGCCGGAGATGTCGCCTTCGCTGCCTTGCTTGTAGAGGGCGTAGAGCTTGAGCAGGGTCATGTTGTCGGGCTTGGCGGGCAGTTCTTTGCTGCGGGCGGCGGCGGCTTCAAATTCTTCGGGAGTGGCCATAAGGCGGAAGGATGAAGTGGTAGAATGGTGAATTTGGTGCTCTGCTAGGCAGAACCCGTGGCAAAAGATACGGATTGCCGGAAAAATAGGCGGCATGCAGCGTTTTTTCTTCGTGTATCTTTCTCGCCTTCTCTCCCACTGCCTTCTTCGCCCCGAGCTCATGCTGAAAAAATTACTCCCCGGCCTGCTGGCCGCCACCCTGCTGCTGCCCGCCTCCACCCTGGCCCAGCGCACATACCTGCACTGCGGCCGCCTGCTGGACATGCGCGCCAACGGCCGCGCCCAGACCGAAATGACGCTGGTGGTAGAAAAAGGCCTCGTGCTGGCTGTGGAGCGCGGCTACACCACCCCGCCCAATGCCACCGACAAGGTCATCGACCTGAAAAACCGCACCGTGCTGCCGGGCCTGATTGACTGCCACGTGCACCTGGAAAGTGAAACCAGCAAAGACCAGTACCTCCAGGAATTCACCCAGAACCCGGCCGACGTGGCCTTCGGCACCCTGGCCCACGCCCGCGTGACGCTGCTGTCGGGCTTCACCACGGTGCGCGACCTGGGCGGCTCGGGCGTGAACATTGCGTTGCGCAACGCCATCAACCGGGGGCAGGTGGTGGGGCCGCGCATCTTCACGGCGGGCAAGGCCATATCGGGCACGGGCGGCCACATGGACCCCACCAACGGCTACCGCCAGGATCTGATGGGCATGCCCGGCCCGGCCGATGGCGTGGCCAACGGCCCCGAGCAGGGCCGGCAGGCCGTGCGCGAGCAGTACAAGCGTGGCGCCGACCTGATCAAGATTGCCAGCACCGGCGGCGTGCTGAGCGTGGCCAAAGACGGCAGCAGCGCCCAGATGACCGAGGAGGAAATCCGCACCATCGTGCAGACGGCCCGCGACCTGGGTTTGAACGTGGCCTGCCACGCCCACGGCGCCGAAGGCATGAAGCGCGCCATCCGGGCCGGCGTGACCAGCATCGAGCACGGCACGCTCATGGACGACGAAACCATGAAGCTGATGAAGAAATACGGCACCTGGTACGTGCCCACCATCACGGCCGGCAAGTCGGTGGCCGACTCAGCCAAAATCCCGAACTACTACCCACCCCTTGTAACGCCCAAGGCCCTGGCCATCGGGCCCAAGCTGCAGGGCACGTTTGGGCGGGCCTACAAGGCCGGGGTGAAGATTGCCTTCGGGACGGATGCGGCCGTGTTTCGGCACGGCGTGAATGCGCTGGAGTTCCGCTATATGGTGGAGGCCGGCATGCCGCCGCTGGAGGCCCTGCGCAGCGCCACCGTGTCGGCGGCGGAGCTGCTGGGCCAGACCAGCAGCCTAGGCACGCTGGAGCCCGGCAAGCTGGCCGACGTGGTAGCCGTAGACGGCGACCCAGTGCAGGACATCAACGCCATGCAGCGGGTGCGCTTCGTGATGAAGCAGGGCGTGATATATCGTAGCGAGTGATTTTTTCAAAACGCTTTTGAACTTTTTATTTAATTGATAATCAAGACTGTAATCAATAATTATAAGGCTATGAGTCTTGTCGAGGCAGCGTCTGGCATGTGTATTGTAAAAAGCGAATAAACCTTATTCCCTTACACATATGCGCTTCTCTACCCTCGTTACCGCCACTGTCTTTACCACGCTGCTTGCGGGCCGCGCCCTGGCCCAGACAGAGCTACCTGCCACCCCGCAGCCGGGCAACCTGCCGGCCCGCAGCGGGCAGCCCGCGTATGCTCAACAGCCCGTGTATCAATCGCCCGACACCCGCTACGCCCAATCAACGCTGGGCATTGACCTAGGCTGGGGCGGGCCCTACGGTTGGGGTGTCAGCTATGCGCATCTGGTAGCGCCAGGCACCGATGTGAATGTTGGCTTGGGGTTGGGAGTAGGCGGCAAAATTGGGGTGGGCGTGCGGCACTTTCTGGCGCCCAGCCGCCGGCTGTCGCCTTACTTTGGCCTGAGCCTGAGCCGCACCGGCCGCATCGATGACTTCACACTCACGCTCGACGAGGGCATGCCTACCGAAGA
This sequence comes from Hymenobacter sp. APR13, assembly GCF_000737515.1. Classification (NCBI taxonomy): domain Bacteria; kingdom Pseudomonadati; phylum Bacteroidota; class Cytophagia; order Cytophagales; family Hymenobacteraceae; genus Hymenobacter; species Hymenobacter sp. APR13. The sequence goes on from NZ_CP006587.1 coordinate 765,875, forward strand.
ATACGCCAGCTTTGTACAGCGGCCAACCGGCGTGCTGCACTTCCGCTCGGGGCTGCGCTGGCAGCCGGGCCGCGTAGGGCTACTGGGCACGCTTGGCTACGGTGCCCGTTTCACCGGCGACCCTGCTGAATACGCTCCGGGTATCAACCCCTCGCCTCGCATGCGCAACCTCGTGAAGGCCATCGGGCCGGGCGGATTGGAGCTGTCGTTGGGTGTTGCCTTCAACCTAAGCCGCCTGTAACCGCCGCGGTGGCGCCGCACCGGCTGGCCGTGCCGACGCGGCGCTATACTGAAGCATGGCGCACGCATCCTGCCGATTTTTGAGCAATTTGCCGGCTCATCCCTATCGGCTATCTGCTGTACTAATGCCTCTTCGCAAGTCTCTTTCCTTTTGGGTGCTGCTAGTTTGCTCCGCCTCTATCCTGCTGACTTCGTTTCTGTATTACCCGCGCTGGAATAAGTCCCAGACCGAAGCCCTGATCAGCTGGGATGCGTCGGGTTACTATATGTATCTGCCGGCTACGTTCATTTATCATGACCTGAAGAAGCTGGATTTTCTGCCGGCCATCACCCAGAAATACTCGCCCGACCCGTACCAGAACCAAGCCTACCTGGACTCGACCAGCGGCAACCAGGTGATGAAGTATCCGGCGGGGTTGGCCGTGCAAAGCCTGCCGTTTTTCGCAGCCGGCCATCTGGCCGCCAAGACGCTGGGCTACCCCACCGACGGGTTTTCGGCGCCGTACCAACTGAGCCTGCAGATAGGCGCGGAGCTGGTGGCTATTCTGGGGTTTGTGCTGGTGTGGTATACGCTGCGGCGGCGGTTCAGTGAGGAGGCCACGGCCCTGACGCTGGTGGTGCTGGCGCTGGGCTCCAACTACCTCAACTACGCCGCCATCGACTCGGCCATGACGCATAACTGGCTGTTTACGCTGTATGCAGGCCTGATTCTACTCACTCAGGCTTTCTACAAGCGGCCTACGCTGGGCCGGGCCCTGGCCATCGGCGCGGTGTGCGGCCTGATGGCCCTGACCCGCCCAACCGAAGTGCTAGCCACGCTGATTCCCATTCTGTGGGGGCTGCGGCCTGACCGGCAGGTGCTGGCGGCCCGGCTGGCGTTCTGGCGTCGGCACCTGCCGCACCTGCTACTGGCCGGTTTAGCCGGCGCGGCTATCGGCAGCATCCAGCCGCTCTACTGGCACTACGTGACGGGGCGCTGGCTGGTGTACAGCTACGGCGACCAAAGCTTTAGCTGGCTGCGGCCCCACCTCTACGACGGTATCTTCAGCTTCCGCAGCGGCTGGCTGACGTATTCGCCGCTGATGGCCGTGGCTTTGCTGGGCTTCGGGGCGCTGTGGCGGCGCTACCCGGAGGTGTTCTGGGCCATGCTGATTTACTCGGTGCTGTTCATTTACGTCACGTTTGCCTGGGACATCTGGTGGTACGGCGGCTCTTTGGGGCAGCGGGCCATGGTGCAGAGCTACCCCGTGCTGGCCTGGCCCATGGCCGCGGCCATGAGCTGGCTGCTGGCCCAGCGGGTGCGCGTGGCGGCCTTTGCCGTGCTGCTGCTGCTTGGTATCTACTACAACCTCTGGATGACGCATCAGGCCCACGGCGGCTCCGGCCTGATTGCGGCCGGCGAGATGACCCGCCCGTTTTTCTGGCAGGTGGTGGGCCGCAACGCCGTACCGGTTTCCACCTTCTGGCTGCTCGACAACCCTGACCAGTTGGTGAATGACTCCAACCGCAAAAACGTGCGGGAGCTGTGGCACACCGATTTCGAGCAGGACACCACGGCCGGCTGCGGCACACCCGCGCTGCAGGGCCGCTGCTCGCTGGCCCTCGACCAAACCCACCAGTCCAGCCCCGACTACCGCATCAACATCTTCCAGAACGACGTGCAGTGGGTGCGGGTGCTCGCCCGCGCCAGGTGCGTGCAGAAGGAATGGGACACCTGGAAAATGACCCAACTAGTGGTCAGCTTCCGGCAGGGCGACGACAAGGTGAAGGAAGGCTTTATCCGGCTCCAGCGCGTGGTCGGCCAGGACTGGCCCGCCGAGGTATACCTCGACCTGCAGGCCCCGCGCAACCAGTCCTACGACAACATCCGGGTGGCCTTCTGGAACGCCGACGGCCCCCAGCGCATCCTCATCGACGAAGTACGGGTAGAGGCGTTTGAGCGGTGATTTTTGGTGATGGGGGGATGGGGGGATGAGGTGAATCGTGACAGGTGACAGGTAAATAAGAACGTCATTCCGAGCGGAGCGAGGAATCTCGCCAGCGTGGTAACTACCACCGGCGGGCGCGGTTGCACGTCGGCGGGCATCAGGCAAACAAACCCCGCCAGTTGGTTCTCCTGTTCGGCCACCCATATGCCGATGCCGCGGTTGATCGCCGCCAGCTGCGCCTCATTCATGCGCGATACGATAAATCCCTGCCGTTTTTGGCCAACGTCAGCACGCGAGATTCCTCGCTCCGCTCGGAATGACGTTCTTATTTTACCTGTCACCTGTCACGATTCACCTCATCCCCCCATCACTTCATCACTTCATCACCTCATCACCCAAACTCACTCCTTCTTCGCCTTCGTCAGCATGAGCTTGAGGTTGAGGCGCACGATGTCGCCCATGGAGCGGCAGCGGCGGAACTGGTCGGTTTTATGGTGCAGGCCCAACTGCTCTTTTAAATGCTCCACCTTCTCCGGCGGCGACACCTCGTCGCGGCGCAGGCAGTCGATGAGGTCTTTGAGGCGGTAGCGCTCCGAGCGGGCCCGGCGGGCCATCAGGGCGCGCTCCTCTGTCTGGTACTGGCGGGTGGTTTCGGCGTTGAGCAGGCGGCTGCAGAGCTGCACCACGGCCCGGTTGTCCTTGAAATACTGGGGCAGGTACATGGTCTTTTTGCCCTCGTAGCACTGCTGGTCGAAGTCGATGGCCCGCACGCGGTACTGCTCGTCCTCGAAGTCGGGCGTCACGTCGATAACGTAGTTGTAGGCCCGCATATCGCCCAGCAGGCGCGCAAAGCACCGCTCGTTGAACTTCACAAACTCCTTGGCGATGCGCACCTGGTTGAGGTGCGGGGCGGCCAGCCGGTCGCGGATGAAGTCGTCGCCGGGAATGCCCACAATGTGCTCCTCGATGATGGTGTCGCCGAAAACGAGGTAGTTGAGGCTGTTGGGCGAGAGCAGATGCTCCAGCTCCAGGCCGTACACGCGCGAGGCGTCGGCGCGCTTCACGTAGAAGTAGTCGTAGTTGTCGTTGAGCTGGTTGACGATGCGCACCCGAAACGGGTTGGAGTTGCCGAAGCGGCAGTAGTCCACCCGGTCGGCCAGCAGATGCTCCGTGAAGCTCAGGTCGCCGCCGGTTTTCAGGATGGCGTACACCTCGGCCAGACCGGTGCCCAGCTCGCGCAGGGTCTGGGGCTCGTAAAACACGGTTTCCCACATCGTGTCGCGGCCCTGGCGGTCGGCCAGCGGGTAGGAGCCGCTGCTGCGTGTGAGGTCCTGGTACGTGACGGGCAGCGTGGCTTCGCGGTCGTAGTGCTGCAGGTAGGTTCGGAGCGGCGCCTGAATGGCGTAGGTGATTTTCTTTTTGGTGATAAGCGTCACGGGCGGGCAGAGCTGGAACGGTGGGATGAAAGGCGCGGTGGCAGCGGCCGGAAACCGCACAATTTCAGGGGCTTCGGCAGGAGCCGGGCGGCAAGGTATTGTGTTTTGGAAACCTGCGTTTTGCTTATACGCAGAACCCGCCGCCAAACGCCCACGCCGTTACGGCTTCCCGGCCTCAATCCCTTAACTTCGCTGCGGGCCACCCCAAGCCGCTGCCCTTCTGCTATGAAAAAACAGTTTCTCCTCTTGTTGTGTCTGGTGCTGCTGGTTCCGGTTACGTCGCCGGGCTGGGGCTTTTTTGCGCACCGCACCATCGCGCAGATTTCCATCTATGCGCTGCCGGCCAGCATGCAGTCGTTCTATTTCCGGCACATGCGCGAAATCGTGCGCCTGTCCACAGCCCCCGACGAGCGGCGCGACGCCGACCCCAAGGAGGCCAGCAAGCACTACATCGACCTCGACCACTTCGGCGACAACCCCTTTGGGGCCATGCCCAAGGCCTGGGAGAAAGCCGAGGCCAAGTACACGGCCGACACCCTGCGCAAGTACGGCACCGTGCCCTGGACCATCATCGACGTGCAGGACCAGCTCACCACGGCCTTCAAGCAGCGCGACACGGTAGCCATTGTGCGGCTCTCGGCCGAGCTGTGCCACTACGTGGCCGACGCCTACGTGCCGCTGCACACCACCGAAAACTACGACGGCCAGCTCACCAACCAGGCCGGCATGCACTCGCTCTGGGAAAGCAAGCTGCCTGAGCGCCACATTGCCGAGTACAAGCTGGATTCGGAGCCGGCCAAGTACGTGAAGGAGCCGCTCAACGACGTATGGAAGGTGCTGCAGGAGTCGTACGGCTTCCTGGGCGAAACCTTCGACCGGGAAGAGAAAGTGACCCGGCAGTTTACGCCCGAAACCAAGTACAGCTTCTCGCATAAGTTCGGCAAGACTCGCCGCTTCTACTCCGATGCCTTCGCCGATGCCTACCACAAGGAAGTGGGCGGCATGGTGGCCTTCCGCCTGAAGCTGGCGCCCACGTTCATCTCGTCATTGTGGCTGACGGCCTGGAAGGACGGCGGCAGCCCCAACCTCAACGAGTTGATGACCCGCAAGCCCGGCAAGGCCGACAAAGACTCGCTGGATGCGCAGCTGAAAATCTGGAAAGACAACGGCCTAGTGCCCCAGCAGATGCTGCTGGCGATGCAGAAGCAGGCTGTAGTGGTGCAGCCCGACCAGATCAACGCCGCCAAAGACATGGCCCCGCCCGTGCTGGAAACCACTTCGCCGCCGGTAGCCCCCGCGCCGGCTGCCGCGCCCAAAGCCACCACGGCCGGCGCCCCGGCGCCTGCCCCAGCGCCCGCCGGGAAGGGCCCGGAAAAGGTGAAAACCAAAACCAAGTCGGCCGACGGCGGCAGCACCAAGACCAAAGACAAGGAGCCCGCCCGCAAGAAGAAGGCCGCCCAGAAGGACGACGGCTGGGGCGCGCCGGCCGGTTCGGGCTGGTAGACTACCGGCCACCCTGCTACCTTTGGCGTCGGCCGAGTTCCGTCTGGAGCCCGGCCGACGCCTTTGTTTTTCCCGCTCTCCGTCCAGTTTTTCGGTTATGCTCTCCTTCTCTCCTTCGGCCCGAACGGGCATTTTGCTGCTGGCCGCGGCCAGCCTGACGCTGCCGGCCTGCAACCGCCAGCAGCCCGTGGACGAAACGGCGGCGCCCGTCGTCTCGAACGAGAAGCCTACGCCCGGCCCGTCCCTGCTGTCGTTGGCCGACAGCAGCGCGGCGGCCCTGCTGCTGCCCTACGGCCGGCAGTATCCGGCCTCGGGCGTGGTGCTGCACACCCGCCACGGCGACATTCGGGTGAAGCTCTACGACGATACGCCCATCCACAAAGCCAACTTCCTGCTGCTCTCGCGCCGGGGCGTGTTCGACGAGTCGGTATTCAACCGCGTGGTCAAGGGCTTTGCCGTGCAGGGCGGCAGCTCCGAGCACCGTACCATCCGGCTGAACCGCTACCGGCTTCCACCCGAGCTGCGCCCGGCCCACTTCCACCGGCGCGGTGCCCTGGGCATGGCCCGCTACGACGACGAGCAGAACCCCGGCAAGCTCTCTTCCAGCACCGATTTCTACTTCGTGCAGGGCTCCACCATGACGCCCGCCCAAAGCCAGGCCATGGCCGGCCGGATCCTCACGCCCGAGCAGCAGCGCGTATACGCCACCGTGGGCGGCGTGCCCTCCCTAGATGGCCGCTACACCGTATTCGGCGAAATCACTGAGGGCCTCGACGTAATGGATAAAATAGCCAACGAGCCCGTCGATGCCTACAAGTGGCCTCTCAAAGACGTTGGCATCCGGATGGAGATACTGCCGTAAGGTGGTTTTCCATTAGGCAAGAACGTCATGCAGAGGCCGGAGGCCGAAGCAGCTTGCCAGTATGGCAAACTGCATCTACTACACCAGCGAGATGCTTCGGCCTCCGGCCTCTGGATGACGTTTTTTGAACTCCGCTTCCTCACACGACAACCACGCTACGGCCGGCGCACTTTGATTAGCTGGCTTTTCGTGACGTCGCCGGGCTGGAGCTCAAGCAGCTCGCGCAGCTCGGCGCGGGTGTAGACGATGGTTTTGGGGGTGGGCTCGAAGGCCAGCTGGCGCAGGTCGGCGTCGGGGCTGGGCGAGTCCTGGCGGGCGGGGTGCAGGTACACGCTGTCGGGCGCTACGCGGAACAGGTGGTAGAAGTAGTAGCGCGGGGCCGGGCTGCCCTAGGGCTGAAACTGCACCACGTACACGTCGCCCACCCGCGGGTCGGCCACCTGCTCCTGCACACTCTCCGAACCGGAACAGGCGGCCAGCAGCGGCAGCCACGCAAGCAAACGAAACATCTTAAGCATGGCGGCAAGTTAGGCAAGTGCACCCGATTGCGGGCGCCGGCCGGGCGCTGGCGGGCGCTGGCCCCGGTCTGAGCGGCGCAGCCGCGGCGACCGGTGGCCTGGCAAACCGGGCCGGTCTCCGGACCGGCAATCGGGCCGTGGCGGCGCGGGGCGGGATGGCTGCTGCACATCCTTCGGTCGGAGACCGGGGCGGTTTGGCGGCCCCCGGTCGTCGCGGCTGCGCCGCTCAGACCGGGGCCAGTGCTCGGCCAGTCGCCGCCAAACATGAAAAAGGCGGCCCGCGCTGTGCGGGCCGCCTTTTAGCAATTCAATCATTTAGCAATCAAGCCGCTCAGCCTACCAGATTTTGGCGCGCTCGGACTGCACGCGGACCATCTTGGCGTCTTCCTTGCAGCCGAAGGCCTCGTAGAACTGGGGCATGTTCATGAGCGGGCCGTTGGTGCGGAACTGAGCCGGCGAGTGCGGGTCGGTCATTACCTGCTGGCGCAGGTACTCGGGTCGGGCGTTGGTGCGCCAGATCTGGGCGTAGGCCAGGAAGAAGCGCTGCTCGGGCGTCAGGCCGTCGTACTTAGGCCGCTCGTTGCTGCCGTACTGCTTCTGCAGCTGCTTCTGCAAGGCGGTGTAAGCAATGTTGAGGCCGCCCAGGTCGGCGAGGTTTTCGCCCATGGTCAGCTTGCCGTTCACGTACACCGAGTCCAGCGGCGAGAAGGCGTCGAACTGCTTGCCGACAATGGCGGCGCGGGCGTCGAACTTCTCGGCGTCTTCCTTGGTCCACCAGTCTTTCAGGTTGCCCTCAGCGTCGTACTGCCGGCCCTGGTCGTCGAAGCCGTGCGTGATTTCGTGGCCGATAACCGCGCCCATGCCGCCGTAGTTTACCGCGTCATCGGCCTTGGGGTCGAAGAACGGAGGCTGCATGATGCCGGCCGGAAACACGATTTCGTTCATGCTCGGGTTGTAGTAGGCATTCACCGTGGGCGGGGTCATGCCCCACTCCTTGCGGTCAATCGGCTTACCAAACTTCTTCACGTTGTCGTTGATGGCCCACTCGCGCGAGGCCAGCACGTTTTTCAGGTAGCTCTCCCGCGAAATGGTCAGGGCCGAATAGTCCTTCCACTGATCTGGGTAGCCGATTTTCACGGTGAAGGCGTTTAGCTTCTTCATAGCTTCCACCTTGGTGGCGGGGCTCATCCATTCCAGCTGCTGAATGTGCTCGGCGAGGGCGGCCTTGATGTTATCCACCATGGCCATGGCCTTCTGCTTGGCTTCGGGCGTGAAGGCCTTGTCCACGTACAGCTGGCCGAAAGCCTCGCCCAGGGCGCCATCGGTGGAGCGCAGCATGCGCTTCCAACGGGGCTGCTGCTTCTTGGCGCCGCTCAGTACCTGCGTGAACTTGAAGCTCTCATCGGCATACGCCTTAGGCAGCGCCGACGAAACCGACGTGACCAGGTGCCAGCGCATGTAGGTTTTGAGGTCGGCCAGCGGCTCGGCCTTCATCATGGTGCTTACTTCCTTAAAGAAAGCCGGCTGGCCGACAATCACCTCCTTGGCTGCGCCCAGGCCCATCTGCTGGAGCACCACGGGCAGGTTCAGGTTCGGGAACTGCTGGCTGGCCGCCGCCACCGTCATCTTGTTGTAGTTGGCGTAGGGGTCGCGCAGGTCTACACGGCTCTTGCTGGCCTTGGCCATGCGCGTTTCCAGGCGCAGCACCGTGGCGGCGTTCTTGGCGGCCGCGGCGTCGTTGTCGCCGAGCATCTTGAACGTGTTGACCAGGTAGGTCATGTAGGCCGTGCGGATGCCTTTCGAGCGGGCGTCGTCCTTGAGGTAGTAGTCACGGTCGGGCAAACTCAGGCCACCCTGATACAGGTTTACGGCGTACTGGGTGCTGATTTTGTCGTCCTGGCCGACGTAGCTGTTGAAGAAGGCACCGGTCTGGATTTTCTGGGCCCGCACCACGGCGCTCTGCAGGCCTTTCAGGTCTTTGATGCCGTTGATGCGGTCCAGCTCGGGCTTGAGGAACTTCAGGCCGGCGGCCTCAATAGCCATCGAGTCCATGGCCGTGGCGTAGTAGTCGCCTACTTTCTGGGCATTGGTGCCTTTGGCGGCCGAGGTATTGGCGGCGGCCTCGTCCAGAATCTGACGCATTACGGCGTTGTTCTTGTCGGCCAACTCGTTGAAAGAGCCCCAGCGCGTTTCGGCGGCCGGAATCGGGTTGTTTTTCAGCCACGAGCCCGAGGCGTACTGGAAGAAGTTGTCGCAGGGCGAAACCGACAGGTCGCGGTTGGCCACATTCAGGCCAATGCCGGGCACAACGGGGGCTTCCGTGGGAGTAGATGCCGTAGTGGCTGGGGCGGTGGTAGCGGCCGTGGGCGCCGTGCCGGAGGCGCAGCCTGCCAAGGACAGGCCCGTGGCGGCCATGGCTGCCAGAGTCAGCGTATTGCGGGTTTTCATGGGAATTTGATTGGTGGAAAGCCGAATTGCAGGTGCCAAAGTAAGCGGAAACTGCCAATTGGTGCGCCGCCCGCAATAGCACGCCGCAAAGACGCGGTTGGTTTTGGCCGCGTTGCACGCCCGGCTACCAGTCGTAGTACACACGCCACGGCGGCAGATCCAGGTGATGCGAGAAATGCTGGCCCAGCCAGTTTTCGCCCACGGCTGCCTCGTCCCGCACCAGCAGCACCGGCCGCAGACGTAGCAACGAATCGAGGCGGGCCTGCGGCATATCGATGGCACTTAGGTTGGTATGGCGCCAGCGGGAATCGCGCTCGAACTGCGTTTCGCGTCGCAGGTTGTGGTTGCCGGCATAGAGTGAAATCGGCACGCGCCCCTGCGCAAACGCCAGGGACGGCAGCAGCTCGTTGTAGACCAGCACCGGCCGGCTCCCCAGGCCGTGCGCCTGCAGCAGCTCCGCCACCGGCCGCGTCCCGTGGAATTTTGCTTCGTTTTGCTGGAAAACGGGCTTGGCGGCCAGCACCAGTGTAGCCGTGAAAACAGCCGCGGCTGGCAGCAGCCGCAGGGCCGAAGGCAGCTTTCGGCTGCGCCACACGCTCAGCGCCAGCCCAAGCAGGCCGGCCGCCGGCAGAATTGCGACACTGGGCGTCAGGGCCAGATGCAGCAACTCAGCCACGGCCGGCAGTATGGCCAGCGCCAGCAGCAGCAGGACCCACAGCGCCAGGAAGCCACGATACCAGCGGCGGGCAGCGGCTTCGGGCAGTTGGTGCAGGTAGTAGGCCGTGAGCAGGGCTACGCCCGGAAATATGGGCAGCACGTACAGCAGCAGCTTGGATTGCGACAGGGAAAAGAACAACAGCGGCACCAGCACCCAGAACACCAATACGTTGCGCCACAACTGCGGCAAGGCAGCCCACCCCGTCCGGATGGCCTGCACAACAAGCAGGGCCGCCCAGGGCAGGCTGGTGGCGGGCGCCAGCACCAAGTAGAACCACCACGGCTTAGCGCGCCCGAAGGCCTCGGCTTTAGCAAACCGGTCGAGGGTATGCCCAACTACGAAATAGCGCAGGAACGCCGGATTCTCGCGCATCAGCAGCAAATACCAGCTCAGCCCCACCACCGCAAACAGCGCAATGCCCAGCGCATGGTGCCTGGTGAAAGGGCGCCGAGCCTGCCCGCGCCGGAAGTAGTGCCCCGCCACCGCCATCAGTGGCAGCACCAAACCCACCGGCCCCTTGGTGAGAAATGCCAGCCCCAGCGCCCCCCAGAACAGATACAGCCCCCACCAGCGCCCATGGAGATAATGGCGCAGAATACCATAGGTGGCGGCCAGTTCCAGCGTGGCCAGGTATACATCGGTCGTGACGTTGAGGGCCGACACCAGCACCACCGGCAGCGTGCCGTAGATGATGGCCGCCGTGCGGGCCCGGGTCTGGTCGCCGCTGAAGAGCAGTTTGCCCAGACCATATACCAGCAGCACCTGCGCCAGCACGGCCAGCACCGGCAGCAGCCGCACACCCAGCGCTGTGGGGCCAGCCAGGGCCAGCCCGGCAGCCGTGAGCCAATACGTAAGCGGCGGCTTATGAAAATGCTCGATGCCCAGCAGCCGCGGATGCAGCCAGTCGTGGCTGCTCAACATCTCCCGTCCGATTTCGGCGTAGCGGGCCTCACTGCTTTCCAGCGGCCCCCAAGCATTCAGGCCCAACAACAGACTGGCGGCCAGCAGCAGCACAAAGCCCCCCAGCCCGCGGCGGGCAGCCCATGGTGTGCCCACCGGCGTAGAAGAAAGCTGATTCATTAAAACTAAATTAAAATAGTGGCCGCATCGTTCCTTTTCTTTGCGACCCCGGTCCCGCGCCCACGGCGACAGCCCCCAGTAAAAGGCGCGTGTCTTATCTGTTAGTTGCTGAACTTCCCGACCTTTGAAGAATTCATTTAACGCTGCTGCATGCGTACTGTATTGGTAACCGGCTCGGCCGGCTTTATTGGCTCCCACCTGTGTGAACGGCTTCTGGCCGATGGTCACCGTGTTGTGGGGGTCGATAATTTTGATCCTTTCTATAAGCAAACAATTAAAGAAGCCAATCTGGCGGCGTTGCGGCAGCATCCCCACTTCAGCTTCTGCCAAGCCGACCTGCGGCAAGGTGCCGTAGCGCTGCAAGAGGCATTGCCGGCTGGTTTTACGTACGAGGCCGTCATTCACCTGGCGGCTAAGGCCGGCGTGGGCCCATCGTTGCGCGAACCCGCCGCCTACATGGAAAACAACGTGCTGGGCACCACCCACCTGCTGGAATGGATGCGGCAGCAGGAAGTGAAGACGCTGGTATTTGCCTCGTCGTCGTCGGTATATGGCAACACGCCGCGCACGCCGTTCCGGGAAGACGAGTCGCTGCTGGCCCGCAGCATCTCGCCTTACGCTGCCAGCAAACTGGCTGGCGAGGCCCTCACCTTCACCTATCATCATCTATATAAAATGAGTGTGCTGAACGCGCGCTTTTTTACGGTGTATGGCCCACGCCAGCGCCCCGATCTGGCCATCCATAAGTTTGCGCGCCTGCTGCGGGCCGGCCAGCCCATTCCGGTGTACGGCGACGGCAGCATGGCCCGCGACTACACCTTCGTAGCCGACACCGTCGACGGCATCGTGCGCGGGCTGGAGTACCTGCTGGCCCACCCCGGCACCTACGAAACCGTGAACCTGGGCAACAGCCAGCCCGTGCCGCTGCTGGAGCTGGTGGCCGCCATCGGGCAGGCCGTGGGCGTGGCGCCGGTGCTGCAGTTCCAGCCCACCCAGGCCGGCGACGTCGACATCACCTACGCCGACAACGAGAAAGCCGCGCGCCTGCTGGGCTATCAGCCCCGCACCACCCTGGCCGAGGGCTTGCGCCAGTTTGTTGGCTGGCTTGACACGCAGGTGGCCCCGGCTGAACCGGCTACCTTAGTGCCAGCCGGGCAGGCTCCGGTTGCCCTCACCCCCCGTTCGTAGTTCCTGATGCCCACTGGTTTGTTTGCTGATTTCGAGAGCCCGCGGCTGCGCGTGGCTTTGGTGGCGCTGGTTTGCGCCTTTTCCTTTTTTGTGCACCTGGGCAAGGCCGAGGTGAACCTGATGGAGGCCCGCAACTTCGTGGCGGCCCGCGAAATGGCGGCCGGCGGCTCCTGGGTCATCCCCACCATGAACGGCGCGCTGCGTTTGGCCAAGCCGCCGCTGCCCACCTGGGCCGTGGCCGGCGTCATCAATCTCACCCACCAGCCCGCCAACCCCGCACTGCTGCGGCTGCCCGCGGCCATCATGTCGACGCTGCTCGTGTTTTTCTTCTGGGGCTTGCTGCGGGAGCTGACCCGGCAGCAGCCCGGCGAAAAGGAAGCCCCGGGCCGCACGGCCTGGCTGGGCGCCTTGGTGCTGGCCAGCAGCCTGCTCATGATTACGGTGGGGCGCGAGGGGCACTGGGACATTTTCGCCAACAGCCTCATGGTGGGCACGCTCTGGGCGCTGGCCCGGGCCTGGAACGCGGCCAAAGGCAGCGGCTGGTGGTTTGCGCTCAGCGGGTTGCTGCTGGGCGGCGCCATCCTCAGCAAAGGTCCCGTAACACCCTACGCCATGCTCCTACCGTTTCTGGTAGCTTTTGGCGTGCCACGCCTCAACCCGGAGCGCGGCTCGCTCACGCCTGCCCGCAAGCGCGGCTTAGTGCTTCTGGCGGCGCTGGGGCTGCTGGTGGGGCTGGCCTGGCCGACCTATCTCGCCATTCAGGACACGGTGGCGCCGGCTGCACTGGCCGTGGCCCGGCTGGAGGCTACCTCGTGGGTGGAGCGCCACTCCCGCCCGTTCTGGGATTACTGGAACTTTGCGGTGTTTGCCGGCATCTGGGCGCCGGTGGCAGTGGCGGTGCTGGTCGTGCAGTTTGCGCGGCCCCGCGCCGGCCGCTACGTGCCCTATACCACCGCACTGGCCTGGCTGCTGCTCTCCCTGCTGCTGCTGAGCCTCGTGCCCGAGAAGAAAGAGCGCTACATGCTGCCCCTGATGCCACCCCTAGCCATTCTGATGGCCGGCCTGTTGCGCCACTTCGAAACCGCGCTGCGCCAGCAACCCACGCTGCAGCCCGAAACCCGGCTGCTCCGCATCTGGGCTGGCCTGCTGACGTTGCTGTTTGCGCTGATACCGGTGGCTATGGCTGTGGCGAACCTGCCGGGCTTTGGACTGGGCTCCTTGCCGTTTGGCTGTGCGCTGGTATTGTTCTGGGGGCTAGCCATAGTGCTGGGCCGCACACTGCGCCAGGTGGTGCGGCCTACCTTCGTGACGGGTGTGGCCCTCACGGCCATGGCGGTGCTGGTATCCCTGATTCTGCCGGCGCATGCGGTGTGGTCGGAGCGCAAGGCCGAGCCGGGCCTGCGCCGCGCCGATGCTTTGCAGCACAACCCGGCGCTGGCCCGCCTGCACTGGTACACGCTGGAAGAGCTGCACATGAAGGAAGTGTGGCGAGCCGGCCGCGCCGCCCCCGCCTGGCCCCGCAGCGCCGACTCGGTGCTGCTGCGCCCCACCCGCCCGGTAGCCGTGCTCACCGGCTCGAAAATAGCCCGGCAGCTGCCCCCCGCCTGGCGCGACCAGGTGCGCCTGCGCGTCGTCGACAGCTTCTACCTCGACCGCAACCGCCAGGGCGGCTTCTGGCACGTCACCATCGTGGAGCCGAAATAGGCTACCGGAGTGGTCCTACGAGGCCTTCGGCAACTCGTAGGACCACTATCGTTGAACGACCGTCGTGCAGGCATCAGCAACGGTAGTGGTCCTACGAGGCCTTCGGCAACTCGTAGGACCACTCCGGCGCCTCAAGAGCCAGCTACCCCTGCGGCTCGCGGCGCAGCAGCACGATGTTGCGGGCGTAGACCACGGTACCGAAGATGTTGCCCACAATCAGCACTATATCAACGGGGCGGCGTAGCAGGGCGTAGGTCAGGATCATCACCGAGCCCACGAAGCTCACCACCCAGAAGCTCAGCGGCAGCACCGACTCGCCCTTACGCTCAGAGTACAGCCACTGGTACACGAACCGGAACAGAAACACGGCCTGCCCCACCGCGCCCAGCAGCAGCACCCCGGCCGGAATGCCGTGGCTGAGCATGGCCCGCAAACTAAAGTGCTGGTTGCCGACGGCAAACCACGCCAGCATAGCCAGTGGAAACACGTAGGCCCCCACCCGGAACGGCGCGCTCAGCTTGCGCCACTCGCCCAGCAGCTGCAGGTTGCGGATGTAGATGGCGTAGCTGATGAGCTGCGCGGCCAGAATCACCGGGTCGTGGCGCAGCATGCCGTAAATAATCATCAGAAACGACGATACTAGGCTGATCTGCCAGAACAGCGTGGGCACCAGCACCCGCTTGGCCCGCTCGCTCTGCACCCACTGCAGCACAATCCGGCTGCTGAACAGCAGCTGCGAGGCAAGCCCGATTCCCAGCGCCAGACGCTCCATCTTTGGAATTAAAAATTAAGTAGTAAAAATTAAGAATTGGGGCATTCTGTGCGGCGGCAATACCTGCAGTCAGCTGCTTTAAACGGTGCCAGGTCGCAGAATTTTTAATTTTTAATTCTCAATTTTCACCTGGCTCCCCTCCCCTATCTCGTAGTTTTTCCAGCGGCTTCGGATCCAGCGGAAGCCGAACGTATCTACCAGCGGCTTCCAGGCGCGGTTCCAGAGGTTGTACTTGGCCGTGCCGGCGAAGCGCGGGAAGTGGCGCACGGGCAGCTGCTTCACGCGGCCGCCCTGCAGCTGCACCAGCGCCCCCAGAAAGCGGTGCATACCGTGGAACAGCGGCAGCCGCCGGGCGTACTCAATCTTCATGATTTTCAGCGGGCAGCCGGTGTCCTCGATGCCGTCGTTGATGAGCGTGCGGCGCACGGTGTTGGCAATTTTCGAGGACAGCTTCTTCACCACCGTATCCTGGCGCTTGGCCCGGATGCCGTTCACCATGTCGTACTCGGGCAGAAACCCGAAGAACTGCAGAAAGTCCAGCGGCGTGGTCTGGATGTCGGAGTCGATGTAGCCGACCAGCGTGGTGCGGCAGTGGTCGATGCCGGCTTTGATGGCCGTGCTTAGGCCCCGGTTTTCGCTCAGGCTGATGAAGTGATAGGCCGGGTTCTGGCGCGTAATGTCGCGCAGCAGGGCCAGGGAGCCATCTGTGGAGCCGTCGTTGACGAACAGCACGGTGGTAGGCACCGGTGTCTGAGCCAGAAACTTGTCCATCTCCACCACAAACTGCGGCAGGCTTTCTTCTTCGTCGTACACCGGCACGAGCACGGTGAGGGTTTGCTGGGAAAGATAGGTGGCAGCAGCGGGTGGTTGGGGCATGAGCAATAGGGCAAACCGGAAAAGAGGGCAAAGATACGTAACCCATACTGGCAGATCCGGCCCGAAGTTGCAGCCGCACCAACTCACCAGACAAGTGCTTGGCTGCTGCCGGAATTTGCGTAGGTTTAACCCCGTATTTCTACCGGTTAATTCTATATCCATATGCCTGCTTGCTACGTGCTGGCCCTGAGCGCCGCCACCCTGCTGTCTGCCCCCGACACCATTCTTGCTACCACCCCACCCCAGCAGATCGTCAAGCTGGGCTTACAGGGCTTCGGGCCCGGTTTCTATGCCCTGACCTACGAGCGGCAGCTGTCAACTCAGTGGTCAGTGATAGGCAGTGTGGGCTACCTGGGCTACTCGCGGCGCAGCGGCACCATCTTCTACGACTACGACGGGAGCATCGTGGAAGACAACTACACAACGCGGGAGCGGTTTTACAACACCAACGTGCAGCTGCGCCACTACTTCCGGCGCCACAAAATCCGGCCGCTGGCGGGCTGGTTTGCGGCCGCCAACCTGCACACCTACCTGCGCAACAGCAGAGAGCAGCATTCCCGGTACACCAACCTGAACTATAACCGCTCCCGCACCACCGCGCAGGTGCAGTTCCTGCTGGGCCGGCAGTCGTCGTTGGGCCGCCGCCTGACGCTCGACAGCTACCTGGGCCTGAACCTGCGGCGCCGGCAGTCGGCCTCGCTCAACAGCACGGGGGGCGTATGGATTGAGGGTGGCGTGGGCCTGCAGGTGGGCTACCGGTTCCAGCCGCTGGCCCGCCGCTAGCGTTTGCGCTAACGCCCGTGCTGGCATGGGCGGCGCGCAGGCCCTACCTTTACAGCCCATGCCACCGCTCTACAACCGCCGTTCCGAACCGGGTTTGCCGGCCACTCCGCCGCCGCCCGTGGCTTTGCCGCTGGCCGAGCTGCTGCTGCGTGTGAAGCAGACCCTGACCGAGCGGTTTGCCGATTCCTACTGGGTGGTGGCCGAAATTGCCGACCTCACGCTGCCGCGCTTTGCCGGCGCCCACTGCTACCTCACCCTCACCGACCAGCACCAGACCGGCCGCGGCGCCCAGCTCAAGGCTCAGGCCCGCGCCACCATCTGGAGCCAGCGCTACCAGCAGCTGGCCCCGGCCTTTGCCGAGCACACCGGCCAGGAGCTGCGCCCCGGCCTGAAAATCATGGTGCGGGTGCAGGTGAAATTCCACGAGCAGTATGGCCTGAGCCTCGACGTGCTGGCCCTCGACCCCACCTACACCGTGGGCGAGCTGGCCCGGCAGCGCCTCGAAACCATCCGCAAGCTCGAAGAAAAGGGCCTGCTGGAGCGGCAACGGGCGCTGCCGCTGCCCCTGGCCCCGCAGCGCCTGGCCATCATCTCGTCGCCGACGGCGGCGGGCTTCCAGGATTTTGTGCGCCAGCTGGAGGAGTCGGCGTATGCGTTTTCGCTGGCCTTGTTTCCGGCCGCCATGCAGGGCGACGACGCCCCGGCCAGCATCCGGACGGCGCTGGACGCCATCCGGCCCCACCGCCAGCGGTTCGATGCCGTGGTGATTATCCGGGGCGGGGGCTCTAAAACCGATTTGCTGGCGTTTGATGATTACGGGCTGGCGGCCGCCATTGGCGCGTTTCCGCTGCCCGTGCTCACCGGCATCGGGCACGAGCGGGACGAGGCCGTGGTAGATATGGCCGCGCATCTGGCCTTGAAAACGCCCACCGCCGTAGCCGCCTTCCTCTCCGACCGGCTGGCCCGCCTCGATGCCGTGTTTGAGGGCTACGGTGCCCGGGTGCAGGAGCTGGCCCAGCAGAGCCTCTACGCCGCCGCCGCCCACCTGGATAGGTTAGGCCGCCGTACCCACCAAGCCGCCCAGGGTTGCTTGCACGACCATCATTCGGCGCTGCGTCAGCGCGTACGTATTACGGCGCCGCTGGCCCGGCAGCGCCTGCGGCAGCAGGAGCTGCTGCTGAACCAGCAGCGGCTGGCCTTGCAGCGGGCCGCTCACCACGCCGCCGAAGGCCAGCACCGCCATCTGCGCCGCCTGGGCCAGTTGCTGGCCCGGCGCTTCCGCTATTTGCACCGCCGCCGCCGCGAGCAGCTGCTCACGCGCCGCTTCCAGCTGCAGCTGGCCGCCGAGCGCCTGCTGCACCGCGCCGAAATCCGGCTGCTGGAAATGAAGCGAAGTGATGGGGTAATGGGGTGAAGAAGAATGCCGTTCCGAGTATGTGGCGCATCAAGGCAGCGACGAGGAATCTCGCCAGCGTAGTAATCCCCGGAAAGGTATTCACCAATCAACCCCGTTCGGCTCCCCGCTCCTTTTTGGAAATGCAACCGGGTAAAGCGCGTCAGCACGCGAGATGCTTCGGCTGCGCCTCTGCATGACGTTCTTTGTCCCTCATTACCTCATCACTCTATCACCTCACAAACAAAATGGAAACCACCTACCGCGACGCTATAGCTGAACTGGAAACCATTCTGCGGGCTCTGGAAACCGATACTGTAGATGTAGACGAGCTGACGGCCCGCGTGCAGCGCTCGGCCACGCTCATCCGCCTCTGCAAACAGAAGTTGCGCACCGCCGAAGACGCCATCGACCGGGTGTTTGAGAACCTCGATCAGGACGAGGAACTGCCCGAGCCTGAAGCTCCCGCCCCTACGCCACCCGCCAAACGCACGCCCAAAACCCCGCGCGACACCAGCGGTGGTCTGCTGTTTTAGCAGCAGCGCAATGGCTGGCAACTGGTAAAGACAAACTGAGCAGCTTGCATACAATGGGCTTTCACCTATATTTGAATGGCTCAAATTCCTACTGTTTTTGTTCCATTCTGCTCTCTTCTTACACACCGCTTACCTGTTGCGCATGAATCCACCACTCCACTCCAACGACGACGAGGCAACCATCGGCCAATCCATCACCCTCGACGAGGCCAAAGCCTGGACTGCCACCTACCAGCACGATAATCCGGACAAGCTGCGCTCGGTGTACTTCTCCAACAGTGTCTTCACTGAGCTGATGGCCCAGCCCAACACCAAGGGCATCCGGATTTACTTGGCCAACAACGGCAGCACCGACACGATGGTGCTGGTCAGTGCCAACTCCACTACCGACCTGGTAGAAGACGGCTACAAAGTGTTCAACGGTGGGTTGCTTACGCCTCCTAACCACGTAGACAGCCCACTGCAGCACTAAGTTTACTGCCATGCCGACGCCGGATTCTGCTACGCTTACGCAGCTGTTCTACGCACTGGTTTATTTCAGTCAGGCGTCGATACTGGTACCGATAGTGGCTGGATTTCGACGTCGGCAGCAACTGGCATCGGCTCCGCGGGTCATCTTCTACTGCTGCCTGATGTGGCTGGTGATGATGTCTTTCGGCACTTTTGCCGGCAAATTCTGGGGCTATAATGTTGCTGTCTGGGATGCAGTGGATATCCTGGAAATGTGGTTTATCGGGGTAGCCTACCATCGTGTTTTGCGGTTCCGGCTCCGCCGCTACTTTTTGCCGCTGGGCATTCTGTACACAGCGTTTGCTCTGCTCGACGCCTTTGTACTACATGGACTAATGCTGCCTATTACCTATACAACTGTGCTTAAAAGCGCCTTCGTTGTGGTATTGACCCTGCTGTACTTTGAGCAGATACTGCGAGAACTGCGCAATGTCCGGCTGGAGCGTGACCCCATGTTTGTGATCAGCGTGGCCCTGTTACTGTACTACGCCGGTACGGTCGTAGCCCTTATAATGCGGTCCTACTTCTTTGAACAAAATGACGTCTTGCAGGGAGACATAGTTTATGCCATCAACTCCGTACTTAACTTGGTCATGCATGGGCTTATTGCGCGGGGCTTCTGGCTGACGGGGCGGCAGCCGCAGCTGGCCGTGGAGCCGCTGACGGAGGCCACGGCTCAACAGCCAGCTTAGCGTTCAACCCAGCGGGGGAGGCCTCTTACGAATCGTTTGTACTTCCTGCTACGCCTACTATGCCAGACCTGAGCGACATCATGTACTGGCTGCGGGCGCTGTATCTCGTTTGTCAGGCGTCCATTCTGATACCAGTGGTAGCCGGGCTGATATGGCGGCGACGTTTGCCACGCAACCTGCGTAGTTTGGTGTACTGTTGCCTGATGTGGCTAGTGCTGATGAGCTTCGGCGAATACGCCAGCTGGGCCTGGGGCAACAACAATGGAGTATACCAGTTGGTCGACATTCTGGAACCCTGGTTTATCGGCGCGGCCTACTACTACACGCTGCGGCTACCCTGGCGGCGCTACTTTCCGCTGATTGGGCTGGTGTTTACGACACTGGCGCTATTCGACTACTTTGTGCTCAGCGGCTTGTGGCAGGCCATCACGCAGACGCTTATTTTTAGTGACAAATATGCTACCCTGCTCAGGTATATCCTGATGATTGGGCTGCTGCTGCTGTATTTCGAGCAATGCCTGACGGAGCTGCGGCGGATAAATTTGTGGCAGGATGCCATGTTTGTGGTAAGTGTGGGGTTCTTAATCTTCTACACCAGTACGCTCATGCTATTCCTGACCAAGCACCTTATCCTGGGACCTGAGCGGCGCCTGGCGTTTGCAGGGCTGAGCGTCGTCAATCTGGGACTGCACGTGCTGCTGGCACGGGCCTTCTGGCTGGGCCGCCACCCGCCGCCGGCTGTTGTCGGCGCAGGTTTGCCGCTTTAGACTTCGCCGACAGCTGGCGGCGGGCAGCTTCAGTTTGTACCTTGCGTAGTGGATTGCCTCGCGAGTCGTTTGTTTCTCGCTGCTTCCACCTGCTATGCCCGACCTGAGCGACATTATTTACTGGCTGAAGGTGCTCTATTTTGTCTGTCAGGCATCCATTTTGGTACCGGTGGTGGCCGGGCTGCTATGGCGGCAGCGGCTGCCGCGCAACCTGCGCATCCTGGTTAATTGCTGCCTGATGTGGCTGTTGCTGATGGGTTTCAGCGAATACGCCAGATTGGCTTGGCATAACAATAATGGAGTAAATGAGCTGATTAGCATTCTGGAATTCTGGTTTATCGGGGCGGCCTATTACCACACGCTACAGCTTTCCTGGCAGCGCTACTTTCCCTTGATTGGATCAGTGTTTACGGGGCTGGCGCTGTTTGACTTTTTCGTGCTCAGCCACCTGTGGCAGGCCATCACGCAAACCCTTATTTTCAATGACACCTATACTACCCTGCTCAAGCACATTCTGATTATCGGGCTGGTACTGCTGTATTTCGAGCAGATCTTGCTGGAACTGCGCTCCACCAGCCTCTGGCAGGATGCCATGTTTGTAGTCAGTGTAGGGTTCCTACTGTTCTATTCGAGCACTATCACGCTGTTCCTAACGAGCCACCTGATTCCGGGGCCCGAGCTGCGCCTGGCGTACGCAGGGCTGAGCGTCGTTAATCTGGGGCTGCACCTACTCCTAACTCGGGCCTTCTGGCTGGCGAGCCGTTCTGGCCGCGACCTTGGCTGAGCAGCTGCCGCCTGCTCCCAGTAGCCCTCATCCCCAGCACACTAGCAGCAGGCAGCACTCCGCAACCTGCCCAAAATTGCAGCTGGACTGTGGTGATTTCAAGTGGAGCACCGTACTTTTCGGGGCTGGTGCTACAAGAAAAGCATGAATACCTTGTTTGACTCCCGGTGGGGTTGGTGGGGCAAAATCCAGTAGCTTTACTTTCGATCCTCGTCGCCTTTGTTTCCTACTGCTTGTTTGCTCAGGTAATTATTCACGCCGCCCGGCGTTTGTCTTTTTCGCGTTCATGAACAATTGGCTGATTCCGGTGCTGCTGGCTACTCCGGTGCTGCTGTTGCTGGCGCTGGGTATCGTGGCATTTGTGCTGCGCTACCAGCGCCGGCTGCTGCGGCAGCAGGAGCAGCTGCGGCAGGCCCGCGAAATGGGCCAGCAGCAGGCGCTGGAAGCCGCCCTGCTGGCGCAGGAAGAAGAGCGTCGCCGCATTGCCGCCGACCTGCACGACGGCGTGGGCACCACTCTGGCCATTGTGAAGCTGCACCTGAGCACGCTGGGCCAGCCCACCTACACCCAGGAAGCCACTGTCCTCCTCGACCAGGCCATTACGGAGGTGCGCCGCATTTCGCGCAACCTGCTGCCGGCCGCCCTGCAGAAGTTCGGGCTGCCGTTTGCGCTGGATGCCCTGGCCCGCACCGTGCCCGCCGATGGCGCTACCCACCTCACGCTGGAGCAGAAAGGCCAGCCCCGCCGCCTCGACCCCAAGTACGAGCTGATCGTGTACCGCGTGGTGCAGGAACTGCTCGGCAACGGCCTGCGCCACGCTCACGCCGAAACTATCCACATCGTCGTCGATTTCGGTCCCGACACGCTTTCCGTCTTCTACTCCGACAACGGGGTCGGATTCGACCCCACGCTGGTGGAGGCGGCGCCGCTGCCCGGCGCCCGCACCGGACACGGCCTCACCAACCTGCGCAGCCGCGTGGCGGTGCTGCAAGGCACCCTCCGCTACGAGTCGGAAACAGGGGCTGGCAGCCGTGTTTGGATATCCTGCCCCATTCCGTATCTTACTACCAATCAGGCACCTGCCCTTTCTCCTGCCCTATGACACCTGCTATTATTCGTCTTGCCGTTACCGACGACCACATCCTTTTCCGTAAAGGGCTGCGGGCGCTGATCAGCGGCTTCCCGGGCATGGAAGTGCTCTTTGAAGCCGGCGACGGTGAAGAACTACTCCAGCGGCTCGACCAGGGTAACCTGCCCGATGTCATCCTCATGGACCTGCAGATGCCCAACCTCGACGGCCTGCAGACCGTGCGCCTGCTGCGCGCCCAATACCCGCGCATTCGCGTCATTATCATCTCCATGCACGATGAGCCCGAGCTGATTGAGAGCCTCAAGGCCGAAGGTGCCCACGGCTACCTGCTCAAAAACGCCAGCCCTGAGGAAGTACGCGGCGCCATTCTGGCCGCCTACAACAACAACGAGTCGCGCCCGGCGCTGGCTACGCTGTAGAGTAGCTGCGTAAGCTGACTTTCATCATCCGATAAAGCGTCAGTTGCCACATGGCAGCCGACGCTTTTGGTTTTCCACGGGCTCCGCAGCCTGTTGCCATGCCTCACCGTAACAACACAAAAGCGCCGGCCTCCCCCAGGAAGCCGGCGCTTTTGCGTGGAGAGACAGAAACTACTCAGTTACTCTACAGCGTAGCCGACAGGCCTACCGTGAACGTGCGGCCCCGGTTGAAGAAGGCCTGAATCAGGTTGGGGTCGATGACGTTGGAGTTGTTGCGGTTGGAAACGTCGGTGAAGTAGTACTCATCCAGCACGTTGAGCACCGAGGCTTTCAGGCCCAGCTTCACCCGGTCGTTGAACAGCGGCTTGATGTCGTAGCCGAAGTGCAGGTCGAGGTTGCGGCTGGTGGGCAGGCGGTAGGAGTCGGTGCGGGTGGCCGGGTTGCGGATACTCTCGGGGTTGAAGGCGGCGTAGTACTTGGTGAACAGCAGAAACGATGGCCGGATGTACAGACCCCGGATCGGCTCGTAGCGCAAGCCCAGCTGAAACTGGTTTTGAGCGGCGTCGCCTACGTGGGTGTTGTCGAGGTATACTGGCTCGTCGAGCTGGGTGCCGGGAGCGGGGTTGCCGCCTTCGTCGGTCTGGTTGAGCAGGCCCTGCCCAATCCAGCGCCAGTCGCCGAGGGCAATGGCGGCATTCAGCTGCAGGCGGCGGCTGATTTCCTGCGCCACGCTCAGCTCTACGCCCATGTGGCGGGCATCCACGTTGCGCACGTTGCTGTATATCGCCTCGCCGGTGGAAGTATTCACCGAGTTGGTAGCCTTGTTGGCCCACAGCGTGTAGTACGTGTTCAGCGTGGCCTTCATGCTGGGGTAGTTGATGCTGTAGCCCAACTCGATGCTGGTGATACCTTCGGGGCGCACGTTTGGGTAGAGTAGGCCCTGCGTGGTGTATACCTGGTTGAAGAAGGGCACCTTGCTGTTGTAGCCCACGTTCAAAAACAGGTTGTTGAACTCGGTGAGGTTGTAGTTGGCGCCGGCTTTCACGCTGTAGCCGGTGTAGCGGGCCCAGTCAGTTTCTACGGTGCTGCCGTCGGCGGCCGTGTACACCTGGCCGTCGGCGGCCTTGTAGGTCTGGCCGAAGCCCACGGGGCGCTTGGCACCGTCCACGTCCACTGTCTTGGCCTGGAAGTAATCAATGCGCTTGTAGCCGATGCGCGATATTGTGCCACTCACCACGGCCGACAGCACCGGCGTTTTGTATTCGAGTTGGCCGTAGCCGCCCAGCCACTGCGTTTTGCCGTCGTAGTTGTAGCTGAGCTTGTCGCCAACGCCAAGCCGTGTGGTAGGGTCGGAATTCCGGTCACTGATCGGGAGAGCATAGTCGCCGCCCAGCAAATCCCGGATTTCGCGGTAGTGCAGGCCGTAGTACGTGCGCCCGTCCACCCCAGCCGATAGCGTAAGCTTGTCGTTGAGCGTGTAGTCGGCGCCCGTCACGAAACCATACCAGCGGTGGCTGTTCACGTTATTCACCAGGAACTGCGTGGAGCGGCGGGTGGGGTTAGGGTCGGGGTTGTTGGGCGTGGGCAGGCCGATGTTGCGGTCGTAGATGCCCTGGAAATCGGTCTGGCCCGTAGTCGAAATGGTGCTGATGGTGCTGGAGTTGCCGCTGGTCAGGCCGCTTACGCCGCCGCCGCGCCCGTAGGAGGCATACACCACCGTCGACACGAACAACTTATCGTTTACCTGCCAGAAATCGTTGAGGTTGATCTGGGGCTTGTGGTAGAAGTTGCTGCGCTCGTTCAGCACTTCCTCCCCCTGCACATTGCTCACGGTTCGGGTGGCGCGGTCGTAGTCATAGCGCTGCAGCGTGCCCCAGAACGGGTTATACTTGAAGCCTTTGTCGCCGTTGGCTACGGGCGTGGCGCCCAGCTCGCGGGCCTTGGCCTCAGAATACAAGCCAACATTCGACTGAAACGAGCGGGTGCCGTGGCTCTGCGGCGAGCCCAGCCCGGTGAGCGAAAGGCGGTGGCTGCCCAGCTTCTTGCTGACGTTGCCGAAGTAGGTCCAGGCGTCGTCAAAGGCGTTGGTCACCCAGCCGTCGGAGGTGCGGCGCGAGCCGTAGAACGTGAAGGCCCAGTCGCCTTTGCGCGTGCCGCTGCTGAGCATCAGCGAGGCTTTGCGGTAGTTGTTGGAGCCGGTTTCGAGGCGGGCCAGCATGCTGCGCTTGTCGTCGAAGCCGCGCGTCAGCACGTTGATGGTGCCACCCACCGAGGGCACCGCAATGCGCGAGGCCGACAGGCCGCGCTGCACCTGCAGGCTCTTGGTTACGTCGCCCAAGTCCCAGTTCGACCAGAACACCTGGCCGGTTTCCATGTCGTTGACGGGCACGCCGTTCACCATCACGGCCACGTTGCGCTGGTCGAAGCCGCGGATGTTGATGCGCGAGTCGCCGGTGCCGCCGCCGCCCTGGGTGGCGTACACGCCGGGCGTTTCGTTGAGAATCATCGGCAGGTCGCGGTTCGACAGCGTTTCGCGCAGCTTCACCTCGTTCACGGCCGAAAAGGCCACCGGCGTGGAGCGCTCCACGGCAATACCGAGCGAGCCCACCACCTGCACCTCGCTGAGCGTGGCGTTGTCGGAGTTCAGCGAGAAGGTAGCCACGGCGTTCTGGCTGCCGATCGTGACTTTCTGCTCGCCCATCTTGTAGCCGATGAACGAGGCCCGCACCACGTAGGTGCCGGGCTTGAGGTTGGGCACCGTGTAGGAGCCGTTTACTTCAGTGCCGGCGCCAGTGTTTACGCCGTTGCCGCTGATCTGGACGGTGGCCCCGGGCAGGCCCTCGCCGGTGAGCTTATCGAGCACCCGGCCCCGGATGGAAAAGGTACTTTGGGCTTCCGCCGAAACGACAGCCAGAGAGGTGAAAAGGAAAGTCAGTAAGGGTTGTTTCATACCGGAAAGCAGGAAGCGCGGGGTTTGCGCTTAGCAAAGGTAAGGGATTGAAGGGGAGCCGGAAAACGGAAGCGTGGGGTTTGCAGCAAGCTGTCCGCCAGCCGTACATTTGGCCTTATTCCACAATTTCGTCTTTATCTGATCCGGTTCTATTTTTTCTCTCGTATGCGCTTCCTATTCCTGCTGCAAATCGGCCTGGCCTTTCTGCTATATATAGGCTGTGGCCCGGCTACTGCTCAGCTTTCTTCGGGCGCGCCTGTGGTCATCAGCCTGCAGACCGAGCTACTGAATCTATCCGTACCGGGCGTATATGTGGAGCAGGTGATTGACGCCCGGCCTACCGCCGGGCCGCTGGGCCTGGTAGTGCGCGGCCTGAACAGCACATTGCGGGAAGTGGACCTGCAGCAGGGCTTGGTGCCGGAACTGGCCGGGCTCCTGCACAACCGCCTGCCAGCGGGCGGGGCCCGGCCTGTGGTGCTGCGCATTCTGTCTGTAGGCGTGGCGGAGGCACCCGTTGGCAACTTTCGCGTGCAAATGGCGGCGGAACTCTCCGCCGAATGGTACGCCCGCCAGCCCGATAGCACATATTACCTGCTGTGCCGCACCTCCCGCACCACGCAGCATATCAGTAGCGCGGAGCCGAAAAACAGCCACATGGCTAACCTGGGGGCATTGCTGGAAGCCAGCTTACAGCAGATGGCGGGCGTCGACTGGGCGGCGCAGCAGGCCGCCAACCCGCGCTGCGAGGCAGCGGCGTTGCGGCGCCGGCTACCAACCCAGACCTATCCTATCCAAAGCGAAGAGCGCCTTCGCCCGGGTGTGTACAACAACTTTTTTGAGTTTCGCTACAACGCCCCGGGCCGGCCAGGTAACGTGCAGGCCGACGCCCGCGCCTACCAGACAGCCGAGTGGCAGGGGCTGCGCGCCGTATCGCCGTTCATGCTCACGCCGGAAGGCCAGCACGTAGCGGTAGAGCAAGCTTGGGGCTTCTGCGACGGCCAACAGCTATACATCCGCTTCGGCGCCGATTACTATTTGCTGGAAAAGCGCGGCACGGCCTTCCTGTTTTTCGCGCCGGCGCTCTACAACAATAACAACACGCTGCTTTTCAACGGCGGGCCGCCCAAGCATGCCTATTCGCTTAATCTGTTCAGTGGGCTGACCACCAATTACGCGGGGCCATCGGGCCTGATTTCGCTGAATAAAGAAGGCC
Source organism: Hymenobacter sp. APR13 (assembly GCF_000737515.1). Lineage (NCBI taxonomy): Bacteria > Pseudomonadati > Bacteroidota > Cytophagia > Cytophagales > Hymenobacteraceae > Hymenobacter > Hymenobacter sp. APR13. The sequence goes on from NZ_CP006587.1 coordinate 792,285, forward strand.
TGGTTACCCATTTGATGGTGTACAGACGGCGCCAGAAAAATGCGCCCCCGCTGCCGGTACAACTCAATGGCCAGGCAGCTGGCGAACTGCGCGAAGGCGATTATCTTTCGCTGCCCTGGCACGACGGCAACCAGCCGGTGCGCCTGTGCGTGGGCACCGAGGCCTGCCTGGAGCTGACGCCGAGCTTCAGCGAAGCCAATTATATCGAGTACCAGCCCGGGGCACCCGCTTCTTTGCAGCTGGTACCGGCGCGCGAAGGCAAAACCCAAGTAACGCGCATGGCCGGCCGCTGAGCGTACTGCGCCAAGTAGCTTTTTATTGTTTGTTTCTGGCATTTCACTCATCACTCGTGAAGCTTCTCTACTTACCGCTGTTGTTGTTGCCCCTGGCGGGCTATTCCCAAAGCACCAAGCTGGAAATCAGCCTCGCCCAGCAAGTACTGCCGGCCGCCGGCTCCGCCTTCCACTTCGATAAGCTGGTAGACGCGCGGCCTGACCGGACCAGTATCGGCAGCGTGCACCGCGGCCTCGACAACCACCTGGTACCCGCCACCTTAGGCGGCAGCCTGGAAACCGAGCTGACGCCGATGCTCCGGCAGGCGCTGCCGGCTGGCCCGGCTACCCGGCCACTGGTGGTGCGTATTTACACCCTGGCCGTGCACGAAACCATTACGGCCATGTCGGAAACGGGCAGCGCGGAGGTGGAAATGGACTTTCTGGAAGCTACTGGCCCCGATACCTACCGGCTGCTGCTCAGCGTGTCGGAGCTGGTGGAGGGCAAGGGCCTAGATGTAACCAGCAAGCACCCCGACAACATCCGGCGCGCCCTGCAGCAGGGCCTGCAGCGGCTGGCGGCGGCCGTACCTCCTGCCTCCGCCCCCACCCTGACGTGGGCGCAGGTGCTGGCCGGCGAAGAAGGCGCGCTGCCGCGCTTCCCGGTGCAAACCCAGCCGCTGCAGCGCGGCATCTACCGGTCGTTCGAGGAGTTCCGCCAGAACGCGCCTACGCTCACGGCCGGGCCGTTTGAGCTGCAGCGCAAAACCCGCAAGGGCGCGCAGTGGGCCGGCACCGAGGAAGTGGAAGCCTGGTACCTGCACCTCAGCGACGACCAGCCCCGCCGCCTGGTGCGCGGCGCCTGGGGCCTGAGCGACGGCCAGAATGCCTATATTTTCTTCCAAGGCCGCTACTTGCCCCTGCAGGCCGCCGACAAGTATTACAGCTTCACGGGGCACCGGCAGCCCGACCTCAACAACGTGGTAGCTGGCGCGGTAGTAGGCGGCCTGATGGGGGCCGCTCTAGCGACGAGCGGCACCAACCAGCCGCAAGCATACGAGCTGCGGCTAGCCTCGGGGCGGGTAGCTACCAGCCTGCAGCCCGTCGGCGCAGACGGTTTTGCCGCAGCGGCCGACACTGCCGCCATCTACCTGTACCGCCGCGCCGACGCCGGGCCTGCCGCGCCCCTGCGGGTGCTGGTGGACGGCAAAGAGGCGGGCCAATTGGGGCCGGGCCAATACCTGGCTTTCAGCTGGCGTGACAAGCGCCGCGACATGGCCATCTGCGTGCAGGGCGAGCAGGAGAAATGCCACACGTTTATGCCCCTGTTCGGTACCGCTACGTTTCTGGCCTGCGCCCCAGGCGACGGCGCAGTGGCCCCAACTGTGCAGCCGGTGGCAGCCAAGGAAGGTCTGTTCCAGCTCAAGCACATTAAAGCCCGCGAGAAAAGGCCCGTCAACTAACGCGGCTATTCCAGCTCCGCGGTAGGGTCCCAGAACAGACGCTTGAACTCCTGCACTTCATCTTCAATCACGCGTACGCCTTCAGCCTCCAGGGCTTCCTGCATGGCTGTGGGCGTGGCAAAGTGCAGGCGCCCGGTGAGCTGGCCGTTGCGGTTGATAACTCGGTGGGCCGGCACGTAGCCGTCGGCGGTGTGGGCGGCCATCATGGCCCAGCCCACCATGCGGGCGCCGTGCCGGGCCCCGAGGTAGTGGGCAATGGCGCCGTAGGTGGTTACACGGCCGGCCGGCACTAGGCGCACTACTTCGTGCACTTCCTGAAAGAAATTGCGTTGGGCTTCGGTAGGATTACGCGGAATCATCGGGAGAGGGCAGAAAGGAAAGACCGGAGAAATATACGGCATCTGCAGCCCGGATGAGGCATATCGTGCCGGGCGGACCGCACGGGCAGTCCCCCACAATTTCAGGAAGCAGGCGCAACCCAAGGTCAATTCCGGTGTCTTAAGCCCATGGCCGACCAGACCAGTTGGAGCAGGAAGTAAACCCCAGCCAGCTGATTCGCGTTGTCATCCGTTGCCCTGCCCACACGAACAAGGGGCCGTGGCAAACTGGCAGAATCTCCGATACTCACTTATGCAGACTCAGGAACAAGAACGGGAAGAACTACAGGTGGCCGAACAAACGCCCGGCAAAAGCCACGGGGTACGCTGGCTGATTATCGCCGTAGTGCTGATTGCCGCCCTGGCCTTCGTCAAGATAAAATACTTCCCCTCGCCTAACGCCGACGCCAAAGGCGGGGGCGGCAAGGGCGCAGCCGGCGGCGGCAAAGGCGCCCCTGGCGCGAAGGGTGGCAAAGGCGGCGGGGGCGGCGGCGCGCTGCCGGTGCAAGTGTACGTGGTGAAGCCCACCAACCTTTCAGATGAGGTGGCCGCTACCGGCTCTGTTCTGGCCGACGAGTCGGTGGTTATAAAGAGCGAGCTGTCGGGCAAGATTACCAGCCTCAACATCCGGGAAGGCCAGCCGGTGAGCAAGGGCCAGCTGCTGTTCAGCATCAACGCCGACGAGGCCCAGGCCGCCATCCGCAAGCAGCAGTACAACATCCAGCTCTTCCGCGACCAGGAGAAGCGCCAGCGCACCTTGCTGGACAAGGAGTACATCAGCGCCCAGGAATACGAGCAGTCCAACAACCAGCTGCTCACGGCGCAGTCGGACCTGAAAGCCCTGCAGGCTTCGCTGGACCGGGCCTACGTGCGGGCGCCGTTCAGCGGCGTGCTGGGCCTGACCACGGCCACCGTGGGCACCTACGTGAGCCCCGGCTCGGAAATCACGACCCTCTCCCGCGTGCGGCCCGTGAAGATTGACTTTGCTGTGCCGGGCCGCTTTGCTACCAAAGTGCGCGTGGGCGACGTGGTGAGCGTCACCGATGAAGGCACCAACAAGAAGTATGAGGCCAAAGTCTACGCCATCGACCCGCAGATTGACCCCGTGAGCCGCACCCAGCCGGTGCGCGCCCGCTACGCCAATACCAGCAACGAGCTGCGCCCCGGCGCTTTCGTGAAAGTGAACCTGCAGCTCGGCGAATCCACCGACGCGCTGCAGGTGCCCACCGAAGCCGTTATTCCGGAAGCCAGCGGCTATAGCGTCTACACCGTGAAAAACGGCAAGATGGCTCCCAAGAAAGTGAAAATTGGTATCCGCTCCGACAAGGTGATTCAAATCACCGACGGCCTGGCCGTTGGCGACTCCGTGATTCGCACCGGCATTCTGCAGGTGAAGCCGGGAGACGCCGTGAAGGCCACCAAGTAATTTTTCTCGCAGTGTTTCGCAGTGTGCTGACGCATGAACACTGCGAAACACTGCGCCAACACCGCGAAACACTGCGAGAAACAACGATATGAGCTTATCTTCAACCAGCATCAACCGCCCGGTCCTCGCCATCGTGATGAGCCTCGTCATCGTGATTTTCGGCGTGATTGGGTTTCGCTACCTCAGCATCCGGGAATACCCCAGCGTCGACCCGCCCATCATTACCGTGTCGGCCAGCTACACCGGTGCCTCCGCCGATGTGATGCAGGGCCAGGTGACCGAGCCCCTCGAAGAAGCCCTCAACGGCATCCAGGGCATCAAAAACCTGACCTCCAACTCCCGCGACGGCCGCACCCAGATTACCGTGGAATTTGACCTCGACGCCGACCTGGAAACCGCCGCCAACGACGTGCGCGACAAGGTATCGGGCGCCCAGGGCCGCCTCCCGCGCGACATCGACCCGCCCGTAGTGAGCAAGGCCAACGCAGACTCACAGCCCATTGTGATGACCTACCTCAGCTCCAGTAAGCGCACCCTGCTGGAACTGACCGACTACGCCAACAACACTCTCAAGGAGCGCCTGCAAACCATTCCGGGTGTGTCGGAGGTGCGGGTGTACGGCGAGCGGAAGTACTCCATGCGCCTCTGGATGGACCCTGTGAAGTTGTCGGCGCTGGGCGTGAGCCCCGTGGAGGTGCAGGCTGCCCTCACCCGCGAAAACGTGGAACTGCCCAGCGGCGCGGTGCAGGGCCAGAACACCCAGCTCACGCTGCGCACCATGGGCCGCCTTACGTCGGTGGAGGACTTCAACAACCTCATCATCCGCAAAGATGCCTCGTCCTTGGTGCGGCTGTCCGATATCGGCTACGCCGAGCTGTACCCTGAAAACGACCAGACCATCTTCAAGGTGAACGGCGTACCCATGGTGGGCCTGGCCGTCATTCCGCAGCCCGGCTCCAACCAGATTGACATTGCCGACGAGTTCAACAAGCGCATAGAGCTCTATGGCAAGGACCTGCCCAAAGACCTGGTGCTCAAGCCGGGTTTCGACAACTCGGTGTTTATCCGCAAATCCATTAACGAGGTAGAGCATACCATCATCGAGGCCTTCGTGCTGGTGGTGATTATCATCTTCCTGTTTCTGCGCGACTGGCGCTCTACCCTGATTCCTGTAGTGGCCATTCCGGTGTCGTTGGTGGGCATCTTCTTCGTGATGTACCTGCTCGACTTCTCCATCAACGTGCTGACGCTGTTGGCCGTGGTACTGGCCATCGGCCTGGTAGTGGATGACGCCATTGTGGTGCTGGAAAACATCTACTCGCGCATCGAGGAAGGCGAAGACCCCAAAACGGCCGCCATCAAGGGCTCCGAGGAGATTCTGATGGCCGTAGTCAGCACCACGGTGGTGCTGGCGGCGGTGTTTCTGCCGGTGGTGTTCCTCACGGGCATCACCGGGCGCCTGTTCCGCGAGTTCGGCATCGTGGTAGCCGGCTCGGTGCTGATTTCGGCGTTTGTGAGCCTCACGCTCACGCCCATGATGTGCTCGGTGCTGCTCAAGCGCCAGGAAAAGCACAACTGGTTTTACCGCAAAACCGAGCCCTTCTTCGAGAAAATGATTGGCGGCTACCAAAGCAGCCTGCAAACCTTTTTGCGCAACCGCTGGCTGGCGTGGGTGGTGGTGCTGGGCACGGGCGTGGGCATCTGGTTTTTCATGAAAACCATTCCGTCGGAGCTGGCGCCGGTGGAAGACCGCAGCCGCGTGAACGTGAATGCCACCGGGCCGGAAGGGGCTTCATTTGAGTACATGGATGCCTACATGACCCAGCTCACCAAGATGGCTATGGACTCGGCCGGCAACAACATGAGCAGCGTGTTTGCCGTGACCTCGCCCGGCTTCGGCGGCGGCTCCAACTCGGGCATTGCCCGCGTGCTGCTGCTGGAAGCCGAGGAGCGCCCCCGCACCCAGGACCAGGTTGCGGCCGGCCTGAGCGCCGGCGTGAAAAAGCTGACCGCTGCCCGCACCTCGGTGTCACAGGACCAGAGCATCGGCGGCGGCGGCGGCGGCCTGCCGGTGCAGTTCGTTATCCAGACCCAGGACTTCGACAAGCTGCGGGCCGCGGTGCCCAAGTTCCTTGATGCCGCCCGCCAGGACCCCACCTTCCAGTTCGTGGACGTGAACCTGAAGTTCAACAAGCCCGAGCTGCGCGTGAACATCGACCGCGAAAAGGCGCAGAGCCTGGGCGTGTCGGTGCAGAGCATCAGCCAGACGCTGCAGGCCGGCCTGAGCGGGCAGCGCTTCGGCTACTTTATCCGGGAAGGCAAGCAGTACCAGATCATCGGGCAGGTGGCGCGCGAAGACCGCAACCAGCCGCTGGACGTGCGCCTGCTGTCGGTGAAGAACAACGAAGGCCAGCTCGTGCAGCTCGACAACGTGATTCGCCTGACGGAAAGCAGCACCCCGCCGCAACTCTACCGCTTCAACCGCTACAACTCGGCCACCTTCTCGGCCTCGCTGGCGCCCGGCAAAACCCTCGGCGACGGTATTGCGGCCATGCAGGGCCTGGCCGAAAAAAACCTCGACGACACGTTCTCCACCGAGCTGTCGGGCGCTTCCCGCGACTTTCAGGAAAGCTCCAGCAGCCTCGTGTTTGCCTTCGGGCTGGCGCTGGTGCTGATTTATCTGGTGCTGGCCGCGCAGTTTGAGAGCTTCCGCGACCCGGTAATCATCATGGTGACGGTGCCGCTGGCGCTGTCGGGCGCGCTGCTCAGCCTGTGGTACTTCAACCAGACCCTGAACCTGTTTTCGCAGATTGGCATCATCATGCTGGTGGGCCTCGTCACCAAAAACGGTATTCTGATTGTGGAGTTTGCCAACCAGCAGGTGGAAAACGGCAAAGACTACATGACCGGCCTGATTGAAGGCGCCACGGCCCGCTTCCGCCCGATCCTGATGACCAGCTTGTGCGCCATTCTGGGCATTCTGCCGATTGCCATTGCTACCGGCGCCGGCGCCCTGAGCCGCCGGGCCATGGGCATTGGCGTGGTAGGCGGCCTGTTCTTTGCTACGGGCCTCACGCTTTATGTCGTGCCGGTGATGTACTCGTACTTCGCCACGGCCAAAAAGCACAGCCAGAAGCAGGAGGCCGCCAAAAAGAAGGCCGTAACGGCCTAGTTGCCGCCCGTGTCGGCTTCCGATTTTCTTTTCAGTTGATGTATTTCATGCCCCGCTCCTTCTTTTTCACTCTCCTATTGGCTTTGCCTCTGCCGGTGCTGGCGCAGCAGCCGGTACTGCCTACCCGGGAGCCCGCCTCGAAGCCCCAGAGCAAGCCCCAGACGGAGAAGCCGGAAACCGTGGCCGATGCCCCGTCCCTGACGCTGACCGAGGCCATCCGCATCGGCATTGAGAACAACTACAACATCCGCCTCTCGCGGCAGGACGTGCGCATTGCCGAAAACAACGTGACCCGCGGCAACGCCGGCCAGCTGCCGGTAGTGAACGGCAACCTGACCCGCAACTTCAACCGCAACAACGTGCGGCAGGAGTCATCGGCGCGGCCCGAGGCCAGCATTGCCAACGGCGCGCAGAGCAACCTGCTCAATGCCAACGTGGCCGCCACCTGGACTATTTTCGATGGGCTGGGTATGTTCATCGCCTACGACCGGCTGAAGTCGCTGGAGCAAAGCCAGCGCCAGCTCACCCGCGCCACCGTCGAAGAAACTGTGGCTTCTATCACCGACGCTTATTACGTAGTGGTGCGCGAGTCGGGCAAGATTAAGGCCAGCGAGGAGGCCCTGAAAATCGGGCAGGCCCGCATCGACCTCACCCAGGCCCGCGTGGATGTGGGCGTGAGCGCCAAGGTGGAAGTGCTGACCGCCCGCGTGGACTACAACGCCGACCGCTCCTTGCTGATTCAGCAGCAGGAGGCGCTGCAGACGGCCAAAATCAACCTCAACAACCTGCTGGGCCGCACCCCGCGTCTCAACTTCCGCCCCGCCGACTCCATTGTGGTGGCTACCGACCTGAGCCGGGAAGGTGTGGCGCAGGCCGTGCAGCAGAACAACCCGCGCCTGCAGCAGGCGCGCCTCAACACCGAAATTGCCACCTACGACCGAAAGCTGGTGCGCGCCTCCCGCTTCCCGCAAATCGGCCTGACCACCGGCTATGGCTACAACCGCAATATCAACGGGGCGGCGTTTTTCGGCAGCCAGCTGGTCACCAACACGGGCCGCACCTACGGCCTCAACTACGGCGTGGTAGCCACGATTCCCATTTTCGACGGCTTCAACCGCAACCGTTTGGAGCAGAATGCCCGCATCGGGGAGGAACAGAGCAACCTGCTGCTGGGCCAGACGCAGCTGCAGTTGGAAGCCGAGGCCGAGCAGGCCTGGGCCCAGTACCAGAACCGCCTGCAGTTACTGGAGCTGGAAGAAGCCAACATCCGGCTGGCCCGCGAAAACGTGGCCATTGCCCTGGAGCGCTACCGCCTGGGTCTGCTGGTACCGCTGGCCTTGCGCGAAGCCCAACGCACCCAGCTCGACGCCGAAGTGCGCTTGCTCGACATTCGCTACCAGGCCAAGCAGGCCGAGATTGTGCTGCGCCGCCTCAGCAGCGGCCTGGTGCAGGAAGGGGGCCAGTAACGAGCTTGAGCCAGACGAGTAGCCAGGGCTTCGTCGGGGAAAAAGCAGGTTTGGCGGGGCAGCTGGCACAGCCGAACGAAGTCGGTGTACTGGGGCAGGCGCAGCCTGTAGTTTTGTGTACTTCCTCGCCGGAGCTGCCGCAGTGGCGGCCAAGCCGGAAGCTCGCTCCCACACACCTATTGCACTATGTTCGCCCTTATCTGCCGCCTGTCCCTGGTCCTGGTCTTCGTTTCGATGAGCATTTGCTCGGCTTTCACGGCAGCGGCCCAGCCGTTTTTCCGGCTGCCCATCCTGCGCACTACCGTTAAGCAGAAATCGGGCAAACTCCACCGTCCGGTCTACCGCACCTACAAGGCCTACCGCCAGTACTAAGCACACCTACTCCAACAAAACGAGGGGCGGGCCGGACCGTCGAATGGTCTGGACCCCGCCCCTCCGTTTTGTTGGAGTAGATGTCTGCTTGCGGCCAGCGCTACTTCACGTCCAGCTCTTTCAGTTGCGCCAGGGCCTCCATGGTTTTTGCGCGGGTGCTAGCTTCTTTTTCGTCTTCATCGACAGGTTCCTTGGGACTGGGGCCAAAGAAGGTGAGAATGTTGCGCTGCACCGGCGTCGTCAGGCCGTCAAACTTGTTGTCGGCCAGCTTGCGCACCCATTCGCCGTAGGTTTCATCGGTCAGCTCATATTCGCCCACCACTGTCGGGCGGCCGGTGTCGAAGTCGGTATTGGGCAGCACTTGCCGGGAAACCGTGACCGTATCGGCGGGCTCGGCTTCCACATGGCGGCAGTAGCTGGTCATCACCTGCCGAAAGCTGGTCTTGAATAAGGCTTGCGCTTCCGGCGTCGGCAGCTTGAACGCGAAAGGCTCCAGCGGACCTATTTTGGGTAGCACCCGCACAAAATACGACAGCACCCGGGCCCCGGTACCAGGCTTTTGGTAGTCGGTGCCGTATTGCTTGCGGTAGTCGTGCTCACTCTGGTCGTAGACGTACTCGCGCCGACGGGCCTGCGGGCTGAGTCGCCGGATTTCTTTTTTCTGCGACTGCCACGCCGCCCGGCTGGCAATCGGAATCAGGCTGCGCACGGCAAACCGAAACGAGCTGATGGCCAGGTCCACGTTGAAGATCACCTTGCCCAGTTCCAGTCCATAGGTTTTGCGAAACGCCCGCTCCAGCACCGGCTTGCTCACCTGAAACCCGATATAGCGCTGGTAGTCGGCAGTGCGGTAGCGGCCGGCGGCCAGCTGCACCACATCAAAGGCAAACTCCAACTGCGTGTGCTGCACCGGGGCTTCTTCGTAGGTGATTTCTGTCCCGAATTTCCGCCGCAGATCCGGGTATACCGACGCCATGGCCTTGTTGGTACCTTCAGGATGCCCTATCACGTCGGCCGAGTAGTGCGCCAGGGCGCCGAGCGCAAACGCGTATTCATTGCGGCCGTGAGCTTCGTCCAGTAGGTTGCGCACAAAGTCGCCGCTGCGCACATAGTGCGTAAGGTTGGTGAACAGCTCCGAGCCGAATGGGTAAAAGCCCATATCCTGAATGATGGAGCCGCCGTAGGCGTAGCTCTTTGCCTCAATGAGCTGCTCCTCGGTGGCACCCGGGTAGCGCTTCTGCAACATAGGCATCAGGCAGCGGGTCCAGGAAGAATCGATATTGGCCTGGTGGGTAAGCACCGAGTAGGCAGATGCGGAAGAGGGAAACAGCAACAGCAGCGCCAGAATCCCAAGTAGCCATTTTAGCATAGGTAGCAGAAATGCTAAGCGAAGGCCGGGCACAGCACCCTGGATCGGAAAGCATTGCATCTACGCGCCGTACGGACCGGGGTTGTACTGTAGCGCTTGCCAGTTTCCGCGCATCGGCAACGTGGTAAAGCCCTCGAAACAAAAAAGAGGACCAGACGTGTGTCTGGCCCTCTTTTACTAGCAGCTTGGGCGTCATTACCCTGCTGGTATGTGCGCTATTCCAGCACTACTTTCCGCGTTACGGTGTGGGCACCTACCTGCACCCGCATTGTGTAGAAGCCTTTGGCCAGGTTCTGCACCGGCAGCGCCTGCTCCAGTGCCCCACCCCGAACGGTTAGCTCCTGGTGCATCACCTGCTGGCCGAGGGCGTTCAGCAATTGCACCTGCACCGCCGATACGCCGGCTTCCGCGCCACGCAGGCGCAACGTCAGCGGGCCGCTCTGGTGAGGCGTCGGGAACACACTCACCTCACCGCCCGGCAGCTGGCCCATGCCCGTGCTCAGGGTAGAAGTAAGAGCAATGGTGAAGGCGCCCTGCGTATCGCTGGAGCCGTAGCCTGATACAGAAACGTAGTAAGTGGTGCTTGGCGTGAGCGAAGGCAGCGCCATCGGACCGGCGGCCGTGCCGGAGCCCGTGCTGGCCTGGCAGGCCAGCTGCGTAAACGGCCCGTTGCAGGACGTCGCCGAGAACAGGCGTACCTGCCCGGCCGGTGCGCCCGTTACAACCAGAGAACGTGGCCCGTTGCCGGGAGCCACAAACGAGAACCACACATCCTTAGGGTTGGCGGCGGGGGCGCAGCCGGGGTTAGAATATCCGTTGGCCGCTGAGGCCGTAGCTCCCAAGTTAGACGTTGTCAGAGCGGTACCGTTGGCGGGCAGCGCCGTTGCAGTGCAGGGCTCGTCGTTGGATACCGGTGGCAGCAGCGTCGTGAAGGTAGCTGTTACCGGAGCCGACGACTGGCCGGCACCGCAGCTGCTCACCACCCCTACCGTGTACTGCATGAGGCCCTGTAGGCCCGTCAGTTGAATGGGCGAGTTGCTGCCCGATATTGTTACGGCCGGGCCGGTAGTTGGCGTGGCTACTACCGTATAGCCGCCGGAACCCGTTACCGGAGTGAAGGTAACCGTGGCAGTAGTGCCCGTGATGTTGCTCACAGCTACGTTGCTTACCCGGGGGCACGACGAAATGCTAACGTTATCAAGGCCGATGTCGGTGGAGCCAAAGTCGGCGCGGGCGCGGAAGCGGATAACCGTAGTGGCCGACGTACTGGTAAGAGCCAGCGTCTGGCCACGATAGCCACCCGTAGCACTACCCAGGCGCAGCAGCTGCGGCCCAAACGTGGCGCCGCCGTCCGTAGAAATCTGCACTGTCAGCGAGTCGGAGCCCGTGGTGTTGATGTAGTCGAAAGCCAGCTCCCGGGTTCCGGCGCCGCTCAGGTTCACATATAGATCCATGGTGCCAATCAGGCCCGAGCTGGCGCTGCCGCTGTGGAAGCGGGCCGAGTGGGCGCTGCTTTGGCTGCCAGTGGGAGTGTAGGCGTAGCTGGTGGGCGAGCCCCAGTTGGCGGCCGCGCCGTCGTCTTCGCGCCGCCAGGAGTTGTTGCCCGTCAGAGGTGAGTTGCGCCAGTTGTTGCTAGGCACGTCGCGCGTGGCGCACCGGTTCAGCCAGGTGCCCTCAAATGTCTCGCTGAACGGCAGCGTGGCGTACAAAGGCGTTACGCAATCAGTACGGAAAGCCCCCGGGCCGCCATTGGCGGAGGAAGAGCCCCCACAATCTTGACGCACATAGAACTGGTATTCGGTGCTGGCTGTGAGGCCCTGGATGGTTGCCGAAGTTCCCGTGATACCGCTGAGCGTCTGGCTGCCGGCACCGCCCGGCGTGAAGCCAGTAGGGCCATAGAACACTGTGTACGTACCCGTGCCAGCGCTGGCCCACGACACCGTAGCCGTGGTGGCCGTTACCGACGTAACGGCCAGGCCGAGCGGGCTCAGGCAGTTGCTGAACGATTCCAGCCGCACGTTATCGAGGCCGATGTCGGTGGTGCCGAAGTCAGCGCGGGCGCGGAAGCGGATAACCGTAGTGGCCGACGTACTGGTGAGCGTCAGGTTCTGGGAGCGGAAACCGCCGGTAGCACTGCCCAAGCGCAGCAGCTGCGGCCCGAAGGTGAGGCCACCGTCGGTCGATACCTGCACCGTCAGCGAGTCAGAGCCCGTGGTATTGATGAAGTCGAAGCTCAGTCGTTTATTGCCGGCGCCGCTCAAGTTCGCAAACAGGTCGAGGGTGCCAATCAGGCCCGAGCTGGCGCTGCCGCTGTGGAAGCGGGCCGAGTGGGCGCTACTCTGGCTGCCAGTGGGAGTGTAGGCGTAGCTGGTGGGCGAGCCCCAGTTGGCGGCCGCGCCGTCGTCTTCGCGCCGCCAGGAGTTGTTGCCCGTCAGAGGTGAGTTGCGCCAGTTGTTGCTGGGCACGTCGCGCGTGGCGCACCGGTCCAGCCAGGTGCCCTCAAACGTCTCGCTGAACGGCAGCGTGGCGTACAGAGGCGTTACGCACTCGGTACGAAAAGCCCCGACGTTGGAACGGTTGGAAGAACTGCCGGAGCAGAGCTGCGTGACGTAAAACTGATAGTTCGTGCTGGGCGACAGGCCCGGAATGGTTACTGAAGTGCTGGTGCTGGTAATCGTCTGGCCACCGGTGCCTGGCGTAAAGCCGGTTGGGCCATAGTTGATGGAGAACGTGCCACCGCCCCCGGTTACGCTCCAGGTAACCAACGCCGAAGTAGCGGTGGTACTGGTTACGGCCAGGTTACGGGGCGTGGGGCAGCCCGTAGCTGGCGGCGGCGTAAACGCGTAAATCTGGCCGGCTGCTGGCAGCGTGCTGATGGTGTTGGTTTCGGTGGTTGAGCTAACCGTGGGCGAGGCACTCGTATTGCCCAGCGACAAGAATGGAATGGGCGTGCCCGTGCCCGCAATGCCAATAGACGCCGAAGGCGAGTTCACCGCGCCGCCTTCCGGACGGTACACAAATTCGATACGATTGGAGGTTTCGTACAGCTTCACCTGAAACGACACCACCGCCGCCGTAGCGTTGTAGTTCCACGACCAGTTCTGCCATTCGAATGTAAAAACGCGGTTGGGCGCGGTGCCACTGGTTTGGTAGCGGGCCGCGCTGTTAGGCAGTTCGCCGCCCAAGTCGTCCCAGAGCGGGGCTACCAGAGGCAGTTGAGTGGCTCCACTACCAGTGGTCAGGTTGTTGGTCAGGCTGCTGGTGGCGCTGCTGTTGAACGACAGAAAGCCATTGGAGCTAGCGTAGACATTGGTGTACGGAACACCATCGAAGGAAAACGGAAACCCAATGGGCAAGGCATCGGAAATAGCATCGTCGTCCTGCACCGCCGTAGCCACGGGAGCCGTTCCCGGCAACGGCGCGTACGTGCCGGTAGTGGCCGCAAACTGATAGGCATCGGCCTGGGCGCGGGCCTGCCCCGCGCTTAGCGCAAACAACGCCAGACTACCGGCCGCTACTACAAGCTGGTGCCAGCTACGGCGTGCACGGCGAATAATGGGTAGAGGTTTTTGCATGGAGTAACCTGAAAAGTGAAAGAAGGACGATAAGCCGGATTAAACTCATAGTGCTGTTTGCGTGGCAATTGCAGCACATAAAGCGGAGGTAAGATAAGGTCAGATGGCAGCAATCCAAATCAATACTCTCATTTTCCTACAATTCCCCTCACTAGCTGCCTATCTGATTGCCAGCCACATGGCCGTCAGCGGCACTTCTCCCGTCTTCCCCTGTTTGCGCCTTTTAGGTTGTTCGAAACTGGCGTTCCTGTTGACCGCGCTTTTGCCCTTGCCGCCTGGTCTTTCCGGCCCATCCGCCCCAGCATCAGCGCAGTAGCAGAGGTTGTGATGATGCCTGTGTGGGTCCGGTATGGCTACAGTTGCTTCAGGTTGTGGTGCAGTTGCACCTAAATCTGCCGGAGGCTCTTGTTACGTATCTGGTTTAGCACTGATGTTCAACCTGCTAGCTACCAGTTATGGAAAAGGATGCCGTTATCAGACATTCCCGCCGCCAACGCACCAGCCGGCGTTCTTCGCGGCCCAGAATCCGCCGGGAAACCCTGCTGGCCTCTGCCCTGCTGGCACTGCTGGCTGGCTTTGTGTTCTACCACATCTGGCGCTACGGCTGGTAGTAGCAGGTGCTACAGCTACAAGCAGTGTGCTGCTAGTCCGCTGCAAAGTGATTCAGCGGTTTAAAAGCGTCTAAAAACAAAAATCCCCTTGGCGGCCGCCAAGGGGATTTTGCAGTTTACTACGCAGAGGAGGAGGGATTCGAACCCCCGGAGGTTTAACCCTCAACGGTTTTCAAGACCGCCGCAATCGACCACTCTGCCACTCCTCTAAGGTCATTCAACAACAAGCAATGCCTCCGGCCAAGTGAACCTTGGGCCGTGGCAGGTGCTTATTGGCACTGTAGAGAGGGGGGGATTCGAACCCCCGATACCCTTGCAGGTATAACGGATTTCGAATCCGTCGCATTCGACCACTCTGCCACCTCTCTAGGGTCCAAACTGAGTGGTTTGGGACGACAAAAGTAGCAGCGCCGCCCACCCATCACAACTTTTGGGCATTTATTTTTCTAAAAAACGCCCCCTCCTCTACCCTTTCCGGGGTTTCAACCTGATAATCAGGCGCTAAATTTTCACTTGCTGATTGCGTACTCGGTTCAGCAAACGCAACCCGGCGGCGTTGTTGCGCAGCCGGCCCGTCACGGCATCAATGCTGACGTTGATTTCGAAACCCAGAATCAGGGTCATGCACACGAAATCCAGCCACACCATGAAGCCCACGAGCGTGCCCACTGAGCCGTAGAAGTGGTTGTAGCTGTCGAAAATCTTCACGTAGAGGATGAACAGGAACGACACCAGGAAGATCAGCAACGTGGCCACAATGGCCCCGGCCGACAGGAAGGGCCACTTGTCGTGCACGGGCGGCACGTAGTAATACACGAGGCAGGTAGTGAGCAGGAACAGCCCCACCACCGAGCCGTATTTGATGACCGTAATCAGTTCAGCCGTATACTGCTCGGGCACGATTTCGTGAAACACCAGCGCATCAATAATATAGGTACCGAAGAAGATGCCCACCACCGACACCAGCAGCACCGACGACAGCACCACCGTCAGCAGCGTGGCAATGACCCGCTTGCGCACGTAGGTGCGCTTCTTGAACGAGGGGTACTTCTTCTCGAAGGCGTCGAGCAGGGCCATGATGCCGTTGGAGCTCAGCACCAGCGCCGTGGCAAAACCAAACGACAGCAACCCGCCGTGCGGAATGTTCACGATGTCTTCGATGGTGCCCGAAATGGCCCGATACATCTCACCCGGAATCAGGTCGGCCAGAAACTCCAGAATGTACAGGTTTAGGTTCGGGATGCGGATATACGGGATGAGCGTGAACAGAAAGATAATGGTGGGAAAGATGGCAATGGTGAAGTTGAACGCCATGTAGGAGGCGCGCTTGGCAATGCCATCCAGCCGGATTTCCTGCATCAGCCGGTCCACCACATCATACACCGAGGCCCGGCCGCCGGCAAAGCGCAGCCGCTTCAGAAACACAATAGCCTTCCGGTACGACCGGCGGCGGCGTACATCGGGCAAGTGGTAGCGGCGGGTGGGCAGGCGCATGTGGTCTGGATGGTTGAATTGTTTGATGGCTAAAGGGTTGGTTGTTCAACGAGGTTACAGAACAACCAACCCTTTAACAATGCAGCCATTAAACCATTCATTTTAAAAACGCGGCCGGGGCCGGCGCGTCGCTGGGGGCTTTGGGAGGCGTGAGCGGGCTGCCGGCTTCGTCGTCGGTGAAGTAGCCGGACAGCTTCTGCTGGATGTGCGGCGGGATGGGCACCGGGCGGCCGGTGCTCATGTTCACGAACACCATCAGGGTGTGGCCTTCGGTGAGTAGTTCCTGGGCCTCGTTGTAGATTTCGTATTCGAACAGCACCCGCGAGCCTTCGGCGGGCTGCTTGAGCAGCAGGCGCACCGTTAGCAGGTCGTCGTAGCGGGCGGGGCGGCGGAAGCGGGTGCGTATCTCCCCTACTGGCATGCCCACGCCTTCGGCTTCCAGGTCTTTGTAGCTGATGCCCAGTTGGCGGAAGGCCTCGGTGCGGCACACCTCGAAGTAGGCCGCGTAGTTGCCGTGGTACACGTAGCCCATCTGGTCGGTTTCGGCGTACCGCACGCGGATCTGGGTGTCGGAAGAATACATTGGGTTGAATGGTTAAATGGCGACATGATTAAATGGATGACTGTTAAACGATCCGTCAGCACGACCAACAATTTAACAATGCAGCCATCTAACCATTGAAGCGCTACTTCATAATCCCGCTCCGCGTGAGGGCAGCCTGGTAGCGGCGGGCGTTTACGAGGTGCTCCTGCTCGTTGCGGGCGAAGGCGTGGTAGCCGCTGAAGTCCTCCTTCGCGCAGAAGTAGAGGTAGTCGTGGCGCTCGGGGTTCAGCACCGCGTCGATGCTGGCAATGCTGGGCAGATTGATGGGGCCGGGCGGCAGGCCGGCGTACTTGTAGGTGTTGTAAGGCGAGTCTTTGGTGAGGTGCACGTTGAGCACCCGTTTGATGGTGAAATCCTGGTTGGCGTACACCACCGTGGGGTCGGCCTGGAGCTTCATGCCGCGGCGCAGGCGGTTGAGGTACACGCCAGCCACGCGCGGACGCTCATCGGCGTGCTGCTGCTGCTCGGCCTCCACGATGCTGGCCAGGGTGCTGACTTCGGCGCGGCTAAGGTTCATGGCTTTGCGCTTGGCGTCGCGGGCAGGCGTCCAGAACTTCTCGTACTCCTTTTTCATGCGCTGCATGAGGTTGTCGGGCGTGGAGTTCCAGTACAGCTCGTAAGTGTTCGGAATGAACATGGTCATAATGCTCGTGGTGTCGAAGCCCAGGCTTTTGGTGTAGCTGGGGCTGCTGAGCAGGCTGTCGAACTGGCCGGGGCGGGCATCAATGGCCGTGTTGAGCTTTTGGGCCAGATCCTGGCGCAGGCGGATATTCTGGAACGTAAGCTTAAGCGGCGATTGGCGGCCGGTGCGTAGCGCGTTGATCAGCTCGCGGTTAGTGTAGCCGTCTTTCAGCTCGTAGCGGCCAGGCTTCACCAGCTTTTCGTACTTCATCACCTTGGCCACGAAGCGCAGACTGAGCTTATCCACGATGACGCCGGTGGCCTCCACCGAGTCCAGCACCGACTTTGCGGTCTGACCGCGGCGTACCAGCACGTAGGTGGGCGTTTTGGTTTCTACGTTCGGCGTAAAGAAAACCTGGTAGAAATAGTAGGAAAACGTAATCAGAATCAGGCCCGAAATACCGGTGATGTACGCGAACCGGTTGCGGCGTTTCAGGGCCTTGGCTTTGTAGTCGATGCGGGGTTTGGCCATCGGGAAGGAAGGTGGTCAGGTTACCGGAGTATGAAGTTCCGGAATGCGGATTGGCGGGAGAAACCGTTTAGAGTAGCTTTACGGTTCAAAAGTACGCGGAATCCGGCAGTGCCGAAGCTTGCGCACGTTTGCCCGGCTCGGGAGCCAACCTTTGGCCCGGGTTTGCGTCCTTACCTGCAATACACCCATTCACATCCTCGTTTTTTACCCTCATTTCACCCATGCAACACTCCTACTCTTCCCGGTGGCAGCGGCTGGCCCTTCTGGCCGCACTGGGCCTGTTTGGCTCTACGGCTGCCCAGGCACAGCTAGCTACCTATAGCTTCACCAACGCTGCCGGCGACGAGGCGACGCTGCCAGCTGATGCCCAGCCGATCAACGCTTCGTTTAGCCCAATGAGCCGTGGTACCGGCCTCACACCTTCCCCAGGCAGTGGTTCAATTTCGGCCACCGGCTGGTCGCTGGCTGCCTTGGATGCCGCCGATTACTTTGCTTTCACGGTACAGCCTGCCTCCGGCTTCCAGGTGCGCCTCGACAGCCTGGTGCTGGATGAGCGCCGCTCCGGCACCGGCATCCGCGACTGGTCGGTACGCTCCAGCGTCGACAATTTCGCGACTGACTTGATTACGGTGAACGTGCCCGACGACAGCAACACGCGCACCAATAAGAAGATTGTGCTGCCCGCAGCTTTCGCCGCCCGCACCGGGGCTGTGGAGTTCCGGATCTATGGCTACAATTCGGAAGCCATTGCCGGCTCGTGGCGCATAGACAATGTGCGCACGTATGGTTTGGTTAGCGCCACGGGCGGCACTACCACGCCTACCGTGGAGTTTGGCGCTGCATCGGCTACTGTAGCCGAAAACGTGGGTGTGGTGCAGATTCCGGTTCGCCTGAGCAGCGTTAGCGCGCAGGCTGTAACCGTAGATGTGGTACTGGCTACTCCGGCTGGCACTGCCACCTCTCCTGCCGACTACACCTATACCACCCAGACCCTCACTTTTCCGGCCAACAGCACCACCGCCCAGAACGCCACGCTCACCATCGTGGACGACGCCGTGGCTGAATCCAGCGAAACCATTATCCTGAAGCTGCAGAACGCACTGCCCGCCGGCTCGGCCACGGTATCGGCTGACAGCTACACCATCACTGTTACCGACAATGACACGCCTACCGGCCCTGTCGTATCGACGGTAGCAGCCCTGACTGTGAATGACGCCAACGGCGTGCCTACCCAGAACACGCAGGTAGTATCAGCTCGCGGTACGGTATATGGCGTAAACCAGCGGACGGCTGGCTACCAGTTCACGCTGATCGACAACACGGGCGGTATCGGCCTGTTTGCATCGGCCGCTATCGGCACCAACGTGCT
Organism: Hymenobacter sp. APR13; assembly: GCF_000737515.1. Taxonomy (NCBI): domain Bacteria; kingdom Pseudomonadati; phylum Bacteroidota; class Cytophagia; order Cytophagales; family Hymenobacteraceae; genus Hymenobacter; species Hymenobacter sp. APR13. The sequence goes on from NZ_CP006587.1 coordinate 811,008, forward strand.
GGCTGAAGGCGACTCCGTGCTGGTTACCGGTGCGCTGGGCCAGTTCAACGGCCTGAGCCAGATTTCAATGACCGGCATTACGCCGCTGGGCCGGGCCCGTCGCACGTATTCGCCCCGCGCCGTAGTGGCCGCCCTCACCGAAAACGAAGAATCGGAACTGATTTCCATTGCCACGCCCGTTACTCTGGTGACGCCTTCCCAGTGGACGGGTGCCGCTACGGCCTACAACGTAGACGTTACCACAGCTGCCGGGGTAGTGTATCAGATGCGGGTTCCTGCCAACTCCGACTTCGCTGGCAAGCCTGCGCCTACCACGCCGTTCCTGCTCACCGGCATCGGCGGACAGTTCGACAACACCTCGCCCTACACTACTGGCTACCAAATTGTGCCACGCCGCTACTCGGATCTGGCCTTCGTGCAATCGGCCGCCGAGCCCGCCTTCGCCAAGAGCCTGGCGCTGTACCCGAACCCTGCTACCAGCCAGCTCACGCTGCGTGTAGCCGGCGCCCGTGGGGCTCAGGTGGAAATCCTGAACTCGCTCGGCCAGGTGGTAAGCCGCTCAACGGCCACTACCGACCTGACCACTCTGAACGTGGCGTCGTTGCCGGCCGGCATGTACGGTGTGCGCCTCACTACGTCAGAAGGCTCGGCTACCCGTCGTTTCGTAAAGCAATAAGCAATGTGGCTAACGGCCACCTGCTAAAAAGGCTCCGGCATACTGCCGGAGCCTTTTTTTGTGCCGGCTACGGTGCCGGACCGAAGCCAGTGGCCGGGCGTTTGCCGGCGGCGTGATACAGTTTAATAATGTGCTGCCTGTAACCTGCAGTGCAAAAACCACGAACAGGTTGGCAGTTCTCTGTTACAAGGGCTACCTTGCCCGCTTCGACGCTACTTCGGTTGTGTTCGTCGTCTTCTCACTTCATTTCTTGTCTTGCCATGGCCGCTACGCTGCTCCGCATTCACCCCGAAAATCCGCCCCAGAACCGTATCCAGCAGGTAGTAGATGTGCTACGCCGTGGGGGAATTATTATTTATCCGACGGACACGGTGTATGGCATTGGGTGCGATATTCATAATGCGAAGGCTGTTGACAAGCTGTGCCGCATCAAAGGGCTGAACCCGGAAAAGGCCATGCTCAGCTTCATCTGCGCCGATTTGTCGCACATCAGCGACTACGCCCACGGCATCACCACGCCCACCTACAAAGTGATTAAGCGCGCTCTGCCCGGGCCGTTCACGTTCATCTTCGAAGCCAGCTCCAAAGTGCCGCGCCAGGGCGGCAAGCAGCGCAAAACCGTCGGTATCCGCGTGCCCGACAACCAGATCATCATTCAGCTGGTGCGCGAGCTGGGCAACCCCATCATGAGCACCTCGGTGCGCGAAGACGAAAACACGCTCGACGAGTACGTAACCGACCCCGACCTGATCTTCGAGAAATACCGCTCCCTGGTAGACCTCGTCATCGACGGCGGCTTCGGCAACAACGTCCCCAGCACCATCATCGACTGCACCAACGACGATTTCGAGTTGGTCCGCCAGGGCGCCGGCGACATCGAGCAGTATCTGTAACAGCTGGCTGTCATTGAGAGCAGCGCGAAGCAATCCTTCCTCTCGTGGCAGGCACGACCCTGAAGCAGAAAGCCCTCCGGCATTAGGTTACTAGCCTACTGCCGGAGGGCTTGTCTGTAAATCGAGGCTTTCGTCTTTTAGAGGAAGGATTGCTTCGCGCTGCTCGCAATGACAGCTAAGGGCGCTTGTGCTTCCACCTTCTGTGCGTCCAAAGATAGTCGGCGGGAAAATCCTGAATATCCCGCTCCAGCTGGCGCACGAAAGCTTCCGTGATGGGGAAATCGTTGGCAGGCAGCGGCGCGTCGCCGTCGTATAGCTCCGTAAGGATGATTTGGTAGTAGCCGCGACGCAGGCGGCGGATGCTCACGTACACCACCGGGCAATGGAAGCGGGCCGCCAGCCGGTCGGCGCTGGTGTAGAAGCCGGAATCCTGGTGCATGAACTCAGTCCAGTAGGGCCGATCTTCGGGGCCGGCGGCCTGGTCGGAGAGCAGGCTCACCACCCGGGTTTCGCCGCGGCGCTGCAGCATGTCGCGCAGCGTGTCGCGCATCGGAATCAGGCCGGCACCGGTGCGGGTACGCAGTTGGTGCAGAAAGCTCTCAAAAAACGGGTTGTTCAACGGCTTATACACCCCATCCGCGTGCGCCGACAGCCACACGGCCCCCGAAGTCAGCACCCACTCCCAGTTGCCCGCGTGCGACGACAAGCCCAGCACGGTGCGGCCCTGCGCGAAGTGGCGCTCCAGCACCTCGGGGTTGCTGAACCACACCCGCTCCTTCAGCTCGGCGGCGGGCATCACCACCAGCTTCAGCGTTTCCACCATCACCTCCGCGAAGTGCCGGTAAAACTCTTTGGCGATGCGCTGGAGTTCCACTTCCGGCTTTTCCGGGAAAGAGTTGCGCAGGTTAGTCAGTACCACGTTACGGCGGTAGCGCACCACATAGGTCAGCAGCAGGTATATCCCGTCGGCCAGCACGTAGAGCACCGGCAGCGGCAAATGAGCAAGGCCGCGCAACAGCCAGTTTAGCGGGCGGTAATACCAGGGATAGGGCTTGGGCATGCCCCAAAGTTAACGGACCGGACCCGCTCCGGCCGGCGCGTAGTCGGCAGCATCCCGGTGCACCGAAACACTTTGCGTCGTAAGCAACTGGTTTTTAGCGTTGCGCACTTCCACCGTTAGGGTATAGTCGCCGCCGGGCAGCTTGCTCAGGTCCAGCTCGCCCAGCACCGGCGCCGGGCGGCCGGCCTGGCCCCGTACCGCGCCAGTGATGGCCAGCGCGTCGGTTTTGGCCGCGGCGGCCCGCAACCGGTAGCGCAGCACCAGCGGCTGGTCGGCCGCTACGTTGTAGAGCTCAGCATACAGCCAGAGCCGCTCGGCTCCGCGGGCATAAAAGCCGCCCGGGGCCCGCGTGAGGCTGTAGCCTCCTCGGCTGAAATTGCTGGCCTCAGCCCCGCGGGCGGGGGCGCGGGCCAGCAGCACCAGGTCGCTGAGCTGTGGCTTCGGGCCGATGGCAGCCAGCACCAGCGGCTGCTCCACCAGGCTTTGCTTGCCGGCCTGGTATTGGTCGCGCACCAGCGCCCGCAAAGTGTAGGTGCCTTCGGGCAGCAGCAGGCGCTTCTGGAAGCTCAGCGGGTTTTTGATTACGGCCGTAGTGTCGCTGAGTACCGGCGGCTTGAGCGTGATGGTTTCCTGGTACACGGCCTGCCCATCGGGCCGGATTACTTCCAGCGTGAGGGCGGCCGCCGCCTGGTACATTTTCGGCGCCCGGCGCATGTAGCGCAGGCTTTTGCCCGAAACGGTGGCATATATTTCCACTACAACTCCCTTCAGGGCTACGTCTTCGTTGCGAAAACGCGCCACATCGAGCTGTAGCATGGGTGGAGAAGCCGCCTCGGCGAATAAGGAAGTCAGCAGGAGAAATAGCAGAGAGAAATAGCGCATCATGCCAGATTGACAAAACTGTAAACAGGAAACCAGGGTACAACGCAACAAACCCGGTGCCACTGCCGGTTTCCTGCAACCAGCCGAAATACGGTTGTATTAAGACCCATTTCGACCCGGCACCGTCCCTTTTCTGGACGCGCCGTCCGGATACTGGCCGCGGCGGTTGGTCTTCAGCTGCCTTCTTACTGCCTTTTTGCCGGTATAATTTCGGTATTTCTTCAGCGGCAGGCCGCATTATCCGCGGCCGGCGTGCTATGTTGGGGGCCCATTGTTTCTTTCCGCATCCCGTCACCGCTCATGCCTGCCGTCTTATCCGAACTGCCCTACCACCCGCCAATTGCCTTTTTCAGCCAGCTGCTGGGGGTCGATGCCCTGTGGCTGGAAGCCCACGAGCACTACCGCAAGCAAACCTACCGCAACCGCTGCCTGATCCTGACGGCGCAGGGCCAGCAACCCCTCACCGTGCCCGTCGTAGACGGAAACCGCAGCGAGAAAGTAGCCATTTCCGCGCTGGAAATCGATTATCGGCAGAACTGGATTCACCGGCACTGGCGCACGCTGCAAACCGCGTACGGGGGCTCGCCGTACTTTGAATATTACGCCGATTACCTGCACGACATCTACCAGCAAAAGCCCGCGCTTTTGTTTGACCTGAACCTGCAGTTTCTGCGTTTCTACCTCCGCTGCCTGCGCCTGCGCGTGCCGCTGCACTTTACCACCACCTACCTGCCTGCTACCGCTGACCCCTCGCTCCTCCTACCCGACCTGCTCGACTGCCGCGACCACCTGACACCAAAGGCCCAGGCCAGCCCCGAACCTGACAGGACGTCGGGCCGGCCCTACCCCCAGACGTTTGGTAAAGATTTTGTACCGGGGCTCAGCATCTTAGACCTGCTCTTTATGCAGGGCCCGGCCGCCGGCAGTTTTCTCGCGTAGTGCCTACTGCCGCCCCCGAACCTTCGCCCGAGTCAATCTGTTTCAGATTATATCGGCCCAACCTGCACCAAGGCCCAAGGCCCGTTGCAGGGTACCATTTTTCTTCACTACCTTATCTGCATGGAAGCTAAATTCTCAAATCGAGTCAAGGAGGTCATCTCCCTGAGCCGGGAAGAGGCCATCCGGCTCGGGCACGACTATATCGGCACCGAACATCTGTTGCTGGGAATGATTCGCGAAGGGGAAGGCACGGCTATCGGACTGCTCAAGAAATTGGGCGTGTCGGTAGACGAGCTGAAATATGCCCTTGAGCAAGCCACTCGCAACACGGCCACCCAGGGCACGAGCATCACCGGCTCCATCCCGCTGACGAAACAGACCGAGAAAGTCCTCAAGATCACCTACCTCGAAGCCAAAATCTTCAAGAGCGAGATTATCGGTACGGAGCATTTGCTGCTGTCGATTCTGCGCGATGAAGACAACATTTCGTCCCAAATCCTCAGCAAATTCAACGTGAACTACGAATCTGTCCGCGATTCGCTGGATTACCACGGTAACACGGCGAACAACCCCACCAACGGCCCCGAGGCCGATGACGACGACAACGACCGCCTCTTTGGCGGCGGGGCAGGCCGCGGCGGTGCCGGGGCTGGCGCCACGCCCAAGAAAGGCACCGAAAAGTCGCGTACGCCCGTGCTCGACAATTTCGGCCGCGACCTGACCAAGCTGGCCGAGGACGACAAGCTCGACCCAATTGTGGGCCGCGAAAAGGAGATTGAGCGCGTAGCTCAGATCCTGAGCCGCCGCAAAAAGAACAACCCGATTCTGATCGGTGAGCCCGGTGTTGGTAAAACGGCTATTGCCGAAGGTCTCGCCTTGCGCATCATCCAGAAGAAGGTTTCGCGCGTGCTGTTCGGCAAGCGCGTGGTTACGCTGGACCTAGCGTCGCTGGTGGCCGGTACCAAGTACCGCGGCCAGTTCGAGGAGCGCATGAAAGCCGTGATGAACGAGTTGGAAAAGTCGCCCGACGTGATTCTGTTCATCGACGAGCTGCACACGATTGTGGGCGCTGGCGGTGCCTCCGGCTCGCTGGACGCTTCCAACATGTTCAAGCCGGCTCTGGCCCGCGGCGAAATCCAATGCATCGGCGCGACTACGCTCGACGAGTACCGCCAGTACATTGAGAAGGACGGCGCGCTGGCCCGTCGTTTCCAGATGGTAATGGTCGATCCGACCACGCCCGAGGAGACGATTGAAATCCTGCACAACATCAAGGACAAGTACCAGGACCACCACCACGTGGTGTACACCGACAAGGCCATTGAGGCCTGCGTAAAGCTGTCGGACCGCTACATGTCCGACCGGTTCTTGCCCGACAAAGCCATCGACATTCTCGACGAGGCTGGCGCCCGCGTGCACATCAACAACATCGTGGTGCCCGAGGATATTCTCAAGCTCGAAGAGCAGATTGAGAACATCAAGGTGGAAAAAAACCGCGTGGTGAAAAGCCAGAAGTACGAAGAGGCTGCCAAGCTGCGCGACACGGAGAAGAAGCTTATTGATCAGCTCGACCAGGCCAAAAAGGACTGGGAAGAGGAGACCAAGAAGAAGCGCTACACCGTGAAGGAGGAAAACGTGGCCGAAGTAATTGCCATGATGACCGGCATCCCCGTTTCGCGCGTGGCGCAAAACGAAAGCTCCAAGCTCCTGAAAATGGGCGAAGAGCTGCAGGGCAAGGTAATCGGGCAGGACAAGGCCATCAAGCAGCTGGTGAAAGCTATCCAGCGCACCCGCGTTGGCCTGAAAGATCCTAAGAAGCCCATCGGCTCGTTCGTGTTCCTGGGCCCGACGGGCGTAGGTAAGACCGAGCTGGCCAAGGTGCTGGCTACCTACCTCTTCGATAAGGAAGATTCGCTGGTGCGGATTGACATGTCGGAGTACATGGAGAAATTCAGCGTATCGCGCCTGGTAGGCGCGCCTCCCGGCTACGTGGGCTACGAAGAGGGCGGCCAGCTGACGGAGAAAATCCGCCGCAAGCCGTACTCGGTGATTCTGCTCGACGAAATCGAGAAGGCCCACCCCGACGTGTACAACCTGCTCCTGCAAGTGCTGGACGACGGTATCCTGACCGACGGCCTCGGCCGCAAGGTGGACTTCCGCAACACCATCATCATCATGACCTCGAACATCGGGGCGCGTGATCTGCAGGACTTCGGCGCCGGCATCGGCTTCGGCACGAAAGCCCGCAACGAGAACATGGACGAGCTGACGAAGGGCACCATCACCAACGCCCTGCGCAAAACCTTCTCGCCCGAGTTTCTCAACCGTTTGGACGATGTGATTGTCTTCAACTCGCTGGAGAAGAAAGACATCCACAAGATCATCGACATCAGCCTCAGCAAGCTGCTGAGCCGGATCCAGACGCTGGGCTACAAAGTAGAGCTGACCGAAGCCGCCAAGGACTTCGTGGCCGAGAAAGGCTACGACCCCAAATACGGCGCACGTCCGCTCAACCGGGCCATCCAGAAGTACATCGAAGACCCGATTGCCGAGGAAATCCTGAAGGCAGAAATTGCCCAGGGCGACGTCATCACGGCCGATTACACGGCCGGCGCCGAGGAGCTGGTGTTTGCGGTAAGCAAAAGCGGCGAATCGATGAATCTGGCCAGCGACGAGCGGCCGGAGGAAGCGCCGGAGCCATCGGACGACGAGCCGACGGACAACAAGAAGAAAGGCGAATAATCGTCAATAGAGAGTAAGAAACGGCCGGTTCCTGCAAAGGAGCCGGCCGTTTTTGCGTTGTGCACGCTCCTAATCTAGCTGCCGAACGCCGCCAAATTCTGGTGCGGCTTTTCCTGCCTTGTGCGTTACCTTTGGCACACTGTCCTTACGTAGCAAACCCAGACTTTCCCACCCCGCATGTCCGATCCGCACGCTGAAGCCCAACTGAGCAAAACCGAAATTCTAGCCCGTAAAAACGAAGAGGCCCTGCTCGGCGGCGGCCAGGCCCGCATCGATGCCCAGCACAAGAAAGGCAAGCTCACCGCCCGGGAGCGGATTGACCTGCTGTTCGACGAAGGCTCGTTTGAGGAAATCGGCAAGTTTGTGATGCACCGCTCCAAGGACTTCGGTCTGGACAAAGAGTATTACCTCGGCGACGGTGTGGTGACCGGCTATGGCACGGTGAACGGCCGGCTGGTGTACGCGTTTTCGCAGGATTTCACGGTGTTTGGCGGCTCGCTGAGCGAAACCCACGCCGAGAAAATCGTGAAAATCATGGACCTCGCCATGAAGAACGGCGCCCCAGTGCTCGGCCTCAACGACTCCGGCGGAGCCCGGATTCAGGAAGGCGTGGTGAGCCTGGGCGGCTACGCTGATATCTTCTACAAGAATACGCTGGCCTCGGGCGTGGTGCCGCAACTGTCGGCCATTATGGGGCCGTGCGCGGGCGGCGCGGTGTACTCGCCGGCCATCACCGACTTCATCCTGATGGTGGAGGACACGAGCTATATGTTCGTGACCGGGCCCAACGTGGTGAAGACCGTAACCCACGAAAACGTGACCAGCGAAGAGCTGGGCGGCGCCAGCACGCACTCGGCCAAGAGCGGCGTAACGCACTTCTCCTGCGCCAACGAGGTGGCCTGCATCACTCACCTCAAGCAGCTGCTGAGCTACATGCCGCAGAACTGCGAGGAAACGGCCCCCATGGTGCCCTATGAGGCCGGCCAGGACGAAAGCCGCCCCGCCCTCGACACCATCATCCCCGACAACCCCAACCAGCCCTACGACATCCGGGAAGTAATTGACGGCATCATCGACGCCGGCTCCTTCCTGGAGGTACACCAGAACTTCGCCGAGAACATCGTGGTAGGTTTTGCCCGCCTGGGCGGCCGCAGCATCGGCATCGTGGGCAACCAGCCGGCGGTACTGGCCGGCGTGCTCGACATCAACGCCAGCACCAAGGCGGCCCGCTTCGTGCGGTTTTGCGACTCGTTCAACATTCCGCTGCTGGTGCTGGAAGACGTGCCCGGCTTCCTGCCCGGCACCGACCAGGAATGGCGCGGCATTATCACCAACGGGGCCAAGCTGCTCTACGCCTTCTGCGAAGCCACCGTACCGCGCATCACCGTCATCACCCGCAAAGCCTACGGCGGGGCCTACGACGTGATGAACAGCAAGCACATCGGGGCCGACATGAACTACGCTTGGCCTACCGCTGAAATTGCGGTAATGGGTGCTAAGGGTGCCGCCGAAATCATCTTCAAGCGCGAAATTGCCGCCGCCGAAGACCCCGAGGCCAAGCTGCAGGAGAAGGTAGACGAGTATCAGCAGAAGTTTGCCACGCCCTACCGCGCCGCCCACCGCGGCTTCGTAGACGAGGTGATTCTGCCCTCGCAGACGCGCCAGAAGCTGATCCGCGCCTTCAAGATGCTGGAAAACAAAGTGGACACGCTGCCCCGCAAAAAGCACGGCAACATCCCGCTGTAAGCGCCTAATCAGCCGTTTCACCCTCCTTCTGCTATGTACACTGCTGTTTCCGACTTTGTAGCCGAATGGCAATATGAGGCTGCCGCAACTGAGAAGCTGTTGGCAGCCCTCACCGATGAGTCGCTGGCGCAGCCGGTGAGCGTTGGTGGGCGCACGCTTGGGCGCATTGCCTGGCACATGGTGCACACTCTGACGGAGATGCCGCACACCGCAGGTCTGCTGGCGGTTGATGAGCTGGCCGACCAGCCGGTTCCGGTTTCGGCCACCGAAATCCAGGACACGTATCGGCGGCTGGCGCCCCTGGTAGCGCAGGCTGCTTCCACCAACTGGTCTGACAATCAGCTGCTGGACGAGGTGCCGATGTATGGCGAAAACTGGGCGAAGCGCACCGTGTTATCCGTGCTGATCCGCCACCAGGCGCACCACCGCGGGCAGCTTACAGTGCTGATGCGGCAGGCCGGCCTGCCCGTGGCGGGTGTGTACGGCCCAGCCCGCGAAGAGTGGCTGGCATTCGGCGCCGACGCCCCGGAATAGTTTTGCCAGTTGCTATGTCCATCACCATTCGCCCCTCCACGCTCCACGATGCGCCCGCCATTCGGCGGCTGTACCAGCGCGTGTCGGCGGAAAGTGGCGGACTGGCCCGGCGGCCCGAGGAAATAACCGAGGACTACGTGCAGCATTTTCTGACGCGCAGTCTAGCCCAGGGCATCGGGCTGGTGGCCGAACAGGCGGGCGAGCTGGTGGCGGAAATTCACGCCTACCAGGCGGGCCTGCAGATTTTCGCCCACGTCCTCGGCGACCTGACGGTGGCCATTGCGCCCGCCGCGCAGGGCCAGGGCCTGGGGCGGCGGCTGTTCACCGAGCTGCTAAGCCGGGCTCAGGCGCAATTTCCGCAGGTAAGCCGGGTGGAGCTGCTGGTGCGCGAGAGTAACACCCGCGCCATTGCGCTGTATGAGAAGCTGGGTTTCCGCCAGGAAGGCCGTTTTGAGGGCCGCGTGGCTGGCGCGCAGGGCCTGGAAGCCGACATTCCAATGGCCTGGCACGCGCCACAGGTATTGGCGGCCGACTAAACCATCAGGCCCTGCATTTGTATTTTATCTTTTGATTCTTCATCCCATGCGCTCAGAAAGCTTCGATTTCCTCCAGAAATACCTCAATAACCCCTCTCCTACCGGCTTCGAGAAGGAAGGCCAGAAAATCTGGCTGGACTACATCCGACCCTACATCGACGAGTACTTCGTGGATACCTACGGCACGGTGGTGGGCGTCATCAACCCCGAGGCCAAGTACAAAGTGGTGATTGAGGCCCACGCCGACGAAATCAGCTACTTCGTCAACTTCATCACCGAGTCGGGCTTTTTGTACCTGCGCCGCAACGGCGGCTCCGACCCGCTGGTAGCGCCCAGCAAGCGCGTGAACATCCACACCGACAAAGGCATAGTGAAGGCCGTGTTCGGCTGGCCGGCCATCCACGTGCGCAAGGTGGAGCAGGACAAGGCGCCTACCATCGAAACGGTGTTCCTGGACTGCGGCGCTTCCTCCAAGGAAGAAGTCGAGGCAATGGGCATCCACGTTGGTTCCGTCGTCACGTTCGAGGACGAGTTCATGGTGCTCAACGACAAGTTCTACGTAGGCCGGGCCCTCGACAACCGCGTGGGCGGCTTCATGATTGCGGAAGTGGCCCGCATGCTCAAGGAAAACCAGAAAACGCTGCCCTACGGCCTCTACATCGTGAATGCGGTGCAGGAGGAAATCGGGCTGCGCGGGGCTGAGATGGTGGCCCACCGCATTCAGCCCGACGTGGCCATCATCACCGACGTGACCCACGACACTCAGTCGCCGATGTATGAGAAGAAGACCAGCGGCGACATTTTCTGCGGCAAAGGCCCGGTGATTACCTACGGCCCGGCCGTGCAGAACAACCTGCGCGACCTGATCATCCGGACGGCTCAGGAATCGGGCATTCCGTTCCAGCGCGCCGCCGCCACCCGCGCCACCGGCACCGACACCGATGCCTTTGCTTACTCCGGCGCCGGCGTAGCCTCGGCCCTGATTTCGCTGCCCCTCAAATACATGCACACCACCGTCGAAACCGTGCATCAGGACGATGTGCAGAGCGTAACCCAGCTCATCTACGAGACGCTGCTGCGCATTGAGGACGGTCACGATTTCCGCTATTTCAGTTAAACCCGGATTTTTTCAGAAGGGCTTTCATCTGAAAACAGAGCCCCGGCATGCGCCGGGGCTCTGTTGTTTTTATGGTAGGTTTGTAGTGTATCGAGTGCCCTGACTCAGGCCAGGTCGCCCGCACAAACCTTATACTCCGCTTAACTCCGCACTATTCCGTGTTCATCTCCGGCTTCACTATCATTCGCAACGCCGTCATCAACGACTATCCGGTGGTGGAGGCTATCCGCTCGATTCTGCCGGTGGTGGATGAAATGGTGGTGAGCGTGGGCGACAGCGACGACGATACCGAAGGCCTGATTCGCAGCATCGACTCGCCCAAAATCCGCATTGTGCACTCGGTGTGGGACCCGGCTTTGAAAACCAACGGCACGGTACTGGCCGTGGAAACCGACAAAGCCTTCCGCCAGATCAGCCCCGCCGCAGACTGGGCCTTCTACATCCAAGCCGATGAGGTGGTACATGAGCAGTACCACGCCGCCATCCGGGCCGCCGCCGAGCAGCATCTCCCCGACAAGCGCGTGGAGGGCCTGCTGTTCAACTACACGCACTTCTACGGCACGTTCGACTACGTAGGTGACAGCCGCCGCTGGTACGCCCGCGAGGTGCGCATCATCCGCAATGACGCCGATATTCGCTCCTACAAGGACGCGCAGGGCTTCCGGCGCGCCAACGGCGACAAGCTGCGGGTAAAGCCGGCCAACGCCTCCGTGTACCACTACGGCTGGGTGAAAAACCCGCAGCAGATGCTCACCAAGATGAAGAATCTGGGCCGCTTCTGGGACGGCGACAAGAGCCCTGACGAGCACCCGCTGGCCGCCGCCGACGTCTTCAACTTCGACGACTACGACTCGCTGGAGTTGTTCCGGGGCACGCACCCGGCCGTGATGCAGCCACGCGTGGCCCGCCAGAACTGGCAGGTGCAGATCGACGTCAGCAAGAAGCGCTTCGACAAGCCAAAATACCGCCTGCTGTATTGGGTGGAGAAGCTGACCGGCAAGCGTTTCTTTGAGTTCCGCAACTTCCGCCTGCTGTAGGCGCGTCGGCCGCTTGGCCGCGTCTGCCTTGAATTATCTTTTCGCTAGGCGCCTGGCCTGGTAAGCAGTTTGGCGCCATGTACGCGCCGGCCGTGAAGCGGAGCTTCGCGGTCCGTTTGTGTTTCCTTCGTTCCGTCATGCAACTTCCTCCCCTTTTCCCGCCGCTCACCGTCACGGACCAGATGGGCCGCCGGGTGGCGGTGCCGTTTCCACCGCGCCGCATTGTGTCGCTGGTGCCCTCGCAGACGGAGCTGCTGTTTGCGCTAGGCCTCGGCGAGCGGGTGGTAGGCGTCACGAAGTTTTGCATTCACCCGCCCGAGGCCCGGCAAACCGCTATGGTTGTGGGGGGCACCAAAAACTTCGATTTCGAGAAGATTACCGAACTCCGGCCCGATTTGATCATCGGCAACAAGGAAGAAAACTACCAGGAGGGCATCGAGCAGCTGGCCGTGCAGTTTCCGGTCTGGATGAGCGACATCAGCAACCTCGATGAAGCACTGGACATGATCCGGCGCGTTGGGTTCATTGGGGGCCACAAGGAAGCCGCCGAGCAGATGGCCGCGCAGATTGCCGCATCGTTTCAGCAGCTGCCTCTGCCGGCGGAGCTGGTGCCCGCCGCCTATTTTATCTGGCGCAAGCCCTACATGGTGGCCGCCACGGGCACCTTCATCGACGACTTGCTGGCGCGGGCCGGTTTCCGCAACGTGTTCAGCCACCTGGCTCGCTACCCCGAAATCGCGCCCGAGCAGCTGCAAACGGCCGCACCCCGGCAGATTCTGCTATCTTCTGAGCCCTACCCTTTCCAGGAAAAGCATCTGGCCGAATTCCAGGCGCTCTGCCCGCAAGCCGCCGTCCGCATTGTGGATGGGGAGTTGTTCAGCTGGTACGGCAGCCGGCTGCTGGAGTCGGCGGCGTATCTGAGGAGCCTGCAGGAGCAGTAGTTTTTGCCGAAGGCACTTGTCATTGCGAGCATGTAGCGCATCAAGCCAGTGTCGAAGCAATCCTTCCTCTCTGCGCACCAAGCAGCCCTAAAAGACAAGCCCTCCGGCGTTAGAGGAATACTCTATTGCCGGAGGGCTTATCTGTGAGGAAAGTTTGCATCAAATGAGAGGAAGGATTGCTTCGTCGTGCCTCCTCTCGCAATGACAGCTATTGACTGCAAAAACTAAAAATCAGCCAGTCACCTCAAATCCGGCCTTTTCCAGCTCGCTCCAGAACTGCGGATACGACTTGCGCACCACCTGCGGGGCCTCTATGGTGAGCGGGCCGAGCAGCGCCAGCGGCGCAAACGCCATGGCCATGCGGTGGTCGTGGTAGGTGGCCACGGTCTGGCCGCTCACCCGGAACCCGTCGGTGCTGACGCGGAAGTGGCCTTCGGTTTCCTCGGTGAGGTAGGCCCCGAAGTTGGCCAGCTCGGTCTGAAGCGCAAAAATCCGGTCGGTTTCCTTGATGCGCAGGCTTTCGAGGCCGCTCATCAGCACCGGCACGCCCAGCGCCGCCGCCACTACGGCCACGGTCTGGGCCAGGTCGGGGCAGTCGGTGAAGTCTTGGGTGAAGGGCGTGCGGGTGCCGGTCCGGGTGAGGCGCACGCCGTCCTGCACGTACTCGGTGGCCACGCCCAGCTGGGCCATAATGGCCACAATGGCCTGGTCGCCCTGCCAGGAGTAGCGGCGCAGGCCGGGCAGCGTCAGCCAGGAGCCGGCCGGGGCCAGCGCCACCATGGCGTACCAGTAGCTCGCCGCCGACCAGTCCGACTCGATGGTGTAGTCGGTGGGCTGGTAGCGGCCGGGGCGCGCCTCCACCACCGTGCCCAGGTCGCGGCAGTCGGCCCCGAAGTGCTGCATCAACGCCAGCGTCATGCGGATATAAGGGCGCGAGCCTACCTTGCCGGTGAGGCGCAGGCGCAGGCCGTGCGGCAGCGTGGGCCCCACCATCAGCAGCGCCGAAATGTACTGGCTGCTGATGTCGCCGCGCACGGACAGCTCCGTCAGGTCGCCGGCCTCGGTAGCGGCAGCGGTAGGGTTCCAGCCGCTGAGCTGCAGCGGCGGGTAGCCTTCCTGGCCTTCGTAGCTAATGGACGCGCCGAGCTGGCGCAAGGCATCCACGAGCACCGCAATGGGGCGCTCCAGCATGCGGGCCGTGCCGGTGAGGTGCGTATGACGGCCCGTGGCGGCTAGGTAGCCGGTCAGAAAGCGCATCACGGTGCCGGCGTCTTCGGCATCGAAGCGGGGCGCGTCCGGGTTCAGCAGCAGGCGCTGCATGAGCTGGGTGTCGTTGGCGTCGGAGAGGTTGTCGAGCTGGCCGCCGCCGGCCAGAGCCTGCAGAATCAGGGCCCGGTTGCTTTCACTTTTGGAAGCCGGCAGCTGGGGCGTGCCCCGCAACGGCTGCGCCGGCCAGGTGAGCGTGAGGGAAGAGTTGATGGCAAAGAGAGCTAAGCCGCCAGGCAAGCGCCCGGGGCGTGATAGAAAAAACAGCGGCCGCCGCCGCCCGGGGCCACGCAGCGGCCGGCCCGCGGCAAAAATAGCCCTCAACCCTGAACTACGGGCCAGGCCGGCGCCACCGGGCACCTACAGCCGGTGGTAGTAGCGCAACGACTCGGCCACGTCGTGCAGCGTAACCGGCTGGTCGTACACGCCCCGGCCAATGCCTTCCAGCAGCGTGCAGTTGATGGTAGCGCCCGAGTTTTTCTTGTCCTGCAGCGCGTATTCGGCAATGGCGTCAGTTTCGAGGCTCACGAAATGCACCTTCTCAAACACCGAAAACAGGAAGGTTTCCACCTGGTCCAGCTCGGTGGCGCTCAGCAGGCCGCGCTTCACGCTCAGCCAGGCTTCGCAGATCATACCCGCCGCCACGGCCTCGCCGTGCAGGATTTCGCGGCCGGGCTGCGTGAGCAGGTAGCTTTCCAGGGCGTGCCCCACAGTATGCCCGAAGTTGAGCAGCTTGCGTGGGCCGGCCTCCAGCGGGTCCTGGGCCACAATGCCCTGCTTTAGCGCCACCGACGCCTCGATGGTAGCTGTCCAGTCGTCGACGAACATGCCGGTGCGGCGCTGCTCCTCGAAGGCGGCGGCATCGGCAATCAGGCTGTGCTTCACGATTTCGGCGTAGCCCGACTTCAGCTGCCGCGGGTCGAGGGTTTGCAGGAAGCGGGGCTCGATGAACACGCCGGCCGGCTCCTGAAACACGCCCAGCTGGTTTTTGAAGCCCAGAAAATCGACGCCGGTTTTGCCACCCACGCTGGCGTCTACCTGCGCCAGCAGCGTGGTGGGCACCTGCACAAACCGGATTCCGCGCTTGTAGAGCGCTGCGCAGAAGCCACCCAGATCCGTAATGACGCCGCCGCCCAGGTTCACTAGCACCGCAAACCGGTCGGCGCGGTGCTCGGTCAGCGCGCTCCACACGGTTTCGCAGGAGGCCAGGGTTTTGGCTTCCTCGCCTGCCGGCAGCTCCAGTACCGTATGCTGCTCAGGCAGATAGGGCGCCAGCAGCGGGTAGCACAGGCGGTGAGTGTTGGCGTCGGCGAGCACAAAAACCTGGCTTATTGCCGGCCGCAGCAGCAGTTTCGCCAATTCTGGCAGGGCATTTGCTCCAATTTGCAGGATTTCGTTCAATTTAAACTGGCTTTAAGAAAACTTAACAGGCAGATTCGTTGCATAAAATGCAGAAAATGATTAGCATAGTGCAACGTTCTTGACCTTATTCTGATCATCTACTCGAAACTTACTAACTATTCAGGTATGTCCTTCTTTACCCGGTCTCAGTGTCTGGCCCCGCTATTGGCTATTAGCCTGTTATCTGCCGCTTGCAGCCGCGACTCAATGCCTCCTATGGAGCAGCAGCTGGTAGGCCGCTGGGAGTGGCAGCAATCGTCTACCGGCTCAGCCACCGTACTCACCCCAGCCACCACGGGCCACGAAGTAGTCGTGGAATTCGACCGCCGGGGCCGCGCCATGTTTTATCAGGATGGGTCGTTGCAAAGCGCAGCGGCGTTTTCGGTGCGGCAGCAGCGGCCTGGACGGCACATCATCCAGTACCGGGGCTACGGCGGCAGCCAGTACTACACGGTGTCGGGCAATGTGCTGTATCTGCAGGAAATGAAGGGCCAGACCACCCGCCACAGCTACGTGCGGCTGCCAGCCGTTCATTCTACGGCCACGGCCAGTTCCTCGGCCCTATAGGGTCTCGGCCAGATATTTTTTTGGGAGAGGTTGCAACCGCTCGGGTACGTAGCTGGCTCTTCCGTTTAATCAGGTAGACGTAAGTGAGCAGTAGGCAGATTCTGCTCAAGCATTTGACTGAAAGGCTTTTAACAATTGCCTGAATACGCAGCACTCAAGTCTCACTACTCAGCAGTATCGTTCCACTATTTCCCTTATCCGATGAAAGTGCTATCCTACGCCAGCCTGGTACTGGCCGCTACTCTCTTCTCCGCCTGTGCCAAGCAGGACGTTGCCCCGGAACAGGCTTCCGTGGTGGGTTCCTGGCAGTGGCAAAGCAGCTTCTGCGGCTGGGGCGGTGCCAGCTCTCCGGCCACCACCGGCACCAGCCGGCAGCTACTCATCGGGGCCGACGGCCAGGCGAAAATGTTGGAAAACGGCGTGCTGCGCTATACGACGCCCTACGTGCTCAGCCGCCATACTTCGCGGCTCAAAAACCAGGAAGCCGACTTCATCACCTTCACGGCGCAGCAACGGGAGTACATGGTGGAGCTAAACCTCCAGACCCGCACGCTGAGCCTGGCCGACGATGCCTACGACGGCTGCAGCGAAACGTACGCCTCTGCCAACCTCTAACGCATAGCGGCCCCGCCTCATGTACAAACGTCCCTTATCACTGCTCACGCTTGCCCTCGTTGTGTGCACTACCAACATGGCCGCCCTTTGCTGCCGCGAAGAAACCGACCTGCCACCTGCCAATTTCGACACGCTGGCGCAACAGCAGGGCTATTGGGAATGGCAAAACAGCGCTACGGAAGGCCCGATAGTGTCGCCGGCTACGGTGGGCTACACGCGCCAGCTGGTGTTTGGCAATAATGGGCAGCTGAGCATCCGCCACAACAACCAGCCGTTTTCAGCCGTGCCCTATCAGGTTTCCACGGGCACACTGCCGCGTTGCGGTGCTCCCCAGCAAACCGTGCCGCTGGTGACGTTCACGGCCGAACTGGCCAACAACGACCGCAAAGCCTACAGTCTCAGCACCGACGCCGCCGGCACCCATCTTATGCTCTCTGGCGAAGATGCCTGCGTGGATGGCGGCTACATCGAAACCTACCTCTGGAAAGCCGAATAAGCGCCTACCGGGTAATATTTCCCCACGAAAACAGCCCGCCTTTTCCCGTTGTAGGGAAAGGGCGGGCTGTTTCATGAGGCCATTACAGCTACTCGGGGCGCTGCAGAATCTCGGTCTGGCGCCGGATGCTTTCTATGTGAATGAGCTTGTAGAGCTCGGCCACGAATTTCTCGTTCACTCCGGCTTTTTTCGCCCATTCCGGCCGCGAGCTGAAGATTTCCTGCCACCGGTCGAGCTGCAGGATTTTCACGTTGTTTTCCTTTTTATACTCGGCCAGCTCGCCTACCAGCGCCATGCGCCGGGCCAGGGCTTCCACAATTTCCCGGTCGGCCACGTCCATTTTCTGGCGCAGCTCATCGGCTTTGTTGAGGTAGTCGGCATTATCCGACGAGCGGTAGCGGTACTTCAGCTGGGCCAGAATCTCACCCAGGCGCTGCGGCGTCACCTGCTGCTCGGCATCCGAGAGGGCGTGGTCGGGGTCGGGGTGGGTTTCAATCATCAGGCCGTCGTAGTCGAGGTCGAGGGCCTTCTGGGCGATGGGCAGCAGCAGGTCGCGGCGCCCGCCGATGTGGCTGGGGTCGCAGATGAGCGGGATGTGCGGAAAGCGGGTTTTCAGCTCGATGGGCAGCATCCAGGTGGGCGCGTTGCGGTAGCGCGAGGGCGCAAACGTGCTGAAGCCGCGGTGGATGGCGGCCAGGTCCGAAATGCCGGCCCGCTCCAGCCGCTCCAGCGCCCCGGCCCACAGCGCCACGTCGGGGTTCACCGGGTTTTTCACCATCACGGGCACGCCGGTGCCTGCCAGCGCATCGGCCAGCTCCTGCACCGCAAACGGGTTGACGGTAGTACGCGCTCCGATCCAGAGCACGTCGATGCCGTGGGCCAGGGCCTCTTCCACGTGGCGTGGCGTGGCTACCTCAATGGCGGTGGGCAGGCCGGTTTCGGCTTTCACGCGCTGCAGCCACGGCAGCGCCTCGCGGCCCATGCCCTCGAAGGAGCCCGGCCGGGTGCGGGGCTTCCAGATGCCCGCCCGAAACAGGTCGATGTTGCCCAGCGCCTGCAGGCCGCGGGCAGTAGTCATTACCTGCTCCTCGGTTTCGGCGGAGCAGGGCCCGGCAATCAGCAGGGGCTGGCCTTTGGCAGTGAGAAGGCGCGAAAAAAAGGAAGCAGCGGGAAGTGTGTTCATGAAAAGCAGCTATATAAAAGCAGGCAAGGAGATGCCCGGAATGAAAGCCCGCCAACTGCTGTTGGTCAGGCATCTGTTGCTGGCATAACCCAACCGGCTTAGCCTGGGTTTAACGGCTATATTTGCGTCACCCATCCACCTGCCCAAAGCTACCACCCGATGCCCACAACCCAAGCTCCGCCCATCTCCTTCGACGATACGGCCGTAGCCTTCGCCTCCAAGTCCGACGCCGAGTTGCGGAAGATGTACGCGCTGTTTGCGGCCATGAACAACAACACGCTGGTGAAAACCGGCGGCGGCCTGATGAAGGCCGCGCTGAAATGGAGTTTGCCCGGCACCAAGTTCCTGATCAAAAATTCCATCTTCAGCCAGTTTTGCGGCGGCGAAACCATCCAGGAGTGCGTGCCGGTGATTGCCGAGCTGGGCCGCTACCATATCGGCACCATCCTCGACTACTCGGTGGAGGGCGAAGGCAGCGACAAGAGCTTCGACCACACCCGCGACGAGATTCTGGCCACCCTGGACATGGCACACAGGTCCACGCACATTCCGTTTTCGGTGTTCAAGGTCACGGGCCTGGCCGACAGCGCTTTGCTGGAGAAAGTGCAGGCCGGCACCGCCCTCACGGCCGCCGAGCAGGCCAGCTACGACCGGGCCCATGCCCGCGTGGATGCCATCTGCCACCGGGCCCACCAGTATGGCGTGCGCGTGTTCGTGGATGCCGAGGAAAGCTGGTTTCAGGCCACCATCGACAAGCTGGCCTACGAAATGATGCGCAAGTACAACCGCGAGTCGGCCATCGTCTGGAACACCTACCAGCTCTACCGCCAAGACCGGCTCGATGCCATCAAGCAGGCTCACGATGACGCCCGGCAGGAAGGATACTACCTGGGTGGCAAGCTGGTGCGCGGCG
Source organism: Hymenobacter sp. APR13 (assembly GCF_000737515.1). NCBI lineage: Bacteria > Pseudomonadati > Bacteroidota > Cytophagia > Cytophagales > Hymenobacteraceae > Hymenobacter > Hymenobacter sp. APR13. The sequence goes on from NZ_CP006587.1 coordinate 830,552, forward strand.
CCTACATGGAGAAAGAGGCCCGCGTGGCCTCGCAACGCGGCTACGCCAACCCCATTAACCCCACCAAAGCGGCCACTGACCAGCTCTACGACGACGCCCTGCGCTACTGCGTAGAGCATGTGGAGCGCATCAGCATCTGCGCCGGCACGCACAACGAAGCCAGTTCCCGCCTGCTCACGGAGCTTATGCAGCAGCACGACCTCGCGCCCAACGACCCAAGGATTTGGTTCGCCCAGCTTTACGGTATGAGCGACAACTTAAGCTACAACCTGGCGCACGCCGGCTACAACACGGCCAAATACGTGCCCTACGGCCCCGTAGACGCCGTAATGCCCTACCTGCTGCGCCGCGCCGACGAGAATACTGCCATTGCGGGCCAGAGCAGTCGGGAATTTCTGCTGATCCAGAAAGAACTGCGCCGCCGCCAGGGCCGCTAGATTGCACTTTGCCTGTCCGGTAAGGTTTTGGGAATAACAGCTTATTATATTCGCGGCTTCGCATATTGTGAAGCCGCGTTTTTTTTCCCTATTTTCCGCTCCTCTTCACTCTCCTCCCTACGCCATGTTCGGCCGAATTCGAAACCACTTAATACGCTTTGCCCGCCACCAAGTGGGTACCATCAGCTACCTGAATCTGGTTCAGGAAGCCGAGCTGGGACTTAATCTGGATATCTCTCACGAAAAAAGCCGCCTCAATGAACTGCTGGCGGAAATCTCTGAACAAGAGCACGCCGCCGGACGGCCCATCCTGAGCTGCTTGGTAAAAGTACAAGGCTCGAAAGGCCAGGGCGATAATTTTTATAAGCTTTGTGAGCGGTTGGGCATGGGAGAATGGCGCACGCTCAAGCAGGAAGAGGATTTTCTGAAAAACCTGCGCCAGGAATGCCGCACATTCTGGCAGGATCAGCAGAATTTCGAGAAATACGGATAGCGCTGATTGGCAATAGAATATAGAAAACACGATACTCTAACGCCCGAATTTTGTGTGTAACCCCCACAGAACAGGCCGCGTTTAGTACCACAGATTCGCCGCTCATTAACATCCACCCGGCAGCGAATTTTTCTCTATTCTTTTCCATTTAACTCTCCCACCTCATGAGCACCACCGATTCGAATAACCCGACTAACTCAGGTACTGGTTCAGGCGCAAACTACGGTACCGGCAATGCTGGCACTGGCTATGGCACCGGCGCTAACACAACCTCGAGCGGCAACATGGGCAACGCCTCTACCGGCAACCCAAGCCTCGACAGCACCGACAACAACCCGCATCATGACCACAGCGCCACCCAGAAAGGTGCAGCTGTAGCCGGCACTGCTGGTGCAGTAGTGGGCTCAGGTATTGATGCTGTGCAGAACGCAGCCGGTGATGCTGCCCGCGCCGTAACTGGCAACGATACCACCTATGGCTCCGGTAGCAGTTACACTACGGGTATGTTCCGTGACCGTGACAGCGCCGAGCGTGCTTACACTTCGCTCTCGTCGCGTGGCTACACCAAAGACGACGTGAACCTGCTGATGTCGGACGAAACGCGCAAGACGCACTTCGGCGACAACACCGTAGAAACTGAACTTGGCGACAAGGCTATGGAAGGTGCCGGCGTTGGTTCGGCCATCGGTGGCACGGCTGGTGCCGTAATTGGCGCCATTGCTGCCATTGGTACTTCGGTAGCCCTGCCCGGCCTGGGCCTGATCATTGCCGGCCCGATTGCCGCTGCCCTGGCTGGTGCCGGTGCCGGTGGTCTCACGGGTGGCCTGGTAGGTGCACTGGTAGGCTCGGGTATCCCTGAGGAGCACGCTGTAGAATACGAAAACGACGTGAAAAACGGCGGTATCGTAATGGGTGTGAAACCTCGTAACGCAGAAGATGCCCAGTATTTCGAAGAAGAATTCCGCCGCAACAACGGCGACAAAGTACGCCGCTACTAAGTACCGGTAGCTTTGCGAAAAAGGACTCTCCCCACTCGGGGAGAGTCCTTTTTTTGTTTGTAAAGCAGTATCCGCTTCGCGCGGTAGTGCTCGGCAATGTGGCCCGATTTTTAAGTAGCTATATCTGGCTACAGAGTGCAACCTCTTTTGTCAGTTTTGTGCCTCTACAATTGCAGGCCACGATGCCAACGGGCACTTAACCGGCGGTAGTTGGGTTTTTCTTTTAGAACCGGCACCTTGGCTGCGCCGTACCTCTCAGGACGGCTTTTGTGTACATTTGATTTTCCTCCATTTCACCCGATTCTTCATGTCTTCTCCCCGAATCAAGATAGGCTTGTACGCCGCGGTGGTGCTGGCAGTATTCGTGCTGGCCTCCTATAAGCTGTACAACCGCGGTGATGCGCGTACGCCTCAGAAAGATGCCATTCTGGTGCAGGCCATGCTGCAGGGACTTACCTATCAGCACTACCAACCCGAGAAACTCGACGACGCTTTTTCGAAGCGGGTATTCGACCTGTATCTGAAGCGCGTCGACTCCAACAAGAAATTCCTGCTGGCCTCCGATGTGGCCCAGCTGCGCAAATACCAGAACACCGTTGACGACGAAGTGAAGCGTGGCACCCACGAGTTCATGGACCAGACCAACCTCGTGCTCGATCAGCGGGTGAAGGATGTGCAGGCGCTGTACCGTGACATTCTGTCCAAGCCGTTCGACTTCACCACCGACGAGGCCTTCGAGACCGAGCCCGACAAGATGACGTATGCCGCCGACAAAGCGGCCCAGCGTGAGGAGTGGCGCAAGTTCCTGAAGTACCAGACGCTGGTGCGCATTTCGGAAATGATGGACACGCAGGCCAAGAAGAAAGACAAGCCGTTGGCTTCGACCACTGCTACGCCTTCGGCAGCTACCACCACCGAGCCTACTCGGACACCGGCCGAAATGGAAGTGGAAGCCCGCAAGCGCGTGTTGAAGTACTTCGAAGACCAGTTTAAGGATCTGTTGCAGAATGATGCCAACGACCGGCTGGCTATGTATGCCAACACCATTGCCAACACTTACGACCCACACACCGAGTACTTCGCTCCGCGCGACAAGGAGAGCTTTGATGTAGCCATGACCGGCCGCTTCGAAGGTATCGGAGCCTCGCTGCAGGAAAAGGATGGCCTGATCAAAATCACGGACATCATTCCTGGCAGCGCCTCCTACCGCCAGGGCGACCTAAAGGCCGGCGACATCATTCTACGAGTAGCGCAGGGTGCCGACGAGCCGGTGTCGGTGGAAGGCATGCGCCTCGATAAGGCTGTGTCGCTCATCAAGGGCAAAAAAGGCAGCGAAGTGCGCCTGACGGTGCGCAAGCCCGACAACAACACCCGCATCATCTCCATCATCCGCGACGTGGTGGTGATCAAAGAAACCTATGCCCAGTCGGCCACCATCAACGAGGGCGGCAAGAAGATTGGCTACATCAAGCTGCCGACTTTCTACGCCGACTTCAACGACAACGGCGGCCGCAGCTCGGCCGAAGACGTGAAGAAGGAGCTGGAAAAGCTCAAGCAGGAGAAAGTGGAAGGGATGGTACTCGACCTGCGCTTCAACGGCGGTGGCTCTCTGCAGGACGCCGTGGAAATGGCTGGCCTGTTCATCGACAGCGGCCCGGTAGTGCAGGTGAAGGGCAGCCAGGGTGCCGCCAGTGTCCTCAACGACCGTGACCCGCGCGTGCAGTACAGCGGCCCGCTGGTGGTGCTGGTGAACAAGTACAGCGCCTCGGCCTCCGAGATTTTGGCCGCCGCCATCCAGGACTACAAGCGTGGTGTGGTGATGGGTGCTGCCAGCACCTACGGCAAAGGCACCGTGCAGCGCATCTTCGACCTCGACGACGCCCTGCCGGCGGAGTTCAACAGCATCAAGCCGTTCGGCTCGCTGAAGCTCACCACCCAGAAGTTCTACCGCATCAACGGTGGCTCCACCCAGTTTAAAGGTGTGGTGCCTGACATCATCTTGCCCGACGCTTACAGCTACCTCGACCAAGGCGAGAAAGAGCAGGAATACGCGCTGAAGTGGGACGAAATCAGCCCGGCCCGCTACCGCTCGTGGCCGCAGGCTCCGGCCTTCGACAAGCTGCGCACGGCCAGCCAGGCCCGCGTGGCCGCCAGCCCCAGCTTCCGCCTCGTAAATGAGCTGTCGCAGCGGATGCGCAAACGCAAAGACGAAACCAAGGTGTCGCTGAAGCTGACCGCCTACCGCGCCGAGCAGGAGCAGAACAAAGCCGAGTCGGACAAGTACGAGGCCGTGCAGAAGTCGGCGCAGCCGCTGGCCATTGCCCCGCTGTCCATCGACCTGAAAGCGCTGGGCACTGATACTGTAGAAGTGAACCGCGCCTCGCGCTTCACCAAAACCCTCAACAAGGACATCACGCTCCGTGAGGCCGTATCGGTGGTGAAAGACCAGATGTAAGCTAGCCGATCATCGGCTGTAGGAAGCCTCCGCAACGCACGTTGCGGAGGCTTTTTTTTGCGTCTGCGGCAGCCCGTCAGGCGCCGACAGTATCGTTAGTAAACCGACGCCAATACTTATTTTCAATAGCATCACCTTTTACGCTGCTAAATAACTGACAATCAATAACAAGTACAGTCATATATTTGCCCAATATTTTTAGCAAACAGCGAACTAACTATAGTATCATCCTGTTGAACAGATATGACGACGAACATGGAAACTCCGATCATTCCGCTCGTTACGGACGAGCAGCAGAAGCTGGCTGATGAAACCTGGCGCAAGTCGATTCCGGCCCAGGTGTTTCTCAACTACTTCTTCGCTATCAACTACCACATTCAGGAAGGCGACGACGCCAGCGGTGGCCTGCAGCACCTGCCCTTCTTCCGGGCGCACCAGGCCGAGCTGACCGACGCCGACCTGGCCGCCGTGACCAAGTTGCTGCATGCCTGCTGGAGCACTGAGTACGCGCTGCGCTCCACGGCCGAGCTGGGCGACGAGGACTACCTGCGCAACGCCCTGCACTGGACGTTCCCGCAGGCCTACCACACCATCATGGCCGGGCTGCAGGCCTTTCTGCACACGGCTGGCGTGCGCGGCAACAACCCGTCACTGGTGCGGCGGGAGGTGGGCCGGCTGGTGGTGCGCAATGCCTACCCGCGGCCGGTGTCGTTTTACGCCGCCGGGGCCTACGGCGACTTCAGCATTCATCGGCTGCCGCTGGCGGGCTATAAGGCCGGCCTGCACATTGCCGGCAAGGAGATTGACGCGCAGGCTCAGATCGGGCAGTTTCTGCGCACCACCCGCAAGCTCAAGGCCACGGCCACCCGCCAGCAGATTCAGGCCAACCCCAACACGGCCATCCGCAGCCAGAAAACCGGCAAGGTGCTCGACAAATGGACGGCCTCGCACTGGCAGCAGATCACCTGGCGCCTCGGCTATACCACCATCTTCGATCTGCTGGGCCGCCTGCGCATCTCACAGACCAGCCGCGAGATTGAGCGGTTCATTGAGGCCGAGATTGACTTCAAGCTGTTCCACCAGTCGCTGCTCAACATCGTGAGCTACCTCAACGGCATCCACGAAACCTACGTGGCCAAGGCCATGGGCCTGGAGCGCTACCAGCAGTTGGTGGCCGAGTTGCCCAAGCACCTGCAGCACAGCTTTGTGGAAGACCGCCTGCGCACCCGCGTGCAGCCCACCCTCACGGGCGAAACGCCGCTGCCGCAGATGGGCATTGCCGCCTAGTGCCTGCAGCCGCTACCTGTTACACCTCACTCCATATACACGTAAGCGCCGCTCCTTTGGGGCGGCGCTTTTTGCTTGTGGCTGAAAACCGAACGGGGGCCCCTAGCTGTTAGGTTAGCCGGACAGGCCGCCTTACTTTTGCAGCTTGACTTTTCCGGCCCTGCGGGGCCCTGTTTTTACGCCCTCCCCCATGCAGCACCTCAGCGAACAGGAAATCATACGCCGCCAGAAGCTCGAAGAACTTCAGAAGCTGGGCATTGAGCCATATCCGTCCGAGCTGTTTGACGTGAATTTCTACGCACAGGAAATCCACGACAACTATCACCCTGAGCTCAACAACTTCCAGGATGTAAGCCTGGCAGGCCGGCTGATGTCGATTCGGGTGAAGGGCAAGGCTTCCTTCGCAGAGTTGCAGGACGCTTCGGGCCGCATCCAGCTCTACATCAACCGCGACGAGATATGCCCCGGCGAAGACAAGGAGCTCTACAACACAGTATTCAAGAAGCTGCTGGATCTGGGCGACTTCGTGGGCGTGAAAGGCCACGTGTTTAAAACGATGGTGGGCGAAACCTCCATCCACGTGACGGGCCTGACGGTGCTCAGCAAGAGCCTGCGCCCGCTGCCCGTGGTGAAGGAGCGCACCGACGAGGCCACCGGCGAGAAAGTAACCTACGACGCTTTCACCGACCCCGAGCAGCGCTACCGCCAGCGGTACGTGGATTTGGTGGTGAACCCGCACGTGCGCGAAGCCTTCATCAAGCGCACCCAGCTGGTGCAGGCCATGCGCAACTACCTCAACGACAAGGGCTATCTGGAGGTGGAAACCCCCATCCTACAGCCGCTGTACGGCGGCGCAGCCGCCCGCCCCTTCAAAACGCACCACAACACGCTGGACATGACGCTGTATCTGCGCATTGCCAACGAGCTGTACCTGAAGCGCCTGATTGTGGGCGGCTTCGATGGGGTGTATGAGTTCAGCAAGGACTTCCGCAACGAGGGCATGTCGCGCTTCCACAACCCCGAGTTCACCCAGATGGAGCTGTACGTAGCGTACAAGGACTATTACTGGATGATGGACCTGGTGGAGGAAATGGTGGAGCAGGTAGCCTTGGCGCTGCACGGCAAAACCGAAGTGCAGGTAGGCGAAAACCTCATCAACTTCCAGCGCCCCTGGAAGCGCTTCACCATGGCCGAGTCCATTGAGCACTTCACGGGCTTCAACATTGATGGCAAGAGCGAGGACGAGCTGCGCGCGGCCGCCAAGGAACTGAAAGTAGGCCTCGACCCGAGCATGGGCAAAGCCAAAATCATCGACGAAATCTTCGGCGAGCATGTGGAGCCCAAGCTAATCCAGCCCACGTTCATCACCGACTATCCGGTGGAGATGTCGCCGCTGGCCAAAAAGCACCGCAGCAAGCCGGGCTTAGTGGAGCGGTTCGAGGCCATCTGCAACGGCAAGGAAATATGCAATGCCTTCTCCGAGCTCAACGACCCCATCGACCAGCGCGCCCGCTTCGAGGAGCAGCTGGAGCTGGGCAAGCGCGGCGACACCGAGGCCATGGTGCTCGATGAGGACTTCCTGCGCGCCCTGGAGTACGGCATGCCGCCCACGGCCGGCCTCGGCATCGGCATCGACCGCCTGAGCATGATCATGACCAACTCCAACTCCATCCAGGACGTGCTGTTTTTCCCGCAGATGAAGCCGGAAAACACCAAGTCGGAAAACGCTCCGCACGCGTAGCGTATCCGCCGCCACACAGCAGCAAAAACCCCAACGGGACTGGCCATCTGGTCAGCCCCGTTGGGGTTTTTAGCAGTTCGGGGATTTGATGATGCGCTGACCAATCCGCCAGAGCCAGCATCTGTGCAATCCGTTTTGATATGCAAAATCTGCGTTCAAAAATCAGAAAGCCTCCCACGAATAATGCGTGAGAGGCTTTCCTTTATATATAACTGACTTACCCTTCCAATCGGGGTCTACTGAAGAAGCTTGCGATGGGCGAACCAGATTTTACTATCAAGAAATAATCTCTCAATAGAAGCTCGGCTGCCGGCAATTTTACTTCAATAACTTCTCCGATCTTCTTTCAAGCCGGTTATATCTTCTCTAACGACTAGATACGTGGCAGGTTACACCTGACGCATTTTTTTTTAAGAATTATTTCGGGCGGCCGTAGCCTGCCGAATGGCGCGTGTCGCTGCCGATGCCGTCGTAGTCGGAGTCGTTGTCCTCTACCGGGTCGGGGGTGGCGGGGGCCTTGGTGGCGCTGCTGAGCGAGTTCAGCAGCTGGTCGGCGGCGGAGCGGTCGGCCTGGTGCTGCGGGTTGTGGGCAGCGGGCGTGCCGGCGGCGCCAAAGCGGCTCAGGCCACCTTTGAACAGCTTGCTCAGGTCTTCGCCCAGCTTGGAGGCCGACTTCTTGAGGCCGCTGCGGGTTTCGTCGCCGGTTTCGGGCGCCAGTAGCAGGCCCGTCACGATGCCTGCCGTGGCGCCTGCCAGCAGCGAGAAAATTACTTTGCCTTTCGTGTCTTGCATACCGCGCACTGAGTTTAGGATGAAACGACCCGCCAACTGCCTGCTGGCGTAGGACGATATAACGCGCAGAATGCCGAGTTGGTTAACAAAAAAAAGCCCCCGGCTTCCAGTGAAACCGGGGGCTTTTAGCATAGTGCTGCCTGATGACCTACAGGTCGTTCAGCATTTTCACTACTTCATTTTTGGCTTTGCCGAGCTTGTTCTGCAGACGGCCAACCAGTTCGTCGCCTTTGCCTTCGGTGTAGTCCAGATCTTCGTCGGTCAGCTGAGCGTACTGCTGCTTCAGCTTGCCTTTCGAAGCATTCCAGTCGCCTTTCAGCTTCAGGCTGCTACCAGCGCCGGTCAGGCCCAGGTCTTCCAGTTTCTCAACGTAGCCTTTGAACTTGGCATCCAGCTCTTCGCCGTACTTCGACAGCTGCTCGCCGAATTGGCCGCTGTATTTGGTGGCAGCGCTGCCCAGCTTTTCGCGAGTGGCTTTGCCTTTATCGGGGGCCATGAGCAGGCCAGCAATGATGCCAGCACCGGCACCAGCCAAAGCAGCGAGGAGAATTTTGCCGGAGTTGTCTTCTTCGTGATACGACATGGTAGTAGGGAGAGAATGGTGATGAATGAATTTCGAGTGGGTGGCCTGGCAGGGGGTATTTCCGCCAAAACCCAGGTCGAGGCCCGGGTTTGTGCCATTCTGAAGCCTAATACGGCGTGTGGCAGCCGGGGTTATAACCAGGCCTTAAAAAAGATGCCTAACCCGCTATATGCCCTTAGCAGAATAGTGGCCTGCCGGAGCTGGCAGCCCGTATATGCCCCCGAACCTCTACTTTCGTTTGGTCGTTCGTCTCAATTTGCTGTTCGTATGAAAACGATTCTCCCATTACTGCTGCTACTGGCTGGCGCCTGCCAGCGGACCACCCCACCAGCTGCCAGCGCCTGCATCGATCCGGCCAAGATCCGCAAAGATGCCATGTGCACCATGCAATACGACCCCGTGTGCGGCTGCGACGGCCAGACCTACGCCAACGCCTGCACGGCCACCAACGCGGGCGTCACGAGCTTTACGCCCGGCCCCTGCGCTACCACCCCCTCCACCCCTACTCCCCGCTAGCCGCTGCCATGTCTTCTGAAAAACGCTATTTCCGCCAGCAAAACCCTTTCATCGTGCCTACCACCGATGGCAAGCTCATTGAGGAGCACATCGGGCAGGCCAGCACCGGCACCAGCCAATACAGCGTGGCGCACATGGTGGCTCCGCCGCAGTGGAGCGAGCCGCACCAGCGCCCCGAGTTCGACGAGGTGACCATTGTGGTGCGGGGCCGCAAGCGGTTCGAGATTGACGGCGACGTGGTGGAGCTGGGCGCCGGCGAGTCGCTGCTGATTAAGGCGGGGGCGCGGGTGCGCTACTCCAACCCGTTTGAGGCCGAGTGCGAGTACTGGTCGGTGTGCGTGCCGGCTTTCTCGCCCGCCACGGTGCACCGCGAGGAAGAATAGCGCCGCCGATGAACCTGCTTTACCTGGTGTTTGGCGACGCGGTCCGGAATCATTTTCAGGCCCAGTTTTCCATTCTGTCGTTTCTGCGCCACCGCGCCGGTCTCAGCGGCATTACGGTGGTGACGGATGCGCCCGACTTCTACCGCCACCTGGCCGGCCACGTCACGGTGCTGCCTATTGATGCGGCTACGTTACGCGAGTGGAAGGGCGAGTTCGATTTTTTCTGGCGCGTCAAGATCAAGGCCCTGGAGTACGTGGCCGGGCGCAGCCCCGGGCAGGCCATTCTGTATCTCGACACCGACACCTTTCTGTATGGCTCCTTTGCCGCGCTGCAGCAGGCGCTGGCGGCCGGCACGGCGTTTATGCACGAGCCGGAAGGCGCGCTGTCGGCGCTGGGCAGCAAAACCGAGAAGCTGATGTGGCGCCAGACCAATGGCCGGACCTTCGGCGGCATAAAGCTGCACGAGCGCCACGCCATGTGGAACGCGGGCGTGGTGGGCATTCCGGCCGTGGGCGGCCCGGCGGCCATTGCGCTGGCCCTGGCCATCTGCGACGATTTGAGCCGGCAGGACGTGACGCCGCGCCTGATCGAGCAGTTTGCACTGTCGGTGGCGCTGCAGGAGCAGTTTGAGCTGCGGGCGGCGCGGCCTTACATCGGGCACTACTGGAGCAATAAGGACGAGTGGAACGACGCCATCAGCCTGTTTCTGCTGGAATCGAGCCTGAGGGCGCGCACCGTGGACGAGGAAGTGGCAGCCCTGGCCGACTTCAATTTCCGGGCTGTGCCGGTGAAGAAGATGCTGAAAAACACCCGCTGGCGCTTGGTGCACTTGGTAGACTGGCTGTTTCCGCCCCGCGAAACTGTGTACGCCGGCGACGAGCCTACCGCCTAGCCCGCACTTCCGGCATCCTGTCTATCTTGCTGTTGTCTTCCTCCTCACTTTTCTATCCTATGGACCAGCGCATTATCAACCTGTTCGACGAATACACGCACGCGCCGCTCAGCCGCAAGGAGTTTATGGAGCGCCTGCTGAAGCTGACCGGCGGCACGGCCCTGGCGGCAGCGGCCTTGGCGGCGCTGGAGCCCGGCTACGCGCAAGCCGCCGGCCTGCCCCAGAAGAACGATGAGCTGCTGATGGAAGACGTGACCTGGCCCGGTGCCGAGGGCGTGACCATGAAAGGTTACCTGGTGCACCCTAAGGCCAAGAAAAAGCGCGGGGCCGTGGTGGTGATTCATGAAAACCGGGGCCTGACGCCGCACATCAAGGACGTGACGCGCCGCGTGGCAGAGGCAGGCTACCTGGCGCTGGGCGTGGATGCGCTGTCGGTATTCGGGGGCACGCCGGCCAACGAAGACGAGGGCCGCGCGCTCATCGGCAAGCTCGACCCGAAGCAGAATCTGCAGAACTACCTTGCCGGGCTGGCCTACCTGCGCCGCCACCCTGAAAGCAACGGCCGCACCGGCTGCGTGGGCTTTTGCTGGGGCGGAGCCATGGCCAACAAGCTGGCTATTGCCGACCCGTCCCTCAACGCCGCCGTGGCCTACTACGGCACCCAGCCGCCCGTTTCTGATGTGCTGAGCATCAAGGCGCGTCTGCTGCTGCACTACGCCGGCCTCGATGAGCGGGTAAACGCCGGCAAGGACGCCTACGCGGCAGCCCTCACGGCCGCCGGCATCAAGTTCGACCAGTACGTATATGAAGGCGTCAACCACGCATTCAACAACGACTCCTCCCCCGCTCGCTACAACGCCGAAGCCGCCAAGCTGGCCTGGGACCGGACTCTCAAGCTCTTCAAAGAACAGTTGGGGTGATGGCAGCCGGGTTGGCTGGCGTAAGTGCATAGCGCAGTCTGCTAAGAAGCTGTTTAAGTTAGCTTGGTAAGTCGTCGGATGTTTGCCAGGCAGAGCCAAGCTGTGGCGTGTTGGGTTTTTCGTTCGTAGTCTTTGGCTAAGCGGCGGTTGGTGCCGGCCCAGGCAATGCTACGTTCGACCACCCAGCGCCTAGCATGGATGAAAAACCGGCCTTTATCCACGACTACGCCCCTGGGCACCTGAGCTTGCAGGCCGCGTTGGGCCAAGTGCTGGCGAAAGCGGCGACCAAAGCCGCCGTCCACGAACACGGTCTGCAGCCGGTCGAGTAGCTCGTTGCCCACCGCCAGCGCGTCCCACAGCCGGGCGGCGGTGGCCCCGTCGTGGCAGTTCGCCCCGACCACGCAGCAAGCCAGCAGGTTGCCTAACGTGTCCACGAGGAAAAAGCGCTTGCGCCCCTTCGTTCGTTTGCCCGCGTCGTAGCCCACATGGCGCGTGCTGGTAGCCGTGTTCTTCACGCTTTGGCTGTCGAGGATAGCGGCCGTGGGCTGGGCGGTTTTTTTTGCCCGTTCGCGCACCTCCACCGTCAGGCAGGTGCTGATGCGTTGCCACGTACCATCCGCACTCCACTTGGTAAAATAGTAGTACACCGTAGGCCAAGGGGGAAAGTCCGCCGGTACGTCGCGCCATACACACCCGTTCTTGAGCACGTAGAAGATGCCATTGACTACCGCCCGCAGCGGCCACTTACTGGTGCGCTGCACCACAAAAAGCGGGGCCAGTTTCGCCCATTGCCGTTCCGTTATATCCGAGCTGTACCGCTTCTGTTGCATTTTCAAAGCTACGCGCTAACTTAAACAGCTTCTAACGAATACCCGGATGTAGCCTGCCTTGTGGAAGTCAGTTGGCCGAAGATGGAGCGCCTGGCAACTCTGCATCATCTGCGGCAGGGCTGGGTGCTGCCTTACTGAATGGGTATGAAGATATACCTGTTGGGATGCAGGCACGATCTGCATATCAGCGGCTATAGTGATGGCATTTATTATTGGCCCGAGAGCCTGCTGCATTACCTGACGCACTATGCGGTACGGTTGCCGAACGAATTTACGGAGCACGTCCGACCGCTGCCTACGTTTCCGACGGCTACTGTCGCCGCTGTCGATGAAAATACCGAAACCGATTTTACGTGGTGGAAAACGCAACAGGGCAGCAGTCAGGTGCTTCCTCTCTGCACCACTAAGCCAGCCAGAAACCCCTAGCTACCTGCGACGCTACAACCGTCAGCATATCGACTGTTCGAACGGAACTTATAAGCACCTGCTGATAAAGTGGCGCTTGTATGTATGGTTGCCGAGTTACGGGATATACTTCCACAGCAGGCAATTCAATAACCCGTTAACCGCCTACAAAGGCTGATTTTTTTCTGTTTTTTAGCCGCACCGGCCCGCCAGCTCTCCCGCTGCGCGGGCCTCTTTTTTGCCTGTTTGCGGCAGTTTTGGCATTGTGCAGTAGGCGTATAACTCCTTCATCAGGCGCAGATTACCTGCCTACGCGGGGCTTGCATTTGTTGAAAAATGAATGAAACCTTAGCGTACCCTACTGCCCTGCCGGCGTGGCGGTTTAGGCCCGACCCGGGCGTTTTCACTGCTCTTCATCCACCAAATCCCACACAACCAATGAAACACGCGTTTACCTCCCTGCTAGGAGCCGCCGCTTTGTGCGTACTCGGTTCCTTTACCTCCCAGGCCCAAAACTACCAGCAGGTCTGGGCCGATGAATTTACCTCTGGCATAAGCTCTAATTGGGTGTTTGAAACCGGCGGCGGCGGCTGGGGCAACAACGAGAAGCAGTATTACCAACGCGCCAATGCCACCGTTGCCAACGGCATCCTGCAGATTACGGCCCGCAAGGAAAACGTGGGCGGCTACCCGTACACTTCCTCCCGCATGAAAACGCAGGGCACCAAGGAGTTCAAGTACGGCAAAATTGAGGCCCGCATGAAACTCCCTTTGGGCCAGGGCCTGTGGCCGGCGTTCTGGATGCTGGGCAGCAACATCAGCACGGTGAGCTGGCCAGCCTGTGGCGAAATCGACGTGATGGAGCACATCAACGCCGAAAACAAGGTGTATGGCACTGTGCACTGGGACAGCAACGGCCACGCCGAGTACGGCGGTAACATCATCACCTCCCCCGATGCGTACCACGTGTACACCGTGGAGTGGGAGCCCACCTACATCCGCTGGTTTGTGGATGGCGTGAAGTACCACGAAATCAACATCAGCAACAACGCCGGCGGCACCGAGGAATTCCAGCGGCCCTTCTTTTTGCTGCTGAACCTGGCCGTAGCCGGCAACTGGCCGGGCCAGACGGTGGACGAGAGCAAGCTCCCCGCCACCATGTATGTGGATTACGTGCGGGTGTATCAGAAAACCACCGCAGCCATCAGCAAAACCATTCAGGCGGAAAGCTACTCGGCCATGAACGGCGTGCAGCTGGAAACCACTACCGATGCCGGCGGCGGACAGAACGTGGCCTACGTGGACGCCGGAGACTGGCTGGCTTACAACAGCGTAAACTTCCCAACGTCGGGCAACTATCTTCTGGAGTACCGCGTGGCCAGTCCTTCAGGCGGCACCCTGTCGTCGGATCTGAATGCGGGTGCGGTGCAATTGGGTAACACAGCTATTCCGGCCACCGGCGGCTGGCAAAACTGGACTACGGTTTCCCGGACGGTATATGTGAATGCGGGCACGTACAACTTCGGCGTATTTGCCCAAACTGCTGGCTGGAACCTCAACTGGATCCGGATAACGCCGGCCGGCAGTGCCCGCGCCGCCACTATCATGGCTATGAACACTGGTACCACTTCAGCAGATTTGGCCGCGTACCCCAACCCCTACGTGGCGGGGCCACTGACCATCCAGCTGCCCAACCAGTCCCTAGCCACGCCTTCGCAGGTGCAGATTCTGGATGCCAAAGGCCGGACTGTCTGGCAAACCACGGCCTTCGGTGCAACGGTGCAGGTGAACAATGGCCTCCAGCTCAGCAGTGGCCTCTACCTGATTCAGATAGTAAATGCCACCGGCAAAGCCACACAGAAGCTGGTGGTACAGTAGTAAAGTGAAGTGGTGAAACAGCACTGGCATCCGTCATTTCACTCAGGATGCCAGTGCTGTTTCACCTTCTCGCTACATCCGCTGCTCGGGTTTGGCGGCGGGCAGGGGCTTGCGAGGCAGCTTCTGGTCGCGCATGGCAGCCTGGTACACGAAGGAGGCTACCAGCACGGAGGCCTGCTTGAGGTCGTCGGCGGGCAGGCGCTCGTAGGTGTCCATGTTGGTGTGATGGGTGCGGGTGCCGTAGTCGAGCGGGTCCTGGATGAACTGGAAGCCGGGCAACCCTACGGCGTCGAACGAGAGGTGGTCGGTGCCGCCGGTGTTGCGCAGCGTAACGGTGGTGGCGCCCAGGTCGGCCAAAGGCTTGAGCCAGTCCTGGAAGATGGGTACCACGCCTTCGTTGCCCTGAGCGTAGACGCCGCGGATTTTACCGGCGCCATTGTCGAGGTTGAAGTAGGCGGCCAGCTTCTCGTGGGCAGGCAGCAGCTTCATGGTAGCCGGGTCGGCAAAGTGATTTTTAACGTAGTTGCGCGAGCCGAACAGGCCCTGCTCCTCCTCGCCCCACAGCGCAATCCGGATGGTGCGGCGCGGCTGCACGCCGCTGGCTTTCAGAATGCGGACGGCTTCCATCATGATGGCGCAGCCGGCGGCGTTGTCGGTGGCGCCGGTGGCGGCGTGCCAGGAGTCGAGGTGGCCGCCGAGCATCACCACTTCGCTTTTCAGCTTTTTGTCGGTGCCCGGAATTTCGGCCACCACATTGTAACCTTTCAGATCCTGCGTCTGGAATTTGGTGCGGGTTTCCAGCTCAATTTCCACCGGAATACCGGCATCGGCCAGCCGAATCAGGCGCAGTTGGTCTTCGGGCGCCATTTCCAGCTCGGGCAGCACCGGCTTGGCATCGGCGGCGTAGGGCGCGCCGTTGCTGGTGAAGAACGTACCATCGGAGCCACCGCGGGAACTCAGGATGGCTGCGGCGCCTTCGCTTAGCACCATCTCCGACATCTTGGTACGCAACGCCATTTGGGTGCGGCGCTGGGCCATGCGCTTCTCCATTTCGGTGGCGTCGGGCGTGGCGGTGGGCGGTTCGGGCCGGAAGTCGGCCATCTTTTTCAGGTCGGCGTCGGAGTGCCGGCGGGCATCGGGCTCGAAGCTGGGCTTGGGTGGATTGGCTACATCCAGCAGTACGATTTTATCGCGCAGTTGGCCTTTGTACTTGTCTAACTCGGCTTCGGTGGTGGCCTTCACCACCACCACCTGCTTCTTGAGGGCGCCGTTGGTGCCCGGCGTCCAGGCTTTGGGCGCCCCGATGAGCGTGTGGTAGTAGGGCGCCGTCATGGCTACGTACGACTTCTCGATGTCCCAACCGCGGCCGAAGGTGCCCCAGGGCTCTACTTCAGCGTTGGTGAGGCCCCAGTCGGCGAGCTGCTTTTTGGTCCAGGCATGGGCGCGGCTAAGGCCTTCGGAGCCGGCCAGGCGTGGGCCACAGACGTCGGTGAGATAGAAGGCGGTTTCCATCACCTTCGAGCGGTTCAGACCCTCGTCTTTGATTTTGGCCAGCACGGCCGGGTCGGCCTTGGTGCCCTGCTGGGCCAGGGTGGGCATGGCAGCAGCCAGCGAGCCGGCCAGGATCAGGTAGCGCAATGTCGTCATATGGGGGTTGACTGTGATGATAGAAAGGACTTGGCATCTAATAGTCCCGGCAAACCGGTGGGCGTTGCGCCAAGGTAGAATATCTTCTTCCCGGAGTCCACTGCCTACCAAGCCACCGTCATGAAAGACGGCGGCCTGTGCAACGGCTGTCGGCTACACGTCCCCTGCGCCCCTGTGTTCCCAATTTGATACCGGCCGATTTTTTTTACTGCCTGTAGCGCATTTGCAGCCGTTGAGTTCCCCACTCTGGAAGTCACTCAGCCTGCTGCATCCTTTTTAAAAGGGCTGTCTGGCGTCAATTGGATGTCGGCTTATGCCAGCCGCCGAATTCCCGATTTTACCATCCTTAATTTTATATATAGAATCCCTTACTTACCCTGAAAAGCGCCGTAACAGTCAGTGCTGAAGAGCTATAGACCGATATTATGGACATCTTAAAACGCAATAATGTACGTATTCTGGGGCGAGGGGCGCGCACACTAGTACTCGTAAACGGCTTCGGCTGCGACCAAAGCATCTGGAATTCTGTGGCTCCTACCTTAGCCAAGCAGTTTCGCGTGGTGCTCTTCGACCAGATGGGCGCCGGCGACGCCGATTTTGCTGCTTATGAGCCGGAGAAATATGCTTCGCTGGCCGGCTATACGCAGGATCTGCTGGATATCTGCCGGCACCTGAAGCTCAGCCAGGTCACGCTGATTGGCCATTCTGTAGGAGCTATGATCTGTATGCTGGCCGCCATTGAGAAGCCCGACCTGTTTCGGCAGCTGCTGTTGCTGTGCCCCTCGCCGTGCTACACCAACCACCCCGACTACCACGGTGGCTTCGAGCAAACCGATATCGACTCCATGCTGGCGTACATGGAAACGGACTTTGTGGGCTGGGCCGATTCGTTTGCGCATTTTGTCATGGGCACGCCCGACCAGCCCTCCCTGGTAATGGAACTCTCGCACCGCATCTGCAAGAATGATCAGCTCATTGCCAAGCAGTTCGCGCGTGTCACCTTCACTTCCGACAACCGGCATGACCTGGAACGGGTGACTACCCCCTGCCTGCTGGTGCAGTGCGCTCAGGACCTGGTAGCACCGCTGGAAGTAGGCTCCTACCTGCTAGCCGCCATTCCGCAAGCCACCCTAGTGACCCTGCCCATCAGCGGGCACTGCCCCCACGTGAGTGCGCCGCTGGAAACCCTGACGGTGCTGCAGTCCTTCATGGCGGCCTGAGAGCCTAGGCGGCTCCGGATTTTTCCGCATCTTAAGGCCTCTGAGGCCTATTGTGGCCGACTATCCGTCTACGCTCTCTTTTCTGCTATCCGCTTGTATTATCACCGTCTGCTGCTAGCCCTAACCCTGCTGCTGGCCCCTTTCGCACTGCGCGCCCAAGCCAAAGACAGCAGCTACACCGCCAAAATGCAGGCCCCCGGCGTGCGCATGATCACCGTCGATGGCAAGTACAAAGTCTGGACCCAGAAGGTGGGCAAGGGCCGCATCAAGCTGCTGCTGCTGCACGGCGGCCCGGCCAATAGCCACGAGTACTTTGAGAACTTCCCGGAGTACCTGACCAAGGAAGGCGTGGAAATCTACTTCTACGACCAGCTTGGCTCCTACCACTCCGACCAGCCCAAGGACACCAGCATCTGGCAGATAAACCGCTTTGTGGAGGAAGTGGAGCAGGTGCGGCAGGGGCTGGGACTCGACCACTTTTTCCTGCTGGGCCACTCTTGGGGCGGTTTGTTGGCCCAAGAATACGCCGTGCGCTATCCGCAGCACCTCAAGGGCCTCATTATCTCGGATATGGGATACAGCGCGCCCATCTACAACAAGCACCGCTTCGGCCTCTACGCCGATATCATTCGTGACCAGGCCGCGGCCAGGGGCCGCCAGGTGCCCACCGACAGCCTGCAGGGCGACAACAAGATGTACCCGCTCATCACCAAAACAGTGCAGGACGAGTTTTTCCGCCGCCACATGATGCGCCTGACGCAGGAGCCGGAACCCTACAAGCGCAACCTCGCCCACATCAACCGCACCGACCGGCTGCCAATGTTTAAGCACATGGCCACCTGGGACTTCACCGCCCGCTTATCGGCCATCCGCACGCCCACGCTGCTGCTGGGCGCACAGTACGATTTCATCCCGCCTTCGGCCTACGACACCATGCACCAGCAAATACCCAACAGCCGGGTGTACATCTGCCCCGAAGGCGCGCACTTTGCCATGTGGGACGACCCGCAGCATTATTTCCCGGCCCTCATTTCGTTTCTGAAGAAACCGGGGCGGAAAGGGTAACGTCGGTTTCTCGTAACCGATACTGCATGAGTGTCTAAAAGTGTCATTCGCCGCATACTTTCAAGGCAAATAACTAACTATGCTTCATCTCTTCTATGCTCTCAAGTTTCTCATACTGGCAGCATTTCCCACAGAAAAACTGCCGCTGCCAAAAATCTATTACAGCACTTATAACCCAGGCGGCTCGCATACTTTCCAGAGCAAGCTTGTGCTGAAGCGCAATGCTTACCATGAAATACAATATCCAACCAGCGCCACTCCCCTCCTCCGGACCGAAGGCATGTATAAAATCAAAGGCGACACCCTGATTTTATGGAAGCAGAAGGTTTTCACCGTCGATTACCGCAGTAAACCGCGCAGCAGGAAAACCATTCCTTGCCCAAAGGCCCCGGGCTATTCCTGCGAGTCTGGTTATTACCTTATTCGCCCGGATAGCCTCCTATCCATTTATTATTCGGAGAAAACGCACGCATACCAAAAAGGCAGCCTCTTTTTTGTCGTCTCGCACTGAATGCGTTTTTGAAATAAGTGAGCAGTTTCCTTTTTCCTGAAAATAACCCCACCCACGCCCCGCTCGTCTAACCGGCTACTGTTTACTTAGCCGCTGCCTGCATGAGTCTTTGGGAAATTATTAAGCGCCTGCTGCCGTACGTGCGGCCGTACCGGGGACTCGTACTTGCCACGCTGCTCCTCACGCTGGTGGGCTCGCTGGCGGCGCAGGTGAACCCGTTTGTGTTGCGCTATACCGTGGATACGGTGCAGGGTCTGCTCGACCGCAACCAAGGCCTAGCCGAAGGCGCGGAGCTGCTGCTGCTGGTGAGCGGGCTGCTGCTGGGCAAGGAAATCATCAACACCGGCATCCAGTTCGGGCAGAAGTTCTACGGCGAGAAAATCCGCATCAATGTATCCAGCACGCTGGTGCGCGACGCGGTGCACAAGGTGCTCAGCTACCAGCTCGGCTTCTACTCCGACAGCGGCAACCAGACCGGCAAGCTCCAGACCCGCATCGACCGGGGCGTGGAGAGTCTGATGAAGCTGGTGCAGAACTTCTTTATTGATATTCTGCCGCTGTTTGCCAACTCCATTGTGGCCCTGGTGGTGATGTTTGCCAACAACCTGTATGTGGGGCTGGTGGCGGTGGCGGTGCTGCCGGTGTACTTCTGGCTGAGCTACCGCCAGGCCGATAAGCTCAACGGCACCCGCCGGGCGTTGCGCGGCCTGCGCGAGGCCCGCAGCCAGGGCCTCGTGAATCTCATCGACTCGGCGGTGGTCATCAAGAGCTTCGTGCGCGAGGACTACGAGGAGCAGAAGCAGACCCGGGTGCAGCAGAACCTGCAGGAAGCCCAGCTGGAAACGCGCAAAACCAACTTCCTCTACGACGGCCTCAAAACCTTCACCGAGCAGATTGGCGTCGTGCTCATCATCATCCTGACGGCCTACCTGGTGCTGGATCGGCAGATCAGCATCGGGGCCATCATGTTCCATATCCTGCTCTTCAACAACGTGTCGGCCCCCATCCGGCAGCTGCACCGCATCTACGACGAGATGAACGACGCCCTCACCTACGCCGAGGGCTTCTTCGACATTCTGGATGCCGAGGACGCCGTGGAGCCCACCGGCCCGCTCCTGCCCGACCACCTGCAGGGCACCTTCGACATCTGCAACGTGGACTTCACTTACCCCAGCGGCACCCAGGCCCTGCACGACGTCTGCCTGACCATCGAGGCCGGCAAAACCACCGCGCTGGTGGGTTTGAGCGGGGCCGGCAAGAGCACCATCATCAATCTGCTCTGCAAGTTCTACGCCCCCGACTCGGGCCGGATGCTGCTCGATGGCCGCCCGCTGGCCGACTACGACACCCACGCCCTACGCCGGCAAATCGGGCTGGTGCTGCAGAAAAACCACATTTTCAAGGGCACCATCGAGGAAAACATTCGCTACGGCGTGATGGATGCCACCCTCGACCAGATCAAGGCTGCCGCCCGTCAGGCCTACCTGCACGAACAAATCATGGAGCTGCCCAATGGCTACCAGTCCGACGCCCAGCAGCTCTCGGGCGGGCAGCAGCAGCGCATTGCCATTGCCCGGCTGTTCCTGAAAAACCCGCCCATCATCTTCCTCGACGAGCCCACCGCCTCCCTCGACGCCATTGCCACCGAGCAGATCAAAAACTCCCTCGACGCCATCAAGCAGGGCCGCACCGTAGTCATCATCTCCCACAGCCTCGCCCAGATTGTCGATTCCGACTGCATCTACGTGATGAAGCAGGGGCGCATGGTGGAAAGCGGCACCCACGAGCAGCTCTACGACCTGCGCGGCACCTACCGCGAAATCTTCGACGCCTCCGCTAGAAGTTTGAATATCGAGAAGCTGGCCCGGGTAATGGTAGACGACGAGGACGAAGTGGGCGACACGGCGGGGTAGTAGCGCGAACTTTGTAGTTCGCGCCCCCGCGCCATTCGAGTGATTTCGTTCCGGGGCGCGAACTACAAAGTTCGCGCTACTGTGCCGTTTGGATAATTTCGTTCTGGGGCGCGAACTACAAAGTTCGCGCTACTATCTTTCGATCAGCTATTTATTCTGTTATCGAATGAGCAATCTGCTGTACTATGAGCGCAATCTGCCGCACCGCCTGCCGCCGGGCTCCGATATTTTCCTGACGTTCAGACTGGCCGATTCATTGCCTGCTGCCACCATTGCGCGCCTGCGGGCTCAGTTTCTCACGGGAGAAAACCACTTACCGGAAGCTACTTACGCCGGGCAGCGCCGCTACTTCGGTCGCTTTGATCAGCTGCTGGACGAAGCGGCTCACGGCGCTACGTGGCTGCGCCACCCGGAAATAGCCAATCTGGTGGGCGGTTCATTGCGGCATTTCAACGGAATAGCCTACTACCTGCGCTGCTACTGCATTATGCCCAATCATGTGCATCTGGCTGTGTCGCTGGAAGATGGGGCGCCGGCACTGGCTGAAACGCTGCAACGCATCAAAGGCTACACGGCTTTGCAGGCCAACAAGCACCTGGGCGCACCGGCCAGTTCTGGCAGCGCGAAACCTACGACCACCTCGTGCGCAGCGGCGACGAGATGCAGCGCGTAATTGCCTACGTGCTCAATAACCCGGTAAAAGCCGGCTTGGTGGAAAGCTGGGAGCAATGGCCCTATACCTACTGGCCGGAATCCTGACGTACGGCAGCGCAGTAGCGCAAACTTTGTAATTCACGCCTCAGAACGAAATTCTCCGAACGGCACAGTAGCGCGAACTTTGTAATTCGCGCCCCAGAACGAAATCACCCGAACGGCACAGTAGCGCGAACTTTGTAGTTCGCGCCCCAGAACGAAATCACCCGAACGGCGCGGGGACGCGAACTACAAAGTTCGCGCTACATTTAGCCCATGACCCTCGACCTCACCGGCATCACCAGCAAAGCCGCCATTCACCAGCTGTTCAAAGAAGAGCTGGGCTTTGAGGAATGGTATGGCCCGAGCTGGGACGCCTTCTGGGACTCCATCGTGGCTATTGTGGAGATGCCGCCCGTACTGACGCTCACGAACTGGGAGGAATTTGCCCGCTGCTGCCCCCGCGACATGCAGATTCTGCGGCAGGTGATAGAGGACTACGCCGTGGAAATGCACCCCAAGCAGATTGTACTGGGGTAAAAGGAGCTGACGACGTGGCTGGCCGACACGGGCGGCACCGTACCTTTGGCGGCTTATCCGCTTCCTGCCTGATGAAGTACCGTTTGCTACCTGCGCTGTTGCTGCCGGCCGCTTTTGCCACCGCCCAACCCACTGCCCGCCCGCCCCAGACCATTGCGCTGCCGCCGGAGCTGGCCGATAAGAACAACCAGTTTTCCGGCCTGTACCTACACGGCCGTGAGCTGCTGCTGCTCTCCGAAAGCCGCCTGCAGGAGCAGGCCGAAGCCAAGGTATACGGCCTGCCGCTGGCCAGCCTCAACCGCCAGCTCACCGGGCAGCCCCGGGAGCTGCCGTACCACAAGTACCCCATCCGCGGCCTCGACCAGCTGCGGGCCCGCATCGACAGCCTGGGCCAGGTGTACGAAGGGCTGGAAAGCCTGACGGTGCTGAATGGCGAACTGTACTTCACCGTCGAGACGGCCACGGCTGCGCCCTACTGCTACCTGATCAAGGGCCGCTTCGATGCCGCCCACACGGCCATCCAGCTAGATCCGGCCTACTTAGTGACGCTGGCCAAGCCCGCTCTGCCCAACGGCGCGCACGTGTACAACGCCGGCTTCGAGGCCCTGGCCCGCTACCGCCGGCACCTGCTGCTGCTGTTTGAGTACAACGCCTTTCCACCCGATAACAAGGCTCTGCTGCTGCCCGCTGCCGCCACCCGGCCAACGCAAGTGCAGTCGGTGCCCGTGGCGGCGCTGCCGTTTCGGGTGACGGACATGGTGCGTACCGGCCGTGGCCGCTACACCGCCATCAACTACTTCTTCAACGGCCCCGATGACAGCGTGTACCGCCCCGCTCCCACCGACGCCAGCTCCCGGCTGGTGCTCGACAGCGCCGGCCGCTACCAGAACTACTGCCGCCTGGTCAGCCTGCGCTACCGCCGCCGCAAGTTGCGCTGGGAGCCGCTGCTGGAGCTGCCGCGCTCCTACATGACTTACAACTGGGAAGGACTGGCGGCCTACCGGGGCGGCTACTTTCTGCTCAACGATAAATACGGGCCGTCGGGACAGTCCACTTTGCTCTATATCAAACAGAAATAGCTCAGCAGCCGCTACCTCCCAAGCCCGACCATAACCGCCCGCGGAAAGGATTCGTTAGCCATACACTAACCCATCCTTCCCAATTTTATGGCAACTACCTCCAAAACAGCCCTTATCACCGGCGGCACCAGCGGCATCGGCCGGGAGCTGGCCAACTGCTTCGCTCAGGACAAATACAACCTCATTATCGTCGCCCGCGACGCGCAGGAACTCAGCCAGACGGCCCAGGAGCTGCAGCAGCAGTACGGTATCGAAGTCACCACCATTGCCAAAGACCTGTTCGAGCGCGAAGCCCCATTTGAGGTCTACAACGAAATCAAGGCCAGCGGCAAGCAGGTGGATGTGCTGGTAAACGACGCCGGCCAGGGCCAGTACGGCACCTTCGACACCACCGACATCCGGCGCGAGCTGGACATCGTGCAGCTCAACATCGGGGCCTATCTGGTGTTTACCAAGCTGTATCTGCAGGAAATGAAGGCCCGCAACGAGGGCAAGATTCTGCTGGTGGGCAGCATTGCAGGCGAGCTGCCCGGCCCGTTGCAGGCGGTGTACCACGGCACCAAGGCCTTCGTCAATTCCTTCACCGAGTCGATTCAGGAGGAAAATAAGGACAGCAACGTCACCATCACCAACCTGCTGCCTGGCCTCACGGATACCGACTTCTTCGAGAAAGCCGACATGACCCGCGCCAAGAACGTGGCCGAAAAGAGCGGTATGGCCCCCGCCGCCGACGTAGCCAAAGACGGCTACAAGGCCCTGATGGCCGGCGAGAAGCGGGTTATTTCCGGCTTCATGAACAAGGTGCAGGTCACGGCCAGCAACGTATTGCCCGATGGCCTGATTGCCGCCAAAGTGCACAACGAAAGCCAACCCATCGACGGCGACGAAAGCGCGAAATAGGCACATTCAGCACAGTTTTTTCAAGAGCCCGGCCCCGCAAAGGCCGGGCTTTTTTTGGGCGCGGGCCGCGAAACAGGCACCACCCGCGGGACACTTGCTGCCTTCGGCTGTTATAACACCTTGTGCCGTACATCACCCGGCATGCACCCTCCCCGAATTTCAACTTTCATGAAGAATATAGCCCTTGTAGTAGGTGCCAGCGGCATCATCGGTAGCAACCTGGCCCGCGAGCTGGTGGCCCACGACTGGCCCACCTATGGCTTGGCCCGCTCGCCCCGCCCCGACGACGTTCCCGGCCTGCACCCCGTCGCCGCCGATTTGCTGAACCCTGCCAGCCTGCAGACTGCGTTGGCCGACCTCGCGCCTACCCACGTGTTTATCACCAGCTGGATGCGCCAGGACACCGAGGCCGAGAACATCCGCGTCAACAGCCTGATGGTGCGCAACCTGCTCGACGCCCTGGCCCCAAAAAAATCGGTGCAGCATGTGGCGCTGGTAACGGGCCTGAAGCACTATCTGGGACCGTTTGAGGCCTACGTGAGTGGGGGCACCCCGCCGCCCACGCCGCTGCGCGAGGAGCAGCCCCGCCTCCCGCTCGACAACTTTTACTACGCCCAGGAAGACGAGGTGTACGCCGCCGCCGCCCGCGACGGATTCACCTGGAGCATCCACCGGCCGCACACCATCATCGGCAAGGCCGTGGGCAACCTCATGAACCTGGGCACCACTCTGGCCGTGTACGCCAGCATCTGCAAGGAAACCGGCCGCCCCTTCCGCTGGCCCGGCTCCGCGGCCCAGTGGAACGGCCTCTCCGACGTCACCGACGCCCGCATCATCGCCCAGCAGCTACGCTGGGCCGCCACTGCCGAAATCGCCCAAAAACCAGGCTTTCAACATCGTGAACGGCGACGTTTTCCGCTGGAGCTGGCTGTGGCCGCGCCTGGCCGCGTGGTTTGGGGTGGAAGCCGTGGGCTTTGATGGCACCATTCACCCGCTGGAAGCCGAGCTCAGCCAGGATGCCGCCGTGTGGCGCGACATTGCCGAGCGGCACCAGTTGCAGGAGCCGGCCCTCGACCGCCTCGCTTCCCCCTGGCACACCGACCTCGACCTGGGCCGCCCCGTTGAGGTGATGACCGACATGACCAACAGCCGCAAGCGCGGCTTCCTGGCCTACCAGTCCACCGAAGATTCCTTTTTCGACCTGTTCGAGCAGCTCCGCACCGACCGCCTGATTCCATAGTTAGAACGCTGTAGAGACGCAATATTTTGCGTCTCATCGTTGCTGACGCTGTTTAACGAGTGCAGCGCCAGTCGTTAAACGACGAGACGCAAAATATTGCGTCTCTACTTCGCCCAAACCGGCCCCAACCACGCTGCCAGGCGCTGTTGGGGCCGGTTTGCGGTTTTTAACCCAGCCTTTACCGCGGGCCAACGTATACAAGCTGAACAGCGGCGCGCCTGCGCCGCGTAGTCTATTTAGTCTTTCCGCATGCAGAAGTTCACCGTAGAACGCCTCACCTTCGATACCCTCACTCAATTGCCCAACTCTTGGGAGCCAGCCGACTATAAGGCCCTGCTCACCAAAACCGGCTACGACAACCCCGACGACATAGCCGCCAACGAGCTGACCGACATGGCCCACATGGCCCTCACCGACCTGGAGCCCACCGAAGCCGCCCAGCTGGTGCTGGAGTATCTGTTCGAGGACCAGCTCACCGCCGGCCAGATCGAAAACCTGGCCCACCAGATGCTCACCGAGAAACTCTGGGAAGAAAACCCCGAGCTCGGGCAGCACGAAGGCTTTTTCAAAGCTACCCAGCTGCTCTACACCGCCTACAACGGCAAGTTCCCGCGCGCCGAAGCCGTGCAGTTTCAGGTGCAGCTCACCACCGAGGATGCCGCTGGCCTGAGCGTATTCGACCAGCAGCCCGAGGCCCCGCTGCTGCGCCTGCTAGCCCAGGGTATGCCCGACAACACCCTGCTCAAGCGCCTCTTCCACGAGCAGCTCGACGGCACCGGCTTCCCCGAAGCTCCTAGCATCATCTGGCAGCTCACGCCCTCGAAGAAAACCGACAAGTCGGTGGTTTTCGATGTAGTCAGCTCCGCCTACTGGCTCGACGATTTCAAGTACGCCGACACCTACGAAGCCACCACTCAGGCCGACACTGTTCCTGAAACGGCGGAGTAGCGTGGGCTTGGTAGTGCGCGCCCCGGAACAAAATTACTGATGCGGCGCGGGGGGGGGGCGAACTACCAAGTTCGTCCTCCGGAAGCCCCACTATCAATCAGCCCCCACCTGCTCAGGCTGGTGGGGGCTGGTTTGCGCAGATGGCATTGGTAACATTGTCGTAATACACCGGACATGTTGAAGTAACATCTAATGCCGCACTTTGTGCCAGCATTATCATTTCATGAATAAACTGTTAACCATCCTGTTGCTACTGGCGGCCGGCCGGGCCCACGGTCAGGCCGCCGACTCAGTTTCCTCGGAGCCGGCCCCGGGCAAAAAGTGGTACCAGACGGTAGCCGTGCGGGGCTACGTGCAGGCCCGCTACAACCGGCTGCTGGAAACCAACCCCGACCTCACCTGCGAACAGTGCGACCGGTCGTGGGGCCGCAACGGCGGGTTTTCGCTGCGCCGGATTCGCATCATCTTCTTCGGGCAGCTGCACGAGCGGGTGTACTTCTACCTGCAGCCCGATTTCGCCAGCACGCTCAGCGGCAGCTCCTCGCTGAACGCCACGCTCCTGCGCGACGCCTACTTCGATGTGGGCCTCGACAAAGCCAGCCAGTTTCGGGTGCGGCTGGGGCAGAGCAAGATTCCGTTCGGGTTTGAGAACATGCAATCCAGCCAGAACCGCCTGGCCTTGGACCGCAGTGACGGCATTAACAGTTCCTTTTCCAACGAGCGGGACCTGGGCGCCTTCCTGTACTGGGCCCCGACGGCCGTGCGCCAGCGCTTCAGCCGCCTCGTGAAAGACGGCCTGAAAGGCTCCGGCGACTACGGCGTGGTGGGACTGGGCGTGTTCAACGGCCAGACCGCCAACCGCCCCGAGCTCAACAACCAGCGCCACGTGGTGGCCCGCGTCACGTATCCGCTCGAAATTGGGGGTCAGCTTATCGAGCCAGCCCTGCAGGCGTACTCCGGCGAGTACGTGGTAAACCGCGACCAGCTATCCAGCGGCGTGAAAACCCGCCCTGATCTGCGCTACCCCGACCAGCGCGTGGCCACCACCTTCGTGCTGTATCCGCAGCCTTTCGGCCTGCAGGCCGAGTACAACGTGGCCGCGGCCCCGAGTTCAATCCCAGCACCGACAGCATCGAGACGCAACGCCTGCACGGCGGCTACGTGCTGCTCAACTACCGCTTCCAGCACAAAGGGCAGCAGTTTTACCCCTTCCTGCGCGGCCAGTACTACGACGGCGGCAAGAAGCACGAGCGGGACGCCCGCAGCTACACCGTGCGCGAGGCCGAGCTGGGCGTGGAGTGGCAGCCCTTCCCGAGCTTCGAGCTGGTGACGATGTACACGCTCTCCAACCGCCGCTTCGAGGATTTCCAGAAGCAGAACAACCGCCAGCGCGGCGGCCTGCTGCGCCTGCAGGCCCAGCTGAATTTCTGAGGAAACTTGTAGCGCGAAGCCTTTGCTTCGCGTTGCAGTAGAGCGATAACGTAAACGCGAAGCAAAGGCTTCGCGCTACCCTGTTTAATCGTCTCTACACTGACCTAAAAACCGTCGTCAACAACATCGGCAACGATGAGAGTACAGTGCCCCTTAAACGCAACAACGCCCAGCCAAACCGGCCGGGCGTTGTCGTTTATTGAGAAGGTAGAAAAACCTAGGAATTGGCCTTCGACATCAGCTCCACGATTTCCTCCGAAATGCCGGTGGTGCTGAAGCCGCCGTCGTGCATGAGGTTCTGCATGGTCACGTAGCGGGTCAGGTCCGAGAACAGGCTGATGCAGTAATCGGCGCAGGCTTCGGCCGGGGCATTGCCCAGGGGCGAGAGGCGGTCGGCGTACTCGTAGAACGCATCGAAACCGCTGATGCCGGTGCCGGCCGTGGTTTTGGTGGGCGACTGCGAGATGGTGTTCACGCGCACTTTCTTGAGCTTGCCGAGGCGCTGGCCGTAGCTGCGGGCAATACTTTCGAGCATGGCCTTGGCCTGCGACATGTCGGTGTAGTCGAGGAAGGCGCGCTGGGCGGCAATGTAGCTCAGGGCCACGGCCGAGCCCCACTCGTTGAAGGCGTCCTGCTTTTCAGCCACCGCCAGCATCTTGTGGAACGACAGGGCCGATACATCGAGGGTTTTCTGGTACCACTCGTAGTTCAGCTCGCCGTAGTGCTTGCCCTTGCGGATGTTGGCGCTCATGCCGATGCTGTGCAGCACGAAGTCGAGCTTGCCGCCGAGGTGCTCCTGCGCGCCCGAGAACAGCTTCTCCAAATCCTCCATGGACGTAGCATCGGCCGGAATGATGGGCGCCGAGCACAACTCCGAGAGCTTGTTGATTTCGCCCATGCGCATGGCCAGCGGGGCATTGGTGAGCACAAAGCGGGCACCTTCGGCGTGGGCCTTCAGGGCTACTTTCCAGGCAATGGATTCTTCGTTCAGCGCGCCGGAAATGATACCGACTTTGCCCGCGAGCAGGTTATTAGCCATTCGTTTTTGGTTATTCGTTGTTCGTATTTCGTAGCCAGGCGCTACTTATCAGCCAGAATGAGTCCGCCATTTGCGCAAGACATTCTGTATCCAGCCCCAAGTTTACAAATAACACTACACTAAAAACCAACAACGGGAAACGAACAACGAAATCTTACCCCGCCATTTCCACGCCGCGCAACGCCAGCAGCTCGCGGGCGCTGTGGTAGGCGTGCTGGCTGGGGTTGGCGCCGGAAATCATCTGGGCAATTTCCTGGATGCGCTCCTCCTGGCTGAGCTGGCGGATGCGGCTCACGGTGCGGTCGGCGCGGTCTTCCTTGTACACGAAGTAGTGCGTGTCGCCGGCGGCGGCCATCTGGGGCAGGTGGCTGATGGCAATGAGCTGGTGCTTTTTGGCCATCTGCTGCATCATGCGGCCCACTTTCACCGCAATTTCGCCGCTGATGCCGGTGTCAATTTCATCGAACACGATGGTCGGCAACGCCGTTTTGTCGGCCAGCATGTACTTGATGCACAGCATCAGGCGCGAGAACTCGCCGCCCGAGGCGGCCTTGCTCAGCGTCTGGGGCTGGGCGCCTTTGTTGGCCGTGAACAGGATACTCACCACATCAATGCCGCTGGTAGCGGGCGGGCCTTCCTGGTGCTGCACCACAATGCGCGAGTTGGGCATGCCCAGATCGGCCAGCAGCGCCACCAACTCCTTCTCAAACTTCGGGAACACCTTGCGTCGGGCTTCCGAGAGGCGCGTGGCCTGCTTGGTTACGGTGGCCAGGGCGGCGTCGGCGTCACGGCGCAGGCGCGTAATCTGGCGGTCTAGGTTGAGCACGGAGCTGACCTTGTCGCGCAGGTCGGAGCGCACGGCCAGTAGCGCCACCACGTCGCGCACCTGGTGCTTGCGCTGCAGGCTGTAGAGCACGTTCAGGCGGCCTTGCAGCTCATCGATGCGAGCCGGGTCGCCTTCGGTGCGGCGCTCGGCGGCTTCTATTTCGTCGGCAATGTCGTGCAGCTCAATCAGGCAGCTGTCAAGGCGCAGCTTTAGCTCGCGGGCCTGCTCCGAGTAGTTGGCAATCTGGCCCAGCAGCGTGGCGGCTTCCTTCATGCCGCTGGTGGCGCAGTACTCGCTTTCGGTGAGGCTTTGCAGGGCGTGGGTGAGCTTGAATTTGATTTCCTCGGCGTGCTCCAGCTCTTTCACTTCCTGCTCCAGCTCGTCCTGGCGCTCGTTGTCGAGGCGGGCATCTTCCAGCTCGGTCAGCAGGAAGCTGTGGTAGTCCAGCTCCTTATTGGCCTGCGCCACCTGGTCCTGCAGGGTTTTCAGGTCGGCTTCCAGCTTGCGATACTGGCGGTAGGCGTTGCTGTACTGGCCCCGCGTGGGCACCAGCCCGGCGTACAGATCCAGCAGGTTCAGCTGAAACACGGCATCCCCGAGCAGCAGCGTGTCATGCTGGGAGTGAATGTCCATAAGGTTGGCCCCAATGTGGCGCAGGGTTTCCAGCGTCACGGGCGTGTCGTTCACGAAGGCCCGGCTCTTGCCAGCGGGGCTGATTTCGCGCCGCAGAATGCACTGCGCATCGTAGTCGAGGTCTTCGGCCTCGAAAATATCCTGCAGCTGGTAGCTGCTGATATCAAACTGGCCCTCAATCACGCACTTCTTGTCGGTGTCGAAGAGCATGCGCGAGTCGGCGCGGTTGCCGAGCAGCAGGCCGATGGCGCCCAGCATAATGGACTTGCCGGCCCCGGTTTCGCCGGTGATGATGTTGAGCAGTGCCGAGGGTTGCAGCTGCAGCTGCTCAATCAGGGCGTAGTTGCGGATGCGGAGGTCAATGAGCATAATCTACCAAGTGAAGGCCGGACTCCCGGCCGTAGCTGCCAAAACACACGCGCTACGGACCGGCACATACCAGCCGGGTCTAGTAGCTTTAGCAAAGCTACTAGTTCAATTAGTCAATTGCCAATAAAATTTGCAGGAAGGTTTTGTCATTCCGAGCAAAGCGAGGAATCTGAGTGGAACAGTTCAACTGATTCAACCCAGATTCCTCGCTTTGCTCGGAATGACAGGTGCTACGGCTGGCGCAGCATGGCTTGGTACTTGGCCGAGTTGGTGGGGTCTACTTCCGTGAGCAGGGTGGTGAGGCGCTGCTTCTGCTCGGCATCGGGTGAGCTGCGGAAGATGTTGGCAATTTCGTCGGCCTTGGTGTCGAAGAAGGCGCGGGCCAGCAGCGTGCCGGGACGGCGGATGGCGGCGTTGTGCACGCCCTCCAGGGCCCCGTAGATGCTGGTGCGGGCTTCTTCGGGCTTCTCGATGAACACGTCGAGCCCCTGCCGGTAGTAGGCGTAGATGCCCGTGCGGATGGCTTCCAGCTGCGGGTCCTGCAGGTTGTTGAGCAGCCAGTAGCGGTTGCGCGACTGCCCGTCCTTCCAGGCGTCATCCTGCTCGTTGGTGATGGTCTGCGACGAGGCGTTCTGCACCACAATGCGGGCCCGGTCGTAGTACGGCGAGCCGCTCAGGCGGGCGAAGCTGTCCTGGTCGATGCCGATGGTGAGGTAGGCGTAGAAGGTCAGCAGCGACGACAGGTTGCCCACGAAGTTGTTTTCCGAGAAGTCAATCGGGTTCTGGGGCGAGTAGTTGAAGACGAAGTTGCGGTCGGCGAAGCTGAGCAAATTCGTTTCAAAGCCGGTGCCATACACCGGCCGCGACGACACGATGCGGGCCGTGGCCTTGTACTGGCCGTTCTGCGGAATTTCGGTGATGCCCACAAAAATGCGCATCCGGATCCGCTCCTCGGGCCGGTAGGTCTGGCTGGTGAAGGAACGGGTGTTTAGAAACGACTGCATATCGTTCTGCATCTGCTGCACCAGCTGGCGGTCGGCGATGGTCACGTTTTCGGTGGTCACGCGCACTTCGGCCTGGATTTCCTGGGCCTTAGTGGGGCGGGCCAGCAGCGAAACGAAGGCAAGCAGCAGAGCAGACAGCGGCAGATTATACTTCACGGGGCAGGCGGGCAAGAACGGCGTCGACAATATCCCGGGCCACTTCGGCCTTGGGCTTTACTTCAAATATACGGGATTCGCCCTGCGCGTCGAGCAGCGTCACTTTGTTGGTATCGTGGCGAAAACCGGCCCCGGCGTCGCGCAGGGAGTTCAGCACCACGAGGTCGAAGTTTTTGCGGCGCAGCTTGTCCATGGCGTGAGCTTCCTCGTTGTTGGTCTCCAACGCAAAACCCACCGAAAATTGTTCGGCCCGCTTGGTTTTCCCTAGCGTGGCCGCAATGTCCACGTTCTTTACCAGTTCCAGCGTGAGCGTGTCGCCGGCCTTTTTGATCTTCTCGGCCGCTACGTGCGCGGGCTTGTAGTCGGCCACGGCGGCCGCAAATACCCACACATCGGCGGTGGGTGCCAGGGCGGCGGCGGTGGCGTACATCTGGTCGGCGGTTTCCACGCGCTGCGTGCGGATGCGTGGGTGCGCGGGGTCGGGCAGGTTGGTGGGGCCGCTGATCAGCGTCACGTCGGCGCCGATGGCAGCAAAGGCCTCGGCCAGCGCGTAGCCCATCTTGCCGGTGCTGTGGTTGCCGATGAAGCGCACGGGGTCCAGCGGCTCGTAGGTAGGCCCGGCAGTGAGGAGAACACGCATAGAAAATTGTCATTGCGAGCAGAGCGAAGCAATCCTTCCTCTACTATGCTGAATGCTTAAAGGTAATGGCAAGCCCTTGAGGCCAGAACTTAAGTAGGCTTGTCGGTAAGGGTTGCTTGTCTCAAAGAGAGGAAGGATTGCTTCGCTCTGCTCGCAATGACAACTCCTCGAAAAACCGCTCCAGTTCCGTCACAATGTCTTCGGGCTCCAGCATGCGGCCGGGGCCGGAGAGGCCGCTGGCCAGCTCGCCGGCCGGCGAGTCGAGCACGAGGTTGCCGTAGCGGCGCAGGGTGGCCAGGTTGGCGGTGGTGGCGGGGTGGGCATACATGTCGAGGTCCATGGCGGGGGCCAGCAGCACGGGGCAGCGCGCCGACAGGTACACGGCATCGAGCAGCGAGTCGCAGAGGCCGTGGGCGAAGTGGGCCAGCGTATTGGCCGAGGCCGGCGCCACCAGCAGCGCATCGGCCCACAGGCCCAGGTGCACGTGGTTGTGCCACTCGCCGGCTTGCTCGTCTTTCAGGAAGCCCTGCAGCACCGGGTTTTTAGAGAGCGTGCCCAGCGTGAGCGGCGTCACGAAGGCGGCGGCCGCGGGCGTCAGAATCACCTGCACCTCGGCGCCGGCCTTCACCAGCAGCCGCACCAACGGCGCGGCTTTGTAGGCGGCAATGCTGCCGCACACGCCCAGTAAGATCTTGCGTCCCTGAATCACGGATTTAGCGGATTTTTCGGATTTCCCGGATGGTAGTTGAAGCCCTGCTAAAACGCGTCATGCAGAGCGAAGCGAAGCATCCGGCCAGGGCAGTAAAATTACTACGCTGGCGAGATGCTTCGCTTCGCTCTGCATGACGTGCTTTACGGTAGGGCCAGAGAAGCTGCTTAGCCTTCGATGGCGCGCAGGTTGCCGTTTTCGTCGAATTCCGACGGCGTGCGGTAGTGCACTTTGCCTTCCAGGAACTCTTCGATGGCTAGGTTGGTGGGCTTGGGCAGACGCTCGTAGTGCTTGCTGATTTCGATCTGCTCGCGGTTTTCGAACACTTCTTCCAGGTTGTCAACCGTGGTAGCAAACTCGGCCAGCTTGCCGTTCAGCTCCTCTTTCAGCTTCACCGAAATCTGGTTGGCGCGCTTCGAGATGATGGCAATCGACTCGTACACGTTGCCGGTTTCGTTGGCGAATTCCGACATGTTGCGGGTCACGATGGAGGCAGAAACGTTGTTAGGTGCTTTCATGGGTTGAACGGTTAAATTGTTGCATTGCTTAATTGTTGTCGTTGAACGTCGGCCGTTACGTGTGTAAGAAACCAGCAATTCAACAATTCAACAATTCAGCCATTTATTTAGCTGCCGTCGGGTCGGCGGGCTTGAGCTTGGCGGCCTGGGCCTGGGCGTCGATGAACATCTTCTCGGCCTCCTTCAGGCGGCGGCTTTGCGGATACGTATCGATGAAGTGCTGGTAGAACGCCTGCACCTCCAGGTATCGTTCGCGCTGTTTCTCTTCTACGCTTTCGCGGGCCAGATCGTACTGCGCGCTTACTTTCAGAAACTCGGCTTCCTCATTGAAGGCCGAAGCCGGAAACTGCTGCTGGAAGCCGCCCAACGCCACCACGGCCGACTGGTAGTAGCGCAGGTTGTAGTAGAGCTTGGCGCCCTGATAGGCTTTCAGCTCAAGCTTTTTCTGCAGTTCCTGCGACATACTCTCGGCCTCGGGCCGGAACGTGCTGGTGGGGTAGCGGTTGATGAACTCCTGAATGGACTCCAGCGCCGAGTAGGTGTTGGTCTGGTCCAGCTCCCATTCCGGCGAGTCGCGGAACAGCGACTTGGCCTGCAGGAAGTTGGCTTCCTCGGCGTACTGCGAGTTCGGGTAGGTGTCGGCGAAGCTCTTGAAGTAGTAGGCGCCGAGCGTGTAGTTGCGCTGCCGGAAGTTGGTGTTGGCGAAGTAGAACTGCGCTTTTTCGGCTTCGGGGCGGCCTTTCAGCAGCGGCAGCAGGTCTTCGAGCAGGGTGCCGGCCTTGAAGTAGTCGCCCTTCTCGTAATACTGGATGGCCGCTTCGTACTTCTTGTTCACGTCGCTGCTCTTGAGCAGCTTCTGGTAGCCGGTGCACGCGCCAAGCAACAGGGTGCTTAGCAGCAGAACAAAAAGGGTCGGGCGGAAATAGTGCATAAGGGGCGCAAAGGTAACGGATTCTGCCTGAATGGCTGAAGGGTTTGTGGTTTGAGGTGGCCGCGGCGGCCGCCATGGCCGCGTACGGCGCTGGCGGGCTACTTCCGGGCCGGAACCGGGCGGGCCGGCGCGGCCGGCGTCACCGGCGCCTTGGTGGTTTTGGGTTTGGCGCTGGCTTTGGCGGGCGTTTTGGCTTTCGGCTTGGCCTTGGCTTTCACCGGCACGGCGAAGTGCTTGCCCAACACCATGCGGCGGGTAGGGCGTTCCGTGGGGCGCCAGCGGAAGTCTTTCAGCTTCTCATCTTCGGGCTTGAGTTCATGGGGCGGAATAAAGCTGGCATCGGGGTTGGTGAGGAAGCTGATGGTCTGCAGCTTGCCCTCCCCAAAGCGCAAAGCCATGGTCGAGGACACGGCTTTGTTCATGCCACTCACCGCAGTGTCGCCCTCAAGAGCATAGTAGAGGCTCTCGGCGTTGCCAAGCACGTCCACTTTTTTTATGGAGTTGGCCTGGAAATAGGCCACCATGTTGCGGCCCTTCACCTGGTTGTAGTTCAGCAGCGTGTCCTGCCCGATGATAAACGAGTTGGCATACAGGCGCATCTGGTCCAGCTTGCCATTGCGCTGCCGGATCTGCATGCTGTCGGCGGTGAGCTGGTTTTTCTCGTTCCAGAGAATCGGGTTCTTGTTGAGGTAGATGATGGAATCCTGCCGGTCGTAGGTGAGCGAGTCGGCGCGGCCCTGCAAATCGGGACGGAAGATCTTGGCTTTGGGGTAAGCGTAGAGCACGCCGGCGGCGTTCAGCGGCGGGCGGCCTTCCTGGCTGATGAGCGTATCGGCGGCGAGGTAGAGCGTGTCTTTGCCGGAGATGTTGCGCATCACCGGGGCGCCGTACACCTTGGTGCGGCCCCGCGTGCGCCAGTAGCGCCCCACGTCGCCCCGAATCACGAGGTTGTCTTTCTTGCTGGTCATGGAGACGTGGCCGGTGGCCACGCCGTACTGCCGGGCCTCGTCGTACACCAGCCGGTCGCCGCCCAGCAGGTAGTTGGGCGTCTCGATCTTGGCGTTCTTCTGGAAGTTGGAAACCCGCGTGATGGTGTTGTAGGTACCGTTTTCGGCGTAGAGCGTGCCCTGCTGCCCCTTGATGCGGGTGGGCCCGAGGAAGGTGGCAATCTTCGAGATGGTGTTGTACTGCAGCGTGTCGGTGTCGATGACGTTGTCCTTGGTCACCAGCTTCACGTCGCGCTTGAAGCTGAACACCTTGCTGGCCGTGTTGTAGTAGCCAAAGCGGCTATCGAGCGTGTTTTCGGGGTCGACGAGGTGGCCTCCGGTGCTGTAGTAGGCCAGGTTGCGGTTCAGGTCGTAGTCGAGGGCCTGGGTGGTGAGCGTCATGCGCGGGTCGCGCATGGTCACGTTGCCGGTGATGCGGGCCTTGCGGGTGTCGCCGTCGTAGGTGCCCCGGTTGCCGGTGATGGTGATGGTGTCGTTCTGGATAATGCGCACGTTGCTGAACGCCTCCAAGGCGTTGCGCTCCAGATATTGGTAGGCCGAGTCGCAGTAGAGCAGCGTGGTGCCCTGCCGGAAGCTCACGTTGCCAATCAGCTTGCGAATCTCGACGCCGTTGAAGGTGCCACCCACCAGCCGCTGGGTGCCGGGCAGCAGCTCGATGCGCGAGCCTTTGGGCGGCGTGGCAGCCGTAGCCGGCCGGGCAGCGGGCCGCTGCTGGGCCAGGACAAAGGCGGGCAGCAGCGCCAGCCACAACAGAAAAATATGCTTGGGAAAGGTCATTTCAGCGCGAAGGTACGGAACCTGCCCCCTAACGCCACCAAGCCGTTTCTGGTGTCCGGGCGCCACACTTTGCGGGCGGGCCGCCCTGGCGCGGCCCGCGCTGCTCTTTCGGCTTTTCCTGCACTGCGGCACTCTATAAAGTAAACTGCGGCGGAATCATGCCGCGCATGGCGGGCACGTTGTCGGTTTCGATGGCGTCGGGCAGGGTGCCGAGCAGGCGCTTGACGGTGCCACTCGAGCGCCCCCCGAACGTGACCACCTGCAGGCCGGCGGCGTGGGCCTGACGGGTGTTTTCCAGACTCACGAGGTCTTTGCTCAGCACCACGGCCTGCACCTTCTCGGCTTTGGCGTTTTGCAGGCCGGCGGCAAAGTTGTCGGTGATTTCCAGGCCCAGGGGCACGCCCGGCAGCTCGCGGCGCAGCAAAGCCAGCGTGGGCTGGTGGGTGGTCAATATAAGCAGGCGCTCCGGCGGCCAGGGGTAGCGTCGCAGCAGGCGGCCCAGGGCGCGGGCCAGCACCGGCGCGCGCCAGTAGGCATCGTCGGGGCGGCAGGCGTCGGCGTGGTGCAGGTCGAAGTGCAGGTAGGGATGCTGGCCCTGGGTGCGGCTGAGCAGGCTTTCCAGGGTCTGCAGCTTCTCATTGTGGAACCAGTCGTAGGGCAGGCCGGCGCGGTAGGGCAGCTGCAGCAGCTCCGCGGCCGGCTTCTCGCTGATGCACCCGGTGCCGGCCGTCAACGACTCCAGCTTGGCATCGTGGTAGAGCATCAGCACACTGTCCTGGCTGAGCTGCACGTCCACTTCTAGGCCGTCGGCGCCGCGGTCCAGGGCCTGCTGCAAACTGGCGGCGCTGTTGGGCGGCAGCGGGTTGAAGGGCATGATGGGCGTCAGGAACGCCGAGCCGGCGTGCCCGATAACCAGCGGGCGGTAATCGGCGGGCAGCACGGGGTCGGTGGTGCAGGCGGCGGGCAGCAGCAGGGCCAGGCCCAGGCCGGCGCGGCGCAGCACAGGGCGCAGCCGGGCAGTGAAGAAAACAGGCATAGAAAGAGGAGGCGAAAAAACCCGCCGCCCCAATATAGCCCACGTAGCCGCAAACAGCGGCCCGGGCCGTACTTTTGCGGCCTGCCATTTCCTTGCTTCCCCTCCCCTATGCTCGACCAGGTCCGCCGCTACATCCAGGAACACGCGCTTTTCACCCTCGAAACCGACACGCTGCTGGTGGCCGTGAGCGGCGGGCAGGACTCGGTGGTGCTGGCCGACGTGCTGCACCAACTGGGGGCGCAGTTTGCCATTGCCCACTGCCACTTCGGCCTGCGCGCCGACGAGGCCGATGCCGACGAGCAGTTTGTGCGCAAGCTGGCCAAGAAGTACGAGGTGCCCTATTTCGTGGAGTTCTTCCAGACCAAGGCCTTTGCCGAGCAGGAAGGCATTTCGACGCAGATGGCGGCCCGGGCGCTGCGCTACGAGTGGTTTGAGCGAATCCGCCAGACGCAGGGCTACGCCTACGTGGCCACCGCCCACCACCAGCGCGACGCCGCCGAAACCATGCTGCTCAACCTCACCCACGGCACCGGCCTGGCCGGTTTGCACGGCATCCCGCCCAAAAACGGCCACATCGTGCGGCCGCTGCTGGGCGTGGCCAAGCCTGAGCTGTTTGAGTATCTGGTGGAAAACCAGCTGATGTGGCGCGAAGACGCCTCCAACGACAGCCCCGTGTACCAGCGCAACCGCCTGCGCCAGGAGGTGCTGCCCGTGCTGCGCGACATCAACCCCAGCCTCGACCAGACGCTGCAGTTCACGGCCGAGCGGGTGGGCGGGGCCGAGGAAATCGTGCGCCGCTACGTGCAGGACACCGCCGCCGAGGCCCAGCGCACCGAAACCGACGCCACGTACCTCGACATCCGGCTGCTGCAGAAAACGGCCGCCACCACGCTGGTGCTGCACGAGCTGCTGCGGCTGTTCGGGTTCAGCTTTCCGGTGGTGAAGGACATTGTGGCCGCCTTCCCGGCCGAGCCCGGCCGCCGCTTCGAGTCGCCGACGCACCGGCTGGTGAAGGACCGCGAGCAGCTGGTTATCACCCCGAAGAACCTCACCAAATTCGGCACGCACCAGCTGCAGGCCGGCCAGGAAGTGCTGAAGATTGACGGGCTGCACCTGCGCCTGGAGCTGCAGGAAGTAACCGAAGGCTTTGAGGTGCCGCGCGGCAAAGCCGTAGCCGCGCTGGATGCCGATGCGCTGAAATTCCCGCTCATCGTGCGGCCCTGGCAGGAAGGCGACTGGTTTATGCCCATCGGCATGAAAGGCAAAAAGAAGCTCTCCGACTTCCTCATCGACCAGAAAGTGCCCCTCAACCTCAAAGACAACGTGCAGGTGCTCTGCTCCGGCGACGGCAAAATCGCCTGGGTCATCGGCTTCCGCCCCGACGAGCGGTTTCGCGTGAACGACGACACCGAGCGGGTGCTGGTGGTGAAACGGATGTAGAGTTTAGTGCTTAGGAAGTTGAGGAGCGTACAACTATTTAAAACATGGCAACGAAAACGAAGCTGTTAGTTCTAGCAACTTTAACATTTTTAGCTCTTGCCTTTTATCTATTGGCAGGTTTATTAATCACGAGTTCAACACCTTCCATAATAGATGAGACTATCGAGGCCAGTAAAGCAGACAGGAAGCTTAACTCACTGATAGGCACGTATCGGGGTTTTCAAGCAGAATTCGACGAAAACGATACCGAAAGAGATACCATTAATTTCACCATTCTTCACAAAGGTTCGAGGAAGAATATACTTATAAAATACAAGGCAAAGAGCACATATAAAGGCAAGTGGAAACTAATAAATAGTGACACAATCAGCATCACTGATAAATAGCTAACCCCTACCGAGAAGTGAGAAGCAACAGTGCCGATTTTATTGTCCGCAAACTGTAAGTAGGACTTCCCATGCTCCGACGAGCGGTTCCGCGTGAACGACAACATCGAGCGGGTGCTGGTGGTGAAGCGGATGTAGATTTTAGGGCTTAGTGCCTGGTACTTAGTGCTTAGAAAGTTGGTGAATGTTGTCTGCCTGCATCTGTAATTGCCTAAGCTATACGCAGTAAGCACTTAGCGCGGCCTCAAACCTCCGCCTAAGCACTAAGCACTAAGCACCAAGCACTATCTTTACACTTATAACGTAACCCTCACCCAATTCCTCACCCGATGAAAGTTACCGTAGTTGGGGCTGGCAACGTGGGCGCAACCTGCGCCGACGTATTGGCCACCCGCGAAATTGCCAACGAAATCGTACTGGTTGACATCAAGGAAGGCTTCGCCGAAGGCAAGGCCCTCGACATCTGGCAGAAAGCACCCATCATCGGCTACGACTCGCGCACCGTGGGCGTGACCAGCGACTACGCCCGCACGGCCGATTCCGACGTGGTGGTGATTACCTCCGGCCTGCCCCGCAAGCCCGGCATGACCCGCGACGACCTGATTTCGACCAACGCCGGTATCGTGAAATCGGTGACCGAGCAGGTGGTGAAATACTCGCCCAACGCCATCATCATCATCGTGAGCAACCCGCTCGACGTGATGACCTACCAGGCCCACCTCACCTCTGGCCTGCCCCGCAACAAGGTGTTCGGCATGGCTGGCATCCTCGACACGGCCCGCTACCGCGCTTTCCTGGCTGAGGCCCTGAACGTGAGCCCCAAAGACATTCAGGCGGTGCTCATGGGTGGCCACGGCGACACCATGGTGCCCCTGCCCCGCTACACCACCGTAGGCGGCATCCCCGTAACCGAGCTGATCGGCAAAGAGGAGTTGGACGCCATTGTGGCCCGCACCACCAACGGTGGCGGCGAGCTGGTGAAGCTGATGGGTACTTCGGCCTGGTACGCGCCCGGCGCGGCTGCCGCTCAGATGGTAGAGGCCATCGTGCGCGACCAGCGTCGCGTGTTCCCGGTGTGCATCAAGCTGGAAGGCGAGTATGGCATCGACGGCGTGTACCTGGGTGCTCCGGTTATCCTGGGCAAAAACGGCATCGAGAAAGTAATCGAGCTGCAGCTCAACGACGAAGAAAAAGCGCTGCTGGAAACCTCGCGTGGCCACGTGAAAGAAGTAATGGACGCGCTGGACAACATGAGCAAGGCTTCGGCCTAAGCTTCTCCAGCCACCAACAGAAACCGGCCGTTCTGCGCAAGCAGGGCGGCCGGTTTTGCGTTTGGAAGTAGCGCGAACTTTGTAGTTCGCGCTACTCTGCAACGATTCCGCAACAGCCATACAACCTTCCGGCCCAAGGGCGGCCCTATGCAGGCAACCTGGCTCCTGCGGCTCCGGTCTGTTGCTCTCAGTGCGTCTGCTAGTGTCTTGCCTTCCCGCTTTATTACGATATCTATGAAAGCCCTCTTCCTGAGTTTCTGGCTGCTGCTAGCCGGCACCACCGCTACCCTAGCCCAGCAAACGCCCACCGGCATTCGGCCCCTCGACCAGCTGGTGGCGGCCATCAACACCAAATCGGTGGAGCCGCTGCAGCCGTTTCTGGGCAGCGAGACGCGGGTGGGAAGCCTGCCGGCCACCTACACCCCGCAGCTGCTGGCGCAGCTGATTCCCGGCTTTGGGCCCGTGGAAAACGTGCGGCTGGTACGCCAGGCTCCCGAAGGTGCCAACATTCGCTACGTGTGCGCGTTCACCCGCCAGGGCACGGAGAAGGAGTACGACTTTCTGTTGAGTGCCGAGGGGAAATTCCTGGAGCTGAACCTGGCCAAAGCCAGCGTGAAGAAGATTGCCACGGCCACCACCACCCTGGACCTGACCACGCCACCCGCCGTAACCGTGCCCATGCGCCTGATGGACGGCCTGATTGTGGTGGAAGCCGAGGTAGACGGCCGCCGCGGCAATTTCCTGCTCGACTCTGGCGCGCCGGCCCTGATGCTCAACCAGCGCGAGTTTGCCCCCAACCCCGGCGAAACCACCGCCACGGCCGGCGGTATGCGCGGCGTAAACGGCAGCATGGGCAGCTACTCTTACCACACCACCCAGAGCTTCGACTGGGCCGGCATCCGGTTCCAGAACCGCGAAGTGCCCACCCTGGACCTCACCAGCCTGGAGCAGCGGCTGAAGGGTTTGAAGCTGCTGGGCCTCATCGGCTACAACCTGCTCGACCAGTACGCCCTCACCCTCGACTACCGCGCCGCCCAGGTGCAGCTCCGCAAGCCCGACCCCGCCCCCACAGGCCCAGCCCCTACCGGCCCGGCGCCGCTGCTGAGCGTGCCCTTCACGCTGCGCGGCCACCTGCCGATACTGGAAGCCACCGCCGCCGGCCAGACCTGGCAGTTGGCCCTGGACTCCGGCGCCCAGTACAACCTGCTGGACCAGCAATACGCCCCCGCGTTCCAGAAAACGTTGCGTAAAAAGGAAAACGTCACGCTGCAGGGCGCCGACAACCTCTCGCGCACGGTGGTGAGCGGGCAGGTGCCAGAGCTGCAGGTGGGCGGCAAGCTGGCCTTCCGCAACCAGTCCACGGTGTTCACCGATATTTCCCACCTCAACAGCAAGCCCGGCCAGGTGCCGGTGCAGGGCCTCGTGGGCTACCCGTTCCTGAGCCAGTACCGCACCACCATCGACTTCGTGAACAAGCAGGTACGGTTTTATAGCTGGTAGGCCTGTAGCATAGGCTTCAGCCTGTGCCGTCAGTAGCATGTTGTCATTGCGAGCAGCGCGAAGCAATCCTTCCTCTCAAAGCTGAAAACAACCCTAAAAGCAAAGCCCTCCGGCGTTAGTGTACTATACTAACGCCGGAGGGCTTTCTGCTTAGTTTAGGCTTAGCGCATGGAGAGGAAGGATTGCTTCGTCGTGCCTCCTCGCAATGACAGCTAGTGCCTGCTATTTCTGGCTGGCCTTGAACAGGCGCTGTTTTTCGTCTTTGGAAAGGCTTTCGTAGCCGGAGCGGGAGATTTTGTCAAGGATGGCATCGAGGTCTTCCTGCTCGGGCTTGGGCAGGGTGCCTTTGCGGGCGCCCGATGCGGCCGGAGCTGCTGCCGCGCCGCCGCGGTGCGTCACGCGCAGGCGCGGGCCCGAGAGCAGGCCGCCCACCCAGTCGCCGATGGCCTGCACGGGGC
Organism: Hymenobacter sp. APR13; assembly: GCF_000737515.1. Lineage (NCBI taxonomy): Bacteria > Pseudomonadati > Bacteroidota > Cytophagia > Cytophagales > Hymenobacteraceae > Hymenobacter > Hymenobacter sp. APR13. The sequence continues at coordinate 873,050 of NZ_CP006587.1, forward strand.
GGCCCAGGTCGCGGCCGCGCTGCAGCTGCTTGATGAACAGGAAGCCCAGCAGCGCGCCGCCCAGGTGGGCAATTTCGCCGCCCGGGTTGCCGCCATCAATGCCTGCAATGCTGATGATAACCACCACGGCTGCAATGTATTTGATGCGCACCGGGCCCAGGAAAATAATGCTGAACGTGTAGTCGGGCAGCAGCGTGGCGGCGCCCAGGATGATGGCCGTGACGCCCGCCGAGGCCCCATAGAGCATGGCCGGGCGGCCGGCAAACACCGGCACGAAGTTGTAGGCCAGCAGATACAGCGCGGCACCGGCCAGCGCCCCCAGAATATACAGGCTCACCAGCTTCCGGTCGCCGAGGTACTCACGCACCAGCGAGCCGAACCAGTACAGATTCAGCAGGTTGAACAGGATGTGGAAGAAATCGGTGTGGACGAAGGCGTAGGTGAGCAGCGTCCAGGGGCGGGTAAGCAGCGTCCAGGGGCCGGAGGGCACCGCCAGCCACTCCAGCACCAGCGTGATGTCGAGGCGGCCCGCCGTCACCAGATACAGCGTGACGCGGATCAGCAGCAGCACTACAAACACCAGCACATTGATCAGCAGCAGCTGGCTCAGGGCATTGTCGCGCCGGGTGAGGGTGGCGCGGATGTCATCAAGGAAACTCATGGAGAGGAAAGCAAGGAGAACGGCAGGCTACGCGAAGCTACAACTTGGCAGGCATGCGGCACCTCAGCCGTAGTGCGTGCCGTTGCGCTGCCAGATTTTCAACACAATGAAGCCAATCAACATTCCGCCCAAATGCGCGAAGTGCGCCACATTGTCGCCGGGTACCGGGTGGATGCCCTGGTAGAGCTCGTAGGCGGTATAGAGCGTCACGAACAGCCAGGCCTTGATGGGAATCGGAATCGGGAAGATGATGAGCGACTGCTGCGGAAACAGGAACCCGAACGCAAACAGCACCCCAAACAGCGCCCCCGACGCCCCCAGCATCCCGGCCTCCGGGCTGTTGATGGCCCGGTCGTAGATGGCCTGAATGGTTTCCGTGGCGGAGGCAATCAGCCCTTGGTCGTTAGGCGTGCGCTGCATCTGGGCGGCTACCGCCGAGAAGGAGTCGCCGGCTTCGGGCAGGTAGTTGTGGAAGTAGTTGGAGAAGGCCACGCCCGACGGCGCTTCCTGGAACGCAATCCGGTCGGTGTCCATCTGGTGCAGCTCGTAGGCGCGCACGCCTTGGTAGAGCATGCCGGCGCCCACGCCGCAGATCAGCCAATACGTCAGAAACCGTTTCGGACCCCACACGTCTTCCAGCGAGGCCCCGATGAATACGAGGCCCAGCATGTTGGAAAACAGGTGGGCGAAGCTGCCGTGCAGAAACATATAGGTCAGGAACTGCCAGGGCTGAAAGTACACCGACCCAATCGGGTAAAGGGCGCCCAGCACCGTCACCTGCGACCCAAACTGGCTTTGCAGAAAAAACACCAGCACGTTGATGATGAGCAGCGTGCGAACGGTGGGAGTAAGTCGGAACATGAATCGCTGATTTGCGCTGATTGAAGTGATTTCGCTGATTTTTCTTCCCTTACGCTATACCGGGCGGTTTGGCCGGATGAGGTTGACCTGATGGGTTTTGTTAAACGGTGTAGAGACGCGAAACTTCGCGTCTCGTCGTTGCTGATGTTGTTCAGCCGGCATGGTTCCGGTCGTTCAACGACGAGACGCGAAGTGTCGCGTCTCTACACCGCTAGATCAGCGGCGGAAGAACTCCTGAATCTGGCTGAGCTCCAGTAGCACGAGGGTGCGGCGGCCGTCGGGGGTGTAGCCGGGCACTTGGCAGGCAAACAGCTTATCGACCAGCGTGTTCATTTCGGTGTCGGAGAGGCGGGCGCCCGAGGCGGCGGTGGCCACGCGGCGGGCCAGGGCGCGGGCCATCTGCTCGCGGCGGTCCAGCTTCACGGGGCCGGCGTGGGTCCGGAACTGCTCGATGAGGCCTTCCAGCAGCTCCTTTTCGTCGCGGGCCGGCACGTCGGCCGGGATGCCTTCCACGGCAATAGTATGCTTGCCGAAGTCGGTGAACCGGAAGCCCAGGCCGCGCAGGGCGTCTTCCACCTCGCGCAGAATGGCAAAATCCTGGGGCGTAAACGTGACCGTGCGCGGAAACAGCAGCGTCTGGGAGGCGCCGGTTTCGCGCTCCAGCGTGTGGGCGTACTGCTCGTACAGGATTCGCTCCCGCGCGGCGGCCTGGTCCAGCAGCATCAGCCCCGACTTCACGGCCACCAGCAAATACTGCCCGTGCACCTGCAGCACCTTGTTGCCGGAGCTGGCCGGCACCTCGCGCAGCGGCAGCTCGGGCGCGGCCGGCACCGCCGCCGACGTGGCCCCCACCACCAGCGCCGGCGACACCAACGGCGGCGCAGCGGCAGCAGCGGCCGTGAGGGCGGCGGCACTGGGCACGGGCACGCCTTTGGCCGTGGCTTCGCGCTCCACGTCGGGCACGTTCACCTTGCTGAGGCTCTTGTAGAACTCCTCCAGGTCGCGCTTGGCCTGCTCGGTGGGCCGGGGCGGAATCTGGCGCTCGTAGCCGCTGTCGGCACGGGCGGGGCTGCCGGGGCGGGCGTCGCGGGCGGGCGTGGCCGCGGCGGAGGCGGCCGAAGCCAGCGCGTCGGGCCGGAAGTCGTCGGGGTCGAAGTTACTTTTGGGCAGCTCGCCCAGCGGCGTGCGCAGCGGCCGGATAGGCGCGAAGTTCACGTCGCCATCAAAGTCCAGCGAGGGCGCCATGTTGTGCAGCCCCAGGCTCTGCTTGACGGCGGCGCGCACAATGGCGTACACGGTTTTCTCGTCCTCGAACTTGATTTCCGTCTTGGTGGGGTGCACGTTGATGTCGATGGCCTTGGGGTCGAGGTCCAGAAACAGCACGTAAAACGGATGCGCGTCTTTGGGCAGCAGGCCTTCGTAGGCGGCCAGCACGGCGTGGTTGAGGTAGGCCGAGCGGATAAAGCGGTTGTTGACGAAGAAGAACTGGTCGCCGCGGCTTTTCTTGGCCGATTCCGGCTTGCCGATGAAGCCCTTCACGCTCAGAAACGGCGTCACCTCCTCGCAGGCCGCCAGCTGCTCCTTGTAGCCGTTCCCGAGCAAGCTCACGATGCGCTGGCTGAGCTTGCCGGCCGGCAGGTTGAACACCTCCAGGTCGTTCTGGAACAGCGTAAACGCAATCTGGGGGTTGGCCAGGGCAATGTGCTGGAACTCGTCGAGGATGTGCCGCATTTCCACGGCGTTGCTCTTGAGGAAGTTGCGCCGGGCCGGCACGTTGAAAAACAGGTTTTTGACGCTGATGCTGGTGCCGTCGGGGCAGGCCGTAGGCTGCTGGCTGGTGATTTGGGAGCCTTCGATGAGCAGCAGCGTGCCCGTTTCCTGGCTGGCCTGCTTGGTGCGCAACTCCACCTGGGCCACGGCCGCAATGGAGGCCAGCGCCTCGCCCCGGAAGCCCAGGGTGCGGATACGGAACAGGTCGTCGGTGGTGCGGATTTTGGAAGTGGCGTGGCGCTCCAGGCTCATGCGGGCGTCGGTGGCGCTCATGCCCGAGCCGTTGTCTACCACCTGCACCAGCTGCTTGCCGGCGTCCTTGACGATGAGCTGCACCTGGGTGGCGCCGGCATCGACGGCATTTTCGAGCAATTCTTTGACGGCCGAAGCCGGCCGCTGCACCACTTCGCCGGCGGCAATCTGGTTGGCCAGATACTCGGGAAGCAGCTGAATTATGTCGGCCATTCAGGGGAAATAAAGAGGATACGAAAAAAGAAAAGGCGGGCGTTAACCCGCTGAGCAATTGGACTTGCTCGATGAACGGCCAACCACGGCCGGGATTTTCTCCGTAAGTTTGTGGCCAACATTCGTGTGTGTTGTGTTGGCCGGGCTCCCGGGTTCACACAGTTGGGTAGAGCAGATGACCGGATGCCTGGGGCTCACCATTGCGGTGGCCGGGCCCGCCGGACCCCGCTTTTCCGGCACCCGAATGGGAACAAAAGTAGGGCGAAATCCGCTTGCGTTCAACCAGACCACTTACCGCCAGACACCATACGGGAGCCCATGCTCAAGGAATTTCGGATTAGACTCTTACTGCTGCTACTCGCTGCCACGGGTCTGATCATCACCTCCGCGGTGCCCTACGAAGACGCGGCCAAACCCCGCTCCGTGGCCGAGCAGAACTGGGTGGACAGCGTCTTCAACTCGCTCACGCCCGACCAGCGGCTGGGGCAGCTGTTCATGGTGGCCGCCTACTCCAACAAGGACAAGAAGCACGCCCAGTACACCGAGTTTCTGATCAAGAACTATAACATCGGCGGGCTGATGTTTCTGCAGGGCGGCCCGCGTCGGCAGGGCCACCTCACCAACCGCTACCAAGCCGCTGCCAAGGTGCCGCTACTCATTGCCATGGACGCCGAGTGGGGCCTCGACATGCGCCTCGACTCCAGCATGCACTTCGCCAAGCAGATGACGCTGGGCGCCATGGACGACGAGCAGTACGTATACCAGATGGGCCGCGAAATTGCCCTCAAGATGAAGACCCTGGGCGTGCACGTCAGCTTTTCGCCCGTCGTCGACGTCAACTCCAACCCCGACAACCCGGTTATCGGCAACCGCTCGTTCGGCGAGAACAAAGAGCAGGTGGCCAAGCGCAGCGTGGCCTACATCCGCGGCCTGCAGGACCACGGCATCATGGCCGTGGTGAAGCACTTCCCCGGCCACGGCGACACCGATGTGGACTCGCACGTGGCCCTGCCGGTCATCAACTCCGACTTGGCCCGCCTGACCAACGTGGATTTGTACCCATTTCAGCAGTCGTTTGAGGCGGGCGTGATGGGCGTGATGGTGGGCCACCTCTACATGCCGCTGTTCGATACGGTGCGCTCGGTGTCGGCTACCATCTCGCGCAACCTCGTGACGGGGCTGCTGAAAGAGAAAATGGCCTACAAGGGCCTCGTGTTTACGGATGCGCTCAACATGAAGAGCGTGGCCAACCTCTACAAGCCCGGCGAGCTGGACGCGCTGGCGCTGCTGGCCGGCAACGACGTGCTGCTGTTTTCGGAAGACGTGCCGGTAGCCATCCAGAAAATCAAGGACGATCTGGCCGCCGGCAAGCTGGTGCAGGCTGATGTCGACCAGCGGGTGCGCAAGATTCTGCGCGCCAAGTTCTGGGCCGGCCTCAACAACCAGCCGCCCGTGGACGTGCCCAACCTGATGGCCAACCTCAACCGGCCCCAGAGCCGCACGGTGGCCCAGGAAATCTACGAGCACGCCACCACCGTGGTGAAAAACCAGGACGACCTGCTGCCGCTGCACCGCCTCGACACGCTGCGCATTGCCACCGTCACCATCGGAGCCGGGCCGGGCAGCACGCTGGGCGAAATCATGAGCAAGTACCAGAGCGGCCCCGTGTACGCGGTAGCCAACCGCTACGCGCCCGACTCCACGTTTGCCCGGATTCTGCCGCGCCTCGCCCCCTACAATACGGTGGTGGTGACGCTGCACAACATGAACAACACGCCCACCCACAACTACGGTTTGGGCGACGGCACGCTGAAATTCCTGAAGGATCTGCAGGCTAACCCGCGCATCAAAACGGTGGTGGTGGCCATGGGCAACGCCTACTCCTTGAAGCACCTGGATGGCGCCCGCACGCTGGTGTGCGGCTACGAAGACAACTACGCCTCGCAGCTGGTGGTGCCGCAGGTGCTGTTTGGCGCGCTGCCCGCGTTGGGCCGCCTGCCGGTCACGGTTACGCCGGAGCTAACGGCGGGCGTGGGCCTGCCGACGCCGGACTTCAAGCGCCTGCGCTACGCCACGCCGGAAAGCGAAGGGCTCGACTCCAAAGTCCTGGCACAGATCGACAACATTGCGCTGGAATCGGTGGCGTATGCGGCCGCGCCCGGTTGCCAAGTGCTGGTGGCCAAGAACGGAGCCGTGGTGTTCGACAAAAGCTACGGCTACTGCACCTACGACAAGAAGCAGCCCGTCAGCAACAGCACGCTCTACGACCTGGCGTCGGTAACGAAAGTGGCCGGTACGCTGCAGACCATCATGTACCTGAAAGATCAGGGCAAGCTCGACCTCGACAGCAAAGTAGCCGCCTACCTGCCCGAGCTGAAAGGCACCAACAAGCGCGACATGACCGTGCGCGAGGTGCTGCTGCACCAAGCGGGCCTGAAAGCCGGCATCCCGACCTGGGAGAAAACCATCACCAAAACCGGCCCCAAGCCCACCTTCTACGCCAGCACCAGCACGGCTGGCTTCACCAACGAAGTGACGCCCAACCTCTACAGCGTGCAGACGGCCGAAGACTCGGTCTGGACCTGGGTGCAGCGCTCCGGCTTGCTGCCCAAGACCAAGGGCAAGTATCCGGTGGAGTATTCCGACCTGAGCTTCATCATTCTGAAGCGGGTGGCCGAAAAGCTGCTGCAGGAGCCCATTGAGAACTTCCTCGACAAGAGCTTCTACAAGCCGCTTGGCCTCGGCACCATGACCTACAACCCGCTGCAGAAGTTTCCGCAGTCGTGCATCGCGCCCACCGAAAACGACACCTACTTCCGCCGCGCCCAGCTGCAGGGCACCGTGCACGACCAGACGGCAGCCATGATTGGCGGCGTGGGCGGCCACGCGGGCCTGTTTGCCAACGCCAACGACCTGGCCATCCTGATGCAGATGAACCTGCAGAACGGGCGCTACGGCGGGCTGCGCTACTTCCAGAGCCCCGTCGTGACGGAGTTTGCGCGCAGCACCGTGGCTGGCAACCGCCACGGCCTGGGCTGGGACCACGGCGACCCGACCAAGCCCGAAGGCCCCACCAGCAACCTCTCGCCGGCCAGCACGTTTGGCCATACGGGCTTCACCGGCACCTGCGTCTGGATGGACCCCGAAAACAAAATCCTCTACATCTTTCTTTCCAACCGGGTGTACCCCGACGCCGGCAACAACAAGCTGCGCCAGTACAACATCCGCACCCGCATCCACGACGTCATCTACAAGTCGCTGCAAAAGACATGACCTGTTGTCCGGCTTTTCTGTTTCTTTGACTCCGCAATCGGCGGCAAGGCGTTCCTGAGGGAGCAGCTTGCCGCCGTTTTTTTTGTCTTTGCGCCCGCAGGGAAGAATCTGAATTGCCTGCTGACCGGCTTTTATCAGGTTCCTTTCTGCGGTCGGAATGACACCTCCCTTACCCGTTTCTGCTCTGCCCCGCCGCTCCACCTGCGCGACGGCGCAGGCTAAAGCCTACGCTACATGAACATCGGCATTGTCTGTTACCCCACCTTTGGCGGCTCCGGCGTGGTAGCCACCGAGCTGGGCAAAGCCCTGGCCCAGCGCGGCCACCGCGTGCACTTCATCACCTACAGCCAGCCGGTTCGCCTCGATTTCTTCAACGAGAACCTGTTCTACCACGAGGTCTACATCCCGCCCTACCCGCTGTTCCAGTTTCCGCCCTACGAGCTGGCACTGGCCTCCAAGATGGTGGACATCGTGCAGAACGAGAAGCTGGACGTGCTGCACGTGCACTACGCCATTCCGCACGCCTCGGCGGCCTACATGGCCAAGCAGATCCTCATCACCAAAGGCATCCGCGTGCCGGTCATCACCACCCTGCACGGTACCGACATCACGCTGGTGGGCAAAGACGCCAGCTACGAGCCGGTGGTCACGTTCAGTATCAACCAGTCGGATGGCGTAACAGCCGTTTCGGCCGACTTGCGCAAGGAAACCTACGAGTACTTCGCCATCGAGAAGGACATTGAGGTGATTCCGAACTTCATCAACCTGGACCGTTTCAAGAAGCAGGACAAGAGCCACTTCAAGGCCGCCATTGCCCCCGACGGCGAAAAGCTGCTCATCCACACCTCCAACTTCCGCTCCGTGAAGCGCGTCGAAGACGTGGTGCACATCTTCGACGGCGTGCGCCAGCAGATGCCGGCCAAGCTGCTGCTCGTCGGCGACGGGCCCGACCGGCCGCGCATTGAGAAGCTCTGCCGCGACCTAGGCCTCAGCAGCAACGACGTGCGTTTCCTGGGCAAGCTGGAGGCCGTGGAAGAAGTATTGAGCGTGTCGGATCTGTTTCTGATGCCGTCTGAGAAGGAAAGCTTCGGGCTGGCGGCGCTGGAAGCCATGGCCTGTGAAGTGCCCGTCATCAGCACCAACGCCGGCGGCATTCCCGAGCTGAACGAGCACGGCATCACGGGCATGACCAGCAACGTCGGCGACGTGGCCGACATGGTGAAAAACGCCCTGTTCGTGCTCCAGGACGACAACCTGCCCCGCTTCAAGGACGCTGCCCGCGCCCACGCCGAAACCTTCGCCGTCGGCAACATCGTGCCCCGCTACGAAGCCTGCTACCAGCGCGCCATTGATGCCGTGCTGGCCGCCACGGCCTAGTCGTTTTTCGTTCCTCAATAAAAACAGAAGGCCCGGCGCAATGCGTCGGGCCTTCTGTTTTGTAGGATTGGCTACAGGAAGATGGCGCCGATTTCCTGCCAGCTGTGCACGCGGCGGCAGCGGGTTTCCAGGGCGTTGTGCGGCGCGTCGAACAAGATACCTTCACCCCGGAAGTTGTCGAAGTTGAAGGCGTTGTCGTCGATGAGAAAGTCGGCGTTGAGGATGCTTTTGTCGCCGCAGAACACCACGTTGCGCCACGGAATGAAGCTGAAGTGCTGCTGCAGCCACTCGTACTTATCCAGAAACGAGTTGGGAAACTCCATAGCCGCCGAGGCGATGAACAGCTCGTGGCGCCGGCTTAACTCGCGCAGCACACGCTGGCTGTCGGCCATGAGGGGCAGGTCTTTGAAGAAGCCGGGCCGGTTGGGGTAGCCGCGCAGCGCCAGCTGGTGCTCCGGTGCCACGGCGTCGTGGAAGTTCTTGCCGCGCAGCTGCGCCAGGGTCATTTCCAGCCCAAACTCGTGGGCGTACCACTCCTGAAACCGGGCAATGGAGTCGGCTATTACCTCATCCATATCCACGGCAATGCGGGTTTTCGTCATAGTTTGGGGTTGCTACGAGCCACTTGGCTCTGTTTATTCAGGGTCTTCGTCCGCCGAAGGAGCACTCACCCAGGCGCAAACAGCCGTCAGCAACGCCACTACCAGCACCACCTGCCACGTAGCGGAGTTTACCGAAACGGCCGGACTCTCCCGCGACCCAAGCACGAACAAGCCTAGCCACCAGATGCTCAGCGCCACCAGCACGGTAGCGGCCACGCTGGGGTGCTGGTCTTTGAGCAACACCACCAGCCAGTACATCAGAAACGCAATAACGAGCGGAACGCCGGCTATCAGCACCACTATAGCCCACAGAATTTCTCCCATGGACGTGTTCTTCATGGCCTCGGCCCAGCACAGGCGGCTGCCGAGCAGCGCCACGGCCAAAGCAGCTAATCTAGGCCGGGCTATCGTCATGCCGCCACCTAAAACAGCCCGAAGGCTTCGCGCTTGACGGCCAGTAGGGCCCGCTCGGTCGGGTCCACTTCGTCGGTGATGAGGCTTTCGAGGATGCGCTTGGCCAGCTCGGTGCCGCGGGCCTGCTGGGGCTGGGGCAGCGTGTGGTAGGCCTTGTTGATAGCCGTCAGGACATGCTCTTTGGCGGCTTTCACTTCGCTCCAGGTGTCGGGGCTCATGTAGAGCTGCTGGCTGAGGTTGTGCTCGTATTCGGCCCGGATTTCCTGCAGCAGCAGCCGATGATAGTCTGGGGCCGTCTGGCCGGCGCTGCTCAGGCGCACCAGCAGGTTGCTGGGCGTAATGCGCTCCAGCAGCAGCGTGATGCGCTCGAAGGCCTGCAGGCGCAGCGGCAGCGTGGCCTTGTTGTTTTCCAGGCGCAGCTCCAGCAGGCGGCGCTGCTGCTCCCGGTCGAGGTGTTGCCGGACGAGGTAGAAAATAGAGCCGGCCACCAGCAGCGCCGGCAGCAGGGTTTTGAGCAGCTCAAACAGGTAAGCGGTGGTATTCATGCAGAATGGGGCCGCCACACGGGCAGCAGAGGTGAACTAAAACCAGAAAACGACTATGCGCTGCGAAGGTAACCACCCCGCGCAGATGCCGCACTACCCGCCCGGCGGCATTCCGGCCACCCGCCCCCGGCGCCAGCAGAACGGGCTTCGCTGAACCAGCGGCTGACTGCTGCTGTTGTAGCCACAACAAAGCCAGTCCGGCAGTAACGCTACTCCCCCGCCGGCTTCGTATCTTTGTCGCCTTACTTTTCTAAAAACGAACGCACTATGGCAACGGCCGTCTCCACGAAACTTGCTCCCATCAGCCTCACGCCACGCGCGCTGGAAGAGGTTCGGAATATCCTGAACGAGAAAAACGTGCCCGCCGAATACGGCCTGCGCGTGGGCGTCCAGGGCGGGGGCTGCTCGGGCATGAGCTATCTGCTCGGCTTCGATAAGCCCAAAGACCAGGACGAAACCTTCGACCTCGACGGCGTAACGCTGATCATGGATAAGAAGCACGCCATGTACGTGCTGGGTATGGAAGTTGATTTCCAGGACGGCCTCAACGCCCGCGGCTTCATCTTCAGCAACCCCCAGGCCAAGAGCACCTGCGGCTGCGGCTCGTCGTTTTCGGCGTAAGCAGCTTTCGGTTTTCTCGCACAAAAAAAGCTCCGGCCCTACGGCCGGAGCTTTTTTTGTGCCTATTCCGCCGGGGCCAGCAGCGCCAGCACGGCGGCGGGGTCGGCTACTTCCACAATGAGCTGGTTGTAGTCATCGTGGTCCAGGTCGATGATGAGGGCGTTGTCGGCGTTGTGCACGTCCCAGAAGATGCGCTTGCCATCCTGGTAGAAAGTGCCGGCCGCCAGCAGGCCGGGAATGTGGGTGCCGGGGGCGCGCCAGCCTTTCCACCAGCCTTTCAGCACGTCGGCGTCCTGCCGCACGCTCCGGATGTGGCTGCGCGGAATCAACAGCTGGCTTTTCAGGGCCCAGAGCTTGTGCAGGCCCTGCACGCTGAACAGCACGTCGGGGCCCTGGATGGTTACGTCTACCATGGTTTCAGAAGACTGGATGAGACTGAAAGAACGTTCTTTTCCGGCTTATTCCTCGCTTTCTGAAGCCAGCAGCGTCAGAAAGCCAGCTTTTCGCCCTGCACCGGAAAAATCAGGCGCACGCCGAGCGTGTTGCCGGCGGCCAGCTCGCGGCGGATGGTGGCTTCGTGGTCGGCGGTGGGCTTGAGGTGCGTCACCACCACTGGCAAACCCCGCAAGGCGCCGGGACCCGCCAGCTGGGCCAGTACTGCCAGCTCCTGCCAGAACAGCCGCGGCGTGAGGTGGCCGAACAGCTGCTTGTCGGGCTGCTGGTTTGGGTAGGACGTTTCCATAAAAATCCCGCGTAGCTGGCCGGCCTGCAGCAGCGACGCCACCGCCTGCCACACGGTACGCAGGTTCTGGGTTTGCTCCACGGCATCGGCGCCGGTGTCGCCGAGGTAGAGCAGGTAGTGGCGGCCGCTACGCACCAGAAACGCGGCGCTCTGGAAGGGCCGGCCGTGGCTGAGCGCGTAGGCCGTGGCGTGGAGCGCCGTGTTGGCCAGCGGCAGCTCTTGCCCGATGGCCAAGGGCTGCAGCTGGTATTTGCCCAGGGCCGGCGCCGCGCCTCTGGGGCCGAAGTTGGGCCAGGCCCGCCAGTTGAAGTAGTCGTTCTGCAGGGTAGCCAGGCAGCCGGGCAGCGCATAGATGGGCTTGGGCGCGTCGTCGGGGGCGTTGAGCAGCAGGCCCGCTACGTGGTCGAGGTGGGCGTGGGAAATCAGGTAGCCTTTGATGCGGCTGCGGATGGTTTCGGTGGCCGGCCCCGGCAGCGCGCGGCGGGCAATGGCCTTTTCCACGCCGGTGTAGAGGCTACCCGCATCCAGACACACGTAGTCGGTGGAGCCGGCCGCCGCCACCAGGTACGCCGACAGGTTGCCTTCGCTGAGCCCGCCCTGCACGCCCAGCGGCACCACCGTGAAGGCCGGCTGGGCCAGAGTCGGCAGGTGCCAAAGCAAAATTACCAGCGCCAGCAGCCAGCCGCTACCGCGCATGACTGTCGGCCGCTAAACGCTGCTGCCACGCGGTCTGGCTTAGCTCAAACCGCACCTCGCCGCTGCCGGTGCGGCCGGTAGCCTGCCAGCCCTGGCGGCGGTAGAACTCCTCGGCCCGGGTGCCGGGGTCGGTACTCAGCCACACGGGTTCCGGGGTGTGGGCGAAGTACCAGGCCAGCATCAAGTGGTGCAGCTTCCGGCCGATGCCCTGCTGGTCGAAATCCGGGTGCACAAACAGCGCCCAGACGCTGTGCTGCTGCAAATCAACGACAGCAAAGCCCACAATCCGGCCGGATTCTTCGGCTTCGGCCACCCAGCCCCGGCCGCGCTGCGCGAGGTAGTCGGCATAGTCGGCGGGCGTAATCAGGGCCGGGTCGCGGAGTACGTTTTCCGTCACGGCCAGGCGCACGGCCGACATGCCGGGAATATCGGAGAGGTGCGCTGGTCGAAAAACCATAATCCGGAGTATTTAGCTGAGGGCGTGCGGATAGCCGATGGCCTCCAGGTCGGCGGCCAGCTGGGGCCAGTCGGTGAGGTCGGAGTTGAGAGCCTGGGCGGTGGCCTGCGTGAGAGGCTCGTGGCGGTAGAGGCGGGCCACGTCGGCGGTTTCGAGGGGCTCCCGCTCGGTTTCGTCGAGGTAGTACTCGTTGGCCCAGTCGGCGTAGGTGTCGGGGTCGTTGTCGAAGATGTAGAGCAGCTCCTCGGAGCCGTCATCTTCGTTGTCCACAAGGCCGGTCTGCCAGCCGTGGGTGGGCGTGTACCACACGCAGAACGTGGTGCCGATGGAGGCGGCCGGCTCGCCGAACACAAACTCGTCGAACACTTCAGGCAGGCCGCGCGTCACCTGCGCCTTTTCGGGCTGGTCGTATTCGGAGAGGAAGCCGTTGATGCAGCAGCCCTCGGGCCGGAACAGCACCAGCATCTGGTCGCCCTCGCCGTCGCTCATCTCAAACAGGGCCTCGTTCTCGTCCCAGGCGGGGTTGTAGGTGTAGTAACGGAACTCCGGGTCGGGCGAGTTGATGGCGTCCAGCGCCGCCAGGGCCTGGCAGAGGCGCTGCAGCGTAGCCGCGTCGGGCAGTTGGGTGAGGTCGAGGGTGGAAATCATGGGTCTGGTACGCTGTGTCATTCCGAGTGCAGCGAGGAATCTCGCGTGCTGCTATCTGGTTGCCATTGCAACGTCAGCACGCGAGATTCCTCGCTGCACTCGGAATGACGTTCCTTTTTGCTGTCAACAATTAATACGTTTTGGTCATATCCTCGGGCACCACCAGCAGAAAATCGGCTTTCTGCTGATTCTCCTTATCGAGCTTGTCGAGGCTGGCCTGCGAGACGGTGCTGAGGGTGAGCACCTTCAGCTGCGGATTCTGCTGGCGCAGGTAGGCCAGAATACCGTCGTGGTTGTCGGAGTGGTAGGCGCCGTTGACGTGGAGCAGCAGGTGGCCGGCGGGGCGGGCCTGCTGCAGGAAATGCGCCATGGTGGCATCCTTGAGGGCCTGGGCAGCTACCATCTTTTGTGGCGTCATACTGCCATGGGTGCTCTCGCCCATCATGGCTGCCATCTTTTGGTAGCCGGGCAGGTTGTAGTCTACTTGCAGCGGCAGCGGCATCATCCAAGCTTTGGCTTTAGAGGACACTGTGTCCAGCGAAGCCAAACCATAATAAGATACTTGCCGGGCGTAGCGGCGCGGCACGTTGGTGCCCACCACCCGGAATTTCTGCTGGCGTGCCAGTTGCAGCAGCGGCTTGTAGTCGGTGGCGTAGTTGGGCCAGGGGCGGCTGTCGGCCTCGAAGGCTTTGTCGTCCAGCTCGCCGGTGGTATACTGGTCGACCAGCGGCTGCACGTCGCGCTCAAACATTTCCAGGCCCAGCACCAACTGGCCCTGGCGCAGGCGCAGCAGGTCTTTGGTGAGCTGCAACGCCAGCCAGTGCGCCATGGGGTCGTTGTGTTGCTCGCCGAAGAACACCACGTCGGCGGCGGCCAGCTCCTTAAGCATCTTGTCGTAGCCGGCGGGCTTGCCGGCGGCCGTGAACAGGCGGTAGGCGGGCCGGTCTTGGGCGTGCACGGCGAAGCTGAGCATCAGCAGAACAAACGAGAGAAACGAGATACGCATAGCACGAAGATACACTGCGCCCTCCGCGAAAACACGGCGTCCTCTGCGGGCTAAGTCGTTGCTACGATTTTAGCCCGCAGAGGACGCCGTGTTTAGCGCAGAGGGCGCAGTGTTGTGCTAGCCCTTATAGAACATCCACTTCGACAGCTCGCGGTAGTTGACTTTCTTGCCGTACATCAGAATGCCCACGCGGTAGATGCGGCCGGCCAGCCAGGTGGTGAAGATGAAGCCCAGCACCAGCAGCACCATGGAGGTAGCCAGCTGCCAGGCCGGCACGCCCCCGAACGGCAGGCGCATGACCATGGCAATGGGCGAGGTAAGCGGAATCATCGACATCCAGACGGCCACCGAGCCGTTGGGGTTGGTGGTGAGGATTGCCTGCGACACCACGAAGGTGAGCACCAGCGGCATGGTCACGGGTAGCATAAACTGCTGGGTGTCGGTGTCGTTGTCGACGGCCGCCCCGATGGCCCCGAACAGCGCCCCGTAGAACAGGTAGCCACCCAGAAAATAAAACAGGAAGCAGCCCACAATCAGCGGCACGTTCAGGTCGGCGGCGCGCAGAGCGGCCGTCATCTTGGCGGCTACGTTGGTGTCTTTCTTGGCGGCTTTTTCCTGCGGCGTATCGGTGCTGACCGTAGCCGTGGCCGAACCCGAAGCCATGGCCGTAGTACGGCTCACCCGGTCTTCCACCATCTTCTCGGGGCTCACGGAGCGCGCCATTACGGAGCTGATGCCCACAGAAAGCAGCACCCACAGCGCCAACTGCGTGAAGCCTACGGCCGCAATGCCTAGCACCTTGCCCATCATCAGCTGGAAAGGCTTCACCGAGGAAATCACCACTTCCACGATGCGGCTGGTTTTCTCCTCCATTACGCCGCGCATAATCTGCACGCCGTACATGAAGATGAATATGTAAATCAGGAAGCCGCAAGCGTAGGCTACGCCCGTGCTGACGCCGGTGCTGGAGCTTTTCTCGCCGTCGTCGCTCAAGCTCACCGTTTCCAGGCTCACGTCGGCCTTGAGCTTATCAAGCGTGGCGCGGTCGATGCCGGAGGCCGTGAGGCGCTGGTTTTCAATCTGCAGCGACACGGCGCGGTTGATGTCACGCTCCAGCGACACGCCCAGGCCCTTGCGCGAAAACACCTGGAAGCCGCCGGGGTTGGCCAGGTCCTGCTTCGGAATGTAGAGCAGGGCGTCGTGCTTGCTTTTCTTGAACTCGGCTTTGGCCTGGGCCAGGTCGGGCGTGGTCGCCACAAACCGGATATCGTCCTTGGCCTCGGGCAGCTTCCCGGCAAACAGGTTGCCGGTATCGGCTACCACCACCGTCTTGCCGCTGTCCGACATCTTAGCAATGAGCACAGGCACCGCAAACAGCGCCACCGTCAGCAGCGGCCCAATCAGCGACATGATAATGAAGCTTTTCTTGCGCACCCGCGACAGGTATTCGCGCTGAAAAACGAGGAATATTTTATCCATGATGGGTTTCGGTTTTGGGGAGAACGTCATGCAGAGCGGAGCGAAGCATCTCGCGTGCTGACGTTGTGGAAATATTGATTGCTACACGGGCGAGATTGGCTCCGCCTTCCTGCGGTTGCTCAACTTCACCCGGAATGACTGATTTACTACACTGGCGAGATGCTTCGGCTGCGCCTCTGCATGACGGTCTGTTAAACCGATGCTTCTTCCATCAGCGTTTCGGGCATGGTTTCGCGCACGCGCCGGATGAAAATGTCGTTGATGCTTGGAATCAGCTCCCGGAAGGCATGCACTTCCACGCTGCCAATGAGGTAGCGCAGCAAATCGTTGGGCGTGGTGCCGGCGTGCAGCCGGATGACGTCGTAGAAGTGGCCGTT
This sequence comes from Hymenobacter sp. APR13, assembly GCF_000737515.1. Lineage (NCBI taxonomy): Bacteria > Pseudomonadati > Bacteroidota > Cytophagia > Cytophagales > Hymenobacteraceae > Hymenobacter > Hymenobacter sp. APR13. Next base: position 889,044 of record NZ_CP006587.1, read on the forward strand.
TTCGCGCTCCTTGTGCTCCAGCACCTCAAAGTCGGGGTGCGTGACCATGAGCCGGCCGCGGCCTTCCACCGCGTAGGTCTGGGTGCGGAACGTGTTCTTGATGTCCTGCACCGAGCCGTCGAGCACCTTGCGCGAACGGTTGATGAGGGCAATACTGTCGCAGAGCTCCTCCACCGATTCCATGCGGTGGGTACTAAAGATGATAGTGGCGCCTTTCTCGCGCAGGGCCAGAATCTCGTCTTTGATGAGGTTGGCGTTGATGGGGTCGAAGCCCGAAAACGGCTCATCCAAGATGATGATTTCAGGCTCGTGCAGCACCGTGGCAATGAACTGCACCTTCTGCTGCATGCCCTTGCTCAGGTCTTCCACGTTTTTCTCGGCCCAGGGCTTGAGTTCTAGGCGCGTGAGCCAGCTTTTGATGCGCTGGGTGGCATCGGTGCGGCTCAGGCCTTTGAGGCGGGCCAGGTACAAAAGCTGCTCGCCCACTTTCATCTTCTTGTAGAGGCCGCGCTCCTCGGGCAGGTAGCCAATCTGGCCGATGTGGCTGGGGTTGAGCTTCTCGCCCCGGATGCGGATTTCGCCGGAGTCGGCGGCCGTAATCTGGGTGATGATGCGGATGAGCGAGGTTTTGCCGGCGCCGTTGGGCCCCAGCAGCCCGAAGATGCTGCGCTCCGGGATGTCGAGGCTTACGCCGTCGAGGGCGGTGTGCGCGGCGTAGGCCTTGCGCACGTCAATGGCTTGCAGAATGGGAGGCATGGAAGAAGGGTTTGTGGTGCCGTAATATTACACGAATCCGATACAGAAGCTGCTTCAACTTCTCTCAAGCGGTGGTTTCAGCTACCTGAACCGGCAGAAACAGCGCCCAAACTGGCGTTATTCCGTATCCTCCAGCTCGCGCAGGCTGGCCTCCAGCCGGTCGAGGTGCTGGCCGTAGAGGCGCTGCAGGTACCAGCGGGTTTTGCGCACCACCAGCAGCTGCAGCAGGGCACCGGCAAACAGCAGGCCGCCGGCCATGCCGAGCAGGTACCCTACCCGTACCCCACCCGGGCGGCTCAGCTCCGAACCTACGGTAAAGCCGTAGCTCGTCAGGATGGCAAATGGCCCCGCGGCCAGTGTAGCCTTGTAGAAGAACTGCAGCAGCCGGCGTAGCTCCACGCACATCTTCCGAAGATGCGCCTGCACATTGTCCTCCACCGTCGCCATCCGGCGCAACACCCCCAGCTTGAGGTAGTAATAGTAGAGCTGGCCGGCTCCAATCAGCTGCAGAATACTCACCTGCGCTAGTGCTATCAGCTTGTCCGTTCGCAGATACGCAACCGCGAAAAGCAGCATCAGCGCGGCCGTAGCCGCCATTTCCCACCGGGCGTTCCGACGCATCTTCTCGATGATGCCCGGCCGGGTTTTCAGCAATTGCTGCAGCTGGGCTGTATCCAGCATGGGTGTCGACGGCGTAGTCTTCCATTGGCGGCGAAAGTCATCGAGTTCCATCAGACGGGGCGGGTAAGGTGTTGGCGAATCTTGTCCTGCACGCGGTGCATTTTCACGCGCACGTTGTTTTGGGTGATGCCGAGAATGTCGGCCATTTCCTCGTAGGTGCGCTCCTCCAGATACAGCAGCACAAAGGCCTTATCGACGTCGGAGAGGCGGTCGATGGCGCGGTAGAGGGCCGCCATATCCTCGGCCTCGTAGTTGGGCGGCTCGGTTTCCTGCGCCAGCTGCAGCGCCTCGGCCTCCAGGCGCAGCGCCTGCGGGCGGCGGGTGCGCTGGCGCAGGTTGCTGATGGCCACGTTCAGGGCAATGCGGTACAGCCAGGTGCTTAGTTTGGCGCTGGCCTGCGGCACGTAGTTGGGCCAGGCCCGCCAGAGCTGCAGCACTATTTCCTGGAACAGGTCCTGCCGGTCGTCGGCGTCCGGGCAGTACAGCCGGCACACGCGCCGCAGCAGCGGCTGGTACTCATTCACAACGGCAACAAAGGCAGTAGAGGGTGCAGCGGGGCTCATGCAGGCAGCGGGATTTCAGCTACTATATCGGCAGCCCGGCGGCGGCATTACAGGCAGGCCCCATAAATATTTTTCGGCCGCGTCAGTAGTCCGCTGTAATGCCCTGCCACCGCGTGCGATTCATCCGGCAAATCACTTCTTCACCGCCTTGCCATGAAAAAGCCGAACGTATTTACCGGCGCAATTTTCGGACTCACCGGCCTGGTCAGCCTGATTTTCTCTCACGACTGGCTGCAAGCCGGCATGTGGCTGACCCTGGGCGGCGGCCTGTTCCTCTCCGACCTGCGCTACCGCTCTGCCGGCGCAGCCGAAGGCGGCAGCACCACAACCGTTCCTCTGTCGCCAGCGCGCAAATACCTGTCGATGGGGCTGGTGCTGGTGAGCCTGCTCCTGTTCGGGTTCATGGTAAGCCGCGACTTCAAGGCCAGTCAGCACCGCAAAACCAGCACGCACAACGCCCGCTAAGAAACTGTTCGAGATACATCGGACGGTGTAGAGACGCAATACTCTGCGTCTCGTCGTTGAACGACTGGAATTGCGCCGGTTAAACAACATCAGCAACGACGAGACGCAAAATATTGCGGCTCTACCTCGTACTGACGGCTTCCGCAGTTAGCTCAAAACAGATTTCAAGCCAAAGCAGAGCCAAAAAAAGCGCCTGCGTCCCCAAAGGAAGCAGGCGCCCAATCGTCTACAAAATCCGTGAAATCCGTCTAATCCGGTTAAATCCGTGATTACTGGAAGTACTCCTTCACTTTCTCGAAGAAACCTTTCTCGTTTTTGCCGGGGTTCGGGGTGAAGTTCTGAGCATTGCGCAGCTTCTCCAGCAGCTCCCGCTCCTCGCCGGTCACGTTCTTCGGGGTCCAGACGCTGAGGTGGATCAGCTGGTCGCCGCGGCCGTAGCCGTTGATGTCCTTGATGCCCTTGCCGCGCAGACGCAGGATTTTGCCGGGCTGCGTGCCGGCGTCCACCTTAATCTTCACCTTGCCCTCGATGGTCGGCACCTCGATGCTGGCGCCCAGCGCGGCATCCACGAACGAGATATACTGCTCGAACATGATGTTGTTGCCGTCGCGCTTCAGCGACTCGTGCGGCTCCTCCTCAATCTGAATGAGCAGGTCGCCGGGCACGCCGCCGCGCTCCGGGAAGTTGCCTTTGCCGTTCATGCTCAGCTGCATACCCTCGGCCACGCCGGCCGGGATGTTGATGGGAATCACTTCCTCGTGCAGCTGGCGGCCGTCGCCGTGGCAGACGTCGCACTTGCTGGTCACTACTTTGCCCTCGCCTTCGCAGGTGGGGCAGGTAGAGGCACTCACCATCTGGCCGAGCATGGTGTTCACCACGCGTTTCACCTGGCCCTGGCCGTTGCAGGTGCCGCAGGTTTTGAGGTCGGTGCCGTTTTTGGCGCCGGTGCCCGAGCAGGTGTTGCACGCTACGTAGCGCTTCACCTTGATTTTTTTCTCCACGCCGTTGGCCACCTCTTCCAGGTCCAGCTTCAGCTTGATGCGCAGGTTGGAGCCTTTGCGCACCCGCCGGCCGCCCTGGCCGCGTCCGCCGCCGCCAAAAAAGCCCTCGAAACCGCCGCCCCCGAAGATGTCGCCGAACTGGGAGAAGATGTCCTCCATGTTCGGGCCGCCGCCGTTGCCGCCCATGCCCTGGTGGCCGTACTGGTCGTAGCGGGCCTTTTTGTTGGGGTCCGACAGCACTTCGTATGCCTCAGCGGCTTCCTTGAACTTGTCTTCGGCCGTTGGGTCGTCGGGGTTTTTGTCGGGGTGATATTTGATGGCCACCTTGCGGTAGGCCTTCTTAATCTCATCCGCGGCTGCGTTTTTGGCTACGCCCAGCACCTCGTAATAATCTCGCTTCGCTGCCATTGTTGGTATTGTACTTCGTCTGTCATGCAGAGGCGCAGCCGAAGCATCTCGCGTGCTGACGTTGGGGGAGTTACTATGTCAACGGTGCCATGCGGGATGCTTCGGCTGCGCCTCTGCATGACGACCTTCTCTGGGTTTACTGCCCCAGCACCACCTTGGCGTGCCGGATTACCTTGTCGCCGAGGTAATAGCCGCGCTCCACTTCGTCCACGATTTTGCCCTTCAGGTCATCCGACGGGGCCGGAATCTGGGTGATGGCCTCGTGCAGGTCGGGGTCGAACGCGCCGCCTTTGGTTTCCATCGGCGTCAGGCCCTTCTGGTTGAGGGTCTTCTGCAGCTTGTTGTGGATGATGTCGATGCTTTCGCGTACGGCGTTGGCGTCGTCGGTGTCCTTGGTGTGGTGGCGGGCCCGGTCGAAGTCGTCGAGCACGGGCAGCAGAGCCGCCATCAGCTCCTGGTTGGCGGTCTTGAACAGGTCGGCGCGCTCCTTGGTGGTGCGGCGCTTGTAGTTCTCAAACTCGGCGGCCAGGCGCAGGTACTTGTCTTTCAGGTCGGCCAGCTCGGCTTCAGTTTTCGAGCCGGGCGCGGCAGCTTCAGTGCCTTCTACCTCCCCTGCTTCGGGGGCATTGGGCTCCTGGGTGAGCTCGCCGGCGGTGTGGTCGAATTGGGTATCGTCGGGTTGGGGGTTGGTATCGTCAGCCATCTTCGCTTTAAATCGTCGGAATGGGTTGAATCGGGAGGACATAGGCTGGGAGCGGGTCGCAAGGAGTTTGCCAAAGCCCGCGCGGCTGTCATTGTGGCACAGAAACCCGCCTGCCCAGGCAGTTGGTTCAGTCACTTCCGGTTAGTGCGGGCAAGAACTGGCAGCCTGGGCGTGGCCGCTGCTCCTGCCGGTCCGACGCCAGAGGCGTCCGACCGGTCGCCGTCAGGGCCTGCCGCGCAAGCCACCTGAACAACGACCTCACAACTTCAGCACGCGGCAGCCGGTCAGACGGCTACCGCCGTCGGACCGGCCGGCGCTACTCTTGCTCCTGCTCTGCCTCGGGCGCTTCGGCAGCATCCTCTTCCTCCTGCTGGCTCTGGCGCGGCGCCACGGCCGCAGCGGCGCGGTTTTGCTGCAGCGCCTCCCAGATCAGGTCTTTCAGCTGCTGAATGTTCTTGTTGGCCAAGCTGGAAATGAACACCGTCGGCAGGTCGGTGGGCAGCGTAGCCCGGATTTCCGCCTCCAGCTCCTCGTCCAGCATGTCGGACTTGGTGATGGCCAGCAGGCGCTGCTTTTCCAGCAGCTCAGGGTTGAACTGCTCCAACTCGCTGAGCAGCACCTCGTACTCGGCGTTGATGTCCGGCGAGTCGCAGCTAATCATGAACAGCAGGATGGAGTTGCGCTCGATGTGGCGCAGGAAGCGCGTGCCCAGGCCTTTGCCCTCGGCCGCGCCCTCAATGATGCCCGGAATATCGGCCATCACAAACGACTTGTAGTCGCGGTAGGCCACCACACCCAGGTTGGGCGTGAGGGTGGTGAAGGCGTAGTCGGCAATCTTGGGCTTGGCCGCCGACACCACCGACAGCAGCGTGCTTTTGCCGGCGTTCGGGAAGCCCACCAGGCCCACGTCGGCCAGCAGCTTCAGCTCCAGAATCACCCACTCATCAATGCCGGGCTCACCGGGCTGGGCGTAGGCCGGGGCCTGGTTGGTGGCCGACTTGAAGTGGTCGTTGCCCCAGCCGCCGCGGCCGCCGGGCGTCAGAATCAGGCGCTGGCCGTCCTCGGTGATTTCCAGCTTCTTCTCGCCGGTTTCGGCGTCGCGGGCCACGGTGCCGAGCGGCACCTGAATGATGATGTCTTCGCCCTGGGCGCCGCTGCGCAGGTTTTCGCCCCCGCCTTCGCCGGGCTTGGCAATCAGGTGCTTGCGGTACTGCAGGTGCAGCAGCGTCCAGAGCTGGGAGCTGCCTTCCAGGATGATGTGGCCGCCGCGGCCGCCGTCGCCACCATCGGGGCCGCCGTTGGGCAGGCCTTTGGCGCGGAAAAAGTGGTGCGAACCCGCCCCGCCTTTACCCGAGCGACAGTTGATTTTGACGTAGTCGATGAAATTATTGGAAGCCACTTTTCAATTAAAAATTGAGAATTAAAAATTAAGAATTTACGCTATTCCTAATTTTTGATTCCAGGATGTCTGTAAAACAGCTGTCATCCTGCCCATTCCGCCGCAGGGGCGAAATACACAGGATGACAGATGGTTCTGCCACTACCCCAAGCGGGTAGCAGGCGCAAAGTTACGCTTTTACTTCGTCGGTAGCCTGATGGCTGCTTTCGGGGGCGGCGGGCTGGTGCTTCTCGATGATGCCGCAAATCTGCCCGAAGATGTCTTCGATGGCGCCGATACCGTTGAGGGCATGGAATTTCTGCTGCGCGGCGTAGTAGCCGGCTACCTGGGCGGTTTCGGTGTTGTACACCGTCACGCGCTTGCGGATTTTGGTTTCGTCCTGGTCGTCGGGGCGGCCGGAGGTTTTACCCCGCTCCAGCAGGCGCGTTACCAGCTCTTCCTCGGCCACTTCCAGGGCCACCATGCACGACACCTTGGTTTCGTGCTCGGCCAGCAGGCGGTCGAGGCTTTCGGCCTGTGGCACAGTGCGCGGGAAGCCGTCGAAGATGAAGCCAGCGGCCTGCTTGTTGGTTTGCAGGGCGCTGTCGATCATGCCGATTACCACTTCGTCGGGCACGAGCAGGCCTTCATCCATGAGTTTTTTGGCACGCAGGCCGAGTTCAGTGCCCTGGGAAATCTGGGCACGGAGCAAATCGCCGGTGGAGAGGTGCACCAGATTATAGCGGGCAATCAGCTTCTGGCTTTGCGTTCCTTTACCGGCGCCGGGCGGGCCGAAGAGCACGAGATTCAGCATGAGTTGGGGAGCGAAGTGTTACGCGGAGGAAAGGAAAAGTGGGCGTGTTTCTGAAATATAAGCAACGAATAGGAAAGCCTCTACGGGCGCCAGCGAATTTTAGCTGCGTCCGGGAGCCAATTCAGCTGCCTACGGCCTTGTACACGTCCGGATAATTGCGGCCCAGTCCGTCGAAATCCAGACCGTAGCCGACAATGAAATCATTGGGGATGCTCAGGCCCACGTAGCGGATGGGCAGCTCGTGCTGCAGGCACTCGGGCTTGAGAAACAGGGTGGCCACTTCCAGCGAGGCGGGCTCGCGGGCGCCCAGCGTATCGAGCAGGCGGCGCATGGTGTGGCCCGTATCCACGATGTCCTCGACGATGATGACGTGGCGGCCCCGGATGTCTTCGGTCAAACCCAGCACTTCCTGCACGGTGCCGGTGCTGCTGGTGCCCTGGTACGAGGCCACGCGGATAAAGGAAATCTCGCACGGAACGGCCAGCGCCTTCATCAGGTCGGAGGCGAACATAAACGAGCCGTTGAGCACCGCTACCAGCAGCGGCGTCTTGCCGGCGTAGTCGTGGTTGAGCTGGGTGGCCAGCTGCTGAATGCTGGCGGCCAGCTGCCGGGCCGGCAGGTAGGGCTCGAACTGTTTGTCGTGCAGCGAAATATGGTCCGGATTCATCCGTTTGGGGTTGGGCCGTGGGTGAGCGGGCAGGCAAATGTAGTAGAAAAAAGCCGCCCTCCCGGTGAAGGAAGGCGGCTTGAGGGTGAGGTTTGTTCGGGGTTTGTGGTTCGCTTTTCGTTGTTCGTGTCCGGATTCTTTCACCGCCAACCCAACGAAAAACCAACCACGAACTACTAAAAACGCTCCTACAACTGCTTGCGCAACAGCACGAAAACGGCTTCCGCAGCATGGTCGGTAACGTCGGCAAAGCGCACCTTGGGCCGCACGTCCACTTCGGTACGCGGCACCAGGTGGGCCGGCGCCACGCCCCGGTTTGGGGCGGCAATGTGCGGGGCAATTACCAGGCTCACGATGCTCATCAGCTTGATCAGGATGTTCATGCTGGGGCCGGAGGTGTCTTTGAACGGGTCGCCGACGGTGTCGCCGGTGACGGAGGCTTTGTGGGCGTCGGAGCCTTTGTACTCCATCTTGCCGTCAATCATCACGCCTTTCTCGAAGCTCTTCTTGGCGTTGTCCCAGGCGCCGCCGGCGTTGCTCTGGAACATAGCCATCAGCACGCCACTCACCGTGACGCCGGCCAGCGTGCCACCCAGTACCTCGGGCCCGAAGGTGAAGCCCACAATGATGGGCACCACCAGCGCAATCGCGCCCGGCAGCATCATTTCGCGAATGGCAGCCTGGGTGCTGATGGCGACGCACTTCTCGTACTCGGGCCGGCCAGTGCCCTCCATAATGCCCGGAATCTCGCGGAACTGCCGGCGCACTTCCTGCACCATAGCCATAGCCGCGCGCCCCACCGCCGAAATAGCCAGGGCCGAGAAGATGAACGGAATCATGGCGCCCACAAACAGGCCAGCCAGCACCCGGGCGTTGCTGATGTCGATGCTGGTGATGTTGGCCGTGCCCATGAAGGCCGCAAACAGCGCCAGCGAGGTGAGGGCCGCCGAAGCAATGGCAAAGCCCTTGCCGGTGGCCGCCGTGGTGTTGCCCACGGCATCCAGAATATCGGTCCGCTCGCGCACTTCCTTGGGCAGCTCGCTCATTTCGGCAATGCCGCCGGCGTTGTCGGCAATGGGGCCGAAGGCGTCGATGGCCAGCTGCATAGCGGTGGTGGCCATCATGCCGGCGGCCGCAATGGCCACGCCGTAGAGGCCGGCGCACTCGTAGCTGAGCACGATGCCCGCCGCCAGCACGATAATCGGGAGTACCGTGGACTCCATGCCCACGGCCAGCCCGCCGATGACGGTGGTAGCGTGGCCCGTGGAGCTTTGGCGCACAATGCTCAGCACCGGCCGCTTGCCCATGGCTGTGTAGTACTCGGTGATAATGCTCATCAGCGTGCCTACAATCAACCCCACTACCACGGCATAAAACACCTGCATGGCGCTGAACGTGACGCCGCGAATCACAAGGGATTCAGCAGGCAGCATCCAGCGGATAATGAAGTAGGAGGCAATGCCCGACACGACGACCGACACATAGTTGCCCAGGTTAAGGGCGGCCTGCACGTTGCCGCCCTCCTTCACCCGCACGCACAGGATGCCAATGAGGGAGGCAATGATGCCCATGCCGGCAATCACCATCGGAAGCAGAATCGGGGAAAGGCCCTGAAACTGGTCGCCGGTGGCCACTACCTCGCGGCCCAGTACCATGGTGGCCAGGATGGTGGCCACGTAGGAGCCGAACAGGTCGGCGCCCATACCGGCGACGTCGCCCACGTTGTCACCCACGTTGTCGGCGATGGTGGCGGGGTTGCGGGGGTCGTCTTCGGGGATGCCGGCTTCCACCTTGCCCACGAGGTCGGCGCCCACGTCGGCAGCCTTGGTGTAGATGCCGCCGCCTACGCGGGCAAACAAGGCAATGCTTTCCGCCCCCAGCGAGAAGCCGGTCAGGACTTCCAGCGCGGTTTCCATCTCAATGCCATTGGCACTGCCGCCTTTGCTCACCACAAACAGCTGATAGAACACGATAAACAAAGAGCCCAACCCCAGCACCGCCAGGCCGGCCACGCCCATGCCCATCACCGAGCCACCCGAAAACGACACGTTCAGGGCCTGGCTCAGGCTGGTGCGCGCCGCCTGGGCCGTGCGCACGTTGGCCTTGGTGGCAATCTTCATCCCGATGAAGCCGGCCAGCGCCGAGAACACAGCCCCAATCAGGAAGGCAATGACGATGACGGGGCTGGACTTTTCGCCGGTGCTGCCCAGGTAAAACAGGAATGCGGAGGCAATCAGGCCGAAGATGGCCATCACGCGGTATTCGGCTTTCAGGAAGGCAATGGCGCCGTCGGCAATGTAGCCGGCAATGGTGCGCATCCGCTCGTCGCCGGCATCCTGGCGGCTCACCCAGCCCGAGCGGCCCCACGTGTACAGCAAGGCCAGGACACCCAACGCGGGCACTGCGTAGAGAACAGTCATCATAGAGCGGGGGTAAGAAGTGGGAGTTTAGTTGGGAATGAGACAATTAGGAGGGTAAAATAGAATTTATTGCCTAATCCTCAACCTGCCCTTCGCAAATGCGGGCTGCTTATTTATTGGCTGACTGGCAGCTACATGGCTTTTCGGCTATTCTTGAAATGCAGAAAGCCGCTTCCTCAATCGGGAAGCGGCTTTCCGGCGCGTAAGGCGGGTTTGCTGGAGTAGCGGTTATAGCTGCTGCATCTGCTACGTAGTTGCGAGATTTACACTTTCCGGAAGTACCTGACAGATGCCCGCTCAGTTACCAAGTATAGCATGTATGACACAAAGGTTACTAAGGGAAGAGCCAGCCAGTAGTATCGGGCGTAAAACACAGTTTCTCCGGTTAAATACACTAGACCACCGTAGCACAGCAGCAGCAATGGGAAGTGGTAGAGGTAAAGCGAAAAGCTGAATACCCCCAATTTGTGTAAGCCTCGAATCAACAAATTATGTGAGGAGACTTTGCCCGCTAGTAGCGTAGTCATGCTCAGCACGGCCAGTAGCGTGGCCACCAAGCCGGAAATGGGCTTGATTTTCAGGACGGCTAGCAGCAATAAGGCCCCAAATAGACCACCCATCAATAGCACCAGCCACCAAGCGGGAACCCGACGGGCCCAGCTAAGCCAAGGCGTGCGGACTACTACATCGTAGAACATGGCACCCACTGCGAAGTAGAAGTTGAATGTTAGCAAGTAATCAATAAATGGGTTCAGCAGACCGTGCTGGGTCCAAAGCAGGCCTGCCGCGTATATGACTACAGACAAACCGTAGTACACCCATGTCCACCAGAAAGCCAGTGGTACGGCCAAGTAGAAAATGGCTTCTGGTAGCAAAGACCAATAAACATTGTTGTAGCCGATATAAACTTCCTGAAGTGGAAGAAAAACCAACGTCCGCATTAATCCCAACAGATCTAGGCTTTGCAACTCTTTCCAGGCTTCAGCCAGGGTGATGTTCAGTTCTCTCCCATTCTCAACAGAAATAGCTGCAGGCACTCCACACGCTACACACCACAAGCCTACTATTGCTAGTAGCGAGGCAAACAAAAACGGCGGATAGATCCGTACGATACGGTTGATGTAAAATGCCATCGGTTTCCGGTGCTTGCGTAGTTGCGCATACCGAATGAAAAAGCCTGATAGGACAAAAAAGAATATAACCATTTCATAGCCGGCCGAACTGAGCATGTCGGCCCCGAAAGCCACGTAATCTAACGCCCCCCAAGTTGTCCGTGGATGCACCAGCAAGTACTGACGTCCGCCCGACCACAGAATGAATTTGGCATGGAAAATCACTACGTAAAATGCACAAAAGCCCCGTGATGCGTGCAGAATATCTAGCTCCTGGTAAGCTAAGGTGCTGTAAAGGGGCCTTCTCGGCTACCGTTTGGGCAGGAAGATTCACGCTTTGTTCTAAACTGTTGATGTGCTGCAAAGGTCTGAGTTTATTTGACAACTACAGCTGCCGCATCAACTCCTGATATAAGGCCAGCATGCTGGCAATGTCGCGCTTGTCCACAATTTCGTCGGGGGAGTGCACATTATCTTCAGGGGCGCCGATGAAGCACCAGTCCCATGGCTGGGCACCGTGCTGCAATTCCTTGGCATCGGAGCCGCCGCTACCTTCCACTTCCAGCTGGTGCGGAATACCGGCCGCCTCCGCAATGCGCCGGATGCGCTCCACGTAGCTGCGGCGCGGAATCAGGGAGTCGCGCAGAGAGATGGCCACGCCCTGGCCGGCATGCACGCCTTCCGTCACCCAGGTGATGTCGGAAATCAGGGCCTGCCGCACCCCATAGGTTTCGTAGATGTGCTTGGCCAAGTAGGCCACCGACCCGCCGCCGTGCTCTTCCCAGCAGCTGAACACGATGATGCCATCCTGCAGGGTTTCGCATAGCCGCAGCGCATTCCAGACCCCAAGGCGGTTGTCGAGGTAGCAGCTTTGCACGGTGGTGTCCGTTTCGCGGAAGTCGCAGTAATACGTGAGTTCGGTGCCCCGGTCGATGTCGCGGGTGAACTCATACGTGGGTTGGCCCGTTTCTTCATCACTTCCCAACGTGCAGTCAATTTCCCCTTGCGAATCCCGCCCTACCAGCCGAATGCCTTCGTCCAGCACCGGCCCGCCAATCCGAACCAGTTGGCGGCCATAGCGCACGGTAAAACCGATGCTGTCCAGGTGAGCAAAAACGGCTGTACGGGGCTGGCCAAAAACCAGAATAATACAATCCTGCCATTGCTCGCCGGCCAGCACGGTGGGCTGCGTCTGCCAGCCGGGGCTGGCCGTCTGGATGTAGTTCAGCAAAAACTGCGTGAGGGCTGCCTCATTTCCGGCGGGGGCCGGAATCTGACAGAGGGTCCGTAAAAGCTCCATGATTGACCTGTTATTTGTCCAAAACTAGGATAAAAGCCATACTTTAGTGTTTCCGATGGGCGGTGCGCTTCGGGCCCTGCGCCCGGCCGCACCCGCAAGCCGCCGATTCTATGATTCTTCGCCTCCGATTTGTCCTGTTGCTTCTGCTGCTGCCGCTGCTGGCCAGCGCCCAACAGCCGGACACCATGCGTACGCCCATCCGCAGCATCCAGACGGAGAATGTGGACGTGCTGCCGAATGCCGTTGACACCAAAGGCTGGCTGCTGCTCGACAAGGACATCCAGACCGAACTGGAAGGCGCCGTACAGAACCTCTATAACTGCAAGTACGACCGGGCCGAAAAGCAATTCCGCTCCCTGCGGCGGCGCTACCCGCAGCACCCCATGCCCTACTTCCTGCTGGGGCTGAGCCAGTGGTGGAAAATCGTCCCGACCAACATCAAGACCAAGCAGTACGACAAGCTGTTCTTCGCCTACATGGATTCGTCCATCACCAAGGCCGAGGCGCTGTACGATGCCGACAAAAAGAACTACGAAGCCTGCTTTTTCCTGGCCGCCGCCTATGGCTTTGATGGCCGCCTCAACGCCGAGCGCAGCAACTGGCCCCGGGCCACGGTAAGCGCCAAGCGCGCCCTGAAATACTTGGAAATCAGCAAGGAAGCCAACGGTCTGAGCCCGGAGTTTCTGTTCGGGCAGGCGCTGTTCAACTACTACTCCGTCTGGATTCCGGACAACTACCCGCTGCTCAAGCCCGTGCTGCTGCTGTTTCCGAAAGGCAGCAAGCAGCTGGGCCTGCAGCAGCTGCGCAGCGTGGCCGACAACGGCTTCTACGTGGGACCTGAGGCGAAAGTCTTCCTGATGCGCATCCTCAACAATGAGGAAAACAATCCCACCGCGGCCATGCCCATTGCCCGCGACCTGGCCTCCACCTACCCCGATAACGGCTACTTCCAGCGCTTCTACGCGTTGCTGGCCTTCAACATGGGTGAGTTTCGGGAGAGTGAGCGGGTGAGCCTGGAGATTCTCAGCAAACTCAACCAGGGCCTGCCCGGCTACGAAGGCATTAGCGGCCGCTACGCCACCTACTTTCTGGGCTGGCTGATGCAGAACCGCTATAAGGATTTCGCCAAAGCCAAAGACTACTACCAGCGCTGCATTGTATTTGCCGAAAGCACCGATGAGGCCAACGGCGGATTTTACCTGCACGCCAACTACAATCTGGCCCGCATTGCCGAGAAGGAAAAAGACTTTGGAACCGCCCGGCGCTACTACACCGTTGTGCAGGACATAGCCGACAAAAAGTCCGACCAGTACCGGGAATCGAAGGCGTTTCTTAAGAAGTACAAGAAGTAACCCTGCGCGTATGGAACTGCAAGACCTGTTCTTAACGCCTTTTTATCTAGGGCTTTTTTATGCGCTGGCATTTGCGGTGCGTCCTCGTGTTACCAACTTGTACACGCGCAAGTATTTTATACCTGCTTTCACCTTAAAGATGGTTGGGGCCATTGCCTTAGGACTAATCTACCAGTTTTATTATGAGGGCGGCGACACATTCAATTATTATTATCATGTATCTATTATCTACAAAGCATTCGGCGATTCGTTCCCGGCCGGTATAAAGCTGCTCACTTCTACCAATAAACTTGATCCAGAAATTTCTCGTTATGCAGCAGCGATGTTTTGGTTTGGTGCCAATACTGAGTATTACGTCGTTCGGATCGCAGCTGTGATAAGCCTACTTTGCTTCAATACGTATTCAGTTATTGCACTGTTTTTTGCTGCGATTAGCTTCACAGGCATGTGGGCTATGTATATTACGTTTGCCAAAATATATCCTGCCGCTTACAAGCAGCTTGCCATAGCTGTTTTCTTCCTGCCCTCTGTCTTTTTCTGGGGCTCGGGCTTTATGAAAGACTCATTATGTATAGGAGCTCTCGGCTGGGTATTTTACGGATTTTATAATACTTTAATTGCAAAAAAAAGAGTTATATTTTCTGCCATTATAGGAATCATGTGTGCCTATCTGCTCACCATGATTAAAGTGTATATCCTGATGTCATTCATGGCACCAGCTATTTTTTGGGTATTCAATGAGAACAGCCAACGTATTAAAAACGCTACGCTTCGTATGCTGGTTAAACCACTCTTCATCGTAATAGGAGCGGGTATTGGGCTGGTGGGTGCAACACAGCTTACAGAGGGGGATGAAAGATTTGATGTGGATAATATTGGGGAACGAACGCGGATAACGCAGCAAGCACTTTTCAATCGCACCAAGGAAGATGGCTCAGGCTACGACATCGGCAATATCGATGGTAGCTTGGGCAGTATTGTGAATGTGGCGCCACAAGCTGTATTTGTCTCTATTTTTCGTCCCTTCATCTGGGAAGCGCGCAATCCAGTAATGCTTCTTTCTGCGCTGGAAGCCTTCTGGTTTACATTTCTGACTCTCCGAATATTCTATCGAACGGGTATTTTTAGAACATTTCGGCTTATCGGCTCACTACCTATCCTGTCATTCTGCTTCCTATTCACCATTATTCTGGCAATCGGGGTAGGTACTAATAGCGGCAATTTTGGCACACTAGTACGTTATAAAATTCCGCTTATGCCATTCTATTTAGGTGCGCTATACATTCTGCAGGCTGAAGCACTTAAGTTGACTCCATCTCGGCGGCGTAGTGTAACTGTTGCCGCTTAGCGTGAGCCGCACTCTAACGCGCTCTACGAAAATAGGTTCAGAAAAGTCTGCTCGTTAGCCAGCACTGAATAGCGCTCCACGATAGTAGCGCGGGCCTGTTCTCCCAGACTGATCCGTAGCTCCGGATCCTGCATAAGCGTTTCCAATGCCTGACGCCAGTCGGCGGCGGTGGTGCAGACGTAGCCGTTCACGCCGGATTTCACTACCTCGGTGTTCATGCCTACCGGCGACACCAGAGCCGGAATGCCCAGCGCCATATATTGCAGCGCTTTGAAGGCGCACTTACCTTTCGCCCATGGATCATCTTCCAGCGGCATCAAACCAATATGCAGGCCAGCCAGATCTTCAATCTCGGTATCCTTGCGCCAGGGCTGGAAGTTGAGCGAGCGAAGCGGCAGTTCAGGCGGCTGATTGGAAATCACCCGAAACTCGAAATCGTACTGCTGCTCCAGCTCGGCCAGCACCGGCACCACCTGCTCCAGGTATTTGAGCGTAGAGTGCGTGCCTGTCCAGCCGATTACCAAACGGCCGGGCGCCTTCTGGTCGCGCACGCGGTTATGCAGGTTGACTGTATCGATTGTAGTAGGGTTGATGACGGCGTTGGGGTTGAACTGCCGAGCGTAGTCGCGCAGATAGGCGTTGCCGCAGCTGATTTTATAGGCCCAGCGGCAGATGCTGCCCACTTTATGGTGCCACTTCACCCCGGCTACTATCTTGTTGGCCTCCGACGTGTTCGGAATCCAGATAGCGTCGTCGAAGTCGTAGATTATCTTCTTGCCCAGCACCTTCGCAATTAGCCACTCAAACACCGGCGGACCAATGGGCGAGGCTTCGCGGTGAATGAAGACGTAGTCGTAGGTCGGCACCGAAAACAGCAAAAGAAACCGCCGCAGGAAGCCCGCCAGAATGCCGGTAACTTTGGCCAGCGCGTGGCCCGGCTTGTAAAGGATGGCCCAGGTATCTTCTGAAATGAAAGAGGCCAGCCGGTAAGAATGTCCTGCCTGAGTGAGCAGGGGTAGATATTGTTCGAACCGAAAACGCTGCGATGGGGCCCGGCCCGGCGGGTAGGGCACGATGAAGAGAATACGCATAGGGGGAAGCTCTGAGGACTCTGGCGCTACCGGCAGCGGTAGAAAGCCAGCACTTCCCGCACAATGCGCTGCTGCTCGACTTCGGCCAGTTCCACGTACAAAGGTAGCCGAACCAGACAATCTGCGTACCGGTCGGCGCGGGGCAGCGGCCGGCCGTTGTGGCGCGTAGCGTAATAGGGGCTGCGGTGCAGCGGCTGATAGTGGAAAATGGCCGCTATGTCGCGGGCTTTCAGATACGCCAGCAGGCTGGTCCGTTCGGCCAGCGAGCGGCATACGAAGTAATACAGGTGGCCGTTGTTGCTGGCGTAGGCGGGCTGGGCCGGCAGTTCCACCCCCAACTCAGCCAGCGGCTGCAAGGCGGCGTGGTAGCGCCGCCAGATGGCGCACCGTCGTGCCTGAATGAAATCTAGGGCTTCCAGCTGCGCCCACAGGTAGGCCGCGTTAATTTCGGCCGGCAGAAACGAGGAACCCACGTCCACCCAGCTATACTTGTCGGTTTCGCCTCGAAAGAAAGCTGCCCGGTTAGTGCCTTTTTCCCGCAAAATTTCTGCCCGGCTTACTAGCTGCGGGTCGTTGACGGCCAGAAGGCCACCTTCACCCCCGGCCGTGATGTTCTTGGTTTCATGGAAGGAAAATGCTCCCAGCGTACCCAATGAGCCCAGCGGCCGGCCCTGGTAGGTGCTGCTGATGGCTTGCGCCGCATCTTCCACCACGGCTAAGCCGTTGTGCGTTGCTACGGCCAGCACAGCGCCCATGTCGCAGGCCGTGCCGGCGTAGTGCACCGGCACAATAGCGCGGGTCCGCGGCGTCACCAGCGCTGCCAGGGCTGTGGCATCTAGCGCCGGCGCGTCGGGCGCACAGTCCACGAACACGAGCCGGGCCCCGCGCAGCACGAAGGCGTTGGCCGTGGACGGGAACGTGAAGCTGGGCAGCAGCACTTCGTCGCCGGGCCGGATATCGAGCAGCAGCGCGGCCAGCTCCAGCGCATCGGTACAGGAAGTGGTGAGCAGGGCGCGGGCCGAGCCAAGCTGCTGTGCAAACCAGGCTTCGCAGCGCCGCGTGAAGAGTCCGTCGCCGGAAATTTTACCGGAGCGTACTGCTTCCTCGATGTAGCGGGTTTCAGTGCCGACGAAGTACGATTTGTTGAACGGAAGCATAGCAGGCCAGGGCGCGGAGCCACAAAGCTAGCAGGATGCCGCTTGCCGGCTGCCTCCTGCTGGCTAACGCAACCGCCGGGCCGGCACGCCTACATAAGTACCCGGTTCCGGCAGGTTGCGCGTCACGACGCTGCCGCCACCCGTGCGCACATCAGCCCCCAGCGCCAGCGAGTCGATAACAGTGGTTCCAATTCCCAAAAAGCACCTCTCCCCCACTGCCACCTGCCCGGCCAGGCGCACGCCAGGCGCCAGCAGCGAGTGCGCGCCGATGAATGTATCATGGGCGACTAAGCAGCCAGTGTAGAGCAGCACGTTGGCCGCCAGTGTCACGTTCAGGTCGAGCACGCAGCCCGGCGAGATAAACACGCCTGGCCCCAGCTGCACACTTGCATCAACGAAGGCACTAGGGTGGATAAACTGCCCAAACGGGATGCCATCCGCCCGAAGCTCATCAAATACCTGCTGCCGCCGGGCCATGTGCCGGTAGCCGATACCGAGCAGCAACTCATCGAAGCGGCCAGCCGCAAATTCCGTTGCCACTGCCGCCAGCGGGCCCAGCACGCGCCCTTCGGCGGTGGTAGCGCTTGGGCAGGTATCATCAAAAAAGCCGGCCACCCTCCTGCCTTGCTGCCGCAGATGCTGTGCCATCTGCTGGCCCAGCGCGCCGGCGCCTAGTATAGCAATGCGGGAGGCAGAAGGCATAGGAGTAGGCTAATCCAGGGTTTCGGCTTCCACATAGTTGGGGCGGCGCGTGGTTTTCAGGTTGATCTGGTGGATGTATTCCCCCAGAATTCCCATACCCAGCAGCAACAAGCCCACGCCAAAGCCAATAGCAATGATCAGCGAGGCGAACCCCGGCAGCAAATCATTGTAGAGCAGCTTGCGCAGCAGGATATAGCCCGAATAGAGCGTAGTCAGCAGGAAAACCAGCACCGAGGCGTAAGTAAGCAGCCGCACCGGCGCATCAGAGAATGTAACGAAGATGTTGAGTGAGTGGCGCAGAAGCTTGCGGATCGTGTAGGCACTTTGGCCCACCGCCCGCGGGCTGTGTGACACCGGCACGCTGCCCACGTGCGCAGTTACCCAGGTCAGGTAGCCATCCAGAAAGGTATAGGAGTTGCGCATTTCCAAGCAATGCCCGCCCACACTGGCCTTCAGCAGCCGGAAAGGCGAGTAGTCAGGGTGCAAGTCGGGAATGCCGGCGCGCAACAGCCGCCGCAACAGCCCTGACGAGAGGTTGCGCCACCCGGCGTGCCGGATAGCTTCGTAACAGCCATATACCACATCGTAGTCCGCCTCCTGCTGCCGCCGGATGAGGAGCGCAATGTCGGCTGGATCGTGCTGCAAGTCTTCATCGAGCGTGATGAAGAACCGGCCCCGCGCGTGCCGGAAGCCGCAGAGCAGCGCGTTGTGCTGCCCGAAGTTGCGGGCCAGCCGCACGGCCCGCACCACTTCCGCGCCCCATTCTTGTCGCAGATCCCGGATTACGCGCCACGAGTCGTCAGGCCCGCAGTCGTGCACGAAGATCAGTTCGAAAGAGTAGCCATGCGCTTCAAAAAAATGGCGGAGCTGCTTCGCCAGCTTACGCAAAGTAGCTTGCCCCTGATACACGGGCACTACCACCGAGTAGTCGGGCACTGTCATGCAGACCGGCTTTCAGGGAACGACAACATGTACCGGCGGGCAGCGGGCCCGACATTCAGTAACAGATCCAGCACGCTCACCCGGTGTTCAAACGGGCCGTGCAGCTGCGAGTATTCGGGGTATCTTTCGTAGCTCATCCAAGTCAGGGCAATGCCCGCTCGGGCAAACTGCTCGACATCAAGATACGCACCCGCCGCCGGACCCGACACGTACTCGGTGCCACCTACTGCCTGCACCAGCTGCACCAGCCGCGCTGTCTGGTCACCGTCTACGGTAAAATCGGCTGACGAGTGCAGCCGAGTTTGAACACCTAGCCACCCCGCAACTGCCCTGATGAAGCGCTGATTGATAAAGCTCAGGTTTACTTCATCAGGAGCATATAGCTTCTCAATCTCCGGCCGGTACTGCTCGAAGTATGGAGCACGAGCATAGGCCTGAGCTAACGTGCGCCAGTGCCGGGTATGCCAATTGGAATCAGACACCTTTGTTTCGCTGATTTTCTGTGCCAGCCGCTCCTGCCGCACCGGAATAGTCAGCCATTGCACGCCCTGCGCCGTTTTAACGCGGTTGCGGTTACGCCAATCGTTTTTGGTATACTGCACCTCATCATATAAGATGAAGTCATCAACGCTGTTCAGCAGGTCAAAGTAGCCCTTCCAGGGAATGTAGTTGGACTGCAGGATGGCGACCTTTTTCGACATTGTGGGCAATATACGCCGTGCTATGCCTTGGGCAGAAGCTGCGCATAGGCCTCGCGGGCCCGCTCTACGCTACGGTGCCGTTCAGCCAGCCCCCGGATTGTGATGCGGTGGTCAGGATTCTGAAGCAAAACCTGAAGCTGCCGGAAAGCAGCAGGCACGGTTTCAGGGCGGCTTAAGTTGAAAATAGCGCCGCCGCCCTCCTGCTGAATAATGTCGCTGTCGTCGCCGACGCCCTCTGTCAGCAATACTGGTAACCCCGCGGCCCAATACTCTCCTACCTTGATGGGAGAGCAGAACCGCCGACACTCAGCCGGCTTTATGGTAGCAAATGCAAAGCTGGCGGCCGCTAGGTATCCGGGTACATCGGCGTGGGGCGCTTTGGTCACGAACACATTGTCTGGCGCGAAACCAACCGCTGCGAGTTTTGCACGCACAGTGGCTTCCGAATTGGGGGTGAGGACAATTAGCCGGAAGGCAGGACCAAACTCATAGGCGGCCGTCCGGAACAGTTCATACGCTTCTTGATCATAGTAGATATCCCCAAACTTGCCTACATACACTCCTACAACAGCATCGGCCGGAAATCCCAACCGAACGCGTATTTGCGCCCCTAAGACGGTATTATTGCGAAAAGCAGTGAGATCAACGGAGCAAGGCACCGTGACGATCCGGTCGGCGGCTACGCCCTCCTTAATTAACTGCTGGCGGTAATTCTCGGCTACCGGCAGCAGACCGCTAGCTAGTTGCTTCTGCTTCTGCTCCCAGTATCGCTGAAATAAAAAACGCGGGTCGTAGCGCTTCCACACGCCTGACTCCAGCATATAGTCAGCGTGCGGCTCAAACGATTCCACATAAAATGGCAATTGGGTTTGCTTCCAGACCAGATATGCCAAGGCGCCTGCTGGCGCGCCACGCGCTAAGATGAAGTCGGCACGGAACTGCGCTACCTGCTTCACCAACTCGGCCGGAAAGCGCGTGAAGTCTTCTATCTTATTGAGAATGACGTTGCGCCCTGGCCGCGAGCGCAACGGCTCGAAACTAATTTTGTCGGCATTAAAGCCTAGTGCAAGAATCAACTCCGCTTGCGCGTCAACCCCTCGTTCGATGGTAACCAAACGCACGGCGGACACATCAGAACGCTCTTGCAAGATGCGCAAGTGCGGGAGTATCGTACTTACTGTCAGCGTGTCATGCAGGCCCCAGTAACCAAGAAAAAGAATACGCATTCATCTGGCCAATCAACAAAGCGACTGGCGTTATTTAGAAGACTAGTAGATTTCTTGTTCCTTCTCTTCCGGAGCACAATAATACAACATACAAGTGAAATCCCCATTTGTGGCCTGAGAAACCAGAGACGATCAACCCATTAACATACTGAATACAAGATAAATATCACGGGGCCAATTACAATGCGACCCAATTAATGTACATATAATTCTTTGCAAAAGTTGTGCGAGCCAGAGAGGTGGCGGGAATAGTAATGCATTGTGAACTACGCTCGGCCAATAGCTTTACAATTTACACATACTGAATCCCTCTTCTGTGGCCATAGCTAATCTTGCACAGTTTAGCGATACTGAACTTGATATCAACAGGTATCACTCAATGCATTATTTAGATAATTAAAGAAGCATCATATACCAAAATCTATTTATTGTTTATTAATAATCACAAAATAAATAACGCTTATCACTATGGAATTATTTTCATAAACCGCATCACGCGTTGTATGATGTACTTGTAATATGGGGGCAAATAATTGTTCGTTTCAGCGCTTAGCTTCCAATTGTGGTTCCCTGTATCATAAATGGCTTCGCTCCTTTTAAACAACAGATTCTTCCAGTCGCTGTTATCAGCAAATTCCCAGTTAACAAACCCTTCATCCCTAGCTTTTTTTCTAACTCTAATGCGGTTAATCATTTGCGGAATAGACCGATACTGAAAATGCATCACCTTGATCCTATCCGGGCTCGTAATACCCATATATTTCGGCATATCACGTCCGACCTGCCATTTCAATCTGTCACGATGACGAATAAACCTCACTTCAGAGTAAGTATTGGGAAGATAATAACGAATATTATTGAAATTAACCGGAGTTAATTGTGTAAAATCATACTCTATAATATCCTCATGTGTTAACACATACTCTATGGATTCTTTAGCAACTACTTGATATTTTTTATCAATATTAACTAACGTATCTGCAGGATTGCATGGGTAAATTTCATCACTGTCCAACCGAAAGCACCACCAGTCACCTTCTTCTCCTAGGTGATGAAAAGCTTCATACACCTCTCCCCGCATGCCTTCGTAAAAAGGTTTACTGTCCTGCTTCCAGGCAACAATTGAAGGTATCTCTTTTGCCAGATTTTGCACCAGCTCCCAAGTACCATCTGTACTACCATTGTCGTAAACAAAGATTTTCTCTGCCCAAACAGCGGCGCTGCGTAAACAGTGTTCTATAATGTCCACTTCGTTTTTTACGAGACTGATAGCATATATTTTCATGAGAAGACGCGGAAATGAAAAGCAGAAACAACCTCCATATTATCGGAAGCAAACACATGGCTTAGCTTTTTGAGCAGCCTATCTGATTTTAGCTAAAAGTAGGTCATAGGCAGCATGTGCTAGCCTTGTAGAACGGTAACGTTGGGCCAGCTTTTCGCATGTGGAACGATAATTTTGAGTATTCAGGATTGTCCGCAGTTGCTGCAAAGCCTCATCTACGCTATCAGGACGTGTTAGGTCAAAAACGGCCCCTCCACCTTCGCGCTTAACAATGGCCGAATCGTCTCCTACCCCATCAGGCATCAAAATAGGCAGGCCGTTGGCCCAATACTCTCCATGCTTAATTGGTGAGACAAACGGTGTAGGGCGATGCAAGCCGAAAGCAAAGTCAGCTGCCGAAAGGTAATGTGGAACTTCTGTGAAAGGAACTTTGGCTACATAGGTCTGGCTGGGCAGTAATCCGGCCGCTACTAATTGATCCTGCACGGCTGCCGCTGGCAAAGGCGTGAGTAGAAGCAGGCGGAAAGAAAGGCCGAAAAAATCAGCCGCCTGACGGAATAAAGCGAAGGCTTCATCGTTGTAGTAGATACCGCCAAACTTGCCTGCGTAAACACCAACCACTGCATCTTCAGGCCAGCCTAAGTGCTGTCGCACAGCCCGTCGATGCGCGGCATGATAGGCAAAAGCTGTCAAGTCCACTGAACAGGGCACTGTAATAATTCGCTCGGCTGGCACTCCCTCGCTAATAAGCTGCTGCCGGTAATTATCAGCTACCGGAAGTAGGAAGCGAGCGTACTTTTTTTGCTGCTTTTCCCAATACTGCTCCAGTAAGTAGCGGGGATCGAAGCGCGACCACACGCCAGCCTCACGCATGTATTGCCCATGAGGCTCAAACGATTCAACGCTGAAAGGCAACCCCGTACGCCGCCAGACCAGATAAGCCAGCGACCCTGCGGGGGCTCCACGGGCAAGCAGAAAAGTACAGCCTTGTTCTTTTGCCAAAGCCGCAAGTTCGGCCGGGAAGCGGGTGAAATCTTCCGTCTTGGTAAGCAGCACGGATCCGCGCCGACGCGATACCAACGGCCGAAAAACTATTTTGGGAGATGCAAAGGGCAGGTGCAGTTGGTAATCAGTAGTGGATTGACCGTCGCGCTCAATTGTTACCACACAAATATGCGCCACGTCTTCGCAAGCCTGTAGCAGGCGCAGATGTGGCAGCACAGTAGCCGTTGTCAAAGGGTCATCTGCGGACCAATAACTCAGAAATAATAGGCGTAATGAACCAGGGGAAGTAGGCATACTATCTGAACTTTAACGATCCATCCGGCGCTTGGCCCATTGTACTAAAGCAGGAGGTGCTGCACAACGAATCAGTAGCTCAACCCCTGCCCGTAAGGGCAGACCTGGAATGGCCCGTAGTGCATGGCGCATGGCTTGTGCCTGAAAGCCATCTATGTGAGAGTGAATGGAGCATAGGTAGTAAACCCGTCCCAATAGCCGCCGCCGCTGTCCAGCAGTTAGGGTCAGGTGCTGTTCCATCCATCCGGCTGCTAATTCTAATCGCCGAATCAAGCCCTGGTTATCAGCCCTCATCGAGCGCTGGTCGTGGTCGTTCATGGTCAGCGTTACGGCATCCACAAGCTGCACTCCCCCCCCATGTTGCGTGTTTTCCAGCATAAACATCCAGTCCTCGACAGCTGCATATCGCCGGTCTTCCTCAAAGAGGTATAGGCTGGGATTCAGGCGGCGTATGCAGATATTGCATGCCAGCGGGTTGCCATCCAGAAAAGCTTCAAACCCGAGCGGGCCGGCGGGCAGTGAGGACAGATCGGAGGGTCGCCGTTGCCCGTCGCGGTCGAAATCGTATTTAGTGGCAATAAAAGCAGGCTGGCCTAACTCCGCAATCTTCTGTTTTAGCGTAGTTAAGTGGGTGGGATGCAGACGATCATCTGAATCCAGGAATATCACGTACTCGCCTCGGGCGCGGGCTAAACCGTAGTTCCGGGCTGCGCCGCGCTCAGCGTTTTCCTTGGACAGGTATTGAATCCGTGGATCGGCCAAGTAAGGCTGCACTACAGCGGCGGTTTCGTCCTTGCTCCCATCATCCACTATCAACAGTTCCCATGCTTCAAACTTTTGGGCCAGCACTGAATCCAGCGTTAGCCCAATCAGGTTAGCCCGATTATAGGTAGGTGTGACTATGGAGAAAAAAGGCGTGTTAGTCATTTTTGTGGGCAACATAACATAAAAGAAGCCGGCTCAATACCGGCTTCTTTATAAGGCAATTAGAAGTCGAGTCGTGGACCACTACTCATGGTAGTTATACACTTTGTGTCCTCCCTCTAATAGGTAGGCATCACGACGAAACAGATCAACATCAGCTACTACCATATCCTTCACCAGCGAAGCCAAATCATGCTTAGGTTCCCAGCCCAATTGCGTTTTTGCTTTGGTAGGATCACCGATAAGTAGCTCTACCTCGGTAGGACGGAAGTATCGAGGATCAATTTCAAGTACTATCTCACCAGGCAGCACTTGGCTTTCGGGGTTGCTGTTGCTTACAACTCGGGCTTTTTCATCTACCCCTTCCCCCTCGAAAGCCACCTCAATGCCTACCTCGGCAAAGGCCAGACGCACAAACTCGCGCACAGTAGTCGTCACGCCTGTAGCAATAACATAATCCTCTGCCGATTCCTGCTGTAAAATACGCCACATTGCCTCTACATAATCTTGGGCATGGCCCCAATCACGCTTCGCGTCAATATTGCCCAGGAAGAACTTACTCTGCAGACCCAGAGAAATACGGGCTACGGCCCGCGTAATTTTGCGGGTTACAAAGGTTTCGCCACGCAATGGACTTTCGTGGTTAAATAGAATGCCATTGCAGGCATAAATGCCATAAGCCTCTCGGTAGTTCACTGTTATCCAATAGGCATAAAGCTTTGCTACCGCGTATGGAGAACGAGGATAAAAAGGCGTTGTCTCACTTTGGGGCACCGCTTGTACCAAGCCATAAAGCTCTGAGGTGCTGGCCTGATAAATTCGGGTTTTCTTCTCCAGTCCGAGTATCCGGATAGCCTCCAACAGACGTAAAGTCCCGATACCGTCGGCGTTGGCTGTATATTCAGGCGTATCAAACGACACCTTCACGTGCGACATGGCGCCGAGGTTGTAAATCTCGTCGGGCTGCACTTCCTGCACAATCCGTATCAGGTTAGTGGAGTCATTAAGGTCACCGTAATGTAGCTTCAGCCGCACATCCGTCTCGTGCGGATCTTGGTAAAGGTGGTCAATACGGTCGGTATTGAAAAGCGACGAACGCCGTTTGAGACCGTGGACCTGATATCCTTTACTAAGCAACAACTCAGCTAAATAGGCTCCATCCTGACCGGTGATGCCGGTTATTAGCGCAACTTTCATGAGAACAAGTCAAAGATTAAAAAAAACAGACTGTAGCGAGGCTTCTTCGCCTAACGGTTAGCGACGGCATCTGGTTGAGCCACAAACTCAGCGTATACTGCAGCCACACCTTCTTCCAAGCCAATACGCGCTTTCCAGCCATGGCGAGTCAGTTTATTTACGTCCATAAGCTTGCGCGGAGTACCATCAGGGTACTCGGGGTTAAACCGAATATCACCTTCGTAGCCCACAGTGCGTTTTACCAGTTCGGCCAGTTCCTTAATACTTAAGTCTTCTCCAGTCCCGATATTTATTAGTCCTGGTTCGCTGTAGTTCTCCAGCAACCACACGCAGGCATCTGCTAGGTCGTCAGCATGCAGAAATTCGCGGCGCGGGGTACCAGTACCCCACACCTCTACTTCAGGCAAGCCAGCCTTCTTTGCTTCGTGGAACTTTCGAATGAGTGCTGGCAGTACGTGTGAGTTTTGCAGATTATAGTTGTCATGCGGCCCATAAAGATTGGTGGGCATGGCCGAAATGAAGTTGCAACCGTATTGGCTCCGGTAAGCATCGCAAAGCTTAATACCGGCAATTTTAGCAATAGCGTAGGGCTCGTTGGTATTTTCCAGAGGCCCTGTCAACAGCGATTCTTCTTGCAGAGGCTGCGGAGCCATTTTGGGATAAATGCACGACGATCCCAGGAACAGCAGCTTCTTCACCCCATTGAGGTAGCTGTGGTGTATGACGTTGCTCTGAATCATCAGATTGTCATATAGAAACTCCCCCCGATAGATGTTATTGGCCTGAATACCGCCCACCTTAGCGGCTGCCAGCACTACATACTCCGGCTTGATTTCCGCAAAGAACTCAGCTACTGCCACCTGATTGCGCAGATCTAGCTCTACAGATGTGCGCAAAATAAAGTTGTCGTAGCCAGCTTCGCGCAGACGGCGCATAATAGCAGAACCAACCATGCCACGGTGTCCAGCTATATAGATTGGGGCATGAATGTTCATGTGCGCTTATTACGATTGAAAAGAATTTCCGGCTTTATGGCCAGTTGAAGTTAGGTCTGTAGCTGCCGCCAACAGACTACCATGAGTGCTAATCTCTCACAGGTTCCCGCCACCACTCCAGGTTAACGGCTGGGACCGAAGCTGCAGGCGCAGATTTCTCGGTGGGTCGCAAAGCGCTTACTATGCCACGCGGCAATACTTTTCTCGCCACTGGGTTGACAGTATTGCCCAGAATCATCCGACGCGTACGGCTGCTGTAGCTAAGTAGGTTCGGCAGCAGACGCAAGGCAATGGCGCGGGCTGCAGCGGGGTCACGCTTACTGGTCCAGTTAATTTCCCAGTACGGGTACAGGTTGCGGCGCTCCTCGTCGCTGAGTTGAAATACGCTGCCATAGCGAGACTCCTGCTCAGTCAACTCCACCATTTTTACCAAATTGGGGTACCACTTATCTGACGTAACAGTACGCTGATCGGGGTGCAACTGGTACACGGCTACCATTTCCGGAATATAGTGGCCGGGCGCAAGGTGGGCAATGCGGTACCACTGGTCAATGTCGGCGCACATGTCCACGGCACGGCGCATACCCCCGGTTTCTTCGAAGTAGCGGCGCTTGACGAAAGTGGCGTGCTGGGGTGGAATAGACTCAAACAAAATACTGCGAGGAGTAATTTCTCCCCGAGGTCTACTGCTGCTCACAATTTTACCGGCCAGATCAATGGCGTACTCTCCACCCGATACAAAACTGGCTTCGGGATGACGTTGGAAACCAGCTGCCATCGCCCGAAAGGCCCCAGGCAGATAATAGTCGTCAGAGCTTTGTACTGCCAGAATTTCGCCCGTAGCTTGAGCCACGCCCTTCGTTACGGCATCTACGAAACCCTCGTCCCTTGCCGACCACCATCTGATACGGTCACCATAGCTCTTTAGCACGTCCACCGTTTCGTCGGTCGACCCGCCATCGGAAACAATAACCTCTATCGGCCCCGGATAATCCTGCTTGAGGATGCTATCGAGGGTCCGGCCAATGAAACGGCCCTGATTCCAAGACGGAATCACAACGGATACGGAAGGAAAATCCTGCATGACCTGATAACTAGTTAGTAAGCGCCTCAATATCGGCCAGCCACAATTCCAACAGCTCTATTTCCAGCGCTGATACAATGTTTTCCTTAGCCAACTCCGCGTATGCCCGGCGTAGATTCTCACCTACTGTATTATCGGGGCTGATGGCACGGGTGACGGCCGCAATTACGCGGTTAGGATGCAGGTAACATGGAATTTCGCTTTCGAAATCCTTCATATAATCATGGGGATTACGCACCTGCAGAACCGTAGCCTGCGTGAAGCCTAGCCGGTAACCATGTACCCACATGATAGGCTGAGCTACTAAGCCCCGCAGAATGTCAGTGAAGCGAAACGTGACATACGCCGGCAGGTAAAGAAGTGGAAACAACTCTCGCCGTACCAGCGTGTTCTGCGAGTTAAACGGGCACAGAGTCCCTTCGGGCAGCACGATGGGGTCGCGCTTGTCGAAGAAGATTTCGGTGTTATCAATCAGCCGGTAAATGGCATCCACATCAGGGTCAGAGTCGGCCAGACCCTGCCAGATGCCAATTTTAGCTTCCTGGGGCTGTAGCTCCTCTTCCTTTAGATTGTGCTCCGTATCCAGAATCAGGTCGAGTGGGTAGCCGCGGGGCCAAATGTGGTGGCTGGTAAAATTCTTGTAAATATTAACGAACCCTTTATCGGCTGGAGCCGTCGCAAACGTGCCATCCAGCGCTGGGAAGGTCCAGTCATCATAAGGGATGTTATCGTCGTCGGTATCCACGATGACGTTAGCCCCTTCACGAATGGCGTACAGATAGCCCATCATCTTGCGACCATAGTGGTTGAAGGGCAGCTTTTCGCTCAGCCGGAAACCCAGCGCCTCCTGGGCCGATACGTCCAGATAACTTACGCCGGCAGCCTGCCAGTCGGCAGGCGACTTTTTGTCGCCTGCCACTACCAAACTATAATCTGGCAGGGCAGCAAACTTGGTAACGGCCTCTGTGGGAGCAAAAATGGAGGTGATGACAATACTAGTATTCGACATGCAAAAGAAGGGAAGGGTAGGTACTATTTGGCGCTTTTGCCGAAATGGCAGAACGGAAAGCAGACCATCCGACCTGACAAAGTTAATGCCTTTTCAGCGTTGCATTCCATTATGCCTCAACAAACGCCTCTTAGTAAGGCGGCGGAGCTTCCGGAATTACTACGTTATTTATTGTTAAGCTCGGTAGAAAAATCAGGCCGGCAGGAGAAAAGGCAGGTAGTGCTCAAGTCCTAGCCGCAGGCCCTTGAGTAGGACTAAGGTGATACCTAATAATAGCAGAGTACGCAGAGCAATGCGCACTACAGGTAGTTGCAGCAGGTGCAGAATGTGCATGTCAATCAGAAATATACACATCAGACTACCAACCCCAAATAGCAGCAGGGCCAGATTTACATCGTGCGCGTACACTCCTATAGCCAACGCTGCTGCCCGGGTGAGCAACAGTAGCAGGTTGGTAAGCAGTAAGTAGCGTTGCTTGCCAAGTACGGTGTATAGGTTGCCGGTTGCCTGCGAGGTAAGCTTGAAAATATAGTAGTAACCCAAGTACCCTGTGAACACGCCCGCCATTTCCCAACGAGCGCCGAAAGCTATTCGAAAGATGATGTCGCCAAAAACAGTAATCAGCCCCAACGGCAACAGGCCTACATAGAGCAGCTTGTTGTAGATATTGAGCGTTAGCTCACGCAGCCGCGCCAGATCAGTATGATACAGCTCGGCAGCTTTTTGGTAGAATACCGGCGCGATGGCCGAACCAGTAAGGCCCACCGGAATTTCGAGCAGCGTAACCGAAAAGGAATATAACCCTACTACAGTGGCTCCGAACCCGCTGGTGAGAAAAAAGATGGGCAGCTGCGCTGAAAGCGTGTTGATGTAGGCGCTGGGCAATGAATAGAAGGGAAACTCGCGGTATACGTACGCCACGGCCCGCACCTGCGTCCACGAAAATGAACGCCGCAACTCGCCCCATTCGCGGTGCACACCGCTGCGCAGCAGCCCGACGAACGTGGTGAGCTTGCTGAATACGTCGCCGACGACCAGCCCCGAGGCATGCCCACCGGTAGCCCAGCCCCAGCCAATGGTAAAAGCCCGCCCCGCTACCGACGTGGCTACATCTACCCCGGCACGCGCACGAAACTGCTTGGTACGGGTGTACCAGGAGCTGAGCAGCAAACTCAGGTTGTAGAGCAGTAGAATAACGGGTAGCAGGTAGAACCACCAGCCCAAGGCTTCGACC
Source organism: Hymenobacter sp. APR13 (assembly GCF_000737515.1). Classification (NCBI taxonomy): domain Bacteria; kingdom Pseudomonadati; phylum Bacteroidota; class Cytophagia; order Cytophagales; family Hymenobacteraceae; genus Hymenobacter; species Hymenobacter sp. APR13. Next base: position 918,858 of record NZ_CP006587.1, read on the forward strand.
TGAAGCCAGGCCACTATCCAGGGGCCAAACAGCAACAGGGCTAAGCCGGTAATCAAAAAAGACCCCACCGCTAACACTGCTGAAAGCTGCATCAGGGCTAAAGCTTCATCTTTGGTTTTGGGCAGTGGAATAGCTGTTTGGTAAGCCATGCTACCAAGTAAAGCCAAGTTGCTGACAGCGGCGCTGAATACGGCAAATTGCCCATAAGCAGCCGGCGGGTAAATGCGCGTCATTACTGGCGTGAGCAGAAACCCCAGCACCGTAACGGCTGCCGACCCGGAGAAGGACACAAAAAAGTTCTGCGCGAACGACCCTTGCTGCCGTAAGGGCTGCGTCAGAGCAAGAACACGCCTTTTGATATATTCCTTCATAGTTCAGACAACCCTTACTGAACAGGCTGTTACAAATACTTTAGCGGGCTTCAAACAGTAAGGAAGGCAACGGGATGAGGGCTCAAAGAGCCAGCCGGTCTAAAAGATCCGCGAAGCTGGTCGCATACGCGGGTCGGGTGTGGTAAGCAGTAGCAAATTCCTGACAAGCCGCGCTACGCTCCCTTAGTTCGGTATCGGTCAGTGCCATCACTTCTCTGGTGTGGCGCTGAATACCAGCGATAATGACCGCCGGATCCGGGCTGGTTATTTCCCAGCCCAACGCCGCGCCGCGCACGGCCGCCGACTGTGTTACAATAGGCAACAGCCCGAAATGCAATAATTGCGCCACTGCCCCTGGCCCTCCTTCCGACGCACTCGGATAAATCTGGCCGATGCACGAATTGGCAAGCTTCACGAACTCGGCCGACGTTACATCTACCCAGCCCAGGTACACGATATTGGGGTGTTGAGCCAACAGCGGTTTCAGCCATTGCCACAGGCGGGGCTCCCGTTCAATAGCTCCCGCAATATACAGGGTAGCTTCCGGCATCTGCCGGAACGCCTCCACAGCCAGATCCACTCCCTTCAGGATTGCTCCACCGCTGCCCAGCCACAAGAAATTGCGCCGTGCTCTGCTCACGTCCTTTGTTACGTGAGTTGGCTGTTGGGCTACCGATATATTCAGCAGGTGCTTCTGTGGCCTCTCCGAATATAGCCGCTGTTGGAACGCCGTACCGAAGCTAGTGAGGAAGTCAGCGTGCTCATCTGAGAAGCTTACTCGCGTTTGCCGCTCGGGCCGTACCCAAATGCCAGTGCGGGCATGAAATGCCTCCAAGCGTTGCAGTTCGGCCAGGTTTTGGAAAGCCCAGTAGTTTTCAGTGCAGTAGAACACTTTCTTGATCGGCAGCTTCGGCGGGCACTCGGCCAGCCGGTCGTTCTGCACGAAAGCCACTACGTAGCTCTCCCAGGCAATAGGCTCGGTACAGTGCACGTCGTAAAAGTCGACAACAAGCCCACGCTCGTTGAGCTGACGCACCATTTCGGCTGTTTCCCAGTACATGGAATGCTCATTGAGCATCGGAGCCTTCTCCAGCTTCCCGGCAACGTAGTACGGAATAACATGCGCCACGTACACGATGAGCGCCCGAGGTGCGTGCGCTCCATTTTTTCCCAGACCGATGTCGCGAATGGACGTTCCCCCGAGGGGCGTGAATAAACGGTCGGCGGTCTGGCGCATGGCCTGAGCAAGCCGGAAACGGACCCCACGAATAGTTGGCATAGGCTGTTTCTTTAAACGGCTTCGTTTTCTTTCCTTGGCTTACCTACCAGCTGACTGACTACAGCATTGGCTCGTACCAACGCATTGGCTGGAATGCCTAGCTTCGCCAGCCACAGCAAGGCCAGCCCCCGCCGGTCCGGGAACAGGCGGCGGCGCTCTTTCAGCCAGCGCACACTTTCGGTGCTGCCGAGCCGATAAAGCTCCTCCGAGTATTGGGCAAAATGCTTCCCGATAATAGCATCTGCTTCAGCACTAACGCCTAAGTGTTTGCTCAGAATCCGCATATTGGATTCTACAATCTGCCGGTACCGTTTATGCATAAACGAATTACCGTGAATACGGTAAAGCGCAGTGACTTCAGGCTGGTAGATAAACTTACAGACGCGGGAGAGCCGCAGCCACATATCCCAATCCTCATAAACGAGTGATTCGTCATAAGGACCAACCTTCTCCAGACTGCTACGCCTTACCAGCGTGGTCATGGTACCGATAAAGTTGGCACGCAGTAAAGACAGCCATACATCACCCTCAGCCGGAATAATCTGGCCGGAATCGTAGATGGACGCCACTATCGTATTGCCCTGCGGATCAATCTTGCTTAGGTCGCTGAACACAACACCGGCCTCTGGACCGGCAGCTTCCAACACTGGCACCTGCGTAGCTAGCTTGTTTGGCAGGTAGATGTCATCTGAACCAATAAGAGTGCAGTATTTGCCCTTCGATTCCCTTACGAAGGTGTTGCAGACGTGGCAAAGTCCCTTGTTAACTGGTAGAGCAATTAAGCGGGCATTAAGAGCAGAGTTCTCTGCCAACCATCCTTCTATCACGGCGATGGAAGCATCATGAGAGGCATCGTCTACAATTATTATCTCCAAATTGGAGTAATGTAGTCCTCTAATACTATTTAGCGTTTCTCGAATATAAGCCGCGTTGTTAAAGGAGGCAACACCAACACTTACAAGTGGCTCTATCTGCTGTTTCATAATGTCCGGTGTACTTTCATGCTTAATTTCACCCCATCTTTAGTTGGATGGCTTTTTCTACCTGAACAATCTTTTTCGCATAAAATTATTAATCGACTATTATACTATTACTGCAAACAGACTAAAGCGGTGTAAGCACACCACATAATAAAGCAACTGTTCCCACACCTGTGAGCTTACAAAAATACCGTGCAATTTTGTTTGTTGTAGACACTAGTGATGTCTCCGCTATTTTTTTGTTTATATATCAGGAAGACAAAACCTTAAAGTCCGAGCCCCAACAACCCCGCATTAAAATCAATTTTAATGTAAAATCAGCGCGAAAGATCAAACTATCGAAAATCAAAAAAAAGACAATGAAAGTTGGCATACTTTAATTAAGTACACCAACTTTCATTGTCTTAAGAATGACTATGCTAAGAAAAAAAAGACCGTACTGCCACTGCTACCTTTTCTACCTGCGCTTCGCTCATACCAGGCCACATAGGCAAGCTTAGGGCCGTATCAGCAATTTCTTCGGCAATGGGGAAGGTCCCGGCGGGTATGTTCAGGTGGGCGTAGGCTTGCTGAAGGTGCGGGGGTACAGGGTAGTGAATAAGCGTGCCTACACCAGCCTCCGTAAGATGTTGCTGTAGGGCAGCGCGGCGTGCGGTACGTACTACGTAGAGGTGGTACACATGCGTAGAACCAGTGGCAACAATGGGCAAAACCAAATCTGCGATACCTCCTAGCTGACTGTCGTACCAAGCAGCAATCTGTTGGCGCTGTGAGGTCCAGTCTTGCAGGTGTTGAAGCTTCACGCGTAGCACAGCCGCTTGCAACTCATCAAGGCGGGAGTTCTGACCAATTACTTCGTTGTAGTATTTCTGCTGGGAGCCATAATTACGTAGGGTGCGGATTTTAGCGTCCAGCGTGGCGTCGTTGGTGGTTACGGCCCCGGCGTCGCCGAGAGCTCCCAGGTTTTTGCCGGGGTAAAAGCTCGTGCCATTGGCGTTGCCGAAGGTGCCGGTGAGGCCACCTTCCCAAGCCGCACCCTGGGCCTGAGCGTTATCCTCTACTACCCATAAACCGTGCTTTTTGGCCACTGCCATTATCGGTCCCATTTCACAGGCCTGCCCGTAGAGATGCACCGGCATAATACCCTTAGTGCGGGGCGTGATGGCCGCCTCTAGCTTAGCAGGGTCCAGGTTATAGGTATGTGAGTCGGGCTCTACGGGTACGGGCACGCCACCTACGTAGGACACGGCCAGCCAGGTGGCGATATAGGTGTTGCTGGGCACAATAACTTCGTCGCCGGGCTGCACGTCCAGGGCCAGTAGAGCCAGGTGCAGGGCATCGAGACCATTGGCCACGCCTATTGTGTGGGCCACGTGATTGAAGGTGTTGTATTCAGCCTCAAAGGCTTTCACCTGCTCACCCAGCACGTACCACTGCTTATCGTACACATTGGCAATAGCAGCCAGTACTTCTTCCCGGATGGGGTCGTGCTGCGGGGAGAAAGAGAGAAAGGGAACGGACATAAAACAAAAAGCGAATGAGAGTAGCCGAAGTGCAAAGATACGACTTGACAGCCGGGAATACCTACTGAACCTGGAGCGGAGCAGTAGGTTTCAGAGGATGTAGCACGTAAAGCACTTCTCCGGAACGAGCATCCCGGTACTGTCGGCGCACAAGCGGACGTAGCGTAGCGGGCAGTCGGGCCCGACGCGAAGCGCAGATAAACTGCAGGCCCGCACGGTGCACCAGTGCCAGCGCGGCACTATCGGCTGACAAGGGCTGCCCGGTCATCTGGCGCAGCTTCGCCAGCCGAAACAACGTTGACCGTCCTTTAATAAGCGCGGCCTGCGCGGAATCACGCGCGTAGCGCGGGTCGGTATTCAGGCTGTCCGGCACCAGTGAGGAAAGGGAAACCAGCGTGTAGTCGTTTTTGAAATTCGATACATAAGTCCCGGCCGTATAGGAATCGGACGAGGTCATGTAGGCATTTTGGTAATCTTCGTCGCCCAACAAGTATCCCCCACGAGCAGGCAAGGACCGCAACACTGGTCCCACCTCCGCTAAGAAGGTGGCTGAAAAACGCGTATTAGTTGGGCCATCCGTTACAGCGTTTATCAGCGCCCCACTCAGTAGGCCCAACACGGCTACCGCCAATCTGCTTACAGAGGCTTCACGCAGCGTATAGCTCAGTGCGGCAGCCAGTACCGCGCTACTCACGGGCACCATTATGTTAGAGAAAAATTGCACCCCATCAAGGAAGTGATGGCCTAAGGTCCGCATGAGTACCGCGCCGAGCAGCGTACTTACAGACCAAGCCAGCAGTGGCCAGTTGGGGCAGATGGCTGAACGGAATTTGGCCGGGCCTTGCCACCAGAGCAGCCCTACCAACAGTGCGTAGCCCAGGTAATAGATACCATAGTTAAGCACGGAACCGATGGCAATATTGAGCAGGGTTTTCAATTCTTTGCTTGCAGGCAGCACAGCAGCTAAAGCGGACGTGTGTCCTGCACTGGCAAACTGGTAGGCTGCGGGCTGCAGGGCGTAAAACAGGCCAACATATAGGCTAACGGCGGCCAGTGGCCCAAGCAATGCCAGCGCCCGCGACCAGGGCAGCCGCCGGCTCAGGCCTAGATAGAACGCCAGGCCCACTTGGCCTGCCGCCGCCGCCGGAGCCGTGGCCACGGTCAGGAGTGGTAGCAAAGCCAGCGCCGCAGCCACACCCATCCACCGCTGCCGGAGTAGCAGCAATACGGCTAGTAGCACCGACAAGTACACGGGAGCTAGCTTCGGGTGCAGCGTCAGATGCATGTGTGACAGCAGAGACCCATTCGCCACGAATAAAAACTGCGTGAGGAAGGGCCACACCGTACCTGTTATAGTGAGGCTGAGTAACCCCAGCAGCGCTGCCAGCCCGGGCCGTAAACCATAATGGGCATAAATAGCAGCAAACCCAACCCCAACCGTGGTGATGAGGATGGTAGCCATACTTACGAAGAATACCCATACGGAAGGCAGCCCAGTAGCCCATACGAGTAAGGCATTGAGCCAGACTTCGAGGTAGTGGTAGGGCTGCTCTGTCTGAAACTGTGGAAAAACCACTTCCAGGGAATTGGTTTCCAGCCCGGCGTGGTTGAGCATTAGCGTCAGGCGGCTGTAATATACCTCGTCCTGAAAGGGCGTTTGCAGATACGCCGCGCCCGGCTCATATACCAGCCCATATTGCCCAACAAATACTGCCAGTGCCAGTAAAGAAGTGAGCCACAGGGCCGGGCCCAAAGGCATATGAGTGGCCAGCGGAATAACGCCCTGTGCCGGACGGCGAGCGGACCACATGACACCAGCCAGCAGCACCGGCGCGGGTAGCAGCACGCTTACGCCACCAGTCCGTAGTAGTGCATAGGCCGCCGTGATGGTTATGATACCCGTCAGCAAGCGCACATACACGGCAAAGAATGGTTCCTCGGTCTGCCAATCAGCCACCCGCAACAGGGCCGCTCCCAGACCATAGCAAACCAATAGGCCGCCTAGCGCCAGCGCCAGCAGCTCTGTAAAGTAAGGTAGCATCAACTAGTTACCTATTCAGTTATCGTCTCCGCATTTGAGGGAGCCAGTTCGTTCACCTTCTTCACCACGTACATTGGCCGTTGCCGCGCCGCGTCGAGTCCTCGCCAAACGTACTCGCCAATAACACCCAGTGCAATCATCTGAAAGGCTGCCACAAAGAGCACCACTACCATCAGTGCTGTCCAGCCCTCGGGCTCGCCGCTCCCCCGAATCTTAAGCCCTATGATATACAGGCCGTATAGCAATGCCACCAGTCCCAGCCCCAACCCCAGCACCGAAATGGCCCGGATAGGGAAGTAGGAAAACGAAAGAAGCGAATCGATGAGTAGCTTGACTTTCTTCTGCAAGGTCCAGCGCGACTTACCGATTTCGCGCTTGCGCCGTACGTATGGAATATTTACGTAGTCATATCCCAGCCAGATCATCAGGTAAAACAGGTTGCTGTTGCGCTCCTGCATCCGTACGACGTCATCACACACCTGTCGGTCGAAAAACACGAAGTCAAATCCTCCATCCGGAATATTCTTCAGCGCGAGATGTTTCATCAGCCAGTGAAAGCCTTTGGCAAAAACCTGGCTAAGCCCTGTTTCCTCCCGGTCCTGGCGGTTACCGATTACGAGTTTGAAGCCCTTCAGCCAATAATCGTACATCTGCACCATCAGTTCAGGGGGGTCCTGCATATCGGCCGTAATAATGGCCATGCAGTCGCCGGTAGCCTGCTCCATACCCGCTACAATGGCGTTGTACGAACCCACATTAGCCACTAGCTCTACCACCCGGATACGATCTGGGTATTGTGCCTGCATGCGACGCAGAGCCGCCACCGTACCGTCTCCGGAGCCATCGTCTACGAATACATATTCAAAATCCAACCCTGCTGGAAAGTTGGTTTCATTAGCAATGAGCCCTGGGACTGTTACAGGAATGTTTTCCTCATTGAAATAGCAAGGAACGATTATGGAGAGCTTTGGCATTCAACTAAAAAAAAGTGCAATCAAACTTACTTGCTGCAAGCTAGGACATGACTTGTGCCACCCAACCGAAAGCCCAGCTTCTCACAAGTGCGAAACACGGCTCCATTGGTTGCCTGAGTGGTCATTAACACCTGGGGCAGACTCAGAGCGCTGGCCCGCCGCACCGTTTCAGCTACCAGCTTCAGGTGCCAGCCCCGGTTGGCTGGCCCTACGGCTGTGAGCAGCACCCGCGATGAGCCACTGCCTGGTACACCGGCCTCCGCCGCTGCATCACCAATTGCTAAAAACGAATCGACTGGTAAACCAGGCTCGTTGGGTACCAGCACGGCGTCGGCATAACTACCCTCGGTGGCAGCTTCGGCATAGCGGGCCAGCAGGGCATCGGCCCGGACCTGGCCAAACCATGGGTCAGCATGAAACCGGTCATATTGGTTGCGGGCCGTGGCAGCAATGCGGCCGATATGAACTGCTTCTTCGGGCCGAGCCAGGCGTACGGACGCGGGCGCAGGCAAAGTTGCCTCGGCTACAGGGCAATAAAAGTTAAGCCGGGTCTCGATAAGTTGCCAGCCACCGGCAGTTAAAGCCTGCAACAGCTCAATATCCTCGGCCGGCACCACGCTGAAAGCATAGTAGGAACCACGAGCGGCCAGCGTAGCCCGCAACTCCGTAGCTGCGGCCATCAGCCTAGCAGGCGAGGCATTGGCCCCAAACAGCCCCGTAAACAGCCGATAGGTTGGCGTACCGAAGAATTCTGTATCCCAGGGCAGATATTGCAACAACCATTGACTGCTGCCATCGGCTGCCGTCATAACCTCCTCTCCTTTTCCAGTGCCGAAGCGGGCCGCCACGCCGGTACCGTAGCGCTCCTGCTGAGATTCCGCGGGCAGATGCCGCAGAAAATGGGTAGGCGAATGCCGCAACAGCATCGCAGCCCGCGCCGTCACTAAGGCTGGATCAGTCCCCCCTGATGATTGGTCAGTCATCCGCGAACTGCCTCCCTGCAATAGCCATTATTCATTGCCAATTAAAAAATTTGCCCCTTTTAGCTCAGCTCAAAGCGCCCCAGGTACGCTTAAATTCCTCGTAGCTACGGATGTAATCTGATTCCTGATACGGCGCTGAAGCAAATACCAGTTGCACGGCCGAATGCGAATACTGCATAGTGTGCCAGGCCTGGGGCGGAACGTAAAGGCCTACATTCGGGTCTTCGAGCCGAAAAAGTCCGATGGTACCATCCGCCAGCTCAGTTGTGACGGTAATCCGGCCGGACACAGCGACCAGCACCTGCTCAGTCTTATGATGGGCATGGCGGCCGCGCACGATGCTTTCGGGGGTATAATACGTCCAGAAGGTGCGCTGCACTTCAAAAGGGAGTTGCTTGAGCTGCTCAGTCACGGAAATGTAGCCGATTTCAGGCGCTCCAAGCTTAGGGAACTCAATCAGGTGCGGATTAGGAAACTCAGACATAATTTGCTGCGAACATGTATCTCCTGAACCTGCTTTCAACTTCGCCCGTGCCATATATCATTGCCATCTTAACAGGCTGCAAGACGTAGTTTCGGCAGATGAACTCAAAAGCAAGAATACTACAGTGGTCCACCCATAAATCAGTGTCAGATCGTTGTATGTGACCAGAACTACGGTGTAGGGCGTCCATTATTTTGTTTCCGCTCGCTAGAACGAGCGGGGCGTGTTGTCAACAGCACCAGCGGTTACCTCGCTGATGTGGTCTTTGAAATATTCCAGCGTGCGGCGTAGGCCTTCCGCACGGTCGACTTTGGGCTCCCAGCCCAGAATCTCGCGGGCCTTGCTGATGTCTGGCTTACGCTTCATCGGGTCGTTCTGGGGCAGCTCCTGATAGGTGGGCTTGAACTCCACGTTCATGAGCTTGGCAATTTCTTCGCCGAACTCCTTGATGGTGATTTCGTCGGGGTTGCCGATATTCACGGGAAGCGCGTAGTCGCTCAGCAGCAAGCGGTAGATGCCGTCCACTAGGTCATCCACGTAGCAGAACGAGCGGGTCTGCGAACCGTCGCCGAACACAGTCAGGTTCTCGCCGCGCAGGGCCTGGCTCAGGAAGGCTGGCAACACGCGGCCGTCGTTGAGGCGCATGCGCGGGCCATATGTGTTGAAGATACGGACAATGCGCGTCTCTAAGCCGTGGTGATTGTGGTAGGCCATGGTAATGGCCTCCTGGAAACGCTTGGCCTCGTCGTAGCAGCCGCGGGGGCCAACGGGGTTTACGTTACCGAAGTACTCCTCTACCTGCGGGTGCACTTCCGGGTCGCCATACACTTCCGACGTGCTGGCAATCAGCATCCGGGCGCCTTTCACGCGGGCCAGGCCCAGCAGGTTGTGCGTACCCAGGGAACCCACCTTCAGGGTCTGGATCGGAATTTTCAGATAGTCAATCGGCGAGGCCGGCGAAGCAAAGTGCAGGATATAGTCCAGCTTGCCGGGCACGAATACGAACTTCGATACATCGGCATGATGGAATTCGAAGTCCTCGCGGCCGAACAGGTGCTCGATGTTTTGCAGGTCGCCGGTGATGAGGTTATCCATGGCAATAACATGGTAACCCTCCGCCAGAAAACGCTCGCACAGATGAGAGCCCAGGAAGCCGGCCCCGCCGGTAATGAGTACGCGTTTTTTATCAGACATGCTGGTAGTTGTTTGTTGTTTGTTGTCAGTTGCTAGACTTCTAGAAGCACCATTCGTTGCCAGTTGTCTGATTAGCTAACAACTGACAACGAATATCTGACAACTAAGACGCTACTGGCTCGTGATGAGCCGTACGAATACCGATGCAGTGATAGGCAAAGCCTGCCTCCTGCATCTCCTTGGGATCGTAGATATTGCGGCCATCGAAGATAACCTTCTGCTTGAGCAGCTTACCTACTACCTCGAAGCTGGGCGAGCGGAACTCCGGCCACTCAGTCACCACCAACAGAGCGTCAGCATCCACCAACGCTTCAAACTGATCCTTGGCGTAGGTAATGGTGTCGCCGAGCGTATGCTTGGCTTCGGGCATGGCTACCGGATCGTAGGCCGATACGGTGCAGCCTTCAGCCAGCAGCTTCTCGATAATCACCAGCGACGGTGCTTCGCGCATATCGTCAGTCTTGGGCTTGAACGACAAGCCCCAGATACCGAGTTTCTTGCCTTTCAGGTCGCCGCCGAAGTGCTTTTTCACTTTGTCGAACAGCACTTCCTTCTGGGCGTCGTTCACGCTTTCTACTGCCTGCAGCACCTGCATCTGGTAGCCATTTTCCTGAGCCGTTTTGATTAGCGCCTTCACGTCTTTGGGGAAGCACGAGCCGCCGTAGCCGATGCCGGGATAGATGAACTTCGTGCCAATGCGGGCATCAGAGCCGATACCCTTACGCACCATGTTCACATCGGCGCCCATGATTTCGCACAGGTTGGCAATGTCGTTCATGAACGAAATCTTGGTGGCCAGCATGGAGTTGGCTGCGTATTTCGTCATCTCCGCCGACGGAATGTCCATGAAAATAATGGGGTGGCCGTTGAGCAGGAACGGTTTGTACAGCTTGCTCATAACCTCTTCAGCCCGCTCCGACGATACGCCCACCACAATGCGGTCAGGCTTCAAGAAGTCATCGATGGCGGCACCTTCTTTGAGGAATTCCGGATTGGAGGCAACATCGAAGTCGATGGATACACCACGCTTGGCCAGCGCCTGCTCCAACTCGGTGCGCACCTTGGCGGCCGTCCCGACCGGCACCGTGCTCTTGGTGACGATAACGCCGTAGTCGGTCATGTGCTCGCCAATGCCGCGCGCAACGGCCAGCACGTATTTCAAGTCGGCCGAGCCGTCTTCGCCGGGAGGCGTACCTACGGCAATGAATGCTACATCAGCACCCTTGATGCCTTCGGCCAGGCTGGTGGTGAACTGCAGGCGGCCGGCGGCCACATTGCGGCTCACCATTTCTTCCAGGCCGGGTTCATAGATGGGTAGAATACCCTTCTTCAGGTTGTCGATCTTCTTCTGGTCAATATCAATGCAGGTTACTTCGATGCCGACTTCGGCGAAGCAAGTGCCAGTAACCAGACCGACGTATCCGGTGCCTACTACAGCTATTTTCATGGAATCTGGAAAGAGCAGAAAATTCTTGTTGAATAACGATTTTGGCAGCTTGTGCTACTGGGCCATCATGTAGCGCTTGTACCAGTGCTGGAACACGATGAGGGCCCAGATACGGGCGTGCACGTCGCCGGGGCTGCGGGAGAACAGCTGGGTTTTGAGGGCGCGGATGGCGTCCACATCGAACACACCTTGGGCTTCGATGAAGGCATCTGACAGCAGGTCGTCCTCGATGAGGGGGCGTAGCTCGCCGCGGAACCACTTTAGCAGCGGCACCTCGAAGCCGTGCTTGGGACGCTTATAGAGCTCCTCGGGCAGCAGCGGCCGGAAGGCGTCCTGCACGATGCGCTTCTTCATCTTCGCGTCGATTTTGCTTTCGACGGGCAGCGAGAAGGCGAAGCGCACCACGTTGGGGTCGAGGAAGGGCGGGCGCACCTCCAGGGAGTTGGCCATGCTCATCATGTCCACCTTGGCCAGCATGTCGTAGGGCAATACCAGCGTGGTGTCGGTCAGCAACACCTCGTTCAGGTCGCCGTCGGCGTGGATGTTCTCCAGGATGTCCTTGCGGCGCTTCTCGGCCAGCTTCTTGCCGACTTTGCGGCGGGAAGCAGCACTGAGTAGATTGCGCGATTCCTTCTCGGACGTGAATGAGGCCCAATCGTAATACCGGTCCTTGGGGCCGCTGAGCATGCCGCGCGAGAAGCGCTGAAACTGCCGCACGCGGTTGCCAAAGAAGCTGTTGCGCGACTTGGGCAGAATATCCCAGAGCAGGTTGAGGCCGGTTACGGCTTCGGCCTTGAAGCCGCCCTGCCGCACCTGAAACTCACCCATGTGCTTGTTATAGCCGGCAAACAGCTCGTCGGCACCGTCACCGCTGAGGGCCACGGTGGCCTTTTCGCGGGTGCGCTTGCTGAGGATGTACACGGCCAGGGCCGAGGAGTCGGCAAAGGGCTCGTCGATGTAGTCGAGCACATCGAAGATGTGGTCGTAGAGGTCCTGGTTGGTGAGCGAGAAGACCGTGTGGTTGGTCTTGTACTTCTCGGCTACCAGCTTGGCATACTTGGTTTCGTCGAAGAAGGGCTCATCGGCGAAGCCGATGCTGAACGTGTTCAGGTGGTCGGTGTGGCGTGTGGCTAGGGCCACCACGACGCTCGAATCGATACCGCCGCTCAGGAAAGCCCCAATCGGCACGTCGGCCACGAGGCGGCGCGCGGTGGCGTCGTCCAGCAGCTCCACCAGCTTGGTTTTCTGCTGCTCGTAGGTGGTCTTGTTTTTCTCGACGCGCTTGGCGTCGTACGGAATCTTGTACCAGCGCTTGCGCACCACTTTCTTGCCCTTGATGAACAGGTAGTGGCCGGGCAACAGCTTCTTGACGCCCTTGAAGATGGTGGCGGGTCCGGGAATGTAGTTGAGCTGCAGATACTGGCTCAGCGCCACGTAGTCCATTTTGCGCGGAATGCCCAGCGCCAGCAGCGACTTCATTTCCGAGGCAAAGAACAGCTTGTCCTCGTCGCGGTAGATCAGCACGGGCTTCTCCCCCATCCGGTCGCGGGCAATGAACAGCGAGTCCTCTTCCTTATCGTAGATGGCCAGGCCGAAAAAGCCGTTCAGCTTCTTCAGAAAGCCACGGCCTTCGGTGATGTAAAGGCGGAGAATGACTTCCGTATCGGTCTGCGAATGGAAGTGGTAGCCCTTCTTAATCAGGCGCTGGCGCAGCTCCCGGAAGTTGAATATCTCCCCGTTGAAGACGATGGTGTAGCGCCCCGACTCATCGGTCATGGGCTGATTGCCATCGGCCGAAAGGTCGAGGATGGCCAGGCGCCGGAAGCCGAGGCCACAACGGTCGTACACGAAGTGTCCCTGCGAGTCGGGGCCGCGGCTGACAATGGCGTCGGTAGAGGCCGGCAGGGCGGCCAGCGCGCTGCGGCCCGTGTCGGTGAAGGCAAATAGTCCGGTAATTCCACACATAGAGCGGACAAAAGTACGAAGGTTCGGCAGACTTGTTGACGGAAAAGACGAACTGGTGCGCCTTGCAACCAAACCTAGTCCAGCTTAGTACACCTCCTAGTTTTCACCCTCAGCCTTCTGTCTGTTATGAACCTGCAAGAAAATATGAACCTCCAGAAAGACTTCGAAGCCGCCGTAGCGCGCGTAGACTCGTTGCCAGCCGACAAAGCGGCCGCACACATGACGGACCTTTATGGTCTCTACAAGCAAGCTACCGAAGGCGACCACGACACGGAAAAAGATGTGGTTGGCGACGATACGCCATCAAACCCCAGCGGCCAGGAAGGCATGTCGCAGGCTCAGTGGGACTCGTGGAGCAAATTTAAAGGGGTGAGCGAAGAAGATGCCCGTCGCCAATACATTCAGAAAGTGGCAGAAATCGCCGGGCCTGTAGGTGAGAAAGCCAATGTTATTGTGGGCAGCGGCCAGCCGGCCACCGGCTCGCAAGTGAATAACATCAGCCCAGCTGCCGAAGCGCAGCAACAGGCTGGCGTATCGCAAGGAGGCCTGCGCGGCGACCTGTCGGGCGGCGCTCCGTACGGTGGCGAAGACCAACTCAAAGAGCAGCAATAGTCTCTCGAACTTGTGCCTGACAGCGCCCGTTCTGCCATCTGCAGAGCGGGCGCTGCCTTTTATACATGCTGTATACATGCTGTACTTACGCGTGCAGGCCAGGATTTTGGCTATTTTCGGCCATCTATGACTTACCCATTCCTTCCGCCCGCCGGCCTGCGCCTGTTTGGTGCCGCTTGTCTGCTACTCAGTGCGTGTGCGCCGACTGCACCGCGCCAGACGGCTACCACTACCCTGCCGCCTAATCAGTTTGCCGACGCCACGCTCCGCCTGATCGGCACGGCCCAGGATGAGCGCAACACGACGGCGCTCCTGCCCTATCTCGCTAACCCGGAAGCTCGCTACCGCGAGGCAGCAGCCTTAGCGCTGGCGTCGGTGCAGGATAAGCAGGCTACCAACGCCCTGCTCCCTCTGCTGCAGGATCCGGACGCCGCTACCCGGCGTGCTTCGGCCTACGCCCTGGGCCAGACTGGCGACAGCACGGCCGCTGAACCACTGGCGATACAGATTCCGAAGGCGGGCAGCGCGGTGCAGCGCCGATATTTATATGAGGCGCTGGGGCGCTGTGCCACGCGTAGCTCGCTGCGGCTGCTGTGGCGCAACGCGGCCCCGGCGGATACCAGCTTTTCTACCGGGCTGGCCTGGGGGCTGATGCGGGCAGGCCTGCGTGGGCTGACGTCGGAGGCGGCGGTGGCGCGAGCCGTGGCGCTGCTGCAGCCGCGGCAGCCGCTGGCGGCGCGGCAGGGTGCGGCTTTTGCGTTAGCCCGCACGCCCCGCCTCGACCTGACGCCCTACCAGGTGGCCCTCACAGCGGCCGTGGCTGACCCAGACCCGGTGGTACGGGCGGCCGCCACCAGCGCGTTGGGCAAGGTGAAGAGCCCAACCATTGCCCCCACGCTCATTGGGCTCGTACGGCAGAATATCGACTACCGGGTGCGGGTGAGTGCGCTGCGGGCCATGAACGCCACCATGTACGCGCCGGTGAAGGAAACCGCCTGGGATGCCCTGACACAGCCTAACAGCCAAGTGGCCGTTACGGCCGCCGAGTTTTTTCTGGCCCACGCCAGCGGCGAGCCGGGCCGGCAGTTTCTGGAAAAGGCCGCCCGCCTCACCGACTGGCGCGTGCGGGCCACCCTGCTGGCGGTGGCCCTGAAACTGGGCGGGCCCGAGCAGGGTGCCATCCGCACGGCCATTCAGGAGCGGTACGCGGCAGCCACCGACCCGTATGAGAAAGGCTACCTGCTGAAAGCGCTGGCCGAAGACCCAGCCGCCTACGCTTTTGTGGAGCAGGCCACCTTTGCCGCCGGCCAGCCGCTGGTGGTGGGCTCCTACGGTATGGAAGCCCTGGTGGCCATGCGCCGCCTGCCGGCCTTCCCAGAAACACAGCACGGCGCATTTGCCCTCACGCTGCGCCGGGCCCTGCGCGGCGGCGACGTAACCATCATGGGAACGGCTGCTGAGGCCCTGCGCGACCCGCAACTGAACCTGCGCCGCTTGCTGCCCGATGCCGGCTTCGTGGTGGAAGCCCGCGACAAGCTGGTGCTGCCCCGCGACCTGGAAGCCTGGCAGTCGTTGCAGCAAACCATCGACTACCTGCAAAACCGGCCCGCCACGCCCGTGCCAGTGGCTAAAGCAGCTGCGCATCCCATCGACTGGGCCGTGGTGCAGCGGATTCCGGCGCGGCAGCGCGTACTGGTACGCACCAGCCAGGGCGACATTACCATGCAGTTGCACGTGGAAGATGCGCCGGGCTCGGTGGCCAGCTTCGTGCAGCTGATAGAGCAGGGCTTCTACGATGGCAAGACGTTTCACCGGGTGGTGCCTAACTTCGTGGCGCAGGGCGGCTGCCCCCGCGGCGACGGCTCCGGCAGCACCGACTACAACCTGCGCTCCGAGTTCGGCGACCTGCGCTACGGCGAAGGCGCCGTAGGCCTGGCCTCGGCCGGCAAAGACACCGAAAGCTGTCAGTGGTTTATCACCCACGGCCCCACTCCGCACCTGGATGGCCGCTACACCATCTTCGCGCAGGTAGTACAGGGCCTAGACGTGGTTCCAAAACTGGCCATTGGCGATAAAATCCTGAAAGTGGAGCTCATCCGCTGATCCGACGACACCTTCAGCAAAAAGCCCCCGCAACACCTGCAGTATCTGGCAGGCATTGCGGGGGCTTTTTGCTATGAGAGTGGCGGCTATTTGTCGCGGCCGTGCACCTGGGCGGGCGGCGCGGTGGCTTCCACGGCCGAGAAGGTTTCCAGGATCTTGTAAGTGTGCGACGCGCCTTTGGCTACCACCCAGGAGTTGCCGGGCTCCAGCACGACCACCTGACCTTCGAGGTGCAGTTCGGCGCGGCCTTTCAGCACGTAGCCCACCGTTTCGTAAGGACGGGAGGTGGGTTCCTTGGCGTCGCCGGGCTCTTCGTTTTCCCAGAGGCGCATCGAAACCTGCGCGCCGGAAGCCAGGTACTTTTCACCCTCGGGGCCTTTGGGCGAGTGAGCGGAATCTACTTTGGTGATGGAGGTATCAGCCATAATTACAGGAGCAAAAAGAGGAGTAACAAAGTAAGTTCAGCCGGTCGGCCAACCCGTTTCGCAAACGCAGGCGCCGGCCTGCTGGTTGTCGGACGGGGCCAACTATAGCCAAAACCTTCCGGACCACACCCGGTTACCCTACCTTGCGGCCGCGGCACCTCGGGCGTCGCGGCTTACTCGTTTTTCTATGTCGTTTTCTTCTGACTCTCCTTTTGTCCGGACGCTGGCCCGGGCGCACCAGCAGGTGGCGGCGGCACTGCCGGGCGCGGCCTTCTGCCAGCTTACCGAGCAGCTGCTGCAGGTGCTGTTCCCGGAACGCGCCCCGCAGCCCCTGCGCCACCCCGATGCCGTAGCCGCCACGCTCACGCAGCTGCAGCACGATCTGGCGGCCCTGCTGTCCCACGTCACTCTGCCCGACCCGCCCGCTGCCGTGGCGGCGGCCTGCATGGCCCGCCTGCCCGCCCTGCGCGACCTGCTGCTGCGCGACGCGGCCGCCATTCTGGCCGCCGACCCCGCCGCCCAGGGTCTCGACGAGGTCATTACCACCTATCCGGGCTTCTACGCCATTGCCCTGCACCGCATGGCCCACGCGCTGTACCAGCTGCAGGTGCCCCGGGTGCCGCGCCTCATCAGCGAGTACGCCCACCAGCGCACCGGCATCGACATTCACCCGGGCGCCCGCATCGGCTCCTCGTTCTGCATCGACCACGGCACGGGCATCGTTATCGGCGAAACGGCCGTTATCGGGGCGCACGTCAAGATATTTCAGGGCGTTACGCTGGGGGCGCTGAGTGTCACGAAGGCGCTGCAGGGCATCAAGCGCCACCCCACCATCGAAGACCACTCGGTTATTTATGCCGGCGCCACTATTCTGGGCGGCAGCACCGTCATTGGTAGCCACAGCATCATCGGGGGCAATGTGTGGCTTACGGAGAGCGTACCGTCGCATTCGCGCGTATACCACCGGGCCCAACTGCACGTCACGCGCACCGAAGACCCCACCGCCGACCTCATGTTTTCTATTTAAAAGGCTGCTTGGTTGAATTGTTACATTGTTGGTCGTTCCGACGGCCTCCAATCTGACCCTAGATTCAGCCAGTAAGCCATTACACAATTCAACCTTTCAACTCATGAAATTCAACTCCATTCTGGATACCATTGGGCGCACGCCGCTGCTGCGCCTCAACAAGCTGTTTGCCCACCGCCCCGACGTGGAAGTGTGGGTGAAGCTGGAGCGCGCCAATCCCGGTGGCAGCATCAAAGACCGGATTGCCTTGAGCATGATCGAGCAGGCTGAGCGCGACGGCATCCTCACGCCCGACTCGCTGATTGTGGAGCCTACGTCCGGCAACACCGGCGTGGGCCTGGCCATGGTAGCCGCCGTGAAGGGCTACAAGATTACGCTGGTGATGCCCGAGTCGATGTCGATTGAGCGCCGCCGCCTGATGGCCGCCTACGGCGCCAACCTGGAGCTGACGCCGCGCGAGAAGGGCATGAAGGGCGCCATCGAGAAGGCCCACGAGCTGGTGCGCGACACGCCCGGCGCCTGGATGCCCATGCAGTTCGATAACCCGGCCAACATCCGTGTGCATGTGGAAACCACGGCCCAGGAAATTCTGGAAGATGCCCCAGAGGGCTTCGACTACTACATCACCGGCGTGGGCACCGGCGGCCACCTCACCGGCGTGGCCGAAGTGCTGAAGCCAAAATTTGCCAACCTGAAAGTGTTTGCCGTAGAGCCCGAAGCCTCGCCCGTTATCAGCGGTGGCGCGCCGGGCCCCCACCCCATCCAGGGCATCGGCGCGGGCTTCATTCCCGAAAACCTGCACACCGACGTACTCGACGGCACCATCCAGATTTCGCAGCAGGAGGCCTTCGATATGGCCCGCCGCGCCGCCCGCGAGGAAGGCATCCTAGTCGGCGTATCGTCGGGAGCTTCCCTGGCTGCCGTGGCTAAGAAGCTCGATGAAGTTCCGCAGGGTGGCCGCATCCTCACCTTCTGCTACGATACCGGCGAGCGGTATCTGTCGGTGGAAGGCCTGTTCGTGTAGTCGGGCGTACTTCAACAAAAAAGCCGCTTCCTTTCGGGAGCGGCTTTTTTTATTGGGTAGCAGGTACACCGTCTGGAGCTGGCCGTAAAAACAAAAAGCCTGACCTTGCGGTCAGGCTTTTTTGAAACGTGAGTGGAGAATATCGGAGTCGAACCGATGACCTCTTGCATGCCATGCAAGCGCTCTAGCCAGCTGAGCTAATCCCCCGTTTGGTGTGTGCCATCCGCCGGTTGCGTTTGGTTTGACAAAAGTACGGCGCGAATCGGAATGTGCAAGAGGTAGGCTGAAAAAAAACGCTGTTTTTTGAAAATAAAAATGGGCTGGCGCTAGCGCCAGCCCATTTTTTCAACTTAAACCGTTGGCTTAGTTGAAGATATAGCGCACACCCACCTGGGCCTGCCAGCGCGAACCCAGACCACCGGTTTCGTTGCGGAAAGTCTTGGTGAGCGGCACGCCCGGCGACACCACGGCTGGCGTAGTGCCCGAGGCCGGCGTAACGATGCTCGGGTTGGTCAGGTACGGATACGTGAAGTTGGGGCGCCCCTGCTGGTCGTAGCCAGCGAAGGACAGCGGGTTCGACACGTTGGCCGTCTGGAAGGTGCCCCAGTTGCGGTTGAGCAGGTTGCCGAAGTTGAACACGTCCACGCTCAGCTGCAGGGTGTTCTTGTTTTCGCCGAGGTTGGTGAAGATGTCCTGCAGCAACCGCACGTCGAGGCGGTTCTGCCAGGGGCGCACGGCGCCGTTGCGCTCGGCGTACTCACCACGGCGCTTGCTCAGGTACTTGTCCTGCTCGATGTAGGCGTTCAGGTCGGTCCACTGCTGGGCGGCCGTATACCGTGCGTACTCCACTGGCGGTGCTCCTACCGAGGGCGTGAAGGTGTACACAATGTCGCGCAGGTTAATCTCGCTCTGGTTGCGTGGAATGTACATCAGGTCGTTGCCAGCGCCGCCCGAGCCGTCGCCGTTCATATCGCCGGCGTAGGTGTAGGAGAAGCGGCCGGCCGGAGCGGCCTCAAAGAACATGGAGATGGTGGTGCCCAGGTGCTCCAGGTACTCGCGGCGGTACGACAGCGAGGCAATGACGCGGTGCTGCTGCAGGAAGTTGGAATAGCTCAGCACGTTGTCATTGGGGTCGCCGGATGCGGGCCGGTCGCGCCAGTTGGTCTGGGCGATGCTGCCGCCGTCGTTCACGGAGCGCGAATCAGTGTAGGTGTAGGCGGCGCTGGCGTAGAGGCCGTTGCTGAACGACTTCTGCAGCTGGCCGGTCACGGAGTACGAGTAGCCCTTGTTGGTGTTCTTCATCAGGATGGCGTCCGTGATGATGGGGTTAGCCGGCGACACGCCGCCCTGGCCGTTGTAGATGCGGTTGTTCTGGATCAGGCCGCTGCCGGTGTACAGGCCGCTGGCGTTGGGCGTACCGAACGTGTAGAAAATCGGCCTGTTGTCGGGGCCATTAGCGCGGCCCACGGGGTTGGGCAGGTTCACGTTTTCGAAGTACACGGCATTCAGGTCACGGGTGTAGAGGGCTTCCAGCGTACCGATGATGCCACCGGGCAGCTCCTGGTCGATGGCCAGGTTGGAGCGCCATACCTGCGGGAACTTGAAGTCGCGGGCGGTTACGGCCAGGTTGTACTGGGTGTTGGGCGCCGCGCCGTTGGGGCGGTAGGCATCCACGTTCGGGTCGAAGTAGTTGCCAAGCGGCCCGGTTGGGTTATTGGGATTCACGGCCGTAGCTACGGCGGTACCGCTGCGGGAAAACGAGCCAAACTGCACGCCGTTGTTGCCGGCCTGGTTGGACAGCCACACAAACGGAATGCGGCCGGTGAAAATGCCCGTACCACCGCGCACCTGCGTTTTCTGGTCGTTGTTCACGTCCCAGTTGAAGCCGATACGGGGCGAGAGCAGCACTTTGCGGTCGGGCAGCTTGTCGGTTTCCAGCTTCACGCCGTTGCGGAACGTCAGGTTGGCGGCGTTTTCGTTGCGGGCAATTTCCGAGTAAATAATCGGCAGGTCGCCGCGGATGCCGGCCGTCACCTTCAGGTTGTCGAGCGGGCTCCACTCATCCTGCACGTAGAGGCCCAG
This sequence comes from Hymenobacter sp. APR13, assembly GCF_000737515.1. NCBI lineage: Bacteria > Pseudomonadati > Bacteroidota > Cytophagia > Cytophagales > Hymenobacteraceae > Hymenobacter > Hymenobacter sp. APR13. The sequence continues at coordinate 939,372 of NZ_CP006587.1, forward strand.
TTGGGCTGCTTTCGTTACGGCAAATGGGAACGAGCCATCGGGCAGGGCCGAGTACGAGAGGTTGTAGCGCTGCGGGAAAGCCAGGGTGCCGGTGGTGTTGGCTACGGGCACGCCGCTGGCGTTGCGGGTGTAGCCCAGCGGAGCAGCCGTGGTGCGGGCCGCCGCATAGAAGTCGTCGAGGCCGTTGAAGGTGTAAGCGCCGTAGTAGTTCGGCGAGAAACCGTTGGTGAACTTGTAGAACTCGTTGTAGGTACCCACGGTCACGTTGTGCTTGCCCAGGAAGGCCGTGAAGTTGTCGCCGATCTGGTACACGTCGGAGTTGAGCACGTTGTTGGCCGTGAAGGGTTCGTAGCCAAACGAGGTGTAGTTGTTGGCCGCCGTAACGCCGCCGCCAGCCGCCGTGCGGGTGGTAGCCGTGCCAATGTCAACCAGCGGGAAGCTGCCGCCGCCCAGGCTCTCGCGGAAGTCGCGGAAGGCCGAGTAGCCAGCCGTCAAGTTGTTGGCGAAGCGAGTGCTGAAGGTGCTGTTCAGCTCGGCAATCACCGAGTTCAGGTTGTTGTTGATAACGTAGTACGACGACGCGAACGGCAGGCCGAACTGCGACTGGGAGCGGCCAATGTTGGCGGGGCCGATAGCGCCCGAGCCGCTTGGCGGCACGTCGCGGTATGACTTCAGGTAGTTGTACTTCACGCTGAAGCGGTGCTGGTCGCTGATGTTCCAGTCGATTTTGGCCGTGGCCTTGCGGCTGAACGAGCGCAGGTCGTAGTTTTCGTAGGCGCCGGCGTCATAGCCGTAGTTGTCCCGGAGGAAGTTGCGCAGGATGTCCAGGTCGCGAACCGAAGCGGCCGACGTGGTGGAGTTGCTGCCGGGCGCAGGGGCCCCGTCGCGGTTGGCAATGAAGTTGCCGGTTGGCGGATCAATCCGGTCTTCCTGCTCGGCATTCACAAAGAAGAACAGCTTGTCCTTGATAATCGGGCCGCCGGCCCGGAAGCCGAAGTTCTTGAGGTTGAAGTTGGGGAAGTCGCGCTCGAAGTCGCCCACCTTGCTGCCCACGAAGTCCTGGTTGCGGTAGAAGCCGTAGAGCGAGCCGCTGAACTTGTTGGTGCCACTGCGCGTCACGGCGTTGATGCCGGCACCCGTGAACGAGCCCTGACGCACGTCGTAGGGCGCAATGCTCACCTGAATCTGGTCGATGGCGTCCAGCGAAATCGGCTGGGCGTTAGCTTGGCCCCCTACCGTAGGCGACAAGCCGAAGGAGTTGTTGAAGATGGCGCCGTCGATGGTGATGTTGTTGTAGCCGCCGTTGCGGCCGCCGAAGCTCTGGCCGTTAGCCTGGGGCGTGAGGCGGGTGAAATCGTCGAAGGAACGGCTGATGGTGGGCAGGCGCTCAATCTGCTCGCGCTGCACAGTGGTAGCAGCGCCCGTGCGGCCGGCATTGATTACCGGATTCTCGCGGCCGGTCACGGTTACGCCGGCCAACTCAGTGGTGGCTTCGCTCAGGTTGATGTCGAGACGCAGGTTCTGGCCCAGCGTCAGGAAGATGCCTTCCCGGTTGGCATCCTTGTAGCCTACAAACGTGATGCGAACCGAATATGGTCCACCTACGCGCATGTTCTGAATGTTGTAGCGGCCCTCGGAGTTGGTGGGGGCTACGTACTGCGTGTTGGTAGGCGTGTGCACGGCAATGACAGTGGCACCGGGTAGGCCCCCGCCCTCCTTGTCCGTAATCACGCCATTCATGGCCGACGAGGTGGTGCCCTGGCTCCAGGCTGCCGGTGCCGAAATCAGCAACAGTAGCAACAGCAGGAAACTGCAGTAAAAAGTGCGTTTCATAAAAAGCAGTTGGTGAAAAACTGTGCAAAAGTACCGTTGTACAGTCGACCTGCAGCATTATTAAAATGTTATTAAAATTAATATAGAGCAAAACGTACGTACCCTTAGTATCAACCACAAACCATCAGCTGACTATCTACTACTTAGCTAAGAAAACAGGACAAAAAAAGAGCGGCCGGAGAAAATCTCCGGCCGCTCTTTGCGGTATTCTATGCTAGACGCTTAGTTGAAGATGTAGCGTACGCCCAGCTGCCCCTGCCAACGCGAAGCGAAAGGAGCAAAGTCGTAGCCGCGGTTGCCGTTGGCGGCAAACGTAGCGGGGAACGAGAAGGAAGGACGCACGTTGTTAGCACCCGTCGTTTCCGGACGCAGCAGCTCGATGGCGTTGTTGTTCACGAAGTACTGACGGCCCCAGTCTTTGTTGAGCAGGTTGCCTACGTTCTGGATGTCGAAGCTCACCTGAATGGTGTTCTTCTTGTCGCCGGCGGTGAAGTTGAAATCCTGTGCGATGCGGATATCTACCTGATGCGTCCAGGGAGTGCGGGCGGCGAAGCGCTCGGCAATCTGACCACGGTTATTGCGCAGGTACGGGTCGTTCTGGATGAAGGCTTCCAGCTGCTCGCGGATCTGAGCTACCGTACGCGTGTCGGAAGCGCCGCTGGTCACGATGTTGATTTCGTTCGGATCGTTGGCGTTGCGTGGGATGTAGATCAGGTCGTTGCCAAAAGCACCGTCGTTGTTCAGGTCGCGGCCACCCTGGCCGTATACGTAAGCAATCGGGGCACCCGCCAAGCCTTCGTAGATGGCCGAGATGTTGGTAGCCAGTTTGTCGCCGGCGTAACGGAAGGTGTAGCCACCGGTCAGCAACACGCGGTGACGCTGGTCGTTGCGCGAGAAGCCCAGCTCCGGGTTGTTGGGGTCGTACTGCACCTGGTTGAACTGCCAGTTGGAGAGAGCCGTGCTGCTGGCACCGCTGTTCACCTCTTTCGACATGCCATAGGTGTAAGCCGCCGAGGTGTTCAGACCGTTCGTGAAGTTTTTCTGCAGCTGCACGGTACCGTTGTAGCGGTAGCCTTTATTGGTGTTGTCGAGCAGCAGAACGTTGGTGTAGTTGGTGTTGATCTGACGAGCCGCTGGGTATGTCGGACGCTGGTCTGGACCAATCAGGCGGCCGGTTGGCGCTACCAGGTTGATGTTGCGGTAGTAGATGTCGTTGAGGGTTTTCGAATAGATACCTTCCAAAGTAGCTACTACGTCGCCGGGCAGGCGGAAGTCAACGGCCAGGTTGGTACGCCATACCTGGGGCAGTTTGAAATCCTTCTCCAGTACGTTGATTTCCGAAGTGCGCACCGGCGAGTAAGGAGCCGTGGTGAAAACAGTCGGAATCTGCGTTGGATTGGTTACAACGGGCGGGTAGATGATGTTGGGAGCCGTGCCGATTGGGCGAGCATCCACCGCACCCTGGATCAGGCCGCTATTGGTGAAGCTGTTGGAAATCCACACGAACGGCACACGGCCGGTGAAGATACCCGTACCACCACGCACCTGAATCTGGGCGTCGTTGTTTACGTCCCAGTTGAAACCAGCACGGGGAGCGAACAGCAACTGGCCGTTCGGCACGTTGTCGGTGCGGATGTCCGGACCAAACTGGGTAGTTACGGGTGCGTTGAAGCCGGGCTTGTCGAAAAAGAACGGCACGTCCAGACGAGCACCCAGCGTCAGACGCAGGTTTTCGGCAGGTGAGTACTGATCTTGCAGATATACGCCAAACTGCATGGCGCTGAACTGCGCTTCGCCATTGTTGTTGGTGGCATAAGCAGCTTGCAGGCGGTTTACGCGAGGCGTAGCAGCCGTAAAGTCAGCCAGCGTGTTGAACTGGTAAAAGCCCACCCCGTTGTTGATAAACAGGTTGCGGAACTTGAAGAACTCGTTGTGCGTGCCCAGCGTGAAAGTGTGCTTGCCAACGGCGCGAGTTACGTTGTCGGTAACTTCGAGGATGTCCTGGTCGAGCTGATTGAAGCCCGAGCTGCGCTCCGTACCGAAGGTGTAGGAGTTACCAGCTTCCGTAATCTGAATGGTCGGGAACAGCGAACCAGGTACGTCGCGGGTGTCGCGGATACGGGAGTAGCTCAGCAGCAGCTTGTTGGAAGTAGCGCCGAAACGGCTGTTAAGTTCCGCTACCGTGCTGTTGGTTACGTTGTTGAACTTATAGGCATTGCTGCCGAAACGCAGCGCCGACGACGAGCGGGTAATGTTGTCATCGAAAGCGTCTACGAAGTTGTGACGCACCGTGAGTTGGTGGTTTTCAGAAAGGTTGAAGTCCAGACGACCAAAGATTTTGGTGCTTTCGGTGCGGCGCGTCAGGTTGCCGAAGTCGCCTACGTTGTAGCCGTAGCGCTCAGCAGCCGTGGCGGCAATCGTATTGATAACGTTCAGATCGAGGCGCGAATCGGAAGCACCGGGTACGAAGCCCAGGGGCTCATTGCGGCGGCTGATTTCGGCATTGGCAAAGAAGAACACTTTGTCGCGCACGATGGCACCGCCCACGCGGGCACCCGTCTGGTAGTTGTAGAAGTCGGCCGCTTTGGTGCGGGGCTCCGTAACGCTCTTGCCTACAATGCTCTGGTTACGACCGAAGCCATAGATCGAGGCCGAAATGTCGTTGGTACCGGAACGCGTTACGGCGTTTACGCCACCGCCGGTGAAGTTGCCCAGCGTTACGTCATAAGGCGCAACTACTACCTGGATTTCCTGCACAGCGTCCAGCGAGATGGGCTGCGTGCCCGACTGGCCACCGGGCGTACCCGAGCCGGCCAGACCGAATACGTCGTTGTTCACGGCGCCGTCGATGGTGATGTTGTTGTAGCGGTTGTTGGAGCCACCGATAGAGCTGCTACCGCCACCGTTCGACTGCGGCGACACGCGCACGAAGTCCTGCAGGCTGCGGTTCAGCGTGGGCAGACGCTGGATCTGCTCGCGCGAAATGGTGGTTTCAGCACCCGTCCGGCCTGCGCTGATTACGCGGTCCTGGGTGCCGGTCACCGTTACGCCGGCCAACTCAGTGGTGGCTTCGCTCAGGTTGATGTCGAGACGCAGGTTCTGGCCCAGCGTCAGGAAGATGCCTTCCCGGTTGGCATCCTTGTAGCCTACAAACGTGATGCGAACCGAATATGGTCCACCCACGCGCATGTTCTGGATGTTGTAGCGGCCCTCGGAGTTGGTGGGGGCTACGTACTGCGTGTTGGTAGGCGTGTGCACGGCAATCACCGTAGCGCCCGGCAAGCCCGAGCCTTCTTTGTCCGTGATAACCCCGTTCATGGCGGAGGTAGTGGCACCCTGGCTCCAACCAGTGCGTGCCGACAGCAGCGTCAGCAACAGCACCAGAAGATGGAGTAAACGTTGGTGTTTCATAAAAGGGGGTATTGGTGAGAAAAGAGGGGAGCTTCTTAAAATCGGCGCAAAAGTACGGTTCTAGCAGCCAAATTCCATTACCTAATCGTTATGATTAAGAACAGTGGAGCAGAACCGTATTTATGTACAAAGGTAGGAGGGAAATTCTACAATACCGGCCGTACGGCTTTGATGTAGCGACTTAAATAATAGTCGGTTTCCAGGCTGTTTTCCACTACTCCCGACGAACTGGAGGCGTGAATAAACTGCACCCCTTCCGGCGTAGCTTCCGTCACGAGGCCCACATGCGTGATGGTGGAGCTGCCCGGCGAGGCCCCGAAAAATACCAAATCCCCGGCCTTCAGATCTTGGGGCTTTACGGGCGTCCCCCACACGGCCTGCTCGTTGCTGGAGCGCGGAATGGCTACGTCGATGGCGGCAAAGGAATTGTAGAGCAACCCCGAGCAGTCCATGCCCAGGCGCGAAGTACCGCCGTACCTATAAGGAGTGCCCTGAAACGAGCGGGCTGTTTCGATAACCGTGACGATGGCGCGGCTGGCATTGGCCGGCGTGCTGCGGTGTTTGGTCACGATTTTGGCCTTGCCGGACGGCGTGGTAGTCTTGGCCTTGGACTTGGCAACCGGCCGGCTGCCGCGGCGGCGGCGCTCTTCGGCCTTAATGCGGGCCATGTCGCGCGCCGAGTGGTAGCGGCCGTTGCGGTAGTTTACTTTCTTGGGGGCGCTGCAGCCTGCCAGCCAGCCTACCAGCGCCAACATCAACAGTGGCCACCAGACGCGTCTGTGCGTCGTATACTGTACCTTCGTTCCAGGGTCCCGCATCGGGTCAAAGATAGGCAAAACAGCCATTTGGCGCTTCTATATATGGATTTCAACTCCCTCACTCCCGAACTGCTTGTCGCCTTCGAGGCCATCGTAGGCCCGCAGCACGTACTCACGGCCCAGCGCGCCGAAGCCGCCGCCACCGCCGACACCTACGCCGATTACGGCCGCGACCATACCGAGGACCTGCACTTTGCCCCCGACGTGGTGCTGCGCCCCGCTAACGCCGAAGAAATCAGTCAGATTGTGCGCCTCTGCCACCAACACCGGATTCCGGTGACGCCGCGCGGCGCCGGCACCGGCCTGAGCGGGGGCGCGCTGCCCATCCACCACGGGGTGGTGCTGAGCACCGAGCGCCTCAACCAGATCATCCAGATTGATGAGCGCAACCTGCAGGCCACCGTGGAGCCAGGCGTGGTGAATGAGGCGTTTCAGCAGGCCGTGCAAGCGGTGGGGCTGTTCTACCCGCCCGACCCGGCCAGCAAGGGCAGCTGCTTTCTGGGCGGCAACCTGGCCCACAGCAGCGGCGGCCCCAAAGCCGTGAAATACGGCACCACCCGCGACTACGTGCTGAACCTGCAGGTGGTGCTGCCCACCGGCGACATCATCTGGACGGCCGCCAACACCCTCAAAAACTCCACCGGCTACAACCTCACCCAGCTCATGGTGGGCTCGGAGGGCACGTTGGGCATCATCACGAAAGTGGTGTTCCGCCTCCTCCCCTACCCCAAGCACAACATCCTGATGCTGGTGCCTTTCCGGCAGGAAGCGCAGGCGGCCGAGGCCGTGTCGGCGGTGTTCCGGGCGGGCATCATCCCGTCGGGCATGGAATTTATGGAGCGCGAGGCCATTGCCTGGTCGTCGGAGTACCTGAAGATTCCGCTCACGCTGCCCGACGACATTGCGGCCCACCTGCTCATCGAGCTGGACGGCCAGGACCTGGACGAGCTCTACAAGGAGGCCGAGCAGGTGTATGGTGTGCTGGAAAACTACGACGTAGACGAAATTCTGTTGGCCGACAACGCCACCCAGAAAGACGAGCTCTGGCGCATCCGGCGCAACATCGGCAACTCGGTGCGCTACAACTCGGTGTATAAGGAGGAAGACACGGTGGTGCCCCGCGCCGAGCTGCCTACGCTGCTGAGTGGCGTCAAGGAAATCGGGGCGCGCTATGGCTTCAAGAGCGTCTGCTACGGCCACGCCGGCGACGGCAATCTGCACGTCAACATCATCCGCGGCGACCTAGACGACGAGATGTGGAACGTGGGGTTACGCCAACCCATCACCGAAATCTTCGAGCTGTGCGTGAAGCTGGGCGGCACTATCTCCGGCGAGCATGGCATCGGGCTGGTGCAGAAAGGCTACATCGGCATTGCCCTGCCCGACACCAACCTGGAGCTGATGCGCGGCATCAAGCGCGTATTCGACCCCCACGGCATCCTGAACCCAGGCAAGATCTTCTAATCACGGATTTTTCCGGATTGGACAGATTCATCGGATTTCGTGGACGATTACCCGTACCGCGAAGTTCCACTTCGCGAGACGCCGGGACCGTTTGGGGTATTGCTGACAGCGCGGGGGCTTCGCGAAACGCCGGGGCCGTTGGGGCTACTCTCAAACGATGCAGGCGCTTCGCGAAGTGGAACTTCGCGGTACTGCTCTTATAGCGCGTTCAGTGCTTCATCCAGCTGCCGGAACAGCTCCTGGTTGCCTTCCTGCTTGTAGACGCTTAGGGCTGTTTCGAAGCCGGACAGGTCGTAGAGGAACGCTTTCAGGTTGTCGGGAGTCAGGGTGTTGAAGTGGCGGCCGTAGCCCAGCTTCTGCACCTGGGCGGCGTTGAGGAACTGCTCGAACTGCGCAGGGATGGGCACGGCGCAAATGGGCTTGTGCAGGTACACCGCTTCGCTGATCAGCGAGAAGCCGCCGTTGGTGACAACGGCGCGGGCCGAGGCCAAATCGTCGATGAAGCCCTGCTCGCTGAAGGCCTTGAGCTGCACGTTGCCGTGGCTTTCCTCTTTGTTGAAGCCGTACACCCGAAACTCCTGCCCCGGCAGCGCCTGCAGCAACGGCACCACCCCCTGCTGCGTGGTGGCCGACTGGTACACCAGCACGTGCGAGCCGGCCGTGGGGCGCGCCGCCAGAATCTCGGGCCGGATGATGGGCGGCACCAGCGTGGTGGCGGGCCGCACCACCGGCAGCGGAAAGAACGTGCTGACAAAGTAGTGGTGGCTGCGCGGCAGCTTGGCCCGCACAATTCCGCGGGCAACCTCGAAGTTGCCCCTCTCTTCGGCCGGCACCGCCACATCCAGCCGCGCCCGGCTGATAATCTGCATGTTGTCGATGCTGATAACCGGCAGCTGCTTCCAGCGGGCAAACAGATAGCTAAACGACTCGAAGTCGGAAATCACGCAGTCGAACTGGTCGGCGCCGGGCAGGTTGCGGTAGCGGCGGAAGTTGGTGAGCAGGCTGTCGGGGGCGGTGCGCAGGGTGAGGGCAGCGGTGCGGGCCTTGCTCACTACTACGTCCTTATAGGCCAGATGAAAGCCCCGGATTTCGTGCACCCGCCCCGGAAACGTGCGCGCCAGCAGCTGGTATGCGCGGCTGCTGCTCACCACGCTCACCTCGTGTCCCTGCGCCAGCAGATGCGCAATTACCACCTTACTGCGCGTGGCGTGGCCCATTCCCTCGCCGGGCACTCCATATAGTATGTTCATCGGGTAGTCAATAAATGCGGGCTAAAAATGAGGAATTAACACCTGACCCCACGCCAAAGGCACGCCTTTGCCACAAAAATCGGCCCGGTAGCGGCGCCGCATCAGCCTACACGCAAAACGCCCTGCCAGTTGGCAGAGCGTTTTGTCTTTCAAACAGACTCTGTAGTAACGGTTTGCAAAACCAAGCTACTTACGTTGAGAACAGTAAATATTAAAGCTAGTTCCCCTCCTTGGAAAGGAGGGGCTAGGGGTGGTTGATGGCCGAAAGAACAGTTTTTAGAATTAGCTCTAGTACCGTTCAACGAATATCAACCACCCTAACCCCTCCTTTCCAAGGAGGGGAACTAGCTCGCTAGCCCCAGTTGAGCTACTTCAGCAGCACCAGCTTCTGCGTCTGGGTGAAATCGGGGGTTTGCAGCTTCACCAGATAGAGGCCGGCGGCCAGGCCGGTAGTAGGCAGTTCCAGCGTGTGGGTGCCGCCGGCGTAGCGCTGGCCTTGGGCCGGCTGACGAACTACGCGGCCCTGCGCATCGGTCAGCAGCACCGACACGGCGGCAGCATCAGGCAAACTGAAGCCGATGGTGACCACGCCGGCTGCGGCCGGATTGGGGTACACTGGATACAGCCGGGCCTCGGGCCGCCGCAGCAGCTCCTGCGCCGACTGGTTGCTGAGCACGATGTTCTCGTCGCCGGGGCGGTAGGGCACCACGTCGAGGTAGGCCAGCAACATTTCGGCTGTGGTCTGCTCGCCCCACTGCACGGTCTGGGGCGGCGAGAACGGGTTGCGGGGGTTGTTGGCGGTGTTGTCGTAGGTGGCATCGGCCATGAGGCGCGAGCCGGCCGGTATTTTCAGCAGCCGCGGGAAGCGGTAGGCGCCCTGCCAGTTGAAGTCCCAGTCGTTGATTTTGATGATGCGGATGGTGTCGCCGGAAGGCTTCACGGCCCAGATGCGCCACTTCTTGCCCAGCAGGTGCGCGTGGGGCAGCACGCTCACCAGGCTCACATCCACGGGCACCTGCAGCTCGGCGTGGAAGGTTTTCACCTGCCCGGCCGGGATGATAAACGGCCCGTTGGTGAGGTTGAGCGGCGACAACGGGAACGTCTGGACGTAGCGCTGCACCGGCTGGCGGCTGAAAAACACGTTCACCACCGACGAGTCGGTTTGGGTGAGGGCTGTGGGGCCGTAGTGCACCTGCACCAGAATGCTGGCGTTGCGGGGCAGCTTTTTGCCCAGCCCGTTGGGGAAATAGCGGGCCGTGGAGCCCGGCACCCAGCCGGCCCAGTTCTCCTCGGTAGCCGAAAATCCGAAGCCGCCGAAACGCGTGTAGCCGTAGCCGGGGTCCTGGGCATCCAGCGCCTGGGCCCGCTGCGTGGTGTCCATGCCGATGATGGCGTGGTGGGTGATGCGCTTGTTGCCGGCCCGGAACTCCACGGCCGCCACGTCGCGGCCAGCGGGCAGGCGGGTGGGCAGCACAAACACCCGGTACAGATCCTGCAGGTTGCCCTGGTGGATGAACTTCTGGGCCATCGGCACCACCAAGTCGGGCGTGCCCAGCTGCGAGCCGGCCGGGAACGTGGGCAGCGCCGGCTCCAGGGCCGGGTTGCCGCGGGCCATGCCGCCGTCCACCCACTCCCGGATTTTCTGGATTTCCGAGTCGGTGAGCGTGTTTTCGTCGAGGAAGTGCGAGTAGTTGGGGTCGGCCTTCCAGGGCGGCATGTACCGGATGCCCGTCACGAACTTGATGGTGGGCGCGTGGCTGACCACGTCCTGGTAGCTGGCCAGCGGAAACGGCGCCACTTCGCCGGTGCGGTGGCAGGACGTGCAGTGCTGGTAGATGATGGGCGCAATATGCTCGCTGAACGTGAGCTGGGGCTGCTGGGCCAGCGCCGGGCCGGCGAGCAGCAGCAGCGCAAGGCGTACAAAGTGTTTCATCGGAACGGGTAGGATTTTCAGATAGGCAGAAGTTTCAGGATAAGGTTCAGCGGCTGCCCAAGGCCGTGGCAACAAAGCAGCCCACGGCCTCAGTGCGCGGCACCGGCACCGGCTGGCGGGCTACAATGGCGGCCAGCGCATCGCGCAGCTCGTGGTGCTGCACTACGGTGCGGCGCTGGCCCAGGCGGGCGTAGGCGTCGTCGCTGCGGCCCTGGTAGAGCACGGTGGCGTCGTCGGGGGCCAGCACCACTACTTCGGGGGTGATGCGCGCGCCCAGGCGGCGCGTGAGCTGCTGGCCGGCATCGAGGCGCAGCGGAAACGGCAGCGGGTACTGCTTCTGAAATAGCACTACATCGGCCGGGCGCATCTGCGGGGCCGGAAACACGCCCACAAACCGCACCCCGCGCGGCGCATACGCCGTGTGCAAAGCCCGCAGTGTGGGCGTGGCGTTCTGGCTGATGGGGCAGGTGTCGGCCAGAAACACGTAGACTGTAGCCACCAGCGGCGGCGGGCTGCCGGCCCGCAGCACCGGTGGCAGCAACAGCAGCAGGATGAGTAGGAGTCGGGGCATAGGCGGCAGGCCGAAAGGCGGCATCAAATCAACTGAGGCTCAACCTGCCAATGGGTTTACCCGGCAGCGCTTTCGTTAGGGAAGATACCACGGGCTGCGCGTTTTCGTTCCGGCTGCGGGCGGGTGGCGCCCGGCTTATTTTGTCGGCGGGCAGTCGGAGCCCGCGCAGTATTCCTAATTTCGGCCCGGTTTTGGCCGCTGCGCCGCCGCTTCTCTCCTTCCCTGCCTTCTGCTGCCCGCGTATGAACCGCTCCGTCTTTTTCCGTCCTGCCCTGGCCCTGGCGGCCGCCACGTCGCTGCTGGCCGGCGCCTGCACCGCCCCGCGCAACATTGTCAGCACCGGCAAGGTGACGCCGCGCGGCGAGTTCCGGGGCGGCGGCAACGTGTCGTTCAACCTGGCCTCTGAAACCATCAGCCAGACCGGCGCCACGCTGAAATCGGCCGCCGAAGCCGTTGGCAGCAAAGACACCGTCGGCTACTCCGGTACCATCGACAACCTGCAGCTGGCCGCCCTGGCCTACACCCTCGACCCGCTGCGCGCCTCCCCCGACCTCTACCTGCGCTACGGCATCTACGACCGGTTCGACGTGGGCTACAAGTACGCCTTCGGCTCGCACGTCTTCGATGCCATGTTCCAGTTTATGGGCCCCACCGGCACGCCCGAGCGGCCCCAGGGCGCGGCCGGTGCCACCTACGGCAGCATCGGACTGCAGTTTGCCACCCAGCGCGCCAAGCTCCCGAGCATCCCGTACCTGAGCAATATCTCCGACGCGCTGGGCTTCAGCGCCTCGCGCAAAGACCTGATTGTGCCGCTGGTTATCAGCCATTCCTTCGGGCCGGAAGAGGAAATCGGGGCGTTTTCCTACGGCCTGGTGTACTCGCGCTCCTTCCTGCGCTACGGGTTTGAAAACCAGAAAGTATACACGCCCGGCGGCAAGGTGCCCAGCCTGCCCGAGCAGCGCGTGAGCTACAACTCGTTCGGGGCCTTTGCCAGCGCCAAAGTGGGCTACCGCTACGTGTACTTTCTACCGTCGGTGGGCGTGTACTACCAGAACTACGGCACCTACCGGCTGCTCAACAATGCCACCGGCAAGCTCAGCGGCTTTACGTTCGTGCCCAGCGTGGGCGTGCAGTTCCGCGTGCCCAACAGCCGCCGGTAGCGGCAACGTGGCTTAAGCAAACGGCCCGGTAGCTTCTCAGCTATCGGGCCGTTTGCATTGGCCGTAACTGGTGTAGAGACGCAATACTTTGCGTCTCGTCGTTGCTGATGTTGTTTGAACCACACAAACAAGACCGTTCAACGACGAGACGCAAAATATTGCGTCTCTACATCGTACTAACAACCTCGCAGAGCAAATCCAGAACGGCTACTGCGGCGCGCGGCGCTTGTTCTTCAGCCACGACGCCAGCAGCGGCACCCCAAAGATGGCCACCGTCAGCACGGTCAGGCCGGCGTCGGCGGCTTCGCTGCTCAGGAAGTGACTGAAGGCGGAATCGGGCTGAAAGTGCTCGACCAACGACAGCAGCAGCTTTAGGCCCAGCAGCCCGATAACCACGAAGGCGGCCGTTTCGAGGAACGGATATTTGGCCATCAGCAGCACAAACGCCTGCGCCACCAGCCGCATGGCCAGAATGCCGATGAACACGCCGGTACAAATCAGAATCAGATTGTCGGTGAAGGCCACCACGGCAAACACGTTGTCGATGGAAAAGGCCAGGTCCATCAGCTCAATTAGGGCCACCGTGGCCCAGAACGGCCCTAGCAGCCCCAGCGTGTAGCGGTACACCAGGCTCTTGCGCTTGTCGGGGCCATCGTCATCATCAGATGCCGCGTGACCCCGGAAATGGTCGTAGGCCAGGTAGAGCAGGTAGAGGCCGCCGAGGGGCTTGAGGTACCAGAACTCAATCAGGAACGAGGCAAACAGGATGCATACGCCCCGGAACACGTAGGCCCCGATGATGCCGTAGCGCAGGGCCTTCTGGCGCTGCTCCTTGGGCAGGTCGCCGACCATGGTGGCCAGCACGGCCGCGTTGTCAACGGAAAGCAGGCTTTCGATGATGACCAGATTGCCCACGATGGCCAGCGCGGCCAGGGGATTGTCGAGGATTTGCTGCAGGTGTACGTTCATGCCGATTGGGCAAGATAACGACTCCGGCCAAAGCCGGGTTTCGGCCGCGCCATCCGTCAGCCCGGCCGCGGCCCAACTCCCGACGGATATGGGCCCTGGCGAGCCGGCAGGGCAGATAATCCGGCAGACGCTATAGCGCAGTCACTTAGCGCTCAGGGCCGGAGAAACCACTAAACCTGTGTATCTTGTCCGCCCTGCTCCAGAAAATTCCCCGATTATGCTTGAATTTATCCTCAACGACCAGCCCATCCGCACCCATGAGGCCCCGGCCAGCGCCCTGCTCGACTTCGTGCGCTACCACGAGCAGCTGAAAGGCACCAAAATCGGCTGCCGCGAGGGCGACTGCGGCGCCTGCACCGTGCTGGTGGGCGAGCTGAGCGCCGACGGCCAGACGGTGAACTACCAGAGCATGACCAGCTGCCTCACGCCGCTAGGCAACGCCGCCGGCAAGCACATCGTCACGGTGGAAGGCATCAACGCAGCCGGCAGCCAGCTCACGCCCGTGCAGCAGGCCATTGTGGACGAAGGCGGCTCGCAGTGCGGCTTCTGCACGGTGGGCTTCGTGATGTCGCTCACCGGCCACAGCCTGGGCAGCCAGCCCGCCACCGAAAAAAGCACCATCGCGGCCATCGACGGCAACATCTGCCGCTGCACCGGCTACAAGAGCCTGGAGCGCGCCGCCGCCAAACTCACCGCCGAGCTGGAACAGCGCCCCGCGGAAAACGCCCTGACCTGGCTGAGCGAGAAGCAGTTTGTGCCCGCTTACTTCGCCAACATCCCGGCCCAGCTGGCCGCCCTACGCCCTGCCGCCACCCAAGCCGCTGAAGCTTCTGCCGCCGCATCAGTTGCCGCCGCCGCCACGCCCCACGCCAACGGCGGCAGTGCCGTTTCAGCTTCGCCCAACGGCCACACCCAGAGCCAGAACGACCACGGCCACGATTCACCCATTCGCCCATTCACTCATTCACTCATTGGAGGAGGCACCGACCTTTTGGTGCAGCGCCTCGAAGAGCTGCGCGAGCAGCCGGGCGTGCGGCTGCTATTCGACCAGCCCGGCCGGCGCGGCATCCGCCGCGAAACCACCGGCCGCGTAGTGCTGGGCGCCGCCACCACCGCCAGCCACCTGCTCAACTCGGAGCTGCTGCGCGGGCTGCTGCCCAAGCTGCCGCAGTACCTGAAGCTGGTGAGCAGCACGCCCATCCGCAACATGGGCACGGTGGCCGGCAACTTCATCAACGGCTCGCCCATCGGCGACCTCACCATCCTATTCCTGGCCCTGGGCGCGTCCGTCACGCTGCTCGACGCAGCCGGCCACACCCGCGAGCTGGCCCTGCCCGACCTCTACCTGGACTACAAAAAGCTGGCGAAAGCCCCCGATGAGCAGGTCATCGACATCAGCTTCCCCGCCCCGCTGGCCGGCGACTTCTTCCACTTCGAGAAAGTATCCAAGCGCACCCACCTCGACATTGCCAGCGTGAATTCCGCCGCCTGGCTGCGGGTCGACAACGGCATCATCCAGGCCGCCCGCATCTCGGCAGGCGGCGTGGGGCCGGTGCCGCTGCTGCTGGCCCGTACCAGCGAGTTTCTGCAGGGCCGCGAGCTGTCGGCCGAAACCCTAACCGCCGCCAATGCCGTGATGCAGGAAGAAATTAGCCCGATTTCCGACGTGCGCGGCACCGCCGACTACAAGCGCCTGCTGCTGCGCCAGCTGCTGTGGGCGCATTTTTTGGAGTTTGCGCCGGAATTGGCGGTGGATGAACTGATTTAAATTTAAGCGTCTCCTGACGTCAACCTCACCCCCTGACCCCCTCTCCAAAAAAGAGGGGTCACCGGACTTGCTCCTGGCGAATTCCGTCTGAAGTCGTCTTCATGAACCGGTGCCCCCTCTTTTTTGGAGAGGGGGTCAGGGGGTGAGGTTGACGCGTATGACGACACCTAAACAATGACTTCCCCTTTCCCCGAAATAGTTTGCACAGAAGACACGCTTTGGGGTTCGCCCCGAGTCGATGGCCGACGGTTGGCGGTGGGCGATGTGGTGAGCTTCGTCGAGAATTACGGGACGGTAGAGGAAGTAAGCAGCGACTATGCACTAACCCGCTCGCAAATCAGCCAGGCATTGCAGTACTGTTCAACGCTGCAATGTCAGATTGACAAGCCGAAGGTGTTTTGCCATAATTGCTCGTTGAGAAGGCAACAGAAAGGCCCGCTTGAAACCTCAGGTTTGGAGGAAATAAGGCACGGTGACTTTGTGTATGTAAAAGGCAAAGACTTCCTCTCGTTCGGCCCAATGGAAGAGTTGCTGAGTGACTGGAATGGCCAGGATTGGTGGAAAATCGCCGCTGAGCGGTTGATTGACATGAGAATAGAATTGTTTGGTACGCAAGACCAGAATTGAGCATATGAACCACCTCGACCCCAACCGCCACGTGCGCGGCGAATCGCAGTACCTCGACGACGTGCCCGTGCAGCAGGGCACCCTGTACGCGGCCGTGTTTGAAAGCCCGCTGGCCCACGGCGTGCTCCGCCGCCTCGATTTCAGCGCCGCGCTGACGGCACCCGGCGTGGCCCGCGTACTCACGGCCCAGGACATTCCCGGCATCAACCAGATTGGCGGCATTGTGGCCGATGAGCCGCTGCTGGCCGAGGGGCACGTGCATTTCCGGGGGCAGCCGGTGGCGCTGGTGCTGGCCCGCACCGAGGTGCAGGCCCACGCCGCCCTCAAGCTCATTAAGGTTGAAATCGACCCACTGCCCGTCATCACCGACCCGCGGGTGGCGGCCGCGCAGGGCGAGCTGATTGTGCCGCCGCGCACCTTCAAAATCGGCGATTCGGCGGCGGCCTGGGCTTCGTGCGCGCACGTGTTTGAGGGCGTGGCCGAGAGCGGCGGGCAGGAGCATCTGTACATCGAAACGCAGGGCGCCTACGCCTTCCCTACCGAGATGGGCGGGGTGCGGATGATTTCCTCGACGCAGGGGCCGACGGCCGTGCAGCGCCACACGGCCCACGTGCTGGGCCTGGGTATGCACCAGGTGGAAGTGGACGTGACGCGCCTCGGCGGCGGGTTCGGCGGCAAGGAAGACCAGGCCACGCCCTGGGGCGCGCTGGCCGCGCTGGGCGCCTTCGTCACCAAGAAGCCGGTGAAGCTGGTGCTCGACCGCATGGCCGACATGCGCATGACCGGCAAGCGCCACCCCTACTCGTCCGATTTCAAAATCGGCTTCGATGCCAACCTGAAAATTGTGGCCTACGAAGTCACCTTCTACCAGAACGCGGGCGCGGCGGCCGACCTCTCGCCGGCCGTGATGGAGCGCACGCTCTTCCACGCCACCAACGCCTATTTCGTGCCCAATGTGACGGCCACGGCCTTTTCGTGCCGCACCAACCTGCCGCCCAACACGGCCTTCCGGGGCTTCGGCGGGCCGCAGGGTATGTTCGTGATGGAGTCGGCGCTGGCCAAGGCGGCCGAGGAGCTGGGCGTGCCCACCCACGAGTTGCAGCGCCGCAACCTGCTGCGCGAAGGCGACCTGTTCTCGTACCGACAGGCGGCCGAAATGTGCCACGCCGAGCAGGCCTGGGACACGGCCGCCCGCGAGTTCGACCTGGCCGGCATGCGGGCCGAAGTCGAGCAGTTCAACCAAACCAATAAGCTGAAGAAGAAGGGCTTCGCGGTGATGCCCATCTGCTTCGGTATCTCGTTCACCAAAACGCCCATGAACCAGACGCGGGCGCTGGTGCACATCTACTCCGACGGCTCGGTGGGCATCAGCACGGGCGCGGTGGAGATGGGCCAGGGCGTGAACACGAAAATCGCGCAGGTGGCGGCCCGCACGCTGGGCATCTCGATTTCGCGCATCAAAATCGAAACCACCAACACCACCCGCGTGGCCAACACCTCGCCCAGCGCCGCCAGCGCCACCGCCGACCTCAACGGCAAGGCCACCGAAATGGCCTGCGCCGCTCTGCGCAAGCGGCTGCTGGAGCACGCCAGCACCGAGTACACGCTCAACTACGAGGGCCTCGAAATCCACGACGAGCAGGTGTTGGCCGCCGGCGTGCCCGCCGATACCAACTGGGAGAAGCTGGTGTCGTCGGCGTTCTGGAAGCGCGTGGCCCTCACCGAAAACGCCCACTACGCCACCCCCGACCTGCATTTCGACGCCACCGTGAACCAGGGCCACCCCTTCGCCTACCACGTGTACGGCACGGCCCTCACCAGCGTGACGGTGGACTGCCTGCGCGGCACCTACACCGTGGATGCCCTGCGCATTGCCCACGATTTCGGCCAGAGCTTCAACGAAGTCATCGACCGGGGCCAGATTGAGGGCGGCGCGGTGCAGGGCATCGGCTGGATGACCATGGAAGAAGTGGCCTACAACGCCGAGGGCCGCCTGCTCAGCAACTCGCTCAACAGCTACAAAATCCCCGACATCTACGCCGCCCCCCGGGTGCTCGACGTGCATTTCCTCGACACGCCGGGCCACCCCAAGGCCATCCTGCGCTCCAAGGCCGTGGGCGAGCCGCCGCTCATGTACGGCATCGGCACCTACTTCGCCCTGCGCGACGCGGTGCGGGCCTTCCAGGGCCACACGGCGCTGCCGTTTTCCGCGCCGCTCACGCCGGAAAAGGTGCTGCTTTCTCTTTATCCTGACTCCGAATCTGTTCCGGCTTGGAAATCCAGCTCCGCAACCACCTCCGTGGCCTCGTAATCTACGCGGCCGGCGACACGGCCGCGGCGCTGCTGCTGCACCAGTTTTCCTGGAGCCGGCTGGCCGGGATGGCGCTGGTGGGCGGCACGCTCTACTCGCTGGAAGTGCCGGCCTACTTCCGCTGGATTGACCGGCAGGTGCCGCCCGCGCCCGGTCTGCGGCGGCGGCTGACGCGGGCGGCGCTGTCGTTGCTCTACTTCAATCCGCTCTGGATTGCGCGGCACCTGCTGTTCATCAAGCTATTCTCGGGGCTGTGGCAGGAGGTGTCGTGGGGGCTACTGGCGGTGGCGGGCCGGTCGTTTCTGCTCAATATTCCGGTTTCGTTTACGGCCAACTACCTCATCCAGAACCATGTTTCGGTCCGCTGGCGCTTTGTGGCCAGCGCCTTGTTTTCGGGGCTGATGGCCGTGTACTACGCCCTGAGCGCCGTGTGGCTGACTTAGCGGTTGTTACCTTCCGGTCCGACGGCGGCAGCCGTCCGACCGGTTGCCGGGCGCGCCCCCGTACGACGCCACGACAACGTCAGCACGTGGCAACCGGTCGGACGGCTGCCGCCGTCGGACCGGAGCCATGGCAGCACTACCTTTCTAGCATTCTTCTTTCAGTGGCTTACCCCGATTATCCGTCGCCCATTTCCCACCCCAGCGCGCCGCGCGACCTGCCTGTGTGGGAGCACGCGGCGGCCAGTTTGCGGGCGGGGGTGCCTGTGGCGCTGCTGTGCGTGGTGCGCAGTGAGGGCTCCAGCCCCGGCCGGCAGGGCTTCAAGCTGAGCGTGACGGCCGCCGAAACTGTAGGCTCCATTGGCGGCGGCATCATGGAGCACAAGCTGGTGGAGCTGATGCGGGCCCGTCTGCAGCGCGGCCCCCACGCCCCCGAAATCCGGCGGCAGGTGCACCGAGCCCACTCCCCCACCGACCGCTCGGGCATGATCTGCTCGGGTGAGCAGGAGATTCTGCTGCTGCCGCTGCTGCCGCCGGATTTGGCCGCCGTGGAGGCCTGCGGGCAGTGCCTGCGCCACACCGGCAGCGCCGCCTGGGAAGCCTCGGCCAGCACCGGCCTGCGCCTGCTGCCAGCCCCCACCGACACGCACTACCACCCCGGCCCCGACTGGCACTACGTGGAGCGCCTCGGCTTCCGCGACCAGCTCACCATTGTAGGAGGCGGCCACGTGGCGCTGGCCCTTTCGCGGGTGATGAGCACCCTAGATTTCGGCCTGACGGTGCTCGACGACCGGCCCGAGCTGCCCACCCAGCTCCGCAACCACTACGCCCACCACCGCCGCACGGTGCCCTACGAGCAGCTGGTCCGCGAAGTGCCGACCGGCCCGCACCAGTACGTCGTGATTATGACCGTGGGCTACCGCACCGATGCCGTGGCCGTGCGCCAGCTTCTGCACCACCCGGTGCGCTACCTCGGCCTGATGGGCAGCACCGCCAAAATAGCGCACCTGCTCCAGGAGCTGCGCGCCGCCGGCCTCGACGAAACAGCGCTCAGCCGCCTCCACGCCCCCATCGGCCTGCCCATCCACAGCCGCACCCCCGAAGAAATAGCCATCAGCGTAGCCGCCGAGCTGATTCGGGTGCGAAATGGGGGTTGAGGTGACAGGTGACAGGTGACAAAATAAGAACGTCATTCCGAGCGGAGCGAGGAATCTCGCTAGTGTAGTAACTGATTCTACCACACTAGCGAGATTCCTCGCTCCGCTCGGAATGACGTTTTACTGGGAATGACGTTCTTATCTGTCGTTTTCGACCTCAATTCTCTGACATCTGGCTGCCTTCGAGGTAGCCTTCGGTGAAGACGCGGTACTGGTCGAAGATGGAGCGCACGGAGCGGCGCAGCACTAGCTCGCCCTGCGGGCCGTTGGGCACCGTGACGCCCGAGGCGTAGCCGTTCCAGACGGCGCGGTTGGTACGGTTGTCGATGAGGGTGATGAGCAGTGTGCCTTCGGCCAGCAGGATACGCTGGGGTTGGTAGCCCTGGCGGTTGTCGGCGGGCGTTTCCTCGTCTTCCACCTTCTCCTCCTTCACCCAGCGACTGATATCTTCTTGTAGGTAGCCCCGGAATTTCATGTCCCCTTCAAACACCCGGAAGTTCACCAGCAGGTCGGGGCGGCGCTTGTTGGATTTGTAGCCCTGCACCTTCAGGCGCGTCCGGATGGCGTCGCGGACGGCTTCGCCCAGCTTGCTGGAATCAGCGGCCAGCCCGTCGCCGGTGACGAACTCGTAGGTGCGGTAGCGGCGGAAGTTGCCGGTGTAGCTGTAGTCGGAATCGATGCGGGCCTGGCGGGCGGCAAAGCAGCCGGAAAGTGCCATGGCCAGGCCCATTCCCAGTAGCGTAAGAGTTGGTTTCATGCGTAGCGTTGAAATGGGTGACACCATTTTCAAGTTACGAAACTCCGGGCGGGTTAGCGCCTGATAGTCAGCGGGAAGCAGCCGTACAAAATTTTGGCATAGCCTCAGCGGCTCAGCTGCAGCACCGGCGTCTGGGCCGAGTACATTGTGCCATCGGCCAGCCGGTAGCGCACCACAAACTGCTGGGGGCCGGCCGCGGCGGGCGGCACCCGCAGCTGCAGTTGCGGCTCGGCACTGCGGCTGGCGCGGGCCGGTAGCGGCTGGCCGGTGTCGGCTTCCAGCAGCAGGTCGTTGAGGGAGGCCCCGGCCGGATGCTGCGCGTCATAGGGGTAGCGGCTGCGCAATACCACCGAATCGAGCACCTGCGGCGTGCCCAGGTAGCCGGGCGCGGGTGCGGGCGGGCAGGCGTAGGCGGCAGGCAGCAGCTGCCAGCGCCGAGCGGGCTGGTGGCCATAGTAGGTTTTCTGGAGCTGCACGGCCAGCCGCAGATCAGCAGCGGCCACCGGCTCGTTGTCGGCCAGAAGTTGGCCGGTGCGCTGACTACTGGCCACCAGCGCCACGGCCTGGGTGCGGTAGAAGCGCGGCACCGCGTCGTAGCGGCAGGCATCGTCTTCGTCGGCACAGGCGGGCAGCAATGCGGCTCCGGCCAGCGCTGCTGGCACCGCGGCCGCGGCCATCAAACATTTCTTAAGGCGCATGGTGGCCGGCTCAGGGCTGGATGGTGACAGGTACCGTTTCGGCGGTGTACACTTCGCCGTTGGTTTGGTGGTAGCGCACCCGGAACTGCTGCATAGCCGAACTAATAGGGGCTTGCGTGAACTGTAGATTAAGATCCTGTAGGTCTGTTATATGCTGTGGATCCTTCATCAAATCTGACAGCCGTTGGCTGCTCGCGTATCTGCCATCAAGCCGCAGAAGGCTATTGAGCGAAGTACCGGCCGGATGCTGTGCATCGAAGTCGTAACGGCTCGTAATTGTGATGGAATCAACCTGAGCCTCATAAGATGGCGAAGGGTAATCACACGCCATTGCTGAAAAGCCTCCAGTAGGAACCGGAACGACACTATACAGCCGTACGTTAAGGCGCATCAATAGCTTGAATTCTGCTACAGAAGCACTTTGGCCGGCCGTCAGCACCTGAACACTTGTGCCCGCACTATGCTGTAATGCCACAATTGTCAGCCCCGTGACGTCACCGAACTGCTCGTCAAAAGGGCCACATGTATCACAGGCCGGCAGGCCGATTATCGCCAGAGCACACAACAGCAGCTTTTTCATAGCAGATAGGTTGAAGTAGACAGTCATATGTCTTGTACCAGGTCAAGGTCTGCTCAACGTCAGGGTCCCTGGTAGCACGTATGGATGAGAGCTATTTGCTGGCAAAGGTTGCAAGGCTGCACTCCGCATCACGCCTTCAGCTCCTTTTCCAGCACAATCGTCAGCCCACGCGGGCCCTGCACCGTGCCGATGATGTCGAAGCCGTGGCGCAGGTTCAGGAGCAGCATAGCGCGCCAGCGGTTGTAGGTATGGGTGCGCACGGCACGGTAGCCCTGCACCCGGCACCAGGCGTGCTGGCGGTGCAGCAGCTCGGCGGCAATGCCCTGGCCCCGGAAATCGGGGCGGACGCCGCCCAGCCAGCTGTAGTAGTGGCCCGGCTGGCGTTCGTAGCCCAGCTTGCAGCCTACCAGCTGGTCGCCGGCGTAGGCCAGCCACGCCTGCACTGGCTGGCGCTGCTGCTGGTAGCGCAGGTCGGCGAGTAGCTCGGCCTCGGCGGCTTGTAAGGCAGTAGCCAGCAGCGCGGCAATAGTGGCCTGGGCTTCAGTGGAAATATCCGGGTGGAATAGATAAGTGGTTGTCATACCCGGAGGTTAGTTTGGTGCCGGTCGAGGCGGCGCTGGTAGCTACTGGATAGGCGGGCGGGCGGCTATTTCCTTGTTAATCTTGCTTAGCACGATGACGCTGGGCATCAGCGTGAGAAACATAGCCGGCAGCGTAGCCAGCAAGGCGTACTTCTTGCTGTTTATCGCCGCGTAGAGCACCATCACCAGGGCCACTACCATCACAATTCCGAGGCCGATAATGGCGCCCTTAAGCTTGTTTTTGCGGGAGTGCAGCTCGGCCAGGGTAAGCTGCGCGAGGTCTCCGCTGAGGCTGTTGTTTGCCATTTGATTTTCAGTGAAAGTTCAGACCGCCAGGAAACCCCGCACGCCCTTCGGGCCGGCCGCCGGTCGGGGCCCTGGCTACGGCGCAATATACAGCCGGCCCTATTCCTAGCGGCGGCGGCCGATTTCTGCCCGGATCTGCTGCAGTACCTGTTTCTGGGTCTGCGAATGCCGGTAAATCCCTACAATCAGGAGCAAGGGAATTGCGGTATACAGAAGCCCAAACCCGTTCCGCACCAGCCCATACCCCATAACTCCCAACAGAAATCCTATGGCGGCGGCAGCGAGGATTTCACTGCGCTTGAGCTTTTTTTCTTCACTCAGCATCTCTTCAAGGGTGAGTTTCGAGTAATCCTGCTGGGTCGGCATATGTGTTTGACACTTGATGGTAAACTGTGCGGTCAGTTAGTGCAGCTAAACCCGCACACCCGCAGCGCATGCCGACCTAAGTTGGGGCCGGCAATTCACTGTCGGGGCTTGCCGCAACATAACTCCGTTTTCTGAATACTCCGTCGGTATTGATAGACGCGCGGTAGCTGAATCATTATCTGCCACATGCCCTGCAGCGATTGTAGTCAGCGTAGTAGGTTCATTACTACTGTTTCGGCGGTATACACCTCGCCATTTGTCTGGCGATAATATACCCTAAATTGTTGCGGGCCAGAAGTGGCTGGGCGTTGCAAGAACCGGAAAGTATTCTGGTCTAAATCGACTGGATGGAACTGCTGTACATTCGTCAGACGTGCTTCTAAGTCCAGCAGGTCATTGAGGGAGGCACCGGCTGGGTGTTGCAGATCATAATCAAAGCGGCTGGTAACAACCACCGAATCGCCCCACTCGGTATAGTCAGGTGGTTTGCAATCAGCGAAGGTCCTGAATCCGCCTTGGGGCAGCTGAACGCCATAACCTCTGGTTTGCAAGGTACATTTCAGCTGTAGTGCAAGGGAATACACTGTCGCATTGGTTACTACCGGCTGCGTGCTACTGGTGTTTGCGACCAAAGATATTCCTTCCACATCCAGAAAGCGGCTGGTGCAGTAGGGCTCGTCGCAGCCGGGCATTATCCCGCTCACCATAAGTAGGAGCCCCAACGATACGGTCTTTATCTGCATAGCATCTAGCTTTAACTACTTGGATAGCAGCCTAAGTTGCCGAAACACACCCACATTCCCGGACTTAGCCAATCCCCCTACTGATACCCGGCGGCCTGTAGCCGGAACAGCTCGGCGTTGGACCGAAGCATATACGGTTCGCCAAACTGCAGTGAGCATGCATTTCTACTTGCTCAAAAAATCAAGCTCCTTCGCGTTAACCATCTTTTGGTACTGCTTAGGATTACCTTCTGCGTCAGTAAAACCAATAGTCACTCCATTGCTGCCTGTTGTGTACAACATCCGAAAATCCTTCTGTACAACGGATATTTCTTTAACGTAAGAAGCGGGCGTGTATTCCCAACCGCTAATGTTGTTATTCCCCCACTCAATTAGTCTTTTGAATTTATCTGAAGAAGCAGCAATTTCTACACTATCCGAGGAAGTGAAACCAGTTTTCTTATTCCTCTTATGAACAGTCAATTTTAACGGAGCATTTTTGTCTATATGATCATTTATATTCATATCGACCTCACAACCCATCACGACGAGTAGCAGAGGTAGCAGCAAAATATTTGTTATTGTTTTCATTGCTTGCTGGCCATATAGGATATAGCGTTTCTTTTTTTGCAAACTGTGCACTCCGGCGTAGGGCCGCAACCGTTGCCGCTTGCTTACCGAAAGTAGCCAACCAAATCGAAAGCATTACTCTATTGATACCCGGCAGCCTGCAGCCGGAACAGCTCGGCGTAGCGGCCGCCGCGGGCCAGCAGCTCCTCGTGGCTCCCGATTTCCTGGCACTGCCCGTTCTCGATGACCAGAATCCGGTCGGCCATGCGCACGGTGCTGAAGCGGTGGCTGATGAGCACGGCGGTTTTGCCCTGGGTCAGCTCCTTGAAGCGCTGGAACACCTCGTACTCGGCGCGAGCGTCGAGGGCGGCGGTGGGCTCGTCGAGGATGAGCAGCTGGGCGTCGCGCATATAGGCGCGGCCGAGGGCAATCTTCTGCCACTCGCCGCCGCTCAAATCCACGCCGCCGTTGAAGCGGCGGCCAATCATTTGCTCGTAGCCGCCGGGCAGCTTGGTAATAACGGAGTCGGCGAGGCTTTGGCGGGCGGCCTGCTCGATGCGAGGCTGGTTGCCTTGCTCTTCGATGCGGCCCACGGCCAGGTTCTGGCCGGCCGGCAACTGGAAGCGCACGAAGTCCTGGAAAATCACCCCGATTTCCTGGCGCAGCTCGGCCGGGTCGTAGTCGCGCAGGTCGTGGCCGTCGAGCAGGATACGGCCCTCGGTGGGGTCGTAGAGGCGGGAGAGCAGCTTGACGAGGGTGGTTTTGCCGGCCCCGTTTTCGCCTACCAGCGCCAGCTTTTCGCCGGCCTGCAGCTGAAAGCTGAGGTTGCGCAGCGCCCATTTATCGGTGTTGCGGTACTTGAAGCCCACATTTTCAAACGTAAACCCTTGCCGGATGGGCCGCGGAAACGGCAGCGGCTGCTCGCCGCCCGGCTCCTGCCGCACGATGCGCGGCCGCAGCGCGAAGAAGTCGAAAAAATCCTGCAGGTACAGCGCCCCTTCGGCCACGGCGCTAAAGCGGCTCAGAATGCCTTCGAGCAGGCCCCGCATGCGGGCAAACGAGCCCGCCAGAAACGTGAGCTGCCCGATGCTGACGCGCCCGCGCACCGTCTCGCTGATGATGTAGACGTAGGCCGCGTAGTAGCCGGCCGCGCCCACGGCCGCGAAGAACGCGCCCCAGCCGGCCCGCCGGATCACGAGGTCCTTGTTCTTCTGGTAGAAGTCGTCGGACAGGGTCCGGAACCGATCCACCAGAAAGCCCGACAGGCCGAAAATCTTCACTTCCTTGGCCGTTTCGTCGGAGGCGCCGGTCTGGCGCAGGTAGTCCAACTCGCGCCGCTCGGGCGTCCAGCCGTGCACCAGCGAGTAGCTGCGCTCGTTGAAGTGGCTTTCGCCCAGAAACGCCGGCACCACCGCCACCAACAGTAGCAGCAGCAGCCAGGGGTTGAAGGCGGTGAGGCCCACGGCCAGAAAGCCCATCGTAATGACGTCCTGGGCCTGGCTCAGCACCTGCGACATGAGCACGGTGCGTGAGAGAGTCTGGCGGCGGGCCCGCTCCAGCTTGTCGTAGAAAGCGCTGTCCTCGAACTGGTCGAGGTCCAGCCGGGCGGCGTGCTCCATCAGCCGGATGGAGCTTTGGTTAGCGAACAGGTCGCCGAGCAACGAGTCGAGCAGGGCCACGCCGCGGCCCAGGGCGTCGGAGAAGATGGCGAGGCCAAACTCCAGCGCCACCAGCGTAAGCACCGGTGTGAGCTGCCGCGCCTCCACGGGCTGGCCACTGAGCTGCACCACGCTGTCGAGAATCAGCTGGCCCACGTAGAGCATGGCCACCGGCAGGGCCGCCCGCAGCAAACGCAGCGCCATGTTGCCGAGGGCCAGCGCCGGGCTGGTCTGCCAGATCAGGCGCAGAAACGCGGGCAGGTTTTTGAGGGCCGAAAACCGCTCCCGCACCGTGAGGGCGGGCTTGCCGTCGGGGCGGGGCTTTTTGGCGGAAATCGTGGAAAAGAAAGAGTCGGAACGAGCCATAGGCCCCGTGTACGGCACACTTCGGGCCGGAGTGCGGCGGCGGCCGTTTTGGCAGTGGCGGGCGGGGCGCGGGCGGTAGTGTGCCAGGCACTCCCCTATATTTGATTTTCTGACTTCATCTATCCTCTATGCTTACACGCTTACCCCGCCTTATCCGCTTGCAGTCACTTCAAACCGGGCTTACGGCGGCCGGCCTGCTGCTGGCCGGCCACGCGCTGGCCCAGCCCACTATCCAGAGTCTGGCGCCGGCCCGCAATGCCCCGGCGGCCCGCGCCACAAGTGTGATCGTGCAGTTTTCGGAGACGCTACGGACCGGCTCGCAGCAGGCGTTGCGTGTGTACAGCGCGCAGGCCGGCGGCCGGCTGGCCGGCGTGGCCACTCTCAGCGGCAACCAGCTCAGTTTCACGCCCGGCACCCGGTTCAGAGCCGGCGAAAAGCTGTGGGCTACCGTGGATACGCTGGTGCGCAGCACCGCCGGCCGGGCTCTGGCCCGGCCGGCGGTGTGGCAGTTTTCAGCCGGTGGCGGCGGTACCGGTGCGTTTGGCGGCGGCAGCAGCAGCAGCATCAACACCAGTGGCCGCCTGCTGCTTAGCGGCGACGTGGACGGCAACGGCCACCTGGACGTCCTGACGCTCAACGACGCTCAGTCGGACCGGGATGGGCAGTTGGCGTTGCGTCTGAACAGCGGGCGGGGCGTGCTGGTGGCCGTGCCCGACCAGCCGCTGACCCGCCGGGCAATGGCCGCCACGCTGGCCGACGTGGATGAAGACCACGACCTGGATTTGGTGACGCTGGAACAGCCCACCGACGGCAGCAGCGGCTTCTACAACGTGTACGCCAACGACGGGCAGGGCCGCTTCGGGGGCGCGG
Source organism: Hymenobacter sp. APR13 (assembly GCF_000737515.1). Classification (NCBI taxonomy): domain Bacteria; kingdom Pseudomonadati; phylum Bacteroidota; class Cytophagia; order Cytophagales; family Hymenobacteraceae; genus Hymenobacter; species Hymenobacter sp. APR13. The sequence continues at coordinate 966,558 of NZ_CP006587.1, forward strand.
GCAGCAGCAGCGGCGCGCTGGGCGGCCTCGCGGGCCGGGGTTTGGGGCTGGCCGACCTCAATGGCGACGGCCACCTGGATATGTTTTTCAGCTGCAACATGAGCGGCAGCGTGGGCGGCGGGGCCGTAGGAGTGCGCCTCAACAATGGCCGCGGCGCTTTTCCGGTGCAGTGGACCTACGCGCGCACTGGCCTGAGCACGGAGGCCACCGTGGCCGCCGCCGATATTGACAACGACGGCGACCTGGATGTGGTGGCCAGCCACAACGCTGCACAGAGCGTGATACCCGTTTTTCAACGGGGGCGTGGCCGGGCTGCTGCCAGCGCCGGCCGTGGCCGTGGGCGGCCAGCCGCAGGCCCTCGACCTGGCCGACCTCGACCTCGACGGCGACCTGGACCTGCTGTGCACCAACTTCAGCTATGACGGTGCCACGGTGGGCGTGCGCTTCAACAACGGCCAGGGCAGCTTCGGGAGCGGCTTCAACTACCCCATCGGCTCCATCAACAGCACGATGCCCTGCGTGGCCGCCAACGACCTCGACGGCGACGGCGACCTGGATTTGCTGCTGGGCAACAACCAGGACCGGCGGGTGCTGATTCGCCTGAATAATGGCCGCGGCGAGTTCCGCGACGGCACCCCGCTCACGCTAACCCAGCCGCCCCACGCCCTCGTTCTGGCCGACCTCGACGACGACGACGATGTGGATCTGCTGGGCCTGGGCCACTCCCAGGTGCAGTGGCAGCTCAACAATGGCACCGCGTTGCCGACCATCAGCCTGACGGCCTTCTCGCCGGCCCCCAACCGGCCGGCCGCCCGCACCACAACGGTAGGCGCCACGCTTTCGGGGCCGGTGGGCAGCGCGCCCGCCAACCAATTGCACGTGTATGGCCGCTACTCGGGGCGGCAGCTGGGCACCACCACGGCCAGCGGCAGCACGCTCACCTTCTCTGCGGCCCGTCCCTTCCAGGCCGGCGAGCCGCTGACGGCCATCATCCCGACGGGCGTGCGGGGCAGTGCCGGCCTGCCGCTGGCCCGCCCGGCGGTTTGGCAGTTCACGGCCGCCGCGGGCGGCTCCGGCGCCTTCACGCCGGGCTTCAGCCAGACGTACGGCTACGCCCACCCCATGCGCCTGCGCCTGGCCGACATCGACGGCGACACCGATCTGGACCTCGTTACGGAATTTTACGTGGGCACCGCTACCCTTTCGTCGCCGCTGCTGGTGTGCCTGAACAATGGCGCGGGGCAGTTTGGCAGCCCGGTGCCGCTGCTGCCGGGCAGCGTGCAGGTGTGGGGCTTCGAGCTGGCCGACCTCGACTAGGATGGCGACGTGGATTTTGTGGGCCAGACCATTACCGACATGTCCTCGGGCTTTCCCCGCAACGAAACCACCGTCTGGCTCAACGATGGCCGCGGCACCTTCAGCCGCCAGGAACGCCTGCGCAACTCGTTCGGGACCAGTTTCGCCGTGGGCGACGTGGACGGCGACGGCGACCTGGATGTGGTGGACGGCAGCGTGCACTTCAACGACGGCCGCGGCAGCTTCAGCAGCTCCGGCAACCTGGCCGGCTCCAGCTCCGCTTTCACCGTGCGCGGCTGCGCCCTGGCCGACCTCGACAACGACGCCGACCTGGATGTGCTGGTGTCGGAGGATACGTTCGGGGTAAGCTGGTTTCGCAACGATGGCACGGGCAGCTTTTCAACCAAGCTCTTCCTGGGCAGCAGCAGCGCCGTGGAGTTTCCGCTGCAGGACCTCGACGGCGACGGCGACCTGGATATGCTGTGGGGCTCCTCGGTAATGGCCAACGACGGCCAGGGCAACTTCACCAAGGGGCCAGGCTTTGCGTTCAACAGCCCGTTTGAAGCCAACTCCGAGCCGATTGGGGATATCGACGGCGACGGCGACATTGATGCGCTGACGGCGTCTGGCAGGATGGAGCTGCGCCTGTACACCAACAACGGCCGCGGCATGTTCAGCGAAGCCGCCCCGCTGTTTTCCACCATCCTGGGCCTGTCCGCCAACCTGACAGCCAGCGGCGACCTGGACAACGACGGCGACCTGGACCTGGTGGTGCTGTATCGGGAATCTCAGGGTGTGAGCGGCTGGCGCGTGTTTCTCAACCGCAACGCCCTGCCGGTGGCCAGCGCAACAACTGCTCAGCAACTGAGCGTGTGGCCGGTGCCTGCTGCTGCCGGGGCTGTGCTGCAGGTTCGGGTGCCGGGCCATACCGGCGCGGCCGTGGCTACGCTGCACACGCTCACCGGGCAGGTGGTGCGGTCGGTGCCGTTCAGTGGCGCAGCCCTGGCCCTGCCCACGGCGGGCCTGCCCGCGGGCTCGTATCTGCTCAGCCTGGAAGGCGCCGCGCCGGGCCGGCTGGTGCGGCGCGTGGTGCTGGAGTAGGACGCGCAGACGGCAAAGACCAATCCTGACGAAGTACGGCGGGCGGCAACGGGGTTCTGTTGCCGCCCGCCGTACTTTTACGCTGTTTTCCGTCGTTTCTTCTGCCGCCATGCTGCACTGCCTTCTGTTTGAACCTTACGCCAGCGCGGCCGCCGAAACCCGCGCCGAGGCCCTGCAGGAAAGCCTCACGGGGCTCGGGGAAGGCGTGCTGCTGCTGAACCTGGCCCTCGACGACGAGCTGCTGGATGCCGTGCTGCTGCTGCCGCGAGGCGTGGCCGTGCTGCAGCTGCTACCCGGCGGCCGCCACCTCAGTGCCGACCACCTCACGCACGGCCCCTGGCTGCTCGACGGCCAGCCGATACCCGGCTTTTCCGGTTCCGACAACCCATATCAGCAACTGCAGCGGCAGCGGCCGGCGCTGGCCGCCTGGCTGGCCGGGCAGCCGCTGCTGCCGACTATTGCGCCCGACTCCATCGGGGCTATGGCGGTTTTCCAAGAGTTGCTGCACATCGAAAGCGGGCTGGCAGAACAACTGCACAAGTTGCCCGTCGAAGACCGGTTTCAGCTGGTGCACCAGCCGCAGTCAGTGCTGCGGGACTTTCAGCAGCTGCCAGCGGATAAGCCGCAGCCGCTGCCGGCCGACACGCTCGATGCCTGGGCCACGGCGCTGCTGCAGCCGGATGAAGATGACACGTCGGCGTCCGGCACTGACTTGCCTGCCGACGACACTGACGACCTGCTGACCCGCAAAGCGCGGCAGTTGTGGCGCTGGCTGGGAGCTGAAGACGTGCCCGCCGACCCGCCCTACGGGGCCACCGCGCCGCCCGTCGCCCCCGATGCCCTGGCCGACAGCCAGCAGGAAAAAGCCCGGCTGGAGCAGATCCGGCAGCAGATTCGGGCCGAAGTGAGCGAGCAGACCCAGGCCCTGCAAACCCGCGAAGCCGCCCGCGACCAGACCATTGCCCAGCTCCGGCAGCAGCTGGCCGAAGCCTCTGCCGCCGCCCCCGAAACCGCCCGCCTGCAAGCCCAGCTCGCCGCCGAAGCCCACGAAAAAGCGGCGCTGGAAGCTGCCATCCAGGCGGCCCGCGCCGAGTCGGACGCCCGCAACCGCGACCTGGACGCCCGGATTCAGCAGCTCAGTCAGCAACTGCAGCAGCTGCAAGCCCGGCCCGTGGCGGCTCCGGCTCCGGCTCCGCTGCCCGCCGCACCGGCTCCGGCGCGACCAGTGCCGCCCGCCGCAGCCAGCACCTCGGCACTCACCAGCGCTCCGGCCCGGGCGGCAGCGCCGGCGGCACGCCCCGCCACCCGGCGGCCGGCACCAGCACCGGCGCCGGCTACCTGGCGGCTGCAGTGGCCGCGCGTGGCGCTGGCCGGGGCCGTGGCCCTGCTGGCGGGAGCTGGCATCTGGGGCGCGGCGCAACTGCCCGGCCTGCTGCGCAAACCCGCCGCAGCCCCGGCAGCCGCGCGCCCAGCTTCCCGCCCGGAGCCCGACGACAACACCGAGGCCGCCGCCCCCACCCTGTTCGATATCCAACCCGACACCATCCGGCTAACGGCCGCCGAGGACGCCGCCGTCGACTCCCTGGCAGCTGCGGAGGAACTGGAGCAACTCGCCGCCGATCCGTCGGGGCCAGCGTCGGCAGCCGAGGTGATGGACACGCTGGCCGCGCCCCCCGACGACCTGTAGGGCCCGACGGCCAAATACCGGTTGGCAGCATGGCGCACCCGCGCCGGGGCCGTACCTTTGCCGGCCATGCCCGCTACCACCCCTCGTACTTACAGTGCCGGCTTCTGGCTGATGTGCCTGTCGTCGTTCTTCTTTTTCATGAGCTTCAACATGCTGCTGCCCGAGCTGCCCGCGTACCTCACGCGGCTGGGCGGCGGCGAGTATAAGGGCTTCATCATTGCGCTGTTTACGCTCACGGCCGGCCTCTCGCGCCCGTTCAGCGGCAAGCTAGCCGACACCGTGGGCCGCATTCCGGTGATGGTATTCGGCTCGCTGGTGTGCTTTATCTGCGGCTTCTTTTACCCCTGGACCACCACCGTGGCGGGGTTTCTGGGGCTGCGGCTGCTGCATGGCTTCAGCACCGGCTTCAAGCCCACCGGCACCGCCGCTTTCATCGCCGACATCATTCCGCTGGAACGCCGCGGCGAGGCCATGGGCCTGCTGGGCGTGGCCGGCTCGCTGGGCATGGCCGCCGGCCCTGCCCTAGGCCCGCTCATCACGGCGGCTACCTCGCTCAATACGCTGTTCTACTGCTCGTCGGGGCTGGCGCTGCTGAGCTTGGCGGTGCAGGGCACCATGACCGAAACCCTGCCTCAGGCCCAGCGCCAGAAGTTCAGCTGGAGTCTGCTGCGCCTGAACTGGAGCGAAGTGCTGGAGCCGCAGGTGCTGGCCCCGGCCCTCGTGACGCTGCTGTGTTTGTTCCCGTTCGGGGCCATCCTGACGGTGGTGCCCGACCAGAGCGAGGCGCTGGGACTGGCCGACCACAGCAAGGGCCTGTTTTATACCTGCTACACGCTGGCCTCGCTGGTGGTGCGCCTGCTGGCCGGCCGCGCCTCCGACAAATACGGCCGGGTACCGGTGCTACGCTGGTCTACGGCGCTGCTGGCCGTGTCGCTGGGCATGATGACGCTGGTGGAGCACTCGGTGCCGCTGTTTCTGGGCTCGGCGGTGCTGTTTGGGTTTGCTACGGGCCTCAACTCGCCCACGCTCTACGCCTGGACCATCGACCTGAGCCACCCCGAGCGGCGCGGGCGGGCCGTGGCCACCATGTACATTGCCCTGGAAGCCGGCATCGGGCTGGGCGCGCTGCTGGGCGGCTGGCTGTTCAGCAACCAGATTTCGCGCCTGCCCTACGTGCATGCCATGAGCCTGGCACTGGTACTGGGGGCGCTGCTGTATCTGCTGGTGGGCGTGCGCAAGCAACAGCCGGTGGCGTAGGGAGTACCAGGTATTGAGTACCGAGTATTTAGTATTGAACATTCATTATCTCAATAACCAATTACTCTACAGATACTTATACAAAATGATAATACTTGCTACTCAATACCTGCTACTCAATTCCTACCGACTGGCTGCTATATTTGGAGAGTGCAAAATAGTGCCGACAGTGTTCTGGCTGGCTCATATCCTTTACCTATCTCTTATCCCATGTTGCTTCGCGTAGTGCGCCGTTTGGCGCTGCCAGGCCTGGCCCTGCTGCTGGCGGGCCCAATCAGTGCCCAGAAACTACTGCCCCCACCCATCAAGTTCGGCAGCGTTACCAAGGACGACTTCACCCCGACGGCCGCGGCCGATTCGGCGGCGGCAGAGGTTATGTGCGATTTTGGGCAGTCGCGGATTGTAGGCGCGCAGGATGGCTTCGAGCTGTTGTTTGAGCGGACTTCCCGCCTGCGCATCCACCGCAAGGCCGGCTACTCCTACGCCACGGTGCAGGTGCCGCTCTATCACCGCGACGGTACCCAGGAAAAGCTGATGCAGCTCAAAGGCTTCACCTACAACCTGGAGCCGGGCACCGGCAAGCTGCTCAAAACGCCTATGCGCACCGAAGCAGTGTTCAGCCGCAAAAGATCGGAGTACGTCGACGAATACGCCTTCACGCTGCCCGACGTGCGCGAAGGCTCCATTCTGGAGTTTACCTACACGGTGCGCTCCGGTTTCCTGAATAACCTGCAGGACTGGCAGTTTCAGCAGTCGATTCCGGTGCGCTGGAGCGAGTATCGGGCGGTGCTGCCCTCTTTTTTTCGCTACAAGGAAGTCAGCCACACCTACTGGCCGTTTGCGTTCGATGAAAGCACTGTGCAGCCCTACACCACGGCCTACAGCCAAAGCCCCCCTGATAGCCACGGCAAGTCCGTTAATCAGGAGCGCAGCGTCAGCATCAGCACGCAGGCAGTACACCGCCGCTGGGTGCTGAAGGACGCCCCCGCTTTCCGCCAGGAACCCTTCCTGACCACGCCCGAAGACTATCTGAGCCGGGTGGACTTTGAGCTGGAGCGGATTCAGTTCCAGCCCAACACACCGCCCAGGTACCTGGCGGGCACCTGGCCTGAGATAGAGCAGGAACTGCTGAAGAACAAGAATTTTGGCGGCTACCTGGATCAGTCTACGCCCCTGACCAGCGCCGCCACCGCCCTGCGCACCACCCACCCCGACCCCGCCGCCCGTGCCGCCGCCGCCCGGGCTTTGGTGCAGCAAGTCGTAGGCTACACCGGCGAAAACCGGCTCTATGCCTTTGAAACCCCAAAAAAGGTCTGTGAGCGGCGCCACGGCAGCGCCGCCGAAGTGAACCTGCTGCTGATCCGCACCCTGCGCGACGCCGGCCTGGAGGCCCAGCCGCTGCTGCTTAGCACCCGCGACAATGGCCGGGTGCAAACCGAGCTGCCGGTGCTCACCCAGCTCAACTACCCAATAGCCTACGTGCCCGGCCTGCCCGCGGGCCAGCAGCTGCTCGATGCCACCGACCCGACTTTGCCGGTGGACATGCTGCCCGAGCATTGCCTGAATGAGCAGGGCCGCCTGCTGGGCCCGACGGGCCGCTGGGTGCCGCTGGTAGCCACGCAGCCCCATCTGCAGTTCACGCGCGCCACCCTCCAGCTGGATGACGCCGGCGCGCTGGCCGGCACCATCCGGCAGGAATACGCCGGCTATGCTGCCTCGCCGGCTCGCCGGGCGGGGCCAGACCTGCTGGTAAAGTGGCAAAAAGACCATCCCGACTGGACGGTGAAGCGCCGGGAGGAAACGGCCACCGCCCCAGGCACCCCGCTGGTGCTGGCCCTCGATGCGCACCTGCCGGCCCCGGAAGCCGCGGGCCGTACCCTGTATGTGCGGCCGCTGCAGACGCTGGCCCCCACCGCTTCGCCGTTCCAGACCGAAGACCGGCGCTACCCGGTAGACCTGCCGGCCCCGCGCCGCGCCGAGTATCAGGTGACGCTAACCTTGCCACAAGGCTACACGGCCACCACGCTGCCGACTGATGCCAACCTGAGTCTGCCCGGCAACGGCGGCCGCTTTATCTATAGCATCAGCCAGCCAACCCCGCAAACCCTGGCCATTTCCAGCCGCCTGCTGCTCACCAAAACGCACTATCAACCCGAGGAATACGCCGCGTTGCGCGCCCTCTACGCCCAGGCCCTGGCCAAAATGGCCGAGCCGATTGTGGTGCAGAAGCCCTAAGCCCCCATACGCGCCGCTTTCCGGCTTCCCGCTGCATTTTCTGCTATGACAATATTTTTACGGCTACTGCTTGTGCTGCTGGGGGTCTTGGTGGTTGCCCCGGTCTTTGCCCAGCAGGCACCTGCCCCGCCCATCAGGTTTGGCAGCGTCCGGTCCACTGATTTCGTGCCGGCTCCGGCGGCTTCTGATACTGCCGCGGCCGTAGCCGAATACCTCTGCGACTACGGCACTTCCCGCCTGGTGGGCGGCCACGACAAGTTTCAGGTGCTATTCGAGCGTACCACCCGCCTGCAGATCCACCGCAAGGCCGGCTACGGCTACGCCACCGTGCGCGTGCCCCTCTACACCCGCGACGGCCAGTACGAGCGCCTCACCAACCTCAAGGGCAGCACCTACAACCTGCAGGACGGCCGGGTGATGCAAACCAAGCTGGCCGCCGACCCCGCTTTCCGCGAGCAGCTCGACAAAAACCACGTGCTGATGTCGTTTACCATGCCGGCGGTGCGGGAAGGCTCGATTGTGGAGTTCAGCTACACCATCACCTCCGACTTCATTTTCAACCTGCAGGACTGGCAGTTCGAGCACAGCATTCCGGTACGCTGGAGCGAGTACCGGGCCACGCTGCCGCAGTTTTACCAGTACAAAACCATCACGCGGGGCTACCTGCCGTTTGCCGTGAAGGAAGAAACGGTAGTGCCCTACACCACCACCTATTCCTCGCGCCCGCAGGGGCTGGCTCCCGGCCAGGATAGTCACTTGTCGGCCTACGCGCTGCAGCTGCGTTGGGTGATGAAGGACGTGCCGGCCTTCCGGACCGAGCCCTTCCTGACCACGCCCCACGACTACATGCGTAGCGTGCATTTCGAGCTGGCCGGCACCAACTTCACCGGCCACGACTACCAGGACGTTACGGGCAAATGGCCGGCCCTCTGGAAGGTTCTTGAGAAGGAAGATCATTTCGGCCTGCTGCTCAGTGGCCGCTCGCCGCTGGCCGCTGCCGCCGAAACCCTGCGCCAGCAGCACGATGACCCCAAAGACCGGGCGGCAGCCGTGCTGGCCCTGGTGCAGCGCACCGTGAAGCACAACGGCAAAATTGACCTGTTTGGCTCGCAGCCCGTGCGCCGCACGCTGGAGCTGCGCCTCGGCAACACCGCCGACGTAAACCTACTGCTGGTGAGCACCCTGCGCGCGGCCGGCCTGCCCGCCACGCCCCTGCTGCTGAGCACCCGCGGCCACGGCCAGATGCAGCAGCTGGTGCCGGCCCTCTCGCAGTTCAACTACGTAGCGGCCCACGTGCAGCTGCCCGACAGCTCCGACCTGCTGCTGGATGCCACCGAGCCCCAGCTGCCGGCGGGTTTGCTGCCCGAGCGCTGCCTCAACGGGCAAGGCTGCCTGGCCGACGCCTCCGGCCGCTGGCTCACGATCAGGCCGGCGGCGCGCCACCTGGAGTTCCGGACGGCCAAGCTGCATCTCACGGAGCAAGGCGCCCTCGATGGCAGCCTAAAGCTGGAGTACCAGGGCTATGCCGGCCTGGAAGCCCGGCGGAGTATCCGGCAGACCTCCGTGGCCGACTACCTGGCCAGCCTGCGGCAGCAGTGGACCGAATGGCAGCCCACGCCGCCCAAACTCCTCCTGTCCGACTCCGCCCAGGCAGCCGTGGCCGTAGAAATGGCTCTGCACCTGCCCGCCCCCAACAACCCACAGGCTACGCTGCTTTACCTGCCCGTTATGCGGCTGCTGGGCGCCGTTCCGTACCAGTTTCGTGCGCCCACCCGCCACTATCCGGTGGACTTTGCCATGCCCCACGAGTACACCTCCCTCGTGACGCTCACGCTGCCACCCGGCACCACGGTACAGGAGCTACCGGCCAGCGTGGTGCTGGCGCTGCCCAACGCCGGGGGCCGGTTTCAGTACCAGGTCACGCAGCTCAACCCGGAAACCGTACAGTTTATGGCCCGCCTGCAGCTCAGCCGCGCCGAGTACAGCCCAGCCGAATACGCCGCCCTGCGCGAGCTACACCAGCAGGCGGCTGCCAAGTGCGGAGAAATGCTGGTACTGAGCCGGAAATAGCCGTGCTTCATTATTTCTTCATCTGAATATTGGCAGATATTCTAAAAATGCGGAGCTTTAGAATTCCGTTATTCTGCCCCGCTACTTCCTGCCACCTGTTGCTATCCTTTTATCTTCTTTTTCCTGCTCCTGGTGGGAAGAAGCTGTGTGCCTGTTGAGCTTACTTTTTTCCTTTTATAGTTTACGATGCCAACACCTTTACTGCGCCGGCTTGTGCTGCTGGCAGTGCTGGGCAGCGCCGCCACGGTGCCCGCCCTGGGCCAGAACGAGCCCATTAAATTCGGCAAGCCCGACCTCAAAGATTTCGACCCAAAAAATTTCGTGGCCGACAGCGCCGCCGAAGCGGTGGTACTCTGCGACTTTGGCCGCTCCCGCTTCGAGGTAGGGCCTGCCGGTGAGGGGTTCCAGACCGTGTTTGAGCGGGTGACGCGCATCAAGATTCTACAGAAAGCCGGCTACGACTGGGCCACTGTGGAAGTGCCGCTCTACCACAAAAACAACAGCGAGGAAAAGCTTACCAACCTCAAGGGCTTCACCTACAACCTCGTAAACGGGGAAATTGTGAAGGAAAAGCTGGAAAGCTCCTCCGCTTTCCGCGAGGAGTCGGGGCCCAACACCACCACGCGTAAGTTCACGCTGCCCAACGTGCGCGAAGGCGCCGTGATTGAGTACAGCTACACTGTCGTGTCGGATTTCCTGTTCAACTTCCAAGACTGGCAGTTTCAGCAGTCGATTCCGGTGCGCTGGAGCGAGTACCGGGCCCAGATTCCGGAGTACTTCGACTACAAGACCATGATGCAGGGCTACCTGCCGCTGGCCGTGAGCGAGCATCCGCAGGGCGCCGGCCAGTACACGGTGCGCTGGAGCTCGTCCATTGAGCCCGGTATGAACGGCGGCCGCACGTCGGGCGGCTCTGAAACCGTAACGGCTCAGGTAACCAACCACCGCTGGGCGGTGCAGAACGCGCCGGCCTTCCGCGAAGAGCCGTTCATGACCTCCTCCCGCGACCATGTGGCGCGCATCGACTTCGAGCTGGCCGGCCTGCAGTGGCCCGGCCAGGGCTACCGCCCCATGACCAGCACCTGGCAGAGCATCAACGATGAGCTGCTCACGGCCGAAGGCTTCGGGGCGCAGCTGCGGCGGGCCGGCTTTCTGAGAGACAAGCTCACGCCGCTGCTGGCCCAGGAGAAAGACCCGGCGGCCCGCGTGGCTGCCGTGCACGCGCTGGTGCGCAGTGCCGTGAAATACGACGGCCACGACCAGCTCTACAGCTCCGGCTCGGTGCGCAAAGCCTACGACCAGCACCGCGGCAACGCCGCCGACGTAAACCTGCTGCTGATTGCGGCTCTGCGCGAGGCGGGCTTCCAGGCCAACCCCGTGCTGGTGAGCACCCGCGAGCATGGCGCCGTCAATGCCAACTACATGCCCATGCTTTCGCGCTTCAACTACGTGGTGGCACACGTGCCGCTGCCCGACGGCAAGGAAATGCTGGTGGACGCCACGGAGGAGCTGCTACCCTGCGGCATGCTGCCCACGCGCTGCCTCAACGGCCAGGGCCGCCTGATTATGCCCAACGCCGCGGAGTCGCGGTGGGTGAGCCTGCAGCCGACGCAGCGCCTGACCGAGTATCAGCAGATTCAGCTGGTGCTGGACGAGAAAGGCGGCTACACGGGCAAGGTGCACTCCGAGCACGGTGGCTACGCGGGCTCGGCCCAGCGCAGCCGGCTGCGCGAGAAAGGCGAAAAGAAGTTTGTGGAAGACCTGCTGACCGGCCGCGAGGGCTGGAACGTGAGCAAGTACCAGTTCGGCCAGCGCGAAGATCTGGCCAAGGCCCTGAGCTTCGACTACGAGCTGACGGCGGCCGGCGGCGACGCCCCGGCGGGCCTGCTGTACGTGCGGCCCCTGCAGCACTTCGGCAACAGCAAAAACCCGTTTGTGCACGAGTCGCGCCAATTTCCGGTGGACTTTGGCTGCCCCGTAGACGAAACCGTGGTGATGACCCTGACGCTGCCGGCCGGCTATGAAGTGGAAGAGCTGCCCAAGCCTACTTCCATCAGCCTGCCCGACAACGGCGGCCGCTTCCTGTTCCAGGCCCAGCCCGCCGCCGACGGCACCGTGCAGATGATGAGCCGTCTGAACCTGAGTCGCGCTGTGTACTCGGCCGAGGAGTACGCCAGCCTGCGCGAGTTCTACCGATTGGTAGTGGCCAAGCAGGCCGAGCAGATCGTTCTTAAAAAGAAGTCGTGAGCCGTATGCTATACTTTCCGCGCACTGCCGGCCGCCTGAGTTTGCTGTTGGCGGCCTGCCTGCCGGGCTCCGTGGTGCTGGCCGGCCCGCCCGCCAGCTACCCCGTAGCTGATATTGCGGCCTCGCTCCGCGAAAACGCCCACGCCGTGGTGCGCCGCTCCGACGAAACGCTGGTGGTGAAATCGGCGGGGCGCACCGTGGAAACCGTGCGCCGGGCCGTCACCATCTTCGACGAGGCCGGGGCCGACTACGCCCGCAAGCTGGTGTACTACGACCAGCTCAACACGGTCAGCTACCTGCGCGGCACGGCCTACGCCGCCGACGGCCGCGTGCTGCGCACGCTGAAAAGTTCGGAAATCAAGGACATTTCGCTGTCCGACGGCTTCAGCCTGGCCAACGACGGCCGGGGCCGCCTCGCCGACCTGCGCCAGCCGGTGTACCCGTACACCGTGGAGTTTGAGTACGAAGTCAGCTCCACCAACACCCTTTTCTATTCCACCTGGAAGCCCCAGCCCGACGAGCAGCTGGCCGTGGAGCACGCCACGTTCCGGGTGCTGATGCCGGCCGGCCTGGCGCTGCGCTACCAAGAGCGTGCCCTGCCCGCCGGCACGGCGGCCGTGAAAACCCCAACGGCCGACGCCGGGCAGGCCTACGAGTGGCAGGTGCACAACCTGGCCGCCGTGGAAGCCGAGCCCGACGGACCGCCCGTGAGCGAAACGGCCCCCGCCGTGTACACCGCCCCCACCCAGTTTGAGGTGCAGGGCCACCTGGGCACGCTTACCTCGTGGCAGACCCTGGGCCTCTGGAACTACCAGCTCAATGCCGGCCGCGACGAGCTGCCGCCCGCCGTGCAGGCCAAAGTGCAGGCCCTGCTGCAGGGCGAAACCGATGAGCGAGCCCGCATCCGGAAAGTGTATGAGTGGCTGCAGGCCAACACGCGCTACATTTCGGTGCAGCTGGGCATTGGCGGCTGGCAGACCTTTCCGGCCAGCAGCGTGGCCGCCAATGGCTATGGCGACTGCAAGGCCCTGACCAACTACTGCCAGGCCCTGCTGAAAACCGCGGGCATCACGGCCTACCCGGCTTTGGTGCGCGCCAATGAGGAAGACATCCGCACGGAGTTTCCCAGCCAGCAGTTCAACCATGTGGTGCTGTGCGTGCCGCTGAGCAAGGCTGCCAAGCCCGACACCGTGTGGCTGGAGTGCACCAGCCAGACCAACCCGTTCGGCTACATGAGCAGCTTCACTGGCAACCGCCACGCGCTGCTCGTGACGCCCCAGGGCGGCCGGCTGGTGCGCACGCCCCAGTACCTGGCCGCCGACAACCGCCGCGAGCGGCTGGCCGACGTGTACTTGGATGCGCAGGGCAGCGCCACAGCCAGTGTCCGGACCCGGCTTTCGGGCCTGGAACAGGACGCCTACACAGGGCTGGCCAGCTCCCAGAACCTGGCCGATCAGAAGAAGGCCGTAGCCGAGCATCTGCCGCTGGCCAACTTCAGCATCAGCAAGCTCAGCTACCAGCCCGACCACCGGCAGCCGGTGCCGGTGCTCACCGAAAACCTGGGCCTGACGCTACCGGGCTGGGCCTCGGTGTCGGGCAAGCGGGCGTTTCTGACACCCAACCTGCTCAGCCGCTGGAGCGCGCTGCCGGCTGCCGTGGGCGAGCGGCGCACGGGCGTCTGGCTCGACAACGCCTTCAGCTACGCCGATACCGTCCGGATTCATGTGCCCGCCGGCTTCAAGCCCGAAAGCCTGCCGGCGCAGGTGCAGCTAACGACGGCCTTTGGAACCTACTCCAGCCAGGTACAGGCCCAGCCCGATGGCACGCTGCTGTACGTGCGGCGCCTACTTGTGCCTCGCACCCGCTTTGCCCGCGAAGAATACCCGGCTTACCAGGAATTCCGCCGCCGCATCAGCCAGGCCGACAAGGCACAGGTGGTGCTGGTGAAAACCGAAGCCTGACCCTGCCAGCTGCTTCTCCCTGCCCAAGGCCCGCCGGAACTGCTTCCGGCGGGCCTTGCACGTTAGGTGGGCAACCACCAACCGGAGGGCAGCCACGTGCATCCCTCTAAATCTGTGTCGGTTAGACCCGCACCGCTCTGCGTGAGCACTGGCTATTAGGTGAAAGATACCTTCAGGTAAAATACCCTTCTAAACGCATTACACCTTCAGCAAAACCAGTACCTTAGGGCACCAGACTCTTGTTGACTTCCTTTTTTTTCAACCCATTCTTCTATGTTACCAAGCTTTACTCTGCCAAGAAATACATGGCGTCCGGCGCTGCTGGGCGGCCTGCTGCTGGCGGCGACCGGGCTGCCGAACATGGCCTCCGCCCAACGCGTGTTGTGGGCCGATGCACCCGGCGCCCAGCCGGCTGCCCGCTCTGCCACGCAGGCCCTGCGCCAGTACCGGGCCGTTACGGTGCAGCTGCCGGCCATGCGCGATGCTCTGGCTACTGCCCCCCGCGAGGCCGGCGCCGGCGCGCGCAACTCCGGCACCGTGGTGTCGCTGCCGCTGCCAGATGGCACCTCGCAGCGCTTCCGCATCGTGCAGGTGCCCGTGATGCTGCCCGAGCTGGCCGCTAAATACCCGCAGATCCGCACCTACGAAGCGCAAGGCATCGACGATCCGGCGGCCACGGCCCGCCTCGACGTGTCGCCGGCCGGCTTCCACGCCATGATTATGAGCGGCAGCCGCACGGTGTTCATCGACCCCGCTGAAACCGGCAGCAACACCCACTTGGTGTTCGACCGCACGGCCATGAACAAGGACAACGTGCGCTTCGAGTGCCTCACGCCGGGCGCCAGCAGCGCGGCCGGCACGGTGCTGGCGCCGCCGCTGCGCGTGGCCGTGCCCAACGGCGCCACGCTGCGCACCTACCGCCTGGCCGTGTCCTGCACCGGCGAGTACGCGGTAGCTGTGTGCGCCCCGGCCGCCCCCACCACAGCCCTGACGCTGTCGAAAATGGTAACGTCGGTGAACCGCGTGAGCGGCGTGTATGAGAAGGAAGTGGCCGCCCGCCTGGTGCTGGTGCCCAAGAACGACACTTTGGTGTTCCTCGACGGCACCACCGACCCGTTCACCAACAGCTCCTCCACGACGCTGCTGACCGAAAACCAGACCGTAGTGACGGCCCGTATCGGCCAGGCCAACTACGATATCGGCCACATCTTCGCCACCGGCGACGGCGGCGTGGCCCAGTTGCGCAGCCTGTGCGCCGCCAGCGGCAAAGCCCGCGGCATGACCGGCCGGCCCGCGCCGTTCGGGGATGCTTTCGACATCGACTACGTGGCCCACGAAATCGGCCACCAGTTTGGCGGCAACCACACCTTCAACGGCACGGTAGGCTCCTGCGCCGGCGGCAACCGCTCGGCGGGTGCGGCCTACGAGCCCGGCTCGGGCACGACCATCATGGCCTACGCCGGCATCTGCGGCACCGACAACACCCAGCCCAACTCTGACCCCTATTTCCACTCCTACAGCTTCGATGAGCTGGTAGCGCACATGACCAACGGCGGCAATTGCGGTGTGAACACGGCTACCGGCAACAATGCCCCAGTAGTAAACGCTGGCACCAATTACGCCATTCCGCTCAGCACGCCGTTTGAGCTGACCGGCTCGGCCACCGACGCCAACAGCGACCCACTGACGTACAGCTGGGAACAGTTCAACCTCGGCCCCGGCGGCGCGCCTAACTCGCCTACCGGCAACGCTCCAATTTTCCGCGCGTTTTCGCCCGTAACTTCGCCTACGCGCACCTTCCCGGCCACGCTCACGCCGGCCGGCACGCCGGGTGCTTTGCTGACCAACGTGCAGGTGCGGGGCGAAATTCTGCCTTCGTATGCCCGCAAGCTCATCTTCCGCCTTGTAGCCCGCGACAACCGCGTAGGCGGGGGCGGGGTTGATTACGACTCGATGAACGTGGCAGTAATCGGCACGGCTGGCCCGTTCCTGGTGACACTGCCCAACACGTCGGCTGCCTCGTGGCAGGCCGGCGCGCCGCAGCAGGTAGCCTGGGACGTGGCCAACACCACGGCCGCGCCCATCAACGCTGCCAACGTAGACGTGCTGCTCTCCACCGACGGCGGCCGCACATTCCCGACGGTGCTGCAGGCCAACACCCCGAACGATGGCTACACCGTGGTAACGGTGCCAACTTCGGTGGCCGCCACCACCACGGCCCGCATCAAGGTGAAAGCCGCCGGCAACGTGTTCTTCGACCTGTCCAACCAGGATTTCACCATCACCAACTCGGGCCAGCCCACGTTCTTCCTGGCGCCTACGGCCGCTCAGATTCCGGCCATCTGCCCCGGCGCTGGCTTCTCGTTCCCGCTGGCTATCGGCCAGATTCAATCGTTCAGCGGCGCGGTAGCCCTGTCGGCGGCCAACCTGCCCGCCGGTGTCACGGTTTCCTACGACAACAACGCCCCAGCCGCTGGTACCACCGTGCAGGCTACTGTGAACGTGGCAGCCGGCACCGCTGGTGGCAACTACACCATCTCGCTGACGGGCGTGAGCGGCAGCATCACCCAGACGCAGCAGTTCACCTTCACGGTGCTGCCAAGCGCTACAGCCACTGCCGTGCCGGTTAGCCCGGTTAGCGCTCAGCGCGTAGGCCCCCGCCCCCGCCTGACCTGGAACGCTGTACCTAATGCCACCACCTACGAGGTGCAGGTAGCTACCGACGCCACCTTCAGCAACGTGCTGCTCACGCAGGCCAACATTGCCGCCACCAACTTCACGGTAGCCACGCTGCCCCTGACGCCGGGCACCACGTATTTCTGGCGAGTGCGGGGTGTGAGCCCCTGCAGCACGGCGCCGTATTCGGCCGCAGCTTCGTTCCAGGTGGGCTCCGTAACCTGCGCGCCGATTGCGGCCACGCAGGTACCGGTCAGCATTCCGTTCGGCACGACGCCTACGGTAACGTCCACCATCAACGTACAGAACGCGGAGCGGGTCGGTGACATTCGTATCCGCAACCTAGCCATCACGCATCCTAACGTGGGCGAGCTGACCATTTCGCTAACGAACCCTGCGGGCCGGACTGTAGTGCTGCTCGCCAACGTGTGCCCCGGCACCGCCGACCTCAACCTGAACCTGGATGACGCGGCCACTTCCGCAGTTAGCTGCCCGCTGGCCAACGGCGCCACCGTGCGCCCAGCCAACTCGTTTGCCCCGCTGCTCAACGACCCGGCCAACGGCAACTGGACGCTGACCATCTCGGACAACAACGCCAGCAACGGCGGCCAGCTAACCGGCTGGAGCCTGGAGCTGTGCACGCTGGCCGAAGTTCCGGCTGCGCCATCTACGCTGCTCACGCTGCTCAATGGTGTGACCAACAACCGCGCAAACGTGAACCTGGTGTGGGCTGACAACTCCAACAACGAAGCTAGCTTCCAGATTGAGCGCACCGGTGCGAACAACAACACGTTCGCGCTGCTGGCTACTGTGGCGGCCAATACGACGTTCTACGCCGACCAGATTGCCGGCGCCAACGGTACCTACTGCTACCGCATTCGGGCCATCAACGCTACTGGCAACTCGGTGTACACCAACGAAAGCTGCGTGAATATCACCACGCTTTCCAGCCAGAACGCGGCCCTGCTGCGCGGCGTGGAAGTATTCCCGAACCCAAGCACCGGCCAGTTCCAAGTGAGCGTCGATAACGCCCAGCGTGGCCTCGTTACGCTGCGCGTGACGGATGCCGTGGGCCGCACCGTGAGCAGCATTGCCCTCAACAAGGGCGGCGCTCCGCTCAAGCACTCCCTCGACCTGAGCAAGCTCAGCACCGGCGTCTACCAGCTCCACCTCGACATGCCAGAAGGCACCGCCGTGGTGCGCCTGTTGAAGCAATAGTCGGCACCGAGTATCAACACATAAAAAAGGCGGCTCCCGACTCGGGAGCCGGCCTTTTTATGTGTTGGCACGGGTAATTATAGGATACCTGAAAACCTTGCGCACGTCATGATTAGCTTGTCGAAGCATCTCTACCGCTTCGTTGTGTTGGCATTGATTAGCCAGAGGTAGAGATGCTTCGGCAAGCTCAGCATGACGGCCTGAATGCTTTATATACGCCCTACTAGAACCGGTAGCGCGCCTGGGCTTTGAACTCGGTGCGGCGGGGGCCCTGGATTTCTTCGAGGCCGGAGCCGACGGTGGTTTGGTGGCGGTAGTGGGTTTCGGCCAGGCGCAGCCAGAGCGTGAGCTGGCGGGTGCAGCTGATTTCAGCAATGCCGTAGACGCGGGTGCCCTGCCCCGAGAGGGCCGGCACCGAAAACGCGTAGAGCACGTCCTGCTCGAACACGTACTGGCGCGTGTCGTAGCTGTCGGTATCGAAGAGGGCGTAGCGGGCAGTGAGGCGCAGGCGGCGGCCGATGCTTACCGAGGCATCCTGGGCCAGCACGTAGCCGCGCTGCCAGGGGCTGGCGTCGGTGGCGCGGTAGCGGCTGCCCTGCACGCGGGTGCGCAGACCCAGCGTGGGCGTGGGGTTGGCGTCGTAGTAGAGCAGCACGCTGTGGCGGGTGGTGGGCTCGGGCTGCGGGATGGGCTGGTCGGAGGACGGGTTGTAGGCTTTCTGGCGGGTGCGCAGCTGGGCGTATAGCAGGCTGGTTTTGGTGGGCGCGTACGTCACGCGCGTCAGCCAGTCGTGGCCGCGCGAGGGCGCACCCACGTCGTATTTCAGCCACGGAAACCAGAACTGGTCGTAATACGCCGATACTTCCCAGCGGGCCACCGGCCGTACTTTCAGCCCCAGATACAGGCCGCTTTCGTTGATGTTGCGGGTGTTTTCGCTAAGCGCGTTGCCGTAGAGCGTGTGGAAGTCGCGGGTGTAGTGCCGCACCAGCGCCGACACATCCACGGTGGGCGCGAGGCTGGCCAGCAGCCCGTTCACGGTGCCCCAGCCGCCGCTGCTGCTGCGGGCCGTTTCGCCAAACACCAGCACGTTGCCGCGCACGTAGGTGTAGTGCGCGCCCAGCGCCAGGTTGTGCGTACCGCGAAACTCGTACTGGTTGTACAGCTCGGGGCGGCGCTGAATGGCTTTGTCGAAGTGGGTGTCGACGGCGGTGAGGCCGGCGGCGAGGTGGCCGCTGCGGCTGGTGTAGCTGAGGTTGCCGCCGGCCACGGTTTCGCGCAGTGTCTGGCGGTTGGCCCGCTCCGAGGGTGTGCGGTGGAAGCCCGTCAGCAGAAAGCCCGACGAAAACTCGTCGAACTCTGCCAACGAATCGGCCGCCAGCTGCACGTTGGCATCCACCCGCTTCCTCGACACGAAAGCCGTGGCCCGCACCGTGGGCGCCACTTCCACGGTAGTGGCCGCACCCCTAAAAAACGTGCTTTCCAGAATGGAAGAGTACGGCCGCACCCCGATGGAGCTGCGCCGCAGGGTGGTGATGGTTTCGGCGCCCTTGCCCACCTGCAGCCCCGACGACAGCAGCAGCCCCTGCCCAAACTGCAGCTGGTAGTCGCCGACGGCCAGGGTTTTCAGCTTGCTCCGCTCCTGCACCACAAAGTGCGCCGACAGAAAATCGGCGCCGTACTGGCGGCCCTTGGGGTTCCAGGTGAGCTGCTCGCCGGCGTCCTTTTCGGCTGTGACGCCCAGGCTGAAATCCTTGGCGTGGCTGACGCGGTAGCGCAGCAGCAGCTTGTCGGGCGACCCGAGGTAGCGGGTGGGGCCGCGGCCGAGGCTGTCGAGGGGGGCGGCAGTGTAGCCGGTGCGGGTTTGCAGCACCCGCTCGTAGCGCAGAAACAGGGCGTTGTTGTCTTCCTTGAACACGCGCTGCCACAGCGGGCCGCGCAGGCCGTTGGTGCCGCCGGCGGTCTGCACCGTCACGAAGGGCGCGGCCCGGTAGATGGTGCGCAAATCGAAGCCCGGCACGGCCTGCAGCTCGTAGAGGCTCAGCAGCGGCCCGCGCTGCTGGCGGTACGTGAGCAGCTGGCTGATTTGGTTTTCGGAGAGCAGCAGCAGGCCGCGCAGGTCCTCGCGGGTGGCGGTGTTGAGGCTGAGCGGCGTCTGGTAGTACTGCAGCAGCGTTTCGTAGAGGTCCTCGGAGGGCACCTGGTCGCTCTGGATTTCGGCAAACAGCTCCTGCGTCAGCCGGTCGAGGTCGGGCGTGGGGCGCACGTATTCCTGGGCCTGCGCCGTACCGGCTGCCGCCAGCAGAACGGCCATCAGGATAGCCTTGCAGCGCCGTTTTTGCGGGTAGCGCGAAGCGTTTGCTTCGGGCCTAGCTGAACCGTAGGCTGCTGAATCGTTTAGCGGTACGCGAAGCAAAGGCTTCGCGCTACACTCGCCCGACAGTTCTCCCGACTGCGATACGAAAGTGCTCCAACCGGACCTCATGGCTGCTTGGCGTTGAAGCTCAGCCCAATGCTCAGGTGCTGGCTGAGGCCCAGGGCCGCGTGCCAGGCGGCGGCGTAGTCAATCTGCAGCGCGCCGGCCCGAAAGCCCAGGCCACCGGTGGTTTCCTCGGTGAGCGTACGCAGGCCGGCCCGCAGCGCTAAGGCGTCAATCACGCGGTATTCCACGCCAGCCTTGAAGTCGGCCGACTGCTCCACTTCCTTTTCGGTTTCGATGTTGAGCATCACCTTGGCCGTGGGCCGGTACGAGAGGCCGGCCTTGAGCACCGTGGGCACCCGCTCCTGCTGGTATTCGGCCAGCTTGGCCTGGTTGAGGTTGTAGAGGTAGGCACCGAACACCAGCCGCTTGGGCACCAGCTCGGCCTGCCCGCCCAACGATACGGCCACCGCCCGCCGGCTACCCAGCCCCTCAATACTCAGCTGCAGCAGATCCACCCGCGCCCCGATGCTGACAAGGCCGCCGCGGTAGCCGTAGCCGGCCCCGATGCGCTGCTCGTTGTAGAGCTTGCCGCCGAAGCGCTGCACCTCCAGGCCCACCACGCCCCGGCGGGCCAGCCCGTTTTCCACCTTGCCCAGCGGCGCGGCCACCGCCAGCGCCACGGTGTTGAGGGCGCTGAGCAAATAACGGTTTTCGGCGTACACGGCTGCCGTGGGGGCGCTGAGCTGGCCGAGGCCGGCGGCGTTGTTGCCTACCGCCCACACGTCGTTCAGCGTGACGGAGGCGTGACCAAGGGCGGCGGCGCGGGCCCCGCGCACGCCGGGGCCGCTGCCCTGCGCGTGGGTGATGAATCCGGTTAGCAATAAGACACTCAGAATCGGGTAGCGTTTTGCCATAAAGTGCTTTTGCATCTTTTACAAGTGATGAAAATTACCGGAAAGCCAGCAACTCCACAACTATTCATAGCGCACAGCCAATATTTATTTCCAGTGAGAAATCCAGCCCCGCCAGACGCATAAACGCCCCGGCGCCAACACGGCACCGGGGCGTTTTGCCAGCCCTTAAACGGGGCCTATATGCTCTTTTGCAGGCAACTCAGCCTGTAGCAGCATTGCATTTTCATAATTTATTACTACCTCTGCTTCAGTTAGGTACCTATTGAGTTTTTAGTTTTTCTATTCCCTACGCTAACCGCCCTGCCTGGGTCGCTGCCATGAACGCCCGCCCCCTCCTACTCGCCATTGGCCTGCTGGCACTGAGCACCAGCTGCGACAAAGAGCCGGATACCACCACCATCGAAGGGCAGGTGGTGGACCGGATAAACGGCCAGCCCGTGCCTAACGCCACGGTGCAACTGCACGTGACGCCCAACACCGGAGCAGGCGCTTATCGCGCTGTGGGCGCCCCGCACGCTTGCGACGCGCAGGGCCGGTTCTCGTTTGCCGCTGAGGCGCCCGGCGGCCATGTTATCCTGATGGCCCACTCCGCACAGGGCCACTACACGGCCTACGGCGAAGCCCCCGCCGTGCGCCAGGGCCGCAAAAACCAGGGCCTGCGTGTGCCCATCTACTCCCCCGCCTGGCTGCGCTTCGTGCTGGTAGACGAGCCGCCTCGCAGCCGCGTGTGGATTAGTATTGATGGCTCCAACACGCTAGTGGCCGAACTGCCCTATCCGCGCGACACTACTTTCGTACGGCCCATAGATGGAGGTCAGAACTATAGAGTTCGTTGGTATATCAACGTAGATGGAGTGCGGACTCTCACCAGCCAGAACGTGAACGTGCCCGCCCTGGACACCGTGACCGTACGCATTCCTTTTTAGCTGTGTAGTCTAACCTACTGGCCCACAATATCGGCTGCGCGCCAGACGCAAAAACACCCCGGCGCCAACACGGCACCGGGGCGTTTTTGGGTGTCATTCTGAGTAACGCGAAAAATCCGGGAAAACCCCGGTGGCGGGCTTGCGCAGATTCCGTGCTTCACTCGGAATGACAGGCGGGACTACATGCCGGCGGCAGTGGTTTCCTTGCCTTTCTTCTTCTTGACTTTGGTTTTCTGGCCGTCGTCGGTTTTCACCTTCATCTTTTCCACGTCGCCCAGGCCGTTGCTTACCGAGGCGGTGGCAGCACCCACGCCGGGGTTGGGGCCGTTGTTGACGATGGTCATTTCATCGACGATGTGCTTGGCGTTGCCGAGCTTCTCGATGCACCAGAGCACGTAGCGGATGTCGGCGTTGATGCAGCGCTTCAGCTCGGGGTCATATGCCAGGTCGCCGGTCATGGCTTCCCAGTTGCCGTCGAAGGCCAGCCCGATCAGCTCACCGCGGCCGTTGATAACCGGCGAGCCGGAGTTGCCGCCCGTGATGTCGTTGTCGGTGATGAAGGCCACGGGCAGGTTGCCGTCCTTATCGGCGAAGCGGCCGTAGTCTTTCATTTTCAGCAGCTCCAGCTCTTTCTGGGGCACCACAAACTCGGGGTTGGAGGCGTCTTCCTTCTCCAGAATGCCCTGGGCCGTGGTTTTGTAGTCGTAGCGCACGGCGTCGCGGCCTTTGTAGGGGCGCACAGTGCCGTAGCTGAGCCGGATGGTGGAGTTGGCATCGGGCGAGTACACTTTCTGGCTGTTCTTCTCACGCAGGGCGGCCACGTAGAGGCGGTTGGCGCGGGTGAGGCCGCTTTGCAGGGCCTGCATTTTGGGCAGAATGTTCTGGGTGTAGTTCAGGTACACCGAGTTGAAGGTCTTGAAGCCGGGGTCGGCTTCCAGCTTGGCCAGCGTGGGCGCGGCCAGGAAGGCCTTCACCTTGGCTTCCGAGGTCAGGAAGGAGTTGGCAAACACGTAGTCGGCGTACTTCTGCATCGAGTTGCCGTACTGCTTCTGCACGGTCTGGAACACGTCGGGCAGCTGGGCGGCGGGCACGTCCTTCATGTAGAGGCTCATGAGCGCGGCAAACACTTTTTTGTCGGTGCTGGCGCTGTAGTCCTTGAAATACTCGGCCACAGGCTCCTGCAGGTCGGCGGTGGCTTTGCCGAGGGCTGCCTTGTCGGTCGGCGTGGATTTCAGGGTCATGTAGAGCGGCATCATGCGCGAAGCCAGCGTGATGATTTCGGTGCCGAAAGCGGCTTCGTTCACGTAGTTGGCGCTCAGGTTGTACTCCCGCAGGCCGGCGTAGGCCTGGTTGATGCTGGTGAGGGCCTCGCCGTACTGCTGCTGGCGGGCGGGGTCCTGGCTGATCCACTGAGCCAGGGCGGCTTCTTCGGCCTTCTTGGCGTCCACGGTTTTCAGGCGGTTCATGCCCTCATTCTGGCCGATGAAATACTTCCAGTAGTTGGCGATGTTGGCGTACTTGGAAGCGTACTGCAGGCGCAGCGTGGGGTTCACGTCCATGTCTTCTTTCCACAGCTTGAGGCGCGTGTCGCGCAGCTTGATGCGGGCGGGGTTGCTCTGGTCGAGGGTCATCTGCAGGCCGGCGGCGGGCAGGAAGCGCTGGGTGCGGCCGGGGAAGCCGAACACCATGGCGAAGTCGCCTTCGCTGATGCCCTGCAGGCTTACGGGCAGGTGCTTCTTGGGCACGTAAGGCACGTTGTCGGCACTGGGGCCGGCGGTGGGCTTGTTGTTTTTGTCGGCGTACACGCGGAACATCGAGAAGTCGCCGGTGTGGCGGGGCCACATCCAGTTGTCGGTGTCGCCGCCGAACTTGCCCACGGCTTCCGGCGGGGCGCCCACCAGGCGCACGTCGCCGAAGCGCTGGTACACGAACAGGTAGTACTCGTTGCCGCCGAACATGTCGCGCACGTAGGCCACGTACTGGCCGTTCTCCTTGGCGGCGTCGGCCATTTCCTTCTGGCGCTTCTGGATGGTGGCCATGCGCTCCTGCTCGGGCGTGGTGGCCGTGAGGCCTTCCAGCATCTTGCCGGTCACGTCTTCCATGCGCACCAGAATGTCCACGAACAGGCCGGGGTTGGTCTTCTCTTCGGCTTTGGTAGCGGCGAAGAAGCCGTTCTGCAGGATGTTGTTCTGGGGCGTGCTGTGGGTCTGGATGGCGTCGTAGCCGCAGTGGTGGTTGGTGAGCAAGAGGCCCTGGCTGCTGACGAACTCGCCGGTGCAGAAGCCGCCAAGCTGCACCACGGCGTCCTTGAGGCTGGCGTTGTTGACGTCGTAGATTTCTTCGGCCGTGAGTTTGAGGCCTTTTTTCTGCATGTCGGCCTGGTTGAGCCGCTTCACGAAGAGCGGCAGCCACATGCCTTCGTCGGCGCGGGCCGTGAAGGGCAGCAGCAGCGTCAGCAGCAGGGCCTTGGCCCAGTGATTGGTGCGCATAAAACTGTGGGGAATGGGGAAAGGAAGGAATAAGGCGCCGGGCGCGTGCACCGGCCTTCAAACTTACAAAAAGGCGCTGCAACGCGCCGCCCGCCGGGCTCGGGATTTATTCCGAGGGGTTTGCGGTTCTTTGCGCTATGTCTGCCGTTTTCCGCCAGCTGCTGCTGGGTTTACTCTGGGTGTACCGCCACCTGATTTCGCCGCTCACGCCGGCCAGCTGCCGCTACACGCCCACCTGCTCGGCCTACGCCGTACAGGCCATCGAAAAGCACGGCCCCTGGCACGGCGGCCGGCTGGCGCTGCGCCGCATCGCCCGCTGCCACCCCTGGGGCGGCCACGGCCACGACCCGGTTCCTTGATAGCGTGGGCGTGGTCCTACGAATTGCCCGAAGGGCTTCGTAGGACCACTAAACCATTGAACAGCAACATCAGCACTCCACTGAACACCAACGACCCATTGCCTATTTAGTGGTCCTACGAAGCCCTTCGGGCAATTCGTAGGACCACGCTGCGTTGCGCGCCCGTACCCTCCTGCCTGCTCATTCCGTATACACTGTGTTTGCGCTGCCTGGGCTCTGCGAGTCGGGCAGCTTTTTTTCATCTCCGCTGTTCTTCCATGTCCAGAACTTTCCTGCTTACCCTCGGCCTGGCCACCCTGCTCACCAGTGCGTGCTCACAGGCGCAAAACGAAGTTTCCAACGACCTGACCGCTACTTCCGACACCAACGACCGGGGTGGCGACGACCAGAAGTCGGGCAAAAAAGGCAAAAAGGGGAAGAAGGATAAAAAGGGCAACGATGCCAGCGCGCCGCTGGGCGTGCTGCAGCCGGTAGGCGAGCTGCAGGGCGGCATTCCGGAAAGCTCGGGCCTGGCCCACGGCG
Source organism: Hymenobacter sp. APR13 (assembly GCF_000737515.1). Classification (NCBI taxonomy): domain Bacteria; kingdom Pseudomonadati; phylum Bacteroidota; class Cytophagia; order Cytophagales; family Hymenobacteraceae; genus Hymenobacter; species Hymenobacter sp. APR13. The sequence continues at coordinate 991,935 of NZ_CP006587.1, forward strand.
GCCGGCCCGGCACGTTTTACACCCACGGCGACGCCGGCACTTCACCCACGCTTTACCTCATCAATGAGAAAGGTGAAAAGCTGGGCGAGCGGGAGCTGCCCGTGACTAACATCGACTGGGAAAGCCTGGCCGACGACGGCAAAGGCACCGTGTTCATCACCGATGCCGGCAACAACAACAACACCCGCCGCGACCTGGCCATCTACCGCGTGGAGCCGCAGAGCCCCAACAGCGTGGGCAAAATCAGCTTCCGCTACCCCGACCAGACGGCCTTCCCGCCCGCCAAGGACGAGCGCAACTTCGACTGCGAAGCCTCGCTCTGGAGTGCCGGCAAGCTGTACCTGTTCACGAAAGACCGCGCCAACCAGACCACCAGCAAAGTCTACAGCGTGTCGGACCAGCCCGGCTCGCACGTGGCCGAGCTGCTGACCAAGCTCAGCATTGCCGGCGAGGTAACCGGCGCCGACCTTAGCCCCGATGGCCGCCACCTGGCGCTGCTGGGCCGCGAAGAGCTGTACCTGCTGGAAGGTACCGACCTAAACAGCGCCCTGAAAGCCACGCCCAAAACCGTGTCGCTGAAAGGCGCCGGCCAGACCGAGGGCCTGCTGTTCCTCGACAACGGCACGCTACTCATCAGCACCGAGCAGGGCGCGCTCTACCGCTACAAGCTGTAAGCACCCGCACAATATCAGGCACAAAAAAGCCCCTCCGCCAAACTGGCGAAGAAGCTTTTTCGTGCGAGGCCGAAGGCTATACTTTGAGGGCCTTCGGATCGGGGGTTGCGTCGGTTTCCAGGTCGCGCGGGGCGTAGCCGTAGGGGTTTTTGGGGTCTTTGCCGGCGCGCAGCAGCACCCACAGCCCAACCAAAATCAGGGGTAAGCTCAGCAGCTGGCCCATGTTCAGCGGCAGCCGGTCTTCGAAGGCTTCCTGGTTTTCCTTCAGGAACTCCACCAGCACCCGGAACGAGAACAGCAGCACCACAAACAAGCCAAACAGCTGCCCGCGCGGCGTGCGCTCCTTGGTGCGGTTCCACATGAAGTAGAGCAGCACCAGCAGCACGATGCAGAACAGCGCCTCGTAGATCTGGGTGGGGTGGCGCAGCTCAAACGGAATGTTGCTGTTGCCGCCGTGGATTTCGTTGTAGCGCGCAAACTTGAACGCCCACGGCACGTCCGTCACGCGGCCGATAATTTCCGAGTTCATCAGGTTGCCGAGGCGGATCATGCAGCCGCCCAGCGCCACCACAATCACAATCCGGTCGAGCACCCAGAGGTAGTCGAACTTGTTGTTGCGGGCAAACAGGTAGGTGGCCAGCAGAATGCCCAGCGTGGCGCCATGGCTGGCCAGGCCGCCTTCCCAGATCTTGAAAATCTCCAGAAAATGCTCGCTGGTGAGGTAGTAAGCAGGATCGTAGAAAAGCACGTGCCCTAGCCGCGCCCCCAGGATGGTGCCCACCAGCATATAGATGGTAATGACATCCACCCAGCGCGGCGACACCCGCTCCGATTTGTAGATGTGCGACAGAATGAACGTGCCGAACACGAAGCCCGACATGAACAGCAGCCCGTACCAGCGCAGCGTCAGCGGCCCAATGTGCGCCAGAATCGGGTCGGCGGTCCAGGTGATGTAGGAGAGAAAAGAAAGCATGGTTACGAAATATAGAAGGGACTCAAAGGTACTCAGACATTCCACTTGCCGCTTTGCCGGCTCCTGCGGCGGCAACTCGTGGGCCGGCGGCAGTTAGCGCAGCAGGGCGCCGTCGCCGCTCAGCAGCAGCAACAAGCCCAGCATGACGGCGTAGCTGGGCCAGCGCAGCCAGGCGGGCAGCAGCTGGCGCTCCGCGGCGGCTTCGGCCACCAGCCGGGCCCGCACGCGGCTGTAAAAAAACGGCCGGGGCTGGGCAGCGGGCTGCGTGCGCCACTGGCGCAGCAGGTTTTCCCATTCGTCGTCGGCTATGGGCCGGGAGGCAGGATCAGTCATGGCGCAGGGAAAGATGGTGGCGAAGGGTTTTGCGGGCCCGGAACAGCAGGGATTCCACGGCCGGCACGGTGGTGTTGAGCACGGCCGCTATTTCCTCGTAGCTCAGCTCCTGCTCGTGGCGCAGCGTGAAGGCCACCTGCTGCTGGCCGGGCAGGCGGGCAATGTACGCCAATAGCAACGCCAGCTGCTGCTGGCCTTCCAGCTGGGCCTGCGGGTGCGCGTGGTCGGGCGGCTCGTGCAGTACTTGGTTGTCGAAGCCCAGTAGGCTGGTGAAGTAGGCGAAGCGCTTCCGGGCGCGGGCCCGCTGCCGGTGCTTGAGCGCCCGCGAAGTAGCCAGGCGGTACAGCCAAGTGCTCAGCGCCGCCTCGCCCCGAAACCGCCCGATGGTCTGGTACACTTCCACAAATACCTCCTGCGCCACGTCCTCGGCCTCTTCCGCCGACTGCAGCAGCGCCAGCACCGTGCGGTAGATGCGGTTCTGGTAGCGCTCCACCAGCGTCCGGAACGCCGCCTCGCTGCCCTGCTGCAGCTGCGCTACCAACTCGGCATCGGGCGAGACGGCAGCGCCGGGCGCGGGCGGCACAACGCCGGAAGCAGCAGGCAGCGGAAGGGTATACACCAGGGAGGCAGGAATTGAAAGATGAAAACGACACCTGCCCGGCACCCGGCCTTTGCCGCGCCTGCTGAGGATACAACTGCTTAGGCCCCATCGGCACGCAAAACTTGCGCACGGGCCAAACAATATTATTCAACAGCCTGTCTGACAGTTGATAATACATTGAAACCCCGCAACCTATCGGCACTTGCAGCCATAGGTCCGGAATCCTCTTGCAACCGCAACTGGCCAGAGGTGGCAGCCGCGCCGTGCTGACGACGACCGGCCCGACGGCTGAAAGAGCCGCCGGACCGGAGCCACTACCTTACCCCAGCGCAGCCAGTCGCCGCCCGGCCCCTACAGCGCGTTCAACTCCTCGGTGTAGCCACCGCTCAGGATGGGGAAGCGCAGCCAGGAGCGCGGGTCTACGTTGTAGTCGTCGAGGTGGAAGCTGGGGGCGTACCGCTCGCGCTTCCACTGGTTGCGGCTCCAGAGGCTGTAGAAGCGTTTCACGTAGGTTTTCAGCTGCTCAGGGTCGGCGGCGGGGTCTTCGTGACGCAATGTGGCCAGCACCTGCTTGGGCGCCAGCCGGTCGTAGAAGGCCAGCCGCTCGATGCGGTTGAGCAGCACGTAAGGCATCAGGTCCCGCTCGTCGGTTTGCTTGTCTTCGAGGGGGCGCAGCTCGGCGGTGGGCTGCAGGCTGTTCACGTGGCGCAACGCCGGGTAGTTCAGCTCGGTTTCGGCCCAGCGCAGCCACTTCTTCACGAAGTCCTTGTCCACGCCCGCAATCGGCGAGATGCTGCCGGCCGTGTCGCCGTCCATGGTGCAGTAGCCCACGCTGGCCTCCGAGCGGTTGGAGGTGGTGATGAGCAGGCAGTTCTGCACGTTGGCCAGCAGCCAGATGGCCGGGGCCCGCACCCGCGCCTGAATGTTCTGCAACGCCAGGTCGTCGGTTTGCCAGGTCAGGTCGCGGCCCAGCGCGTGCTCAATCTTGCCCACGTAGCCGCTCACTTCCGCGTCGATTTCCCAGTTGTGAAACACGGCCCCGATAGACTCCGCCAGCTCTTTGGCCGAATTGAACGTGTCGTCGGAGGAGTTGACGGTGCCCTGGTAGGCGCAGGTAAGCAGGCGGCGCGTGATTTCGTTGTTTGCTTTTCGCTGTTCGTTGTTGGTCGGGCTCAGCGAGGCGTCGTTGGGGCCCGGCGCATCCTGGTCGGCTACGGCCGTTACGGGGCCGGCCAGCTGGGCTATTTCCTCTGCGGTGAAGCAGCCGGCGCGGCGCATGAACTCGGCGGTGCCCAGCTCGGCGGTGCCCAGGCGCACCATCTCGGCCACCGCCACGGCGCACAGGCAGGAGTCGGCGCCGCCGCTGAGGCTCAGCACGAAGCCCCGGCTGCGGGCCTTGCGCAGGTAGTCGAACAGGGCCAGGCTCAGGGCCTGGTTTAGCTCCCGGTACTCGTCGGGCGCGGGCAGCGGCACTATCTCGGCGGCAGGCTCCAGCGGCGTGCTGAAATCCACGTCCACGTACTCCATGTCCACTTCCTTGAAGCTCATGAGCTGGTTACGCAGCAACAGGTGGCCGTGGCGGGCCACCAGAATTTCACCGTCGTAGGTGATGCGGCCGGCCTCGTTGCCGAGCAGGTTGGCGTAGAGGTAGGTGCAGTTGAACGTGCGCGAGGCCTCCGTTACAAGGTGGTAGCGCACGTCGGTCTTGCTCATGGCGAAGTGGCTGGCCGAGGGATTCACGATTAAGTCCACGCGGCCCATCAGGCGGCAGGCGGGGCGCACGTCGTTGGGCCGCCACGCATCCTCACAGATTTCAAACCCGAACTTCACTCCCTGGTGCTCAAACGTCATATCGCCCAAGGTCCACTCCTCCCCTTCCCACTGCACCGTGGTGGTTTCGCCGGCCGGCCAGGGCGCAAAGAAGCGCGGCTCGTAGTGCACGCCGTCGTTGGCCAGAAACTGCTTGGCCGCGAAACCCAGAATCTGGCCGTCGCGCAGCACGGCAGCCGTGTTGTAGGTGCGCTGGTTGAGCCGGATGGGCAGCCCCACCACCACGCAGATGCCCTCGGTCCAAGGCCGGATCTGCTGCAGATGGGCCAGCGCGGCTTCGGGCAGCCACTCGCTCAGAAACAGGTCTTCGCAGCCGTAGCCGGTGAGGCACAGCTCCGGCAGACACAGCAGCTCCACGCCAGCCGCTTTGGCCTGCGCTATGGCCTCACGGATGGTGCGCAGGTTGTGGGTCCAGTCAAACGGTATCTGGTTGAGGGCGGCGCCGGCTATTCGCATGGGAGGGGTCGGTAGGTTTCTGCAAAACAACTCTATTTCCCCGGATTGGGTTGCCCACTGCGTCTTCTGCGCAAAACACTGCGCCCTCTGCGGGCTACATCGTACCAACGACGTAGCCCGCAGAGGGCGCAGAAGTTTACGCAGAGGGCGCAGTGTTCTTACACGCCCAACGCCGCCAGCGCCCGTTCGGCGGCTAGCTGCTCGGCCTGTTTCTTACTCAGCCCCATGCCGGTAGCCACCACTTCGTCGTCAAGCACCACGGAGGCCGTGAATTCCATGACGCCGCCGGGGCGGGCCTCGCCGTTGAGGTCGTAGCGGATGGCTTTTCCGTTGCGCTGGGCCCATTCAATCAGCTTGCTCTTGAAGTTGGCCGTGGTTTCGGTGAGGGATTTCACATCCACGTAGGGCTTCACGAGGCGGCTGAGCACGAATTTGCGGGCCGCCTTGTAGCCCTGGTCGAGGTACACGGCGCCCACCAGCGCCTCCAGGGCGTTGCCGTTCACGGAACGCGAACGGGCGGCGCGGCCCTGACCGGGGTCCAGCTGCACCAGCTTGTCGAGGCCCAGCTTGAGGGCCAGGCCGTTGAGGCTTTCCCGGTTCACGATGCGGCTGCGCATCTCGGTCAGGAAGCCTTCCTGCTCATACGGAAACTTGCGGAACAGGTACTCGGCCACCACCGTGCCCAGCACGGCGTCGCCGAGAAACTCCAGCCGCTCGTTGCTTTGGTGGCGCCCGGTGGTAGGCTGCTGCTTCACCACCGACGAATGGGTAAAGGCCAAATGGTAAAGCCGCACGTTTTGAGGCGTGCGGCCGGTTACCGTGGCAATGGCCTGGCGGAAGGCCTTATCGTGGCCCAGCATCCGCCGAAAAAACCCGAACAAGGGTAAGCCACTCATGGCTGCTACTCCTCGAATTTGCGGAACACCACCGACGTGTTGTGCCCGCCAAAGCCGAAGGTGTTACTCATGGCCACCTTCACCTCGCGCGGCTGGGCCTCGTTGAACGTGAAGTTCAGCTTGGGGTCCAGTTCGGGGTCGTCGGTGAAGTGGTTGATGGTGGGAGGCACGATGCCGTGCTGAATGGCCAGGATGCTGGCCACGGCCTCAATACCGCCCGCGCCGCCCAGCAGGTGGCCGGTCATGCTCTTGGTGGAGCTGATGTTGAGCTTGTAGGCGTGCTCGCCAAACACCTTCTGGATGGCCTTCACCTCGGCACCGTCGCCGAGGGGCGTGCTGGTGCCGTGGGTGTTGATGTAGTCCACCTCTTCGGGCTGAATGCCAGCGTCGCGCAGGGCGTTCTGCATTACCAGCACCACACCTTCGCCCGTAGGATCGGGCGCCGTGATGTGGTAGGCATCCGACGACAGACCGCCACCGATGATTTCGGCGTAGATCTTGGCGCCGCGGGCCTGGGCGTGCTCGTAAGCTTCCAGAATCAGAGCCCCGGCACCTTCACCGAGCACAAAACCGTCCCGGTCTTTGTCGTAGGGACGCGAGCCGGTTTCGGCATCGTCGTTCCGCTCGCTCATGGCCTTGAGAGCATTGAAGCCCCCTACGCCCGCTTCCGTAATGGCTGCTTCCGAGCCGCCCGTCACCACCACGTCGGCCATGCCGAGGCGGATGTAGTTGTAGGCCGCCACAATAGCATCCGACGACGAGGCGCAAGCCGACGTCGTCACGAAGTTGGGGCCGCGGAAGCCGTTTTTGATGGAAATGTTGCCCGACGAGCTGTCGGCAATCATTTTAGGGATGAAGAAAGGGTTGTAGCGCGGCGTTCCGTCGCCCTTGGCGAAGTTGAAACACTCGTCCTGGAAGGTTTTCAGCCCCCCAATGCCCGAGCCCCAGATTACGCCTACCCGATCCTTGTTTACGCCTTCGAGCAAGCCGGCATCTTTAATGGCTTCGTCGCTGGCGATGACGGCAAATTGCGTGAACAGGTCCATTTTCCGACCTTCCTTGGTGGGGAAGTAGTCATCCGGGCTGTAGTTCTTCACTTCGCAGGCGAAGCGGGTCTTGAACTTGCTGGCGTCGAAGCGGGTGATGGGCGCGGCACCGCTGATGCCTTGGCGCAGCCCTTCCCAGTAAGCGGGAACGGTGCTACCCAGCGGCGTGATGGCGCCCAGGCCAGTAACGACAACTCTCCGAAAAGCCATAGGCGGGGCAGAGATTACGAAAAAGGGGAAAAGCAAAACGGCCGGCGGCAGGCCGGCCGGAATGCAAAAAGTAGAATCAAGTAGGTAGTATCAGGTATTAAGTATTGAGCTAAGCCCAGCATGTAGAAACCTCTCAATACTTAATACTCGCTACTCACTGCTTACTTGGCGTGCTCTTCGAGGTAGCTGATAGCCTGGCCCACGGTGCCGATGTTTTCGGCCTGGTCGTCTGGGATAGACACGTTGAATTCTTTTTCAAACTCCATGATCAGCTCCACCGTGTCGAGCGAGTCGGCACCCAGGTCGTTGGTGAAAGAGGCCTCCGGAGTTACTTCCGACGCTTCTACGCCCAGTTTGTCGATGATGATGGCTTTTACTTTTTCTGCAATTTCAGACATTTCCGTGGGGGTTTAGAGAAAACTCGCCACAAATAACATCATCTTCCCTAACATTTTCAAACCTGCCCCCCGATTCTTCCCGGCACAAGATTCTGGCCAGGGTGGTTCGTTTCGGATAAGGGGATGTGTACTTTTGCGCATCACCGCTTCGGCACCTGTCTATGAAAACCCTCACGCTGGACGTAGAATATGAGTGTGACTTCGACCTGTTCGGGGTAGTCTCGTCGAGCCGGGAGCACACGCTGGCGTGGCAGCTCAACCAGGCGCTGCGCCTGCGCCTGGTGAAGCAGCAGGACCTGATCTACGACCTGCTCCACCAGGGCCGGCTGGTCATCAGCAACTACCTGCACGCCACCGAGCACCTCACGCTGCGCCTGCTGCGCAACCGCTCCATCGACCCCTCGGTGCTGAAAAAGCCGTTTTTGGCTCCCGATGTTAAGGAGTATGACTACCTGATTCAGGTGAACAACGGCAGCGGCCAGCTGGCAGCCGAGACTTTACTGGCCGAACTGACCACCCTGCCCGTGGTGCAGTACGCCTGCCAATTCGACCCGAATACCTTGAAGTTTAAAGAAAATCTGCTCTTTTGAGCCTGCAACGCCAAGCTCCAGCTTGGCGGGCCATCTGAGCGTCTTGTTTCACCTAGCCACTGTCGTCGTGTGCCGACTCACCAAGCTGGAGCTTGGTGTCCCTTTCTATGGAACCTCTGCCCCATTTCAATAAAACTAAAATCGTAGCCACGGTTGGCCCGGCCTCCAACACCTACGAGAAGCTCGGCATGCTCATGCGCGAAGGCGTGGACGTATTCCGCCTCAACTTCTCGCACGGCAGCTACGAAGACCACCTGTCGGTTATCAACACGGTGCGCCGCCTCAACAAGGATATGCGCACCAACGTGGGCTTGCTCCAGGATTTGCAGGGCCCCAAGATTCGCCTTGGCGAAGTGGAAGGCGGCGGCGTTGAAATCAAGGCCGGCGACAAGATCAAGCTGGTGTGCGGCGAAAAGGAAATCACTACCGCTACCCGCCTGAGCACCATCTACCTGGGCCTGGCCCGCGACGTGAAGCCCGGCGACATGATCCTCATCGACGACGGCAAGATTGAGCTGCGCGTGCTGGCTACCGACCGCGACAAGGAAGTGGATGTGGAAGTGATTTACGGCGGCCTCGTGAAGCCCCGCAAAGGCATCAACCTGCCCGACTCCGAAGTGTCGGCCCCGAGCATGACCGAGAAGGACATCGAGGACCTGAAATTTGGCCTGGAAAACGACGTAGACTGGGTGGCGTTGTCGTTTGCGCGCCGCGCCGAAGACATCCGCTTCATCAAGGGCCTGATTGCCGAGAGCGGCAAGTCGGCCCGCGTGATTGCCAAGATTGAGACGCCGGAAGGCCTCAAAAACCTCGACGAAATCATTGCCATTACCGACGCCGTGATGGTAGCCCGCGGCGACCTGGGTGTGGAAGTGAAGATGGAAGAGGTGCCAATGGCCCAGAAGCTGATTGTGGAGAAGTGCAACAAGGCCGGCAAGCCCGTCATCGTGGCCACCCAGATGATGGAAAGCATGATTACGGCCCCCGCCCCACCCGCGCCGAAACCAGCGACGTGGCCAACGCCGTGCTCGACGGTGCCGACGCCGTGATGCTCTCCGCCGAAACGGCCGTGGGCGCGTATCCGGCCGAAGTAATCCGTTCGATGGTGGGCACGATTCTGAGCGTGGAAACCCGCCGCGAGTCGCTGTACCACCGCTGGCACCCTATCTCGCCCGAGTCGCCGACGTTCATGGTCGACAGCGTACTGTCGGCGGCCTGCCACTTGGCTAAAAACACGGGCGCCAAAGCCATTACCGGCATGACGCACCGTGGCTACACGGCCTTCCAGATTGCCAAGTACCGCCCCAAAGCCAACATCTTCATCTTCACCGATAACCGCTCTTTGCTCACGACCCTGAGCCTGATCTGGGGCGTGCGCGGCTTCTACTACGACCGGATGGTGAGCACCGACAGCTCGGTTTCGGACATCAAGTACGCCTTGACCGCCACCGGCAACCTCAACAAAGGCGACGTATTCATCAACACTGCCTCCATGCCCATCAACGAGAAGGGCAAGACCAACATGGTGAAAGTAAGCGTAGCCTAGCGCTGATGTAGCACAGGCTTTAGCCTGTGCCGCACAACACACAAAAAAGCCCGCCGGAATTGCTTCCAGCGGGCTTTTGTTTTTAATACTCAGTAGTGAGTAACGAGTACTTAGTATGGAGTGTTGAGGCAATCATCGAGCATCTCGATATTCCATACTAAATACTCGGCACTCACTACTCACACACGGCACAGGCTGAAGCCTATGCTACTTTTCAAGCTGCAGGCGCAGGTGCTGCGGCAGCTCGCCGGCAGCCTGCACCTCCACTACGTACATGCCGGCCGCCAGGGCCTGCAGGGGCAGCACCGTGGCGGTCTGGCCGGCAGCCAGCGGCCAGGAGCCGGCCGTGCGCCCCAGCGCGTCGAGGAGGCGCACGTTGGTAGTGGTGCGGGCCGGGCCGGCCAGCGTGAGCGTGGCGCTGCTGCCCGCGGGGTTGGGGTAGAGCTGGAACGTGGCCGCCGCCCGCGCCGCCGCAGTGGGCAGCAGCGTGGCGAAATCGGTGCGGGTGCCGCAGGTTTGCACGGTGCCGCTGCTGGTGCGGCGGCTGTAGGTAAGCTGGTATTCCAAATCACGCACGAAGCCCACGCCTGGCGCGCTCAGGGTTTGCTGATTCAAGGCATCCAGCCCCGGCGTATAGCCAATACCGCTACGGTTGTACAGCACCTCCGTCTGTAGCACTGCGGGCCCGCCACAGGCGCTGCCCGGCCGGTTGCTTACGACCGGGTAGCCCATGAGTACCGTGTTAAAGGGCAGCTGCTGGTAAGCGTAGGACAGCAACGGGGCGCGCAACGGGCTCAGCCGGTCGAGGCTGCTACCGCGCCACTGCCCGGTGCGCAGCGAGGCCGACAGGCGCACCCTCGATACCGGCGAAACAACAGTACCGCTCCGTGAGCAGCCCGGCGCGCCATTGTACACCGTTCGGCTTTGCTCCTGGCAGATGTACGTCAGGCTGTCGGCCGTAAGCTGGCGCGTAAGCACGCGGCGCAGCACAGTGCCGCTGCCGCACCCGATTGGATTGCTGGTAAACGGCGTGTATTGGTACCCCAGTTCGTCGCCCGGCTGCAGATCCAGCAGTGCGAGCGGGTTGTAGTAGCTGAGGCCGGCGGGCGCAGGGCGGCGGGCCAGGGTGAGCTGCCGGGCACTGGGCAACCCAAACCGCAAATTCACCGGTCCCGACACCAAGCCGTTGTTTTTGCTCAGCACGATCAGTACGCCAGGATTATTGCCGGCCCGAAAAGTAGCCACGGAATCCTGCATGCCATCCAGCAGCATCGTACCGCGTGATACCAGCGTGGTGGTCAGGCCATAATCAGTGAAAAAGCTGCTCCACGTATCGCCCACGCGGGCAAACGGCTTCAACACCAAAGCACAGCTGAGAATAAAGCCGGTATCGGGGCCACCGTCCCAGAACAGCACGTAGGTGCGCGTGGCGGGCGTGTAGCGCATCTGCTGCCCGAACTGGTTGTTGCGGGCCTTCTGCCAGGCAAAGCTGCCCGCACGCCGCATGATGCGGTTGAAGTAGTACACCGAGTCGGAGTCGCGCACGCCGGCCGAGTCGAGGCGCAACGTCAGGATGGTATCGGCGGAGGCGTTGCGGAAGGCGTGCACGTCGCCGTTGGGCCGGAAGGGCCGCCAGTTCTGGGCGGCAGCGGGCAAGGCGGTGAGGCTGCTCAGGAGCAGCAATAAGCAGTACAGTTGTTTCATATAGGAGTAGAAAAGGATATGACTGCCAAAAGATAGGAAATAAACCATACGCCCGAAACACGAGAAGGCCCCATGCTTGCGCACGGGGCCTTCTCTATCAAAAGAGCAGAAAGTTACTGGTGCTGCTTAGGCGGCCAGCGACTTCACGAACTTAGCCAGCTTCGATTTGTTGTTGGCGGCTTTGTTCTTGTGGATGATGTTTTTTTTGGCCAGGCGGTCCAGCATCGACGATACTTTCTTCAGCAGCTCCTGAGCGGCCGAAGCATCGGTGGTGGCGCGCAGCTTCTTAACAGCTGTGCGGGTAGATTTTGCCTGGTAACGGTTCAGCACGCGCTTAGCTTCGTTGGAACGGATGCGCTTGAGGGCTGACTTGTGATTTGCCATGAGTAGGAGAAATGAACGTTCTGCTCGGTTTCAATTCGGATTGGGTGGGCAAAGGTAAGGGTTTGGATGGAAAGTCCAAACCGTCAGCCCGGAATTTGCCTCGTCGCCCCCGATTAATCTTGCCGGCAGAGCTGCGCGGGGTGGCCCGTTTACCGAACTTTATTTCCGGAATGGGGTTGACAATCGCGCCAGAAGCACTAAATTCTATACAGATCTGCCGGGCATCCTACCAACCACACCGCACCTTAGTTAGCCGCCCTCGCCCATGCCACTCGTTGCCGACTCCCGCTATCAGCCGCCGTTCTACATGTTCAACGGCCACCTGCAAACCATTGTGCCCAGTCTGTGGCGCGAAGTACCGGAAGTGCACTACCAGCGCGAGCGGGTGGAAACGCCCGACGGCGACTTTCTGGACCTCGACTGGTCGTGGCGGCAGCCGCAGGCTCCGGCCGATACGCTCTGCATCGTGTCGCACGGGCTGGAGGGCGACGCCTCCCGTCCCTACGTGCGCGGCATGGTGCGCGCCCTCAACCAGGCCGGCTTCGACGCCCTGGCCTGGAACTACCGCAGCTGCAGCGGTGAAATGAACCGCCTGCTCCGCTCCTACCACCTCGGCGACACCGACGACCTCGACTTTGTGGTGCGCCACGCCCTAGCCACTGGCCGCTACCAGCGCATCTTCCTGACTGGCTTTTCGGCCGGCGGCAACGTCACGCTCAAGTACCTGGGCGAAAACCCGGCGCGGGTGCCGGCTGAGGTGGAGCGCGCCGCCGTGTTTTCGGTGCCCACCGACCTCAAGGCTAGCTCCTACCACATCGGCCGCCTCGAAAACCGCGTGTATCTCAACCGCTTTCTGAAAACGCTGCGTGGCAAGATGCGCCAAAAAGCGGCCCTGCTGCCCGACCAGATTGACCTCACCGACCTCGACCAGCTCCAGGATTTCCCGCAGTTCGACGACCGGTTTACGGCCCCGATGCACGGCTTCAAGTCGGCGGAGGACTACTACGAGCACGCTAGCTCCGGCCGCTACCTGAGCGGCATCCGCATCCCGACGCTGCTCGTGAATGCCGAAAACGACCCGTTTCTGCCCGCCAGCTGCTTCCCCCGCGACGTGGCCGCCGGCAGCGAGTTCGTGTTCCTGGAAACACCCTCCGACGGCGGCCACGTGGGCTTCGGTGAAGGCACGCCTGATGGCGAATACTACTCCGAGCGCCGCGCCGTGGAGTTTCTCACGGCCGCCGTGCCGGCGTAGTCAATGGCTGTGACCGTTCTTTTCTTGCACTGCTTGTCATACCCGCCACCTCGGAATAAGTGCGGTTCTGGCCTCACCGCACGGGGTGTCATAGACGTGATGCTTTGACGAGAGAACTAGGTTCCATGTTGGGCGTTTACGAAAATCATCCGCTCCGTGCATTTCGTAAACTTTGATTCGTAGACGGGTTTCTTGAACTCACCCCACGGTGTAAGGGCCAACTAACACCTAGTGTCAGGCTGGTTTCTACCGTTCACGAAAAAGAGCGTTTTAGGCCGTGCTTACGAGTTGGTGTGCCTCCCAGGCTTTCCGAATTGGGCCACCAATTGCTGATACTCCGGTGAAGTTTCCCAACGCTGCCGGTCTAGCCGGGCCTCTTCCAGTGCCTCTTTCCGGTAGGCCCACTCGTCGAAGCACCCTTGGTGAAAGCCCGAGTCGAAGAAGTTGTACAAGGGGTGCGCGGTGTCAGCTATGGCGGGTAGCGCTGTCAGGGATTCTCCCTCAAGGAGCAGGCAGTCGCACAGCGGACAAAGGGACTTGCCACGGAGGATTATCGCCATTCGGTTTAGAGGCTCAATAGTTGGTTGGGGCAGGCCGAAGATACTGTTCAGCCAAAAGGTCCTTTGTGAAACGCCATAACCATCCTTACCCACGCCCAGCCGAATTGCTGGGCACCACCACCACCTTTTTGGTTTCGAAGAAGCTCTCGGTGTAGAAGTCGCTCAGGTTGTGGATGGTGGCTTTCAGGCCCGATTCTTCGATTTCCTCGGTCAGGTCGCCGCCTTTGAGGTAGTAGAGGCCGCTGTTGGGGGCGGCTTCGTGCTGGGGCTTGTAGCGGTGCGCAATCCAGGTGTGGAAGGTGGCCAAGCGCGCCACGGCGCGGCTCACCACGTAGTCGTACTTGGGGCGCAGCTGCTCGGCGCGGGTCTGCTCGGCCGTGACGTTGGTCAGGTTGAGGGCGCGGGCCATTTCCTGCACCGCGTGGATTTTCTTGCCGATGCTGTCGACCAGGTGAAACTTCACTTCCGGAAACAGAATGGCCAGCGGCAAACCCGGCAGCCCCCCGCCCGTGCCCACATCCAGCACCGACGAGCCGGGCGCAAACTCCACCACCTTGGCAATGCCCAGCGAGTGCAGAAAATGCCGCTCGGCCAGGTTATCGACGTCGGTGCGGGCTACCAGGTTGAGCCGCTCGTTCCAGCCCCGAAACTCGGTATCGAGCTGGCTGAACAGCTGGCGCTGGTGGTCGGTGAGGTGCGGAAAGTAGTGGTGAAGGATGTGCATAGTGGGGCAAAGGTAGCAGCTCTTAGCACGTCATGACGTGCTGATTATGATAATCGGCAGGCACAAAAAAAGCCCCGACCTGCGTCGGGGCTTTCTCACTAGATGATTTCCTTTTGTTTTTCACCATGTCGAAGAGCAGCTCGCGGGCCCGGTGCAGCTGGGCTTTCACGGTGCCGAGGGGCGCTTTCAGCTCCTGCGCAATTTCCTCGTAGCTCAGCTCATCGAAGTAGCGCAGCGTCACGAGGCGCTGGTACTTATCAGGCAGCCGCGATACCACGTGCTGCATGATTTCGATCTTCTGGTTTTTGATGGTCGTCTCCTGCGGGTTCAGGTTCTGGTCGCGGAAGTCGATGGTGATTTCGTCGCCGTTGTCAATCTTGATGGCCGAGTCGATGGACATCGTCTTGATTTTATTCTTGCGGATAAAATCAATGCAGTTGTTGGTGGCAATGCGGAACAGCCAGGTGCTGAAGGCAAACTCCGGGTTGAACTTGTGCAGGTTGCGGAAAGCTTTGGCGAAGGCTTCGATGGTAAGGTCGTCGGCGTCGTCGGGGTTGCGCACCATCTTCAGCACCACATGATACACCGGCTTCTTGTAAATCTGCATCAGCTCGGCGTAGGCCTTTTCGTCGCCGTTTTCCACGGCGGCGCGAATCAGCTTAAAGTCATGCTTGGCTTTGGCAGAGAATTGTTTTTCCTGATTATTTACTTCCATCGGAGGTTGCGGTAGAGGAACAGCGACATTCCTAAAGCGAGATAATAAAAAAAGTAGACAACGTCCAGCACCGGCAGCAGCGCCACCGGCAAAGGGTCGTCGAGGCGACGGCTCAGACGCTGGTAGGTGGCACATACCAGCCCGGTGCGCGCCACCCATAGGCCGGCCAAAGGTATCCAATCGGCCCGGGAAAACAGCAACGCTAAGCTAACCGCGTAAAAAAGCAGATTGCTTCCGATAAAGTTTCCTATCCGCAGCCGGTCGGCAAGGCGGTAGCTGCGGCCGGCCGACAGATGCCGCCGTTTCTGCCGCCACCAGCCGCCCCAGGTGCCAGCCGGCTCGCTGAGCGTATGCGCGGCCGGCTCGGCCACTACGGCCACCCGTGCCCCCTGCGCCACGGCATCCTGCACCAGCAGGTCGTCGTCGCCGGACAAGCTCCGGATGTGGGAAGCAAAGCCTTTGGTGGAGGTGAATACTGCACGCGTGTACGCCAGGTTGCGCCCGACGCCCATGTAGGGTTGGCCGCGCCACGCAAACGACAGATACTGCGCGCCGGTCAGCAGGGTTTCAAAGCGCACCAGCTTGTTGAGAAACCCGGGCTCGGCGGCGTAGGCCGAGTAGCCCAGCACCATGTCGGCGGGCTGCCGGAAGCCGGCGGCCAGGTGCTGCACCCACTGGTTGGTGGCCGGAATGCAGTCGGCATCGGTGAAGAGCAGCTGCGGGTGGCGGGCCGCCTTGATGCCCAACGTGAGGGCGTACTTTTTGGGCGACAGGCCGTCGGGCGTGCGGCCGATGGTGACGAGGCGGAAGTTGGGGTAGTACTGGCTGAGCTGCTGGGCGTAGAGGTAGGTGTCGTCGTCCGACCGGTCGTCGATGAGCACGATTTCCAGGTCGGCGGGATACTCCTGGCGCAGCAGCAGCGGCAGCAGGCGGCGCAGGTTGTCCAGCTCGTTGTGGGCGCATACCAGCACCGACACCGGCTCGGCCCCGGCCTCGGTGGGCGCGGGCTCGGGCGGGCGGGTGGCGAAAGGCCAGAAGTAGTAGGCGGCGTAGTAGAGCTGCACCAGCACCGTGGCCAGCAGCAGCCAGATGGCCGGGGAGAAACTCAACAACAAAACGGGCAGCATGAATTAGCCTGCAAAAGTAGGCATTCGGGGTGGGTGGAGTACCTTTGTGGCTGAGAAGCTGCAAGTCGCAGGCTGCAAGCTGCGAGCTGACGCGTAGGCGTGAGCTTGTAGCCGGCAGCTTGTAGCTTGTGGCTTATAGCTTTTCCGCATGACCTTCGACTTAGTAACGCAAGACCCGCACACCAAAGCCCGCGCCGGGGTGGTGCACACGGCGCACGGCGCCATCGAAACGCCCATTTTCATGCCCGTCGGGACGGCCGGCACGGTGAAGGCCGTGCAGCAGCGCGACCTCAAGGACGAGGTGCAGGCCCAGATCATCCTCGGCAACACCTACCACCTCTACCTGCGCCCGGGCCTCGACGTGCTCAGCAAGGCCGGCGGCCTGCACAAGTTCAACGGCTGGGACCGGCCCATCCTCACCGACTCGGGCGGCTACCAAGTGTACTCGCTTTCGGGAACGCGCAAGATCAAGGAGGAGGGCGTGAAGTTCCGCTCACACATCGACGGCTCGCAGCACCTGTTCAGCCCGGAGGGCGTGATGGACATTCAGCGCACCATCGGGGCCGACATCATCATGGCCTTCGACGAGTGCACGCCCTGGCCCTGCGAGTACGACTACGCCGCCCGCTCCCTCGACATGACCCACCGCTGGCTGAAGCGCTGCATTGCGCGCTTCGACAGCACCGAGGGCCACTATGGCTACCAGCAGACCCTGTTTCCGATTGTGCAGGGCTCTACGTTCAAAGACCTGCGCGTGCGCTCGGCCGAGTTCATTGCCGAGCAGGGGCGCGAGGGCAACGCCATCGGGGGGCTGAGCGTGGGCGAGCCGGCCGAGATGATGTATGAGATGACCGAAATCGTCTGCGACATCCTGCCCAAAGACAAGCCGCGCTACCTGATGGGCGTGGGCACGCCGGCCAATATTCTGGAAAACATTGCGTTGGGCGTAGACATGTTTGACTGCGTGATGCCGACCCGCAACGCCCGCAACGGCATGCTGTTCACCACCCAGGGCATTATGAACGTCACCAACAAGAAATGGGAGCAGGACTTCTCGCCGATTGACGCCGAGCTGGGCGGCCACGTCAGCACGTTCTACTCGCGCAGCTACCTGCGGCACCTGTTCCAGAGCAAGGAAATGCTGGGCCCGCAGCTGGCCTCCATCCACAACCTGAGCTTCTACCTGTGGCTGGTGAAGCAGGCCCGGGAGCAAATCCTGGCCGGCACCTTCCGCGAGTGGAAGGAGAAGATGGTGAAGCAGGTGATGACGCGGCTGTAAATCGCTGATTTGCGCTGATTAGTCGTGATTTCGCTGATTTTCGCCTTTTGACAGTTGCATTACCGCAACAGCTAGCTTCGTTGCTGGTGCTTGGTGCTTCGTTGTCTGCCCGATAACAGGCTGTACAAGCAACCACAACACGCAGATAGCTAAGCACCGAGCACTAACAACGAAGCACTATTGTGAAGATTCTCGATAAATACATTCTGCAGAAATTCCTCACGGCCTTCTTCTTCACGGTGGTGGTGCTGGTGATGGTAATTTGCGTGATTGACTTCACGGAGAAAAACGACGACTTCATCCAGCACAACCTGGGCGCGAAGCAGATTATCCTGGAGTATTACGTGAACCTGTTTCCGTACTACGCCAACCTGCTCTCCCCTATCACCGTGTTCATTGCGGTGGTGTTCGTGACGGCGCAGTTGGCGGCGCGCACCGAAATCGTGGCCATTCTGGCCTCGGGCGTGAGCTTCAAGCGGCTGCTGGTGCCCTACCTGATGGGCAGCCTTGTGCTGGGCGTGGCCACCATTGCCCTCACCGGCTGGATCATTCCGTACGCCAACAAGACGCGGGTGGAGTTTGAGCGGAAGTACGTCAAGAACCCCTACCGCTTTAAGGGCCGCGACGTGCACATGAAGATCGGGCCGAGCACCTATGCCTTCATGGAGAGCTACGACAACGTCAACAACATCGGCTACAAGTTTGCGCTCGAAACCATTGAGGGCACGCTGCTCAAGCGCCGCATGACGGCCGAGGCCATCACCTGGGACTCGACGAAGCGGGCCTGGCGCCTCACGCCGCAGCTGGTGCGCACGTTTCGGGGACAGAAGGAAACGCTGCTGGCACTACCCGCCCGCGACACCACGCTCAACCTCTACCCCAAAGACTTCGCCAGCACCTACCGCCTGAGCGAAACCATGACCCTGCCCGAGCTGAACCGCTACATCCGGCAGAAGATAGAACGCGGCTCCGACGACACCCAGGTGTACCTGAGCGAAAAATACGAGCGGTACGCCTACCCCTACGCCATCTTCATCCTCACCGTCATCGGCGTGATTATGAGCGCCCGCAAGAGCCGCGCGGGCGTGGGCGGGCAGATTGCGCTGGGCTTCGTGCTGGCCTTCGTGTTCATCATCTTCGTGATTCTGAGCCGCAATCTGGCGGCTGTGGGCACCCTCTCGCCGCTGCTCGCCGCCTGGGTTCCCAGCATCCTGTTCACCGGCGTCGGGCTGGTGCTCTACCGGGTGGTGCCGCGCTAGAAGAGTAACTGAGTAAGGGAGTAGCTGAGTAAGGACTCCTTGCCGGAAAGCCTACTCAGTTACTCAGCTGCCCAGTTAACCGATTTTACTCAGCTACTCCCTTACTCAGTTACTCCATGCTGAAAGACTACCTCCGCCTGCATTTCATCGTCCTGCTTTGGGGCTTCACGGCCATTCTGGGCAAGCTGATATCGGTGCCGCCGGTGGAGCTGGTGTTTTGGCGTACGCTGCTGGCGGCCTCGGGGCTGGCGGTGCTGCTGGTGGCGCGGCGGCAGCCCTGGCGCGTGGCCGGCCGCGAGGCGCTGAAGATGCTGGGCATCGGGGCGCTGGTGGCCGCCCACTGGATTACGTTTTTTCTGGCCGCGCGCCTCTCCTCGGTGAGCGTGTGTTTGGCCGGCATGGCCACGCTGGCGCTCTGGACCTCGCTGCTGGAGCCGCTGGTACTGTGGCGGCGGGTGCGCCTGTATGAAGTCGGGCTGGGGCTGCTGACGATGGTGGGGCTGTACCTGGTGTCGCAGGCCGAGCTGGACCAGATGGCGGGCTTGCTGGTGGCCATTGTGTCGGCGGGGCTGTCGGCGCTGTTCAGCGTGCTCAACTCAAAGCTGGTGAAGCGCCACACCCCGTTTCAGCTCACGCTCTACGAAATGACCGGCGCCTGCCTGAGCATCGTGCTGTTTATGCCCCTCTACAGCCGCTACTTCACCGACGGCCAAGGCATGCAGCTGGGTTTGCAGGGCCTCGACTGGCTGTGGCTGCTGCTGCTGGCCGGCGTGTGCACGGTGTATGCGTTTTCCACGTCGGTGGAGCTGATGAAGCGCATTTCGGCCTTCGTCGTGAACCTGACCATCAACCTGGAGCCGGTGTACGGCATTCTGCTGGCCGTGCTGATGTACACGCTGCGCATCCCCGGCTTCGGGCAGGAAAAGCTGTCCACCGGCTTCTACCTGGGCACCGTGGTCATCCTGCTCAGCGTGCTCATCCACCCCGTCCTCGACCAATGGATGAAACGCCGCCAGCGCAAAGCTGAAGCCGCCGAGGTGTTGGTGGGCAAGTAGCGCGGCAGTAGCACAATCGTAGCGCGAACTACAAAGTTCGCGCTACTGCTGTATTACAGCCGCCCGCGCCACACCTGATACTCCGCCGGCAGCTCCAGGAGCGGTGGCAGCTCCAAGCCAGGAAACAGGCCATACACGGCCGAACCGGAGCCGGACAGGCTGGCGTAGGCGGCTCCGGCGGCGTATAGCTGGGCTTTGATGTCGCCGAGCACGGGGTACACCGGCGTCAGGGCGTCCTCGAAATCGTTGCTGACGGTGTCGCGCCAGGTGCTGAGGGGCTGGGCCAGGGCCGTGCGCAGGTCGTGGCGCGGGGTGCGGGGCTGCACGCGGCCATACGCTTCGGCGGTGCTGATGTGCAGGCCGGGGTACACTACCAGGCAGGCCATGCCGTTCAGGTCCAGCGAAACGGGCTCGAAAATGTCACCTTTCTCGTAGGCGAAAACCGGCTTGTTTTCAATGAAAAACGCGCAGTCGGAGCCCAGCCGGCGGGCGTAGCTTTCCAGGGTTTCGGCGGGCAGGTTCAGCGCAAACTGCTCGTTGAGGGCCCGCAGCGCAAACGCCGCATCGGCCGAACCGCCGCCCAGCCCGGCCCCGATGGGCACCACCTTGTGCAGGTGCAGCTTCACGGGCGGTAGGTCGAAATCGGCCTGCAGCAGCTCGTAGGCCCGCACGCAGAGGTTGGTGGCCGGGTCGCCGGGGATGGGCAGGCCGGTGAGCGTGAGGGCCGTGTCGGCGCCGGCGGGGGCGGGCAGCACCTCCAGCGCATCCGTCCAGGGCAGCGGCACAAACACCGATTCGAGGTTGCGGAAGCCGTCGGGCCGCTGGCCGGTGATGTACAGGCCCAGGTTGAGTTTGGCGTTCGGAAAAACGAGCATGGCGCAAATGTAGTGCTAGCTTTGCGGATGCGGCGGCCCACGCAGCCGGCATTTTTTTCTGTTGCAAGCACTGCCCGCACCGCCATTTTTTCGTTAGTTGAGCTGCCCCCGGCCAAAGGAGCTGGCCACTGCCGTTTCACAAACCACTCTTCCTGCTGCCCGCGTATGTCTCTTGCCGCCACCTGGTACCGCCGCTGGGGCAAGCGCCTGCTGGACGTAGCGCTGGCCGGGCCGCTGCTGCTGCTGGCGCTGCCGGTGCTGCTGCCCGTGGCGCTGGCGCTGGCTGCCCAGAACGGCGGGCCGTGGCTGTTTCGGCAGGCGCGCCCCGGCCGGCACGGGCAGCTTTTCACGCTCTACAAGCTTCAGACCATGACCTCCACCCGCGACGCCCACGGCCAGCTGCTGCCCGATGCCGCGCGCCTGCCGCGCCTGGGCCGCTGGGTGCGCGCCACCAGCCTCGATGAGCTGCCCCAGCTCTGGAACGTGCTGCGCGGCCACCTCAGCCTGATCGGGCCCCGGCCGCTGCTGCCCGAGTACCTGCCGCTGTACTCTGCCACGCAGGCCCGCCGCCACGAGGTACGGCCCGGCATTACGGGCTGGGCCCAGGTGAACGGCCGCAATGCCATCAGCTGGGAACAGAAGTTTCTGTACGACGTCTGGTACGTCGACCACCTCAGTCTGGGCCTCGACCTGCGGATTCTGCTGCGCACGGCCGGGCGCGTGCTGGGTGCCCAGGGCATCACGGCAGCCGGCCAGGCTACCACCGAAGCCTTCCGGGGCTCTTCTTCCGTTTGATGCACGCCATGCCCGTTTCTGCCTATCCTGCTCCTGCTGCACCGCTGGCACCGCTCGTCATTTTTGGCGCGGGCGGGCTGGGGCGCGAAGTACTGATGCTGGTTCACCAGATCAATGCCGCCGCGCCCACCTGGCATATTATGGGGTTTTATGACGATGCGCCCTCCGCAGCCGGTGCTGCCCTGCATGGCCTCCCCTACCTCGGCACCGCCGCCGACCTGAACGCCGCGCCCGGGCCGCTGCACGTGGCCGTGGCGGTAGGCAGCAGCCGCAGCCGCGCCGCCGTGGTAGCCCGCCTCACCTCGCCGCGCCTCTCCTTTCCCACGCTGATTCATCCGGGCGTGGCCTGCGCCCCGTATCAGCGGTTGCAGCTGGGGGCCGGCTGCATCATCAGCCAGGGCTGCATCCTCACCTGCGACATCACGCTGGGCCGCCACGTGCTGCTCAACCTGGGCTGCACCATCGGCCACGACGCCGTGCTGGAAGATGGCTGCTCGCTGATGCCGCACGCCAACGTGGGCGGCGAGGCCCACCTGGGCGCGGGTGTCTACCTCGGCACCAACGCCACCGTCCTCCACCAGGTGCGGATTGGGGCGGGCACCATCTTGGGCGCGGGCGCCGTAGCCATCCGCGACCTGCCAGCGCACTGCACGGCTGTGGGCGTGCCGGCTCAAATTATCAAACCGCATGTAGCATAACCCCGCCCGTTGCCGTTTACGTTTTGCTATAAACACCTATTCCACTACCTGAGAATGGCGGCCTGCCGGCCCTGTTTTCGTGTTTCCCCGCTTACAGTTCAGGCCAGAGCCTGAGCTATACTTTCTCCGATGCGCAGCCAGGATTACGACCGAATTTACCTTTCCCCGCCCCACCTCGGCCGCCACGAGCTGAACTACCTGCACAAGGCCATCGAAGACAACTGGGTGGCCCCGGCCGGCCCGAATCTGGATGGGTTTGAGCGCGACATCTGCGAGTTTACGGGCGCGGCGCACTGCGTGGCCCTCACCTCGGGCACGGCCGCCATTCACCTGGGGCTGCGGCTGCTGGGCGTCGGCCCCGGCGACACGGTGCTGTGCCCGTCGTTCACGTTCGTAGCCACCGCCAACCCCATCAGCTACCTCGGAGCCACGCCGGTTTTCGTGGATAGCGAAGCCACCACTTGGAACCTGTGCCCGCAGCGGCTGCGCGAGGCCATCGAGGCTGACCTTGGGCAGGGCCGACGCCCCAAAGCCCTCATCATCGTGCATCTGTACGGCATGCCGTGTCAGCTGCGCGAAATCCTGGCCGTAGCCGCCGAATTCGACATTCCGGTGCTGGAAGATGCCGCCGAAGCCCTGGGCGCCCGCTACGACGGCCAGCCGCTGGGCACCTTCGGGGCGGTGGGCGTTTTCTCGTTCAACGGCAACAAGATCCTGACCACCAGCGGCGGCGGCGCCCTTATCACTAATAGCAAAGAATGGGACAAAAAGGCCCGTTTCTGGGCCACGCAGGCCAAAGACGATGCCCCGCACTACCAGCACTCCGAGCTGGGCTACAACTACCGCCTCAGCAACCTGCTGGCCGGTATCGGGCGCGGCCAGATGGGGCTGCTGGATGACCGGGTGAAAAAGCGCCGCGAGATATTCAGCTGGTACCAGAAGCACCTGGCCGACCTGCCGGGCCTGTCCTTTGGCCCGACTGAGCCCGCCGGAGGCCGCGCCAACCGTTGGCTGACCTGCGTGCTGCTCGACCCCGCCCAAACCACCGTCACGCCGGAGCTGCTGCGGCAGCACCTGGAGGCGCGCAACATCGAGAGCCGGCCGCTGTGGAAGCCGCTGCACCTGCAGCCGCTTTTTGCCGACGTGCACATGTTCGGCGGCCATGTCTGCGCCGGTTTGTTCGCCCACGGCCTGTGCCTGCCTTCGGGCTCGGCTCTTACGGAAGCCGACCTGCAGCGCGTGGCCGAAACCATCCGCGACGCCTACGCCTGCCACCACCGCGCCTGAAGTCAGCACAATGCCTGGAGTGGTGGCCGCCAAACGCAAACGGGCCGCGCCTGTTGCAGCAGACGCGGCCCGGAAGCAGCTTCGAGCAGGAAAGTGGGGCCCGGCCGCCGAAAATGGCAAACTGGCCAGCCCACCGCCTGTTAGGGGCTAACCAAGTTGAGGCTCAGGTTGAAGTACAATGGGTTGCCCAGCTCGTTTTCATACAGCGGGTCGTTGTCGCCGCTGGGGTTCTGCTTGCTGAAGGCATCGAAGCGGTAGTTGTAGCGGAAGCCCGCCTGGGCCGACAGCCAGATAAAGCCCGTCAGCTGGCGCTCGTAGGTGATACGCGGCTTCAGCTCGCCGCGGCGCAGGTACACGTCCTGGCCGTTCACAGGGCCGAGATAGTAGGCGTTGCCTTCCAGCTCGTAGCCGAGCATGAGCAGCGAGTTGGCCCCGAAGCTGCGCCGCACGTTCACGCGGGCCGGGAAGATGGCCTCCACGCCCCACTTCGGGTTGAAGGTGCGGAAGTAGTATACCACCGGAATGTGCAGCAGCTGCCCGGCCCGGTAGGTGCGCGTGAGGCCCAGGCCCCACATATACGATTCGCTGGGCTTCCAGCCGTAGATGGCCGTGCCGCTGTAGGTCAGGGCCTTGCTGCTGATGGCGTCGAAGTTGCGGTAGGTGCCGTTCAGGTCGACGTTGCCCTGCACCAGCAGGAAGTTCTTGTCGTTGAGCGGCCGGAACACCGTGGCGTTGAAGCCCGTGGAGCGCAGTCCGTCTTCTAGGCGCCGGAACAGCGGCGTGCGCTCGGCATTGGCTACCCGCACGCCGGTGTTCCAGTACGTGAGGCCCAGGTTCAGAATCAGGCTGGAATTGGAAATCACCGGGGCATTGAAGCCTAGGCGCAGGCCCGCAAAGCGGTCCACCTGCTCGGTAACCTTTTGCGGCCCGCCGGTAGTAGGTACCAACGGACCAATAGACGTCAGATCAAAGGGCATCTGGGCCTCATAGCCCACCGAAATTAGCTTGGTGGGGCTTTGCAACAGCACCTTCTGGCTGGCATACGGCCGGTTGGCGGTGGCGTCGGCGTTGCCGAAGCTGCTGAAATCTTCCAGCCCCAGCGAGTCGGCGGGGGCGGTGGGCAGGTCCTGGGCCAGGGCCGGTGCGGCCAGCAACGTGCTCAGCGCCAGCAGGGCGCCGGGAAGCAGAAAACGGGAGAGATGCTGCATGAGGCTACTTCTTTACCTGCCGCTTCCACACGTCGGTCCGGCCGAAGAGCGACACGCCGATATAGCCGCGCACTTCCAGCGTGTTCGGGTCGGTCAGGGTCATCTCGCAGGAATAGTCGCTACCGTTTTTGGGGTCGTAGATCTGGCCGCCCTCCCACTTGTTTTCCCCGACATACTTGAAGTCGCGCATGTTCACCAGGCCACGCAAAGGCTTGGTGCGGGCCGATTCGGTGGGGTTGTTGACGTCAGTGCGGGGCGTGCCGTCGGGGTTGTTCATCACTTTCAGCCACACAATGCGTCCGAAGTATTTGTCGCCGCTCTTGTAGATCTGAATCATGCCCGTTCCTTCCCCATTTTTCCACACGCCTAGCACAGCGTCCGGGTTATCTGCCAGGGCGGACACCGCCGTCAGCACAACAAGCAGTAAAGTGAGCAGGCTTTGTTTGATCAGCTTCATAATGGGTACTAGAATGAGTGGGTGGGATGAAAAAAAAGGAGCAATGCTTCTCCAAATAGAAGTAATAAAATAGAATTATAATAGGGTTAATCCCCTTTTAATATAATTATAATGATGTTTTAATATCACCAAATAAGCAGCAGGGCGATACGGCAGAACTTGGAAATGCTTAACATCGAGAGCCGGCCGCTGTGGAAGCCACTACAGGTGCAGCGGGTTCTACAGCGGCCGGCTCTCGATGTTAAGCAGTGATGTTTGTACTGAGTTATTTACCCAAGGCTTGTACCTGCCTTCTGGTTCAGACCTTACTGAAAGTGACATGCAGCGCGTAGCCGAAATCATCCGTGACGCCTTTGCCTGCCACCACCGCGCCTGAAGTCAGCACAAAGCCCAGATTGGTGGCACATAAAGTTCAATAGCCAGTACACCCGGCACAAAAAGCCAGACTGCTAGTACAACCCAAGGGCAGGTAGTATTAAACCGCCGTAGCTTCCAGCGCCTGATGCAGGTCGGCCAGCAGCTCCTCCATGGGCTCGATGCCCACGCTCAGGCGCACCAGCCCGGCCGTAATGCCTAACTCCTGCCGCTGCTCCTCCATCAGGGCCCGGTGCGAGGTGCCCGCCGGATACGACAGCGACGAGTCGACGCCGGCCAGCGACGGCGCGAACGGGAACCGCTGGCTGGCCCGCATGAAGCGGCTTACAGCGTCGGTGCTGTCGTCCAGCAACCGGAACGAAACCATACCCCCGAACCGACCTGCCCCCTGCTCCCGCGCCAGCGCGTGCTGCGGATGCTGCGCCAGGCCCGGATAAAATACTTCCTGCACCGCCGGATGCTGCGCCAGCAGCTCGGCTACGGCCTGGGCATTGCGGCTGTGCGCTTCCATGCGCAGCCGCAGCGTCTTGATGCCGCGCACGGCCAACCAGCTTTCCATCGGGCTCAGCGTGAGCCCAAACAGCGTCCCGATTTGCCGGAGGCGGGCGGCATCTTCGGGCGTGCGCGCCACTACCACCCCGGCCGTCACGTCGGAGTGGCCCGCCAGATACTTCGTGACGCTGTGCATCACCAGGTCGGCGCCGTACTCGAACGGCTGCGTGAGTACCGGCGAGGCGAAGGTGTTGTCCAGTACCAGCTTCAGCCCCAGTGCGTGGGCGGCTTCGGCGGCGGCGCGCAGGTCTACCACGCGCAGCAGCGGGTTGCTGATGGTTTCGCAAAGCAGCAGCCGGGTACGGGGCTGCGCGTAGGCCGCCAGGTTGGTGGTCAGGTCCTCGAAGGGCACGTAGCTCACGCTGATGCCCAGCCGGTCCAGTTCCTGGTTGAGCAGCGCGGCCGAGCCGCCGTAGATGTCGGCCGCACACAGCACATGGTCGCCGGCGGTGCAGTAGGTCATCAGCGCCGCGAAGATGGCCGCCATGCCCGAGCCCGTGGCCACCGCCCCGGCGCCGCCTTCCAGGTGCGTCACGGCCTCGGCCAGCTCGTCGGAGTTGGGGTTGCCGTTGCGCGAGTACAGGTAGCGGCTGCCGGGCTCCCCGAAGTATAGCTCCAGCTCGTTGAGGTCTTCAAACTTGAAAACGGAGGTCTGGTAAATCGGGGTGATTTTGGGGTGGATGTGCATGGGCGGGAGAGTGGGCGGGAAATTGGGCGCGGGGCAAAACAACGGCAAAGTACGGCGCTGGTTGCAGCCGGGCACTATTTCATCTGCCGTACCTCTTTGCCCAGCTGAGCCGCGGCGGGCCGCCCTGCCGGCAGCTTCTGCAGCGCCGCCAGGTACTGCTGGGCTTCGGTTTTGTGGTTGAGGTTGATGGCCAGGCGGGTGAGGTTGGCCAGTGTCTGCCAGTCGTTGGGCTTGCTGGTATTGGCCCGCTGATACAGCGCGTAGGCCTTATCCTCCTGCCCGTGCAGGCTGTGGTACATGCCCAGGTTGAAAGGACCAAGGGAGCTTTCCGGGTAATACTCGCTGACGAGCTCGGCCAGCTGCCGCGCTACCTCGGCGTCTTCGGGAGTGTCGGCCTGCCAGTAGGGCAGCATGTATTCTTCCAGGTTTTCGGGCAGAAAAACGGCCTCCGGCCTTGGCAACGGCTTGCCTTCCTGCCAGCGCCACGGCTGGCCGCTGGCTTTGCGCGCAGCCAGGGCCTCGCGTAGCACCTGCACTTCCGGG
The DNA here is from genome assembly GCF_000737515.1 of Hymenobacter sp. APR13. Lineage (NCBI taxonomy): Bacteria > Pseudomonadati > Bacteroidota > Cytophagia > Cytophagales > Hymenobacteraceae > Hymenobacter > Hymenobacter sp. APR13. The sequence goes on from NZ_CP006587.1 coordinate 1,019,025, forward strand.
CCCGGCTCGTGGGTCATCTCGTAGGCCTTGGCCAGCCCGAACCGCATATCCAGCCGGTCCGGGGCCAGCCGTATGCCTTCGCGCAACGTGTTGCGGGCGGCCTCCAACAGGCGCGGATCGTAGCCCTCGCTGAGGGAGCCGGCGGCGCTGCCATCTTGCTTTTGCAGCGCCACGCCCCGCCCGGCGGCCGGGGCCGTGCTCACCACCACGCGGTACGACTTGCGCAGCAGGTAGTTGAACTGGGCCACGTACCGGTCGGGGTTGTTGGGCTCTTTCAGCTGCCAGGCCGCCAGCACCCGCCGTTGCTTGGCAGTGTCCTGGGCCTGCGCGGCCCGCCGGTAGTCGATAGGAAAGGTTTGGGCAACAACCGGGGCCGCCGCAAGCAGCAAACCCATCAAGGGTAGAATAACGCGCATAGTAGCTGGTAGTGCGGAAAAAGAGTGGCGCAAGCTACGCGCCGTAGCAGATTTACCGGTTAGCGAAGCCACACAATTTCTGCCTCAGCCCCATCCTTCCCTCCCAGACGCACAAAGCCCCGCACCTGCTGGCAGGTGCGGGGCTTTGCTGAAACTGCTTCAGGCCGCGCTTACGCCGAAGCGCCTTCGGCCAGTACGATAACGTTGTTGCGCAGCACCTCTACCACCCCGCCGTCGATGCGGAAAGTAGTAGCGCCGCCGTTCAGCACCACGTTGCCGGCTTTCAAAGCCGAGATCAGCGGGGCGTGGTTGTTGAGAACCTCGAACAGGCCATCGGTACCCGGAAACTGGGCCGACGTAACCTCGCCTTCAAAAACCTTGCGGTCGGGGGTGATGATTTCTAGATGCATGGTCTGTATTGTTGAATGGCTGAATTGATAAATGGTTGGTCGTTCTAACGAGGTGCTGAACAACCAACCATTTATCAATTCGGCCACTAAGCCATTTATTTTGCTTCCGCCATCAGCTTCTCACCCTTGGCCACGGCATCTTCGATGTTGCCTACCAGGTTGAAAGCCGCTTCCGGCAGGTGGTCGTGCTTGCCGTCGATGATTTCGTTGAAGCCGCGGATGGTGTCCTTGATGTCAACGAGGACGCCTTTGAGGCCCGTGAACTGCTCGGCCACGAAGAATGGCTGCGACAGGAAGCGCTGCACGCGGCGGGCGCGGTTTACTACCTGCTTGTCTTCCTCGGAGAGTTCGTCCATACCCAGAATGGCGATGATGTCCTGCAGTTCTTTGTAGCGCTGCAGAATCTCTTTCACGCGCTGGGCGGTGTTGTAGTGCTCGTCGCCGAGGACGGCGGCCGATAGGATGCGCGAGGTAGAGTCCAGCGGGTCAACGGCGGGGTAGATGCCCAGCTCGGCGATTTTGCGGCTCAGTACCGTGGTGGCGTCCAAGTGAGCAAAGGTGTTGGCCGGGGCCGGGTCCGTCAAGTCATCGGCAGGAACATATACGGCCTGTACCGACGTGATGGAACCGCGCTTGGTAGAGGTAATCCGCTCCTGCATGGCGCCCATTTCGGTGGCCAGCGTAGGCTGGTAACCTACGGCCGACGGCATCCGGCCCAGCAGAGCCGATACTTCGGAGCCAGCCTGCGTGAAGCGGAAGATGTTGTCGATGAAGAACAGGATGTCGCGGCCGGCGCCGGTGCCATCACCGTCGCGGAAGCTTTCGGCAATCGTCAGACCCGACAGGGCTACGCGGGCACGGGCTCCGGGAGGCTCGTTCATCTGGCCGAACACGAGGGTGGCCTGCGACTTCTCCATCTCGGCCATGTCTACTTTGCTCAGGTCCCAGCCGCCTTCTTCCATCGAGTGCTTGAACTCCTCGCCGTAGCGAATGATGTTGGCTTCGATGAATTCGCGCAGCAGGTCATTGCCTTCGCGGGTACGCTCACCAACACCGGCAAACACCGACAGACCCGAGTAGGCCTTGGCTACGTTGTTGATCAGCTCCTGAATCAGTACGGTTTTGCCTACGCCGGCACCACCGAACAAACCAATCTTGCCACCCTTTACATAAGGAGCGAGCAGGTCGATTACTTTAATGCCGGTGAAGAACACTTCCGAAGAAGTAGCGAGGTCTTCGAAGCGCGGGGCCTGACGGTGAATCGGCAGGCGCGTGGTGCTCGTGGGCTGTGGAATGCCGTCGATGGCGTAGCCAATGACGTTGAACAGACGACCTTTGATGCTGTCGCCGGTAGGCATGGAGATAGGAGCGCCCAGGTCACGCACAGCGGCGCCACGGGTGAGGCCTTCCGTCGAGTCCATGGCGATGGTGCGCACACGGTCTTCGCCCAGGTGCTGCTGGCACTCCAGGATAACGACCTGGCCGTTGTCTTTGATGACTTCGAGGGCGTCGAGGATGTTGGGGAGCTTAGAGCCTTCACCCGCGAAGCTCACGTCCACAACGGGACCGATAACCTGGGTGATTTTGCCGGTATTCGCCATTACTTTTTATGTATGGAGTGGGATGCAACGATTCAGGCCGCAAAACTACGGCTTAATACCCGCTTTGCCAAAGCAGGTTTTTTCAAGAATTTTCCGAGCCCGGATTCCGCCTCTCCAACCCTGAAAATCAGGCACTCACAGCCCGCAAAACCCCTTTTACACGCTACTGAGGCCAAATTTTCTGAAAAAATTTTTCGCCGAAAGTTTGCCTTGAAAAAAAGCCGTACTACATTTGCAAACCCAAACGGCACACCGGTAACGGAAACGGATGGGAAATTGTCCGATGGTGTAACTGGCAACACGCTTGATTTTGATTCAAGAAAGTCCAGGTTCGAGCCCTGGTCGGACAACCGACTACCACAACGCGAAAGGCGCTGATTCTTCCTCCCCGGAAGAGTCGGCGCCTTTCGCTTTTTATATCACAGATTTTGCAGATCAAAAAAAGGGGTTTCACGGATGGGTAGTTGCTACTCAATCCGTGAAATCCCTTTTTTAATCTGCGAAATCTGTGATTCACCTTTCCCTTCTTTTCAAGTACCCCATGTCACAGCAGGTAAAAATATTCGCGGGCAACGCCTCCCACGAACTGGGTTTGAAAATTGCCGAAGCGTTCGGCCAGCCGCTCGGCGACCTGAGCATTCAGCGCTTCGCTGACACGGAGCTGGGACCGAGCTTCAACGAAAGCATCCGGGGCTGCGCCGTGTTCCTGATTCAGAGCACCAACCCGCCCGCCGAAAACCTGATGGAGCTGATGCTGATGGTGGACGCCGCCAAGCGCGCCTCCGCCGCTTCCGTTACCGTAGTAATGCCCTACTACGGCTACGCCCGCCAGGACCGCAAAGACAAGCCCCGCGTGAGCATCGGCGCCAAAGTAGTGGCCGACTTCGTGCAAAGCGTAGGCACCGACCGCCTGATGACCTGCGACCTGCACGCCGGCCAGATCCAGGGCTTCTTCGATATTCCGGTTGATCATCTGGACGGCGCCACCGTCACGGCCCCTTATATCAAGTCGCTCAACCTGGAGAACCTCATCTTTGCCTCGCCCGACGTGGGCGGTGTGGTGCGCACGCGCGGCTTCGCCAAGAAGTTCGGGGCCGAAATCGTGGTCTGCGACAAGATGCGTTTGCGGGCCAACGAAATTGCCTCGATGCAGGTAATCGGCGACGTAACCGGCATGAACGTGGTGCTCGTGGACGACATCGTGGACACGGCCGGCACCATCTGCAAAGCCGCCGAGCTGCTGATGGAGCGCGGCGCCAAGTCGGTGCGGGCCGTGATTACGCACGGCGTGCTGAGCGGCCCGGCCCACGAGCGGATTCTGAACTCGGCGCTGGAAGAGCTGGTTATTACCGACACCATTCCGCTGAAGCAGGAAAACCCGAAGGTGAAGGTAATTTCGCTGGCCCCGCTGTTTGCGCAGGCCATTCACAACGTGGTGTCGCACGAGAGCATCAGCTCGCTGTTTGTGTAGCGGCGCCTTTGGCGCAGGATAAAATCACTGGAAAAACCAAAGCGCCGCCGCGGTTGGCGCAGCTTTGGCACGGTCTTGAAAGGGGAACTGTAAAAAGTTCCCCTTTCTGTTTTTTATTTTTATTCTGCGCCATGAAACGTCCTCTACTCCTTTGCTGCCTCACTGCTATGCTGGCCCTGGGTGGGCTGGCCAGCTGCACCACCACTGTGCACATGCAGGCCCTAGCGCCGGCTTCGGTGTCGATGCCCGTGCAGATGCAGCGCATAGCCACCGCCAACCGCGTACTGCCCGAAAGCCGCCGCGACAAGTTCTTTGATGTGCTGGAAGGCATCTTCACCGGCGAAGGCCCGCTGGTAGACCGCGCCGGGGCCGAGTCGTGCACGATGAGCGTGGGCGAGGCCCTGATGCGCAACAGCCCTCGTTTCCGCGTGACGCCGGCCAGCCTACAGCTGCTGGGCCGCACCCGCGAGTTCTTCCTGCCGCCCATGGCCCCCGACTACGTGCGCGAAGTGTGCCGCCGCTCGCAGGTAGACGGGCTGGTGGTGCTGGAAGCCTTCGACTCAGACATGCAGCTCAGCCAGAGCGTGGAGGAGCGTATCATCAAGGAGAAAGACAAGCCCGACCGCAAGGTGCCGGTTACGGTGGTGCACATGAGCATGCGCGTGGTGACGGGCTTCCGCACATATGGCCCGCAGGGGCTGGTGGTAGACCAGGCCCGCCAGGAAGACCGCCTCAATTTTGTGAGTGAAGGCGACACCTACCAGCAGGCCCTGCGCGGCCTGCCCGCTCCCGAGGAGTGCATCCGGCGCGTCTCCACCCGCATCGGCGACCAGTACGCCCGGCGGATTGCGCCTTCCTACGTGAACCTCTCGCGGGAAGTGTACACCCGCGCCAAGCGCGACGAGCTGCTGCGCCAGGCCAACGTGCGGGTGCAGGCCGAGGACTGGGAGCAGGCCGCCACGGTATGGCGCCAGGCCGCCCAAAGCGCCGACCCCAAAGTGGCGGGCCGCGCCTGCTACAACCTGGCCGTGTACCACGAGATGAACGGCAGCCTGAGCAGCGCCGTGGACTTTGCCCGCAAAGCCGCCTACGACTACCAGCTCGCCAACGCCCGCGACTACGTGCGCCAGCTGCAGGCCCGCCAGCAGGCTGCCCAGACAGTGGAGCAGCAGATGGGCCCTGCCACCAACGGCGGGCAGTAGGCCACCCGGCCCGCGCAGCAGCAGAAAGGCAGATTCGGGTTTCTATTGTCGGATAATCCGCCTATCTTTGCGGCCCGTTTGCCTGCTTTGGGCACGCGTTTTTTCCTCAAAAGCACACTTTTATGAAAAGCCTCGAGATTGTAGGGTTTAAAAGAGCGAATCTCGGTAAGAAGGACGCCAAGGCTATCCGCCTCGAATCGTACGTACCATGCGTACTGTACGGTGGCAAAGAGCAGGTTCACTTCTCCGCCCCCGCTATCCTCTTCCGCGAATTGCTGTACACGCCCGAAGTTCACATCGTGGACCTGAACGTGGAAGGCACGCACTACAGCGCCATCGTACAGGATGCCCAGTTCCACCCTGTAAACGAAATGCTGCTGCACGTTGACTTCCTGGAGCTGCAGGAAGGCAAAGAAGTGAAGATGGACGTGCCTGTGAAGTACGTAGGCGTTTCGCCAGGCGTACTGGCCGGTGGCAAGCTGGTGAGCAAGCTGCGCAAAATCCGCGTACGTGCTACCCCCGAAAACCTGCCCGAATTCGTAGAAGTAGACATCTCGGAGCTGGGCCTCGGCAAGTCGATCAAGGTGAGCAAAGTTGTGCCAAACAACTACACCATCCTGACCAACGAGCAGGCTCCTATTGCTACCGTGGCCATCCCACGTGCCCTGAAAGGCCAGATGTCGGCCGACAAATAAGGATCACGGATTGGCACGGATGTAAGCGAATTTCACGGATTTTGTGGACGACGCGGCATACCTGCCTTTCCAACCCAAAAAGCCGTCCTGCTCGCAGGGCGGCTTTTTTTTGTGTGCGTTGAGGGCCGGGCCAGCAGAATATTGCTGTTCCGGCTGCGCAACTTTGCATCCGTGAAATCCGAAGAATCCGTCTAAATCCGTGATATGAAGTTTCTTGTGCTGTGCCTGGGCAACATCGGGCCGGAATACGCCGATACGCGCCACAACGTGGGCTTTATGGTGGGCGACTACCTGGCCCGCAAACACGACGCCGCGCCCTGGCAGCTGGGCCGCCATGCCTTCACCACCGAAATCAAGCACAAGGGCCACACCTACGTGCTGGTGAAGCCCACCACCTACATGAACCTGAGCGGCAAGGCGGCGGCCCACTGGCTGAGCACACTCAAGCTCACCAAGGAAAACATGGTAGTCGTCACCGACGACCTGGCCCTCCCCTTCGGCAAACTGCGGCTGAAAGCCAAAGGCTCGGCCGGCGGCCAGAACGGCCTCAAGCACATCCAGGAAACCCTGGGCTCTGACGAGTACGCCCGCCTGCGCTTCGGCATCGACTCTAGCTTCTCCAAAGGCCGCCAGGTGGATTACGTGCTCAGCCCCTTCTCCGCCGATGAAAACATCGATCTGGAAGGCCGCCTGGAAAAAGCCGCCGAAGCTGTGCTGGCTTTTGGCGCTATGGGCGTAGAGCGGGCCATGAACGTGGTGAACGTGAAGTAAACCTCGCATTCAGGCCATCCTGTAAAAGCAGAACGTCATTCAGAGCGAAGCGAAGAATCTCGCTAGAGGGTAATCAATCGATATACCCTCTAGCGAGATTCTTCGCTTCGCTCTGAATGACGTTCTATTGTTATCGGGTAGCGGCTTACGCCACTCCCGAACCCGGCCGCACGGAGCTGCTGGGCTGCATGAGGCTGAGCACGCCGTCGGCGTTTTCGGCCATCAGGAGCATGCCCTGGCTTTGGATGCCTTTGATTTCGCGGGGGGCGAGGTTGAGCAGCACCTGCACCTGCTGGCCGATGAGGGCCTCGGGCAGGAAGTGCTCAGCAATGCCTGATACGATGGTGCGGGGCTCATCGAAACCGAGGTCTACGCTGAGCTTGAGCAGCTTTTTGGTTTTGGCGACCTTCTCGGCGGCCACGATGGTGCCGATGCGCAGATCCATCTGCTGGAACTGCTCGAAGCTCACATCCTCTTTCGCGGGGGCGGCTACGGCGGCGGCCAGTTCGTTGGCTTTCTTGGTGTCTAGCAGCTTCTGCACCTGGGCTTCCACGGTGGCATCCTCGATTTTGGTGAACAGCAACGCGGCTTCGGCCAGCTGGTGGCCGGCGGGCAGCGCGTCGGGGCGGCCGGCCTGGGGCCAAGTGCCTTTCTCGGTGTTGAGCATCCGGCCCAGGCGGGCGGCGGCTTCGGGCAGGAAGGGCTCCAGCAGCGTGACGAGGGCGGCGGCCAGCTGCAGCGACACGTGCAGCACGGTGCCGGTGCGGGCCTCGTCGGTTTTGATGAGCTTCCAGGGCTCCTGGTCGGCCAGGTACTTGTTGCCGAGGCGCGAGAGGTTCATCAGCTCGTTCAGGGCGTCGCGGAAGCGGTAGTTGTCAATCAGCTCCCCGATGCGGGCCGGGAACTCCTGCAGCTGGCGCAGTACGTCCTCGTCCTCGGTGGTGAAGCCCACGGCGGCGGGTACTTTGCCTTCAAAGAACTTGTGGGTGAGCACCACGGCCCGGTTCACGAAGTTGCCGAGGTTGGCCACCAGCTCGTTGTTGTTGCGGGCCTGGAAGTCTTTCCAGGTGAAGTCGTTGTCCTTGGTTTCGGGGGCGTTGGCGCAGAGCACGTAACGCAGCACGTCGGCCTGGCCGGGGAAGTCCTGCAGGTACTCGTGCAGCCACACGGCCCAGTTGCGGCTCGTGCTGATTTTGTCGCCTTCCAGGTTCAGGAACTCGTTGGCGGGCACGTTATCGGGCAGGATGTAGTCGCCGTGGGCCTTGAGCATCGTCGGGAAGATGATGCAGTGGAACACGATGTTGTCCTTGCCGATGAAATGCACCAGCTTGGTTTCGGAGTCCTTCCAGTACGTTTCCCAGGTATCGGGCAACAGGTCCTTGGTGGCCGAAATGTAGCCGATGGGCGCATCGAACCACACATACAGCACCTTGCCTTCGGCCCCGGCAACCGGCACGGGCACGCCCCAATCCAGGTCGCGGGTTACGGCGCGGGGGTGCAGGCCCTGGTCAATCCACGATTTGCACTGGCCGTACACGTTGGCCTTCCAGTCCTGCTTGTGGCCTTCCACAATCCACTCGCGCAGCCAGGGCTCGTACTGGTCCAGGGGCAGGTACCAGTGCTTGGTTTCGCGCAGCACGGGGTGGTTGCCGCTCAGCATGGAGCGCGGGTTGATGAGCTCGGTGGGGCTGAGTGAGGTGCCGCACTTCTCGCACTGGTCGCCGTAGGCGTTTTCGTTGCCGCAGTTGGGGCAGGTGCCCACGATGTAGCGGTCGGCCAGAAACTGGTCGGCCTTCTCATCATAGTACTGCTCGGAGGTCTGCTCGATGAACTTGCCTTCCTCGTAGAGCTTCCTGAAGAAGCCGCTGGCTACCTCGGCGTGCGTTTGGGAGGACGTGCGCGAGTAGATATCGAACGACACGCCGAAATCCTGGAACGAGTCGCGGATGATGGCGTGGTACTTATCGACCACCTGCTGGGGCGTGACGCCCTCCTTCTGGGCCCGGATGGTGATGGGCACGCCGTGCTCATCGGAGCCGCAGATGAATTTTACGTCGCGCTGCTGGGCGCGCAGGTAGCGCACGTAGATGTCGGCGGGCAGGTACACGCCGGCCAGGTGGCCGATGTGCACGGGGCCGTTGGCGTAGGGCAGCGCGGCCGTAACGGTGTAGCGTTGGGGAAGAGAGGCCATATCGGGGGCAGAAATCAACTAAATCGAAAGAAAGCCGCGGCCGGGCAGCCAACGGGAGTGCAAAGGAACGAGGAATAAAGAGGAATGCCGCCGGTAGGCGCGCACAGGCTACTTCGGCAATGGGCCACCGCCGGCTGGTTGCGGGAAGGCCGGCGCCAGGCAGCGCAATGGGGCGGCCAGCAACTTTACCTATTAATCCTTCTATATTTCGGCTACCTACGGCGGCATTTTGCGTACTACGGGCCAGCTACCTCCTTTTCCCCCATTTTTCAAGCCATGAAGAACCCCGACCAAAAGGAATCTGCCAAGAAGGCAAAGAAGGAAAAAGACCCGGCTGTAAAGGCCCAAAAGAAAGCCGCCAAAGCTGCCAAAAACACCGCCAGCGCCCTTTCCGACACCCGCGCGGGCAAGAAGGCGTCGCAGAAAAAAGCTCTGAAGACGGCCGCCAAGCAGCTGCAGAAAGAGCTGGATGGCCGCATCAGCGAAGTGGTGAAGCGCATCCGCAAGGAAACCAAGGCCAAGCTGCAGGAAGTGGTGAAAGATGCCACCCAGCGCCTCGACGCCGACATGGAGCACCTGTTTGAGCAGGCCTTGCACACGATAGTGCGCCACCACGAAAACGGCACCGCCGCCGCCTCCGACAGCATTTCCACCGAATCGGACCCCACGACGGCCGCCGCTCCGGCTAAGCCCGCCGCCCGCGCGGTAGCTAAGCCAGCCGCTAAACCGGCCGCCTCCCGCCAGCAGCCGGCAGCCAAAACCGCGGCCGCGAAACCCGCCGCCGCACCAGCCTCTAAGGCAGCTCCGGCCAAGCCGGCCGCCCGGCCCGCGGCGTCCCGCTCCCGCGCTGCCGCCGCGCCAAAGCCCGCCGCTGCCAGCACCGACAATACGCCGGCTCCGACCAACAATCCAGAGGCTTAGCCCCCCTGCCCCTCCACAACACACCGGCCCGCTACTTCTCAGGAGGTAGCGGGCCGGTGTGTTATCGGGAGGCCTGAGGCGTAGCTAGGGCCGCCGCACGGTATCGACCGGGGCGCCATTGAGGCGACGCAGGCGAGTTTCCTGCGAGGTGGTGTTGGCCTCGTTGGTGTTGAGGCTTTCCGGGCGCTTGCGCGAGTTGATGCCGCTGGCCTGCTCGCCGAGCTGCACGCGGCCCGGCGTGGCGTCGGGCACGGAGCCACCGTAGCCGCCGCCGCTGTTGTAGGCCGCCTGGCGGTCGGCATCGGTGCGGATTTCGGCGGGCGCGGCCGTGGGCCGGGCCACCTCATTGGAGGTTTCCTGCGACGTGAAGCAGGAGCTTAGCAGGCCCGAAGCCCCCAGCAGCAGCAAGCCGCACAGCGGATAAACACGAATCGTTTTCATACAGAAAGTAAGGCCGACCGCCCCGAAGCTGGCGCGGCCTTTCCTAACAACGACTTCCCGCCCTATTGGGTTGGCCCGGGCCGCATTACCCGGCCACGCGCGGCGCCAGCGCCGCCCGGATTCCGTCCCAAAGGCCCACGCGGGCCTGCATGCAGCGCACGGCCGTTTCCTCGGCCTGCTGCCAGCGGGTGGCGTCGTCGGCGCACAGGTCGCGCACCATTTGCTGGGCCAAAGGCGTGTGCACCTCCTCGTCGAGCTGAATGTGGCGGTCCAGGTAGTAGGTGAACGTGTCAAGCTGGCCGGGGAACCGCTGGCGCAGGTCGTGCACGAGGTGGCGGAACATGTCCGGGATGACGTCTTCGCGGCCGAACGTGAAGGCGGCGGCCACGGCGTGCGGCTGGCCCGACTCGATGATGCGGAACGTATCAAGCACGAATTCGCGCACCGAGGCCGGGGCGTCGGCTGCTTCCAGGGCCTCGGCTACGGTGGCGCCTTGCGCCAGGGCGGCCAGCAGTCGCTCAATCGGAGCGGTGTCGGCGCCGCACTCGCGCATGGAGCGCAAATACAGCTCGAAGTGGCTGGCGGGGCGGCCTTCGGGGTCGACGTCGGTTTCCTCTTCCAGCACGATGTCGTTGATGAGGCGGCGGGTGGCGGGGTTGCCGCGGGGCACCCATGGCACCTCCACGCAGGTCAGCTCCCGCTGCAGCGCCTTCAGCAGCGACATGAAATCCCAGACGGCAAACACGTGGTGCTGCATGAACACGCGCAAATCGTCGAGCGAGTGCAACGACTGGTACACGCCGTGGGCTACCAGCTGCTGCCGGGCCGGGGCAAGGGCCTCCTGCAGGCCGGCAATGGCATCAGAATGAACTTGAGTGGACATGAGAATCGCGGATTAGGCGGATTGATTGGATGGCACAAATTGCTGTGGCCGGCGAAAACACGCCCCAGCCACCGTTTTGGGCTATAACAAACGAAACGGCCCGCTGGCTTGGATTGCCAGCGGGCCGTTCAGCAAAAGTACAGCAGAGCGCCATGTATGGCGGCGCCCAAGTCGGTCAGGCTACGCTTACTTGGCCTTCTCGAACGTCATGCCGTAGGAATCCATGCAGTAGCGCAGGCCGGTGGGCTTGGGGCCGTCGTTGAAGACGTGGCCGAGGTGGCCGCCGCACTTGGCGCACACCAGCTCGTCGCGGCTCATACCCATGGTATTGTCGGCGGTTACTTTCAGGCTGTTTTCGGTGGCCGGCGCCCAGAAGCTGGGCCAGCCGGTGCCACTCTCAAACTTGGTTTCCGATGAGAACAGCAGGTTGTGGTCGGCGGCGCAGTAGTAGTTGCCCTTCTCGTGGTTGTCGTGGTAGGGGTTGTTGAAGGGCCGCTCGGTGCCCTGCTCGCGCAGGATGTAATACTGCTCCTTGGTGAGCTGCTTGCGCCACTCGGCGTCGGTTTTGCGCACCGGAAACTCGTCGGGCTTGCCGGTTATCGGCTTGGGCTTGGGGTAGACTTTGGCCGCGCCGGAAGGGGCCGTAGCAGTCCGCGGCGAGTCGGCGGCGTCCATTTTGGCGTCGGTGCGGGTGTTTTTTTTCTGGGAGCAGGCCGTGTTCAGCGTCAGCACCGACAGCAGCACAATTAGGAAAGAGGAGCGCATAAGAGAGAGAAAAGAAGATGGGTACAGAAGAAAGCAAAAACCCGCGCTGGGCAGGCTACGGCTAGAACATACGCAAGCGGGCCCGGGTTCGGCCTTGCCAGCCGCAATCTTCCGGCGGGGTTGCCGTAGAGACGCAGCAGCCCAGCCAGTTGGCCTGCCGGGCTTGCCCGATTCTTCCTCTCTCATTAACAATTGATTACTGTAATTTATTTGCGACAAACATTCCGTACCTTTGCGCCCGGAAACCCCTTTGTATGCAGAACATCCGGAACATCGCCATTATTGCCCACGTTGACCACGGCAAGACCACGCTCGTGGACAAGATCATTCATGCCTCGAAGCTGTTCGATGAGCATCAGCAGTTCGACGACCTGATCCTCGACAACAACGACCTGGAGCGTGAGCGAGGCATCACCATCGTCTCTAAAAACGTATCGGTACGGTACAAAGACGTTAAAATCAACATCATCGACACCCCTGGTCACGCCGACTTCGGCGGCGAGGTGGAGCGCGTACTGAAGATGGCCGACGGCGTATTGCTGCTCGTTGATGCCTTCGAAGGTGCCATGCCCCAGACCCGCTTCGTACTGGGCAAAGCCATCGACCTGGGCCTGAAGCCCATCGTGGTGGTGAACAAAGTCGACAAGGAAAACTGCCGCCCTGACGAGGTGCACGAGCAAGTTTTCGACCTGATGTTCAACCTCGGCGCCACCGAAGACCAGCTGGACTTCGTGACGCTGTACGGCTCCTCGAAGCAGGGCTGGATGAGCACCGACTGGAAAGTTAAAACCGACAGCATCATTCCGCTGCTCGACGCCGTAGTGGCCTCGATTCCGCCAGCTCCGACCCTGGACGGCACGCCTCAGATGCAAGTTACCTCGCTCGACTACTCGTCGTTCGTGGGCCGTATCGCCATCGGCCGCGTACACCGCGGTACGCTGAAAGAAGGCGCCAACATGAGCCTGGTGAAGCGCGATGGCACCATCAAGAAAGTTAAAATCAAGGAACTGCAGGTGTTCGAAGGCCTCGGCCGCACCAAGGTTTCCGAAGTTAGCTCAGGCGAAATCTGCGCCGTAACGGGCATCGAAGGCTTCGACATCGGCGACACCCTCGCTGACGCTGAAAACCCCGAAGGGCTGACCACCATCAGCATCGACGAGCCGACGATGAACATGCTGTTCACCATCAACAACTCGCCGTTCTTCGGTAAGGAAGGTAAGTTCGTGACCTCGCGTCACCTGCGTGACCGCCTGTTCAAAGAAACCGAGAAAAACCTGGCCCTGCGCGTGAAGGAAACCGACCGTGAGGACTCGTTCCTGGTGTACGGCCGCGGCATTCTGCACTTGTCGGTACTGATCGAAACGATGCGCCGCGAAGGGTTTGAGCTGCAGGTAGGCCAGCCGCAGGTGCTGTTCCAGGAAGATGAAAAAGGCAACCGTTTGGAGCCCATCGAGCACCTGGTAGTGGACGTACCAGAGGAAACTGCCGGTAAGGTAATCGAGCTGGTGACGATGCGGAAGGGTGAGCTGACCATCATGGAGCCGAAAGGCGACCTGCAGCACCTGGAGTTCAACATTCCGGCCCGCGGCCTGATCGGCCTGCGCAACAACGTGCTGACCGCCACCGCTGGTGAGGCCATCATGAACCACCGCTTCTCGGCCTACGAGCCGCACAAAGGCGTAATCCCCGGCCGTATTGCTGGTTCGCTGATTTCGATGGATACCGGTGTTGGTACCGCTTACACCATCGACAAGATGCAGGACCGTGGCGAATTCTTCGTTGATCCAGGCGAAGAAGTATACGCCGGCCAGGTTATCGGCGAGCACACCCGCCCGAACGACCTGACCATCAACATCCAGAAAGGCAAGAAGCTCACCAACATGCGCGCGTCGGGCACCGACGACAACGCCAAGATCATCCCGAAGCGCCAGTTCTCGCTGGAAGAAGCCATGGAATACATCCAGAAGGATGAGTACCTGGAGGTAACGCCGAAGTCGATCCGGATGCGTAAGATTCTGCTCGACGAAAACGAGCGCCTGCGCTCGGCCAAGAAAGTAGACTAACTGTCTGCACCATAACGACAAAAGCGCCGGACAAGAATTGTCCGGCGCTTTGTCGTTATGGTGCTTTTATTCGCTATGTTTAATAGAAACTGACTATTACAACTATGAAGCGAGTTATATTCTTAGCGTTGGGAGTCACGTTCCTGAGTGGGCATTTCACCGCCAACGGCCAAAGTATCGTAGCTGGCCAGACCAACGGAGTTGCCTATACAGATATCATTCCTGATCGAGTAACAGTCTTAAGAACTCCGAATGGGCTGCTATCTGATTCGCTCGACTTGAATTTGGATGGCATCTATGACTTGCGATGGACTGCACGCAACATCTTCTATACCCCACCTGTAGGACGAACTGGTTGGGAAACTCGTGCAATGATACGCCCCTTGCATGACAACATTGAAATTGGTTGTTCTCACTCCATTTCACCCACTGCCTCTTATAATCATGGTTTTATTCTTGGCTATAGCGCAGCAGGTGTTATAGAGGCACAATTACCTCAAACGACGACTAATTCGTCTTACGTTGACAGTTGGCTCGGAAAAGCCGCTTGGCCTACCGAAGCTTCTTTCGTATGGGTGGAGCGTGTAGTGACAGAGTCTTATAGAACAGTGGGTGGTTATTTACCAGGCGTAGACAGATACATGGGCATACGCTTTCGAACGACTGCCTCTGCGCCATGGCGGTATGGTTGGGTTAGAGTGGCGACTCAAGCAGCTATAGGTGATGTCACGATTACAGTGAAAGATTACGCTTTCGAGCAAACCATTCTCAACACTAGAAAGGCACCTGCCAGCGCGTGGCAGGTGTATCCCACCCCAGTGGCGCATACACTTACCATTCAGTCCAGCACGGCCGGCTCGAAGCACGTCACGCTACTGAATGTTCAGGGGCGAGTGTTATCAGAAACGCAGTTCACAGACCTTACGTCTTCGCCACTTGATTTGTCACGCTTTGCGGCAGGCGTTTATATCCTCCGCCTGACGGATGCGACGGGCACCGTTACCAAGCGTGTCAGCAAATTGTAGACTGCGTTGCTGCTGGCTAAAGGGCTCGATAATAACTAACTCGATTTTATCGAGTTGTGAAGAGGCATAGCCATTGGTTATGCCTCTCTTACGTTTTACGCTATCAGTGACACTCCCTGCCTCCTTGCCGCCCTCCCCTGCCACTGCCCGCCGCCTGCACTTGATGGGCCAGCGCTGGAGCAACCTGCTGTTTGCGCACTGGCCTGTGCCTCCCGAGTTGCTCCGCCCCTATTTGCCGGCCCGGCTGGAGGTCGACACGTTTGAGGGGCAGGCGTGGCTGGGCGTGGTGCCGTTCACGATGAGCCACATCCGGCCGCTGGGGCTGCCGGCCGTGCCGGGCCTGAGCGCCCTGCACGAGCTGAACGTGCGCACCTACGCCACCCTCGACGGTGTGCCGGGCGTGTGGTTTCTGTCGTTGGATGCTACGCAGCCGCTGGGGGTGTGGGCGGCGCGCACGCTGTTTCACCTGCCCTACCTGCACGCCCGCATCAGCCTGACCGAAACGGCCGGTACGCTGCGGGCTGTGGCCGAGCGCACCCACCGCGGCGTGGCTCCCGCCACCTTCGCTGCTACCTGGACGCCGGGAGCCGCGATGCCGCTGGCGCAACCGGGCACGCTGGCCTATTTCCTCACGGAGCGGTATCATCTCTACACGGCCGGCCATACGGTACGCCCCCACCAGCACGGAACCGACCTATGGCGTGGCCGCCTCTGGCACGAGCCCTGGGCACTGCGGGAAGCCACGCTGCAGGAGTGGAACTCCACGCTGGTAGAAAGCCACGGCCTGCCCACGCCGCTGGGCCCGCCCCTGCTCTACGCCGCCGATGCGCTGGATGTGCAGGTGCAGGAACTGCGCCGCGTGTAAGTCCACAGGTGGCGCTACCGTCGCACCTCAAACCCGGTATAATGCCGTACCGGCCTGGCGGCCACGTCTACTTTGGTAACCTGCGCGGCAGGCGGGCCATGCTGGCACCAGGCCTGCAGAGTGTCCAGCGCTTCGGCCGGACCTTCGGCTTCGATGGTCACGGTGCCGTCGGGGTTGTTGCGGGTGTAGCCGCTGATGCCTAGCTTTTCGGCCTGCTGCCGCGCCGACTGCCGGAAAAATACGCCTTGCACGCCGCCATGAACGAGGAATGCACGATGCTGAACAGACATGAATAGTTGATTCAGGAAGTGGTTATCTGGATGCCATAGCGGAGGGCAACTGGCCGCCGATACGGAGCCACACGAAGGTAAGCGGCAGCGTAATTGCGCGGGCTCCCCGATCTTGCGGCCACACGACTGCTCTTGCCCTGATATCTTATGCGCTACCGGCTTTACAACTGCACCCTTTATACCGGGGCTGAAGTGCTTACTCAGCACAGCCTGCTTGTTATGGCAGATGGGCGCCTTGGCGGAGTAGTGCCCGACGCGCAGGGCCCCACCGATATTCCGGCCGTAGATGGGCGCGGACTGCAGCTGGCGCCGGGCCTGCTCGATCTACAGGTGTATGGTGCCAACGGCCGGCTGTTTTCAGTGCAGCCCGACCTGGCCGCCCTGGAAACCCTCACGGCCCACGCCTTTCGGCACGGTACCACCGGCGTGCTGGCTACCATGCCTACCAATGCCTGGCCCCTGATGCGGGAGGCGCTGGAGATAGGCCGGGCACATCGGCACCTACCGGGCCTGCTGGGCATTCATCTGGAAGGCCCCTACCTCAACCCGACAAAGAAAGGCGCGCATCAGGTTGAGTTTATCAAAGCCCCCACCGTAGCGGAAGCCAACGAGTTGCTGGCGTTGGCCGACGACGTGCTGCGCATGATGACTCTGGCTCCCGAGCTTACGCCACCTGCCGTAGCAGCCCGCCTGCGTGAGGCCGGCGTGGTGTTGTCGGCCGGCCACTCCAATGCCACCTACGCCCAGGCTATGGCGGGCTTCGATGGCGGATTTTCCGCCGCTACCCACCTGTTCAATGCCATGTCGGCGCTGCAGGGGCGGGAGCCAGGACTAGTGGGCGCTGCGTACGATGCGGCCACGGCCAGCGCCAGCATCATTGCCGATGGCGTGCATTGCGACTTTGCCTCGGTGCGCATCAGCCACAAGATTATGCGGGAGCGGCTGTTTCTGATTACGGATGCCGTGACGGAAAGCGCGCAGGGCGCCTACCGGTTTCGGCGCCAAGCCAACCACTTTGTGGATGTGCAGGGCACGCTGGCCGGCTCGGCCCTCACGCTGCCGCAGGCAGTACGCAACTGTGTGCAACACGCCGGTATTCCGCTGCCAGAGGCCTTGCGCATGGCGTCGTTGTACCCGGCCCGCGTGCTGGGTCTTGACGGGCAACTGGGGCGCCTGGCGGCCGGCTATGCGGCTGATTTTTGGTTGTTTGACAACGAGCTGAACGCCCAGGCCACGGCCCGGGCCGGCGAACTGGTCTGGCACGCCTAGCGGCTGCTCTAGGGCTGGTACCTAGTGTTGCCTCACAAAGAACTTAGTTGCAGCGGTAGTGCCGCCGAAGCTTCCGTTATTTAGCCCGCTGTACCACTACCTCCATCATGCCGCCCGTTACCCTACTCTACGCTTTGACCATTGTGCTACCGCTGCTGGCTACGGCCGTGGCCTTCTGGGCGGGCGGCTGGTGGCGGCGGCTCTATGTGGGTGGTGCGCGCCTGTTGCTGGGCGCGCTCATGCTGGGCGGCGGCCTCTACAAGCTCTCCGACAATCACCTGCCCGGCCTGATGGGCCCGCCCATGGACCACGCCTTTCTGGCCAAGCACAGTCTGGAAATCTTTGCCCGCTTCATTGGGGTGGCGCAGCTGCTGATTGGGCTGCTGCTGCTCACGGGCCGGTTTGCGCTGCTGGGGGCCCTGATGCTGGTGCCCATGTGGGTAGGCATCGTGATGCTCACCTGGTCGCAGCACTGGACGGGCACGCCGTACCTGACCTTGGGCTTCCTGATCCTGACTCTGGGGTTGCTGCTGCACGACTACCACCGGCTCAAATACGTGCTCTATCCGCCCGCGCAGCCCGAAACCATCCGGGTGGTGCCCTTGCGCACCGGGCCGCGGAGCCTGGAGGCACTGTGGTGGCTGGGGGTGGCCGTATTCATGGGCGGCAGCCTGCTCTACCCGGTTTCGCTGCGCATGATGGTGGGCACCATGCTGGCGGGCCTGTTGCTGCTGCTGGCGGCCGGCGGCCTGCTGCTGTGGCGCCGGCGTACCGCCGCCGCCGCGCCCGGCGTTTAGCCGCGCTGGCGCACCGCCTCAAACGTGAGGATGGCCGTGGCGGTGCTCACGTTCAGCGAATCAATGTAGCCGCCCATCGGGATGATGATGGTTTCGGTGCAGGCCTGCATGAGCTCGGGCGTGAGGCCGTCGGCTTCGGTGCCCATCACGAAGGCGGTGGGGCCGCGGAAGTCGTACTGAGTGTAGGGGCGGGCGTGGTCGGTGAGGGCGGCGGCGTAGGTGCGGATGCCATGCTGCTCGCACCAGCTCAGCAGCTCCTGCCGGGTGGTGGCCACGGTGGGCACCGTGAAGATGCAGCCGATGCTGCTGCGAATGGCGTTGGGGTTGTAGAGGTCGGTGCGCGGGTCGCAGATGATGACGGCGTCGGCGCGGGCGGCGTCGGCGGTGCGCAGGATGGCCCCCAGGTTGCCGGGTTTCTCCACAGCTTCCAGCACCAGCAGCAACGGCGCGGCCGGCAGCTTCAGCGCGGCCAACGTGTGGCGCGGCGGCTGGGCCAGGGCCAGCACCCCATCGGAACCCTCCCGGTAAGCTACCTTCTCAAACACCGGCTTCGACACCTCAATCCACTCGGTGGCGGCCCCGGCGGCCAGGGCGCGCAACTCGGCCAGGCGGGCCGGGCCGGCCAGTTCGGGGCACACAAACAGCGTGGGCACGGCTACCCCGGCAGCCCGGGCAATGGTGAGCTCGCGCAGGCCTTCGATAATGGTGAGGCCCTGCTCGCGCCGCTCCGACGACTTTTGCTGGAGGCGCAGCAGGTTTTTGATGCGCGGGTTCTGAGGGCTGGAAATGAGGTCGGGCATAGCGAAAAACGGGCCCGGCAGGTGGGCGGGCCCCCAAAGATACGGGGCCGGGGGCGAGCGGCGGCGCACTTTTCCGTACCTCAACCGTTATCCTTGCACACGCGTAAGCGTGCTGACTTTCGGTTTCGCCTTTTTCCTGCAAATGCGGCTACAACTCAATACCAAGATTCTTCTGGGCTTCACGGTGGCGCTGCTGGTGCTCACGCTCACCTCGCTGCTGGCCTACCGCAGCATTCAGCAGCTGAGCTTCTACACGCGGCAGGTGGAGCACACCTACCAGGTGATGCAGCACACCTCCGACATGCGCATGCGCACCCGCGACGCCCAGCTGGCCGTGCGCAACTATCTGCTGCTGGACGACTCCACCCGCCTGGACGAGGTGCAACCCAGCCTCGACGGGGCCCTGCGCAACTTCGATGCGCTGCAGCTGCTCACCCGCGACAACCCCACGCAGCAAACCCGCCTCGACAGCCTGCGGCAGCTGATTGCCTTCGAGCGGGCCCTGCTCAACAAGTGGCAGCGCGTCCGGCCCTCGCCCGAGGCCGCCCGCGACCTGGTGCTGGCCGACGCCAATGCGCTGAACGATATCCGGCGGCTGCTGGATGAAATCACGGCCGACGAAACCGTGCTGCTCGACCAGCGCCGCCAAAACCAGGATTTCTACGAAAACACCAGCCCGCTGGCCATCGTCGTGTCGGCAGTGCTGGCCGTGCTGATTGTGCTGTGGCTGTTCTCGAAAATCTCGCGCGAGCTGCAAGCCAACCAGCGCCTACAACAGGAGCTGACCACCGTCAACACAGACACGGCCCGGCGCATCGAAATCATCGAAAACCTGGCCAACCAGGTGGTGCAGGGCGACTTCAGCGTGAAGATCAGCCAGGACCAGCAGCGCGACACGCTGGGCAAGCTGGCGACTTCGCTCAACCGCATGACCCAGACGCTGGACGAGAACTTCACGGCCCTCAAAAACCGAAACCAGGAGCTCGACCAGTTTGCCTACGTGGCCTCCCACGACCTGAAAGCGCCATTGCGGGGCGTGATGACGGTGGTCAAGTGGATTGAAGATGAGCTGCACGGCGAGCTGAGCGAGCAAATGCGCCAGTATCTGGGCATGATGAAGGGCCGCCTCAGCCGCCTCGAAGACCTGATCAACGGCTTGCTGGCCTACGCCCGCGCGGGCCGCACCGAGCAGCACATCGAGGAAGTGAACGTGGCGCAGCTGGTCAGCGAAATCACGGAAATGGTGGTGCCGCTGAGCTTTCGGGTGGAGCTGGCCGACTCGCTGCCGGTATTCCAGACCGACCGCCTGAGCCTGCAGCAGGTGTTCACCAACCTGATGAGCAACGCCGCCAAGTACCACGACAAGGAAGCCGGCACCATCACCATCGGCTGCCGCGACGCGGGCAAGTGCTACGAGTTTCGGGTGCAGGACGATGGCCCAGGCATTGCCCCCGAATACCACGAGAAGATCTTCCTCATTTTCCAGACCCTGCGCGACCGGCACACCGCCGAAAGCACCGGTATCGGCCTGAGCATCGTTAAGAAGATTATTGACGAGCAGAAAGGCAGCATCCACGTTGAGTCGGCGGCCGGCCAGGGAGCTGCGTTTGTATTCACTTGGCCAAAAGAGGCCACCAAATAGGGTGGTGATGAGGGAATGAAGTGCTGAGTTGATGATGTAACGCTCTTACTCTGGTCTTCCATCAGCTTTAACTTCAGCTCCTGTTCTCTCATTGCCCTATCACCTGTCACCCCATCACTCCATCCCTACTATGCGCTCCGTACTGCTTGTAGAAGACGATTTCTTTGACACCATGACGGTGAAGAAGTCATTCGAGAAATTTAGCGTTCAGCACAAGCTCTACACGGCTTTCAATGGCCTGGAAGCCCTGGATTTGCTGCTGGGTCGCAACGGAATCGAGCCGATCCGGCCGCTGCCCGAAGTGATTCTGCTGGACCTGAACATGCCTAAAATGAACGGCCACGAGTTCCTGGCTGAAATCCGCCGCAACCCCGAGCTGGCCGACATTCCGGTGTTCATCACCACTACCTCGGCCATGGACGTAGACCGGCTCAATGCCCAGAACCTGGGTGTAAGCGGCTACATTCTCAAACCCATTGATTTTGAAACCACTACCGACATGGTAGACAGCATGAGCCTGCTGGAAAAGCTGCTCAAATAAGAAATAAGTAAGAATCCTTTATCATGACGCTTAAATTCGAAAACGACACCACCCGCATCTACTACGACGATACCATCCCCGGCTTGGTGCAGGTTTGGAACGGCTTTGCCACCGGCGGCCCTCTGCGCGAAGCCCACGACGCGCTGCTGCAGCTACAGCAGCAGTACGGCACGGCCAAATCCCTGAGCGACCTGCGCGCTATGCGCGTGATTCCGCGCACCGACCAGCAGTGGATTCAGGAAACATTTTTTCCGCAGGCGCTGGCTGCTGGCTACCGCGCCGTGGCCATCATCACCAGCGAAGACATTTTCAACCAGACTTCTGTAAAGAATATTCTGCTGCATGTTGGGCAGAACGATACCTTTCAGGCCGAATACTTTCAGGACGAAAGCGCCGCCCGGGCTTGGCTGGTGCAGCTGCCGTAGCGCCCCCTCAAAACCGGGCACTTATTTTGCGGCATCGGCGCACAGGTTTCGTCCAGAAGCCGTTTTTGTTGTAGCGCCTCATCCTTCGCCCTTCTGCTCTTTTCGTATGCTATTTCGTTCTGCCTTGCTGCTGTCGTTGGGATTGGGGCTGGCCGCGCCCGCAGTGGTGCGGGCCCAGCAGGCTCCGCGTGAGCTGAACACCCTGCCGCCGGCCCCGCCCACCAGCCGCCCGGCCGCCGCCGCGCCTGTGGCCGCCCCCGACACCGCCCGCCAGGCTGCCCCGCGCCAGCTGGCTGCTCCGCCCGCGGCGCCCACTCCGCAGCCGCAGCAGGCCCCCCTGCCCCCGGCCGCTACCACCCGCTACAGCGTGGGCCTGAAAACCGGGCAGGTGTATAAGGGATTCGATGTGCTGGTGAAGCAGCCGCTGCTGGGCCGCCCTTACCTGCTCATGGATGGGCAGCAGCGTTTCGAGCTGGACCAGGTGCGCTACTACGAAGACGAAACCGGCTTCTACGTGCGCACCACGCTGCCCGGCCGCTCTTCCCGCGAGTCCACGCTGCGCCGCGACAAGGTGGGCCGCATCAGCCTCTACTCCATCACCAGCACCCAGTACGCCGGCAACGGCATGGGCGGGTTCGGGGGCTATGGCCGCTACGGCGGGTTTGGGGGATACCCCTACGGCTTTGGCGGGCCGATGTACCGCACCACCAAAACCGAGTATTTCAGCAAAGACAACGGCCCGATTGAGAACTTGAACGTGCGCACCCTGGCTTTGGCCACCGCCGACAACCAGGCTGCGACCAGCCTGCTGCTGCAGGCCCGCCAGTACCAGACCTACACCACACTAAGCTACGTGGCGGCCGGGGGCCTGCTGGTGGCCGGCCTGGTCCAGTCGCTCAACCCCAACAGCAACGGGCCGGCTATTTCGCCGCTAGTATATGCCAGCCTGCCCCTCATGATTGTGCCGCTGGTGCTGGGCGGCAAAACCCAGAACAACGTCCGGCAGGCCATCAGCCTCTACAACCGCGGGCAGTAGCTGGGAGGCGGGGCGCGCCAAAACCGGCCGCTCCGCCAACGCCAGGGCCCTTACCTGCGTAGGCTGCAGGTGTGATACCAGACCTTTTTTCGGCCGCCGATGCCGACACGGAAGCGCGCCGCCGCAAAGCCCTGCTGGTGCATGAGCGCCTGTGCGCCGAGTACGGGGCGCCCTTCCCGTTTTTCAGCACCAAAGACCCGCTCAGCGAGCTGGTCAGCGCCCTGCTCTCGCACCGCACCCGCAACCACGACTCGCACCGGGCCTACCAGGAACTGCGGGCACGGTTTCCAACCTGGGAGGCCGTGCGCGATGCGCCCACCGAAGCCGTGCAGGAGGCCATCAGCGCCTGCACCTGGCCCGAGCAGAAGGCCCCGCGCATTCAGGCTGTGCTGCGCGAAATCAGCACCCGCTGCAACGGCGGCCCCTGCCACCTGGAGTTTCTGGCCGACCTGCCGGTGCCCGAGGCGCGGGCCTGGCTGGAAGCCATTCCGGGCATCGGGCCCAAAACCAGCGCCGCGGTGCTGCTCTTCAGTACCCTGCGCATTGCAGCTATGCCCGTGGATAGCCACCACCACCGCGTGGCGCAGCGCCTGGGCCTCATCGGCCCTAAAGTGGGCGAGGCGGCCGCTCACAAGCTGCTGGAGGCCCTGCTACCCACCGGCTGGGATGCCCAGCAGGTCTACGACCACCACGAGGCGCTGATGTTCCACGGCCAGAAGTGCTGCTACTTCCACACGCCCGCCTGCGGCCGCTGCGTCATCCTCGACCAATGCCCGTTCGGCCAGGCACGGGTGAGGTAATTTTTGGTGATGAGGTGATGAGGTGATGAGGTGAAAATATTCACTCTTTGGCCTCTTGTTACTGGCTTTGCCTTACTTGCTGTCCACGTCACCCCATGACCGTTCACCTGTCACTCAATCACCCCATCACTTCATCACCAAAATTCACCTCATCACCAAAAACCATATGAAACCTACTTACGGCGTACCGGCTTTGCTTTCGTTTTTCATTCCTGGCCTGGGGCAGCTCATCAAGGGACAGATTCTGAAGGCCTTTCTGATCTGGGCCGTAGGCGGCGCGCTCAGCTTTTTCCTGGTCTGGACCATTGTGGTGCCGTTTGTTATCTGGGCCTGGAACGTGTACGACGCCTACAACGACCCGGCGTAGCGGCATGGCCGTGCTTCATCTGAAGGCCAAGCCCAACGCCCGCCAAAACGCCCTGCTGGTATCCCCGGACGGCACCATTACGGTGCGCCTGCACGCGCCCCCGCAGGATGGCAAGGCCAACGCCTGCCTGCTGGCGTATCTGGCCGAAGTGTTTGGGTTGCCGAAGTCGCAGCTGACTTTGCTGAGCGGCCACACCGCCCCGTTCAAGAAAGTGGAGCTGGCCGGCTTGTCCGATGTGACGGTGCAGGCTACACTTGCCCGCTATTCTGTTGCCTGACGGCAGCATTCCTGTAAGAATTAAGTACTCTGTACTTGACAATCAATATCAATCAAACCAACGAGTTATGACCTTTCCGATGTGGGCGCAAGCCGGTTTTTGGGGGCTTGTGTCGGGGTCGGCACTGCTGCTGGGTGCGGCGGCAGGCTATTTCATGCGGGTGCCGCAGCGGCTGATTGCGGCCATTATGGCCTTTGGCAGCGGCGTGCTGATTGCCACTCTTTCGCTGGAACTGATGGAGGAAGCCTACCACAAGGGCGGCTTCACGGCCACGGCGCTGGGGTTTCTGGGTGGCGCGGGGGCTTTCACGCTGGCCAACTGGCTGCTGGCCCGCCACGGGGCCAAGCACCGCAAACGCTCCGGCGAGCATCAGCAGCAGGAGCGCACCGCCGTGCAACAGGGGCAGACCGAAGGCTCCGAAAGCGGCGACGATAATGGCCTGGCGCTGGCCATTGGAGCCTTGCTGGACGGCATTCCTGAGAGCATCGTTATCGGGCTGAGCATGCTGGCGGGCGGCGGCGTGAGCGTGGTGGCCGTGGTGGCCATCTTCCTTTCCAACCTGCCCGAAGGCCTTTCCAGCGCCTCCGGCATGCGCAAGGCCGGCCGCCCGGCCCGCTACGTGCTGCTGCTGTGGGCCGGTATTGCCCTGATTTCGGGCGTGGCCTCGCTGGCCGGCTACACCGTGTTCAGCCAGTTCTCCGACGAGGTGGTAGCTGCTACCATGGCCGTATCAGCCGGAGCCGTGCTGGCCATGATTGCCGATACCATGATTCCGGAAGCATTCGACGTGGCCCACAACTTCACGGGCTTTATCACGGTGCTGGGGTTTCTAGTGTCGTTTTTCCTGAGCAAAATGGAGTAGCAGAGCGAGTAGTAAACCAGTCATGCAGAGCCGGAGGCGTATCATCTCGCGTGTTGACGTTGCTTCACTGGCCCAGGGTTTAAACCCTGGGCTACGGAGCGGTTGCTGTTCAATTATTCGGCAACGTTAGTGCGCGAGATGCATCGGCAGTACCTCTGTCCGACGTTCCATCTTCACTTCAAACACGAAAAAGCCGTCAGATTCCCCCCTGACGGCTTTTTCTCCCCACTCCACAACTCACCCGGCATGAGCCATCCCGCTTTCCGGAGCCGGAAGGCTGCTGCCCGGGTGGTACTTACACGCTTTCCGCTACTGGTTCGCGCCGGTAGCTGCGCTCAAATTCTTCGTCGATATGATAAGTGGACTCCTCGTGCTGGCTTAGGTCGAGGCCCAGTTCTTCGTCCTGCAGCTTCACGCGCAGCCCGAAGAGGCGGTCGGTGAGCTTGAGAAGCAGCCAGGAGCCCACGAAGGAGTAGCTCACCACAATCAGCAGGCCCAGCACGTGGTAGCCAAATACGGTGGCCGAACCGTGCACCAAACCCACTTTATCGGCGAATACGCCGGTGAGCAGCATGCCCACGATGCCGCCCAGGCCGTGGCACGGAAACACGTCGAGCGTGTCGTCGAGGGTAGTGCGGTTGTTTTTCCAGTGCACGGCGCCGTAGCTGATCAACGACGCCAGCACCCCGATGAAAATGCTGTGCCCGTATTGCACGAAGCCCGCCGCCGGCGTGATGGCCACCAGCCCCACCACGGCCCCAATGCAGGCGCCCAGTGCGGTAGGCTTGCCGCCGTGCACCGTCTCGACCAGCAGCCAGGCCGTGAGGGCCGCGCCCGAGGCCAGCGTGGTGTTCACGAAGGCCAGCGCGGCCACTTCGTTGGCGGCCAGCGAGGAGCCGGCATTGAATCCAAACCACCCGAACCACAGCAGCCCGGTACCCAGCAGCACGTAGGGCACGTTGGGCGTGGAAAAAGCGGCTTTGCGCACGTGCGTGGTGCGACGACCCAGCACCATGGCGCCAGCCAGCGCTGCAATGCCTGCCGAAATATGCACCACCGTACCGCCGGCAAAATCGAGCACGCCCCACTGCCGCAGGAAGCCCTCAGGGTGCCAGGTCCAGTGGGCCAGCGGGCAGTAGATGAACAGACAAAACAGCACCATAAAGGCCAGATAGCCCTTAAAGCGCACCCGCTCGGCAAACGAGCCGGTGATGAGGGCCGGCGTGATGACGGCAAACTTGAGCTGAAACGCAAAGTAGAGCACAAACGGAATGGTGGCCGCAAACGCCGGATTAGGCGCGGTGCCTACGTTGCGCAGCATAATGAACGTGAGCGGGTTGCCGATCAGGCCGTGCCAGGAGTCGCCGTAGGCCAGCGAAAAGCCCACGAAGTAGAACACCAGCGTAATCACGCCCATGGCCACAAAGCTCTGCAGCATGGTGCTGATGACGTTCTTGGGCCGCACCATGCCGCCATAGAAGAACGACAGCCCCGGCGTCATGATCAGCACGAAGGCCGTGGCCGTGAGCATCCAGGCCACATCGGCGCCGTTGAGCGAGCCCGCCAGCGCCGCCGGGTGCGGCAGTTCCGTGAAGGCCGCCACCGCCGCCAGCCCGACCAGCGTCACCAGCGAAAACATGCTCAGACTGGTAAGCTTTTTTGAAGGAGCAATCATGTCCACAGGAATCGATGTAGTGCGTTATGCAAAGGCAATTTAACAACAAACTGCCTTTTCACAAGCAATACCCCTCCGTATTCAACCCCTATATTCTATAAAGTACCTTCTATACCAAAAATACACCCTAATAAATACACCCAATTCGTCAAAACTCACACATACATAAAGGACATGCCTGTCACTTCGCTGACAGCGAGACAATAGGTTTACTTTCCAGCCTTACAGGGTTTAGCGACGGTTACTTGCCGCGCTTCCAGCGGTAGTAGGCGCGGTACCAGAACGAGGTCTTCTTGCGCAGCGTGGCCGTGGTTTCTTCCGGAAATATGTTCACCCGAAACACCTGCATCCGGTCGTCTTCGAGGTGCAGGCCGCCGGTGTCGGTGGCTACGCCGAAGGCGAAGCCGGCCGCCTGCACCTGGGCTTTGGTTTCGGGCGTGAGGGCGCCGTAGGGGTAGGCAAAGGACACGATGCGCGTGGCCAGGGCCTGCTCCAGGGCCGTTTTGCTGTCCTGGATTTCCCGGGCAGCCTCGGCGGCGGGCAGCTCCGGCAGGCGGGCATGGCGCATGGTATGGGCCCCGATTTCCCAGCCGGCGGCCACAAACGCCAGCTTCTGCGCTTCGTCCATGATGTCGGAGCGCGGCTCGGTGGGGTCGGCGTCCACGTCCCAGTAGTTGTAGCGGATGGCGGGGTCGCCGAGCAGGTAGAGCACGCCGCGGTAGCCGTACTGCTGCATCAGGGGCAGCAGGTTGGTGTAGTTGTCGAGGTAGCCGTCGTCGAAGGTGAGGATGAGCGGGCGGGCCGGGAAGTCGGCCAGGGGCCGCTCGCCGTTGGCAAAGGCCAGGTAGTCGAGGAAGGTGATGGGCGTGAACTGCTGCTGCCGGAAAAAGCGCAGGTGCTCCTCAAACCGGTCTTTCGTGACGAAGATGCGGTGCTTGGTTTGCAGCGGCTCCGTCGGGATTTTGTGGTACATAAGCACCGGCAGGAAGCCCGGCAGCCGCTTTTTCATGATGGCCGAACGGTACACCGTCAGGACCTCGGCGCTGATGCGGGCCAGACTGAACTCAGTGCGCACGCGCTGCTGCAGGGTGGCCGGCACCGCCGCCGGGGCCGCCAGAAACGCCCGCACCTGCGCCAGCAGCGCCGGGTAGTCTACGTGCGAGCTGGTGCCGACCTGCGCCGAGATGTCGCCGAAGTTGGAGGCGGCGGCCGTGGGGTAGCTGGCTTCCGTCACGATGCCTTCGCAGGTGGCTTCGCCCAGCGCCAGCACCGGCACGCCCGCGCCCAGCGCCTCAATGGCCACCCGCCCCGCCCCTATCACCAGCGTGGAGCGGCGCAGCCAGCCCGGCACATCATCAGTGAAGCCTACCACCTCCACCCGTTCGCCAAACTGCTGTTGCAGCGCCACCAGGGCCGTTTTGCCGGCTTCGGGCAGATGCTCCAGCTCGCCGCCCACCAGCGCCAGCCGCAGCCCGGCAAACCCGGTGAGCAGCGCCGGAAACACCTGCTGCAGCAGGGCCGCCGCCCGCTCGCCCTTGCCGCCGTTGAAGCGCCCGATGAAGGAGAGCCTGAGGTTGTCCGCAGTTGAGGCCTCATCCCCCCGGCCCCCTTCTCCCGTGGAGAAGGGGGAGCCTGACGGCTTTTTAGAATTATCATCTATGGCTAGTTCCCCCTCTCCACGGGAGAGGGGGCTAGGGGATGAGGCCACCGGTAGAGCTGATCCAGGAAAATCCACTCCGTTGGGCAGCTGCACGATTTTCTCGGGGCGCATTTTCACTTCCTCGATGAGGTGCTGACGCAGGTTTTCGCAGATGGCAATGACTTTGTCGCCGTAGATGTCGAAGAGGCTGGTGCTGGTGTGCAGGTGCTGGCGGCCGTGCACGGTGCTCACCAGCGGCACCTTCAGGCCCCGCAGCGCGAAATAGGCCACCCAGCTGGCAGCGCGCGAGTGGGCGTGCACCACCTCAATCTGCTGCTGCTGCACCAGCTGCCGAATGCGCCGGATGTTGCGCAGCCGCTGCGGGTGCCGCCGGTTGCTGATGGGCAGCTGCTCGACGTGCGCGGCCGTGGGCAGCGTGGCCGCGTCCGACAGCAGCCAGACCTCGTGGCCCTGGGCGCGGTGCGCCTCGGCCAAGTGCACGGCGTAGCTCACCGAACCGGCGAAGAAGTTGGCGGACAGCAAGTGCAGAATACGCATAGGAAACGAGGCAGACAGGTGAGCGGGCAAAGGTACGAAGCCCCGCAGGGGCCTAGCGGGCCGGCGCGGGCTTCACCAAAACCGCGGAACCGAAAAAGCCGGATTTGCGAACAGCG
The DNA here is from genome assembly GCF_000737515.1 of Hymenobacter sp. APR13. NCBI lineage: Bacteria > Pseudomonadati > Bacteroidota > Cytophagia > Cytophagales > Hymenobacteraceae > Hymenobacter > Hymenobacter sp. APR13. The sequence goes on from NZ_CP006587.1 coordinate 1,047,839, forward strand.
GAGCCCGTTTCTGCCGCGCCAATTGGCCGCAAAACCCGTAGCTTGCGGCCTCTCTTTATCGTGTAGATTATGGCCGCCTTACCCAATCCATCCGACTTACAACCCCTACTCGACGCCCTGCAGTTTTCGCCCGAAAACGTGCCCCTACGCCGCCACGTAGCCAACCTGCTGCGCCAGATGGGCCGCTTTGCCGAAGCCGAAGACCACTACCGCCTCGGCCTGCGCCAGGCCCCCGACGACGTGGAGCTGCAGCTGGGGCTGGCCGAAACCTACGCGGCCCTGCTGAAAACCTCGGCCGCGCTGGTGGTGCTGGAAGAAGTGCTGCGCGCCCACCCCGACCACGCCCGCGCCCACCTGCTGCACGCCCGGGTGCTGGCCCGCGCCGGCGGTCCGCCCGACGAAGCCCGCGCCGCCTACCAGCAGGCCCTGCAGCTGGACGGCAGCCTGCGCGACCAAGACCTCGACGAGCAGCTGGGCCTACGCCCGGCGGCCCGCCCTGCCGGGGGCGGCCCCGCAGCCGACTACAACGCCACCCACGTTTCAGACCAGGGCCTGGATGAAAAGGCGCTGTTTGCGGGCCTGGAGAAGCCGAAAATCACGTTTCAGGATGTGGGCGGCATGGACGCAGTGAAGGAGGAAATTGGGATGAAGATGATTCAGCCGCTGCTGCATCCCGACTTGTACAAAGCCTACGGCAAAGCGGCCGGGGGCGGACTGCTGCTGTACGGCCCGCCCGGCTGCGGCAAAACCTACCTGGCCCGTGCCACGGCCGGCGAGGTGAAGGCCTCGTTTATCCACGTGGGCATCAACGACATTCTGGACATGTGGATGGGCCAGAGCGAGAAGAAGCTGCACGACTTGTTCGAGCTGGCCCGCGTGCAGGCGCCCTGCGTGCTGTTTTTCGACGAGGTGGATGCCCTGGCCGCCAACCGCCACGACCTGCGCCAGAGCGCCGGCCGCACCCTCATCAACCAGTTTCTGGAGGAGCTGGACGGGGCCCGCAGCTCCAACGACGGCGTGCTCATCCTGGCCGCCACCAACGCCCCCTGGCAGCTCGACCCCGCCTTCCGCCGTCCCGGCCGCTTCGACCGGATTGTGCTGGTGACCCCGCCCGACGAGCCCGCCCGCGTAGCCATCCTGGAAGTGCTGCTGCGCAACAAGCCCGTGGCCGCCGACCTGCGCCTGCCTGCCCTGGCCGCCCAAACCGCCGGCCTCTCCGGCGCCGACCTGCAGGCCGTGGTGGACACGGCCGTGGAGGCCTGTTTGCGCGAGTCGATGAAGGCGGGCCAGGTGCGGCCGGTGCAGCAGAGCCACCTGCTGGCCGCCGCCAAGCAGGTGCGCCCCAGCACCAAGGAGTGGTTTGCCACGGCCAAAAACTACGCCCTCTACTCCAACGAAGGCGGCACCTACGACGACATCCTGACTTATCTGGGCATCAAAAAATAGCTTTGCCATGATGCCCGGAACCCCGGCCGCGCGGTGGCAGGACGCGGTGCAGAACCTGCTGGATATACACCGGCCGGAGCAGGCCGAACGGCTGGTTCGGCAGCAGCTGGCGCTCAATCCGCAGGATGTGTTTGCGCACATCCTGCTCAGCTTTGCGCTATACCAGCAGAGTCGGCTGGAAGGAGCGCGGGAAGTGGCTCAGCAGGCGCTGGCCCTGAACCCAACCGCCAGTGAGGCATTTTATGTGCTGTTTCTGGTGGAAGACCAAGCCGGACAGGCGCCTGCCCGGGCCGGGGCGTTGCGGGAAGCCCTCCGCCTGCAGCCCTTCAACCCCAAATACCTGGCGGCCCAGGCTCAGCTTCACTTACACCAAAACCAGCCGGCCGCGGCGCAGCAGACGGCGGCGCGGGGCCTGGCCAATTACCCTAGTCACGCCGGCTGCCTGATAGCGCTGGCGAATGCGCTGCACGAACAGCAGCGCTGGCCAGACCTGGCGCCGGTGCTGCAGCAGCTGGTGGCGGCTCATCCTACTATGCCGAAAGCGCACCAGCTGCTGGGCCGCGAGGCGATGCGGCTGCAGTACTATGCAGCCGCCCAAACGCATTTTCAGGAAGTGTTGCGCCTGGCTCCCACCGATGCCACGGCCCTGCACGGAGCCAGTCAGGCAATCCGCCGCCAGCTCTGGATTGGCCGGGCGGCCGTGTGGCTGGATAATTATCTGACCTTCATTTCGGAAGGCACCAAACAAGGCAAGCTGAGAGCTTGGGGGCATTTCCTGCTGATTCTGATTCCGCTGAGCCTGCTGTGCATCCCCATCCTGCTTTTCATGGGGTTTGAGGCCGTGTACTGGCGCCTGCACCCGCAGGTGCGGCGCCTGCGTAACCGCCCCGACCAGGCCCTTCCGTACGCGCAGCAAACATTCTGGCGGTATGGGCCGGTAGCGGCCTTTACGCTGTTGCTGCTGGCCTGGCTTACGGGCATATTCTGGCTGCTGGTGTGGCTGGGCGTGCCGGAAAGCAGCCTGGGGCCAGGCCTCACGGGCGGGCTTACTACGGTGGCTATGGCTATTTGGGCCGCTTTCAAACACGCCTCCGAGCAGCCGTTGCCTGAAAAGTCGCCCTTGGGAAAGGTGCTGGCCGCCGCGCTGGCGCTGGCACTCAGTATTACGTGCGCAAGCTGGTCGGCAACCTGGCCCTATGGGCCGCTGGGAATACTGGGGCTCACTAGCTGGGCCGGGTTTATCGTCTTTCGCCGGGCGCGGGCAGCAGCGTAGTAGCCGCCGCTTTTTGCTTTTTCTATCACGTGTTCCATGGATAACCCTCAGCCGCGCCGGATTCAGGTTTTGCTGCGCCAGCTACGCCCCGACCTAGCCAAAACGGAAGCCCGGCGGCAGCTGGCCCGGTTTCCGGAGTCCAGCCAGCTGCAGGCGCTGCTGGGGCTTAGCCTGATTCGCCAGCACAAACCGGCCGAAAGCCAGCCCCCCGCCGAGCGGGCCGTGGCCCTGGACGCGCAGAACGACTTTGCCTTCTACGTGCTCAGCATCGCCTGCCTGCAGAATGGGCAACTGCCGCAGGCCGCTCTGCATATTGCTACGGCCCTGCAGCTGCAGCCCACCGTGCCCGACTACCATTTCCTGCAGGGCTCCGTGGCTTTCGCCGAAGGCCATACGGAAGCCGCCCTGGCTGCCGCCGACCGGGGTCTGTGGCTGCATCCGCAGCACGTGCAATGCCTCAACCTCCGGGCGCGGGCCCTGTCCAGGCTGGGTGGCGGGGCCGACTGGCAGCCGGGGTACCAGCAGGCGCTGCGCGAGGCACCTCTGTTTGCGCCTACGCACGTCAACCTAGGCTTCAGCCACCTGGAGCACGCCCAGTTTCAGCAGGCCGAAGCGCATTTTCTGCAGGCCCTGGCCCTCGACCCCACTTCGCAGGAGGCCCGGGCGGGCGTGGTATCCACGGCCGTTTCCCGCGCGGGCTTAGCTCCCCAGCCCAAGCCCCCCAAACCGTGGTTTGTTGAAAACAAACGGGCCGGTTTTTTCCTGATTGCCCCTTTTGTATTGATGTTTCTGGTGGTGCTTTATGCCGCACTGGAAGATGTGGAAGCTGCCACCCTGCGGCAGTATGCGCTACCAGTGCTGGCCGGGGCAGTGCTGCTGTTTCTCTCGCCGGTGTGGCTGATTGCCAGCTTCAAAACCCTGCACCTTAGCTGGCAGCTGCTGCGGCCCGCTACCCGCCACATTCTGCCGCCTCCCCACGGCCGACAGTTGGCCGTGGAGGCCGGGGCCATCCTGGCGTTCTACCTTACCCTGGCGGCCCTGCTGCTACCGGGCACCGCAGGCGGGGGCGGGATGCTGCTTGTCCTGAGCTTGACGGCGGTGGCCGTGGGCCAGCAAACCCTCAGCACCGTGCCGGGCCGCCGGGTGGGCTACCTTTACGCCGCTGGGCTGCTGCTGCTGGCCGTGGTGCTGGGCGCCTTGCATCCCGCGTACGGCCTGAGCTGGCGGGCCCTGATGCTGTATTTCAACCTCGGAACCTGGCTCTATCTGCTGGCCTTTTCTTATCTCGATTAACCGCTCTTGCCTCTATTCATGGATTCCTATCAGTCGATCAGCCGCGTACAGTTACTGCTGCAGCACAAGCGCCCCCAGGAGGCCGAGCAGGAAGCCCGCCGCCAGCTCCGCGACAACCCCGACAACAGCTTTCTGCACTGCCTGCTGGCGTTGGCGTTGATGGAGCTGACTCAATTGACCGAGGCCCAGGTCGAAGCCGAGCAGGCCATCTACCTCGACCCCGAAAGCAGCTTTGCCTTCTACGTGCTGAGCGCCGCCCTGCAGCGCCAGCATGAGTTGCCGGCGGCGCTGGAAGCCATTGAGCAGGCCCTGGCCCTCGACCCCGAAGATGCCGACTACCAGCACGTGCTGGGCCAGTTGCGGTTTCAGCAGGGGCAGCTGCACGCCGCGTTGCGCGCAGCCGAAACCGGTTTGCAGGTCGACCCCACCCACGTCGACTGCCTGGGTCTGCGGGCGCGCTGCCTGGCCCGCCTCGGCCGCCGCGACGAAGCCTCCGCCGACCTCGACGAAGCCCTGCGCCACAGCCCCACCGATGCCGGCACCCACGCCGACCTGGGCTGGGTGGCCCTGGAGCGCGGCCGCGCCAAGCAGGCCGCCGGCCACTTCCGCGAAGCCCTGCGCCTCAACCCCACCTCCGACTACGCCCGCGAAGGCCTGGTATCGGCCCTAAAAGCGCGTTTCTGGCTCTACAATGGCTTCTACCGCTTCATGGTCTGGACCCAGACGCTGAGCCCGGGCACCCGGCAGGGCCTGTTTATCGGACTTTTTCTGCTCTCGCGGGTAGTACCGGGGCTACTGCCGCTATACCTCGTGCTGGTGTACATGAGCTGGTTTGCCGAGCCCCTGTTCAACTCGCTGCTGCGCTTCAACCGCTACGGCCGCTTTGCCCTCAGCGAAGCCGACACGCGCTATTCCAACCAGTTTCTGGCCTTGCTGCTGAGTGCCCTGGCCCTGCTGGGCGCGGGCCGTTACGGCCACCTCAGCCCGCTGACTACGGCCGGCATTGTGGGGCTGGGGCTGCTGTTTCCGCTGGTGGGCACGCAGCGGCAGTGGCACCCAAAACGGCGGCAGCAGTCGAAGTGGTTTGGCTGGGGCCTGGCGGCCGTGGGCGTACTGGCCATCTGCTTTGATGTGCTGGCGCTGCCGGGTGAGGGTCCGCTGTTCCTGACGTTTCTGGGCGGCACGCTGGTGTACGTGTGGGTGATGGGCCTGCGTAGCTAGATTTTGCAACAGCCAGGGAAAAGAACGTCATGCTGAGCTTGCCGAAGCATCTCTACCGCTTCGTTGCCCGGTTGTAGAGACGCGACACTTCGCGTCTCGTGGTCCGCGCCATTAGGTCCATTCGGATGGCCCAACGTCAGCAACGACGAGACGCGAAGTGTCGCGTCTCTACAACCGTTCGGACAGCCCAACATCAGCAACGACGAGACGCGAAGTGTCGCGTCTCTACACAGTGCCGGATACTACCCGTTTGCCCGGCCCAGCACGTTGTCCAGGTACTTCTGGGCTGAGCCGGTATTGAGCAGCAGGATCTGCTCCTCGGGCCGGATCTGGCCAGTGTGCAGCAGGTGCAGAGCCGCACTCCAGAGCGCCCCGCCCTCCGGGGCCACGAACAGGCCTTCCAGGTGACTTAGCTCGCGCATGCCCGCCAGCATCTGCTCGTCGGTGATGGGCAGGGCCAGACCGTGGGACTCATCCAGCACATCCAGCATGAGCGGTTCGCCCAGGGGGCGGGGCACGGCCAAGCCGTTGGCAATGGAGGGCTGGCCCACGTAGGCGTGGCAGTTGGGCTGGCGGCCGGCGCGGGTTTCCACCAACGGGCAGCAGCTGGCGGCCTGCACGGCTATCATCCGGGGCAGCCTGGCGTGGCGTGGCAGCCAGCCCAGCTCATGCATTTCGCGCAGGGCCTTCCAGATGCCGATGAGGCCGGTGCCACCCCCGGCCGGGTACAGCAGCACATCGGGCAACGACCAACTGAGCTGTTCGGCCAGCTCGTAGCCCATAGTTTTCTTGCCTTCGAGGCGGTAGGGCTCCTTGAGGGTGGATACGTCGAGCAGCTCGCCAGCGGCGTTCAGTTCGCGCACCCGGGCGGCGCAGTCGTTGATGAGGCCGTCCACGAGGTGCACCTCGGCGCCGTACCAGTAGCATTCCTCCTTGAAGGCCGTGGGCGTGTGGCGGGGCATCACCACCACGCAGCGCAGGCCGGCCCGGGCGCAGTAGGCGGCCAGGGCCACGCCCGCGTTGCCGGCCGTGGGGATGATGCAGCCGGTTACGCCCAACTCTTTGGCTTTGGAAACCGCCATACTCAGGCCCCGGGCCTTGAACGAACCGGTCGGGTTCTGGCCTTCGTCCTTGAGCAGCAGGCTGCGCAGGCCGTGGCGGGCGGCCAGGCGGGGCAGCGGCAGCAGCGGCGTCCAGCCCTCGCCCAGCGTCACTAGGTTGGCGTCGTCGAGCAGGGGCAGCAAAGCCCGGTAGCGCCACATGGAGTTATCGGCCGGGTTGATGACGTCGGCGGGGGTGAGCGGGGCGGTGAGGTCATAGCGGGCCAGCAGCGGCTGGCCGCAGCAGGCCGATACGCGCTGCAGCGCGAAGGCGTCGTGGGGGGTGTGGCAGGCGGCGCAGTGCAGCACCTGCAAACGGGAGTGGGTGGTGGTCTCGAGGGTGGTCATAGCAGGGAGTTGAACGCAAAGCTCCCGCCGCCCTATGCCCAAACCAAACGCCTTCTTGGAATAGCCTATGCCTGTTTGGAATGACGAACGACGTAGAGACGCAATATTTTGCGTCTCGTCGTTGCTGAGGTTGTTCGATATGCACCTTGCCGCATCGTTCAACGACGAGACGCAAAATATTGCGTCTCTACACCAGTCAGGCATCAGCACGCGAGATTCCTCGCAGGCTCGGAATGACGTTCTGGGTTACCGCTGCGCGTTGCCGTAATACAGCCGGGCGAACTGCACGAAGGTTTTGTAGGGCAGGTTGTTTTCGGTGCCTTTGCGCTGCACGAAATCGAAGTGGCGCACTAGGTTCAGGTCGCGCACGGGCACTTCCACCAGCTCGCCGGCGGCCAGCTCCTTCATCACCGACTGCCGGGGCAGAAACGCCAGGCACGTATCTACCCGCACGAAGTTCTTGAGGGCTTCGGTGCCGCCCAGGCGCACTTTCACCGGCAAATCAGTGAGGCGGATGCCGTGGGTTTGCAGGGCCTCTTCCAGCACGGCCAGCGTGCCCGAGCCGGTTTCGCGCAGGGCCACGGGCGTGCGGCGCAGGTCCTGGGCTTCCAGCTCGCGGCGGTGCAGCGGGTTGCGGGCCGAGCACACGGCCACCACCTCATCGGTGAGCAGCGGGGTGTAGGTGACGTGGCTGACTTTGTGGATGCCCTCGATGATGCCCAGGTCGATTTCGTGCTCCAGCAGGGCTTTGAGGATGTTCTCGGAGTTGCGGTTTTTGAGCGTGAGCTGGGTGTGCGGGTAGCGGCCCAGGTAGGCCGACAGCACCGGCGGAATCACGTAGAGCGAAATAGTGGTGCTGGCCCCGATTATCATCTGCTGGCGCGGCTGAAACTCGGGACTCAGCTCGGTGAACTCCTGCTCCAGTTCGTGCTGCAGCTGCCGGGCCAGCAGCAGCTTGCGGTACAGCAACTCGCCGGCGGCCGTGAGCTGCACCGCATTGCCGAGTCGCTCAAACAAACCCGTCTTGTAGTGCTCCTCCAGCGCCCGCACCCGCTTGCTCACCGCCGACTGGCTCAGAAACAGCGTCTGCCCCGCCTTGGTGAAGCTCAGCTGCCGGGCAACTTCCAGAAAGACTTCGTGCGCGTGGGAAAGCATGGTAGCGAAGGTACGCGCCCGGATGGTTTTTGGGCGGTGTTGGGGCGGGGGTCAGCAAAGGGATAATTGGCACAAGTGTAACGCAGCATGCCTCCGGCTAGTCATTTCAAATCACGCAATACTTCCCCAAACGGCGTAGTTTGAGTCTCCTGATGAGGCTATAAGCAAAATACCGCCCTCATCTACACTTGTACCATCTGACAATTGCCAAGGCTCATGTTCATGCTCGGTAGTACCATTAATCCTGAACCATGAACCGTCATCAAAACGCACTTCTAAATCCGCGGTATCGGTACAGAAAGCATCTGCTACTCGCTTCAGATTGACGCTATTCATTCCCAGCAGCATACGCTCTGCTTCACTCAACTTATCATCCCGCTGAGGATAGAAAGTAATACCAGAATCGAAGTAAAGCTCTATGTCACCGTGCTTCCCTCTAAATTGGATGTATGGGCTTTGATGAAGTACACCAAAGCTTTCAACATTGGTATCAACCAAAAGCGTGCTTACTATACGAGTAGCTACGTCTATATTATTCTTCATAATTCATATAAGTTGGCAAAAACCCAATAACTATTCCCATTCAAACCTATACAAAACCTAGCAGAAACGCCGTTTTTCTATACCTTCCGGCGTCCTTCTAAGCTCCTCCCCTTCCATGCTATCGAAAACACTTTCCCGCCTGCCGCTGCTGGTGTTGCTGGCTTTGCTGTGCGCCTGCTCCAAGTCCGGCTCCGAGGCCGGCCAGGACCCCAACGGCGAGGAAATTGACCCGTACCAGAACCTCGTGTTTCAGTTTGCCGAGGCCGTGGTGACGCCCGAGCTGCAGGACCGCTGGGATACGGTGCAGGTGGTGAGCTTCGAGCCGGCCGTGCGCGGCAAGTTCAAGTGGACGTCGGACCGGGAGCTGGTGTTTTCGCCCAGCACGCCGTTCAAGCCCAGCACGAACTTCAAGGCCACGCTGCGCAAGGAGGCCCTGCCCGAAGGCAAGCGCAACGCCGAGCTGCCCGAAAACCGCCAGAAATTCCACACGCCCTACCTGGAGCTACAGGAGCCGCAGGCATTCTGGGGCCGCTCCAGTCGGGCCGCCGGCACCGCCGAGATGCGCGTGGAGCTGCCCTTCAACTACGCCGTGAAGCCCGCCGACGTGAAGCCCCTGCTGCGCGTGACCCAGGACGGACAACCCGTGGCCTTTGAGGTGAGCGGAGAGCCGGGCGAGGTGGTGCGCGTGCGCCTCAACCAGCAGGTGCGCCCCGGCACGCCGCTCACCGTGGCGCTGGCCCAGGGCTTGCACGCCGTGGGCAGCGACCAGCCTAGCACCGCCGACTACGAAACCCAGGTAACCGTGCCCGACCCCGAGGCCCTGCAGGTAACCACCATCGAAGGCTCGCTGAAAAACGCCGACCCGATGGTGCTCATCACCACCAACCAGCCCGTCACGGCCACCGATTTGCAGAGCTACATCACCGTGTCGCCGCAGGTGGCCTACGAGGTGGAGGAAACGGAAAACGGCGTGCGGCTGAAAGGCGGCTTCGAGGTGGGCCGCACTTACCAGATTGGCGTGAACCAGGGCCTGCGCGGAGCGCTGGGTGGGATGCTGGGTGAGGGTGTGACGCAGTCGGTGAGCTTCTCCGACGAGCGGCCTACCATCAGCTTCGGCAGCGCTGAGAAGGCCATGTACCTCGACGCTCTGGGCTCCCGCAACCTGGGCGTGCGCATCAACGAGGTAAACCAAGTGAAGGTGACCATTGCCAAGGTGTACGCCAACAACATTCAGCAGCTGCTGCGCGGCGGCAGCCAGTACGGCTACCCCGAGTACGACGGCGAGGAAAGCAGCGAGGAAGAAGACGACGGGGGCGAGTACGTGGACCGCTCCTTCCAGTACTACGACGTGGAGAACCTGGGCAACGTCCTCACGGAGCGCACCTACACCGTGTCGGGGCTGCCGAAGGCGCAGGGGCTGCGGCTGCTGAACCTGAACCTCAAAGACCTGGAGTTTTCGGGCGGGCTGAAAGGCCTGTACGTGATAAAGGTGCAGGACACCGAGCGGCAGTGGCTGCAGGTAAGCAAGCTGGTGGCCGTTTCGGACATCGGGCTGATTGTGAAGCAGGGCAAGGCCGGCAGCACGCTGGTGTTTGCCAACTCCATCCGCAACGCCAAGCCGCTTTCCGGCGTGGAGCTGCGCTACATCAGCACCAACAACCAGGTGATGGGCACCGGCCTTTCCAACGGCGACGGTGTGGCCCGCTTCGACAGCACCGCCGCCAACGGCCGCTTCAAGCTAGGCATGGTGATGGCCCAGCAGGGCAACGACTTCACCTTCCTCGACCTGAGCCGCAGCCGCGTGGAAACCTCCCGCTTCGAGGTGGGCGGCCTGCAAACCAACGCCGCCCGCTACCAGGCCTTCCTCTACGGCGACCGGGACCTGTACCGCCCCGGCGACACCATCCAGACCAACACTGTACTGCGCACCGACGCCTGGCAGGCCCCGCCCAAGGGGCTGCCGGTAAAAATCCGGCTGCTGCTGCCCACTGGCAAGGAGTACGCCAGCCTGCAGAAAACCCTGAACGCGGCCGGCTCCTTCGAGGCCCGCTTCATCCTGCCCCCGGCCGTGATGACCGGCCTCTACACCCTGGAAGTGTTAACAGGCAACGATGTGCTGCTGACGTCGCGCCAGCTCTCGGTAGAGGAGTTTATTCCAGACCGCATGAAGGTGACGGTGAAGGCCGACCGCGCCGTGGTGAAGCCCGGGCAGTCGATTTCGGCGCAGATTACGGCCCAGAACCTGTTCGGTCCACCCGCCGCCGACCGCAAGTTTGAAGTGGAGTTTTCCTTGAAGGAAAAAGCCTTCAACCCCAAAGGCTTCGAGCAGTTCACCTTCGCCATCAACAGCGGGGAGCGGCGGCGCGGCAACTACGGCGACCTGGAATCGACGCCCATTGCCGACCGTTTCGAGAAGACCACCCGCGAAGGCACCACCGACGCCGCCGGCCGCGGCACCGCCACTTACGAAGTCCCCGACTACACCGACCTGGGCACGCTGGAAGGCGCGGCCTTCACCACGGTGTTCGATGAAACCGGCCGCCCGGTAAACCGCCTGGCCACCTTCGAGGTGCAGACCCAACCGGTGCTGTTCGGCATTCGGAGCGCCGATGATTTGGTGAGCACCGGCCAGCCGCTGGCCGTGCAGCTGGCGGCCCTCACGCCGGCCGGCCAGCCCACCACGGCCCAGGCCCGGGTGCAGGTGGTGCGCCTGCTCTGGGAGACAGTGATTGAGCGCCAGGGCGGCCGCTACGTGTACAACTCGCAGAAGCGCGAGGAAGTGGTACTCAACCGCGTGGTGTCGGTGAAAGGCGCGGGCCAAGACGCCGGCCTGAACTTCACGCCCACTTACTCCGGCGAGTACGAAATCCGGGTATCGGGCACCGGGGCCGTGACCTACGTGGCCCGGCGCGTGTACGCCTACGGCTACGGCGACACCCAGAGCAACTCGTTCGAAGTGAACAACGAGGGCGAGGTGACCATTGAGGCCGACAAGCCCAAGTACGAGCCCGGCGACGTGGCCCACCTGCTGCTGAAAACGCCCTTCCCCGGCCGCGTGCTCGTGACCGTGGAGCGGGACCGGGTGCTCGACCACTTCTACGTGACCACCGACGAGAAATCGGCCAAGGTGGACGTGCCCATCCGGGGCAACCACGTGCCCAACATCTACGTGACGGCCACCGCCATCCGCGAAATTAAGGACAACCGCCTGCCACTCACCGTGGCCCGGGGCTTCGTGCCGCTGACGGTGGAGAAGCCCGGCGCGCGCCTGCAAGTCGCCATTAAGGCACCCGCCCAAAGCCGCTCCCAAACCGCCCAAACCATTGAAGTAACCACCGCCCCCGGCGCGCAGGTGACGCTGGCCATGGTGGACGAGGGCATTCTGCAGATGAAGGACTACCGTACGCCCGACCCCTACGGCTACTTCTACCAGAAGCGCGCCCTGGAAGTGCAGGCCTACGACGTGTACCCCTTCCTGCTGCCCGAGCTGGGTTCCAGCAGCACCGGCGGCGACGGTTACGACCTCTCGCGCCGCACCACGCCCGTGCCCAACCGCCGGGTGCGCCTGCTCGCCAAATGGAGCGGCGTCCTCACCGCCGACGCCAGCGGCAAGGTGCGCTACAAACTGCAAATTCCGCAGTTCAGCGGGGCCATCCGCATCATGGCCGTGGCCTACAAAGGCGACGCCTTTGGCTCGGCCGAGCACACCATGAAAGTGGCCGACCCGGTAGTTATTTCAACGGCCCTCCCCCGCTTCCTCAGCCCCGACGACACGGCTTATGTACTTGTCACCATGACCAATACGCTAAACCACGGGGTCACTGGCTATGTAGGTATGCAAGCCACAGGTGCTCTGTTCCGCACTAAACCCGGTTCGGCGGGACCAAACCTGGTGGGAGAAGAGCTTGTAAGCATCGGCGCCGGCAAAGAAATACAATTAGGCTTCCGTGTCCTTGCGAAGAATGCAATTGGCATAGGTACATTGACACCTAACTTTTTTAATTCTAACACCAACGAATCGTTTAAGGAAACTATTGAAATTCCGGTCCGGCCCGCTTCGCCGCTGCAGAAGCGTACGGGGGCGGGCGTGGTGGCGGGCGGTGCGGCCCAGCAGCTGAACCTGCGCACCGACTTCCTGCCTTCCTCCCTGCGGAGCCAGCTGGTGGTGAGCCGCTCGCCCATGACGGAGTTTGCCAAGGACCTACGCTACCTGCTGCAATACCCCTACGGCTGCTTGGAGCAAACCGTGTCGGCCGCCTTCCCGCAGCTGTACTACGGCGACCTGGCCGCCACCCTGGGCCAGAAGAACGGCCCAGGCACTAAGCACCAGGCACTAAGCACTAAATACAACCCCAACTACCACGTGCAGGAAGCCATCCGAAAGGTGGAAGCCCAGCAGATGTACAACGGCAGCCTCAGCTACTGGCCCGGCGGCGACTACGACAACTGGTGGGCCACCGCCTACGCCGCCCACTTCCTGCTGGAAGCCCAGCAAGCCGGCTTCGACGTGAACAAGAACGTGCTGGACCGGGTGCTGCGCTACCTGCAGGCCCGCGTCCGCAAGCGCGAAACCGACACCTACAACATCATCCAGACCGGCGGCGTGATTCAGCCCGTGACGCTGGCTAAGAAGGAAATATCCTACTCGCTCTACGTGCTGGCTGTGGCCGGCCGCCCCGATGCTGTGGGCCTGAACTACTACAAAGCCAACCGCAAGCTGCTGCCCGAGGATTCGCGCTGGGTACTGGCCTGCGCTTTCGCCCTGAGCGGCAACCAGCGCAGCTACCGGGAGGCCCTGCCCACCCGATTTGGGGTGCAGTCCATAGCCGGCCGCCAGCTCGACGGCGCCTTCTCCTCCCCCATCCGCGACGAGGCCCTGGTGCTCAACGCCCTGCTCGCCGCCGACCCCGCCAACGCCCAGGTGAACGTGCTGGCCCGCCAACTCAGCCGCCAGGTGAAGCAGGCTGGCTGGCTCAGCACCCAGGAACGCGCCTTCGCGCTGCTGGCCCTCGGCAAGCTGGCCCGCAAAAACGCCGGCAGCACCGTTACGGCCAGTCTGCTGGCCGACGGCAAGGCCATTGGCAACTTCTCGGGCAAGGACCTCACGGTAAGCAACGTGGCCAACCGCCAGCTGGCCCTGCGTACCAGCGGCAAGGGTAGCCTCTACTACTTCTGGGAAACCGAGGGCATCTCGCCCACCGGCCAAATCCGCGAGGAAGACGCCTACCTGCAAGTGCGCCGCCAGTTCCTGAACCGTACCGGCCAGCCCGTGGGCAGCACCAGCTTCCGCCAGAATGATTTGGTGGTCGTGAAAATCACCATCCAATCAGCTGAGTCGGCCGGAGAGGTGAAGAACGTGGCCATTACCGACCTGCTCCCCGCCGGCCTGGAAATCGAAAACCCGCGTATCGGGGCCGTGCGCGACATCACCTGGGCCACCGATGCCGCCCAACCGGACTACCTCGACGTGCGCGACGACCGAATCAACCTCTTCACCACCGTCACGCCCCAGCCCAAGTCGTTCTACTACCTCTGCCGCGCCGTCTCGAAAGGCACCTTCAAGCTCGGCCCCGTCAGCGCCGACGCCATGTACAACGCCGAGTACCACAGCTACGCCGGCAGCGGCGTGGTGCGGGTGCGGTAACAGAACGGTGTAGAGACGCAATATTTTGCGTCTCGTCGTTGCTGATGTTGTTTGGGCAGCGCGGTTCCGGGCCGTTCAACTACGTGCCACCGCATCGTTCAACGACGAGACGCAAAATATTGCGTCTCTACACCGGTACAATTGCTTTATGCCTCACCTATGGACTCCGGGCTGTATCAAGATAAATACCGCATTGCTTCAACTCGCTGGCATGGATACGACTACAGCCAGAACGGTGCGTATTTCGTCACTATCTGCACGCATAGCCGACGCCGGTATTTTGGGGAGATACAAGCTGGACAAGCCATAGGTAAAGCAGCAGTATTGACTCCCACTCCTCTGGCAGAGCGGGCCTTGACATGTTGGCAGGAAATACCGGACCACTTTGCTTTTGCAGTACCGGACGCTTTTGTCGTGATGCCTGACCATGTACACGGCATCATCTTCTTCCACAAACCGGATACGAATACGGAAGCCGCTGCCACGTTCGGCCCACAAAGCCAAAATTTGGCGGCTGTCGTGCGGGGCTTCAAAGTAGGCGTGAAGGCCTGGGCAACGCGTGCCGGCGTGGAATTTACGTGGCAGCGGAGGTACTTTGACCGGGTGATTCGCAATGAAGTCGAGCTACAGAAAGCACGGGAATACATTCGCAATAATCCATCCCAATGGTCGGCTGACCACGACAAAGCAGATGGTTTGTTCCGTTGAACGAGGTAGAGACGCAATATTTTGCGTCTCGTCATTGAACGATTCAGAATTGCCCGAACGCCGGAAATAGAAAACCTCAGCTACATCTAATAACATCAGCAACGACGAGACGCAAAATATTGCGTCTCTACATCCCATGAAACGCCGCCCCCTTTACCGCTTGCTGGCGGGCTTTGGCCTGTTGTTGCTGCTTCTGCTGGGGCTGGATTTTGCCTTTCCGGTGCCGCCGGCTCCGCAGTACTCGCCCCTGGTGCTGGCCGCCGACGGCTCGGTGCTGCACGCCTACCTCAACCCCACCCAGAAGTGGCGGATGAAAACCGAGCTGCGCGAGATTACGCCGGTGCTGCGGGCGGCCATCATCGAGAAAGAGGATCGGTGGTTTCGGTGGCATTTCGGAGTGAACCCCGTGGCGCTGGTGCAGGCGGCCGGGCGCAACCTGTTCGGCACGGGGCGCACCACCGGGGCCAGCACCATTACGATGCAGGTGGCCCGGCTGCTGGAACCCAAGGAGCGCACGTTGCCCAACAAGCTGCTGGAAATGGCCCGGGCCGTGCAGCTCGAATCACATTACAGCAAGGACGAAATCCTGCAGCTGTACCTGAACCTGGTGCCCTACGGCGGCAACGTGGAAGGCGTGAAATCGGCCGCGCTGCTCTACTTCCAGCAAACGCCCGACTACCTCTCTCTGGCCCAGACGGTGACGCTGGCCATCATCCCGAACCGGCCGCGGGGGCTGGTACTGGGCAAGAACAACGCGGCCGTGCTACGGGAGCGGAACCGGTGGCTACAGCGCTTCGGGGCGGCCGGGCTGTTTCCGGCGCAGGACGTGGCCGACGCGCTACTAGAGCCGCTGGATGTGCAGCGCCACGCCGCGCCCACCCTGGCCCCGCACCTGTCGCGGCGGCTGGTACGGCAGTTTCCGCACGCGGCCATCATCCGCAGCAGTTTGCAGCGCAGCAAGCAAAGCAAGGCCGAAGACCTCACGCTGGGCTACGTGCGCCGCCTGCGCGAGCTGGGCATCACGCAGGCGGCCGTGCTGGTGGTGAACAACCGCACCCGGCAGGTAGAAGCCTACGTGGGCTCGGCCGATTTCCGCGACTTCGCCAGCCAGGGCCAGAACGACGGCGTGGTGGCCGTCCGCTCGCCGGGCAGCACGCTCAAGCCGTTTCTGTACGCGCTGGCCATGGACCGGGGCCTCGTCACGCCCAAGCAACTGCTGCCCGACGTCCCCACCAACTTCCAGGGCTACCGGCCCGAGAACTTCGACAAGCGCTGCAATGGCGAAGTGACGCTGGAACGCGCCTTGGCCTACTCGCTCAACATCCCGGCCGTGCGCGTGCTCAACCAACTCGGCGTACCCACTTTCACCGAAAAGCTCCAGCAGGCCGGTTTCCAGAACGTGAAGCGCAACCGCGACCAGTTGGGCCTGAGCAGCATTCTGGGCGGCTGCGGCGCGAACTTGGAGGAACTAACGGGCTTGTATGTGACACTGGCCGATGCCGGGCAGTACGCGCCGTTGCAGCTGACATCCTTCACGAAGCCTAAGTCCGCAACATCCCTGATTTCCGAGTCGGCAGCCTTTCTCACCACCGACATCCTCAGCCAACTTACCCGCCCCGACCTCCCGCTGGGGGCCGCCAGCAGCATGCGGTTACCCAAAGTGGCCTGGAAAACCGGCACCAGCTACGGCCGCCGCGACGCCTGGAGCATCGGCTACAACCGGGAGTACACCATTGGCGTGTGGCTGGGCAACTTCAGCGGCCAGGGCAGCCCGGCCCTCACCGGGGCCGACGTGGCCACGCCGCTGCTGTTCGACCTGTTCAACGCCCTGGCCTACAACTCGCCCAACGACTGGTTTGCGCCCCCGGCGGCGCTGGACTTCCGGCTGGTGTGCACCAAAAGCGGCTTGGTGCCGGGCGAGAACTGCCCCCACCAAGTAATCGACTATTTCCTCCCCAGCGTGAGCAGCGGGCAGCGCTGCCAGCACCAGCGGGAGGTGCTGGTGTCAGAAGATGGCGGGTTTGCCTACTGCCGGGCCTGCGCGCCGGCGGCCGGCTACCGTCGGGAGTTATATCCGAATCTGCTACCGGAGGTAGCGGCTTATAAGGAGGCCCAGGGCATTCCGTACCGCCGCCTGCCGCCCCACAACCCACAGTGCCAGCTGGTGCGCGGCGGCCCCGAAAAAGCCCCCAACATCACCTCGCCCACCGCCAACACCGAGTACGTGCTCAACGCTCACGAGCAGCAACAGCTCCTACTGAGCTGTACCACCGACAACGAGGTACGTCAGGTGCACTGGTACGTGAACGACCAGTTTCTGCGCACGGCCCGGGCCACCGAGCGGGTCTTTTTCCGCCCGCAGCCCGGCCCGCTCAAAATCTCCTGCGCCGACGACCACGGCCGCAACACCGACGTGCTGGTGACGGTGACGGAGCTGGAGTAAGCCGCCCGCGCAGTAGCGAGAACCATTGAACCCAGGCTGCCGAGCAGCTCTGGTCCGGTGGCTATTGAAGCCGTCGGGCCGGTCTTCGCGTACTGATGCAGTGGCCGGCAGGTTGTATCCGCCAGGATGCTAGAACGGCGACTGGTCCGACGGCTAAAAAGCTGCCGGACCGGAGCGGCGGTTTACCTGAAGCTGAACCATGCGCTGGCAGCTTCTTAAAGACTCCTAAAAACCTTCCGGCTACTGGCTAGTTTAACCAGCTTCCGCCCTTTCACCAACCGGAATCCGGGCCGGCCGTTTTTGGCTGGTCAGGAGGTTCCGGGCCCCGGGACTCGTGCAGCCTCCCCCCGGCTGCCGGTGTCCATCGGGGCATCCGCCCTGCCGCTTCTATTGGGTCACCCAGCCCTGAACCGCTCAGTTACGTATCGGAGTAACTGCTTTTCCTTTCGTATGAAACACGTACACCAGGCGCTCCGGCTTCTGCTAGGTTTGCTGTGGCTTGCTCCCAGCGCGGGACTGGCCCAGACCACTGCCCCCTCCTTACCGCCCAACCAAGAGCTTACCCTCGACCAATGCCTGAATGTGGCGCTGGCTAATCAGCCGTTGCTGCGGCAGGCCCGCGTTGATCAGGAAATTACCCGCTCCGAAAATCAGATTGCGCTGGCTGGCTGGCTGCCGCAGGTGGGGTTGCAGGGCACGGCGCAGCATTACTTTCAGCTGCCCTTCACCATCTTCCCCGACCCCGCCACCGGTACGCTTACGCCCCGCCAGATTGGGGTGCGCAACGTGACCACCGTGGGCCTGAGCGGGACGCAGTCTATTTACAACAACGACGTGCTGCTGGCCGCCCGCAGCAAGCGGTTCAACAACCAGGCCGCCACCCAGAACACGGTGAACGTGAAGATTGCCACGGTTTCGGACGTGAGCAAGGGCTTCTACGACGTGCTGCTGGCCCAGCGCCAGCTGGAGGTGTTCAGCCAGGATATTGCCCGCCTGCAGCGCAACTACCGCGACGCCCGGGCCCGCTACGAAACCGGCATTGCCGATAAAACCGAGTATCTGCAGGCCGAAATTTCCCTCAACAACTCCCTGGCCGGCCGCAAACAGTCGCAGGAGGCCATTAAGGCGCGGCTGGCCTACCTCAAGCAGTTGATGGGCGTGCCTCCCGAGCGGCCCCTGGCCCTGCAATACGACACCCTGAAGCTGGAATTGGATGCCACCATGGACACGGCCGTGGTCCTGAACATCAGCAACCGCATCGAAATCCAGCAGCTACAGACGCAACGGTCCTTGCAGGACCTGACGGTGGACTACTACCGATTCGGTTTTCTGCCGTCGTTGTCGGCGTTTGCCAACTACAACTCGGTGTTTCAGAACAACTCGGCCAGCGACCTGTACCGCACCCGCTTCCCGAACTCCTACGCCGGTTTGCAGCTCGGTCTGCCCATTTTCACCGGCTTCCGGCGGCTGCAGAACGTGCGCCGCGCCCGCCTGCTCAACACCCGCCTCGACGAGGACGTGAGCAACACCCGCAACCAGATCAACACCGAGTACGCCACGGCGCTGGCCAACTACAAGGGCTACTACACGCAGTACCTGCTGGGCAAGCGCAACCTGGAAGCCTCTAAGGAAGTGTACAACGTCATCAACCTGCAGTACCGGGAAGGCATCCGCGCCTACATCGACCTGATTGTGGCCCAGACCACCCTGCGCACCTCCCAGCTCAACTACTACACCGCCCTGTTCCAGCTCTTGAGCAGCAAAGTAGACCTGCTTCGCGCCCTCGGCGAGCTGCCGACGGAGTATTAAGCCTCGTTGGAACCACGCCGTTTAAACGATGTAGAGACGCAATATTTTGCGTCTCGTAATTGAACGGCACCGCCAGACGATTGACGTAACAACATCAGCAACGACGAGACGCAAAACATTGCGTCTCTACATCGTGTAACACCGCACGCCATAGCCTAGGGTTTCAACCCTGGGCACCCGCGCCACCCGCCGCCTCAATCACCCTCCTTCCGCCGCTCTTGCTTTCCGATATGAACCATACCCTCCTCCGTCCCCTCGCCTTTGCCGCCAGCCTGTTGGCGTTGGCCAGCTGCGGCAAGAAAGAAGACGAAAAAGCTGCCGGGCCGCCGCCGGCTACGCCCGTGACGCTGGTTGCCGCCCGCACCACCGACGCCGTGTACTACGACGAGTACCCGGCCACCGTGGTGGCTCTCAACCAGGTGGAGCTGCGCAGCCAGGTGGCCGGGTTCATCACCCGCATCTACTTTAAAGACGGCGACGTGGTGCGGAAGGGGCAGCCGCTGTATGAGGTGGACCGCCGCAAGTACCAGGCCGCCTACCAGCAAGCCCTGGCCGGCCTGCGCAGCGCCCAGGCCGTGGTGCAGAACGCCCAGGTGAACCTGAACCGCTACCAGCGCCTGGCCCAGCAGGACGCCATTGCCAAGCAGATTGTGGACAACGCCGCCACCAGCTACTCCACCGCCCAGGCGCAGGTGGCCGAGGCCCAGGCCAACGTGGCCCTGGCCCGCACCGACCTCGACTACTCCGTGATTAACGCGCCGTTTACGGGCCGCATTGGCATTTCGCAGGTGCGGCTGGGGGCGCAGGTGAGCCCCGGCACCACGCTGCTCAACACCATCAGCGCCGAGGACCCGATGGGCGTGGACTTCGTGATTCCGGACACCGACCTGAGCCGCTTCGCCGACTTGCAGCGCCAGGGCGGCCAGGATTCCACCTTCCGCCTCATGCTGCCTGATGGCACGCGCTACGCCCAGCCCGGCAAGATGCTGGCCATCGACCGGGGCGTAAACCAGCAAACCGCTACCGTACAGATTCGGGTGCAGTTCTCGAATCCCAAGCGGGAGCTGAAGGACGGCATGAGCACCGTGCTCAACGTGCTCAACCGGCAGTCGGGACGCCGGCTGGTGGTGCCGTTTAAGGCCGTGGTGGAGCAGATGGGCGAGAACTTCGTGTTCATCGCCGGCGACAGCAGCAAGGCCGTACAGCGCAAAGTGCAGCTCGGCCCCCGCCTCCGCGACCAGATCGTGATAATGAACGGCATCCAGGACGGCGACAAAGTGGTAACCGAAGGCCTCAACCGCCTCCGCGACGGCGGCCAGATAACCACCGGCGCGCCCGCTACCGCCCCTACTGCCGCTAAGTAAGCAGCAGAACGTCATGCAGAGCGCAGCGAAGCATCTCGCGTGCTGACGTCAGAATATTAGTGCAACGTCAGCACGCGAGATGCTTCGGCTTCGCCTCTGCATGACGTTCTGCTAAGCACTAAGCACCACGCACTAAGCACTAGCTCATGATTGCAGAAACCTTTATCCGGCGTCCCGTCACGGCCATTGTCACCTCCCTGGTGATTGTGCTGGTGGGCGTGCTGGCCATCCTGAATTTGCCCGTGGGGCAGTATCCGGAAATTACGCCGCCTACCGTATCGGTGAGCGGTACCTACACCGGCGCCGACGCCCAGACCGTGGAGCAGACCGTGGCCACGCCCGTAGAGGTGCAGGTGAACGGTACGCCCGGCATGACTTACCTGCAAAGCAACAGCACCAGCAACGGGCAGATGAGCATGACGGTGAACTTTGAAGTCGGCACCGACATCAACATCGCCGCCCTCGATGTACAGAACCGGGTGGGCATTGCCCAGCCCACGCTGCCGCAGGAAGTGCAGCGCCTGGGCCTGGTGGTGCGCAAGCGGAACCCCAGCATTCTGATGCTGGTGGCCATGTACGCGCCCAAAGGCACCCACAACACCACCTTCCTCGACAACTACGCCAACGTGTTCGTGAAGGACGCGTTGCTGCGCACCAAGGGCGTGGGCGACATCGTGAGCCGCGCCGACGACTTCTCGATGCGCGTATGGCTCAAGCCCGATAAGCTCAGCCAGCTCGGCGTGACGGCTCAGGAAGTCACGGCCGCCATTCAGGAGCAGAACGCCCAGATTGCGGCCGGCTCCATCGGCGCGCCCCCGGCCCAGACGGGCCAGACGTTTGAGTACATCGTGTTCGTGAAGGGCCGCCTGACCAACACCGAGGAGTTCGGCAACGTCATCGTGAAAACCCGCCCCGACGATGGCTCGGTAGTGTACCTCAAGGACGTGGCGCGGCTGGAGCTGGGCAAGTTCAACTACGCCAACAACTCCTTCGTGGACGGCAAACGCTCGGCCTACCTGCTTGTGTACCAGGCTCCTGGTGCCAACGCCCTCGAAACCTACGAAAACGTGGTGGCGACCATGGACCAGCTCAAAAAGCAGTTCCCCGCCGACCTCGACTACGTGGTGCCGTTTGAGGCCGCCTCGGTCGTGAAAGTGTCCATCGAGGAAGTGCTGCACACGCTGGTGGAAGCCCTGGTGCTGGTGATTATCGTGGTGTTCCTGTTCCTGCAGAGCTGGCGCTCCACGCTCATTCCGGTGCTGGCCATTCCGGTGTCCATCATCGGCACGTTCATCATGTTCATCCCGCTGGGTTTCACCATCAACACGCTCACCATGTTCGGCTTCGTGCTGGCCATTGGTATTGTGGTCGATGACGCCATTGTGGTGGTGGAAGCCGTGGAGCACAACATGAACGAGCGGGGCATGAGCCCCCTGGATGCCACGCTGGCCGCCATGCGCGAAATTTCGGCCCCGGTTATTGCCATTGCCCTGATTCTGGCGGCGGTGTTCGTGCCGGTGGGCTTTATCCCGGGCATCACCGGGCGGCTGTACCAGCAGTTCGCCATCACCATTGCCATTTCCGTGATTATCTCGGCTTTCGTGGCCCTCTCGCTCACGCCGGCTTTGTGTGTGCTGCTGCTCAAGCCCCACAAGCGCGACGAAAACTCGAAAGGCCTCGACAAGCTCTTCTACAAGTTCAATACCTGGTTCGATAAGGTGACCAGCAAGTACGGCCGGGGCGTACAAAGCGGCATCAAGCACAGCCGCTTCGTGGTCGTGATTCTGGTCTGCATCATTGCCGGCACCGGGTTGCTGTTCGCCAAGAAGCCCGGCGGCTTCATCCCCACCGAGGACGAAGGCCGCATCATCATCACCTTCAACCTGCCCGAGGCCTCCTCTACCGAGCGCACCGTGAGCACGCTCAAGGGCATTATGAAAGAGCTGAGCGAGGTGAAAGGCATCCGACACTATGCCGGCCTGGGCGGCCTGAACGCCGTCAACTTCTCCTCCAAGTCGAACAGCGGCACCGTGTTCTGCCAGCTGCAGCCCTGGGAAGAGCGCGAGGACAAGGAGCTACAATTGCAGGGCCTGATTGCCACCATCCAGAAGCGGATGAGCCGCTTCAAGGAAGCCAACGTGGTGGTGATTTCGCCTCCGGCCATTCCAGGCCTGGGCAACACCGGCGGCTTCTCCTTCGTGCTCCAGGAGCGCGAGGCGGGCGGCGACATCAAGAACTTCGACGCGCAGCTGCAGAACTTCCTCGGCGCCCTGCGCAAGCGGCCCGAAATCACCGGCGCCTTCTCGTTTTTCACCGCCAACACCCCCGGCTACGAGCTGACCATTGACCGCGAGAAAGCCAAGAAGCTGGGCGTGTCCATCTACGACATCGGCACCGCGCTGCGCACCTACCTTGGCTCGGCCTACGTGAACGACTTCACGGTGTACGGCCGCAACTTCCGCGTGGTAACCCAGGCCGACAGCATGTACCGCGGCGACATCCGCAACCTGGGCCAGTACTACGTGCGCAACAGCCAGGGCGGCATGGTGCCGCTGAGTACGCTCACCAGCTACAAGCGCAACGAGTCGGCCCCGCTCATCTCGCACTACAACCTGTTCCGCTCGGCCGAAATCAACGGCAACGCGGCCTCCGGCTACTCCTCCGGCGACGCCATCAAGGCCCTGCAGGAAACGGCGGCCGAGTCGTTGCCGGCCGGCTACGGCTTCGAGTTTTCGGGCCTGACCCGCGAGGAGCAGCTGGCCGGCGGGCAGACGGTGTACATTTTCGCCCTCTCGCTCACGTTCGTGTTCCTGTTCTTGGCGGCGCTGTATGAAAGCTGGTCGGTGCCGTTTTCGGTGCTGCTGGCCGTGCCGCTGGGCGCGTTCGGGGCTATCCTGGCCCTGATATTCCTGCCCAAGCTCACCAACAACATCTACGCCCAGATTGGTCTGATTACGCTGATTGGTTTGTCGGCCAAGAACGCCATTCTGATTATCGAGTTTGCCAAGGAGCGGGTGGATAAAGGCATGCCGCTGGTCGATGCCACCCTGGAAGCCGTGCGCCTGCGCCTGCGCCCCATCATCATGACTTCGCTGGCCTTCATCCTGGGCGTGCTGCCACTGGTATTCGCCTCCGGGGCCGGCGCCCAGAGCCGCCAGACCATCGGCTGGACGGTGCTCGGCGGCATGATTTCGGCCACGCTGCTGGCCATTTTCATCGTGCCAGTGCTCTACGTGCTCATCACCCGCTTCGCCTACGGCAAGGAGAAGCTGGCCGAGCTGGAAGCCAACTACAAGCCCGACGAAGAGCACGGCGGCCCCCAGGAAGCCGGCCCCGGCGAAGGCGACCATTCTGCCGCCCCGCAGCCGGCGTAACATCTAGGCTAGTTCCCCTCCTTGGAAAGGAGGGGCTAGGGGTGGTTGACCTTGCGTTGGAACGATGCTAGAGTTAGTTCTAAAAACCGTTCAACGGATATCAACCACCCCTAGCCCCTCCTTTCCAAGGAGGGGAACTAGCTTTTTAGCTCTGGTTCTCAGCTTAGTATTTCAAGCAAGTAAAAAGCCCCGACAGCCCCCGCTGTCGGGGCTTTTTCGTGCCCGGTGTAGAGACGCGTATTCGCGTCTCGGCGTTGAACGGCCCGGCACCACGCAACCCCAGCAGATTTAGCAAATCCGGCACACATACACGTGCCTTGCTTTTGAGTGACTACAAACGATCCATATAAACAACTTCAGCAACGGCAAAACGCGAATACGCGTCTCTACAGGCATTACAGCCTGCTTCACCACACGTTATACTCAACTAAATTATTTAGCTATAAACCTCTGAAACATCACACATGTTCTACTAACAAAATTAGTATTTGCCAAAATCATTCGCTTACTTGGCATCATAATCAACTGCCACTGTTATGACTGATTTTGCGTATGCTTATGCCCGGCCGTCGGCGCTGGAAACGGGGCCTGAGGGCCAGGCCCTGCTGTTATCGGCCTTTGCAGAAAACGCTGCTGATGCGGCCGGTACGGCCTGCTTTTTCCGCGGCCGTTTGCGCGACTCCTGGCTGGCGGCGCGGGGCCTGAGCACCCTGGCCAAAGTGGTAGCCGCCCGCTTCGTGCCCCAGAGCGCCGTGCTGCGCGACCCTATTGTAACGGCCGGGGCCGGGCGGCTGCGGTTCGAGGCATTTTCCTCGTGCAACGGCGTGTACGCCCGCCTCGATTTGGGGCCGGAGGCACTGGACGGCGAGTTTCTGTGCAGCGGCACCACCAACGTCGATTTCAACGAGCCCATGGTGAATGCCCTGGCCCGCATTTCGCGCACTGAGCCGGTGCTGTTGTCGGTGGGCGAGCAGGAAGTGGTGCTGGAGCGGGCCGCCGGGCGCGTAACCGAGCGCAAAGTGGCGCTGCCGGAGCGCTGGATTAAGGGCCTGACCACCGTGCAGGGCTACCTGGCCCAGATGGAGGAAAAGCTGCGCCTCACCCGCCTGCAGGCCGTGCAGCTAGTGCAGAGCCTGCCCGCCGGCACCGCCCGCACCGATTTTTTCCTAGTAATGCGCGGCCCGCGGCCCAGCTTTGCGGCAGTAGCCAGCCCCGGCGCGGTGCGGGTGGGCGGCGTGCACCGGCTACGGCTGCTGGAAGGCCTGCTGCCGCTGTGCGAAGCCCTGCGCGTGTACACCGCGCCCAACGGGCAGGCCGCGGCCTTCGTGCTGGAGCTGGGCGGCGGGCAGCAGTTTGTACTGGCCTTGTCGGCTGATGCGTGGCGCGGGTTCTCGGGTGAAGGCAACCAACTGGAAGCCCTAGTGGACGAGCTGCCTGCCGAGTGGGTGGCCGGGGCCAACGCCCTGTTCCGGGGCAACGAAACCTTCAACCCCACCCTGTTTGCTCTGGAGCACGGCCTCGCCCCCAACACCGTGGACCGCCTCTGCGCCAGCCTCTCGGCCATGGGCCTGCTGGGCTTCGACCTGCTCGAAAATCAGTATTTCTACCGCCGCCTGCCCTTCAAAACCCAGCGCATCCTGAGCCTCAACCCGCGCCTGAAAAACGCCCGCGCCCTGCTCACGGCCGCCGACGATGTGCAGCTGGTCAGCATCGGCCCTGAGGGTCGCACCGAGGCCCGGGTACGTGGCACCGGCGTGTGGTACACCGTGCTGGTGGGCGGCCCCGAGCCGGCCCGCTGCACCTGCCCCTGGTACAGTGGCCACCAGGGCCAGCGCGGCCCCTGCAAGCACGTACTCGCCGCGCAACTGCGCTTTGTGCAGAGCTAGCGGCCATTGAGTTCCGCCTTTATCCATTTTCTACCCTTCGTTATTCTTTCCCCGGCTATGACCACCATCGAAACTTTCGAGCACATTATTCGCCGCCAGAAGCCGGCGCAGCTGGTGCCTTTTCTGCTGCAACTGCCCAAAAATGAAGTGGTAGCGGTCCGGAAGAAAACCCGGCAGCTGCAGCGGGAGCTGGAGCAATTCCGCGACCTGGGCGGCGGCAGCTGGGGCCGAACCAGCACGCCGGAGCAGTTGCTGATGCTCTTACTGGCCGGCCTGCGCACTTACTCCCGCAAGGAGGCCCTAAGTGCCAGCTTCCGCATCTGGGAGCTGCAGCCGAAGGACATGCCCCATTTCTGGGCCGTGCTGGAGCACACCCGCCCCGATTGGCTGGCCGACTTTTACGCCCTGCGTGCCGACCGCAACAGCTGGGACCGGCCGTCTTACGCGCTGCTGCGGGAGCTGGAAAACCGGCAGCTGCTAGCCCACCAGCCGCGCCTGTTTGCCCACGCGCTGCCGGGGCTGGTTTCTGAGCTGGGCACGGAGCTGAGCCGCCTCACGCCGGTGCCCGCCAACGCTACCGCCGCCATGGCCGCCCGCCTGGCCGCCGACCCCGTGCTGCTGACCCGCGACCTGCCGCTGCTGTTCGACTACGACACTTTCGCCGACGGGCAGCAGGGCCACGTGCAGCCGCCCATGACCCCGAGAGACCAGCTAAACGCGCTGGGCCACTACGCCTGGCAGCACTGGGAAACGCGGCACCCGCGCCAGATTGTAACCTGGCTGGACGTGCTGCTGGAGCTGGAGCGCACCGGCCACCTGCAGCGCGCCGACCTGCTCAGCCGCTGCCTGCTGGCACTGCGCCGCGACTTCCGCCGTTCGCTCCTGACGTGGTTTAAATCCCTGTTTCTGGGCTTGCAGCCGACGCTGGCCGAGCGACTGGCCCGCCAGGCCGATTTGGTGGACCTGCTGGCCCACCCGCTGCCGTTGGTCGTCAACTTCGCGCTTGAGCAGCTCAAGGACCTGTGGGCGCATCCTGATTTCGCCTCGGCCCCACTGCTGCTCTACGCCGAAAGCCTGCTCACCCGCCACGATGTCAAAACCGGCATCCGGGCCCTGTTTGGCGGGCTGGAGAAGCTGCTGAAGCGCGAGCCCGGCGTGGCGCCCACGCTGGCGGCCCTGGCTTCCACGGCCCTCGCCCACGCCGATGCCGCCGTGCAGGAGCGCGCCGCCAAGCTCCTGAAAACCCTGCTCAGCGCCCCCAAGCCGCTACTAACGGCCGCCGAAGCGGCCGATACCATCGCCGGCCTCTGCCTCTACGCCGACCTGCTGGCCCCGGCTGCCCGCGCCCTGCTCCTGCCCTACCTGCCGCTGGAAGACGATGATCCGTCTTCCAGCGACGCTGTTTCCTACGTGCCGCAAACCGGCTTCGTGGCTGATATTTCTGCCGCCACGGCCATAGCGCCGGTGCGCGACTGGCACGAGCTGCTGTTCCTGACCGGGCAGCTGGTGCAGCAGCGCCAGCCGGCGGAGGTGGAGCGCTGGCTGGACGGCCTGCTGCGCCTGCGCGGCCAGTTTCCGGCCGACTATGCCCGGCAGCTGCACCCGTATCTGGTGCAGGCGCTGCCCTGGGGGCTGCAGGGCAAGTCGGAGGAGGAGACGCGGGCGGCGCTGCTCACGTTTTCCTTCGGCAACCACAACGGGCAGCAGGAGCTGCTGCTGGCCCTGCTCATGAGCTGGTATTTGGGGTTTCCGCACCTGAAAGTGCTGCAGGTGTCCTTGAGCTCCGCCCAGTATCACCACCCCGACCCGCTGCTGCGCGTGGAGCAGCAGCGCCTGGCCTCCGTGGAAGAAGCCCTGCGGGCCTTTGTCGCGCCGCTGCCGCTGCTCAGCACGCCCACCCACGCGCCGCACTGGGTGGCGCCCTCGGTGCTGGTGCAGAAGCTGCTGGACTATGAGGCCGCCGGCCAGGAGCCCAACTCCGCCGACTTGTGCCTGGCGCTGGCCCGCACTGCCCTATCTGCCCCCGACGATGCGGCCACGGCCCGCACCCTGCTGCCCCGCTTCCGCAACGCCGACCTGCGCCAGCTGCTGACGTCGTTTCTGGGGCCTCCCACTCTGGAAGTAGCGCTACCGGCTACCCTGCCGAAGCCGCCGCAACGCCGGTTTTCGGGCCGGCTGGCCCATCTGATTCCGTTTCTGCGCAACACGGCCGCCCCGGCCGCCAGCCCCGACTGCACCGCCACGCTGCCCTGGCTGTGGGCAGTAGCGGCCCGCACCCGCCAGCCCCACGCCCTGCTGCCGGCTCTGCAGCACTGCGCCACCTACCCCGGCGTGGATATGCCCTGGCACCCCACCTGGAAAATCCAGCAGAACTCGCACACCTACAAGCAGACCTGGAACAAAGAGAAGCCCGTAGTGACCGAATACTGGCAGGAGCTGGTGGTAGAGGTGCCGACGCCGCAGCACAAGCTGCCTTCCGGCCTGCTGCTGTATTCGCTGCACGCCAGCGTGGCGGCCCGCAACAACTATTCGCTGTGGGCTATGGCCACGGACCTGCCGTTTCTGCTCACGCTGCTGCCCAACCACCCCGAGCCGCTGTACTGGCACCTGATCCGCATCGGCTGCCGCACCGCTGGCAAAGACACGTCGTCGCAGGATGCCCTGCGGGTGGTGCTGCACAGCCTGCTGCAGCCGGGGCCGGCCTTCACCGAAGCCGCCACGCTGCTGCTGGCGCTCAGCCTCACGCACGCCGCCCCCAACTGCCGGGCCGTGGCGCTGGAAGTGCTGCTGGCCGCCGTGGAATACGGCCGACTAGTGCCGGGGGCGCTGGGCACCGTTCTGGGCCAGCTGCTGACTACTGGCTTCGCGCCCGTGCAGCGCCTCACCGATGCGCTGGCCCAGGCCCGTGCCATCAGCGCGCTGGTAGATGACGCGCTGCGCCAACTGCTGGATAGCCTGCTGCCACTGCTGCCGGCCGCGCCGCTACGCAACACCCGCAAGCTGATTGAAGCCTACGCCGACCTGCAGGGCCGCACCCGGCAGGCAGTACCGGAGGCCGTGCAGCAGAATTTGCGCGCCTGGAGCAGCTCGGCCACGCTGAAGAAAGCCACGGCCGGCCTGCTCAGCGCCTAACTTACGCTGCCGCCGCGCGTATCTGCCTTCGTCTGGTTTCACCTGCTTTTTGGCTGTATGAAAGCCCTCTGGTTCACCGTTGTTATGGGATGCCTGCCCCTGCTGCTGCACGCGCAAGGCGCGCCGTTTTCCATCTACTCCAGCACCATCCCGAACTCCAAGCCCAGCAGCCTGCAGGAAAAGACCATCACGCTCGAAAACGGCGGCATTCGGGTGTCCGATGTGGTGCAGCCGACGCTGCAGGTGTTTCGGCCGGCCCAGGGCAAAGCCAACGGCACGGCCGTTATCATCTGCCCCGGCGGCGGCTACGTGCGGCTTTCCATGGACAACGAGGGCTCCGACGTGGCCAAGCGGCTCACCGAAATGGGCATCACGGCTTTCGTGCTCAAATACCGCCTTCCCAACGACCAGCTCCAGCCCGACAAAACCACCGCGCCGCTGCAGGATGCCCAGCAGGCCATCCGGCTGGTGCGCCAGCGCGCCGCCGACTACGGCCTCAACCCGGCCCGGATTGGGCTGATGGGCTTCTCGGCGGGCGGGCACCTGGCTTCCACGGCCGGCACGCACTTCGCGCAGCCCGTGGGCACCACCACCGACGCCACCTCCGTCCGGCCCGATTTCCTGGTGCTGCTCTACCCCGTCATCAGCTTCACGGGTAGCCTAGCTCATGCCGGCTCGCGCCGCAGCCTGCTCGGCCCCGCCCCCACCCCCGACCAGCTCCGGCTCTACTCCAACGAGCAGCATGTAACGCCCCAGACGCCGCCCACCTTCCTGGTGCACGCCCAAGACGACCAGACAGTGCCCGTGCTCAACAGCGTGAGGTTTTACGAAGCCTGTGTGCGCCACAGCGTGCCCGCCGAAATGCACCTCTACCCCAAAGGCGGCCACGGCTTTGGGTTGAACAATAAAACCACCAAAGACAGCTGGCCCGAACGGCTCCAGAACTGGCTCGACGCTAACGGCTGGCTCGCGCCGTAGCTACCAGTCTGCCGGTTCTGCCTCGCCGGTCCACCATACTTCCGTGCCAGCGGGCACGGGCTGGGCGTCGGGCTCGGTCAGGAGCAGGGTGCGGGTTTCGAGCGTGTCGGAGCCGGCTATTTCTTCTACGCTGGCAATGGTGGCCGTCTGCCGGCCATCGGGGTGGCGTAGCTGCAGGCGCAGGTGGGTGTACAGGGCTAGCCCGGCCAGGGCAGATGGGGCGGTTTCCGGTAAAAGTAATATCCCGAGTCCGGGCAGCGAAAAACTTTTTGCCACCCGGAAAAGTAATTTTTCTTGCATAGCGGTTCATACGCGTAAATACGCCTTCCCGCCGATTGAAGCGCCATTTTGGGGCTCTGACCGACGCTACGGGGGCGTTGGCGGGCAGCCACGGGGTAGGCCAACCCCGGGCGGGTTCCGTTCGTATTGGCATGGTGCTTGTAATTCTTTCCCCGAAACCGGGTCACGAGCCCTTCAACCATTAACCCTCGTAGTCATGAAAAAGGCAAGTTTGCTTCTCGCATTTGTGATGTTCTTCACCACCATCCTCAGCGGCTTCGCTCAGGACCGCAAGATCAGCTCCAGCGCTAAAGGCGGTATCATTGGTGGCCTGGGCGGCGCGGCTGCCGGGGCGCTCATCAACAAGAAAAACCGGGTAGTAGGTGGTGCCGTAGGGGGTGCCGCCGGGGGCGCCATCGGCTACACCATCGGCCGCAACGCCGACAACAAGCGCCGCGCCGAAGCGGCCCGCGTAGCCGCCGCCCGCCGCGCCGAAGCCAACCGTGCCGCTGCTTACCGTGCCGGCATTGCCAAAGGCAACGCTACGGCCCGCGCCAACAACAACAACGCCATGGCCGCTACGGCTGCCGCCGCCGCTGCTCCTTCCATGATGAACAGCCTGGCTCCCGCCGCTTCCAGCCCATCGGCCTTTGCCATGAGCACCGGCTACCTGCCCAACGAGTCGTACGGCAACCGCAACGCTGCTTACCCTTCGTCGGAAGTGCGCCGGAAGAGCTGGTAGATTTCCAGCCTTGTGCTACCGAAAACCCAGGTCTTCGGGCCTGGGTTTTCTGTTAGGCCGCCGCTTAGCTTTCGGTTTTCTTCTTGTTCTGCTCTCTCCCTTTTCTCCAACCAAAACCTGTTCTCATGAAACCCTTTCTCGGTCTCCTGCTCGGGGGCGCTCTGCTGGCCTCCTGCTCTAAACCCGCTCCTGAAGCTGCTGCCGTCGACGTAAAAACGCTCAACCAGCAGTTCGTAGGAGCCTGGAACGCCAAAAACACCCTGCAGATCGACTCGCTGCTGGCCGATGACGTGCAGTACGCCCAAGGCGCCACGCGCTTCAACGGCAAGTCGGAAGTGGCCGACAAGTGGGTGCGCGCCACCATGGGCACCATCGCCGACCTGAAGCTCTACGGCACCTCCACCGGCTCCGACGCCACCATGGCCTACGAGGCCGGCACGTTCTCCACGGAAGTGCTGCCCGAAGCCCCCGGCCAGCCCCGCGGCGAAGGAGAAGGCAATTTCATCCTGCTTTGGAAAAAGAACGCCAAAAACGCCTGGAAGCTCAGCTACGTGCAGCTTGAAGGCCTGCCCGTGAAAGTGGCCAACTAGCCTGCCTCATTTCTTTCAAAAGCCCGCTATGCTTCAGTGCATAGCGGGCTTTTGCGTTTAGGGCTGTCAAGGTCTTTGTTTTTGGCACACCTAAAAAGCAATGTTTTATATAAACAATATTATATTTACCTTATACTTACCCGGCATTCCACCTTTCTCTTTCCTCTCTATGAAACAACTGCTTCTATGCGCCGGCTTATTGCTGGCCCTGGCTTTGTCACCCGCCCTGGCCCAGACCCAGAAAGCCGGGGCCCAACCTGCCCTCATCGACCGGGACGTGCTTTTCGGCGACCCGGAGATTTCCGGTGCTCAGCTTTCGCCCGACGGCAAGTTCCTGTCGTTTATCAAGCCGTACAACGGCACCCGTAATCTGTGGGTGAAAGGGTTGAATGAGCCGTTTGAGAAGGCCCGCGTGATGACCAACGATCAGGCCCGGCCGGTGCGCGGCTATTTCTGGAGCCGCGACGGCAAATACCTGCTCTACAGCCAGGACAAGGGCGGCGACGAGAACTTCAACATCTACGCCGTGAACCCGGCCGAAGCGCCCGCCGCCGGCCAGCCCGTGCCCGCCGCCCGCGACCTGACCGGCCTGAAAGGTGTGCGGGTGCAGATCATCAACGCGCCCCTCTCCGACCCCAACACGCTGTATATCGGCCTGAATGACCGGGACAAAGCCTGGCACGACCTCTACAAACTGAACCTGACCACCGGCGCAAAAACCCTGGTGCGCCAGAACACCGACCGCCTCGGGGCCTGGGTGTTCGACTGGAACGACCAGCTGCGGCTGGCCTCCCGCTCCAACCCCGACGGCAGCACCGAGTGGCTGCGCGTGGAAGGCGAGAAGATGACGCCGTTCTACAAAACGTCCATCAATGAGCAGAGCGGCGTGGTGGGGTTTGCCAAAGACAACCGCCGCGTGTACCTGGTCACGAACCAGGGCCAGGGCCGCGACCTGGCCGAAATAGTACTTCTGGACCCCGCTACGGGCAAGCAGGAACCCTACCAGGCCGACCCGCAGAAGCGCGTGGATGTGGGCGGGCTGGTGCTGTCGGAAAAAAACCACGAGCCCGTGTTCGTGAGCTTCGAGGACGACCGGATGCGCCGCGTGTGGAAAGACAAGGCGTTTGAGGCCGACTTCCAGAAAGCCAGCGCCCAGCTGCCGGGCCTCGATGTGCGTCCTGCTTCCAACACCACCGACGAGCGGCTGTGGCTGCTGACGGCCAGCTCGGCCACCCAGCCCGCCGTCACCTACCTCTACGACCGCCAGACCAAGCAGCTCACCAAGCAGTACGAAACCCGCCCCCAGCTCAAATCCGCCGACCTGGCCGACATGAAAGTGGTGCGCTACAAGTCGTCGGATGGGCTGGAAATCTCGGCTTACCTGACCTTGCCCAAGGGCGTGGCAGCCAAGAACCTGCCGGTCGTTATTTTCCCGCACGGCGGCCCTTGGGCCCGCGACGTGTACGGTTTCAACGCCTATCATCAGTTTCTGGCCAACCGCGGCTACGCGGTGCTTTCGCCCAACTTCCGGGCCAGCACTGGCTTCGGCAAGAAGTTTCTGGAAGCCGGCAACGGCGAGTGGGGCCGCAAGATGCAGGACGACCTGACCTGGGGCGTGAAATATCTGGTAGCGCAAGGCATTGCCGACCCCAAGCGGGTGGGCATCATGGGCGGCTCGTACGGCGGCTACGCCACGCTGGCCGGCGTCACGTTCACACCCGACCTGTACGCGGCGGGCGTAGCCATTGTGGCGCCGTCCAACCTGAGCACGCTGCTGGGCGCCATTCCACCCTACTGGGAGGCGATGCGCAAGCAGATGTACGCCCGCATGGCTGACCCCGGCACCGAGGCCGGCCGCGCCGAGCTGGCCCGCATGTCGCCGCTGACCTTGGCCGACAAAATCAAAACCCCGCTTATGGTGGTGCAGGGCGCTAATGATCCGCGCGTGAACAAGGCCGAAGCCGACCAGATTGTGGTGGCCCTGCGCGACCGGAATTATCCCGTGCAATACATCTGCGCACCCGACGAAGGCCACGGCTTTGCCCGCCCCGTGAACAACCTGGCTATGCTGGCGGCCTCCGAGAAATTTCTGGCCGAGCACCTGAAAGGCCGCTACCAGGAAAGCATGTCGCCGGCCGTAGCCAAGCGCCTGCAGGAAATCACCGTCGACCCTAAAACGGTAACGCTGGCCAGCAAGGCCGCTGTGAAGTAGATGGGGATATTATAAAAAAGGCTCCTGCCGTAATGGCAGGAGCCTTTTCTGTGCGCTTGGTAGTGGAGAGAGAAACGGTCATGCTGAGCGCAGCCGAAGCATCTCTACCGCTGGCTAATCAGCTAGTACTGCAACGAAGCAGTAGAGATGCTTCGGCTGCGCCCAGCATGACGTTCTAGGTCGCTACGCCTGCTGGCTTTCCAGGTATTCTTCGCCTTGCAGCACCGGCGACATATTCTTCGACTCTTCTTCGGTGAACAGCCGGGACCGAATCAGGAACCGGACGCCGAGCGGAATCTCCAGCGAGAAGCTGGCCCCGCGACCTTTTGTGACATCTACGGTGAGTTGGGTGTGCTGCCAGTACTCAAACTGGCTGGTGCTCATGAAAAAGTCGCAGCCGTGGATTTGGCCCAGCCACACGTCGTTGCCGCCGATGCGGAACTCGCCCTTGGCAAAGCACATCGGCGACGAGCCGTCGCAGCAGCCGCCGCTCTGGTGGAACATCAGCGGGCCGTGCTCGTCGCGCAGCAAATCGATGGTGGCTTCGGCAGCGGGCGTCACGAGGACGCGGGGAGTTTGGGTCTGGGACGACATAGAGCAAACAGAATCGGCCGCGCAAAGCGGCTGGGGAGAAGAAAAAAACCGTCTACTTCAACGGCTTAGGGTGCGCGCCTTTTTTGGGCGCGTACGTGTACACGGTGCCGGTGCGCAAATCCTGGGCCCGCAACCGGCCTTTTTTCAGGTCGGCCATGTTGTAACGCACGTTGCGGAGCGGATCGTAGTAGATAACCCACTGGCCGCTGCTGTCCTTCACGCCACCGCGGGCATCGATATTGGGCATGGGCACCGGCTGCGGCTGATCAGATTCAACCACTTCATCCTGGTACAAGCCTTCAGTTTTCAACAGAGTCCAGTCCGGGTTTTTCTGGCCCGGCAACGGCAGTTTCTGGGCTGAGGCCGCCGTGGCCGCTACCAGCGGCAGCAATGCAAGCAAGGAAACTTTCATAAGCAGCATAAGGAGTAGTGCGTTATAGTCCTGAGGGTTATCCACAAGACGCAAACGCACCGCCGAGCGTTGCAGGCGCCTCCCACACAAGCGAATGGTGAGCTGCTGTTCCACCGGCCTTGGTCAGGCTTACCGAACAGCAACTCACCATTTCACTTACCCAAGATGCGGCGGCCTAGAAGAAGCCCAGTTTCTGCTGGCTGTAGGAAATCAGCATGTTCTTGGTCTGCCGGTAATGGCTCAGCATCATCTTGTGGTTTTCGCGGCCGAAGCCGGAGGCCTTATAGCCGCCGAACGGGGCGCCGGCAGGATAGTCGTGGTAGCAGTTCACCCACACGCGGCCGGCCTGAATGGCGCGGGGCATCTGGTACAGCTCGTGCGCGTCGCGGCTCCAGAGGCCGGCGCCGAGGCCGTAGAGCGTGTCGTTGGCCAGCTCAATGGCTTCATCGTTGTCCTTGAACGTCGTCACGGACAGCACCGGGCCGAATATTTCCTCCTGGAAAATCCGCATTTTATTGTGGCCGCGGAAGATGGTGGGCTGGATGTAGTAGCCGTCGTGCAGCTCGTCGTGGGCATGGTCGCGGTGCGCCTCGCCGCCGGTCAGCACCTCGGCGCCTTCGGCCTTCCCGATTTCCAGGTAGCTCAGGATTTTCTCGTACTGGTCGTTACTGGCCTGCGCGCCCATCATGGTTTCGGGGTCGAGCGGGTGGCCAAGCTTGATGGCTTTCACGCGCTCAATCAGGCGGGGCATAAACTCGTCGTAGATGTCCTCGTGGATGAGCAGGCGCGAAGGGCAGGTGCAGATTTCGCCCTGGTTCAGGGCAAACATGGCTGCGCCCTCCAGGCACTTGTCGAGGAAATCGTCGTCGGCATCCATCACCGATTTGCAGAAGATGTTCGGCGACTTGCCGCCCAGCTCCATGGTCACGGGGATGATGTTTTCGGCGGCGTATTGCAGAATCAGGCGGCCCGTGGTGGTTTCACCCGTGAACGACACCTTCTGCACGCGCTTGTTGGAGGCCAGCGGCTTGCCGGCTTCCAGCCCGAAGCCGTTCACCACGTTCACCACACCGGCCGGAATAACGTCCTGAATCAGCTCCATCAGCACCATGATGCTGGCAGGCGTCTGCTCGGCGGGCTTCATCACCACGCAGCAGCCGGCCGCCAGCGCCGGGGCCAGCTTCCAGGTGGCCATCAGCAGCGGGAAGTTCCAGGGAATAATCTGGCCCACCACGCCCAGCGGCTCCTGAATCACCAAGGACAGGGTGGTTTCGTTGAGCTCCGTGGCGGAGCCTTCCTCGGCCCGAATCACGCCGGCGAAGTAGCGGAAGTGGTCGATGCACAGCGGCAGGTCGGCGGCCATGGTTTCGCGGATGGCTTTGCCGTTTTCCACGGTTTCCACGGCGGCCAGGTGGGCCAGGTTGGCCTCCATGATGTCGGCAATCTTGAGCAGCACGTTGCTGCGCGTGGTGGCCGAGGCCTTGCTCCAGCTCTTGAACGCCTCGTGAGCAGCGTCGAGGGCCAGCTCGATGTCCTCTTTGGTGCTGCGGGCTACCTTGCAGAATGCCTTACCATCGATGGGCGAGGGATTCTCGAAATACTGCCCGTTCACCGGCGCGACCCACTTGCCGCCAATGAAGTTGTCGTAGTGGGATTTGAACTTGGGGCGCTCGATAAGCGTGGTGGTTCTTTCCAGGGTTTCCATTGGCGAGAGTTTGGTGGGGTTTAGTGGGGTTTAGTGGTAGGCCAAGCTAGGCGTTCTATTACCCGAAAGCAATGCAGTATTCTCGCAGAAAACCCGCCTATTGTCGCAAACTTGTAAGTACTCACTCACCCAGCGTGCAACTCTTACGCCGGCAGCTGAGTTTGTTTACGGTGGGCCGGCCGCGGGCGGCGTTGCTTTCCGCCCGAACTGTCCTTAGCTTTAGCTGTTGCAGAAGCAGCCGGCCGCCGCGCTCCGCACGTATCAACACTGCATTCCGCCTGCTTTTATCTATTCGTTGCTATGCCGCACCACCTGCCCGCTCCCATCGCCCTGCGCCAGCCCGAACAGCTCACCACGCTGGTAGAAAACCGGACGGTGTACTCGTTGGAGGCCTTCGAGCTGAACGTGTTTGAGACGCACCGCACCGCCCACCAGGTACCGCTGAGCATGGGCCACGTGGTGCTGACCACCATGCTGCAGGGCAAAAAGGTGATGCACCTGGCCGGCCGGCCGGCCTTCGAGTACCTGCCCGGCGAGTCGGTGATTGTGGGTGAAAACGAAACGATGGTGATTGACTTTCCGGAAGCCGACGAGCAGCGGCCCACGCAGTGCCTGGCCGTAGCCATTCCCATCGAAACCATCCGCCAGACCGTAGACCTGCTCAACGAAGACCAGCCCCGCGCCGAAGCCCACCTGCCCTGGCAGCTGGACACCACCGAGCACGCCCACTTCCACAACACGCCCGAGCTGACCAGCACCCTGGAGCGCCTCGTGCAGCTTTCCCGCGACACCGGCCGCGTGAAGGATGTGCTGGCCAACTTCACGATTCAGGAGATGCTGGTGCGCCTGATGCAGACCCAGGCCCGGCAGCTGCTGTTCCACAACTACCAGCAGCACGCCACCTCGCACCGCTTCGCTGCGGTGGTGCAGTACATCAAGCAGCACCTCACCGAGCAGATTACGGTGGAAAAACTCTCGGAGCTGGCCTGCATGAGCAAGGCCACGTTCTTCCGGGTGTTCAAGCGCGAGCTGGGCCTCACGCCTGTGGAGTTCATCATTCAGGAGCGCCTTTCCGAAGCCAAGCGCCTGCTGCGCAACCCGCTCAGCACCGTCGCCGACGTATGTTTCCGGGCGGGCTTCAACAACACGGCCTACTTCCAGAAGCTGTTCAAGCAGTACGAAGGCATCACGCCCGGCGTGTATAAGCGCCAGTGCGCGGCGTAGGTATTACCACTTAATTATAGTTATAGTTAGCTCCCCTCCTTTCCAAGGAGGGGAGCTAGCCTTAGCACCACTTACCCATAACCTTCCGCGCCATTTAGCAGTTCTCTGCATTCATCTACGCCACGGCGGCCTGCCGTGGCGCTTTGTGTTTCATGAGAGAATCTGTGCAGGCCGGCGCCATTACTGCGCCGGCTCCTCCGCCGCTGGCCCCCGGCCTGGTCTGGCTGATGGCGGTTACCTGCGGCCTGGTGGTCGCCAATATCTACTACAACCAGCCGCTGCTGGCCGAAATCGGGCGCACCTTCGGGCTGCGCGAAAGCCAAGTGAGCTTGGTGGCCACGGTCACGCAGGTGGGCTACACGCTGGGGCTGCTGTTTGTGGTGCCGCTCGGCGACAAGCGCGAGCGGAAACAACTGATTCTGGGGCTGCTGCTGTGCGCGGCCGTGTGCCTGGCCGCGGCGGCCTACGCGCCTACTTTCGGCTTACTGGCAGCGGCCAGCCTGTTTATCGGGCTGTTTTCGGCGGTGCCGCAGCTGCTGATTCCAATGGCCGCCTCCCTGGCCTCCGACGCCGACCGGGGTAAGGTGGTAGGCCGCGTGATGAGCGGGCTGCTGATTGGTATTCTGGTGTCGCGCACGATTAGCGGCTACGTGGGGCTGCACTTCGGGTGGCGCACGATGTTCTGGGTGGGCGCGGCCATTATGGTGCTGCTCACGGGCATTCTGGCCCGGATGCTGCCGCGCAACCAGCCTACGTTTCAGGGCAGCTACGGCAGTCTGCTCCGCTCGTTGGGCACGCTGGCCGGCACGCTGCCGGTGCTGCGCCGCTCGGCGCTGGTGGGCGCCTGCATGTTCGGCGGCTTCAGCGCCTTCTGGACCGCGCTGGTGTTCTTCCTGGAAAGCGACGCCTACCACTACCACAGCGACGTGGCCGGCCTGTTCGGCCTCATCGGGGCCAGCGGCGCGCTGGCAGCGTCCTTCGCCGGCAAATCAGCCGACACCAAAGGACCGGACTACGCGCTGAACCTCGGGATTCTGCTGTTTCTGGGGGCGTACCTGCTGCTGGGCTTCGGCGGCACCTATCTGGTGGGGCTGGTGGTGGCCGTCGTTGTTCTGGATGTGGGCCAGCAGATGACGCACATTTCCAACCAGACCCGCATCTTCATGCTGCTGCCCGAAGCCCGCAGCCGCCTCAACACCGTCTACATGACCGGCTGCTTCATTGGCGCGTCTGCCGGTTCCTTCCTGGGCGGCCTCGCCTGGGACCATTTCCAGTGGCCCGGCGTGTGCGCCGTGGGGCTGGCGTTTGGCGCGGTAGCGTACCTGACGAATCGGTTTTACGGGCGAGGCGCTACGGCTTAGCAGGTGCGCCGTAATATGCCTGTTCTGCTTCCGCCTGACTTCGGCCCTGCGCATCAAACAACAGCGTAAGCGTGGTTTCGAACGCCGGAACCATAATATCCGCATACCAGCTCGGGGACACCGCGGGCACATGCTTATGCAGCTCAGCCAGAATGGTGAGCCAATGCGGCGTTGACTCGGAAAGCGTCAGGCACGCTGCATCCGCCCAGAATAGGTCGAGGTATATTTCGTCAGTGGTATAGCAGTCTGTTTTGTAGCCAAAGGCAGCCTCCAGTTCTTTCCAGTGATACTCCCGCGGCGGCATATCCGGGTTTTCCAATAGTGAAAAACCGCCGTCAAAGAACTGAACCTGCTCCATAGCTTCAGCATCAAGCGCCTCGCGAATCTCCCGGCCCAGCTTGCTGTCCGGGTTCACAAACATGATGCGCGGCGAAAGCAGTTGGTAGAGGGCAACAGCTCCGCATCCACCGAAGAAGACGACATTAAACCAGAACAACCAGGGCGAATAGCCAGCCCGCGTCCAGACAGCCCCCGCTACGAACAGAAAGCTGAAAATCACACTGCGGATCGTCTTTGATTTGCTCTCCCAGATGATGCGCCGGTTGTTGTAGACTTCTCGCATAGCCGTTTTGCCTAGGCGCTTTACTGCTACAGCCGCCCCATGCACACCTGCAGACTCTCCCGCCAATGCGGAATAGCCACGCCCAGCGCGGTTTTCACTTTGGTCTTGTCCATCACGGAGAAGGCGGGGCGGGTGGCTTTGGTGGGATACTCGGTGGTGCGGATGGGCACGGTGCGGGTGGGCAGGCCGCCCAGCTCGAAGATGGCCACCGCAAAGTCGTACCACGACGTGACGCCCTCGTTGCTGTAGTGGTAGAGGCCGTAGGCGTTGCTGCCGGTCTGGATGATGTGCAGCAGCACGCCGGCCAAATCGATGGCGTAGGTGGGCGTGCTCAGCTGGTCCCAGATGACGCGCATCTCGTCGCGCTCCTTGCCGAAACGCAGCATGGTTTTCACGAAGTTGTTGGCGTACTCCGAGTACAGCCAACTGGTGCGCAGGATGAAGTACCGCTCGGTGTGCTCCGGAATCACCTGCTCGCCTTCCAGCTTGGTGAGGCCGTAGACGCTGATGGGCGCGGTTTCGTCGGTTTCTGTGAGGGGCTGGTTGCCGGTGCCGGCAAATACGAAATCGGTGCTGATGTGCAGCAGCGTGGTGTTGAACTCACCACAGAGGCGGGCCAGGTTTTCGGCGCCGTCGCGGTTCACTTTGCGGGCCAGGTCCACTTCGTCTTCGGCCTTATCCACGGCCGTGTAGGCAGCGCAGTTGATGACGTAAGCCGGCTGGTGCGCGGCAAAAACGGCCCGCAGCGTTTCGGTGTTGAGGATGTTGGCCTGCTCTTCGGGCAGGAAAACGAGGCCGGACAGGTTGCGCTCCTTGGCAACGTGCTGCAGGCATTGGCCCAGCTGGCCGGCGCCACCGAAAACGAGAGTAGTTGAACCCATAAAATAGACGGAAAGTCGGGGGAAAAGCAACTGTCATCCTGAGCTTGCGAAGGACCTTATCGCACCAGAACAAATGGAGGTAGCCCCGGGTCGTTTTAGCGTGGTAAGGTCCTTCGCAAGCTCAGGATGACAGCTGAGGCAGAATGAGGCCGCAAATTACGTGTTTCCGGCCGCCCTCCTACTCGCCTGCGGCCGGGGCCGCGCCCAGCGCCGGGCCGCCGGGCTGCACCGGGCGCTTGTTCTGGATGGGCCGGAAGGGCTGCTCGCGGGGCTGCTTTTCGCTGAGGTAGCGCCAGTAGCGTAGCGGCATGTGGCGGCGGTGCAGCTTCATATTCTTGCGCTCCGGGATGTTCACGTGGTCGAAATACGACTGCCAGAGCAGCTTGAACAGCGGCTCCCGCTCATCCAGCACCGTGGCCGACACGCTGGTGCTGCGCTGCGGCGCGGCACTTTCAAACTCCACCACGTCGGTGCGGGTGAGGTCGTAGTAGAGGCCGTAGCGGCGGCGCTTGTCGAAAATCAGCCAGCGCTGGTCGGCGTAGCGCTTGGTGAAGTGCGGTGCTATCAGCGGCAGCACGTCGAAATCGGGGTCGATGGTGGCGTGAAACAGGCCGTCCTGGGTTTTCTCGAAGCGCACGAAGGCTTCCATGCGGTGCTTCTCGCGGTACATCTGCTGGGCCAGGCGCTGCACGCGGCGCACGTTGTCGTCGGCGTAGTGCTCGGAGATGTCGCGGCCGGCGCGCATGGCCAGGTCGGCGTAGCGGAAAACCAGCAGCTCCCGGTCAGGTTGCTCGCTCAGAAACACGTGAAACAGGCGCGTGCGGGCGTCCTTGTCCATGTAGCGCAGCAGTCCGTCCCAGACGCGGGCGGCGGCCGTTTCGTTGGTGTCCACTTCCACGGGCTGCACGAACAGGCCGCCCTGCACCGCCCCCACCAACTGAATGGAATTGGGCGCCGCCTTCCGGTCGTAGATCTGGAATAGCACCGACAGTAAGCCCTCAAACGAGCCGTCGTAGGTGTAGTCCAGGGCCGGGTTAGTGAGCTGGGGCGCACCCAGGCGGCGGCCGGCAGCCGGGCTGACGGCCGTATTACGCGGCTGGTTGAGAGGCGACAGGGAATGACTCATAGCACTACAGACTGGAACACAAAACCACGCCCGCTCACCGCCTTACGCAGCCTCCGACTGCCGGGATTTGGCGGCGGGCCGCACCGAGTCGCGGTGCAGCTGCTGCACCAGCGGCAACAGGTCGGAAAGCTTGCAGCAGCACGCAATGCGGGCCACTTTCTTAGGCTGGGCCAGTTCGGCGGCGGCCGGCACGTCGGCGGCCCGATGGGAGATGGTCATGTTGCTGATGGTTGAATTGTGGAATGGCTGAATGGTTGGCTGTTCTGCTGGTCTGCTTCCCGACCAGCCAGTTAACAATTCAGCCATTCAGCCCTTTAAGAAGCCTGGGCAAAGAGGTCGAGTTGCTGGGTGACGAGGGCGGAGCGGACCGAGCCGGCCCCGAACAGGATCTGGCGGCGGATGGTCTGCTCGTCGTAGTCACGGGTGGAAAGGGCCTGGCCGCGGCAGGTCAGGAAGAACTTGGCGCGCTTGAGCACCACGCCGAACTTGTGCAGGTGGTCGAGGCTGAGCGGGCCGAAGTGCCGGGCGGCCACAATGCGCTTGGCCGAACGTGCGCCCACGCCGGGAATGCGCAGAATCATCTCGAAATCGGCCGAGTTGATATCCACCGGGAAAACGTGGCGGTTGCGCAAAGCCCAGGCCAGCTTGGGGTCCACCTCCAGGTCGAGGAAGGGGTGCGCCGGGTCCAGGATTTCGTCGGCCTGGAAGCCGTAGAAGCGCATCAGCCAGTCGGACTGGTAGAGGCGGTGCTCCCGGATGAGGGGGGGCTGCGTCACCTGGGGCAGGCGGGCGTCGTCCGTCACGGGGATGTAGCCGGAGTAGTACACGCGCTTCAGGCCGTAGCCTTTGTAGAGCGAGTCACTCAGGTTGATGATCTGCAGGTCGTTTTCCTCGGAAGCGCCCACGATGAGCTGGGTGCTCTGGCCGGCGGTGGCAAACTGCGGCACTTTCTTGAAAAGCGCCTTTTCCTCCTTGTTCTGGGTGATGCCGTCCCGGATCTGGGCCATCGGCGTCAGGATTTCCTCGTAGTTTTTCTCGGGCGCCAGGTTCTGCAGGGCCATTTCCGAGGGCAGCTCGATGTTCACGCTCAGGCGGTCGGCGTACAGGCCGGCCTCCTGGATCAGCTCCTCCGAAGCGCCCGGAATGGCTTTCACGTGGATGTAGCCGTTGAAGCGGTGCTCGGTGCGCAGCTTCTTGATGATGCGCACGAGGCGCTCCATGGTGTAGTCGGGCGAGGAGAAGATGCCGCTGCTCAAAAACAGGCCCTCGATGTAGTTGCGGCGGTAGAAGTTCATGGTCAGGTCCACGACTTCGTCGACGGTGAAAGCGGCGCGCTTCACGTTGTTGCTCTTTCTGGACACGCAGTAGGCGCAGTCGAAGATGCAGTGGTTGGTGAGCAGAATCTTCAGAAGACTCACGCAGCGGCCGTCTTCGGTGTAGCTGTGGCAGATGCCCATTCCCTCCGCGTTGCCCAGGCCTTTGTCCACGTTTTTGCGCTTGCCGCCGCTGCTGGAGCACGACACATCATACTTGGCGGCATCTGCCAATATGCTTAGCTTTTCCTGGATACGCTGTTCGTTCATCGGGCAGTTTCGAGGCTTAAAAATAGAATCTTGCGCGCAGATT
The DNA here is from genome assembly GCF_000737515.1 of Hymenobacter sp. APR13. NCBI lineage: Bacteria > Pseudomonadati > Bacteroidota > Cytophagia > Cytophagales > Hymenobacteraceae > Hymenobacter > Hymenobacter sp. APR13. The sequence goes on from NZ_CP006587.1 coordinate 1,090,930, forward strand.
CGCACTATATACAAAGACTAATTTTATTGGAAATGTTCCGGTAATGTGAAGTATTTGCGCCACGCCGTGGCCCGAACTTCCCTCTGTAGCCCTACCCGTTGCAGACAGGCCACAACGGCCCCACGCGGCACGCAGCCTTCTGGCTCCGGACTGAAGTCCGGGCCACATTGCAACTTTCCGAATCCCCCGGGAGGCGCGTATCTTGCACACAGGCGGCCACAGCAGCGCCGCCGGCTGCACGCATGAATAATCGGGAGCTTTTCTGGACATTACTCGCGCTGACCTGGCTATGCCTGGCCGGTACGGCCGTGGCCCAGAATACCGCCGTAGCGCCCGTGGACACCACGCGCCGCGCCAACGGCACCCGCCCCGACTCGCTGCGCCGCCGCTTCGACCAAGAGCGCCTGCTCAACGGCCTGCGGGCCTACACCCGCCGCAAAACCATTGCCGGCAAGGCCGCCGCCGCCCTGTTCAACTTCACGCCCCGCCGCGAAGAGCAGGCCGGCCTCGACGCCGCTTTGCTCGACCGGCAGCACGACCGGCACAACTACAAAATCGTGCGGCAAATCAACATCCGCACGCTCACGGCCTTCGGCTACAGCATCACCGACTCGACGCGGACGCCGCGCAACATTCTGGAGAAGACCGGCAACGCGCTGCATATCAAAACCTCACGCACGCGGGTGCGGCAGGTGCTGCTGTTTCGGGTGGGCGACGAGCTGGAGCCGCAGGACCTGGCCGAGTCGGAGCGCTTGCTGCGCCAGACGCCGGAGCTGCTCGATGCGCGGGTGTTCGTAAACGAGCGCACCAGCACCGCCGACAGCGTGGACGTGGAAATCGTGACCAAGGACGTGTTCAGCCTCAGCGGCTCGTGGGAGGTGCGCGACGTGGGCGCGGGCATCATCGGGCTGCGCGACCTGAACTTTATGGGGCTGGGGCACCAGTTCCGCAACTCCTACCAGTACGGCAGCCGCTCGCCGCAGCCCTGGAGCTACGAGGGCAGCTACCAGGTGCCGTTCCGCCACTTCGTAACGGGCGAGGCGCGCTACTTCAACGAGTTTGAAAACAAGTACGGCGGCTTCACCATCAGCCGGGGCTTCTACTCCATCAACACCAAATACGCGGGGGCCCTGTCGGTGTACGCCTACGACCAGGGCGTGGTGCTGCCCTTGCCCGACGGCTCGCCCCAGCAGCCGCCCGAAGGCCAGCCGCCCATCTACACGCCCCGCCGCTATACCACCCAGGACGTGTGGCTGGGCCGCTCCCTGCCCCTGCCCTCCTACGACCTGGGCTACGAAAACCCGGCCCGCCTGATTGTGGCGGCCCGCCTGCAGCGCACCAGCTTCTCGGCCCGTCCCACCCCCGAGTACGTGGATGCCCGGGCCATGCTGGCCACCGTGGGTTACAGCGTGCGGCGCTACTACAAGGATAAGTACCTGTTCGGCTTCGGCCGCACCGAGGACATTCCGGCGGGCACGCTGCTGAGCGCTACGGTGGGCTACGAGATGAACAGCCAGCAAAACCGCCATTACTACGGCGTGCGCGCCTCCACAGCCAGCTACAGTCCGCGCGGCGGCTACCTGTATCTGAGCGGCGAGTTTGGCTCGTTTGTGCGGCGGCCGTCCAACGACTGGCAGCAGGGCCTCGTGAGCACCGAGCTGCTGTATTTCACGCGGCTCTACCACCGCGGCAACTTCCAGTGGCGGCATTTTCTGTGGAGCCGCAACGCCATCGGCCTCAACCGCCGCCCCGGCGAGCAGCTGCTGGCCATCAACGGCGACCGGGGCCTGCGCGGCTTCTCGCCGGCCACCGACCTGCGCGGCACCAGCCGGGTGGTGCTCAACTACGAAACCACTGTGTTTACGCCCGTCTCGTTTCTGGGCTTCCGGCTGGCCATGCTGGTGTTTGCCGATGCCGCCTGGCTGAACGTGCGCACGCCCAACCGCACGCTGCCCTTCCACGACAAGCCCTACACCGGCTTCGGGGCGGGTTTGCGCTTCCGCAACGAGTACCTGCCGATTCGCACGTTTCAGCTGCTGCTGGGCTTCTACCCGCGCGGGCTGGCCACGCCCAACGGCTTCAGCATATACGAAAGCTCCCGCTCCTACTACGACTTCAGCGACTTCAGCTTCGGCCAGCCCGGCGTGGTGCGCTACGAGTAGCCACAATCGTAAAGTCCGCGCCGGGTGCCGGCCGAGTGGCGCGGGTAGTGGTTGCGCCGGAATTTCAGGGCTCCACGCGGCAAAATTCCGGAATTTTAAAAGTCCGATTACCGGACATTCTTTCCGCGGGGCAAGCACCAGACGTACTGGAAACGCAGTATCCTTACCGTGCTTCTCTGATGTGCTGAGTTTGCTGCTGCCTTGCCAGCAACTTAGGGCACTGGGGCGGCAAGGTGTTATTGTTGAATCCTTTTCTACTCCGCTATGAAGCCATCATTACTCATTCTCTTTATTGGCATTTTGATTACCGCCTGCAAGAAGGAGGAAGTAGATGCGCTGCCGGAAGCCACACGTACGGGCCAGAACACAGGCGGCTGCCTCATCGATGGCAAAGCCTTCGTGGCTAAAGGCTGGCCCAGTGGCGGCCTGCTCGGCCCCAGGGCCATTCCGCCATTAACCGGCGGCTTTGCCTTCGACAGCGTGTACTACGTTGAACTGAATGGGCAGCATAACGGTCAGAATGTGAGCATCCTTTTATTTCTTCGCAAGCCCGTTGTGGGAAACCACTTGCTGAACCAAAACACGCAATACTATCCGCAGGGAAGCCCTCGATATATTCTTGACCACGCAACCTATTCTACCAGCAACAATACAGGCGAAGTGTATGTGACGGACGCGCGGCACACCGGGCAGGTGCAATTGACCTACATGAACGAACCTATTTCTGCTGGCACGTTCGAGTTTACGGCAGCCAGCACCTTCGACCGCACCAGGACAGTCACAATCACCAACGGCCGCTTCGACCGTAAGCAGTAACTGCTGTATTGCTGTTTTGCCCCACGCAGTAAGGGCTTTTTCGTGCCCGCCCCGGCTTTGCGTAGCTTTGCACCTACTGGAGTGATTGAAAATGGCTGGTGAAGCTACTTCCACTCATTTTCAATTCTCAATTCTTCATTTTTAATTGACCGCCCCATGCTCGCGCTCGGTGATTACAACGACCTGGAAGTGGCCCGCGCCGTCGACTTCGGCCTCTACCTTTCTTCCGACGACGGCGACCTGCTCATCCCGCGCAAATACGTGCCCGAAGGCACCGAAATTGGCGACGTGCTGCGCGTGTTCGTCTACCGCGACTCCGAGGACCGGCTGATTGCCACCACGCTGGAGCCGCTGGCCACCGTAGGCCAGTTTGCAGCCCTCACCGTGCGCGACGTGACGCCCAACGGCGCTTTCCTGGAATGGGGCCTGGAAAAAGACCTGTTCCTGCCCTACCGCAACCAGCGCCACGACCTGCGCGTCGGCCAGCGCGAAACCGTGTTCGTTTACCTCGACGAAACCACCGACCGGATTGTGGCCTCGGCCAAATGGGAGTGGTTCCTCAGCGACCAGCCCTACCCCGGCAAAGTCGGCGACACGGCCGAGCTGTTTGTGGCCGCCGAAACCGATATGGGCTTCAAGGTGATTGTGGATGGCACCCACCAGGGCCTGCTTTACCACAACGAGGTGTTCAAGCCCCTGCGCCTCGGCGACGTGCACACCGGCTACGTGCGCACCATCCGCCCCGATGGCAAGCTCGACCTCAGCCTGCAGCGCCTCGGCTACGACGAAGCCCTGGCCGCCGCCGACACCCTGCTGGAAGCCCTGCGCAAAGCCCCCGCCGGCCTGCTCCCGCTCGGCGACAAAAGTGAGCCCGACGACATCTACCGCCGCCTGGGCATGAGCAAGAAAGTATTCAAAAAGGCTCTGGGCACGCTCTACAAGCGCGGCCAAGTGCAGCTCCAGCCCGAAAGCACCCAGCTGCGGCCCGGCAAATAGCCCGGGCGTAGCCGCTGACGCTTTTCATCGAAACGGAAATCAGCCCAAGAGGAGGCTGGGAACAGGCAGGCCCCACAGGTACCGCCCGCTCCCGGTCTCCTTTTTTTGTTTTCAGCTGCCGTGCCGCGCATCCTGCGTCATTTCACGCTGATATAACTATACCAATAAACAATACCCTAATAGCAACTTCCCGGCCTGGCAGCGGCGCTCCGGTCGAATAGGAATTGCCTGATAACAACCACCGGCCGACAGCTGGCCGCCACTCCCAGACAACCCCTGGCCGCTGGCCGTCGTCTTACGTACTGGCGCGGCCCCGGAAGCGGGCCGGCCGGTGTTGCCTTTTCCTCTCCTCATGCAGAAAACCGCCCTTATTGCCGGAGCCAGCGGCCTGATCGGCAGCCAGCTGCTGCCGCTGCTGCTAGCCTCCGACCGCTACGCCAAAGTCATTGCGGTGGGGCGGCGGCCGCTGCCCATCGTGCACCCCAAGCTGGAGCAGCGCCTCCTCGATTTCGACCACCTGGAAGAGCACCGCTTCGCGTTGATTGCCGACGACGTGTATTGCTGCCTGGGCACCACCATGCGCCAGGCCGGCTCCAAAAAGGCGTTTTATACCGTCGATTATCTGTATGTGGTGAAGCTGGCGGCCCTCACGGCCGGCAACTTCGCCGCCCAGCTGCTGGTGGTGTCGGCCATGGGCGCCGATGAGAAGTCGCGGGTGTACTACAACCGCGTGAAGGGCGAAATGGAGCAGGCTGTGCGCCAAACGCCGTTTCGGGCAGTGCACCTGTTCCGCCCCTCGCTGCTGCTGGGCGAGCGGAGCGAGCAGCGCACCGGCGAGCGGCTGGGGGCCGTGTTGCTGCGCGTGCTGCGGCCGGTGCTGCGCGGCCCGCTCCGCCGCTACCGGGCCATCGACGCCGCCACCGTGGCCCGCGCCATGCTGCGCGCCGCCGAGCAGAACGGCACCGGCATCCAGGTGCATCCCTCCGACGCCATCGAGGCGCTGGGCCGGGCCGCCGGGTAGCGTTTCGGGCCCGCCGGTCCGCCGCGGGCGTGGGCCGGGTGGGCAGGCGCTGCCTCCTTTATGCCGATTGTCGTGAATGGCGCAGAAATGATTTGTACTTTTGCCGGAAAATCACCTTAGTACATTTTCATTTTTCACGTATGAAGCGTTTGTCTTTTAGTGTGTTGCTGGTGCTGCTGGCCGGGGTTCTGAACCTGGCGGCGGCGCAAAGCAAGAAGGGTAGCAGTGGCGGCAGCGGCTATAAAAACGGCCTGGGGCTGCGCGCCGGCGGCTATTCGTCGGGTGGTACGTTCAAGCATTTCATCAGCGGCAAAAACAACGTGGCGCTGGAAGCGCTGCTCACCACCGAGTACCGTGCCAAAGGCGCCCGCCTCACGGGTGCTCCTGGAAAAGCACCTGCAGGTGGCCGACCTTAAAGGCCTGCAGTTCTACTACGGCGCCGGCGCCCACGCGGGCTCCTACAAAGGCCGTTATTATTACGTGGAGCGCCTTTACTACTACAAGAAAGACAAGTACCGCTCCAACTACGTGGTGTACGTCAACGACGACCGTAACTACGTGGTGTTCGGTGCCGACCTGATTCTGGGCCTGGAATACAAAATGCCCGACCTGCCCTTCGTGGTCGGCGTCGATTACAAGCCCTACTTCGAGGTATTCGACGGCTACACCGGCTTCTACAACGACGCGGCCGTAAGCCTGCGCTTCACGTTCTAGAGAGTTACGCCGATAGCCTGCCCATAAAAAACGCCCGCTCATCATCTGATGAGCGGGCGTTTTTTATGGCTAAGCCGCTAGTAGCGGATATGGCCGCGGTAAGGCCGGGCGTGGTAGTAACGCGGGGCTGGCCGCACTATCACGGGGCGGGGCCGCACAATTACAGGGGCCGGGCGCACCACCACCCGCGCCGGGCGGTAGTAAGGCCGGGGCGCAACCCGGTAATATGAGTCGTAGTAGGGGCGCGGAGGGCCGGCCACCACGGCCGGGGCAGAGGCCACGCAGCTGGTAAGCAGGCTGACAGCCATCAGCAGAATCAACAACGCAGGAATTCTCAGAAGCTTTTTCATAAGAGGTCAATACCAGCCGTTTAGCGGCGTGGCTTCTCTATAGACGCGAAACCTTGTATCAGGTTTAATTCCGGCTGGCGGAAGGGCAGCAGTGCCAGCCTTTGTGGCCCAATGCCAACACCACAAAGGCGTGGGCGTCGGTGGCGGCGTCCCTCAACGTCAGGGTATCAGCGGCCCAGCGCCAGCCCGATGCGCAGGTTGAGCACCAGGCCGATGTTTATTCCCGGCACCACCTCGCGGCCGCGGTCCGGCGTCAGGGCCATCGGGAGGGCCATGTTGAAATCCACGAAGCCATAACGGCCCAGGCGGCGCTGCAGGCCATACACGGCCGCAAGACTCAGGCGCACAGCCTGGCCGGAACGGGCGAAATCGTAGAAAGGCGTTTCGTCGGAGTGCCTGCCGAAGCCGCTGCCCAGAGCCAGCGACAGGTAGTTGGCGGAGAAGTTGCTGGCGCTTTTGCCCTTGCGAATGCGCTTGTTGAGGTTGTAGTAGTAGCGGCCGGCTACCTGCGAGCGAACGGCGAAGCCATGGCGCAGGGCCCTGGTTTCGGCGTCGCGGTACCGCAGAAAATCGGGGCTCACCTCCCCCAGCACCGACCAGGCCGGGCTCAGCTTGTGCTCGTAGGCCAGATGCACACCCACGCGGGAAAACAGCAGCGAATCAGCCTTATCGGCGCGGCCAAGATAAGTCGCGCCGAAGTTGTTGAGGCCCAGCTTCCAGAGGTGCTGCTCCTCAATCTGCAGCCGCGTGAGCTTGCTGTACTGCTGGACGAAGCGGCTGTTTTCGCCGGATGGCAGAGTGGGCAGTGGCGACGGAGCTACTGTTTCCTCGCTGTAGCTGATGCGCGAAGAGTCTGGAGCCGTTTGGGCCAGCACGGCAGCAGGTAGCAACGCCAGCAACAACGTGTGGCGCAAAAACCGGAACATAGAAGTCGGACGCATATCTCGGAAGTAAAAAGCTAGTGCTTGATGATAAGCGGCACCACGTGCAGGGTGATGGGCGCATACGACGTGAGTACCCGGATGAGCGGAGCCCGGCCGGGCGTAATCAGGCGCAACGACTGCTGGCCGGGGGTTTTGCGCACGGCTTCGGCATAGGAGGCGGGCACCACCAGCGTGCTGTGGGCGGTGCTCAGGTTGTAGCTGAATTGCTCGGGCTGCAGCACGTCCAGCTTCACTTCGGTGCGCTGGGCGTCAATGAAGATGCTTTTCACGTCGGAGCCGGGCTGCAGCTGTACGCTGCCGTAGCGGTTGCGGATGGTGTAGCTGCCACTGGCCGCCGTGAGCCGCAGCGCCGATTTATCGGCCTCACAAACGAAGGTTAGGTTGAGGTTGGCGGCGTTCAGGTCGGTGTAGCGGGCGGTGGCCGAAAGGCTGCCGCGCAGGTCCTGCAGCGTAATCTGGCCGAAATCCTGCTCCAGCGTTTGCTTGCCGGTGAGGCCCGTGAACGAAGTCTGGCCGTAGGCATTGACCACCTGTAGCGGATTGCCGGCCGGCATCTGCACCGTATACTCGGCCCGCAGGTCGCTGCGCACGGCCGCCGCCCCCGGTGCCTGGGCAAAGTAGTTGACCAAGTCAATGACGCTGCCGCTCTTTTCAATCAGGTAGCGGGCCACGGGCAGCTCCTGTTCAGCTATTTCCCGTTCGGGGTGCCGTGCTATCAGCCGAAGCACCACCCGCACGGTAGGCTTGTCCCAGCCCTGCACCCTTAGCGTGGCTTTTTCGGCCCGCACCCGCACTAAGGTGCCTTCGGGGCACGGCAGGGTTTGCTCGAGGGTGCGCGTCACCACCTGCACTTTGGTTTGGGCCGGCGCGGCCACTGCCCCCAGCATCAGCAGTAGGCTGGTGGCCAGGGTGGGCCAGATACGGAGGTTTTGAGGGGATATATTCATGAGATAAGCAGTTGAACCAGCTCCCGCGTGACAGTGGCTTTGAGCGTGGTAATCTGAACCTGGTGCTGCAGCAGCTCCGGCGTGGCCCCAAACCGCCGCACGTCGCGCTGGAGGCCCTGTTCCTGGGTTTCCAGCTCCGAGAGCTGCGTACGCAACTGCCGGAACTCGTCGGACTGACACACGGTGGGCAGTGAAGTACAATGCGCATCAATAAAGCTGACGCCCTGCTCGCCCAGCGGATCGAAGGCAGCCGGCGCGGCGGGGCTGGCCGCCGGAGCCGGCACCACTTCCTCGCTATAGGCAATGGTTTCGCGCGGGGCGGAAGTGGCGGCAGGCTGGGTGGCCGTTTGGGCGACACGTGGGGCCAGGGGCTGGGCGGACCGCTGCCACCACACGCCCACCAGTACCAGCACGGCGGCAGCTACTCCGGCCACCAGCCGCCACGTAGCGGCCGGCCAGAGGCGGCGCACTGGCACAGCCTGCGGTACGGGTTGCAAAACGGCGTCAGAGGAATTGGTTTCGACAGGTTCATCCAGGCGGCTGGCAATGGCCTGCCACAGGTCGTCGTCGGGCTCGTGGGTGGGGAGCCGGGGCAGGGCGCGGGCCACAGCGTCGGCGGCGGTTAGCTGGGCTCGCAGGCGGGCCCAGGTGTCGGGCGCGGGCTCGTGGGTGGGCAACTGGTGCAGGGCCCGCCGCAGATGCTGCCGCCCGGGTTCGGGGTTTCGGGGGTCTGGCTCATGCGTGGTATAAATGATGCAGTTTCACTTGCAGCAGCTTCTTGGCGTGGTAGAGCTGCGACTTGCTGGTTCCTTCCGTGACGCCCAGTAACTCGGCAACTTCGCGGTGCTGGTAGCCTTCCACTTCCACCAAGCAAAACACAGCCCGGTAGCCGGCCGGCAGCTCGCTAATGGCCTTGTCCAAGGCCTCGCCGGTGAGGCCGTCGTGCCAGCCCACCATCGGCTCGGGGTGGCGCTGGTCGTCGTAGATTTCCATGCGCTGCTCCCGGCGCAGCACTCGCAGCGCCCGGCGCACCATGATGGCCTTGATCCAGGCGCCCAGCGTCGACTGCTGCCGGAAGGTGCCCAGGTGCCGGAACACGTCCACGAAGCCTTCCTGCAACGCGTCCTGGGCCATTTCCCGGTCGTTGCCGAGGATGCGCATCGCGCACGAGAACATAGCCGACTTGTAGCGCTGGTAGAGCTGGTGCTGGGCCGTGCGGTCCTGGGCCAGGCAGCCGGCCAGCAGCAAGGTTTCGTCAGAAGGGTCGGGAGAGAGAGGCAGCGCAGTCACTGTCGTCGCAGAAGGTGGAGTTGGCAGAAAGGGCCGGCTGCCTCCGCAATAGTTGGTTGATGGCTAAAAGAATTATGCGGCAGCGGCATACCAGGTGCTGCGGCATACAAAAGCGCCTGCCCTTCCAATGGAAAGGCAGGCGCAGACCGGCAGCCGGGAGGGCAGGCTATTTCTTAGCCGTATACTCCTGGTTGAGGTATTTGAGCACCGGCTGGGTGATGTCGAGGTCTTTGCGGCCGTAGGCCAGCGAGCCGCTCAGGATCAGGCGGTAGCCGTTGGCTTTGCCGTATTTTTCAATCTGCTTATTGACGCGCTCCAGCACGGCCTGGGTCATCTTGGCTTCTTCTTCCTGCGCCTGCTGCTGCAGCTTCTGCTGGCTAAGGCCAACCTGCTGCTGCTGGGCGCCCAGCTTCTGCTCGGTGGCGGCGCGCTGCTCCGGGGTCATGCTCTCGCCCTGCTTCTGGTATTGCTGCACCGCCGCCTGAAAGCTCTGCACCATGGTCTGGTTCTGAGCTTCCCAGCGCTTGGCTTTGGCCTCGAAGGCTTTGCGGGCATCCTGCATGCCTTTGTAGCCGTCGAGCAGCTTGCCCGATTCTACGTAGGCCACTTTGTTGGTGTCGGCGAGGGCCACGGCGGGGTCCTCGGCAGCCACGGTGGTTTCGGTGGTTGCGCCCGTCGAATCGGTCGTCTGCACCACTACGGGCGCTTTGCGGACTGCCGTGGCAGACGGCTTATCGGAGAAATGCAGGTAGAACAGCACCGCCACTGCAATAACCAGGACGGCATTGATGGCTAGTTGAAGAGAGTTTTTCATTCGAACAATAAGGAGGGAAGTCGACAGCCGCCCGGCACGGGCAATCTGCGTCCCAAAGAAACGAAGGTCTGCCGATACTATTGATGCCCGGCCCTTCCGGCGGCCCGCACTTCCGCCCGCAGGCAGCCGGCAGAGCGGTTGGCGCACCTAACGCACCGCCTTTACACCACTAAAAATCAGCAGCTCGCATAGCTAACCGAGGCCGTACAGGGTGACGAACCGAAGTCCGGGCCACGACTTTACGGGGCTTCGGGCTCGTCGTCATCGTGGTCTTCGGGCTCGTGTTCGAGGGGCTTCATGGGCTTTTCCTCGTAGGGCGGGGCCAGGTCGATGCGGCTGGGGGCGGCATCGAGGCGGCCGACGTGCACCAGCGCATCACCCTGGTTGACAACGGGCATGTGGTTGAGGCCGATGATGTAGCCCGCCACCGGCGCCTCCAGGCGCACGGCATGCTCGCCGTAGGGGTCGGCCACGGAGCCGTAAATCTGGCCTTTCTCGATGTAGTCGCCATTGCGGACGTGGCTGCGGAACAGGCCCGCGAACTTGGCCCGCAGCCACGTATGGCGCAAGCACACGATGGCCGGGTGCTCGGGCCGCGAGGCATCAGCCACCATGCCCAGATAGTGCAGCACCCGAAACGTGCCCGCAATGGCCAAGTCAATGCCCGGCTCGTCGAGGCGCAAGGATTCGCCGGTTTCGTACACAATGATGCGCTTGCCCAACTGCATGGCCGTTTCGCGCAGCGAGCCGGCCCGCAGCGCCGAGTGCAGCGTGAAGGGCGCGGCAAAGGCGGCGGCAATGGCGTCTGTTTCGGGGTCTTCGTGCAGCAGGCACCGGATCTGGGGCATGTTGGAGCGCGCCGCACCGCCCGTGTGAAAATCGATGCCGTAATCAATCAGAGGCATGATTTCGCGCATGAAGCGGTGCGCCACGCGGCTGGCCAGCGAGCCGCGCGGGTTGCCAGGGAAACTGCGGTTCACGTCCTTGCCATCAGGCACATCGCGCGAGAAATTTAGAAACCCGTAGATGTTGAGGATGGGAATGGCAATGATGGTACCCCGCAACGGCCGCAGCAAGTCGCGCCGGATCAGGCGTCGGATGATTTCAATGCCGTTCACCTCGTCGCCGTGCATGCCAGCCATCAGCAGCACCGTGGGGCCGGGCACCGTCGAGCGAAACACGTGCACCGGAATGTCGATGACCGTGCCCGAGGGCAGCCGCGAAATCACCAGCCGTGTCAGGACCCGCTCACCGGGCAGAATGGTGAGGCCGTTGAGGCAGATGGCAGCAGGATTGGGGGCTGGGGTCAAGGCAGGTCAGAAACAGAAATACAGGCGCACTGCCTGCGCCAGACGCCACCCCGGCTTCAGCCACAACCCGGCCGGAGCGCCAATCAGGTATGGCGAAGGAAGATAAGAAACTGCCCGCTTATTCCGTCTCAACGTGGGAACAAACCAGCCCAGACAAGCAGCGGCTACAGCATTGGCTGGCGAGCTACTGCGGCATATCGGGCTGGGTATCGGGCTGGGCTACGGCCGCTTTGGGAGCAGCTTTGGCTTTCTTCTTCTGCGCTATTTCCGCGGTGTATTCAATGATTTTGCCGGCAATATCGAGGCCAGTGGCTTTCTCAATGCCCTCCAGGCCCGGCGACGAATTCACTTCCAGCACCAAAGGACCACGCTTGCTTTGCAGCATGTCTACGCCCGCAATGCCCAGGCCCAGCGACTTGGCCGCCAGCAGGGCGGCGGCTTTTTCGGCGCGGCTCAGCTTCACGAGCGTGCCCGAGCCGCCCCGGTGCAGGTTGGAACGGAACTCGCCGTCTTTGCCCTGGCGCTTCATGGCGCCCACCACCTCGCCGTTCACCACAAAGGCCCGCAGGTCGGCGCCCTTGCTTTCGGCAATGAACTCCTGCACGATGATGCGGGCCTTGAGGTTGTGGAAGGCCTCAATCACCGACTGCGCGGCCTTAGCCGACTCGGCCAGCACCACGCCCAGGCCCTGGGTGCCTTCCAGCAGCTTGATGATGACCGGCGCGCCGCCTACCTGCTCAATCATGGCCGGCACCTCGTCGGAATAGTTGGTGAAGGCGGTTTTGGGCATGCCCACGCCGGCGCGGGCCAGAATCTGCATAGAGCGGAGCTTGTCGCGGCTGCGCACAATGGCCTGGCTTTCCACGGCCGTGCGCACTTTCATCATCTCAAACTGCCGCACCACGGCGCAGCCATAAAACGTGACCGAAGCCCCAATGCGCGGAATGATGGCGTCGATGCCTTCCAGCTTCTGGCCATGATAGATGATACCAGGCTTGCCCTTTTCAAGTACCAGGTTGCAGTGCAGATGGTCGAGCACCACAGCTTCGTGGCCCCGCGCAACGGCGGCCTCCACGAGACGTGTGGTAGAATATAGCTTCGGCTCACGCGACAGAATCGCCAGTTTCATCAGTCAAAAATATAGGGTGGATTGAGCAGAAGCTTCAGGAGAGGAGGCGCCGCACAGCTCAGGACGGCGACGATTGCGCGGCCTGCTGGGCGCGGTAGGATACATTGCGCCGCGTCACATCGACCACAAAGCGGCCGTGGCGTAGCAGCAAACGGCCCAACAGCACGGGATACTTCATATCGGACCGGTCGGACAACGAGAATTCGGTGTCGAAATCCTCGCCAAATATCCGCATAACTGCCCGGATAACGTAGCGTTCCTGCACGTCGCCGTTGGAGCTTTTGATGTCGCGCAGACTGAAGTCGGTGAATTCCATGGGCGTACCGTCGAAATTCGGGTGCGACGGATCCAGCAATTGCACGTGCAGGCACTGGCGGCCGTCGGGCCGGGTAGCCAGATGAATGTTGGAACAGTGGATGGCGCTGGTGTAGGCGCCGGTGTCCACCTTGGCCTCCACGCCCCACAACTGAAACTGCGGAAAATCCACCAGCTCGCGCCGGCCCACTACCCGCTTTGGTACACGCAGCTTTTTCATGGCTTTAAATGTACTACCAACATTCAATAGCCCGTCATGCAGAGCGGAGCGAAGCATCTCGCCAGCGCAGTAATTCTACCACACTGGCGAGATGCTTCGCTCCGCTCTGCATGACGGACGGGCTATTATAATCACCCTTTGTAGCTGATGCGGTACACGGCGTCGTTCTGGTCGTCGCTGACGAGCAGGGAGCCGTCGGGCAGCACCAGCAAACACACGGGGCGGCCCCAGGCTTTCTGGCCCTGCAGCCAGCCTTCGGCGAAGGTTTCGTAGCCGGTGGCCTGCTTGCCGCTGGCGTCCAGCTTCACCATCGTGATGCGGTAGCCGAGCTTGCTGGTGCGGTTCCAGGAGCCGTGCTCCGGAATCAGAATCTGGTTGCGGTACTGTGTCGGGAACTGCTTGCCGGTGTAGAACTTCATGCCCAGCGCCGCCACGTGCGGCCCCAGCTTGCGGGCCGGCTTCTGGTAGGTGTCGGCGGAGCGGCCTTTGCTGAGCTGCGGGTCGGGCACGTCGCCGGCGAAGAAGTAGGGGAAGCCGAAGTGCAGGCCGGCGCTGGCGGCGCGGTTCAGCTCGTCGGCGGGCAGGTTGTCGCCGAGCATGTCGCGGCCGTTATCTGTAAACCAGAGGGCTTTGTCCTGGGGGCTCCAGTCGAACCCGACCGTGTTGCGCACGCCCTGGGCAAACACTTCCAAGCCGCTGCCGTCGGGGTTGAGGCGGTTGATGGTGCCGTAGATGGGCTCCTCGGGCAGGCAGGAATTGCAGGGCGCGCCCACCGGCACGTACAGCTTGCCATCGGGACCGAAGGCAATGTAGCGGTAGCCGTGCCAGTCTTTGTTGGGCAGCTGGCCATACACCACGGCTGGCTTGGGCTTCTGCCGGAGCGTGCCCGCAATGTTGTCGTAGCGCAGAATCCGGTTGATTTCGGCCACGTAGAGGGCGCCGTTGCGCACGGCCACGCCGTTGGGGGCGTTCAGGCCGGTGGCAATGGTCACTACCTCATCGGCGCGGCCGTCTTTGTTGCGGTCGGGCAGTGCGTACACCTTGTCGTCCTTGGTGCCCACGTACACGGTGCCATCGGGGCCCACGGCCAGCTCCCGGGCGCTTTTCACGCCCTGGGCAAAATAGCTGATGGTGAAGCCGGCCGGGAGCTTGATCTTGTTCAGGTTGGCATCGGCGGCGGCCGGGGCTACGGGGCGGCCGGGCGCGGAAGCCGCCAGCACCAGCGGGGCGAGCAGCAGCAAAGAAAGGAAGGGGCGCGTTGTCATATACTGCCTACAACCCCCAGGCCGCCGCGAAGGTTGCCTAGCAGAGTAGCTGAGTAGCTGAGTAATTGAGCAACTGAGTATGTGTGCACTCAGCGTGTCTACTCAGTTACTCAGCTACTCTACAACCGTCCTTCCTGCTGCCGGCGCACCAGCTTCTGGTACTCGCGTTCCGAGAGCTGCGACTTGCCGAAGCCGCCGTACACGCCCAGGCCGTTCATGAACACGCCAAACCCCCAGAACACGGTGGGCCACACCGGCCATGGAATCCCGCGGTGGTCGTGGTGCTCGGTTACGGCCCAGATAACCCAGAGCAGCAGGTTCACCACCACGTAAGTGAGTAGGTGCGACTTGAATTTGGCGCGGTCTTTTGCAATGCGCCACAGTTGGGGGTCACGGTCGGTGGTTTCCATGGGGAAAGTATTTTTTTGGCTGGATGATGCTCAAACGTACCGGTTCCCTTCAATATACTAAATCGAATATTGCCCAGACGGTATAAGCGGCAGCTGAAGCGTCGGAAACCGGCCCTGAGTTGTAGCTTGCCACGCAGCCATACCGGCCGCACCTGCCTACCATACCATGCCCGCCTCCTCCCCTGCCGCCGACTGGCGCGCCACCGCCCACCGCTTCGGCCGCCTCCTGCTCTACCGCGGCGACATCACCCGGCTCGACACCGCGGCCATCGTGAATGCCGCCAACTCCAGCCTGCTTGGCGGCGGCGGTGTCGATGGGGCTATTCATCGTGCCGCCGGCCGCGCCCTGCTGGACGCTTGCCGGCAGCTGCGGGCCGGCCATTACGGCAAAGGCCTAGCCACCGGCGAGGCGGTAATCACCACGGGTGGCCGGCTGCCGGCGCCGTATGTCATCCACACGGTGGGGCCTGTCTGGAACGGTGGCCACAAGCAGCAGCCACAGCTGCTGGCCAACTGCTACCGCAACAGCCTGCAACTGGCCGCTGACCGGCAGCTGGCCAGCGTGGCGTTTCCGGGTATCAGCACGGGCATCTACGCCTACCCCAAGCCGGCAGCGGCGGCCATTGCCGTGCGGGAAGCGCGGGAGTTTCTGGCGCAGCACGCGTGGCCGCGGGAAGTGGTGTTCGTGGTGTTCGACCAGGAAAGCGAGCAGCTCTATCAGCAGGCGCTTCAACTACCTGCCAGCTAGGCGCTAACCGGTGTTTTTGCTGGCTGGAATTGTGTATCTTGAAAGCAGGCACACGCCATGCCGTGCGCCGGTTCTGCGCCACTTTCTGCCCCATCCCGCCATGCAACTCAGCCCCCAATATCCCGCCGCTCCACGCCCGGCCCGCACCAGTGCCGGCAACCCCGTCTGGCTGGATGCGCTCCGCGTGCTACTGGGCGTGTTCCTGCTCATCAAAGGGCTATCGTTTCTGGACCACAGCACCGATGTGTACTACCTGCTCAGCCAGCAGCAGCCCTGGGCCGGCCTCAAGAAGGCTTCGCTGTTCGTGAGCTTTTTCCACATCGTGGGCGGGCTGATGATTGCCACCGGCACCCTCACCCGCCTCGCCCTCATGTGCCAGCTCCCGATTCTGCTGGGCGCCGTACTGCTGGTGAACTCCCAGAACGGCTTCAATCTGGCCAACACCGAGCTGTGGACTTCATTGCTGGTGCTGCTGCTGTGCCTCATGTTCATGATTGTGGGCCCAGGCCGGTACTCCGTCGACAACAAAGTATTCCGCCAGGCCAAGTAGCAACCTGCTGCTGCTTTAAAGCCGCACATCAGGGTGCTGGTGCAGATAGGTGGCTAAGTACGCCAGCAGCCCGCCGTGGCCGGCCTCCAGCACTACCGTGCGCGCCGACTGCAACGAGCCGATAAACCGCGCCAGGCCCGCCTGCGGAATCACCAGGTCGTGGCGGCCCAGGAAGAACGTAACGGGCGTCGGGCGCCGGTTCAGCACCTGCGCCAGCTGGCGCAGGTTGAACGTGAGGCGCCGGAAACCCACCCAACTCCGGTACACCCGCAGCCGCTTTTCGCGGCTGTCAAGCTGCCACTTAGCGAAGTGCACCAGGTTGGGCGGCACCACCCGGCGCTGCCCCAGCGCCCCCAGAAAGCGCAGCAGCCGCTCCGGCTTCAGTACGGCCCGCCCCAGCACCCCGCGCATCCACGGCGGATAGGTGGCCAGCGCGTACCAGAACTGCCGCTGCAGGCCGTCGGGCGCTACCAGCCAGATGCTTTCCACCCGCTGCGGCAGCCGTTCGGCCAGGGTTAGGGCAAACTTGGCGCCCATGCTGAATGCCAGCAGCTGAAAGGTGTCGATACCGTTTTCCTGCAGAAACTCTTCCAGCAGTTCGCCGAGGCGCTGCTTGCTCAGGGGTGCATCGTCCTTCAACAGCTGGCTGCGGCCGTGGTAGAACAGGTCGAAGGCATACACCGTCAAATCTGGGCCCAGCACTGGGGCCAGCGTGCGCCAGTGCCCACTGCTTTGCCCGTAGCCATGAAACGCCAGCACCACCCGCGGGCCGGAGCCGAATTTTTGAAAGTGCAGGCGGGTGGGCATAGGCAGTAGCTAGATGGCGCTAGGCTGTACGGCATCCGGACAAGCCCCGTTCCCCAAGCCTCTTGTCTACCCCAGCCGCGACACGCCGCCGGACACGATGAACTTCATGGCGTCGGAGCTGGGCAGGTCCAGGTGCGTGACGCTGGCCTGCGGCACCAGCACCAGCTCGCCGGAGAAGTTGTAGGAGTGCGGAAAGTACACGGCCACCAGATCGGGGCGGTGCAGCGCGGCCAGGTCGTCCTGGGTGACGAAGCCCATCTTGAACACGTTGTCCTGGGCGTTGAGGCGCACCAGCACGGGGCAGTTGAACTTCTGGTTGTCGCCGACGAAGGCGTCGAACAGGTCTTTGAGGCTGGAGTAGATAATGCTCACCAACGGCGTGCGGTGCAGAATTCGCTCGGCAATCACCAGAAACGGCCGCACCATAAACGACTTCGCCACGAAGCCCACGGCCGTTATCAGCAGCACCGCCACCACCAGTCCCAGCCCCGGCACGTCGAAGCTCAGCCCCGCAAACAGGTCATTGAGCCAGCGCAGCAGCGAGTAGAGAATGTACATCGTGAGGCCGATGGGCGCCACGATGAGAAAGCCGTTGAGGAAGTAGTTGATCAGTCTGCGCATGCCGCAAATGTAGCATAGGCTTCATCCTGTGCCGTCAGACGCTTGCCGTTGCGAGTAATGCAGCTTATTCCTCCTCCCGATGCTGAAAACGCCAAGCCCTCCGGCAGCAGGTTTGGAACCTGACGCCGGAGGGCTTTTCTGGTAGGGTGGGTGTTTCGCCTACGAACAAGGAGTAGCGGCGCGCAACGGCCACTGCCGCGAGACGGCACAGGCTGAAGCCTATGCTACATGGGCCTACGCTACGCTGGCGGCCACTTCCTCAATCCGGTCTTTCACGCGCTCCATCAGCCACATGGGCGTGCTGGTGGCGCCGCAGATGCCTACGGATTCGGCATCCTGGAACCACTCGTCGAGCAGCTCCTGCTCGTTTTCCACGAAGTAGCTGCGCGGGTTGGTTTTGTTGACCACCGAAAACAGGGCCTTGCCGTTGGAGCTTTTGCGGCCGCTCACGAAGATGATGACGTCGTGCAGCACCGCAAACTTGGCCAGGGCCGGCTCGCGGTTGCTTACCTGCCGGCAGATGCTGTCGTTGGCATCAAACGACTCCAGCGAGCCGCCGGCCGCCCGGATGCGCTCTTCCATCACGGCTTTCATGTGGTAGAAGCCGGCGGTGCTTTTGGTGGTCTGGCTGAAGAGCGTGACGGGGCGCGAAAAGTCCACCTGATCGAGGTCGGCTTCGGTCATGACGATGATGGCGCGGTTGCCGGTCTGGCCGGTTAGGCCGGCCACTTCGGCGTGGCCGGGCTGGCCATAGATGACAATCTGGCCATTCTGGCGCTGGCTGGCGTCGAAGGCGTGCTTCACGCGGTTCTGCAGCTTCAGCACCACCGGGCAGGAGGCGTCAATCAGTTCGATGTTGTTGCGCAGGGCCAGCTGGTAGGTTTCCGGCGGCTCGCCGTGGGCCCGGATCAGCACCTTGCAGTCGTGCAGCTGCTCCAGCTGCTCCCGGTCGATGATGCGCAGGCCCTTCTCGTGCAGGCGCTCCACCTCCATGCGGTTGTGCACGATGTCGCCCAGGCAATACAGGGTTTCGTCGTGGGCCAGCTCATCCTCCGCCATCTGAATGGCGAATTCGACGCCAAAGCAATAGCCGGAATTTTTATCTATGGTGACGTTCATGTTTTTAGGGCTTAGGGCCTGGGGCTCAGGAAGTGGGTTTCAGAAGCTGGGAAGCACGATGTGCAGAAGCTGCTCTGGCAGGAACTACCACCCGGCTCTGCAATTCCAGTGCCTAAGCACTATTTCCTGATTCCCAGGCCCTATTCACTATACAACCACTTCATTGCCATTCCGTTCGGGGCCGGCCCCGACAGCCAGCGCAAACAGTGTAGCCGACACCCGCTCCAGCACGAAATCCACCTGCTCGTCGATCATCATGTGGGTGGTATCGAGCAGCACGGCGTCGGGGGCGCGGCGCAGGGGGCTTTCGGTGCGGGTGGAGTCGAGGTGGTCGCGCTTGCGCAGGTTTTCCACGATTTCCTCCACCGCCACCTGCTCGCCCTTGGCGGCCAGCTCTTCCTGGCGGCGCTCGGCGCGGGTCAGCACCTCGGCGGTCATAAACACCTTCACCTCGGCATCCGGAAACACGGTAGTGCCGATGTCGCGGCCGTCCATCACCACGCCGCGCTTGCGGGCCATGCGCTGCTGCTGGGCCACCATGGCGTGGCGCACCGCCGGAATGCCCGACACCTCGCTCACGAGGTTGGAAATGCGCATCTGCCGGATTTCATCCTCGCGGATGGCGCCATCGAGGCACAGCTCGTTACGGCCGGTTTTGCGGTTGCGCTTGAAGGTGATGTGCAGCTCGTGCAGGGCCTGCTCCACGCGCGGCAGGTCGTCGAAGGCAATGCCCTGCTCCAGCAGGTAGAGCGTAACGGCCCGGTACATGGCGCCGGTATCGATGTAGGCGTAGCCCAGCTCGGCGGCCACGGCTTTGGCCGTCGTGCTTTTGCCGCACGAAGAGTAGCCGTCGATGGCAATGACGATTTTTCTCATGGCTGATTCTCTCGGCACGGGTTGGGGGCTGGCTGCACTCACGAAATCCAGTTTTTACGACGGGGCGCGGAGGCCAGCCGTTCGGGTATGCCCGCAAAAAACGCCGCCACCGACTCGGGCAGGCCCTTGTCTAGTTGCTGCGAAATGCGGTAGAAGGGGTTGAAAAAGCTGTGTTGCCGGATGCCGATGCCGGTGGTGCCATCGGGGCCCATGGCCCAGGTGCCGCCAAACGTCTCCACCAAGCATTGCCCCAGAAAGCAGCCCAGCGCCGTTACCACGCCCTCGCGGGTGGCAGCCGTGAGGCTGGGGCGCTGCTGCTCGATGAACTCGGCCAGGCGCTGCACGGCGTCGGCGTCGTAGGCAGGCGCCTGCAGCTGGCGGCGCACGGCCTCGGCGGCAGCGGTGAGGGAAGCAAGTGGGTTAGGCGTAGGTTCGGGCATAAAGGTGAGTAACCGTGGACAGAAGCAAAGGACACGCGAATACCTGCTATCCGCTCAGCAGCAGACAGCAGGCGTAGGTACCGTTGGGTTAGTGGCTGTCACAGGGGCAAGGCACTTTGCCAAACTTGGCTTTGCGCTTGAAGGCGGAGGTCTTTTTTTGCTGCGGGGTGCGGCTCGCGCAGCCCGTGGCAGCAAGGCCCGAACCCAGCACGAGGGTGGCCATCAGCAAAGTCACAATCTTTCTCACCGGCGCAGATTTTGGGCAAATATACGGTTCTTTACCCGTTCGCCTTGGCTTACCTGCAACTTTCCCCACGTTTCGATTCTGCCCCATGCCCGCCGATTTTCAGCTCACGGCCAACGTCATCGACCTGTTTGCCAACACCATAGCCCCGGCCACCCTGCACATTGCCGACGGCCGCATCCGGTCCATCATCCCCACCGGCGCCCCGGCCCCCGACCCTACCCTGCCCTACGCCCTGCCCGGCTTCGTGGATGCCCACGTGCACGTAGAAAGCTCCCTGCTGATTCCGGCCGAGTTTGCCCGGCTGGCCGTGGTGCACGGTACCGTGGCCACCGTCTCCGACCCGCACGAAATCGGGAACGTGCTGGGCGTGGCGGGCGTGGAGTTTATGCTGGAAAGCGGCCGGCAGGTGCCGTTCAAGTTCTGCTTCGGGGCGCCTTCGTGCGTGCCGGCCACGCCGTTTGAAACGGCCGGCGCCGAAATCACGGCCCAGGATATCGAGCAGCTGTTTCAGAACCCCGAAATCGGCTACCTGGCCGAAATGATGAACTGGCCCGGCGTGCTCAACCGCGACGCCGGCGTGATGGAGAAAATCCAGCTGGCCCAGCGCTACAACCGCCCCGTGGATGGGCACGCGCCCGGTTTGCGCGGCGCCGACGCCGCCCAGTACGCCTCGGCCGGCATCAGCACCGACCACGAGTGCTTCACGGCCGCAGAAGCGCTGGACAAGCTGGCCGTGGGCATGAAGATTCTGATTCGGGAAGGCTCGGCGGCCCGCAACTTCGACGCCCTGATTGAGCTGCTGCCCGAGCACTACGAGCACCTGATGTTCTGCTCCGACGACAAGCACCCCGACACGCTGGTGCTGGGCCACATCAACCAGCTGGTGCAGCGGTCCGTGGCCCTGGGCCACGACGTGCTGAAGGTGCTGCGCGTGGCCTGCCGGAATCCCGTGGAGCACTACCGCCTGCCCGTGGGCTTGCTGCGCGAAGGCGACCCCGCCGACTTCATCGTGGTGGACGACCTGACGGACTTTCAGGTGCGCCAGACCTACCTCAACGGCGAGCTGGTGGCCGAAAACGGCCAGACCCGCATTGCCTCGGTGCCCGGCCGCGAAGTCAACAACTTCCACGCCCGCGAGGTATCGGCCGCCGAGTTCCAGCTCCCCGCCCCGAACCACGAACAACCAGAAACGAAAAACGAAATAAGAGTTATCGAGTGCTTCGACGGCCAGCTCATCACGGCCCGCCACGACGTGCCCGCCCGCGTGGAAAACGGCCTGGTAGTGCCCGACGTGGCGCATGATATCCTGAAGCTGACTGTGGTGAACCGCTACCACGCCGCGCCGCCGGCCGTGGCCTTCATCCAGGGCTTCGGGCTGAGGCGCGGCGCCCTGGCCAGCAGCGTCGGCCACGACTCGCACAACATCACGGCCGTGGGCTGCGACGACGAGAGCATTGCCCGGGCCGTGAACCTGGTGATGGAAGCCAAAGGCGGCTTGGCCGCCGTGGGCGCCAACGGCGAGGAATTGCTGCTGCCGCTGCCCGTGGCCGGCCTCATGTCCAGCCAGGACGGCTACCGCGTGGCCGCCGACTATGCCGCCATCGACGCGCTGTCGCGGGAGCTGGGCTCGCCGTTGGGGGCGCCGTTCATGACGCTGTCGTTTATGGCGCTGCTGGTGATTCCCAGCCTCAAGCTCTCCGACAAAGGCCTGTTCGACGGCGAGGCGTTCCGGTTTGTGGAAGCCGTGGTGTGACCTCACCCCCTAGCCCCCTCTCCAAAAGAGAGGGGGAACCAACTCTAAAAATCTAGCCTAAAAAAAGTCCACCGGACATTCCGGTGGGCTTTTCTGTTTTTTACTAAGTCTAGTTCCCCCTCTCTTTTGGAGAGGGGGCTAGGGGGTGAGGTCAAAACCGCTTTTTTAGCAGCTTTTCCATCTTTTCTTCCGTCAGGGGCTTCGAGAGGTACTCGATGTTGGGGTACTGGGCCACACGGGCGGTGTCGGCGGCGTGCATGGAGGTGGTCAGCACGGTGAGGACGGTTTGCTGGCGCACAGGTTCGGGCAGCTCGTTGAAGCGCTGCAGAAACTCGAAGCCGTCCATGCCGGGCATCTTCAGATCCACAAACACCAGATCAGGGGCGCCGTGGGCAGGAGCACCGGCCGTTTCCGTCCCCCAGAGGGCATCAAACGCCTGTTCGGCGCGGGAAAACGTCAGGACGTTGTCGGCCACTTCCAGCCGGGTCAGCAGGCGGTTGTTCAGGAAAATGGTGGTTTCGTTGTCGTCAATCAACACCACACTACGCAGCTTCTTTGGCATGGCCGGAAATCAGGAAAGTGAACTAACAAAACAGGCCACGCAGCCTTACAGCCAGCCTTGGGCACGCATCCAGTCGTCGTTGTAGATTTTGCCGAGGTAGCGCGTGCCGTGGTCGGGCAACACAATCACCATCGTGTCGCCTTCCTGCAGATGCTCGCGGGCGTATTCGAGAGCACCGTGCACAGCCGAGCCGCAGCTCCAGCCCACAAACAGGCCTTCTTCCTTGGCCAGGCGGCGCGTCATGAGGGCAGCATCCTGGTCGGTAACCTTGATGAAGAGGTCAATCAGGTCGAAGTCTACGTTTTTCGGCAGGATGTCCTCGCCGATACCTTCCGTCTTGTACGGGTAGATTTCGTTTTCGTCGAAGATGCCGGTTTCCTTGTATTTCTTGAACACCGAGCCGTAGGTATCCAAGCCGATGGTCACTACGGCCGGGTTCTGCTCCTTCAGGTACTTGGCCGTGCCGCAGATGGTGCCGCCCGTGCCCACGCCGCAGGCCAGGTGCGTGATGGTGCCTTCGGTCTGCTTCCACAGCTCCGGGCCGGTGCTCTCGTAGTGCGCCGCCGAGTTCGACATGTTGTCGTACTGATTGGGGTAGAACGAGTTGGGCGTTTCTTCGCTCAGGCGCTTGGCCACCGAGTAGTAGGAGCGCGGATCTTCGGGGGCCACGTCTACGGGGCACACCACCACCTGCGCGCCCACGGCCCGCAGAATGTCCTGCTTCTCCTTGCTTTGCTTGTCGCTCATCACGAAGATGCAGCTGTAGCCTTTGGCAATGGCGGCCAGGGCCAAACCCATGCCGGTGTTGCCGCTGGTGCCTTCGATGATGGTGCCGCCGGGCTTCAGCAGGCCAGCTTTTTCGGCGTCTTCCACCATTTTCACGGCCATGCGGTCTTTCACCGAGTTGCCGGGGTTGAAATATTCCACCTTGGCCAGGACAGTGCCTTTGATGCCGTCGGCGACGCGGTTGAGCTTCACCAGCGGCGTGTTGCCGATGGCCTCAACGATGTTATTCAGGTACATGGGTGAGCGTGAGAGGTGAGAGGGGAATTTTGGAGAGAGCGGAGGGCAAAGGTACGGATTTCGGGCGGGGCAAGATGGTGGAGTAGTAGAGCAGTGGGTTGGTGGGTTGGCAAGGACTGGAGTGGTGCCACGTTTTTTTTGTCGTAGTGTCTCTATGGTTGTTGCTGCTAGTGCGTCCCGTTCCACGATAATGGTGCCACGAGGCCTTCGGCAACTCGTAGCACCACTCCAGCGCCCGCCACTCCACCAAAACACCCGTCCACCACCTTGCCCCGGCCTTAAAAAAGGCTACTTTTGCACACCGGTTGCCTTATGGGCCACCCAATACCCCACCCTCAACCGAATAGCTCCTCTAACTCCCTCTACTAATGAGTGTTCTGGTAAACAAGGATTCTAAAGTGATTGTGCAGGGCTTTACCGGCTCTGAAGGCTCGTTCCACGCGCAGCAGATGATTGAGTACGGCACCAATGTGGTAGGCGGCGTAACGCCCGGCAAAGGCGGCACCATGCACCTCGATCGTCCCGTGTTCAACACCGTGGCCGAAGCCGTAGAGCAGGCCGGCGCCGACACCAGCATCATCTTCGTGCCCCCGGCTTTCGCCGCCGACGCTATTATGGAAGCGGCCGACGCGG
Organism: Hymenobacter sp. APR13; assembly: GCF_000737515.1. NCBI lineage: Bacteria > Pseudomonadati > Bacteroidota > Cytophagia > Cytophagales > Hymenobacteraceae > Hymenobacter > Hymenobacter sp. APR13. The sequence goes on from NZ_CP006587.1 coordinate 1,115,012, forward strand.
GCATTAAAGTGATTGTCACCATCACCGAAGGCATTCCGACCAAGGACATGATTGCGGTGAAGGAGTACCTGAAAGGCCGCGAAGGTCTGCGCATGATCGGGCCGAACTGCCCCGGCGTCATGACCGCCGGTGAGTGCAAAGTGGGCATCATGCCCGGCTTCATCTTCACGAAAGGCAAAATCGGCATCGTTTCCAAGTCGGGTACCCTGACCTACGAAGCCGTTGACCAGCTCACCAAAGCCGGCCTGGGCCAGACCACGGCCATCGGTATCGGCGGCGACCCAATCATCGGCACCACCACCAAAGAAGCGGTGGAAATGCTGATGAACGACCCCGAAACCGAAGGCATCGTGATGATCGGTGAAATCGGCGGCGGCATGGAAGCCGAAGCTGCTCGCTGGATCAAGGAAACCGGCAACAAGAAGCCCGTTGTAGGCTTCATTGCCGGCCAGACTGCGCCTCCCGGCCGCCGCATGGGCCACGCCGGTGCCATCGTAGGCGGTGCCGACGACACGGCGGCTGCTAAAATGGCCATCATGCGCGAGTGCGGCATCCACGTAGTGGATTCGCCCGCCGAAATCGGCGACACCATGCTGCGCGTACTGGGCGGCAAGTAGTCGATTACCAACACCTGATTTTATAAAAAAGAGCCTTGGCACAAGCCAGGGCTCTTTTTTTGATGGTTTATTTCTTTAATTTGGCAGATTGTATACCCCTTAAACTTCACTATGCGCATCACTATTGAGAAAGTCTTGTCAGCTATCAGCCTGCTGACAACCGTTGCCTGCACCAAAGAAGTCGAGAGGGTTGTCGTGCAGGAAAAAGCATACAGCTGGGCGGAGGTGAAGCAGCTTGCCGGTAGTCAGAAGAACATCGTTCAGATAACTCAGGATGAAGCCTCGCTGTATCTGCAGCAGTTAGGGTACCTGGGGCGGCTCATGCCCCTACCCGGCGCAACGCAGCCCAACCGGCCGGGCTATTACTCGGCGGTCAGGCAGCCCCTCCAGCCGCTACCGTACGACCTCACTAACCGCATTCCAATGAATGGGCGGTTCTACCTGAAGCCGGTTGGCGAGGACAACATGACTCTGCGGGCCTTCCCGACTACCCACATCCCACCCGACAACCTGCCCGCCGACATCAGCCTGCGCCGCCTCGATCCGACGGCAGTAAGGTTCGTCAACAATCGGGCGAGCCCCTATTTTGCGCTGGGCGCAATTACCACGAACAACATTTCGCTGGTCGGCTACTCGGTAGCGCCCAGCGACCAGGCCCTGCACTTTGTGCTGAGCCGCCTAAGCCTGGAGTCGGGCGTACCAACGGGCCCCGTGACCGTCAGCTCACGCACTCTGACCATACCTCTCCCGCAGGCCCTGCCTTATACCATCGTGGCCGTTGACGACTACTTTCTGGTCAACGTCATTTCGTATGGCTTGTATAAAATCAGCGAAAGCGGCCAGGTCCAGCAGGTTCTGACGTTGCCAAACACGGCCATTACTTCCTTCTACAAGCACAAAGGCGTGCTATACGCCATCAACAATTCCGGACAGAGAGGGGTGTTCACCTCGTCGGATGACGCACAAACCTGGCAGCTACGCACTGGTATCCCCGATTACTTCGTGCTCAGCACCTTTCACGCAGTCGGCGACAGTATCGTGGGTATCACGCACGGCATTGATAACAACAGCTTGTACACGCTTCGCTGGCAGGGCAACACGCCGCGCGTACGGGAGCTGAAGAACGACGGCCTGAACCAGGCGGATTTCACGGACCTGGCTCAACTCGGCGACACTGTGTACCTGAGTACAACGAGCGGCTTGTTCAAGCGGCCTCTGAGTGCATTCTTCGAAAACCGCTAGCCAGCCGTTTGAGTCTTTGCGGCCCACTCATTTCCCCCCTTTTTGCCCGCCCACGTTCACCACAATGCCTAGCTGGAACACGGAGTTGGCGGCCTTCACGTATTTGCGGGGGATGAGGCCGAAGTTGCTGCCGCTGATGAGCTGCAGCTGCAGCGGGCCCAGCACCTCGATGCGGGTGTAGGTGATGGGCTCGAAGAAGATGTTGTACTCGGGGGCCCGGGCCACGCCGTTGAGGCGGAAATCGGTGATTTGCACGTAGCTGGCGCGCATAGCCGTGCCGTAGTTGAAGGGCCAGTCGCGGCCGAGGGCGCGGAAGCTTTTCTTTTCCTTGGACGTGTAGTTGGCCTGCAGGAAGTACTTGTGGAGCGTGCCCTCGCGGCGCTCGGTGGGCTGGTTGGTTTCGCGGCTGTACTCGGTGTACTTGGTAGCCCCGATGCCCACGCCGCCGTAGATTTCCAGCACCCGGCGGTCCTGGCGCAGACGGGTGTAGTAGCCCAGGCCGGCTTCCACGAAGTCGTGGTCTTCGGTCTGGCGGTTGTTTTTGCTGCCGAAGAAGCTCTGCTTCTTATCAGCGTGCAGGAAGGACGCGGAGGCCATCACGCCCAGGTGGTCCGTGACGGCGTAGGCGCCCTGCACGGCCGTGTTCTGGCTGAAGTTGGTGTGCAGGCCGGCGCTCCACTCGCCCTTCTGGGTGAGTAGCGGCACCTGCGGCGGCGGCGGAAAATACAGCGATGAGCAGCCGGCCAGAAATGGCAGCAGCAGAATCAAAAACGCGCGAAGCAAAGCAGGCATAAAACCGAAGGCAGTGAAAAAACCGGTGACAAAACGCCCGGAGCAGAGTTTCGTTGTGTAGCCGCAAGCAGGTCAGTTGCGTAGAGCGTACACCGCTTTCCTCATCTCCGGGGTTGCCCCTCCTTCAAACTTCGTGCTTTATGCCCAATACTTCCTACGATGCACTCATAATTGGCTCCGGACAGGCCGGTAATCCACTGGCTACGGCTCTGGCTAATGCCGGCCAGAAGGTGGTGCTGGTAGAGGAAAACAAGCTCGGTGGCTCCTGCATCAACTACGGCTGCTCGCCGGTGAAGGCCATGCTGGCCTCGGCCGAGCGCGCCCACCAGCTGCGCACCGCCGACAACTACGGCCTGGGCAGCCAAGAGCCCGCCGTGGATATGGCCGCCGTCATTGCCCGCAAAGACGCCATCATTGGCGAGATGCGCGAAGGCGTGCGCAGCAACCTTACCAAGGAAACGGCCGGCATTACGGTGCTGCACGGCCACGCCGCCTTCAGCGGCCCGCGCACGGTGCAGGTGGAGCTGGAAAACGGCAAAATCCAGGAACTGAAGGCTAAAAAGGTGTTCATCAACACCGGCACGCGGGCGGCCATTCCCGACATCGAAGGGCTGGATGGCCTGCCCTACCTTTCCACCACCCAGCTACTCGACCTGAAAGAATTGCCTGAGCACCTCGTGATTCTGGGCGGCGGCTACATCGGGCTGGAGTTCAGCCAGCTCTACCGCCGCCTGGGCAGCAAGGTCACCATCGTGGAGGCGGCCGCGCAGCTGCTGGAGCGCGAAGACGACGACGTATGCCAGGCTCTAACTAAGGTGCTGAGCCAGGAAGGCGTGGACGTGGTGCTGGGCGCCAAAGTGCGCAAAGTCAGCCACCACGACGGCACCTTCACCCTCACCGCCGACACCCGCTCCGGCGAGCGGCGCCTGCGTGGCTCGCACCTGCTGGTAGCCACCGGCCGCACGCCCAACACCGATACGCTGGGCCTGCAAGCTGCCGGCATCCAGCTTGATGAGAAAGGCTACATCCAGGTGAATGAGCGGCTGGAAACCGACGTGCGCGGCGTCTACGCCCTCGGCGACGTGCACGGCGGCCCCCAGTTCACCCACATCAGCTACGACGACTACCGCGTGGTGCGCGACGGCCTGCTGCACCGCAAATGGCGCTCGGCCAAGCAGCGGCCCCTGCCCTACTGCGTGTTCACCGAGCCTCAGCTGGGCCGCATCGGCCTGAATGAGGAGCAGGCCAAGGAGGAAGGCATAGCCTACCGCGTAGCCACCATGCCCGTCAGCACGATAGGCCGCGCCCGCGAAACCGGCCGCACCGCCGGCTTCTGGAAGGTGCTCGTGGGGCCCGATGACCGGCTGCTGGGCGCCACGGTGCTGTGTGCCGAGGGCGGCGAAATCATGAGCATGTTTCAGCTGATGATGGCCGGCAAGCTCAAGTACCAGCAGCTGCAGAACATGGTGCTGGCCCACCCCTGCTGGGCCGAAGGGCTGAACAACGTGTTTGCCAAGCTGGACAAGCCGAAGTAGCGGGTGTGGCGCGGACTTCAATCATCTGCCCTTGTGAATCGGTGGCATTGCCCGATTTTCACGGGCGGCGGACTGAAGTCCGCGCCACACGCAAACAGCCTTTCTACTACATGACCACCTTCGCCGAAACGCCCCGCCTGCTGCTGCGCGAGCTACAGCCCACCGACGCGCCTGGCATGTTTGCGTTGGACTCAGACCCAGAAGTGCAACGCTACGTCGGCAACCGGCCCGTGCTGACGCTGGCCGAAAGCCAGCAGGCCATAGCCTTTGTGCGGCGGCAGTACCAGGAAAACGGCATTGGCCGCTGGGCCGTGGAGCTCAAGGAAACCGGCGAATTCCTGGGCTGGGCCGGCCTGAAACTGATTCGCGAGCCACTCAACGGCCACGTCGATTTCTACGAGGTTGGGTACCGACTTATCCGGCGGTACTGGGGCCACGGCTATGCCACGGAAGCAGCCCGCGCCTCAGTGGCGTATGGCTTCCAGGAGCTGCGGCAGCCGGTACTCTACGCCATTGCCGACATGCAGAATCTGGCCTCCCGCGCCGTACTAGCGAAAGTCGGATTTCAGCACTTAGGCGAATTCGAGCACGAGGGCGTGCCCACGGCGTGGCTGGAGGCGCGGGCCACGGCTATTTAGCCTCACGACGATGAGCGCTAAATCGGTGCGGGTAAAAGACCACTCCGATACCGGCCGTGAAGGCGCTGTTACGAACTCGTCGGTCGTTGAATCCCTCATTCAAAGGTTTCTGGCCTAGTGGAGTTGAAAGCCCGATATTCACTTGCAACTGTGCCCAGGCTGGCTGCTGGTCGCTGAGGCCATTTCCGCGCAGAAAAAGCATTGGCTCTCCACGCAGCATATTCTTGATGGGCAGCGCTTGGGTGTTGTAAGTGATGGTTGTGAAGTCCACACTTGTGAGCCGGTAGGTGGCGCCTAGCGTCACCCGCTCCCATTCATATGCCACCCCAAGCTGCCCAAACAGCTTACGGTAGCGAGCCTGATAGACAGCCAACTCATCTGTCGAACCGAAAAAGATGTTAGGCTCTTTAAAACTACGCTCACTAACAGCATGCCCGCCTCCAAGCAGTCCGCTCACCAATAGCCGGTTAGTGGCCGGCCAGTAGCTGCCCACACCTATTTCATACTGCCGACTGTTGAAGTAAGTGGTATCATAGCCACCGCGGGGGCGGAAGCTGCCGGCGGCCGTCAGCACCATATAGCGCAATGGGGAGTAAGCTGCGCTGGCATCGAAACGGCTTGTGGGCAGCCAGTTTACTTGGGCTTCGGCCTGGCCTGCGGCCCGGAGCATAGGCATGTGCGGCTGCATCGGCGCATAGACGGAGCAGGCATTCAGCAACACGCTTGCCCCTACGGCACCAACCCCCAAAACCCACCCAGAATACTTGAAATCAATACTATCGGGCATATCAATCGTAGAATTATATGTTAATTCCGAAACAGCCCCGCCACGCGGTGCGGCAGTAGCCCGATGCCCAGCGCCACGTAGGAGCGCGCCTGCCGCAGCTGCCGGCGCGAGTAGTCCGGGTCTGGCTGGCGCCCATCGTAGCCCATAGCCACCGACCCGCCCAATGACAGCTGCAACTGCACGGGCCGCCCGCCCTGGTACGGGTCGCCGAGGCCGAAGCGCATGAGCAGCATGGGCTCGGCGCGCGTGAGCTGGCGCAGGTCGATGGGCTGGCCAACGTCGGTGAGCCGGGTAAAATAGAGACGAGTGCTGCGGCAGGATACACCCAGCGAAAACCGGTTACTGACCTCGTACAGGGCATAGGCTTCACCGAACAGCTTGTTGCAGCGCACGTCAAACTCATGCTGTACCGGCTCGCCCAGAAAGATGATCTGCCCGTCGTTGCGGTAGCGAGTCTGGTTGCGGATCTGGCCAAAGCCGCCCAGCACGCCCAGTGTCCAGCTGCGCGGCACCCAGTAGGTGCCGGCCGCCAGCTCGTACTGCCGGCCGCGCCAGAAAGTACTATCGCCGTGGTCGGAACGGCTGCCGAACGCGCCGCGCACCAGCACGTGCTTCAGTGGCGAATACGCTCCAGAAACTTCGCCCCGGCTCAGAAACGTGCTGGCCCGCACCTCCGACTCATGCTGCGCCCGGATATCAGGCGCTGCGTTCTGCATCGGCATGTACACGGCGCAGCCACTCAGGCCCCAGATTCCGGCAAGCAGCAGTAACGGCTTCATATAGTAACACATAGACAGATTCAGCGAGTAAGATACGCGGATTGAAAGTGTATAAAAAAGCCCGCCGCAACAGATGTTGCGGCGGGCTTTTCTTTTTCTGATCAATACAGGCGGAAGCCGGTGCTACACGTTTACTTGGCGTAGGCCACGGCGCGCATTTCGCGGATAACCGTGATTTTGATCTGGCCGGGGTACTGCATTTCCTTCTCGATCTTCTGGGAAATTTCGTAGCTCAGCTCCGAGGCGCGCTCGTCGGTCACGTTCTCGGCGTCCACCATCACGCGCAGCTCGCGGCCGGCCTGGATGGCGAAGCACTGATTCACGCCTTTGAAGCCGTTGGCAGTTTCTTCCAGCTGCTTGAGGCGCTTGATGTAGCTCTCCATCATCTCGCGGCGGGCACCGGGGCGCGAGCCCGAAATGGCGTCGCAGGCCTGCACGAGCGGCGAAATCATGGCCGTCATCTCAATTTCGTCGTGGTGGGCGCCAATGGCGTTTACCACGTCGGGATGCTCTTTGTACTTCTTGGCCATCTCCATGCCCAGGATGGCGTGGGGCAGCTCGGGCTCCTCGGTGCTTACTTTGCCGATGTCGTGGAGCAGGCCGGCACGCTTGGCTTTCTTCACGTCGAGGCCCATTTCGGCGGCCATGGTGGCGCAGAGGTTGGCTACTTCGCGCGAGTGCTGGAGCAGGTTCTGACCATACGAAGAGCGGAAGCGCATGCGGCCCACCATCTTGATCAGCTCGGGGTGCAGGCCGTGAATGCCGAGGTCGATGATGGTTTTTTCGCCGATTTCCACGATTTCCTCGTCGATGTTCTTGCGGGTTTTGGCCACAATCTCCTCGATGCGGGCCGGGTGAATCCGGCCGTCCTTCACCAGCAGGTGCAAGCTCAGGCGGGCCACCTCGCGGCGCACCGGGTCAAAGCCCGAGATGATGATGGCCTCGGGCGTGTCGTCCACAATGATTTCGACGCCGGTAGCGGCCTCCAGGGCCCGGATGTTGCGGCCCTCACGGCCGATAATCTTGCCCTTGACGTCGTCACTTTCGATGTTGAACACCGACACGCAGTTCTCAATGGCGTGCTCGGCGGCGGTGCGCTGGATGGTTTCCAGCACCACTTTCTTGGCGTCTTTGGTGGCCGACAGCTTGGCCTGGGCCACCACGTCCTTGATGTAGGAGCTGGCCTGAATCTGAGCTTCGTTCTTCAAAGACTCTACCAGCTGCTCGCGGGCTTCGGCGGCCGTCAGGCCCGAAATGGCTTCCAGTTGCTGCAGAATGTGCTGCTGCTTTTCGTTGAGTTCCTGGGTGCGCTGTTCCAGCTCGGTTTCCACTTCCTGCTCGCGCTGCTCCAGCTTGGCCAGCTGGTTTTCCAGCACGGTCTTACGCTTTTCTTCCTGCGCCTCCAGCTTCTCGCGCTGGGCCTGGGCCTGCGTCTCGATTCGCTCGCGGGTGGCGTCCAGCTCGGTTTCCTTGCGCTGGATTTGCTCCAGCTGGCGCTGGGTGGTGTCGGTGAGCTTCTTAATGGCCTGCTCCTGCTCCACTACGGTGGCGCGGCGCTCGGTCAGTTCCTGGTCTAGGGCCTGCTTCTGGCGGCGACTTTCCTGCTCCCACTCCTGCTTGAGGGTGCGGAATTTGTCTTTCGACTGCTGAATCCGCTCGTCGCGGGTGCGGGTGGCCTGCTGCTCCGCTTCAGCCAGCAGCTGCTGGGCGCGGGTTTTGGCTTCGGCTTCGTGGTCCTGGTTGGTTTTGCCAGCCAGCAGGCGCCCCACCACGATGCCGACCACAAGGGCCAGCACGGCGGCAAGAACAATATAAAGAGTGGTGGACATGGGCTAAGGTATTAAGAGAGGGAAGGAAGACCCACACCCCGCAAAACGGCCACATGCCAAACAACCCCGTTGCGCCGTTTGCGCCACCGGGGTTTCAAGCTGCACTACTACGCAGGTGCGGGCGTCTGGATCTTCAGACGAGCACCACTCCCGACAGCAGCTCATCGAGACGCGCGAGGCGCTCGGTCAGAACCGTGTCGGTACCATCTTTCTCCTTACTGACTTTCAGGCGGTCAGCCATCGTGGACAAGGCAATCATGGCCAGCAGATCCTGCTTGTCCTGAATGCCGTATTGCTCGCGAAATTCCTTGATCCGCTCGCCTAGCAGGCGGCCGGCCATACGGAGCCGCTCCTCATCCTGAGGCTCGACGCGCATCGGGTAGTCCCGTTCGGCAATGCGGATTTTGATGGATAGTTCGCTCATGGGAGCAGTCGTGGGTGGGGTTCGGTGATGGTTAGGTTACTCCCTCAAATAGGCAAGGCACTTATCTATTTCGCGGATGTATTCGTTGAGGCGCAGTTTCAGCTCGTTGACATTGGCCGGTTCGCCGGCTATGGTATTGACAAGTTTAGTGATATTCTCCTGATTGTGGAAATCCTTGAGCTGCCGCTCCCGGTCGCGCACGTCGGCCCGGAGCTGCTCCACAGTCGTCTGGGCATCGGCCAGCTCCTCGCGCAACTGCTGATAGGCAGTCACTAAGGTGTTCACCTGCCGCTCCAGGCGGTCTAGTTGAGCAAGCTGCTGGGAGGAAGCCATTTTTTTGGTTTTGTTTGGGTTGAAGTTAGGCAGCTTGAGTAAATCTTCCGCACCAAACCATTTGTCATTCCGACGAAGGAGGAATCTGAGTAGAACCGCTTTACCAATTCCACTCAGATTCCTCCTTCGTCGGAATGACAGGCGTTTACTTCCTGATCAGGGCCCCGGCCTGCTGCTCGAACTGCTGGATGAGGCGGTTCATCACCGAGTCGATAGCCTGGTCGGTGAGGGTCTGGGTGCTGTCCTGGAGCAGGAAGCTGACCGAGTAGCTCTTCTTGCCTTCACCCAGGTTGGGGCCTTCGTACACGTCGAACACGTTCACCTGCTGCAGGAGTTTCTTCTCGGTGCGGCGGGCAATCTGCTGGAGCTGGTCGAAGGTGACGGTTTTATCGACCACCACGCTCAGGTCGCGGCGCACTTCCGGGAACTTGGGCAGCTCGCGGGCCACGAGGCTGTTCTTGTACTTGCGCATCAGCCAGTCCCAGTCCAGCTCGGCGCACCATACAGGCTGGCTCACGTCGAGCTTCTTCAGCCACACACCCGACACGGCGCCGAGCTGCGCGATGGGCTGGTTCTGGGCCAGCAGCGTGAGGCCGCCGGCCAGCTGCGGGTGCTGCACCGGCTGCGAGGTAGGCGCCGGGAAACCCAGCGCCGCCAGCACCTGCTGCACGGCCCCGGCCAGCTGGTGGAAGCTGCTTTTCTCGGATTTCTGCTGCCAGGTTTCGGCCGCGGTGTTGCCGGTCAGGTAGAGCACCAGCTTGTTGCGCTCGTCGTAGCTGCCGTCGGGCTTGAGGTGGTAGGTTTTGCCGAACTCGTAGAGCTTCAGGTCGCGCTGGCGGCGGTTGACGTTGTGGCGCACCACTTCCAGGCCGCTGGGCAGCAGGCTGGGGCGCAGCACGTTCAGGTCGGCCGAGTTGAAGTTGAGCAGGCGCACCAGCGTCTCATCGGTTTCACCTTCCTTCTCGAAGTACAGCGAGTTGGTGATGGAATTGGTGATGATTTCGGAGAAGCCCTGGCCGCTGAGCAGCCGCGCCGTGTTCTGGCGGATGATTTCGGGGTCGGGGTTGGGGAAGCTGGCCAAGTAAGTGGCCGAGTTGTGCGGCCGCAAAGCCACGTGGTTGTAGCCGTAGATGCGTAGGATTTCCTCGATGATATCAGCCTCGCGGGTCACGTCCACCTTGTGGGGCGGCACGCTCAGAATCCACTCCGTGTGGCCGGCTTCGTTGGTTAGCTCCTCGCTGATGAGGATGTCGAGGTCGGTGAGGATCTGACGGATGCGCTCCGGCGCGATGAACTGGCCCACCAGCTTCTCCACGCGCGGCAGCCGCAGCCGCACCAGCGTGTGCCCGATGGCCGTCGGGTACTCATCCACGATGGGCGCCACGATGGTAGCGCCGGCCACTTCCTGCAGCAGCAGGGCCGCCCGTTTCAGGGCAATCAGCACCATGTTGGGGTCGGTGCCGCGCTCGAAGCGGAAGGAGGCGTCGGTTTTGAGCTGGTGCACCTGGCCGGTTTTGCGCACGGCTGCCGGCTGGAAGTAGGCGCTTTCCAGGAACACGCGGGTGGTGGCGTCGCTCACGCCCGAAGTTTTGCCGCCGAACACGCCGGCCAGCGCCATCGGCGCGCCATTCGCGTCGGCAATCACCAGGTCTTCGGCGCGCAGGGTGCGCTCGGTGCCGTCGAGGGTGGTGAACTTCTCGCCGGCTTCGGCGCGCTTCACCCGGATGTGGCTGCCGGTAATCTGGTCGGCGTCGAAGGCGTGCAGGGGCTGGCCCAGCTCGTGGAGCACGAAGTTGGTCACGTCCACCACGTTGTTGATGGGCGAGAGGCCGATGCTGCGCAATCGGCGCTGCAGCCACTCCGGCGAGGGGCCTACCTGCACGCCTTCCAGCAGCAGACCGGCGTAGCGCGGGCTGGCTTCGATATCTTCAATCGTCACCTGGATGTTCTGCGTGGCCTCGGCGGGGGCTTTGAACTGGCTGAGGTCGGGCAGCTGGCAGGGCTGGCGCAGCAAAGCGCGCAGCTCGCGGGCCACGCCGTAGTGCGAGGCCGCGTCGGCGCGGTTCGGAGTCAGCCCGATTTCGAACACCGAGTCGGAGCCCAGGCCGAAATAGTCGGCGGCGGGCGTGCCGTTGGGCAGGTCGGTGTCCAGCTCCATGATGCCAGCGTGCGAAGTGCCCAGCCCGATTTCGTCCTCGGCGCAGATCATGCCTTCGGAAGCCGCGCCGCGGATTTTGCTTTTCTTGATTTTGAACGGCTCGCCCTGGGCCGGGTAGAGCGTAGCGCCATCGAGGGCGACCACCACTTTGAGGCCGGCGCGCACGTTGGCGGCGCCGCACACAATCTGGCGGGGCTGGCCGTCGCCCACGTCCACGGTGGTGAGACTGAGCTTATCGGCGTCGGGGTGCTTTTCGCAGGTGAGCACCGTGCCCAGCACCACGCCGCGCAGACCGCCCGGAATGCTTTCCAGCTCCTCAATGCCTTCCACTTCCAGCCCGGAGCCCGTCAGGAGCTGGCCGATTTCCTCGGCGGGTTTATCGGTCGGAATCAGGGTGCGGAGCCAGTCGTAGGATATTTTCATGTGGGGTCAATGATTAGGTATTCGCTGATGGCGCAAGCGGCCCGGAGTTTCCAGGGCTAAAGCCCTGGGCTAGTCAGCGGCCAGCGTCAAACGATACATAGCCCAGGGCTTCAGCCCGGGGGCATTGGCACCGTTGCGGGTGCGTCAGTTCAGCAAAGGTACGGATTTGACGTAGCGGCCGAAAAGTGTAGCACGGACTTCAACCTGTAGCTCCTCCACATCGCGCAACATGGCTTGCAATGCGGGGCGAGCTACGGACTAAAGTCCGTGCTACCTTACTCTTTGTAGGCCTTCTCGCCGGCCGGAATGTCTATGGCCAGGCGGTTGTCCTGGGGCGGGACGGGGCAGGCAAAACCGTCGTTGTAGGCGCAGAATGGGTTGTAGGCGGCGTTGAAGTCGAGCACGATTTCGGTGTCGCCGGCGGCGGGCTTGGTGGCGTCGAGGTAGCGGCCGCCGCCGTAGCTGCCGCGGCCGTTGGTGCGGTCGGTAAACGGAATGAACAGGGTGGAATCCTTGCCGTCGGCCTTCAGAAACAAGGTCAGCTTGTATTCCTGCTTGCTCAAAATGAAGCTGGCCCGGCCCCAGCGCAGATATTTGTCGGCCTTGCCGGTGGTGAGGGGCAGCTCCACGGTGTCGCGCTGCGGAAACTGCTCCAGCTGCGCCTCGAAGCGGTAGGCCGGGTCGGCGGCGTAGTAGTTCAGGCTGTCGAAGGTGTTGCGCTGCTCCTCGCTGAGCGGCGAGCCTTTCACGCGGCGGAAACTGTCGTCCTTTTCCTTGCGGGCTTTGCGCAGGCGGGCGGCGTACTGGCCGTCGTTGAAGACAAGGTCCTGCAGGAAATAGCCGATTACGAGCAGCAGGCCGAGGCCGACGAGCAGTTTGGGGTTGATACGCATGGCGGCAAAGGTACTGGCTGCGGGGTGTTTCGTCTTGGCGGGAGGTGCTGCGCTGCAGGCGAAAGGTGTTTTTGATTGGCCAAGACCTGTTTTGCCTTGGGCGAAGGGTATTTTTGTTCGGGCAAGACGTGTTTCGGGTTGCTCGAAGGGTATTTTGCCTCAGACAAAGGGAGTTTGCTTTAGTCGGATGGTATTTCGTGTTGGTCGGGGGGTATTTTGTGTTGGTCGGGAGGTATTTTGCCTCGGCCAAAGGGTGTAGAGACGCCTGCCTGCGTTTCATCGGTGAACGGCCGGAGCCGCGCCGGTTAAATAACATCAGCAACGACGAGACGCAAAATATTGCGTCTCTACATCGGGCTAGCTGGTTTTACAGCATGCCTTCGTCGGCGAAGCTATAATAGCTGGCGTCGGTGTAGATCAAATGGTCGAGGATAGGCAGGTCGAGGAACTGGCCGGCTTCCTTGAGCTTGCGGGTGAGGGCAATGTCGGCGGCGCTGGGGTTGCGGTTGCCGCTGGGGTGGTTGTGCACCAGAATCACGCTACTGGCCAGCTGCTCCAGCGCCTCCTTGAAAATCAGCTTCGGGTCGGCGACGGTGCCGGCTACCCCGCCGCGGCTGATGCTGACGGTGCGCATCACCACGTTGGCCCGGTTCAGGAGCACCACCCAGAACTCTTCGTGCGGCAGATCCTGCAGGTGGGGCTGCACCACACGGTAGATGTCGCGGGAGCAGGTGATGGTGGTGCGGGCCGGGGCGTCGGCCTCCTTGCGGCGGCGGCCTAGCTCCAGCGCCGCTATAATGGTAATGGCCTTGGCCTCGCCAATGCCTTTTTGGCGCATCAGCTCCTTCAGCGAGAAGCGGGCCAGGGCGTTGAGGTCGTTCTGAGCGGCGCTGAGCACCAGCTTGGCCACGTCTACGGCCGAGAGCTTGGCGGTGCCCGAGCCCAGCAGAATGGCCAGCAGCTCGGCGTCGGAAAGGGCCGCGCGGCCCTTCTGCATCAGCTTTTCGCGGGGCCGGTCTTCCTCAGCCCAGCTCTTGATACCGAAAGAGGCCGGGGTTTCGTACGGCATAGCGGCGGCTTCCGGCGCCGGCTTATTTTCAGACAGATTGTCAACGGCTTGCATACGGCACTGAGGTTGCAGGGAGCCGGCAAGTAAAGTAAAAACCCTGTTCTTTCGTCTGCCCTGGCAGACTGGCCGACTGAACCAATTCCGGCCGGCCGAGTTTCTACCCCCGATATGCTTCGTTCCCTTTCTGGTATTCTGTTTCTGCTGCTGTTTCTGGCCGCCGAGTGGTATGGCTTCCAGGCCGTCCGCACGGCGCTGCACAGCGCCTCTCCCGTCACGCGCAAAACCGCCAATTTTCTCTACTGGCTCCTGACGGTGCTGCTCTGGGGCATTGCCATCTGGGCCATGGCCACCCGGGCTCAGGGCCACGCGCCCTACAAGGCCTACCTCACCAGCTTGCTGCTGGGGCTGCTGATTGCCAAGGTGGTTGTGCTGCTGTTTTTGTTTCCCGAAGATCTGGTGCGCGGCATCCGCAGCCTGGCCCAGCGCTTTTCGGGCCAGCCGGCCGGCGCGGCCGGCACGGGCATTTCGCGCAGTGAGTTTCTGAGCAAAATTGCCCTCGTGACGGCCGCCGTGCCGTTTGTGGCGCTGGCCTGGGGTATGCTGAAAGGCGCCACCGACTACCGCGTAAAGCGTGTGACGCTGCGCTTCCCCAACCTGCCGGCCTCGTTCGACGGGTTTAAGCTGCTGCAGATTTCCGACCTGCACACCGGCAGCTTCGCCTCCACCGAGCCGCTGCAGCGCGCCGTGGCCCTCATCAACCAGCAAAACGCCGACCTGGTGGTGATGACCGGCGACCTGGTAAACAACGTGGCCACTGAGGTGGAAGACCACATCGATACGCTGGCCCAGATCCAGAGCAAGCTGCAGAAGCTCTCCATCCTCGGCAACCACGACTACGCTGACTACGTGGACTGGACCGAGCAGGGCGGCGCCGCGGCCAAGGCCGCCAACCTCGACCGGCTCAAGGGCAACCACGCCAAAATCGGCTGGAAGCTGCTGCTCGATGAAGCCCACCACATCGAGCGCAACGGCGAGAAAATCGCCATTCTGGGCATTCAGAACTGGGGCGCGGCCATGCGCTTCCCCAAATACGGCGACCTAGCCAAGGCCCACGCCGCCGCCGACCCCGGCGCCCCGTTCAAGATTCTGCTCTCCCACGACCCTTCGCACTGGGACGCGCAGGTGCGGCCCGAGTTTCCGGATGTGGACCTGACGCTTTCGGGCCACACCCATGGCATGCAGTTCGGCGTGAATCTGCCCTTCTTCAAGTGGAGCCCGGTGCAGTACGTGTACAAGCAGTGGGCTGGCCTCTATCAGCAGGGCAAGCAGTATCTGTACGTGAACACCGGGTTGGGCTACATCGGCTACCCGGGCCGGGTAGGTTTCCTGCCGGAAATCACTGTGTTTGAGCTGCGCCGGGCGTAAGCCAAACAAAGCTGACCATCAGACACTTTCCTACGCAGCAGACGGCCGGCAACCGACAGCATGTCGGAAGGACGCGTCTGCCGTCACCTTTTTTAATTCTTATATGAAGCCTGTTCATTGGCGCCCATTGTGGCTGAGTGCAGCCATCGGGCTGGCCGGCTGCTACGGCAACACGGTGCCCGGCTCTACCTCCTCCATCGGCAGCTCGGCGCCCATCGATACTACGCTGTACGCGCCTCCTCCCAAAGGGCCGCTTACCTACCGTAGCCAGCAGCCCCGGCTCGACCAGCCGCTCCCGCCTAAGGTTTCGACCGACACGAACGTGGCCGCCCGCATTCGGACGCCCCGTGTGGCAACGTATGTACCCGCCGCCCGGCCCCGCCCGGCAGCCTCCACCCTGCCCGACACCCGCCGCGTGCAGGAAGATACCGAGCGGGAGCTTCAGGCCCTGTCGCCGGTGGGCCAGCTGCCGGCATCACCGGTGCCTCAGACGGATGTAACCTCCCGCCCGCCCGCATCAACTGCTACCCCGCCTGCGCTATCCACTACCGACTAGCGGCTTACTGCCGGCCCGTTCTGTCCCGCCACAAACCTATGGCAAGGCAAAACGGGCCGGCGAGCCGGTGGTTGCGCATTAAAAAGAGCTGAATCAGCAGAGAAATCAGGCTAGACCGGGGAAAGACTTCCGGGGAAGAGGACGTATGCATTGCCGATGGCAACTGAATTTCAGGGGCAACCGTATACGCGCCATTGGATTTTTCCTACCCAATTCTCTCCCTTTTCCACAACCCCTCTCTGTCATGAAAAAGACTCTGTTCCTGCTTTCGGCTGCGGCTGCCTTCACAATGGCTTCGTGCTCCGACAACAAAACCACCGACACTGCCACCACCACTGATGGCATGACGACCACGACCACGACAACCACCACCACGGCCTATTCCGACGACGCCATCCAGCAGCGCGCCGACCGGATTGCCGCCGCCATGGCCGCCAAGATGAAGTTCGACGATGCCACACGCGAGAAGGTGCGCACTGTGTACCTCAACCGGGGCAAGCGCCTGGGCGAGCTGCAGACCCAGTATGCCACCGACACCACCGGTATGGCCGCCGCTATGCGCACCGCCTACATGGATGCCGATACGGAAATGAAGTCTGTTTTCACCGACCCCACCCAATATTCGGCCTACGAAACCAGCCGCATGGACTACCGCGACGACCTGTACATGGATGACATGAGCAGCACACCGGAAGTAAGCACCACCGATGCATCGGCCTCGAACAGTTCGATGAGCATGGAAGAAGGCAAAACCAAAGGTGCCGACGGCAGCAAAGTGAAAGTTTCGGCTGATGGCGACGTGAAAGTGAAAGACGCCGAAGGCAACAAAATGAAAGTGGATGGCGACGATGGCACCATGAAGGCCAAAACCGAAGACGGCAAAACCAAAGTAGAGTAGTCGTTTTCCGGCCCGCTTTGGCAGGCTGCCCGCCTTGTTAAGAATTTGCGCTGCTCGTCGGTGCGGATCTTCATTTGGCCGATTACAGTTTCCTGACCATCGCAAAAGCCCGAACCTGCAACGGTTCGGGCTTTTTTTGGCTCTGTTGTTGGCTACCTTGCCGGTTGCTGGCCTTATTTCTGGTTGATGAGCATTTTGATGAAGTATTTGCGCAGCTGGCTGCGGTTGTTTTTGCTGCCTACGTCCTGGAACCGCCTGCTAGCAGGTTGTTCCGGAGTAGTGCTGCTGGTAGTGCTCTTTTCCGGCACTGCTACCGCGCAGGTTCGCATATCGGGCTCGGTGCTGGAAGCCGGCACGGGCCGCAGCATTCCCGGCGCGGCCGTTATCGTGCAGGGCACCGGCCGCGGCACCATCGCCGACCAGGAAGGTGACTTCCGGCTGGATGCCGGCAACCGCGACACGCTGGTATTCCGGGCGTTGGGCTTCCGGACGCGCCGCGTACCGCTGGGCGGCACCGGCCTTTCGCAACTGGTGATGCAGGTGATGATGGTGCGCGACAGTGTGCTGCTAGGCGAAGTGCGCGTGACGGAAGGCCGCCCCGACCGCGCCGCTATCAACCGGGCTCTGCGCAATATCAAGCGCCCCAGCACCGCCCCGGCCAGCGCCGTGAAGCGCCCACCAGCGCCGCGCCCCCTGTTCCCAGTTGATACCATTGCCCCGCGGGCTGTGGCCCCTACCCTAGCCAGTCCGGTTAGCCTGATCTACGAACAGTTTTCGCGTGCTGGCCAGGAGCGCCGCAAGATGGAGGAAATCCGCGCCAAGGAAGCCGCCGAGCAGGCCCGCAAAGAGCGTCTGAAGTACAACAAGAATTTCAAGGACAACCGCGGCTACGAAGTGCGGTAAAACCGCGTGTGGCATGTCAAAAGACCGTTCTGCTTTGCTCCGCTCTGCAGGGCGGTAATTGCACTTCACTATTCCGCTACCAACCCGCCCGCCGGCCCTACCGTAAGCCCGAAGATGAAAATCGGGTATCCCTGCATGAATAATTCGTTGGACTGCACTTCGGCGTCCACGTTCCGGCTGGCATCTTATTCAGATGAGCGGCTGGTGGAAACCGTAGCGTCCAATCTGGCGTGTCTGCGCCGCATCCTGGAGTACAACGTGGCCCACGGCTTGCTGTTCTTCCGCATCGGCTCCGACATTGTGCCGTTTGCCTCACACGCCATCAACACATTTCCCTGGCAGACGCACTTTGCGGCTGAGTTTCGCGCCATCGGTGACTACATCAAAGCCCACAGCATGCGGATTTCGCTGCATCCCGACCAGTTTGTGGTGCTCAACTCGCCCAACCCCGACATCGTGCAGCGCAGCATTGCCGAGTTGGTTTACCAGGGCTCGATGCTGGATCTGATGGAGCTCGACAGCACGGCCAAGCTCCAGATCCATCTGGGCGGCCTCTACGGCGACCGGGAAGCCGCCATTGCCCGCTTTATTGCGGTGTGGCACACGCTGCCGCCAGCCGTGCAGGTGCGCGTGGTGGTTGAAAACGACGACCGGCTTTTCAGCCTGCAGGACTGCCTGCAGCTACATGCGGCCACCGGCCTGCCTATTCTGTTCGACAATTTCCACCACGAGTGCCTCAACCATGGCGAGCCGATGGCGGAAGCCCTGCGCTTGGCCGCCGCCACCTGGCACCCCACCCGCGACGGAGTAATGATGATGGACTACAGCTCCCAATCAAGAGGCGAGCGGAAGGGCAAGCACGTTGCCGCCATTGAGGAAGACCTGTTCCGCGACTTTGTGCAGCAGCTTGAGGGCCTTGATGTAGATATTATGCTGGAAATCAAGGACAAGGAAGCCAGTGCCCACCGCGCCTGCACCATCCTGCGCGACCTGTCGATGGTGCCGGCGGCGCCGGCTGGTTATGTGGCACCCATCTTTCCGGCCCCGGGCCAGCCAGTTGCCGCTAAATCCCGTAAACCACGTAAGTCAGCCGCAGCAGAATAGGCCGTAGCCTTCGGCTTGTGCTACTTCAGCTCCTCTTTCCATCGTCTTCGTTATACTCCCTCATGGCCAACGACCTGCTCAACGCCACCATCCATTCCCTGAAAAACGGCCTCACGGGCATCCCCGTCAGCGCCGCCATCGACAACACCGAAACTTGGCAGCAGCAGCTGCTGCAAAGCGGCGAGCCTGCCCTGCAGGACATCGGCCGCGAAATCGGCAACCTGCAGTCACTGCTGAGCAGCGGCTCGCTCGATGCCGCCGCCATTGGCCGCTCGCTCAGCATGCTTGGTGCCCAAACCAACCAGGCCGCCGCCACCGCCGCCGCCGATATGCAGGCCGGCCTGCGCGACCTCGGCGACTTGCTGTTGCAGGCTGGCGGCAAGCTGGAAGGATAGTCTTGGCGCAAGCGTCCATCAAAAAGAAAGGCCGCTCCCAAATAGGAGCGGCCTTTCTTGTATACAGGTAGCGTGGATACTAGCGCTGCGGCGGTACGGTGGTGGTGTTTGTATTAGTGCTGGTACGGCGCGTGCTAGTGCGCTGCCGGCGCGTCGCAGCCGGGTTAGGCACCGTAGTGGTGCGCTGGTTGATGGTACGGTCCTGCATGGTAGCCGGCTGCTGCATGGTCGGCTGGTCCGTGATGATTGTACCAGTACCTGTCTGACCGGGCAGTGTAGTACCCGTGCCCATCTGCGTGGGGTTGGTCGTGGTGGGGGTGCGCTGGTCGAGGGTACCGGGGTTGGAAGGTGTGGTGGCCGGTACAGTGGTTTGATTCATGGTGCCGCCGCGCTGGGGCACCGAGGGAGATACTTGAGCCGTAGCCGCCACAGAGGTAGTGAGCAGCAAGGCAGCGAAAAGCATGGACTTTTTCATATCAGGAAAGACAAGTCAAATGGAAGTAACGGGCGCTGACAGTACGCTGCGCCCTTGTCCTCTTCATACGCAGACTAGGCTTGACCTGACTAGATCCGAAGCACTTATTATCTGTTCATAATTCTGAAATTCAGCATTTTATATATAAAACAGCTCTACTATAACGGCCATTTTCCTCCGCAATCCAAGCCGCCCAGCCCAGCAACTGGGCTTGCCAGAAACAAAAAATTCTGACCGTGAAGCCAGAATCTGATGAGGTAGTAGCGGAAGGGCAGCTGCCTTATACAGCCTGGTTACGCGGTTGCTGCTCGGCCTGAAACTGTGCTAGCAGCGAAGGGCTGGCCAGCAGCAGTGTGGCGTAGCCTTTAGGCATTTCGGAATACTGCAGGCGCAACTGTGGGTTTTGCCAGTACTGTCCGGAAGCCGTAGCGGCCGGCCCGTAGGCTTTGGCCAGTAAATTCTGAATACCCCGGCAGTTGGCTTCGCCTAACACCCGCACTTCAATGCAGCACAGTTGGTCTTTGTAGAAGCCATAGCTGACACCGGTGATGCGGTAGCCGCCCAGGGTCAGTGTTTCGTCGGAGCGGCTGAAATAGCTGATAGCGGATGATGCTCCCAAGCGTTGCTCGGGCACCAGATTGCGAAACTGCTGGCGGGGCATGCCCAACCAGGCAGCATGTAGCGCAGCCGGCAGCTTAGCTACCCGAAACTTGGGTGCATGCTGGTCTGCAACTACAGGGGGCCGACCAGCCTCAGCGGCAAACGAGCACAATAGCAGCAGCAAGTAGGTCAACCCATGTTTCATAGCCTCAGCAAGATAACAAAGACTGCAATATTTCCGGCTATTAGCTCGCCCTTCACGCAACTTTTCGCTGCCGCTGGTGTCCGGGTGCGCCGAAGGAAACCAAGCCCTAGGTGCTATTTGATGAATGGGTCCGAAAATAAAAAACCCGCTCTGCAAGATGCAAAGCGGGTTTTAGTGGAGCCGCAGGGATTCGAACCCTGGTCCAGACAAGGAAGGCGTCGAGCTTTCTACGTGTGTATCTATGCTTGAATTTTCGAAGGAAACCAGGCGCACATCAGGCCCTTGATTTCCCCTTATCTGTTTGAGTTTCGCGCAGGCGTCACAGCGCCACCTACACTATCCTAACTCTTACGACGCCCCGAACTCACCCGTGAGAAGGATTACGGGTGCGGGACGATGACAATGCTTAGTACCTAGACTAGGCAGCCATGGCGTAGCTATACTCGCCAGTTGTGTTTTGGACGGCTTTTTTGCGGGAGATTCATCCAACTCCCGACACGCTTACTCGCGACATGCACAAGCTGTCAATTCCGGTCGGCCCCAGATTAGAAAGAACGATACCCGCCACGAATAGCGGGGTGCGAATGTACGCACATCAGCCGGTAAACGTTGCCTACGACCGAAAATGTTCCGTTTTGTTATGCCGACTGCAGGGAGGAATCTGGAGTGCTCATCCAACGATTCACCCAAATTCCTCCCTGCGGTCGGCATGACAGCTTACTTCACGGCTACCTTATCGGGCTGGAAACCGGGGGCGCCGGTTTGCCACAAACCGAAGGCCATCAGGTCGGCAATGCTTTCGAACTGCTTGAGGCGGGAGTCGCCCATGCCGTGGCCGGCTTCGTAGTCGGTGAAGAACAGGACGGGCCGGCTGCCGGCGTTGCTGGCCTGCAGACGCGCCGCAAACTTGGCCGGCTGCCAGGCAATTACGCGCGGGTCGTTGAAGCCGGCCGTGACCAGGGTGGCCGGGTATTGGGTGCCGGGCTTGAGGTGGTGGTAGGCGTCCATTTCCAGCAGGGCGCGGGCCTCCTCTTCCTTGGTCATGGTGCCGAATTCGGGTACGTTGACGGGGCCGTTGGGCGAGTTTTCCATGCGCACGGGGTTTAGGCAGCCCACTTCCGGAATGGCCACGGCAAACAGGTCGGGCCGTTCGGTCATGGCCCGGCCGATGAGGATGCCGCCGGCGCTGCCGCCGTTGATGGCAATTTTACCGGGCGCGGTGTAGCTGTTCTTGGTCAGGTACTCGGCGCAGGCAATGAGGTCTTTCCAGGTGTTGGGCTTGGTGGCTTTCTGGCCGGCCTTGTGCCAGGCCTCGCCCAGCTCGCCCCCGCCCCGCACGTGCGGGCAGGCCAGAATGCCGCCCTGCTGCGCCCACAGCAAAAACGGTGGCATAAACGTGGGCTCCATGGAAACGGAATAGGCTCCGTAGCCCACCATCAGCACCGGGGCCGAGGCGTCGCGCTTCAGGCCTTTCGGGTAAATCAACGACAGCGGCACCTGTACCCCGTCGTGCGAGGGCACCAGCACTTCCTCCACCACCAGCCCGGCAAACTCCGGGTACTCCGCCTCCGACGACAGCGGCTCGGCCGTGAACTGCCGGCTGGCCGGGCTGTAGCGGTAGCGCTGCCGGTCGGTGGTCCAGCCGCCCAGCGTCACCCACACGTCCGACGACTGCGCGTTCTTATTGGTCAGCTCGATGCGGCCGGCGGCGCGGGGCAGCTTCAGCTCCTGCGCGGCCTTCCCGCCCCGGGGCACGAAGTACAGCCGGGCCTCCACCCCGTTGCGGCTGCGTACGAAGTACACGCCGTCCTTGGTGGTTTTCAGCTGCTCGTCCATGATGGATTCGTCGGCGCTTTCGGGCACCAGCACCTCGGCCGCGGCCACGTTGGGGCGGGCGGCGGGCATGCGCATGAGCTTCTGCCGGGGCGTGTTGCGGGCCGTCACGAAGTAGATGTGCTGCTCGTCGGTGACAAAGTTGGTGACTTCATCGGCGGGCCGGAACAGGGGCTGCCACGGGATATTGGGCTTGGTGAGGGCTGCCGCCGGGGCGTAGAACACGTTCAGGTAGCGGTCCACGGAGTACAGGAAGCCATAGGCCTGCTTGGTGTCCCGGTCGATGCCCGCGTAGGGGTAGTCGGAGGGCTTGATGCCGAGCTTCGGGTAGAGTTTGCTGGAGAAGATAACCTGGTCCTGGGCCACGGGCGTGCCCAGGCGGTGCAGGCGGCACTGGGTGTTCTGGCGGGCGGCCATGTCCTTCAGGTCGCCGTTGTTGTAGGGCAGGTAGGCCAGGGTCTGGTTGTCGGGCAGCCACTCGCCGCCGCCCCGGTTCAGCGGAATCTGCTCGGGGAAGAGCTTGCGGGTTTTCACGTCCATGATCAGCGTGCGGCCCAGCTCACTGCCTTTCTCGCTGATGCCGAACGACACCTTGGAGCCGTCGTGGCTGGGCGCGAAGCCGTTGATGTTATACAACTTACCTTTTTCGTAGGCTTCGGGGTCGAAGAGCAGCACTTCCTGGCCCTTATAGCCGTCGCGGCAGTAGAGCTTGGGCTGCTGGTCCTGGGGGCGGGATTTGTAGTAGAAGTACCGGTCGTTGTCGGCCACGCGCAGGTCGGATACGCGGGCGGCCTTGCGCTTGTCGATTTCCACCATTTTATCAATCAGCCCCTGCCGGCCCGGAATGGCGTTGAGGGTGCGGCGCGCGTACTCGCTCTGAGCTTTCATCCAGGAAGCCACGGCGGGGTCCTGCAGGTTTTCGAGGTTACGGTACGGGTCGTCTACCTTCACCCCAAAATAGGTATCGGAAGCCGGCCCCGTGGGCGCGGCGGGCACGGATGGCTGGGCCAGGGCGGCGGTACTCAGCAGCAGGCCGCCCAACAGCGGCAACAGAACGGGGTGTTTCATGGGGAAAACAAGTAGGGAAAACGAAACAATCAGCAGCACCTTCACCGTGGGGCCGGCTGCATTGCCCCAAATCCAACCGAATCAGCCGGTTACTGCTTTTAAAGAGAAAAAGCAGTGTACCTGACAGGTGCTTCACAACCTGCTGCGGATCGGCGCACAAATAGAAAATAAATTCTATTAAATATAATCATAATCACATCATCGTGTGACTAGCCGGGCGGCTGTAATCCGGCAGTAAATCCGGCAGTCGGTGGCGGCAGTCGGGCGGAATCGGGCGGGCGGTTGCGTATCTTTGCCCCTAGCTCGTATGGAAAATTTCGTTGTTTCGGCCCGTAAGTACCGCCCGGCCACGTTTCGCAGCGTGGTGGGGCAGCAGCACGTAACCACCACGCTGCAGAACGCCATTGCCTCACAGCATTTGGCCCAGGCATTCCTGTTCTGCGGCCCCCGTGGCGTGGGCAAAACCACCTGCGCTCGGATTCTGGCCAAGACCATCAACTGCGAGTTTGTGGAGGAGCACGTGCGCAAAAGCCGGCCGGTTTCAGAGCTGATTCAGGCCCAGCCCGACATCGTGCCCGACGTGCTGCTGAACGCCGCCGACCCCGACAACACGCCCTTCGAGCTGGAAGCTTGCGGCAAGTGCTCGTCGTGCCGCGCCTTCCAGGAAAACGCCTCGTTCAACGTGCACGAGCTGGATGCGGCCTCCAACAACTCGGTGGAGGACATCCGCAGCTTGGTGGAGCAGGTGCGCTACGCCCCGCAGCAGGGCCGCTTCAAGGTGTACATCATCGACGAAGTGCACATGCTCTCGAATGCGGCTTTCAACGCGTTTCTGAAGACGCTGGAAGAGCCGCCGAGCTACGCCATCTTTATCCTGGCCACTACCGAGCGGCACAAGATTATCCCCACCATTTTGTCGCGGTGTCAGATTTTCGACTTCAACCGCATCAAGGTGGACGACATGCGCAACCACCTGCGCTACGTGGCCACCCAGGAGCAGATTCAGGCCGAAGACGATGCCTTGCACCTGCTGGCCCAGAAAGCCGACGGCGGCCTGCGCGACGCCCTGAGCATGTTCGACCAGATGGTGACCTTCTCGGGCCACAACCTGCGCTACCAGGACGTGGTGCAGAACCTGCACATTCTGGACTACGAGTACTATTTCCGGCTGATTGACGCCCTGCTGACCGAGAACCTGTCGGCCACGCTGCTGCTGCTGGATGAGGTGATGCAGCAGGGCTTCGACCTGCACAACTTTGTGGTGGGCGCGGCCGAGCACCTGCGCGGGTTGCTGGTGTGCAAAGACCCCGTAACGGTGCAGCTGCTGGAGGTATCCGACAACATCCGGGCGCGCTACGTGCAGCAGGCCCAGGCCGCTCCCCTGCCCTTCCTGCTCTCGGCCCTGAACCTGGTAAGCCTCTGCGACCGGGAGTTCAAGCAGGCAAAAAACCAGCGCCTGCACGTGGAGCTCACGCTCATGAAGCTGGCCTACCTCAACAGCGCCGTGCAGTTTGCCCGTGACCTGCAGGGCGGCGTGGCCCTGCCAGCCGCCAACGGCGAGGCGAAAAAAAAAGCCCTGATGCAGCCGTAGCTCCCTCCCCGGTAGCAGCACCACCATCGGCCCCGCCGTTGGCCCCAGCCACACCCGCCGCCAACGGCCGCCTCGTAGCCGACGGTACGGCCGAAGCCCCCGCCGCCTACAGCCGAACTACCAACTCGACTCCACCTGACCTAAGCACCAAGCACCAGGCACCAAGCACTAATAACCTGGCCCACGCCCCCGCCGACCCCGAGCCCATTGTGCCGGTGGAAAGCGGCGTCGAGGAACTGCACGACACGCCCAGCATTGAGGACGAAGCGGCCACCCAGGTGCCCACCACCCGGCAGCTGCGCGACACCGTGCCGCACGTGGAAATCGGGGCGCCCAGCATTGCCGGCCACGAGCCGGGCCAGATGGCTGTGACGGCCGCGCCCATGCCCCCACCCCGCCCCGGTATGCCGCCGGCCGGTAAGCCGCTGGGCCTCGGCACCAAGCTGCCCGGTTTGGGTAGCCTGAGCGCCATGAAGGCCCAGCTGGAGCAGAAGGCCGCCGCCGGCAAAGCCGCCACCGAGGCCGAGCCCAGCGGCCCCACCACCGGCCTGCCCGCCATCAACGACGAGGTGTTGCAGCGCGTGTGGAAGGAGCTGACCGAGGAGCGCAAGCCCATCAGCATGATGCATTATAGCCTGCTCAACCGCCCGGTGCAGGCCAACGAGCAGCACATGATTCTGCTCCGTGTGGATAACCCGGTGCAAGAAGACCTGTTCAACGAGCTGCGGGCCGAGTTCCTAGGTGAGCTGCGCCGCCGCACCGGCTACCCGCGCCTGAACGTGACGGTGGAAATCGTGGAGCGGGTGGAAACCGGCCGCAAGCTCTACACCTCCTCCGACAAGATGGACTATCTGATGGAGAAGTACCCGATGCTGAGCGAGATGAAGCAGAAGCTGGGCCTGGACGTGGACTAAATCACGGATTTTAGCGGGTTGCGCCGGGCAGCTGTGGTGCTACGAATTCCCCGAAGGGGTTCGTAGTACCACTATCGTTGAACGACCATCTGTGACCAACCATCGTTGAACGACCCTCACTTACTACCCATCGTGCAGGCATCAGCAACGATAGTGGTACTACGAACCCCTTTGGGGAATTCGTAGCGCCACAGCCGCCCGATGGCACCGCCTCCAAAATCCGACTAATCCGTTTAATCCGGAGAAATCCGTGATTCTCATAAGCATTTTTTCGCACTTCGCGCCGGAAGGGCTGCGGCGAAGCTTTTTATTCCCGGGGGGTCCGCCTATCTTTGGTTCCTTAATTTCCTTCCCGCTCTGCTTTCCGCGCTGGCCTTCCTGTGAAAAAACCGCTTCTGCTTCTACTTCCGGCCCTGGCCACGCTTGGTCTTACGCAATGCCAGACCAGCAGGCCCGCCGCTACGGCAGCAGCCAGCAGCTCAGCCGCCAGCCCGGAAGCTCCCCGGCAGAAAGAGTACAAGTACCAGACTGTGGAAGGCGACCCGCTCAAGGCGCGCATCTACACCCTGGATAACGGCCTGACCGTTTACCTCTCCGACTACGACGACGCCCCGCGCATCCAGACCTACCTGGCTGTGCGCGCCGGCTCCAAAAACGACCCGGCCACCGCTACTGGCCTGGCGCACTACCTGGAGCACATGGTGTTCAAGGGCACCTCGAAGCTGGGCACCCAGAACTGGACCGCTGAGAAAGTGGAGCTGGCCAAGATTGAGGCCCTCTACGAACAGTACCGCGCCCAGCGCAACGACCCCGCTGCCCGCAAGCGCACCTACCACCAGATCGACTCGATTTCCAGCGTGGCGGCCAAGTACGCCGTGGCCAACGAGTACGACAAGGTGATGGGCGCCATCGGGGCCAAGGGCTCTAACGCCTACACGTCCGTCGAGCAGACGGTGTACCAGGAAGATATTCCGAGCAACCAGCTGGAGAAGTGGGCCGCCATCCAGAGCGAGCGGCTGGGCGAGATGGTGCCGCGCCTGTTCCACACCGAGCTGGAGGCCGTGTACGAGGAGAAAAACCGCGGCCTCGACAACGACTTCAGCAAAGAGTACGAGGCCCTGAACCGCAGCCTCTACCAGAAGCACGAGTACGGCACCCAGACCACTATCGGCACCATCGAGCACCTGCAAAACCCGTCCATCACGGAGATTAAGCGGTATTTCGACAAGTACTACGTGCCCAACAACGTGGCCCTGTGCCTGAGCGGTGACCTGGACTACGACCAGACCATCCGCGTCATCGACCAGTACTTCGGCCGGCTGCAGAGCAAGCCGGTGCCGGCCTTCACGCCCGCCCAGGAAGCGCCCATCACGGCGCCCCTCGTGACGGAGATTGTGGGGCCCGACGCCGAAAACGTGATGCTCGGCTTCCGCTTTCCCGGCACGACCACGCGCGAGGCGCTGGTGCTGCGCATGGTGGATAAGCTGCTCAGCAACGGCCAGGCTGGTTTGATTGACCTGAACCTCAACCAGCAGCAGAAGGTGCTGCAGGCGGCCTCGTTCACCGACATCAACAACGACTACTCCTCGCACATCCTCTACGCCACGCCCCGCCAGGGCCAGAAGCTGGAAGAGGTGCGCGACCTGCTGCTCGCCCAGCTCGACAAGGTGAAAAAGGGCGACTTCCCTGACTGGCTGATTCCGGCCATCATCAACAACGAGCAGCTGCAGCGCACCAAAAGCTACGAAAACAACGAGGCCCGCGCTGGTGCCTTTGTGGCCGCCTTCGTGGCCCGCGAGGACTGGAAGGACTACCTCAAGCAGATCAACGACTTCGGCACCA
Source organism: Hymenobacter sp. APR13 (assembly GCF_000737515.1). Lineage (NCBI taxonomy): Bacteria > Pseudomonadati > Bacteroidota > Cytophagia > Cytophagales > Hymenobacteraceae > Hymenobacter > Hymenobacter sp. APR13. Next base: position 1,142,340 of record NZ_CP006587.1, read on the forward strand.
TCACCAAGGAAGAGGTGATGCGCGTGGCCAACCAGTACTACGGCCCCGGCTACGCGGCCATCTACAAGCGCACCGGCAAAGACGCCAACGCCGTGAAAGTGGTGAAGCCGGCCATTACGCCGGTGCCTGTGAACCGCGAAGTGGCCTCCGACTTCTACAAGCAGGTAACCGGCCTGAGCAGCCCCGAGCTGCAGCCGGTATTCGTAGATTATCAGAAGGACATTAAGGAAGTGAAGCTGGCCTCGGGCGTGCCGGTGTACTACACCCGCAACACCGAAAACAACCTCTTCAACCTGTTCTACGTGCTCGACCTGGGCACAAACAACGACCCCAAGCTGGGCCTCGCCACCGACTACCTGCAGTACCTGGGCACCGACAAATACACGGCCGCGCAACTGCAGCAGGAGTTCTACAAGCTGGGCTGCTCCTTCGCGGTGCAGAGCGGGCAGGACCGCACCACCGTCAGCCTCTCCGGCCTCGACAGCAACTTCGAGCTGGCTTTGCAGCTGTTTGAAAGCCTGCTGGCCGCGCCCAAGCCTGACGCCGCGGCCCTCAAAAACATGGTAGCTGGTGTGCTGAAGTCGCGCCAGGATGCCAAGCTGAACAAGCAGGTGATTCTGAGCCAGGCCATGGTGAATTTCGCCAAGTACGGCCCCAAAAACCCCTTCACCACGCAGCTGAGCGAGAAAGAGCTGAAGGCCCTGAAACCCGAGCAGCTCACCGCCACTATCAGAACCATCCCGACCTACCAGCACCGCGTGCTGTACTACGGGCCGCGACCTGTTAATACCGAAGACAGTAAGGCGTCTTTAGAAGAGAGTAAGAAATACCCAGACAACCTTATAATAATTCTGCCAGGCATAACAGATGCCTTACAAAAATACCACCGCGGCCCGGCCAAGCTCACGCCCGTACCAGCGGCTAAGGACTTCGCGGAGCAGGCCATGAACCAGCGCAAGGTGTACTGGGTGGACTACAACATGGTGCAGGCTGAAATCCTGTTTCTGACCAAAGGCACCATCTACGACAAGGCCCTGGTGCCGACCACCAGCCTCTACAACGAGTACTTCGGCGGCAGCATGGGCAGCATCGTGTTTCAGGAACTGCGAGAGAGCAAAGCGCTGGCCTACTCGGCCTCGTCGCGCTACGCCAACGCCGACAAGGCCGGCCGCAGCAGCTACAACCTCAGCTACATCGGCACGCAGAGCGACAAGCTGCCCGAGGCCATGGCCGGCATGAACACGTTGCTCAACGACATGCCCGTGGCCGAAGCCAACCTGCAAATCGCCAAAAACGCCATCCGCAACAGCATCGCCACCGAGCGCATCACCAAGGCCGACATCCTGCTCAGCTACGAGCGCGCCCGCCGCCTCGGCCTAGACTATGACCTGCGCCGCGACGTGTACGAGCAGACGCCCAACATGAGCTTCCAGGACCTGCAGAAGTTTCAGCAGGCCCGCGTGAAAGGCCAGAACCAGACCATTCTGGTAATAGGCTCCAAAGACCGCCTCAATTTCAAGGAGCTGGCCAAGTACGGCCAGGTCCAGCAACTTACCCTGAAAGAGATTTTCGGGTATTGACGCCGGCTGACCGTCATGCAGAGCGCAGCGAAGCATCTCGCGTGCTGACGCCGGAGTGGTAATACCATCCTGGCGAGATGCTTCGCTCCGCTCTGCATGACGTTCAGAAAAGCGGCCCCACTCAACTAAAACCCTAAGTCCCAAAGTACCTTCAACAATGGCAGAACAGAAAATCACCATCAAAAACGGCAAGCTCAACGTGCCCGACCAGCCGACCATTCCTTTCATTGAGGGCGACGGTACGGGTCCGGACATTTGGGCGGCTTCCGTCCGCGTATTCGATGCCGCAGTGGAGAAGGCCTACGGCGGGTCGAAGAAGCTGGTGTGGAAAGAGGTGATGGCCGGGGAGAAGTCGTTCAAGCAGTCGGGCAACTGGCTGCCCAATGATACGCTGGAGGCGTTCCGCGAGTACCTGGTGGGCATCAAAGGCCCCCTGACCACGCCCGTGGGTGGCGGCATCCGGAGCCTGAACGTGGCCCTGCGTCAGGAACTGGACCTGTATGCCTGCGTGCGCCCCGTGCGCTGGTTCGACGGCGTGCCTTCGCCCGTGAAGCATCCCGAGCTGACCGACATGGTCATCTTCCGCGAAAACACCGAGGACATCTACGCCGGCATCGAGTACATGAACGGCACGCCGCAGGCCCAGAAAATGCTGGAATTCCTGCAGGATGAAATGGGCGTGAAGAAAATCCGCTTCCCCGAAACCTCCTCGTTCGGCATCAAACCGGTGAGCAAGGAAGGCACCGAGCGCCTCGTGCGCGCCGCCATCAAGTACGCCATCGAGCACAAGAAGCCTTCGGTAACCATCGTGCACAAAGGCAACATCATGAAGTTCACTGAAGGCGCCTTCAAAACCTGGGGCTACGAGCTGGCCGAAAAGGAATTCGGCGACAAGGTGTACACCTGGGCACAGTACGACAAGGTGCTGGCCAAGCAGGGCCAGGAAGTGGCCGATGCCCAGCAGAAAGCAGCCCTCGACGGCGGCAAAATCCTGATCAAGGACAGCATTGCCGATGCCTTCCTGCAGCAGATCCTGCTCCGCCCCTCCGAGTACTCGGTGGTAGCCACCCTGAACCTGAACGGCGACTACATTTCCGACGCGCTGGCCGCCATCGTGGGCGGTATCGGCATTGCGCCGGGCGCCAACATCAACTACCTCACCGGCCACGCCATCTTCGAGGCCACCCACGGCACGGCGCCCAAGTACGCCAACCAGGACAAGGTGAACCCCGGCTCCGTGATTCTGAGCGGCGCCATGATGCTGGAGCACCTGGGCTGGAACGAAGCCGCCGCCCTCATCTACAAAGGCCTCGAAGCCGCCATTGCCGCCAAGCGCGTCACCTACGACTTCGAACGCCTGATGGAAGGCGCCACGCTCCTCAAATGCTCGGAGTTCGGTGACGAGATTATCGCCCGGATGTAGTAGCTTGGCCGTAGCCAATTAACCACTGAAAACCCCGCGTTGGCTGTCAGGCTGGCGCGGGGTTTATTGTTTTTATAACCGTGAAAAATAGCAGGCGCGCTTATTACTTCTTCCTACTAATCTTGCTGCTATCCATTTCAGCATGCAACTACAATCCACATGCTCCTGCTGACTTCTCAGTTCATTTGAATTACGGAAATGACGAAGTGTATCTCAGCGACACTGCTCAGACTTTTACCAGAGAAATCAGTTTTTCAGGTGATACCACGGTCAACATTAGCTTTAGTCGTCTACAAATAGATAGTATTTATAAAGAGTTAGTTGGTGTAAACTACTACGCACTACCCGCGAATATCACAGCTCTATGCACCGAAAGAGTTATTCCAAATGGTAGCCGGACCACATTAACAATATGTGAAAATGGCAGGACGAAGCAAATCATTTATGATGACGGCTGTCACCGCTATGACTCAAATGATATTAAAGCCAAAAATCTGCGGCATATTATAGCTGTGATTATCCATATGACGGAAAGAAAACCGATGGTAAAAAATCTACCGGAATCAGGTTTTATAAACCTCTAAACTCATCTGGCGCGAGTTTAGCGCCGCGTAACTCGTAACTAACTCAAGAATAATTCTCAAATCGTTTTCGCTCTATGCGTACCCTTTTCCAAATAGTAACAGCTGTTGCGGTAGCCTTTGTAGCTACTCCAGCTATAGGCCAGACTACAACGACACCCTGTGATACCGCCAAAGTGTATTCGTATGCCCAGGGCATGGCGACTTTCCCGGGCGGTGAGTAGAAGATGAACAAATACATTGCGCAGGCCATCAAAGCGGCCGGGCCGCTGAATGCGCCCAAAGCAAAGGGCACGGTGGTGGTCGGTTGCGCTTTCGACTGCAATGGCAAGATGCTGAAGTCGATGCTGGAGATTTCCAACGACGCTGCCACGCCTGCCATGCCGGAGGCCTACCAGCAGCAAGCACTGGCCATCGTAAAGTCGTTTCCAACCTTCCTTCCGGGCTACCTCAACGGCCGTACCATCTGCACCTTCATCAAAATACCGGTGCAATTCAGGTAGCGTTGGGCTGCCTCTGCACTCGGCACAGCCGAGCGCGTGCGAAGCGTAAAACCAAAACAGGGCACCCGGTGGGTGCCCTGTTTTGGTTTTGGGAAAGCGGATATTATTCGTCCTCTATCAGGTCGAAAGCCAGTTTTTCGGGGGCTACGACATCAGGATAATTACTGCCGCGCAGCACCAGGGTGTAGGCTTTGCCGGGCACCAGCGTCACGGTCTGGTTGAACAGCGGGTCGTAGTTGCCGTTGGTGCGGGAGGCGTAGAGCGTGTAGGTGCGGGCGTCCACGGCCTGATAGCCGGTGATGGAGCCCCAGGCCACTTCCGGGTAGAGAGCAGCAGGCGCGGCCGCCTCCTCAATGCGCACCGGCGTGGATTCGGCCGCGAGGTTGAGCACCCGCAGCTGGGCCTTGCCGGCCACGGGAGCCGGCAGCGCCGCCTCCTGCACTACCCGCGCCGACGTCTGGCCGCCGTTGCTGTACGTGAACAAAGAGTAGCGCTGGTCTTTGGCAATCGGCAGCCGGCTGAACGACACCCAGCCGGAGCCGGAGCTTACGGGCAGCGCCACCTGCACGGCCCGCTCGCCGGCCGCCAGCGCCTGGTAGGGCGACGCCGTAGCAATGGCGGCAGCGGGCCCCAGCGGCTGAAAATCCACCTGCAGCTGCACGGCGCCCTGCTGCACGTTGCTGCCGGGGCGCACGGCCAGGTTGTTGACCACCCGCACGTAGCCGGCATTTGCAATGGGCGGGGTTACGGGTGCCGCTGGTGCGGGCAGTTCGTCGTCTTTGGCGCAGGCCGAGAACAGTATGGCCGTAGCAGATAGCGCGAGGAGTAGGGCGTGTTTCATCGGGGTAAATGAAAAAGGTAAAATAGTTCCCGTCCGGTGCCAAAATCTGTGCCAACTGTTCCCGGCGCGCTGTCTCTTCCTGGTCATGGGTCAGCATCCAGCAGGTAGCCAAGCCCTGCCGGAGCGCCCCGCCTGAAGCGCGTTTAGCACATTATAACTCATAGCCAGCCCCTTATATGGAGGCGGTGCTTCCACTGCCGCAACGCGGCAATCTGGCCCCGCGGCATCTGGCGGTTCTGGCGGGCGAGTTGAAAACTCGCTTCATGAGCCGGTACACATTAGGCTGCGCTGAACTCATGCAAGCGCAAACACGCCTCGTTGCTGTTCTGTCAAGAGCAACCCAATCACCGCTAGCTACTGGCCCAAGGCTCCGAAGTCTCGCAGCACTGAAGCCACAAACCGCTGCTGCCCCTCACTGAACGGTGTTACCCGGGTCACCAGCGCCTGCCAGCGTTCCAAGGTTTCTGCCTCCGTCAGATCGTAGTTCCAGTGGTAGTGGCCATGCTGCAGCACCAGCTTGCCGCGGCTGTCGCGCCACACGTAGGTCAGCAGGTGCTCGTCGGTGGGCAGGTGCAGCACCTGGGTGCCTTCGTCGCCCACGCTCACGAACAGGAACGCCTGCCGGTAGTAGCACAGCGTGCGGTGGCCTTCCTTATCGGAGGATGACAGCGCGCCGCCGCCTTTCAGCTGTTGCAGTAATTGCTGCTGGCACTGCGCCACGGTAGCCCCTGCCGGCGCGGGCAGCCCCCAATTGCCATAATCTTGTTTAGCCATAGACCCAAGGATACGGAATACCGGCGTCAGTGGCCCCAGACGCTACCAGGGCGAGAGTTGCCGCCCCTCTCCCACCGCGCCGCCAACTAGCGCCACGATAACCGCTGCCCCGGCCCGCTCGTACAGCCCTCATTATCCACCCCCTGACTTTCCAGACCATGAAATCTTCCCTGTTTCTTTCGGCCCTGCTGGTGGCCGGCGTAGCTACTGCTTCGCAGGCCCAAACCACGCCGGCTCCTACCACCACCAACACCCCCGCCACCACTACGTCGCCGTCGGGCGTGCGCCAGGGTGCCACCATCGAGACCCAGCTCGGCACCGGCACCCGTGAGGGCAACTACGGAGCCCCCGCCACTTCCGGCGTACCGGAGCGCACTGCTCCCACCACCACCCAGCCCCAGGGTGCCACCATCGAGACCCAGCTCGGCACCGGCACCCGCGAAGGCAACTACGGCGCCCCCGACCCCGCCACCATGCGCCCATCCGACAAGCGCAAAATGAAGACCAACAAGACGAAGACCAAGATGTAGTTTCCCGCTTCGGGCTAGCCCATCCGGCGCCCCCGCCGCTGAAACTTGCCGCTCATCCGGCAGGCTCGGCGGCGGGGGCGCCGTTTTGCGTGCTGCCGGGCCGTTGGGTTGGTTACGCTGGTTAGGGGGTGCGGTATTATTCCCAGAACGATATTTTTTCGCGGCGTCAGGGGAATATTTCTTTTCCGATGCACGTTATCCGGCCATCCACAACCAAACCTCCTTTACAATGCGCAAACATTCTTTTTCCGGACTAACCGCCGCAGTAGTACTTAGCACTATTTCGCTAATCGGTTGCAACAAGGACCAAGACAATGCCGCCCAGCCCGCCCAGCTGGAGCAGGCGCAGGATGCCAAAGCTGAAGAAGCCTACCCCGGCCAGACCGGCGCGGCCAAAGCAGGCGAATGGGGCGGCCAGCCCATCAGCTACCAGGAAATAAACGGCGAGAAAGTATACGAGGGCGACATTCTACTCACGCAGGAGCAGGTAGAAGCCAGCCAGAGCCAAGACCCCGGCCGCCCCGGCAGCGCCGGCCGTACCACGGGCCGCTGGCCGTCGGGTGTGGTGTACTACACCATTGATGCCGCCCTTCCCAACCAGGCCCGCGTGACAGACGCCATTGCCCATTGGCAGGCTAACTCGCCAGTGCGCTTCGTGCCTCGCACCACCCAAACCAACTACGTGACGTTTCGGGTGGGCTCGGGCTGCTCCTCCAACATCGGCATGATCGGCCGGCGCCAGTATATCAACCTCGCCTCGGGCTGCTCGACCGGCAACACCATCCACGAAATCGGGCACGCGCTGGGCTTGTTCCACGAGCAGACCCGCACCGACCGGGACAGCTACGTGAACATCCTGACCCAGAACATTCAGGCCGGCTACGAAGGCAACTTCACCAAGTACACGGGCCTGGGCTACGGCGGCACCGACTACGGCGTGCTCGACTTCGGCTCCATCATGATGTATGGCTCGTTCTCGTTCTCCTCAAACGGCCAGCCCACCATCACCCGCAAAGATGGCTCTACCTTCAACATCCAGCGCTCTGGCCTGTCGGCCGGCGACAAAACCGGCATCGACGCCATGTACTAGCACCTGCAGCCGGGCGGCACTGCTGCCGCCCGCACGAAAAAGGGCCCCGCATCGGGGCCTTTTTTTTTATTTATGGCTGGCTGGCGGTGGCCTGCACCACGCGGGCCGTTACCAGCAGCTGGCCGGTGTGGCGCGTGGTATGCTCGGCGGCGTGGGTGAGCAGGCCTATCACGGTGCTGGGCAAAGCCTGCCGCCCCACCGGCCGAAACTCCGGCAGCGTAGCTTCATCAGTGGCACGCAGTGTAGTCAGCATCTGCTCCACGGCTTCCTCAAACTGCTGCACCAGCGCGGCGGTGGTAGCGGCGGCATCGTCCGTGGTTTCGGCGGCGAGGTAGCGGAACTGGGCTTCGCTCAGGGGCTGATGGGCGGCGTAGGCCTGCATGCGGCTGAGCACCCCGGCCAGATGGCGCAGATGAAACCCCACCGAGGCCACGCCGGCCGGTCGCACTCCCAGCAGGTGGTCGGGGAAGTCGCGGAGAGCCGCGGCTACTTCGTCGCGGGCCTGCAGCAGGGCGTGGGCCAGGGGCTGAAGCAGCGGGGAGAAGCCCGACAGCGGGCCGCGTAGCCAATGTTCCGGGAGAGAAGCAGGAGAGTTCATACTGGCTGTAACTGCGGAGCCGGCCCGCAGGTTGGGCCGGCAGCCGGGCCCAAGAGCATATTGCTGAAAATCTATATCTTCCGGTAGCTGCTAGTGGTACTCACCTTCTTCCCTACCCGTATGGCCCTCGATCTACTTTCCGATGCGGTAGTTGATACTGTGTCGTTGCCTATTACCAATGCCCGCATCAGCCGCCAGCCCCGGAGCATCGGCACCTCCAGCACCGTTACGGGCCTGGAAGTACGTTTGTCGCGGGTGTTTATCCAGGATAACCGCACGCCCAAGGTGTGGCCGTTTCCAGGCTTCGCCGACGTGTACCTGCTGTTGGTGGTCTTTGATGACCTCACGCCGGAGCCGCGCACGCTCACGCTGTCGGGGTTTGCCCGTATTGATGATGGCGAGGATTTGCCCGTAGACAAAACCGCGTATTTCTGGAAGCAGGCGCCAGAAAACCCCGGGGCGGCTCCGGCCCAGGTGCATGTGCTGCTGTCCGTGATAAAGAGCAAAAAAGGCCTCCGCGACACGGCCGCCATCTTGGCCCAGGCCCGCGACTCCGCCGACTACCGCACCCTCGTGGGGGAAGTAGTTGGGGCCATTGCCAACGCCCCGGCCCGCACCGCCGAAGTGATTCTGCAACTGGCGGCCGTGGTGGGCGGGTTGCTCCAGAACGTGGAAGACAAGCCGCTGTTTACGCAGGTGGTCAGCTTCACCGACATCAACGGCGACTTCGACAACCTGGGCAAAACGCCCATCGTGAAGGGCAACAACAACGTGCAGACGACTCTCACGCTCATCGTGCGCGACCCGGCCCGCGAGCCGGTGGCGTAGCAGGCTGGCCGACTGGCGGTATTCTCCGTCGGGCGGCACTTCCCCTACTTTCCTATGAGCACCTTCTCGCAAGCGTTGCTGGCCGCTCTGGTCAGCGACGCCGTGGTGGCCCTGTTGCTGGGGCTGCTCCTGAAACGGTATTCCGAACAAGTCAGCAATGACGTGCGGACGCAGTATGAGCAGCTGAGTACCGCGTTTCGGGCGCGCTACAGCTGGAAGGAAAAGGCCCTGGCCGAGCTGCTGGCCCCGCTACACATGCAGTTCAACCGCACCGAGCGGGCCTTCCGCCGCTACGCCGCCGGCAACCTATACCTAGAGGCCCGCATCCTGAAGGAAGGCAACGAAGCCATTCGCAACCTGCTGATCGAGAAAGGCTATCTGATACCGCTTGAACTGCTGCCCGACGCCGATGCGCTGATTGAGCATTACGACATCTGGCTGGAGGAATTCGCCCGTATCCGCGACGCTACTCAGCCCGATCTGCGCACCCCTTTTGTGTTTGTGGGGCCGCAGGGCTACCCGTTTCCGCGACCTTCCGCTGACCGGTTCCAAGAAATATACCGCCGGCTTTGGCGCGAAGTGTACGGCGGCGGTGCCTGATTTTTTAGTTGTTTCTGTTGGCCGTGGCCTATCTTTAAGGCCATGCTCCAGCTTTCTCAGCGCGGCGTGGCTCTGCCCGCTTCTCCGTACCGCAAACTCACGCCCTACGCCGATGCCGCCCGCCAGCGCGGCCTAGTGGTGCACCCCCTCAACATCGGCCAGCCCGACATCGAAACCCCGCCGGCCATGCTGGCGGCGGTGCAGCAGGCCAGCATCGGGGTGCTGGAATACAGCCCCACAGCCGGCTACCTCAGCTACCGCCACAAGCTGGCCGACTACTACCAGCGCCTGGGCTTGCCCGTGGTGGCCGACGACGTACTGGTGACGACCGGCGGCAGCGAGGCCATTTCGTTTGCGCTGCTGGGCTGCCTCAACCCCGGCGACGAGTTCATTGTGCCGGAGCCGTTCTACGGGCCTTACACGGCGTTTGCGGTGGCCACTGGCACCCACGTGGTGGCCGTTACGGCCCTCCTGGAAGACAATTTCGCCCTGCCGCCCATTGCGGAATTCGAGCGCAAGATTACGCCCCGCACCAAGGCCATCCTGATCTGTAGCCCCAACAACCCTACCGGCTACGTGTACAGCCGCGCCGAGATGGAGCAGCTCAAGGACCTCTGTTTGCGCCACAACCTCTATCTGCTCTCCGACGAGGCCTACCGCGAGTTCTGCTACGACGGCGAGTACACTAGCGCGCTGCACCTGCAGGGCGCCGACGACCACATCGTACTGCTCGACACCATCTCGAAACGCTACAGCGCCTGCGGGGCGCGCATTGGGGCCATTGTCACGAAGAACCGCGCCCTGCGCGACGTGTTCTTCAAGCTGGCCCAACTGCGGGTGAGCCCGCCGGGCCTGGGCCAGCTGCTGGCCGAAGCCGCCGCCGACCTGCCCGATACCTACTTCGACCATACCAAAGCCGAGTATCTGGCCCGCCGTGACCTGATGCTGCGCCGCCTCCGCCAGATGCCCGGCGTGCAGGTGCCCACGCCCAGCGGCGCCTTCTACGTCATTGCCCACCTGCCTGTAGATGATGCTGACCAGTTTGCGCAGTGGCTGCTCGAAAGCTTCAGCCACCACGGCCAGACGCTGATGATTTCGCCGGCTGCGGGCTTCTACGCTACCCCTGGCCTGGGCCGGCAGCAGGTGCGCATGGCCTACGTGGTTAATCAACAGGCTATCGGCCAGGCCATGGACTGCCTGGCGGCCGCGTTGGAGCAGTACCCCGGCCGCACGCTGGCGTAAGCGCTGTCATTCTACCAGCACGTCATTCCGAGCGGAGCGAGGAATCTCGCGTGCTGACGCCTGAGCAACATTGGAACGTCAGCACGCGAGATTCCTCGCTCCGCTCGGAATGACGTGCTGTTAGTGCTATTGCGTATCTTCTGGGCTGATTATTGCCCTGCCCCGCCCATGAACCGCCTGCTTCCACTTCTGCTGCTGCCCCTGCTCAGTCTGGCCTCGAAACGACCAGATGCCTCGCCCAGCTCCGCCCGCCAGCTCACGCTGCGCATCAACGGCGAGGCCGTGAAGGCCGATACCATCAGCTCCCGGTTTTTCCTGAGCGAAGACCGCGCCCTGCGCCTGAACGTGGTGCGCGCCGACGACCCCGACGGCGAGGGCCTAACCATCATCATCGACCGGTTTCCCATTCAGGCGGGCACCTACAGCTTCCAGGAAATCCTGAGCGGCCGCAACCGCGACGCTTCGTACCGCTTCGGGAAGGTGGCGGCCTACTCGAAATCCTGTGCCCAGAATACCGGCACCGTGGTTATCACCGGCGTGGATGCCGCCCGGCACTGGCTGCGCGGCACTTACCGCTGCCAGGTGTGCGAGGCCGGCCGGGGTGGCCGCCGCTTCGTGCTGGAAGGTGAGTTTCAGTACCCAGTGGAGAAGGAGTAGCCGCATTCTGGCATATTGCAGGCCCAATCCTGCTTTTCTATTCCCTCAATGACACATACTCTCCTCCGCCCCTGCCTGCTGGCCGCCGGCCTGACTTTCGCCACCGCCGCCCAGGCTCAGACGCCCGCCCCTAACCGCTTCATCACCGACAGCCTCGACAGCTACATCCGGCGCGGGATGCAGAAGTGGGACGTACCGGGGCTGGCCGTGGTGGTAGTGAAGGATGGGCAGGTAGTGGTGCAAAAAGGCTACGGCGTGCGGCAGGTGGGCAAGCCCGAGCCCGTGGACGCCAACACGCTGTTCATGATTGCCTCCAACACCAAGCTGTTCACCGGTACGGCCCTGGCCAAGCTCGATGGGGAGAAGAAAATCAACCTCGACGAGCGAGTAACCAAATACCTGCCCGACTTCCGCCTCTACGATTCTACCGCCTCGCGCCTGGTCACGGTGCGCGACCTGATGAGCCACCACTTGGGCTTCAAGACGTTTCAGGGCGACTTCACCTTCTTCAAGTCCAACCTGGAGCGGGCCGAAATTGTGCGCCGCATGCGCCTGATGCAGCCTACCCGCCAGTTCCGCAAAGACTACGGCTACTCCAACTCGGCCTTTGTGGCGGCGGGCGAGGTGATACCGGCCGCCACCGGCGGCACCAGCTGGGAAACCTACGTGCAGCAGAATCTGCTGCAGCCGCTGGGCATGACCAGTACCTTCGTGTCGTCGGCCGGGTTTGGGCAGCGGCCCAACATTGCCTACGCCTACTCCAACACCTTCGGGCCGCTGGCGCGGGTACCGTTTGATAACTGGGACAACATGGCCCCCTGCGCCAGCATGGTTTCCAACGTCACGGACCTGGGCAAGTGGCTCCGCTTCCAGCTGGACAGTGGCCGCTACGAGGGCCGGCAGGTGCTGCCCTGGGCCGCGCTGCGCAAAACCCGCGACGCCAACACCATCATCAGCAGCCGCAAATCGGCCGTGTACCCCATGCACTTCGTCACCTACGGGCTGGGCGTGGAGGCCGCCGACTACAACGGCCGGCAGGTGTTCTGGCACACCGGCGGGGCCTCGGGCGAGGTCAGCAACGTGTGCTTCGTGCCGGAAGCTGGCCTGGGCATTGCCGTACTCACCAACAACGACAACCAAAGCTTCTTCGAGGCCCTGCGCTACCAGCTGCTCGACAGCTACCTGGGCATGCCCTACGTAGACCGCAGCGCCCAGGCCCTAGCCCGCCGCAAGGCCAGCCAAAGCACCGCCCCCGACCCCACGGCCGCCCTGGCCGCCCGCGTGAGCAAAAAGAACAAAGCCCCGCTGCAACTCAGCGCCTACACGGGCGAGTACGAAAACCCGCTGTTCGGCCGCATCCAGATCAGCCAGAAAGGCAAGCAGCTACTCATCACGCTCCCCAACCACCCCGGCCTCACCGCCACTCTCGACTACATGGACGGCCAAGAATTCCGTGCCACCTACTCCGACCTGGTATTTGGCGTGATGCCCGCCAAATTCGTGGTGGCCGATGGCAAGGTGCAAACCGTGGAGCTGCGCGTGAACGACTACGTAGAGGAAGACCCGTACGTGTTTGCGCGCAAGTAAAGCCCTTGTCATTGCGAGCAGAGCGAAGCACCCGAAGGACAGCGCAGCTAATCCTTCCTCTCTGAGAGCGAAACAACCCTAAGCGAAAAGCCCTCCGGCAGTAGAGTAGTACTCTAACGCCGGAGGGCTTTTTACTTAATTCAACGTGTCTGGCACGAGAGGAAGGATTGCTTCGCTCTGCTCGCAACGACAGTTAAATCGTGGACAGGTCCAGTACGAAGCGGTACTTCACGTCGGACTTCATCATCCGCTCGTAGGCTTCGTTGATGTAGTCCATACGAATCACTTCCACGTCGCTCATCACGTTGTGCTCGGCGCAGAAATCCAGCATTTCCTGGGTTTCCTGGATGCCGCCAATCAGCGAGCCGGCAATGCGGCGGCGCTTGGCAATGAGGTTGAAGGCGTGCAGCTGCGGCGCTTCCGGCGGCACACCCAGCAACACCATTGTGCCATCGAGGCGCAGGCTGCCCACGTAGGGCGTCAGGTCCATTGGGGCCGACACGGTGTTGATGATCAGGTCGAAGTAGTTGCGGATACCTTTCATAGCTTCGGCATCCTTGGTAACCACGAATTTGTGAGCACCCAGAGCTTTAGCATCTTCTTCCTTGGAAGGCGAGGTGCTGAGCACGGTTACTTCGCAACCCATGGCGGCGGCGAATTTCACGGCCATGTGACCCAGGCCGCCCAGGCCCATCACGGCTACCCGGTCGCCGGCCTTGGCGTTCCACTGGCGCAGCGGCGACCAGGTGGTGATGCCGGCACACAGCAGCGGCGCCACACGGGCCAGATCCAGCTTCTCGGATACGTGCAGTACGAATTTTTCTGTTACTACAATGCTGTTGGAGTAGCCGCCGTAGGTAGGCTGACCATCTTTGCCCTTGGCATTGTAGGTACCCACGAAGCCATTGTCGCAGTACTGCTCTAGGCCGTCGTTGCACTCGGCGCAGTGCTGGCAGGAGTCCACCATGCAGCCCACACCGGCCAGGTCGCCGGCTTTGAAGCCTTTTACGTGGGCACCCACCTCGGTCACGCGGCCCACGATTTCGTGGCCAGGCACCATGGGGAAGATGGAGCCGCCCCACTCGTCGCGCACCTGGTGCACGTCGGAGTGGCACACGCCACAGAACAGAATTTCAATGCGCACATCGTGCGGGCCGACGTCGCGGCGCTCAAAATCGAAGGGAGCGAGGGGCGCGTTTACCGTGTGAGCGGCGTAGCCTTTGGCTGCAGTCATGGTTTGGTAGGTAAGGAGGTAAGCAGAAAAGTGCGAGAGGATATAACTCTGCGGCGTCGGAAAGGTTTTGCGGCTGGAGCCGCCAACTGGGCCGGGCCTGGACGTCTGTGTGCGGAAAGCCTGCAGAAAAGCTACCTGGAATATGGGGTTGCAGGCATAAGCATGTACATTACGGGCATCTTTGTTCGCTCCCTACCCCACACGATGGCTTCTACTACTCCTTCCTCGTCTATCACTACGGGCCCTAAGCGCAATTCGCTGGGCTTGCGCATCTGGCACTGGGCCAACTCCGGCCTTGTGCTGGCCCAGCTGATGACGATTCTGTTTCTGTTTGTCATCGTGAAGGTGAAAACGCTGGCCCCGGAGTTCAGCAAGGTACTGGCCGAAAAGGGCGTAGACATGGCTCCCGACCAGCTGCGCGGCCTCACGCGCATTGTGGCGCACCGTATCTGGGACTGGCATATCTGGATTGGCATCACCATCTCGGTGCTGCTGGCGTTTCGGGTGCTGGTGAGTTTCCGGCAGCGGGGCGGGCAGCGCACCGCCGCCAAGCTGGCCCGCCTCAAAAGCCGCGTCGCGGCCGGTGAGCCGGGCTCGACCAAAGCCGTGTGGGTGCGCTACAGCTACCGCGCCTTTTATGTGGTGCTGGCCGTGATGGTGGTGACGGGCATGATTCTGGTGTTCGAGGACAACTTCCGCAGCATCGAGCACACAATGAAGGAAATCCACGAATTCTCGATGTACGTGGTGCTGGCTTTCGTGGTGGCGCACATCGTGGGCGTGTTCCGCGCCGAAGTCACCGACGAGCCCGGCATTACGTCGGACATGATACACGGCGGTGAGCCGGTAGAGGAAGCGTAATAGCAGAAAATCTTATCAGAACGTCATGCAGAGGCGCAGCCGAAGCATCTCGCCAGTGGAGTAAACTCATTTACCACACTGGCGAGATGCTTCAGCTGCGCCTCTGCATGACGTGCCAGTTAGGCCTGCCTCACGTGGCTTCATCCAGCTGCTCCTGTGCGCTGGCGTTGGTGGCAGCGGCCTGCACGGGCGGCGCTTCCGAAGCGTCGGGCGAGGTCCAGCCCTTGCGCAGCATCTCCTCCACCTGCTCCTTCAGCCGCCGCACCGACTGCTGCGAGAAGCGCACCTGTAGCATCCGGCCGAACAGTTTGAACCCAACCCAATAAAATGGGTTGCGGATGCGGCCCGTCTGCGACACGGCGTGAATGTGAAAATGCACCCGGCCGGTGGTCAGGTGCTTGTGCACCGTGAAATCAATCTGGCCGCGCTCGAAATGGCCTTCCAGCGTGCGGTAGTTGTAGCCCCACACCTGCTCCCGGCTGCCGTCGGGCAGGGTGCGCGTTTCATCGGTGACGCCGCCGATGCGCACACCAAACCAGAAGCTGAAGAACAGAAACTGCCCCCGCAGCACCATCACGCGCTGCTCCAGCGGCTGGTCGGGCAAGAAGATGCCGGTGATGAGGCCAGGCGGCGGAAATGTGTAGTTGCGCAGCACTTCGCGGGCGGCGGCCCAGGAGCCGTGCGCCTCGGCCGGGCCCGGCGCCTCGGCGGGCAGCTCGGTTTCGTAGTCGTCCACATTCCAGCCGTTGGCGCGGGTGTACTCGCTTAGGCGGGCGTAGTCGAAGTTGTAGCCGGCGGTGGCGTAGGATTCCAGCCGCGCCTTTTGCAGCTCGTAGAGAGGGGCAGGTTTAGGCATCGTGCGTGATTTCAGTGCCGGATTCGTCCTGCCGGATGGTTTCTACTTGCACCGGCCCTAACAGCAGGCCGCCGCTGTAGTCGGCCACACGCTGGCAGAAGGTTTCCCAGGTTTGCTGCTGCACCTTCTTGCCAAAGCCCAGCGTGTCGTAGGTGAAGGCCACCAGCCCGTCGCGGGAGCGGGCTTTGGAGTGGATTTCAAAGCGCAACGTGTCGGGCAGCGTGGCGTGCGGCTTCAGCGAAAAGCAGATGCGGCCAGCCTCGGGGTGGCTTTCCAGGGTGGCCAGCTCGAAGTAATCGGCCCCAATGTCGGTGACGCGCACGTCGCCGTTCCAGGGGCCCAGGATTTTCACCCCAAACTCGTCACCGACACTGAGGCAGTGGGCGGCACCTTTGGACTTCTCGAACTCGGCCAGCAGATCGGGGGAGAAATCGGGCAGGTGGCACTTGATATGGTCAAGCAGCTCGGCGGCCGGCTGGCGGGCGTGCTGCACGTCAACCCAGTAGCGCCGCTCGAAGAAAGCGCCGCTGCCGGTGTGGGCAGGTTGTTCGGGTTTGGACATAAGGATCAGACAGGATAAACGGTCTGTGCTGCTAACGCGGGAGGCCGGGCAGGGGTTGGAAGTGCGCCGTTTCTCCGCTGGGCCGAGGTTGGAGTTGAGAGAAACCTTTTGCTTTACTGCGCGCGAACGTCCTTACACAGCAAAACCATTTGTTTTTGGGCAGGTAGGCATCCTCAGGGCACCAAACCATTTGTTTTCCTCCTCTGAGGCGTCCTCCCGGCCCTAAACCATTTGTTTTGCTGCCCTGAGGTTTCCTCCCGGCCCAAAAACGATTGTTTCATTACTCTGAGGTTTCCTCCCGGCACCAAACCAATTGGTTTGGTGCCGGGAGGTGGTGGCCATCTTTGAGGCGCGGCGGAGGCGCGAATCGGTGTACTTTTGCCGCTCCTATTCCCTTCTGCCTATGCTGCCTGCCCGCTACTCCCGCGTGTTGCTGAATCCTCGTTTTGTGGCTGTGGTCTACACGGTGCTTATTGTCATCGTCACGGCCCAGCACTACCTCAAGGGCAGCATCAACAACTATTACATTTTCGCGAAGCCGTTTTTCAACCTGCTGGAGGGTAAAAACCTCTACCTCGAATATCCGCAGTACTACTACGACACCTACAAGTACAGCCCCACGTTTGCGCTGTTTATGGGCGTGTTTGCGGTGCTGCCCGACTGGCTGGGGCTGCTGGGCTGGAACCTGCTCAACGGCGTGGTGCTCTACACGGCCGGCCGGCGCCTGTTTCCCGACACCAACCGCGGCATGCTGTTTCTGCTGCTGCTGCTGATTGATTCCATGACGGCCTTCCACAACAGCCAGGCCAACTGCCTGCTGGTGGGCCTTATGCTGTGGGTGTATATCAACCTCGAAAACCAGAAAACGGCCTGGGCGGCGCTGTGTCTGATGCTGGCGCTGTTCATTAAAATCTACGGCATCGGTATCGGGCTGCTGTTTCTGTTCTACCCCACGCAGCTGGTGCGCGGCGTGCTGTGGTCGGCGCTGTTTGGGCTGGCGCTGGCGTTTTCGCCGCTGCTGGTCACATCGTGGGCTGACTTTCTGATGATTTATCAGGGCTGGTTTGACATCGTGCGGGCCTCGGCCACGGCGGTGCAGCTCTCGTTGATGGGGCTGCTCGATGCGTGGTTCAACCTGAATGTGCCCAAAGGCCCGGTGCAAGCGGCCGGGCTGCTGCTGCTGCTGCTGCCACTGGTGCACTGGCGCTTCTGGCGCCACCCCGACTACCGCCGCCTCTACGTGTCGGCCATCCTGATTTTCGTGGTGGTGTTCAACCAGATGGCCGAGTCGCCGACGTTTATCATTCCAGTAGCGGGCTTTGTGCTCTGGTGGATGTACTACCGCCGCAGCACGCCGCTGGCGCTGCCGCTGCTGGTGCTGGTGGCGGTGCTCACTACCCTCTCGGCCACCGACCTGTTCCCTTCCTCGGTGCGCGACAACTTCTTCGACCCCTACAAGCTGAAAGTGCTGCCCATGATTCTGGCCTGGGTTCTCATCCAGACCCAACTGCTCTTTTTCCCCCAGTGGCGCGAGCGGCTGGAGGGCGTAGCTGGTGGGTTGATGGAGTAGTGGAATGGCGGATTGAGGAAGTTGGGCGAGAAACTGTCATCCCAAACTCGCGCAGAACCTTGGCCGGTTGCGTACATAGTCCCGTACGACGATTGACAACCGTTACAGCCAGGCACCGTTCTGCGTAAGCGGTTTCCGCTACTACCCCACCATTCCGCCCATCCGCCACCCCACCATATGGCCTACTACCGCCCGCCCGGCCCGCCCGCCGATCCGCTTATCGTCAGGGAGCTGACGCAGCTGCAGGACACGATGCGCGCCGAAGTGCGACAGGAGCCGCTGCTGCGCGAACCCGCCTTCATTGCCGGCTGCGACTCGTCGTTTCCCACGCCCGATACCATCCTGTCGGTATTTGTGGTGTTGCGCTTTCCGTCGTTGGAACTGGTGGAGAAAGTGTACCACACCAGCGCCGTGACGCTGCCTTACATTCCGGGGCTGCTGTCGTTTCGGGAGGCCCCCAACGTGCTGCTGGCCTACGAAAAGCTGCGCCAGAAGCCCGACATCATCATGGTCGACGGCCACGGCATTGCGCACCCGCGTCGCATGGGCATTGCGGCCCACATCGGCGTCATGCTGGATATGCCCACGTTCGGGGTGGCCAAGCAGAAGCTGACCGGTACATTTCAGGAGCCAGCCCCCACCAAAGGCAGCATCAGCCCGCTCACAGACCGGAGCGGCGAGCTGCTGGGCGAAGTCATCCGCAGCAAAGACAAAGTGCTGCCGCTGTTCGTGAGCCCCGGCCACCGCTGCGACCAAGCCACCGCCACCCGCCTCACGCTGGCCTGTCTGCGCGGCTACAAGCTCCCCGAACCTACCCGCCTGGCCGACCATTGGGCCGAGGAGTTCAAGAAGGAGCTGCGGTAGATGGGTTGCGTGAACGGTGTAGAGGCGCAATAGTTGGAGTCTCGTCGTTGCTGATGTTATTCGGGTAGCGCGGCTCCGGGCCGTTCAACGACGAGACGCAAAATATTGCGTCTCTACGCCGTTCAACCAGCCGCCTCCCGCCACCTGTCCGCCAGCTCCGGCAGCGAACCAACCGGGCCGGGCGGCAAGCCAAGCAGACGGGCCACGGCTTCGTACACCACCTGCGGGCCTGCGGCCTCGTGCACAATCCCGCCGTAGCCACCCGCCTGCGTGGATTTTGAGAGCTTCTGGCCATCGGGCGAAAGCAGCAGGTTGTGGTGATGGAACCGGATGCGGGCGGCGTTGAACGGCGCAGTTTCGGGCAACTGCCGGGCCAGCCAGAGCTGGGCGGCGGTGCTGGCCTGCAGGTCGAGGCCGCGCACTAGCAGGTTGGTACCCAGCCGCAGATCATCCACCACCGACGCCAACTGGTAGGCGGCGGCGCCGTCTTTCTTGCGCACCACAAAATCGGGCATCAGGGCGCCCAGCGGCACCGTGGTGGGGCCCTGGGCCGTATCCGGGAAGCTGATTTCGGTGTCGGGCGGCACCTGGGCGCGCCAGGCGGCGGCGGGTGTGTGCAGCGGCACGGTGACGGCGGGCGTGGCGCCGGTGCGGGAGCGGGTGCTAGCTTCCAGCAGGCCGGACACCTGCGCCAGTTGCTGCAGCACGGCCTCGTAGGCGGGCAGCTGGTGGCGCTGCGAGTAGTACTGCTCGAAGTCGGCGGGGCCGCTGGGGCCGGCGTCGTAGTCGACACCCAGCCACTCAATTGTCTGGAAGATGTTGTCGAGGTAGACGGGCCGGAACCGGGCGCGGTCCAGATCGTCGATGCGCAGGTGCAGCGTGCCGCCGGCGTGCCGCGTGAGCAGCCAGGTCAGGGTGAAGTTGACGGCGTTGCCGAGGTGCAAAAAGCCGCTGGGCGTAGGCGCTAGGCGCGATACTATCGGTTCTGAAGGCAGCATAAGTATATTGCAGGGCCGGCAAATTACGGTGCTGTATGCAACTGCGCGGTATTCATTCCTCTCTTCCTATTCTATGATCTTCTCTCTACCCTTCCGCCTACTACCCTTTCGCCTATTGGCCGCTGGCCTGCTGAGCGCCGCCTTGGCTGGCTGCGGCTGCGGTACCGTCGACTGCGACGCCTGCGACCCATTTGCCGACGAGCTGGTGCTGTTCCGCCTTGACGCCGACACGCTGCGCAACGGCTTCCGGCAGGCCGAGGTGGCCTCTGCCTACGTGGTGCGCTACGCCAACCCCGATTTCACCCAGCCCCGCGACACCATCCGGCAGAAGTTCCAGAACATCTACCAGGGCTTCGGCTACTCCAACCGCGACGTGGTGCTCAACCTGCTGTTTGCCGGTAAAATCAGCACGGCGGCGCAGTTTCTGGGCTCCAGCTACCGCATTGTGGTGCCGCTGGCCAACCGCGAGTTCGATGTCAGCAACCTGGAAATCAGCACCGAGGAAGGCACCGGCTGCTGCCCCTGCTCCTACAACACCCGTCGCCGCTACTTCCTCAACAGCCGCCCCGTCACCGCCGACGGCACTTCCTACTCGGGCACGGTGCTGAGCCGGTAGAAGCCGGTCGGACGGCGGCTCTGGTAGCGCGGCTTTTACACAAGCTTGAAGCATACTTAACCCTGATTGTCTATGCTATTTCGCTTCCTGACTGCCGGGTTGCTGACCGCCATTCTGGCCGGTTGCTGCGGCACCAAAAACTGCGACACGTGCCTGGCTGAGGGCTTTTTTTGCGTTTTGACACCGACAGCCTGAACGGCGGATTCCGGTGGGCGGAAGTGCGCTCGGCGTATGTGGTGCGCTATACCCTGAACAACTACCAACAACCTCTCGACACGATGCGTCGGCAGCGCGATTCTTCTTTTAATTTTTATTCGCGTGATTTTGACTTGCCTTTAAGTGGGTTTCTGCCTCGGCCTGGCGGTAGCCTCCGCTTCGAACAATACAGCTACCGGGTGCTGGTTCCGGCGGCGCAGCGCCAGTACGATGTCACGAATATCGAGCTGGCTTTCGAGGAAGGCAAAGGCTGCTGTGCTTGCTCCCAGCTTACACGCCGCCGCTTCCAGCTTAACTCTGTGCCAGTAACTGCCGACCCGCCCGACTCCCAAGGGCTGGTGCTGCGCCGCTGAGCTTCACATTAAACCCGGCCGCCGTTTCGCTATCCATCTGGCAACCGCTATACTTGTAGTTGCCCTATGAAACACGTTCTACGCTTCCTGCTGATTCTGTTGCTGCTGCCGGTGCTGCCGGGCCGGGCGCAGCAAACGCCCCTGTACTTTCCGCCCGCCAGCGGCACCTGGGCCACTACCACACCCCAGAGCCTGGGCTGGTGCCAGCCCCAGCTCGATTCGCTGGTGGCGTTTCTGGGCCGCAAGGGCACCAAGTCATTTGTGGTGCTGAAAGACGGACGGCTGGTGGTGGAGCGCTACTACGGCACGTTCACACAGGATTCTGTCTGGTACTGGGCGTCGGCGGGCAAGTCGCTGACGGCGACGCTGGTGGGCGTGGCCCAGCAGGATGGCCTGTTGCAGCTCCAGGACAGCACCTCCCGCTACCTCGGCCGCAGCTGGACGTCGGCGCCGGCCGCCAAGGAAGGCCGCATTACGGTGCGCCACCAGCTCACGATGAGCACCGGCCTCAACGACGCCCTGCCCCCACCCTGCGACAACGAAAGCACCAGCCCCGGCTGCCTGCTCTACCGCGCCGACGCCGGCACGCGCTGGGCCTACCACACCGGCCCCTACCGCCTGCTGCAGAACGTGCTGGCCCAGGCCAGCGGCCTCACCATCAACCAGTACACCAACCAGAAGCTGGCTGGCCGCATCGGCATGAGCGGGCTGTGGGTGAACGACGTGTATTACAGCCGGGCCCGCGACATGGCCCGCTTCGGGCTGCTCACGCTGGCCCGCGGCACCTGGAACGGCACCGCCATCCTGCGCGATACCGCCTATTTCCGCCGCATGACCACGCCCTCGCAGAGCTTCAACCGCAGCTACGGCTACCTCTGGTGGTTGAACGGCCAGCCCTCCTACATGCTGCCGGGCCTGCAGCTCGTTTTCAACGGCCCGCTCATCCCCACGGCCCCCGCCGACCTGGTTGCGGCGCTCGGCAAAAACGACCAGAAAATCTACGTGGTGCCCAGCCTGGGGCTGGTGGTGGTGCGCCAGGGCAAGTCGGCCGGCGACTCACGGCTGGCGGTGTCGTCGTTTGATACCGAGCTGTGGCGCTACCTGACAGCCACCATGCAATGCCGGCCGCTGGCGGCCAACTCCGCCGTAGCCGCCACCCTCCCGCTCTACCCCAACCCCGCCACCACCACCCTCACGCTGGGCGCCCCGGCCGGCAGCCGCACCGTGCGCCTGCTCGATAGCCGCGGCCAGGTGGCCCGGCAATGGCCCGCCCCCACTGCCCCCACCGAAACGGAAGTATCGGTGGCTGGCGTGGCGCCTGGGCTGTACCTGGTACAATGGCTGGACGCCCAGGGCCGCGTGCTGGCCTCGCGCAAGCTGCAGAAGCAGTAGGAAACTGCTCCGTAGCCCAGGATTTAGACACTGTACTGTGGCTGAACGTCATGCTGAGCTTGCCGAAGCATCTCTACCGCTTTAGTGGGATATTACTGCAACGAAGCAGTAGAGATGCTTCGGCAAGCTCAATATGACGTTCGGATAGTTTCAACCGGCTTTACAGACACAACCTGATAAATCTGCCGCCGCTATGCGGCTGTTTCACTTCTCTCAGACACCACAAGGTTTATGCGCCAGCCGACGTCGCCTGGCACCCCCTCTCCTTTTTCGGAGAGGGGGCCGGGGGGTGAGGCGTCCCGAGCGCGCCGTTTGTGCGACGACTGGCCCGGCGACTTCAACAGCCGCCGAACTAAGGCTCATCAACCTCCCCCTTCAAAACAGAACATCGGAAATGAAGTAAACTTTTAGGAAGCAATTGATGTATGTACACATATTGCATCACAAACCGCACCCCGCGGCTTCCTTCAGACCTGTTTCAACTTCCCGATCATGCAAACGCTCTTGCACGCCGCCGGCTCCCGCGGCCACGCCAGCCACGGCTGGCTCAATTCCTACCACACGTTCAGCTTTGCCGGCTACCAGAACCCGGAGCGGATGCACTTTGGTGTGCTGCGCGTGCTCAACGATGACACCGTAGCCGCCGGCATGGGCTTCGGCGCCCACCCGCACGACAACATGGAAATCATCAGCATTCCGCTGGCCGGCACGCTGGAGCACAAGGACAACGCCGGCAACCACGGCATCATCCAGAGCGGCGACGTGCAGGTGATGAGCGCCGGCACGGGCATCGCACACAGCGAGAAAAACCACAGCCGCACCGAGGAAGTGAAGTTTCTGCAGATCTGGGTGTTTCCGAACAAGCGCGGCGTGCAGCCCCGCTACGACCAGCAGAGCTTCCGGGCCGCCGACCGCCACAACCAGTTTCAGCAGGTTCTCTCGCCCAACCCCGATGACGCCGGCGTCTGGATTCATCAGGATGCCTGGTTTCACCTGGCCGATTTCGACGCCGGTTTCAGCGCCGACTACCAAGTGAAGCGTTCCGGCAACGGCGTCTACGTGTTCGTGCTGGAAGGCGACGCCACCATCAACGGCCAGGCCCTGCACGCCCGCGACGGTTTCGGCATCTGGGACACCACGTCCTTCACGGTGCAGGCCGACAGCAACACCCGCCTGCTGCTGATGGACGTACCCATGAGCCTGTAACGCGAAGTTCCACTTCGCGCCCCGCGCCAACCACACCCAGCCGCACTTGGCGTTTTCGCCTGATTCCGCGAAGTAAAACTTCGCGTTACATCTGCAATTTCCTCTTCCGTAATTATGCGTCACGCCCCCACCACCTATCCTGTCCACGAGCTGATTCGGAAGCGTTGGAGCCCGCGCTCCTTCACCAGCCAGCCCGTAGCGCCCGACGCCCTGAACCAGGTGTTTGAGGCCGCCGCCTGGGCGGCCAGCGCCATGAACGAGCAGCCCTGGCGCTATATCTACGCCCATAAATCCGACCAGGACACGTTTCAGAAGCTGGTAGACTGCCTGCTGCCCGGCAACCAGCCTTGGGCCAAAAACGCCCCGGTGCTCATCCTGTCCTTGGTGAAAACGCACTACGACAACGGCAACCCCAACAGCGCCGCCCTCCACGACCTGGGCATGGCCAATGCCAACCTGATCCTGGAAGCCACGGCCCTGGGCCTGCACGGCCACTTCATGGCGGGTTTCGATGCGAATAAGGCCCGTGAAGCCTTCCGGATTCCGGAGTCATTGCAGCCGGTGGCCATGCTGGCGCTGGGCTACGTCGGCGAGGCCGACCAGTTGGAAGAGCCGTTTCTGAGCCGTGAGAAAGCGCCCCGCCAGCGCAAGCCTGTGAGCGAAATTGCCTTTCACGGTCAACTACCAGCCTAGTATTATGCCACACATTCTCATTTCCGCCGCCGACCGCGGCCTGAAGGACATCGGCTGGCTGCAGAGCAATTTCTCGCTCAGCTTTGGGCCCTACGCCAACCCGGCCCGCAGCGGCTTCGGGTTGCTACGCGTCTTCAACGACGACTTTGTGCAGCCGGGCGGTGGCTTCGGGCTGCATGCCCACGCCAACATGGAAATCATTTCGGTGATGCTGGCCGGGCGTATGAACCACAAGGATTCGCTGGGCTACTCCGAGGAGGTGGCCACCGACTGGGTGCAGATTATGAGCGCCGGCACCGGCCTGCGCCACGAGGAGCACAACATCGGCGACGACGAGGTGAACTTCCTGCAGATCTGGATTGAGCCCAAGCTGCAAAACGTGACGCCCCGCTACCAGCGCCGCCACTTCCCGGCCGAGAAGCGCCGCAACCGCCTCACCACCATCGTCAGCAACGAAGAAGGCACGGCCCACTGCTGGATCAACCAGAACGCGAAACTCTCGCTGGGCTTCTTCGACGCCGGCCAGACCGTAGACTACACGCTGAACCCGCTCAACAAGGGCGTGTTCATCTTTTTGCTCGGAGGCCAGCTGACCGTGAACGGCCAGGCCGTGGCGCCGCGCGAAAGCCTGGGTTTGTGGGAAACCGCCGACGTGCACATCAGCTGCGAGGCGGAAAGCAAGTTTATCGTCATCGAAGCGCCTATCAATCACTAGGCGCTTGCGGGCGGCTTTGGCCGTTTCCATACTCACCGGCCCGGCAACCACAGCGTTGCCGGGCCGGTGGCGTTTGCGGCCTGCCAGATTGGTCGTCAGCAGGCTTGCAGAAGGGGCAGATAAAGCTCTGATGGCGTTTTTGGAGCGGCGTGCCGGCCGAAACTCACTATTGCCAGCAGCCCGCGCCCTCACAACCAACAGATTATGATACGCCTATGCTATTCAGCCGGGATTAAATACCGACTTTTGCCGACGAATCCGTTGGTCTGCGTCTGCTTACTCATATGAAACAAACTCTTCTCTTTGTTGCGCTGGCGCTGGCCAGCTTGGCCGCCCGGGCGCAGGATCTGCCCTACCAGCTGCCGCCCAAAGCCATTGCCACCCTGGCCGAAACGCCGCCCACGCCGCGCGTGAGCATCTCGCCCGATGGCCAGTGGATGCTGCAGCTCGACGTGCAGGACATGCCCACCATCGCCGACCTGTCGCAGCCGGAGTTGCGCCTGGCGGGCTTGCGCATCAACCCGCGCACCAACGGGCCCAGCCGCGTGACCTACGCCACCATGCTCCGCCTCAAGCGCCTGCCCGACGGCAAGGAACTGCTGATCCAGGGCCTGCCGGCTAACGCCCGCATCAGCGAAGTCACCTGGTCGCCGGACAACACCAAGATTGCCTTCACTCACACCACCAACAACCACATCGAGCTGTGGCTGGCGGATGTGGCGTCGGCCTCAGCCCGGCTGGTGCCGAACATCTTTCTGAACGGCGTATTTGGCTCCAGCTACGAGTGGGTGTCCGATAGCAAAGCCGTAATTGCCCGCGCCATTGTGGGCGGCCGCGGCGAGGTGCCGTCGGCCACGGTGGCCCCCACCGGCCCCACCATTCAGGAAAACAACGGCCGCACCGCCGCCGCCCGCACCTACCAGGATCTGCTGAAAAACCCCGCCGACGAGCGGCAATTCCAGTATTTCGCCTTGTCGCAGGCCGTGCGTGTGACTACGGATGGGCGGATGCAGCCGCTCGGCGAGCCGGGCATCATTCAGCAGGCTTCGCCGTCGCCGAACGGCCGCTACGTGCTGGTGAAGACGCGCCACCGGCCGTTTTCCTACACCCTGCCCGTGAGCAGCTTCCCGGTGCGGGTAGACATTCTGAGCATCGACGGGCCCGTAGTGAAGGCGCTGGAAGACCTGCCGCTGGCCGATAACGTGCCTACCAGCTTCGACGCGGCCCCTACCGGCCCGCGGGCCCACGGCTGGCGCGAAGATGCCCCGGCCACCGTGTTCTGGGTGGAAGCCCAGGACGGCGGCGACCCCAAAACGGCGGCCCCTATTCGCGACAAAGTATTTGCGCTGGCCGCCCCGTTTGAGGGCGCGCCGCTGGAGCTGGCCGCGCTGCCCATGCGCTACGCCGGCATCTACTGGGGCACCGACAAGCTGGCGCTGGTGCAGGGCTACCGCTGGGCCGACCGCCACGAAACCACCTGGACGCTGGACCTGGCCACCAAAACCTCGCTCACCGTCCTGTTCGACCGCTCGTCGCAGGACACCTACACCGACCCCGGCACGCCCTACCTGAAGCGCAACGCCCTGGGCCGCCAGGTGCTGGCCACCGACCCTACCAGCAGCACCATTTACCTGCTGAGCAACGGTGCCTCGCCGGAAGGCGACCGGCCGTTTGTGGACGAGATGAACGTGCGTACCAAGAAGATTCTGCGCTGGTGGCGCTCGGAGGCGCCGTTCTACGAGCAGCCCATTACCATCCTCGACGAAAGCAAGCGCCAACTCATCACCCGCCGCGAGTCGGTGACGGACGCGCCCAACTACTTCCTGCGCGACGCCCGCAGCAACCGCCTCACGCCGCTCACCAAGTTTGCCAACCCCTACGCCAGCCTCGGCGGCCTGAAAAAGCAGGTACTCAAGTATAAGCGCGCCGACGGCGTCGACCTGACCGCCAACCTCTACCTGCCGCCCACCTACAAAAAGGAAGACGGCCCGCTGCCCACGCTGCTGGAGGCTTACCCCGTGGAATTCAAGGACAAGAAGGACGCCAGCCAGGTGAAAGGCTCGCCCTACACCTTCACGCGCCTCTCGTGGGGCTCGCCGGTGTATTGGGTGACGCAGGGCTACGCCGTGCTGCAGGGCACCAGCATTCCGATTGTGGGGGAAGGCACCAAAGAGCCCAACGACACCTACACCGAGCAGCTGGTGGCCTCGGCCAAAGCCGCCATCGACGAAGGCCAGCGCCTGGGCGTGGTGGACCCCAAGCGCGTGGCCGTGATGGGCCACAGCTACGGCGCCTTCATGACGGCCAACCTGCTGGCCCACTCCAACCTGTTCCGGGCCGGCATTGCGCGCAGCGGCGCCTACAACCGCACGCTCACGCCGTTTGGCTTCCAGGGCGAGGAGCGCACCTACTGGCAGGCCCCGGAGGTCTACAACGCCATGTCGCCGTTCAACTACGCCAACAAAATCAAGACGCCCATCCTGCTGATTCATGGTGAGGCCGACAACAACTCCGGCACTTTCCCCATCCAGAGTGAGCGGTTCTACAACGCCCTGAAAGGCCACGGCGCCACCGTGCGTTACGTGGTGCTGCCCGCCGAAAGCCACGGCTACGCCGCCCGTGAGTCCATCATGCACATGCTGTGGGAGATGAACTCCTGGCTGAATAAGTACGTGAAAACGCCGGCCACCGTAGGCTCGGCGCCGGTACCGGCCGGTGCGCAGGCGCCCGGCAACTAGCTAGCTCCGCCAACGCATTTCCCAACACCCCGGGCCATCTGGTTCGGGGTGTTTTTTTGTTACCGGCAGGCTGGCATATTCCTGATGTGCAATATTATGCCCTGCTTACAACCCAACCATTCCACCGGCCGTTTTAGGGGCATATATCAGTTTTCCAACTGCTAAATTCCACTGACATGAAGACCATCAAACTATATGCGGCCATGCTGTCGGCCGTCTTGCTGCTGGGCAGCACGGTTTCCGCTTCCGACGCCGCCGCCCAGTCGGGCATGAGCCGGAAAGGCAAAGGCGCCATCATCGGGGGTGGCACGGGTGCCGCGGCCGGCGCCGTCATTGCCGGTAAAGGCGACCGGGGCAAAGGCGCCATCATTGGCGGCGCGGCTGGGGCCGTAGGCGGGGCCATCATCGGCCGCAAAAAAGACAAGAAAAAGGACCCGGTCCGCTACCGCCAGTACTCCAAGAAAGACTAGTTTCCTGACATTCGACGTCAGCAAAAAGGCCCCGTACCAATTGGTACGGGGCCTTTTTAGCAATCAGACAGGAGTATTGAGCACTCAGCCTATCGTTACAGGACTACTTACTTAGTGAAGCCAAGCTGGCACCTTGGCTGGCGCCGTTAGCAGCCGCAGGACGCCACCGCGGCATCGGTGCCGGCGGGCGCGGCGGCCGTGGGGCCGCACGGAAACAGGCCGAAGTGCTGCTCCTTGCTGCCGAGCACGCGGAAGTGCGCGCCGTAGCGGGTCTGGCCCACCATATCGGCGGTATTGCCGCACACCAGCATGGGGCGGCCGGTTTCAAAGCGGTGGTGGTCGTCGAGGACGAAGGCGTGCGGGTGGCCGGGGATAGTACCGAGGTAGGTGGCCACTTGGCCGTAGTCTTCGCACCGGTCTTCAAGAGCCAGCTTGAAGGCCCGCACCGTGAGCGAGTAGAAGCCGATGTTGCCCACTTTGGCCTCAATTTCGGGGTTGCCGATGGTGAGGCGGCGGCTGGCCGTGAGGCGGTAGTCATCGACGCCCAGCTTTTGCAGCAGGCGCCGGAAATCGTCGATGTAGAGCGCGCC
The DNA here is from genome assembly GCF_000737515.1 of Hymenobacter sp. APR13. NCBI lineage: Bacteria > Pseudomonadati > Bacteroidota > Cytophagia > Cytophagales > Hymenobacteraceae > Hymenobacter > Hymenobacter sp. APR13. Next base: position 1,171,108 of record NZ_CP006587.1, read on the forward strand.
GCTCAGGCACTCGCCGTACAGCACGGGGTCTTGGCGCAGCACTTCGGGCACGCGGCGGTCCGAGAAGACGTCGGCAATGTGCAGCTCGCCGCCGGGCTTCAGCACCCGGAAAATCTCGCGGTAGGTGGCTTCCTTATCGGTGCTAAGGTTGAGCACGCAGTTGCTGACCACCACGTCCACGCTATTGTCGGGCAGGCCGGCCGAGTGCAGGTCTTCGATGTAGCCGTGGCGGAACTCCACGTTGGGCCGCGAGTAGCCGAAGCGCGCCGTGTGCGTGTTGATGTGGCGGCGGGCCACGTCCAGCTGCTCCTCGGTCATGTCCACCCCGATTACGTGGCCCTCCTGCCCTACCAGCTTGGACAGCAGATAGGCGTCGCGGCCGCTGCCGCTGCCCAGGTCGAGCACGGTGCAGCCTTCCACCAGCGGCGGCACGGCCACGCCGCAGCCGTAGTATTTTTCCAGCACTTCCGACTCCAGCTGAGCCAGAATCCGCTTGTGCTCGTCGGGTATATCGTCGGTGCAGCAGGCATTGGTTTGCAGGTCATCCTGCGTGCGCAGCTGCTGGCCGTAGTAGTCCTGAACCTGGTTGTGCGTGAGGTCTTGCATGTAAAGCTAGCGTGATACGTGTGAGAGGATTCTGACTTACGAAGCTATCAGGTTTTTCAGATTGATTGGCCGGCGCGCTCCGACCAGCGCCTGATACAATGCGGGCATTTCCAACCTCGACTGCAACCCGCAGGCAGGATTTCAAGAACAAGCACGCTATGCAACTCTTCGTGTACGCAACGCTCAACGACCCGGCCCGCCAGCTGCTGCTTCAGCAGCTGCCCGCCGGCATCCACCCCACTTTCCGGCAGGACCTACCGGAAAGCCAGCAGCAGGCGGCTTTTCAACAGGCCGAAGTAGTATTTGGCAACCCGCCGCCGGAGTGGTTTGCGGCCGGGGCGCCGGCCGCGCTGCAGTTCTGGCAGATTGACTCGGCCGGCATCGACCGGTATCAGGAGCTGCGGGTGGCGTTTCCGGTGGCCAACGTGGGCGACTATTTCGCGTGGCCCTGCGCCGAAACTATTGTGGCGGGCATTCTGGGCTGGTACCGCGCCATTCCGGAGCTGGCCGTGCTGCAGAGCCGGCGGCAGTGGGTGGGCGGCCCCATCCGGGGCCGCGTGGGCCTGCTGCGCGACAAACGGGTGGTGATTCTGGGCAGTGGCGCCATCGGGCAGGCCGTGGCCGAGCAGCTGGCGGGGTTCCGCTGCCACGTGCAGCTGCTGGCTCGCATCGATGCCCGTGCCCAGCTCCACTCCCGCGAAGACCTGCTGGCCGCGCTACCCGAAACCGATTTGGTAATCAACTGCCTGCCCGGCAGCGCCGACCAGTTTTTCTCGGCCGACATGGTGCAGGCCCTGCCCGCCCACGCGCTCTACGCCAGCGTCGGGCGCGGCAACACCACCGACGAGGCCGCGCTGCTGGCCGCCCTGCAAGCCGGGCGCCTGGCCGGCGCCGTCCTCGACGTAACGGCCCAGGAGCCGCTGCCCGCCGACCATCCGCTGTGGAGCCTACCCAATGTGCTGCTCACCCAGCACAGCGGCGGCGGCCAGCCCCGCGAAGACGAAGGCAAAGTGGAAATCCTGCTCGACAACCTGCACCGCCTGCGCCACCAGCAGCCGCTGCAAAACCTGGTACAGCTGGCCCGCGGGTATTGAGAAGCGTTAGTTGAACATCATGCTGAGCTTGCCGAAGCATCTCTACCGCTTCGTTGAATAAACGTTGCAGTAGAGTTGCTTTGGCAAACTCAGCATGACGCTCTGAATAAAATTCCTGCGCCTCCAAAAAAGCAGCCCGTCTGTCTACTCCTTCACCAGCTTGCGCACCACCGGCTGCCCGGCTACTTCGGCCTGCACCCAGTAGATGCCGGGCGCCCAACCGGATATAGACAGTTGCAGGCTACCGTCGGAAGTGCGGCGCGGGGTGGCCGGCACCACGCGGCCCAGCGCATCCGTCACGCGCAGCCGGGTTAGCGGCTGGCCGGCTTCGGCGCGCAGCGTGACCAGCTCCTGCGCCGGGTTGGGCGCCAGCTGCAACAGCCGGCCGGAGGTTTCGGGCTTGGTAGATGTCACCAGCCCAGTCAGGCGGTAGGGCCGCAGGAAGCGCCAGATTTCCCGGCTGGCGTTGATGTCGCGGTTGGTGACGCCGATGTTCACCGGCGCGCCCGGCCAGGTGTGGCCGCCCCCGATGATGCGGTAGTGCTCTACCACGCTGCCATTGCGGCCGCCCGTGTATAGCTGCCGCTCCACGGTGCTGCCGTCGGCGGTGTTGATGTCGGGCACTTGGGTGATGATTGGCGTGGGGTTGCAGCCGTTGCGCTGCACCCAGCTGGCCAGCAGCGTCGGGATAGGCAAGAACAGGATGTTGCCGTTGTAGGGCACGGTGCCGTCGGCGGTGCCGTGGATTTCGAGGATGGGCACCGCCCGCCCCGGCATGCACACCGCCTGACGGCTGGCCACCATGCTGCCCGTAACCGACGCAATGGCGGCAATGCGGCCGCTCAGCTGGCAGGCCAGCTCGTAGCTCATAAAGCCGCCGTTGCTCATGCCGGTGCTGTACACCCGGTTGGCGTCAATGCGGTAGCGGGCGCTGAGCGTGTCAATCAGGGCAGCCAGAAATGCTACGTCGTTGGGGCCGCCGCTGCCGGGGGGCGTAAACGTGTTCCAGTAGCGGCTGCCGGTGCCGTCGAGGGTGCCGTTGGGATGCACCACCAGGAAATTAGCGGTGTCGGCAATGGCCCGGAAGTCGCCATACTGCTCCTGCTCCAGGTTGTTGGAACCGTAGCCGTGCAGGTTGAGCAGCAGCGGCACCGCTTGGTTTCCGGTGTAGGCCCGCGGCACGTAGAGGCGGTAGTCGCGCACGGCGCCCCCGAAACGGATGGTGCCGGTGATGGTGGACTGGGCCCGCAGGCCGGACGCGACCAGCAACAGGCCGCAGCAGAGTAGAAATCGAAGGCGCATAGGACAGGGGCTTAAAACGAAGTGTAAAAGGAATGAAGCCAGCCGGGAGGGCCCAAAGGGCTTATCCGAAAGCAGCTGAGTTATGACCGGCGGCCCGCGCTGCAGCTAGGCGGCCGGCAGCGCCAGGTCGTCGTAGGAAATGCCGATTACTTCCACCACTTCCTCCTGGCCGCCCAGCTGCAGCGTTACGAGCTGGCCCAACTGCGCGCCCTGCACCGCCCGGGCAATGGGCGCTACAAAGGCCAGCCGGCCTTCGGCCACGTCGGCTTCGTCTACGCCCACAATGGTGAAGCGCCGCTCGGTACCGGGCCGGCCGCCGGTGCGGGTGCGCAGCGTCACGGTGGCACCAAACCGCACTTCCTGGGGCGGCTGGGCCCGCGGGTCTATCAGCCGGGCACTGCCGAGCCGGGCGTTGAGGGCCGCGAGCTGGGCGTTGTAAAGAGACAGCAGGCGGGTACGGTCGGCGTCGTTTTCGCGGTTGGCTTCGGCGCGGGTGCGGGCCGCATCCAGCGTGGTCAGCTCGGCCCGCAGCAAAGCCAGCCCCCGGGGCGTGACGTAGTTGGCCATGCCGGGCGGCAGGGGAGCGCGGGGCGGCACAATGGGCGCCTCCAGCGAATCGTCTTCTTTGGTGAATGCACGGCTCATGCCTGTGCTAACGCAGGCCGGCCCCGCAGGTTGGGGCCGCGGCGGGCCCGGCCGGCTGGGCCCCAACCTGCGGGGCCCGGCTTCGGCCGCCTACAGCCGCCCACAGCAGCGACAGCCGACGCAACCGCCCAAACCAGACCACCGCGCCGGCTGATACGCGACGAAAATCCGGCCGCTGCGGCTTGTCCATGGGCGGCCGGCCACGGCCCAGCACCGGCACCGCACAACCCGGCAGGTCCCGCACCGGTACACCGTCGTACCTGCAGCTTCTGCCGGCCCGCTGCCATGCCTCCTGCTTTCCCAGCTGCCGCCGTTAGCCGGCGCCCGGGCAGTAGTGCCGCGCCGGCCGGCAGATTTCCTGCAATTTTCAGTTCTTGTTGCTCCCGGATTTCCCGTTTTCCTGCGGCGCTGCCAGTGTCAGCGCCGCCCTCACTCTACCCCCGCTTATGGCCCGCATCGTCACGCTTACCCTGAACCCGACCGTCGATAAAAGCACCACTGCCGACCACATCATCCCCGACCAGAAGCTGCGCTGCGCCGCGCCCAAGTTCGAGCCCGGCGGCGGCGGCATCAACGTGAGCCGGGCGCTGCGCCGGCTGGGGGCCGACTCGGTGGCGGTGTTTCCGGCCGGTGGGCCCACCGGCCAGCTGCTGCAGGAGCTGCTGGCGCAGGAGCAGGTGCAGCAGCTGGCCGTGGAAACAGCCAGCCGCACCCGCGAAAATTTCATTGTGGTAGATGCCTCCAGCAGTCAGCAGTACCGCTTCGGTATGCCCGGCACCGAGCTGACCGCGGCCGAGCAGCAGCAAGTGCTGGCGGCCCTGCGCGACCTGCCCGAAGTGCCCGAGTTTCTGGTCATCAGCGGCAGCCTGCCCCCCGGCGTGGAACCGGAGTTTCTGGCCGAAATAGCCCGCTGGGCCAAACAGGCCGGTACCCGCATCATTGCCGACACCTCCGGCCCGGCTTTGCAGCGCATCCTGCAGGAAGGCGTGTACCTGATCAAGCCCAACGTGGGCGAGCTGAGCAAGATGACCGGCGTGGAAGAGCTAGACGACGAGGCCGTAGCTGCCGCCGCCCAGCAGCTGGTGCGCGAGGGCCAGGCCGAAATAGTGGTGGTGTCGCTGGGGCCGCAGGGCGCCTGCGTGGTCACGAAAGATGCCGTGGACCACGTGCCGGCTCCCGCCGTGAAAAAGCGCAGCACCGTGGGCGCCGGCGACAGTATGGTGGCCGGCTTGGTGTACGGCCTCAGCACCGGCCTAAGCCTGCCCGAAACGGCCCGCCTGGGCGTGGCCTGCGGCTCGGCGGCCACCATGAACCCCCGGCACCGAGCTGTTCCGCAAGCAGGACGTAGACCGCCTTTACCAGGGCCTGCTGCAGCGCCTGCCACAGCGCGCATAGCCACGGCACGCCTCCTGCCCTACCCTCGGCCCCATGCCTCTCATCGACAAAATTGCCTGGCTGCACCTGCACGACGGCCGCATCCTCAGCACCCGCAGCCGGGGCAAAGACCGGTACTACCTGCCCGGCGGCAAGCGCGAGCTAGGCGAAACCGACGCCGATACGCTGCTGCGCGAAATCCGGGAGGAGCTGACCGTGACGCTGGACCCGGCCAGCCTACAGTTGCGCGGCGTGTTCACGGCCCCCGCCCACGGCCACGCCCCCGACGTACTGGTGCAAATGACGCTCTACGCCGCCACCTACACCGGCCAGCTGCAGCCCGCCGCCGAAATTGAGGAGGTAGTCTGGCTCACCTACCGCCACCGCCCCCAGGTTTCGGCCGTAGACCAGCTGATTTTCGACTGGCTGCGGGAATTGGGGGAGTTGGGGGAATAGCCAACCAAGTTGCAGAAAAGCAGTTGGGCTCCACCCTGGAATCCGGTAGTTTTGGAGGCTCCGGAGTGAGTCATACAGCGCCGCCAGCTGAACCTTTTGCCGTATCTTCGCAGTATTACAGCTACTTAACCCTGCTGCATTATGGGAACCACCGATAACAAGCCAACACCCACAGAACCAACCAAGCTCACCAAAGAGCAGCGGCTGGCCCAGGCCCGCGAATATGCCAAGCAATTCAAGTTTGACACGCTCAGTGAAGAGGATTTGATTCGGTTGCGCCGTAATGCTTACAAGTATGCCATTTGAGCGCGAGCTAGGTGAAGGCTACCCGTTTCATTACCGCAAAGGGCCATCCCATAAAGATGGCCCTTTGGTTTGCACGCACTATTACACGTTTCGTACCCGTAAAAACCGGCGGTATGTCGTGGAGGCCGAGCAGTATCAACATCACGTGTATGTGCTCAAATACTATCCGCTGGCACTGAAGGCCTCCCCCAACCGGTTTAAGCTGCTGGTAAATGATGGAGATGCCTTCCGCATTCTGACCACCTGTACACGGGTTTTTCTGGATATCTGTCGCCGCGACCCATTTGCTTCGGCGGGCTTTGTGGGCGAAGCCCTGCTGGGCGAGGGCCGGGCTACTACCAAGCGGTTTCGGGTATATCTGAACACGGTTACGGCGTTTGTGGGGCCTACCCGATTCATTCACCACCCGTTGCCCGTTATAAGTGCTTATTTTCTGGAGTGTCGCGCCAATCCGGAGCCGGGCCTGAAGCAACAGGTGGAGCAGATGTTTCAGGAGCTGTACATCGTGCCCGAGGCCATGGAGGCCGCGAAGCCTAATCAGCCGGATGATAGCGGCCTAAGCTGAAATTTTGACACAATAAAATCAGCCCATAATTCAAATACAAGCCAAAAAGTCAGCAAAAACATCCTTGCACCCCGTTTGCTAGTCCCCTCGTAGAACCTTCCACTGCGAAGTCTCACCCTACGACGAAAGCAAACCATGAACTTTAATAACTATACCATCAAGGCGCAGGAGGCCGTGCAGAAGGCTACTGAAATTGCCGGCGCCAACCAACAGCAAGCCATTGAAACCGGCCACCTGCTGAAGGGCCTGTTCCAGAGCGACGAGAACGTGCTGTCGTTTGTGGCCAAGAAGCTGGGGGCCAACCTCAACATCCTCACGCCCCGCCTCGATGCCCTGGTGGCCGCCTACCCCAAGGTGAGCGGCGGCTCGCCCTACCTCGCCAACGAAACCGCCGCCGCACTGCAGCGCGCCACCGGATACCTCAAGGAGTTCCAGGACGAATACGTGTCGGTGGAACACCTGCTGCTGGGGCTGCTCAGCGGCAAGGACGCCGTGGCCACCCTGATGAAGGACGCCGGCTTCAACGAAAAAGACCTGAAAGCGGCCATTCTGGAGCTGCGCGGGGGCCGCAAGGTCACGTCGCAGTCGGCCGAGGACCAGTACCAGAGCCTCAACCGCTACGCCCGCAACCTCAACGAGCAGGTGCGCACCGGCAAAATGGACCCGGTGATTGGCCGCGACGAGGAAATCCGCCGGGTGCTCCAGATTCTGAGCCGGCGCACCAAGAACAACCCCGTGCTGCTGGGTGAGCCGGGCGTGGGCAAAACCGCCATTGTGGAGGGCCTGGCCCAGCGCATCGTGGCCGGCGACGTGCCCGAAAACCTGCGCGACAAGGTGATTATGAGCCTCGACATGGGCCTGCTCATTGCCGGGGCCAAGTACAAGGGCGAGTTTGAGGAGCGCCTCAAGGCCGTCATCAAGGAAGTAACTGACTCAGATGGGCAGATTATCCTGTTCATTGACGAGATGCACACGCTCATCGGGGCCGGCGCGGGCGGCGACGGGGCCATGGATGCGGCCAACCTGCTCAAGCCGGCTTTGGCCCGCGGCGAGTTGCACGCCATCGGGGCCACCACGCTCAAGGAGTACCAGAAGTACATTGAGAAGGACAAGGCTTTGGAGCGCCGCTTCCAGGCCGTGATGGTGGACGAGCCCACCGTGGAGGACGCCATCAGCATCATGCGCGGCATCAAGGAGAAGTACGAGCTGCACCACGGCGTGCGGATTACCGACGATGCCGTTATTGCCGCCGTGGAGCTTAGCTCGCGTTACATCACCGACCGGTTCCTACCTGACAAAGCCATCGACCTGATGGACGAGGCCGCCGCCAAGCTGCGCATCGAGCTGAACTCCATGCCCGTGGAGCTCGACGAGGTGCAGCGCCGCATCATGCAGCTGGAAATTGAGCGCGAGGCCATCCGCCGCGAGGAAAACCACGACCGGGAAGCCGTGCTTAACAAGGACATTGCCGACCTCTCGGCCCGTCGCGACGACCTGAAGGCGCAGTGGGAAAACGAGAAATCGGCCCTCACCAGCATTCAGACCGAGAAGGAGAACATTGAGCGCTACAAGCTGGAAGCCGACCAGGCCGAGCGCCAGGGCGACTACGGCCGCGTGGCCGAGCTGCGCTACGGCAAGATTCAGGAAGCCGAAGCCAAGCTAAAGGAGCTGCAGGCCCAGGCCGAAGCCGACAAAAGCAAGGAAGGCGGCTCGATGCTGCAGGAAGTGGTGACTTCCGAGGACATTGCCGAGGTGGTAGCCAAGTGGACCGGCATTCCGGTGAGCAAGATGCTGCAGTCGGACCGCGAGAAGCTGCTGAACCTGGAGGCCGAGCTGGGCAAGCGCGTGGCCGGCCAATCGGAGGCCATTGCGGCTATCAGCGACGCCGTGCGCCGCTCCCGGGCCGGTTTACAGGACCCCAAGCGGCCCATCGGCTCGTTCATCTTCCTGGGCACGACCGGCGTGGGTAAAACCGAGTTGGCCAAGGCGCTGGCCGAGTACCTGTTCAACGATGAAAACGCCATGGTGCGCATCGACATGAGCGAGTTTCAGGAGCGCCACGCCGTGTCGCGCCTGATTGGGGCGCCTCCCGGCTACGTGGGCTACGACGAAGGCGGCCAGCTGACCGAGGCCGTGCGCCGCAAGCCCTACTCGGTGGTGCTGCTCGACGAAATCGAAAAGGCCCACCCCGACGTGTTCAACATTCTGCTGCAGGTGCTGGATGATGGCCGCCTCACCGACAACAAGGGCCGGGTGGCGAACTTCAAGAACACCATCATCATCATGACCTCGAACACGGGGGCCGACATCATTCAGCAGAATTTCAAGGAGCTCAGCGAGTACAACCACGACGAAGTGGTGGACCGCACCCGCGAGGAAGTGGTGGACCGCCTCAAGCAGCACATGCGCCCCGAGTTCCTGAACCGCATCGACGAGATTGTGATGTTCCAGCCCCTCAAGCGCAAGGAAATCCGCAAGATCGTGGACATCCAGTTCCGCCAGATTCAGCAGCGCCTGGAAGAAGCCGGCATCCGCCTGGAAGCCACCGACGAGGTGCTCGACTTCCTGGGTGAACAGGGCTTCGACCCCACCTTCGGGGCCCGGCCGCTCAAGCGCGTACTGCAGCGCCTGGTGCTCAACGAGTTGTCGAAGGACATTCTCTCGGGCCGCGTGAGCAAGGATGCGGTGGTGGAAGCCGTGCTCGAAGACGGCGGCATCCGCTTCAACAACGTGGAGATGCCCGCTGTATCGTAAGCCGATTAGCGTAAGTGAAAAGCCCCGCTGGCGTTGTGCCGGCGGGGCTTTTTATGTGATAAGGCTAGGCGTTAAAGTGTTTCTTCTTCAGACGGCGTCGGATATTCTTCGGAATAGGCTTGCCTTGTTGATAAGCACTCAGGATGGCTTCTTCCTTTGCTTTGCTGAACCGCGCGTTTTTCGCAATGGCAACGGCCGACAGTACTACACCTAATCCCAGCGTAGTTGGGGCGCCGTCAATTCCTCGGGCAGTAGCCACGGCGCCGTAGCCAAAAAAGTAACCACTTGGCAATGCCAGAATGGTACTGCCGGTGCGCCGTTTGGCAAATAAGCGTTGTACGGCTTTAGATGAATCTGCTGGTTGAGTAGTTTGGGCAAACGATGAAAAAGCGCTGAGTGCTAATAAGCCAGTGAAAGCGCAGGTTCGAGATAAATATGCAATCATATGGAAAAGGGTGAATAGGAGAATGAATTCTTTATCGGCGCGGCTTTTTGTTTTGATACTGAAGCGCGCCTGACGCCGCACAAACAGGTTCTTGGTTATGCGAAGTGAAGACCAAGGCTGCCTCAACGTTATTTAGCAGCTTCCGCAGCCTGACGCTGCAGCTGCTCGCGCTCCATCTGTTGGCGCAGGGCTTCGCGCAGGTAGGCGGCTTCCTGAAAATGGCTGGCGTTGAGCTGGCTGCGGTACTTGGCCGGAATGGGCTGGCCGGCGGCATAAGATTTGTCCACGGCTACCAAGTGGGCTTTGTTGAACTTGCTGGCGTGCGTGATGAAGCCTACTACGGTGCCCGCCAGCAGGGCCACGCCCAGCGGCGGCGAAACGGCCTCGTCAGCGACGGTGGTCTGGCCGTAGCGGTCGGTGGAGGAAATGGGCAGGGCCAGCGTCATGCCCGCAATGAAGGGCAGCGTATAGAGCCAGCCGGCGTAGCGGCGCTTCCGAAATAGGCTCAGCAGCGCCCCGGTGGTGTCGGCCTCAGTGGTTTTGGGGGCGAAGCGGGGCAGGTACCAACCATTGAACAGCAGCACCGCACCGGAATCGGCAGGTGCGGCCGTGGCGGGCGCTATGGCAACGGGCGCAACGCCGGATACTGCGGCGGGTGCTTGCTGGGCATAGCCTGCCACGCTCGTCAGCAGCAGAATCAGCAGAAGTAAAAAAGCGCGCATAGCGTTACTTGGCAGGCGTAGCCGGTACCGGCGTGTATTGAATGATGGGCGTGCTGAAGAAGCGCGGCTTGAGCTTGCGGCGCAGGCTGCGCGGCAGCGGCTGCCCGGCCCCGTAGGCCGTGAGTTGGGCGGCCAGGTTGGCGTTGCCGTAGTGCAGCAGCTTGCCCAAGCCGTAGCCCACAAACGGCAGCGTCGCCAGCAGCACTACACCGGCCGAAGGGGCGTCTTGAGAAACCGAGTAGCCGGGGCCGCTTGCTACCTCGCGGCCGCCGCTGGTAGCCAGCCGCAGCCCGGCCAGCGCGCCGCCCACCATCCAGCTCACTCCGCCCGCCTGGCGCTTGCTGTACAGGCTAATGATGGCCTGGGCGGTATCGTTGCGCATGTACTGGTTGCGCAGCTGCTGCTTGAAGGTTTCTGAAGGCAGGTTGATGGGTGCCTGCGCTTTGGCCAGCCCCGGCAACAGCAGTGCGCTGATGCACAATACTCGAAATAACATAAACCTAGGGGTAATAAAACCGAATCTACGGCGCAATATACCATTCGGGCCGAACCGAAGTCCTATTTGGCCTGAGAAACTACCGCCCCACCGTAAACCATTGCCTCCCTGACCTGGGCACCACGTAAGCATCCTGAAAAAAGACGCGCGAGCGGTATTGATCGGTGGCGGTGGGGCCCCCTGCCATCTGCATTTGCGCGGCTATTATGGTTAGTTGCAGGTGTCAGAAGCCAGTTGATAAAATTTTAGCACCCAGCTATTGCACACTCAATAAGTTCTTATATATTTACAAATAATTATTGAATATATTACAGTTTAAACGCATTTGGGTTTCCCCTACCCGTTGTCTGACACCTCCATTTCCGGATTCCCCCGCTGCTGGGAATGGAGGTGTCCGACCAAGCTATTGTACTAGCTCCCGTTCCCTTTTCCTAACCACACTTACCGGCCTGCCACCGTCGCTACGTCGCCACCAGACGGTAGCAGCGGTGGCAGCGCTGCGTTCTGCCCCAACTACCCTATATTCAGCTACCCGTGTAGCTTTGCGACATGGCGTCTTTGTTTCAGACTTACCTGCAGCTTGGGTTTTTCCACATCTTCAACCTGCAGGCCTACGACCACCTAGTGTTTCTGCTGGCTCTGTGTGCCCCCTACGTGCTGGCCGACTGGCGCCGCGTAGTGGCCTTGGTTACGAGCTTCACACTGGGCCATTCCCTGACGCTGGCCCTGGCCACTCTGCAGGTGGTAGGCTACAGCCCTGGCCTGATTGAAAAGCTGATTCCGATAACCATCTTGCTGACCTGCACTGTAAATCTGGTGCGGGCGCGCCGCGCAGAGCCTCGCTTGGGACGTGTGAGCCGGCCCGAGCCGGTGGTGCTGGCCCTCCCCAACCTGCTGGCCATGGGGTTCGGCCTGATTCACGGGCTGGGCTTTTCCAGCTACCTGCGCGAGCTGCTGGGCCAGCAGAGCCGGCCGGTGCTGGAGCTGCTGGCTTTCAACGTGGGCGTGGAGCTGGGCCAGCTGCTGATTGTGAGTTTGATTCTGCTGCTGGGGCTGCTGCTGCTGCGCGGCTTCGGCGTGCACCGCCGCGACTGGCTGCTGGTGGTCAGTGGGGCGGCCATGGGTATTGCGCTGGTGCTGCTGGTGGGCTGAGTGGTGAGGTAACTACTCGCACGGGTTTTTCCCCGGCTCGCACGGTTTTTTCCGGAGTTGCCACGTTTTCGGCTGCTTTCGGCGGGGCTAAACGACAGTTTTGGGCACGTTCAACGCCTTTCTCTGTTCGTTATGCCAACTGCCTGCTACCTCCGCTCTTTAGGTTTCCTGTTTGCCACCAGCCTGCTGCCCGCCGGGGCGCTGGCCCAAACGCCCGTGCGCGGCGCCGTGCTCGACGGCAGCCGCCAGCCGGTGCCCGGCGCCACCGTGCTGCTCTTTGCCCCCGCCGACTCGGCCCACGCCCTGGGCACCGCCACGGGCCCCGATGGTAGCTACCAGCTCATTGCCCCCACTCCCGGCCGCTACGTGCTGCGGGTATCCATGGTGGGGTTTCAGCCCCAGCGCCGCCTGCTGACGGTGGCCGCCGAAGCCCTGCAGCTGCCTGCCCTCACGCTGGGCGAGGCTGCCACTCAGCTGCGCGAAGTGACGGTGCAGGCCGAGCGGCCGGTGGTGCAGGAGGGGCTAGACAAGAAGGTGATTGAGGTGAGCAAGGACCTGACCAGCGCGGGTGGCACCGTGGCCGATGTGCTGCGCAACGTGCCCGCCGTAACCGTGGCCGACGGGGGCGGGGTGAGTTTGCGCGGCCAAGCGGCCACCGTGCTTATCGACGGCAAAAACACCACCCTGCGCCTCGACCAGATACCCGCCGGCACCGTGGCCCGCGTGGAGGTCATCACCAGCCCCTCGGCCCGCTACGACGCCCAGGGCGCGGGCGGCATCATCAACCTGGTGCTGAAAAAGGAGCAGAAGTCCGGTTGGAACCAGAACGGCAGCCTGCTGGCCGGCACCGGCGGCAAGTACAACCTGAGCGTGGGCGGCAACCGCCGAACCGGCCGCCTGAATGTGGCGGTGCAGTACAACGGGTTCAACAGCCGCTTCGCGCAGGTCTCGGACCAGACGGTGCAGTACCACCAGCCAGGTACCGTGCTGCGCCAGACCGGCCAGGGCAGCCAGCACAACTACCTGCACAACCTGCCCGTGAGCCTGAGCTACCGTCTCTCGCCCACCCGCGAGCTGAGCCTCTCGGTGGTGCCCTACCTGAACCGCTACAGCCGCACCCTCGAACAAATAGGCGACTTCCGGGCCGCCGATGGCACCAGCCTGCAGCGGACAGCTTCGCGCAACACCTACGCCGAGGGCGGGCGGGTGCTGCAAACCTCCCTCGACTACCGCCGGCAATGGGCCGACCAGCCCGGCCGCCGCCTGCAGGCCAGCCTGAGCTACTACGGCGGCCCCGGCGACGTACGCAACCGCCAGCAGCTGACGGCCGGCCCCGAGCAGCTGCCCCAGCTGGAAAGCACCCTGCTGCTCACGCTCCGCAACGTAGCCGGCCAGCTCGACGTGGTGCGCCCCCTCAACCCCAGAACGGTGCTGGAAGCCGGCCTGAAGACGCAGTACCAGCATATTGAAACCGACCTGCAGTTCCGCCAGCAGGCCGCCGCCGGCCAGCCCTGGCAGCCGGTAGCCGCCCGCAACCAGGCGGGCACCTACCGCGAGGCCGTGCAGGCCGCCTACGCCACCACCCGCTACACCGGCCCCACCTGGAGCGGCCAGGCCGGCCTGCGCGCCGAGTACACCGCGGCCCAGGGCAGCGCCACCACCACCGAGGCCCCCTTCCGGTTTCGGTACCTGAACCTGTTTCCGTCGGCTACGGTGGGGCGGCAGGTGGGCAAGCAGCAGCGGCTCCAGCTCAGCTACCAGCGTCGCCTCGACCGGCCCACGTTTCAGCAGCTGCTGCCCACGCCTTTCTTCACCGATTTGCGCACCTACACCAGCGGCAACCCGCAGCTGCGGCCCCAGTACCTCAACCGCCTGGAGCTGGGCCACGAGCTGACCACCGAGCGCCTCAGCCTCAACACGGCCCTCTACGCCCAGCACCTGAGCCAGGCCCTGCAGCCCTACCAACTGCTTGATTCGGCCGCCACCCGCTACAACGAGCAGCTGGGCGTGGCGGGCCCCGTGCTGGGCACCACCCCCCGCAACCTGGGCAGCGTGCGGGCCTATGGTCTGGAAGTAGCCCTCACCCAAACGCTGGCTACCTGGTGGAAGCTGACGGCCAGCGGCTCGGTGCAGCGGCAGCAGGTACGCGGCGACATTGATACCGACGCGCGCCGCCTCACCACCGGCTCATTACGCCTGCTCAGCAGCTTCACGCCCACGGCCGGCCTCGATGTGCAGCTGGCCGCCACCTACCGCGCCGCCCAGCTCACGCCCCAAACCCGCCAGGCCCCCGTGGGCTACCTCGATGTGGCCGTGCGCCAGCAGGTGCTGCAGGGCCGCGGCGCCCTCATCCTGCGCGTGAGCGACCTGCTGAACACCCGCCGCACCCTCACCGAAACCACCACGCCCGAGCTGCTGGCCCGCAACACCCTGAAACGCGAAAGCCGCATTGGCTACCTCGGCTTCAGCTGGTACATTGGGGCCAGCAAAGCGCCCAAGCGCATCGAGCAGGCGCAGGATAACAACTAGGCTGTGTCTGAAAAATCGTTTGCAACTCGCTGAACGTCATGCTGAGCTTGCCCAAGCATCTTTACCGCTTCGGATGAACCGTCTGACGAAGCGGTAGAGATGCTTCGGCAAGCTCAGCATGAATATTTTGAAATTTTTAGACACAGCCTAGATTTTCGCTGTGGCTCCCCACCCTGCCGCTGGCCCGCCGGGCGCAGGGTGGAGAGGTGGGGGCTTCTTTCGTTTACTTGACTATGACGTCGTTTTCCGGACTGCTTTCCTCCGCCAGCCTGCTCCGACGCGGAGCGTTTATCCTGGGCTACACCCTGCTGGCTTCGGTGCTCACGGTGGTGCTGCTGCGGCTGCTGCTCTCGCCCACCGCCAGCAGCTACCGGGTGCATTGGGAAGCTCACCTGATGGTGTGGGTATACGCTCTGGTAGTGGTGGGGCTGCTGCAGCTGCTGGAGTGGTGGCAGCGACGCCGGGGCCGGTGGATGCACTCGGCCGCGGCCTACGGGCGGCTGATGGGCTGGGGCGCGCTGCTCTGCGGACCGGTGCTGCTGGCGCTGGAGTTCGGCACCGAGGCCCTTATCTGGCACAAGTACCGTTTTCTGACGGCCGAAGGCAGCCTGCGCGGCTACGAGATTACGCGAGAAGCCATGCTCACGATGCTCACCTACCTGCTGATTGGCAACCCCTACCTGCTGCTGCGCTATCTGCGGGAAGAAAGCCTGGTGCAGCAGCAGCTCCGCGAAACCGAGAAGCGCCGCCGCGAAGCCGAGCTGCGCGCCCTGCAGCAGCACGTGAACCCGCATTTCCTGTTCAACAGCCTGCACGTGCTGGGAGCCCTCATCGGCCCCGACAACGACCCCGCCCAGCAGTACCTGGCCCGGCTGGCCCACCTCTACCGGCAGCGCCTGCGCCAGGCCCGGCAGGACGTGGTGCTGCTGGAAGACGAGCTGACCGACCTCAACGACCTGCTGTACCTGCTCACCATCCGCTTCGGCTCGGCCTACGAGTTCCGGCAGGATATCCGCTGCCCCCAGCGCCTCACCGACAGCCTGGTGCCGCCCGCCGCCGTGCAGGAGCTGCTGCACAACGCCGTGAAGCACAACGACGCCAGCCCCACCCAGCCGCTGGTCATCACCCTCACGGTGCTACCCGATTCGCTGGAAGTCAGCAATGCCCGCCGGGCGGCCCCGCCCCACGCGGCCGGCACCGGCGGCGGCCTCGAAAACCTGCGCGCCCGCCTGCACCTGCTCACCGAGCGGCCGTTGGTGGTGGAGGCCACGCCCACGCTGTTTCGCGTGGAGCTGCCCCTGATTCCGCTGATTGCGCACCACGAACCCACCCCCTGATGCCGACCTTGGCCCCGGCTGCTATCCTATACTTCTCCCTTTCCGCCTTATGCGTGTTCTGATTCTGGAAGACGAGCTGCCTTCCGCCGAAACCCTGCGCGAGTACCTGCTGCGCTACTACCCCCACGCCACGGTGGCCGCCCAGCTGCGCCATGTGGCCGAAGCCCGCGACTGGCTGCGCACCCACCCCCAGCCCGATTTGGTGGTATCGGACATCGAGCTGCTGGGCGGGCGGGTGTTTGAGCTGCTGCGCGAAGGGCTGGTGCACTGCCCCATCATCTTCACCACGGCCTACGACACGTTTTTCGTGGAAGCCTTCGAGCAGAATGGCATCGGCTATTTGCTCAAGCCCTTCCGCTACGAGCAGTTCTGCGCGGCCCTGCGCAAGTACGACCAGCTGCGCACCACCTTTCAGCTGCCTATTCTGCAGCAGCTCTCGGCCGGGCCACCCGCCCGCACCTACCGGCAGCGCCTCACGGTGCGCGTGAAGCAGGGCATTGTGCTGCTCGAAACCGCCGACGTGGCGTATTTTCAGATGCGCAACGGGCTGGTGCACGCCCTCACGCCGGCCGGCACCAGCTTTGTACTGTCGGAGAACCTGAACGAGCTGGAAGACACCCTCGACCCGGCCCGCTTTTTCCGGCTCAACCGCTCCGAGCTGGTGCAGCTCTCGGCCATTGAGCGGCTGGAGCCGCACTTCAACGGGGCCCTGGCCGTGCGCCTGCGCCACCCCGCCGATACTACGCTGGTAGCCAGCGCCGCCCGCACCCCCGAGCTGCGCCGCTGGGTGGCCGGCTAAGCGCGCCAGCGCGGCGGGTGGGGAGGCCATGCAACCCGGCCGGCGGGCCGGCGTCTTTCGCCGCAAGCGGCGAGACGCCGGTTTTTCCGGTACCTTGCCGCTTGCTTGCTTCGTCTTTCTTCTCCCCTTTTCTCCCTATGCTGAAACCTACTCTGCTGGCCGCCGGGCTGGCGGCGCTGCTGGCCCTGCCGGCCGCGGCCCAAACCACCAACTCCGGCACCGACAAATTTGCGCAGCTCGAAACGCTGCTGCCCACGCCCAACTCCTATCGCACCGCCTCCGGCGCCCCCGGCACCGACTACTGGCAGCAGCGCGCCGACTACAACATCCGCGTGAAGCTGGATGATGAAAAGCAGGCCATTACGGGCTCCGAGGACATCACCTACACCAACCTCTCGCCCGACGTGCTGACCTACCTCTGGGTGCAGCTCGACCAGAACATCCTCGACAAAAACTCCATCACCACGGCCACGCAGGTGGGCCAGATTCAGGACCGGATGCCGTTCCAGACGCTGGATTATCTGCAGCGCAGCGAGTTTGACGGTGGCTTCAAGATTTCGGAGGTGAAGATGAAAGGCGGCAAGGCGCTGCCCTACGTCATCAACCACACCATGATGCGCGTGGATTTGCCCACGCCGCTGCGGCCCAAGCAGGCCGTGACGTTCAGCATCTCGTGGAGCTACAACATCAACGACCAGACAAAAATCAATCAGCGCAGCGGCTACGAGTATTTCGCCGAGGACAAAAACTACCTCTACGAAATTGCGCAGTTCTACCCGCGCATGGCCGTGTACTCCGATAACCAGGGCTGGCAGCACAAGCAGTTCCTCGGCAACGGCGAATTCGCCCTGCCCTTCGGCGACTACCGCGTGAGCATCACCGCCCCCGCCGACCACGTGGTGGGCGCTACCGGCGTGCTGCAAAACCCAAATGAGGTGCTGACCAGCGCCCAGCGCCAGCGCCTCGAAAAAGCCAAAACGGCCAAAACGCCGGTGCTCATCGTGAGCCAGCAGGAAGCCGAAAAGGCCGAAACCGGCCGCGCCAAAGGCACCAAAACCTGGACCTACGCCGCCAAAGACGTACGCGACTTTGCCTGGGCCAGCTCGCGCAAGTTCATCTGGGATGCCATGGGCATCATGCAGAAGGGCAAGCCGGTGATGTGCATGAGCTACTACCCCAAGGAGGGCAACCCGCTGTGGGGCAAGTACTCGACGGAAGTGGTGGCGCACACCATCAAGGTGTATTCCAAGTACACCATCGACTACGAATACCCGGTGGCTATTTCGGTGCACGGTCCGGTGGGCGGCATGGAATACCCGATGCTGTGCTTCAACGGCGGCCGCCCCGAGAAGGACGGCACCTACTCGGCCGACCGGAAATACGGGATGATTTCGGTGATTATCCACGAAGTGGGCCACAACTTCTTCCCGATGATTATCAACTCCGATGAGCGGCAGTGGAGCTGGATGGACGAGGGCCTGAACACGTTCACGCAGTACCTCACGGAGCAGGAATGGGAGCGGAACTACCCGTCGCGCCGCGGCGAGCCCAAGAACATTGTGGACTACATGCGCACCGGCAAAAACCTGCAGACCCCGATTATGACCAACTCGGAGTCGGTGCTGCAGTTTGGGCCGAACGCCTACGCCAAGCCCGCTACCGGCCTCAACATCCTGCGCGAGACCATTCTGGGCCGCGAGCTGTTCGACTACGCCTTCAAGGAATACGCCCGCCGCTGGGCCTACAAGCACCCCACACCCGCCGACTTCTTCCGCACCATGGAAGACGCCTCCGGCACCGACCTCGACTGGTTCTGGCGCGGCTGGTTCTACACCACCGACGCCTCCGACCTGGCCATTACGGGCGTGAAGTGGTACTCGGTGGACTCCAAGAACCCGGAAATCGAAAACGCCCGCAAGCGTGAGCTGATTAACAAAGCGCCCCAGACTCTGTCGCAGCAGCGCAACCTGCAGGACATCAAGCGCACCCTCGTGGACGAGAAGCCCGAGCTGAAGGACTTCTACAACACCTACGACCCGCTGGCCACCACCGACGCCGACAAGCAGCGCTACCAGCAGATGGCCAAGGGCCTGAGTGCCGAGCAGCAGCAGCGCCTGAACGCCGGCCTGAACTTCTACGAGGTGAGCCTCAAGAACCTGGGCGGCCTCACGATGCCGGTTATCGTGCAGATGACTTACCAGGATGGCAAGCAGGAGAAAGTGACGATTCCGGCCGAAATCTGGCGCAAAAACAACGCCGAGGTCACCAAGGTGTTCGTCACCGAAAAGCCCGTGGTGAGCTTCGTGCTGGACCCCAACCTGGAAACCGCCGACATCGACCTGAGCAACAACGCCTGGCCGCAGCAGGCGGCTCCTTCCCGCTTCGAGCTGTTTGAGCAGCAGCAGCGCACGCAGCCCAACCCCATGCAGCAGCAGTCGGCGCTGCAGAAGCTGGAGCAGAAGCCGGTTAACTCGACTGGCGGCACCAACTAAGGGTTGCTGTTTTCAGCGTACATTTCAGCAGCCGACCCCGGTGGGGTCGGCTGCTTTGTATTTTCTCTTATGTCGATTTTTTATGCTACGTAATTTGTTGGTATTCCTGTTTCTATTACCGGTGCAAGCTGGTTTTGCCCAAGAAGAGGTGCGCCGTGTGAGGATTTTTACCCCAGTCAAATTGCAGCAGTTTGCCGAATTGACGCACTATCCCTCCAAGTACCTGCGCACGGCCACTTATTACGCGGATAGCTCCTTTTCTCTTTTCTACTCACATGGTGCTACTGACCGGAAGAAGTTCCGGACTGCGCATTCCTACAGTTTTTTCTCTGACGGAAAACGCAAATCACGCAGCAGGCAGCATGTACTTGGCTTCGGGCTACGATGTACCAAACGATGGAACGAAACCGGTCAGTTGGAAGAGCGGTACCGCCGCAATCAATGGCCCTCAACTTCTTACACGTACGCTTCCCGGCGCTTCACTTATGCTAATGGCCGGATGCTGCGGAAAGACGTAGAAAAGGCTGAATCTGGATGTTTCTACGGGCGGATGATTAAACGCAAGCTTATTACGTTTACCAACAACGGCCGCATAGTCACATTTTCCGAACAGTTCTCGCTAGGAAATGACAGTATTTCGACGCGGTGATGCTGCTTCCAGTTCCCTTCATCCACTAACTTACTCTACCACTATGGGACTTCTCGACGGCCTGCTGGGCAATGCTTCTGAAACTGATGCCCAGGAAATTCAGCTGGAGCTGAGCCAGCTGCTCTCGCCCGGCGAAACCGTGCGCAACTCCTACGCCGTGCTGCGCGACCTGATGGTGTTCACCACCAAGCGCCTGATCATGGTAGACAAGCAGGGCGTAACGGGCAAGAAGCGCGAATACCTGAGCCTGCCCTACCGCAGCATCGAGCGGTTTTCGATGGAAACCACCGGCCACTTCGACCTCGACGCCGAGCTGAAAATCTGGGTACGCGGCCAGACCGAGCCCATCAGCAAAACATTCCGCGGCGACAAAAACGTGTACGACGTCTACCGCGCGCTGAGCGAGTTTGCTATTTAGCTGGTGGAATAATGGGTTGGTGGAGTGGCGGATTGTCATGCTGAGCCTGCGAAGGACCTTCTTGTACCTGAACGATTACTGTACCAACGGGCCGTTCTACCGTAACAAGATCCTTCGCAAGCTCAGGATGACAATCCGCCACTCCACCAACCCATTATTCCACCATAAATGCCCCGCTTTACCGCCGCCCACGCCCTCACGCAAGCCCGCCGGCACCCACTGATTCCGGTGTTTTACCACGCGCAGGAAGACTACGCCCGCCGGGTGCTGGCAGCCTGCTACGCGGCCGGCGTGCGGCTGTTTGAGTTCACCAACCGTGGCACCCAGGCCCCGGAAATTTTTGAGCGGCTGCAGCGGTTCGTGGAAGCCGACTTCCCGGATTTGCTGCTGGGCGCGGGCACCATCTTCACGGCCGAGGAAGCCGGCCGCTTCATCGGGGCCGGGGCCGACTTCATCATCCAGCCCGTGTGCAGCCCCGACGTGGCCGCCGTGTGCCGCAGCTACGACCTGGCCTGGCTGCCCGGCGCCCAGACCCTGAACGAGGTGTACGAGGCGCACCGCCTGGGCGCCACGCTGGTGAAGCTGTTCCCGTCGGCCTACCTCACGCCGGAGTACCTCGGCATTCTGCGCGGCCCGCTGCCCCAGGTGCCTATCATGGTCACGGGCGGCATCCAGCCCACCGTCGAAAGCCTCACGGAGTGGAAAGCTGCCGGCGCCACCTGCGTCGGCCTTGATGCCCGCCTGCTCGACACCGACGAGCCCGCCCACCTCACCACTCAGGTGCGGGAGCTGCTGGCGGTGCTGCAGCCAGCAGGATAACGCAAAAATCCGTATTGCGCCGAGTGAAGCAAGTAGCCGGGACGGCACCAATTGGCGCGGACCTGGCTACTCGCTTCGCTCGGCGCGATACGGATTTTTGCGTTGCGTTTTCTTTAGCCGCCCACTACCGGGGCGTTGGGGGCTGGCACGGAGGGGTTGTACTCGGGCGTAGCGGCGTTGTGGATGGCGGTGGCCAGGCCTTTGTCGGCTTTGAAATCGTTGCGCTTGTAGGGGCGGATGATAAGGCGCAGGGCCTTGTCGGAGCTGAAGTAGCTGATGGCCCAGCCCACCAACGTCACGACTTTGTTGCGGAAGCCCACCAGCGTCATCAGGTGCACAAACAGCCAGGTGAGCCACCCGAAGAAGCCGCCGAAGTGCTTGTCGCCGGGCAGGTCTACCACGGCGCGGTTGCGGCCCACAATGGCCATGCTGCCCTTGTTGGTGTACTTGAACGGCCGGAGGGTTTCGCCGCGCAGCAGGCGCTTGAAGTTGTCGGCCAGCTGCTCGGCCTGCTGGATGGCTACGGGCGCCAGCATGGGGTAGCCGCGCGGCATCTCGTCGGTGACCAGGTTGGCCACGTCGCCGATGGCGTACACGTTCTGGAAGCCCAGCACCCGGTTCACCGTGTCTACGTTCACGCGCTTGTTGCGGGCTACGGCGGCTTCGGGCAGGCCTTCCAGCGCCGCGCCGTTAACGCCGGCCGCCCAGATCAAGTTTTCGGTGCGGATGAACTCGGTGTCGGAGTAGTATAGTTTGCCGTCCTCGAAGTGCTTGGCCTGGGTGTTGAGGCGCACGTGGATGCCCATTTCCTCCAGGTAGCGCTTGGCCTGCACCTGCGAGTCCTTGCTCATGGGCCCCAGCACCTCCCCGCCCGATTCCACGAGATAGATTTCCATCTGCTTGAGGTCGAGCTCGGGGTAGTCCTTGGGCAGCACGTCCTTGCGCATCTCGGCCAGGGACCCGCAGATTTCTACGCCGGTGGGGCCGCCGCCCACCACCACCACGTTCATCAGGGCCTGCCGACGAGCAGGGTCTTCGGTGAGAATGGCCTTTTCGAAGTTCTGAAACAGGTAGCTGCGCAGGTTCAGGGCGTTGGGCACGCTCTTGATCTGCATGGCATTCTGCTCGATGCTGGTGAGGCCGAAGAAGTTGGTGAGCGAGCCGGTAGCCACCACCAGATGGTCGTAGCGGATGTCGCCGATGTTGGTGGTGAGCGTGTTGGTGGCCGGATCTACTCGCTGCACGTCGGCCATGCGGTAGAAGAAGTTCTGCTGGCCGGCGAAGATTTTACGGATGGGATACGCAATGCTGTCGGCCTCCAGCGCTCCGGTAGCTACCTGGTAGAGCAGCGGCTGGAAGTTGTGGTAGTTGTTGCGGTCAATCACCACCACCTGCACGGGCGCGTCGGCCAGATCTTTGGCCAGCCGCAGCCCGGCAAAGCCGCAGCCGATAATCACGATGCGGGGCTGAGAAGTACGCGGCAGATTGGTATCCATAGAGCGAAGTCGAAGGTCAAACAGTGGCTGTACTGAATATCAGGGCGCAGGGTTGATCAATAGCTGTCATTGCGAGCAGCGAGAAACAATCCTTCTCCACCAAGATACCATGCTTCGAACAAGCACAAAGCCCCTGACGTCCGCGCGGGCGTCAGGGGCTTTGTACTTTTTCGAGGGTATGCACTACGTGAAAAAAGAACTGCTCTGTCCTTTATCCGAGCAATAAGCGGTTAGTAATCCACGCCTTCCTTCTTCTTGAACTCACCGTCTTTCACCTGCTTGATTAGCTGCAGCCAGCTGAAAGGATTGAGCAGCGGGTTGTTGGAGTATTGCGAAGGGCCCATGCCCATCCGGCGCTGCTGCTCCAACTGCTGCATCTGCATGGTCTGGCGGTAGTTGCCCATGCTGGTGACGGGCGCGTTGTTGAAAATACGGCGCAGGATGTCCTGGTTGAGGTTTTCGGCGGAGCTGGAACCCCGCTCCTTGGGCAAGCGAAGGGCCAGGAAGGCCTCCTTGAAGGCCTTTTCGGTGGCGTAAGGGAAGATGCGCACTTCCGGCAGCACGGTCACGTCTTCGCGCAGCTGCACAATCACGGAGTAGCTCTGGCGCGGGTAGTCGGGCGGAATCACCACGTACTGGTTGCGGTAGCCCAGGCTGCGGATGATGATACTGTCGCCGGCCAGCACGGGCAGCGAGAAGTAACCGTAGGCGTTGGTGGCGGTGCCGCGGCCGGCCTTGGGCACAAACACGGTGGCGCCGGGCACGCCCAGCAGCGAGTCGCCGGTGGCCACGATGCCCGTGAACTGCACCACGCGCTGCTGGCCCTGGGCCCGGGCGGCAGTCGGCAGCAGCCAGCAAGCCAGCACTACCAGCATACAAGCGGCCAGCCGCAAAGAAAATCGAACTACTACAGACATACAGGGTATTACAGACTACAAGTATACGGCACTTTTGGGGGCCGCTACCGGGTTTGAGGTAAATTCGCGCCGGCCGGTTCCGGTTCACTTTTGCTACTTCTTCGTCTAAAGATGCGCCTCAAACACTTCAGCGTTGCATTCGGCCAGCAACTATTCAAAGCTTTCGGCGACGAAAGCCGCGTGCGAATTCTGCATCTGCTCTGGCGCAACCAGGAAATGTGCATCTCCGACCTAGAACAGGTGCTGGACTTCACTCAGACCAAAACGTCCAGGCAATTAGCGTTCCTCAAAAATGCGGGCTTGGTCAGCTTCCGCCGCCTCGACAACTGGGTGTTCTACTATCTGAAGGACGAGGCCCTGGACTTTGTGCAGCAACTGCTGGGCTACATGGAGCGCGACGCCCAGTTGCAACACGACCAGAAGATTTACCAGACGCTCTGGTCGAACCGGGAGCTGGCCGCGTATAAGCTGCAAAACCGGCATTGGACCGGCCAGCCTTAACCCTTGCGCCTAGTTTTCTGTGAAGTCTGCTGATTCTGTTATCCGCCTGTTTGTATGCACTGCCCAGAAAGATGAAGTGGGCAAGGACGTCGTGAAAGCCCTGAAAACCGAGCTTAAGAAGCAGGGCCTGAAAAAGCTGCTGACTGGCGGCGAGAAGCGCAAGGTGCGGGTGCAGACCTGCAACTGCCTCGACCTCTGCAAGCAATGCAAGAAAGGCCCCGGCGCGGCCCTCATCGTGCATCCCGAAGGCACCGTGTACGGCAACGTCCGCCCCAAAGACGCCGCCGACATCGTGCACGAACACCTGGGAGAAGGCCGGGTTATTGAACGACTGCGGGTTGACTGATATGTATTATGCAGCAGGCTACTATCTGGTTATTCCCAAACACGAATGGGGGACTGTCAACGGCCACCGCTTTCGGGCCCGCACTTGGTCGGTGAGCACGTACATTAGCCATGTTTACCCAGGAACATGGGGATTCGACTGGGAGTATAGCAGACGTCAGTTGCCTGAAAATTTCACCCCTACTGACCAAGAGCTGACAGCCTTGCATGCCTGGATTGGGGAAGCCTTTGCGCAGGGGCAGTATGCTTGGCCGGGTTTCTTCTCGACCCACGAAAAAGCTGTAGAATTTAAAAGCAGATTCCTGCACGCGCTTCCACAGGCAAAGCTGTTAGGCATTTTTTTACACGAATCTCATTGCGCAACTGCTGTTGCCGCCGTTGAACCACACACTGGCCCTGACTGGCCGAATCTGGCGACGCTCCTGCAACTGCGGGCTCCCGAGCCTGAAACCGGGCTTACTATTGGCTTTGACTTATTGGGCCTCTTCGATTTTGGTGGCTATGAGCCATTTTCTTACCACGTAGTAGAGCAGGAATATCAGAAGACATTTGGTGTAGTGCTGAATGAATACGGATTGTTTGCCACCGCATCAGACTGCCAACGGGTAGCTGCCTATACTGACACCATCGCCAACGAGCCAGCCGTTTGGCTACCATTCAAAACCAAGCTTTTCGGTCCTGAATTTTGACCAACACTTGCATGAAAAACTACCGTCACCTCTTCTTCGACCTCGACCATACGCTGTGGGACTTTGAAACCAACGCCGATGAAACCCTGCGCTACCTGTTCGCGCAGCACAACATCGGCCGGCACGGGGTGTCGGTAGAAAAGTTTATCAAGGAGTATTCTGATATCAACCACGGTTTGTGGCGGCTGTACCAGGGCGGCAAAATCAACCAGCAGCAGCTGCGCGCCACCCGCTTCCCGCGCACCTTCGTGCAAATGGGGCTGCGGGAGGAGGATTCGCCGGCGGGCATCTCGGAGCAGTTCACCGACCTGCTGCCCCTGAAAAAGGCCGTGTTTCCGTACACCTACGAGGTGCTCGACTACCTGCGCGACAAAGGCTACCGCCTGCACCTCATCACCAACGGCTTCCGCGACATCCAGTACCTCAAGCTCGATGCGTCTCAGCTCACGGAGTATTTCGAGGAAATCGTGACGTCGGAGTGCTGCGGCCACCTCAAGCCCGATACCCGCATTTTCGAGCACGCGCTGGAGCGCGCCGGTGCCAACGCCCCGGAAAGCCTCATGATTGGCGACAATCTGGAGTGCGACGTGCTGGGGGCCTACAACGCCGGCCTCGACCAGGTTTACTTTAACCCCGCCAAGCGCCGCCACTTTAACCAGATTACCTACGAAATCAGCTGCCTGAGCGAGCTGAAGGAGATTTTGTAGTTCAGGTGGCCTGTCCGGCCGTAAACCACGGCGTGCTATGAGCAGCAACGAGAAGGAAAGCCCCAGAAGTGCATTCTTCACCTTGTCCGTCTTATTCTGTTTCGCGACTTGGGCCGTCTGGCTTCATTACCAGACCGTTACCGGGCCGGTCGCGCTGGCCACGGTAGTCAGCAAGGAAGCCCGTCGGCACAAAGGCTCTTACGACTATTACCTCACCGTCCGTTTTGTGCACAAGGGCCTGCAGGTAGCTACCAGCCAGCTGGAAGTGACAAAAGGCCACTACCCGGATTTCAGGCCCGGTGATATTTTCCCCATCACCTACGCCCGGACTTCGCCGGAAGACACCGCCTTTGCTGGCGCCCCGTTTTTTGTCCGGTCTGTGGCCATAGGCTACGGCCTGATGGCCCTGCTGCTGGTGTTCCTCTTCCGCGCCATGCGCCAGGAAAACCAGCCGGCCGGACGGTACCGGCACCCACCGAAACGCCGTACTTCGGGCCGCCACGCGGCGGCAGCCGCGCTGGCATGGGCGGGGGTGGGGGCCATTGCGTTCAGTGGCGGAATCATCAGCTGCCGCCACAGTGCGTTGGCAACGAAGGCGGCCCCCGTGGCTTACGAATACCAGGATGCCACGCTGCTACGCGTGGAGTATTCGGGCAGCACCCGCTACGCCTCCGCGCTGCTGCAGCTGCCCGCGCCGGCCAGCCAAGCTCCGGTCCGGCTCTCCCTGTCGCCCGAGCAGCACGCGCTGCTACAGGCCCGTCTGTCGCGGCCCCATACCGGCAGCCTGCAGGTGCCGGTTGCCTACCTGCCCGCCACACCCCACCAGGTGTTGCTGGCAGATACCAGCCTGGGCCCGCCCGCCGCTGACACCGATTCTCCCCTCGGCATCAGCTACAATATGCTGGGATGTATGCTGATTGCCGGCGGGCTGGTGCTCATTGTAGTGCATCTGATGCGCTACTCTCGCCGCGCAGAAGACTAGTAGCTTGGTTCTGCGGCCTTGTCCCCCGCCACTTTAAGCGGCAGGCCATTGCCGCAACCGGCTAACGTGGCCTGTTACCTGCACCTCCGAGACTACGTGCGCTCCTACCTTTGCCTCCGATGATACAGTTACTTGGTTTTTCAGGCCGCCGCGGCAGTGGCAAAGACACGGTGGCCCGCCTGCTTCAGCAGCTCCAGCCCGAACGGCAGTGGCATATTCGCTCCGTAGGTGAGCCCATCAAGGCCGTGTGCGCGGCACTGGCCGGCGAGGACACGGCCCCCTATTTCTCCCAACACGGCAAAACTGAGCTGCTGCCGACGTTCGGGCGCACCCGCGGCGAAATGCTCCAGCAGGTAGGCCTGGCTCTGCGCCTCTGGGAGCCCGATATCTGGGTGCAGGCGTTCTTTTCGCAGCTGCCGGCCGAGCAGCACACCCTGATTCCGGACGTGCGCTTTCCCAATGAAGCCGACCTCATCCGCAGCCGCGGCGGCCTGATGATACGCGTGGAAGGCGACCCGCTGCACCAGCGCGGCGACGGCACCCGCGACGACGACCACCCCTCCGAAACCGCCCTCGACCACTACCCCCACTTCGACTTCATCCTCCACAACTCCGGCTCCGTCGCCGACCTGGAATGGCAGGTGCGGGCGCTGCTGCAGCGGCTGTAGACAGGTCAAGTTATGCGTAGTTATTCTCGTTTTAATGCGTGGGTTCGGGCCTGGCTGCTGCTGCCCTTGGCCATCGTGCTGCTGCTGTCGGTACTGGGGAAAGCGTGGCAGCGCTGGCAAATCCTGCATGGTACCCAGGCAGCGGCCCGCGTCCATCTGAAGCTTGGCAAGGAGGGCTCCGGCAGCAGCGGCACCTACCATCTCATTGTAAAATACCGGCACCCGCAAGGCCAGGAGCAATACGCTCGGGTAGCGACGGACAGAAGTACCCACAACGCGCTGCCGCTGGGTGCCCCGGTTCAGGTAAGCTACCATCTTGACCATCAGAATGCACTGCTGGCTGATGAGTGGGCATTCAGTGGTCAGCTGCTCGTATTACTGGGAGTTGGCCTGGTACTGCTGTCTGCCGGCTGGGGCGCCAACCACCGCTGGCGGCATCGGCGGCGGAATGGCTATTTGCCGCACTAGCACCCGACCACGTAAGTAGCCCGGCGGCCGGGCCAAACCGCCTTTCCTTCTACCTTTGCCCTTCCCCACCACCCATCACGCCAAACCAGCACTTCACTATGGCCAACGGCTTTTTCAACGTCCCGACCCCGATCAACGAGCCCGTAAAAGGCTACGCGCCCAACTCGCCGGAGCGTATTGAGTTGCTCAAGACTCTCAAGGAGCTCAAGCAGCAGCAGCGCGACATTCCAATGCACATCGGCGGCCAGGAAATCCGTACCGGCAGGAAGCAGAACATCACCCCACCCCACGACCACCAGCACGTGCTGGGCCAGTTCCACGAAGGCGACGCCTCGCACGTAGCGCAGGCCATCGACGCCGCTCTGGCCGCCCGCCCGCTGTGGGCCGAAATGCCCTGGGAGCACCGCGCCGCCATCTTCCTGAAGGCCGCCGACCTGCTGGCCGGCCCCTACCGGGCGCGCATCAACGCGGCCACCATGCTGGGCCAGAGCAAAAACGCCTTCCAGGCCGAAATCGACGCGGCCTGCGAGCTGATCGACTTCTTCCGGTTCAACGTGCACTTCATGCAGCAGATCTACCAGCAGCAGCCCGAGAGCCTGCCCGGTATGTGGAACCGCCTGGAGCATCGCCCGCTGGAAGGCTTCGTGTTTGCCCTCACGCCCTTCAATTTCACCTCCATTGCCGCCAACCTGCCCGCCTCGGTGGCCATAATGGGCAACGTGGTGGTGTGGAAGCCCGCCAACACCCAGATCTACTCGGCCCAGGTGCTGATGGAGCTGTTCAAGGAAGCCGGCGTGCCCGACGGCGTTATCAACCTGGTGTACGTGGACGGCCCCACCGCTGGCGAGGTCATCTTCAAGCACCGCGACTTTGCCGGCATCCACTTTACCGGCTCCACCGGCGTGTTCCAGAACATCTGGAAAACCATCGGCGAGAACATCAGCAGCTACAAGAGCTACCCGCGCATCGTGGGCGAAACCGGCGGCAAGGATTTTATCCTGGCCCACCCCTCGGCGCACGCCAAGGCCGTGGCCGTGGGCATCAGCCGGGGCGCGTTTGAGTACCAGGGCCAGAAGTGCTCGGCCGCCTCGCGGGTGTACCTGCCCAGCAACCTGGCCGACGAAATTCTGGGCTACGTGAAGGAAGACCTGGCCTCGTTCCGGATGGGCGACGTGGAGGACTTCTCCAACTTCATCAACGCCGTTATCGACGAGAAATCCTTCGATAAGCTGGCCAAGTACATCGACGGCGCCAAGGCCGACCCGAACGCCGAAATCGTGGCCGGTGGCGGTTACGACAAGTCGAAAGGCTACTTCATCGAGCCCACCGTCATCGTAACCAAGGACCCCAAGTACGTGACGATGTGCGAGGAGCTGTTCGGCCCCGTGGTGACAGTGCACATCTACGACGCCGACAAGTTCGACGAAGTATTGGAGCTGGTGGATACGACCTCGCCCTACGCCCTCACCGGCGCCATCTTCTCGCAGGACCGCTACGCCATCGACCACGCCTCGAAGAAGCTGGTGCACGCCGCCGGCAACTTCTACATTAACGACAAGCCCACCGGCGCGGTAGTCGGCCAGCAGCCCTTCGGCGGCGCCCGCGCCTCCGGCACCAACGACAAGGCCGGCTCCATGCTGAACCTGCTCCGCTGGGTGTCGCCGCGCGCCATCAAGGAAACCTTCGTGCCCGTCACGGATTACCGCTACCCCTTCCTGGGCTCCGAGCCCAAGGAGGACCTGAACCGCGACAAGGGGTTGTAGGCCGTTTGGTTTTGAATGCAAAAGGCCGCTCTGGAATTCTAGGGCGGCCTTCTTATTGGTGCTATCGGAGTCGTATCTGGGGCGGCTGTTCCAGCTTCACGCGGGTGTACAGCTCGGTCAACGGCACCCGGATAGACAAGGCTGAAAGATGGAGTTCGTCGCTGAGCTTATCGTACACTTGTAACGTCCACTCATTTTCCGCTCCCACCGCTTCGGATTGCCGCGTGAGACATTCCACCCAGCAATAATCCTGACGCACCAGCACGTAATGGCGGAGGCTGGGGAGTTGCTGGTACAGCCGCAGCTTACTCGTGCGGTCGTAATCGGCGCTGCTGGGGGAAAGCACTTCGAAAACCACGCTGGGGTGCGCCAGAATCCGGTCGGCCGTGAGGTCGTCCGGATGGCAGGAAACAGTAAGGTCAGGATACAGAAAGCACGCCTCTTCCACCTTTAGTTGAGCTCCGTCGAGAAACACTTCGCATTGCTCCGGATTCAGCCGGTCACCCAACGCCCGGTAACCATTCCCAATGATGCGGTTATGCGGCAACGAAGCCCCCGACATGGCGAATATCTCGCCGCGGTAAAATTCGTGGCGGATTTCTGAGCTTTCTTCCAGCTTCAGGTATTCTTCTACAGTGTACTGAGTGGGTATTGCGGCCTGTTCCATGTGCGGTTGTCGGTTAGTTACTGCGTGGCTTATCCCACTCCGGCTGAATGTCCAGTTCTGTATACAGCTCAGCCAGTGGCAGCGTAATGCCCAGCTCCGAAATCGTCACCGCCTCGTCCTGGCTGGCCAACGGCGTGAACGACCACACGCCCGACGGCTCCCGCCGGTACCACTCCACCAGCCACTTATCGGCCGATACCAGCAGGTAGTGCTGCAACGAGGCCAGCTGCGTGTAGCGGCTGAACTTCCAGATTCGGTCGTGGCTTTCCGTTCCCGGCGACAATACTTCAATAATAAGCACCGGGTGGTGCATCATTATTTTATCTGGTGAGTCGTCGGGGTGGCAGGTCACCATCACGTCCGGGTACGTGTACAATTCCCCCTCACGCACAGCCAACCGAACGTTTTCGTCATACACCCGGCAGCCTTTACCCCGGAGCGCGAGCCGCAGACTAATCACACAGTTTTGCTTCACAATGTTGTGAAACCCGAGACCACCCGACATAGCGAAGATTTCACCCCGGTAATACAGGTGTCGTACTTCCGATACTTCCTCCAGAGCGAAGTATTCTTCTACAGTATAAAGGTGTGGGGTAGCTAGAGCGGGTTCCACAGGCAGTAGGGCTTGGTGTTCACCAAATATACGCCTTTCTCCTACCCTCCTATTTCACCTTTGTTCCCAACCGGCTAGGTCCTACCTTTGCCTCCCATGCCGTTTCTACGCGGCGTTTATTTGTCGCAGCCTATGCTTCTCGCCGTTCCGACCCAATATCAGCCCCAGGATTTTCTGCCCATCGTGGTGCAGTTTGTGCTGGCCGTGGCCTTCGTGGCCTTCGCCATGATTACATCTCACCTGCTGGGCCCGCGCCGCAAGAGCGTGGTGAAGGATGAAGCCTTCGAGTGCGGCATCGAGTCGGTGGGCAACGCCCGCACCCCGATTTCGGTGAAATACTTCCTCACGGCCATCCTGTTCGTGCTTTTCGACGTGGAAGTTATCTTCATGTACCCCTGGGCCGTGAACTTCCGCCAGCTGGGCACCACCGGCTTCTACCAGATGCTGGTGTTCCTGGCTTTGCTGATGGCTGGCTTCGCCTACGTTATCAAAAAAGGCGTTTTGCGCTGGAACGAAGCCCGTTAAGGCCTACTGGCGGCAACCTTTGGCCCCGGCCACGTGTTGCCTTTCTGAAGCGTCGCCGCTTCCCCAATCTGACTTGCTCTCATGGATACCCGAGTTCCTGAAATCAAAACGGTAGACGCGCCCGACGGCCTCGAAGGCGCCGGCTTCTTTGCTACCTCCCTGGAGAAAGTGGTGGGCATTGCCCGCGCCAACTCGCTCTGGCCATTGCCCTTCGCCACCTCCTGCTGCGGCATCGAGTTCATGGCTACCATGGGCTCCCGCTACGACATCTCCCGCTTCGGCTCGGAGCGCCCCAGCTTCTCACCCCGGCAGGCCGACCTGCTGATGGTGATGGGCACCATCGCCAAGAAGATGGCCCCCATCGTGAAGCAGGTGTACGAGCAGATGGCCGAGCCACGCTGGGTGCTGGCCATGGGCGCTTGCGCCTCCTCGGGCGGTATTTTCGATACCTACTCCGTGCTCCAGGGCATCGACCGGATCATTCCGGTAGATGTGTACGTGCCCGGCTGCCCACCCCGCCCCGAGCAGGTGCTCGACGGCCTGATGCGCATCCAGGACCTGGCCAAAAACGAATCCTTCCGCCGCCGCAACTCGCCCGAGTATCAGGCCCTGCTGGCGTCGTACAACATCAAGTAAGTAGTGAGTATTGGGTATTGAGTAGGTAGACTTTTCATCGTCGGCAGCTCAATACTCAATACCAAATACTCAATACTAAGTACTCAGAAATGGCTGACCAGAACGAATCCATCCCGGCTCAGGAACAGGCTGCCGCCCAGGACCCGGCCGCGCAGAAAAACGCGCAGCTGCTGGCTCTGCTGCACCGCCTGTTCGGGGCCGACGCCTTCACCGACGTGGAGGAGCCCTACGGCCTGCTGACCGCCACCACCACCCGGGAGCGGATTCACGACATCATTGAAGGCCTGCAGAAGGACGAGGAGCTCCAGCTCAACTTCCTGACCACAATGTGCGGCATGCACTTCCCCGACCGGCCCGGTCAGGAACTCGGCATGGTGTACCACCTGCACAGCCTCACCCAGAACATCCGGTTGCGCCTGAAGATCTTCTTCCCGATTGCCGACCCGGTTGCCCCGACCCTGACCGACCTCTACGCCACCGCCAACTGGATGGAGCGCGAGGCCTTCGACTTCTACGGCATCATCTTCCCCGGCCACCCCAACCTCATGCGCATCCTCAATGTGGAGGACATGGACTACCACCCGATGCGCAAGGAGTACGCCCTGGAAGACGGTACCCGCGAAGACAAAACCGACCTGTTCTTCGGACGATAGTTTTTTAGTGCTTAGTGCCTTGTGCTTGGTGCATAGGCAACAAAATCAGACCTGATTACTAAGCACGAAGCACTGAGCACTAAGCACCAAACCAGATGGCAGTAAACGACACGCTGGAAGGCACCCATAAAATCATTGAGTCGGCCCGGGAGCAGGAGCCGCGGCTGAACCCGCTGGCCCCTACCGTCAACGACTTCAACCAGGAGCTCACCACGCTGAACCTGGGCCCCACGCACCCCGCTACCCACGGCATCTTCCAGAACATTCTGCAGATGGACGGCGAGCGGATTGTGGCGGGTGTGCCCACCATCGGCTACATCCACCGCGCCTTCGAGAAGATTGCCGAGCGCCGGCCCTTCTACCAGATTACGCCCCTGACGGACCGCATGAACTACTGTTCGTCGCCCATCAACAACATGGGCTGGCACATGACGGTGGAGAAGCTGCTGGGCGTGGAAGTTCCAAAGCGCGCCCAGTACATCCGGGTTATCCTGATGGAGTTGGCCCGCATCACCGACCACCTGATCTGCAACGGCATTCTGGGCGTGGATACGGGCGCTTTCACCGGCTTCCTCTACCTCATGGATGAGCGGGAGAAGGTGTACGAGATTTACGAGGAAGTAAGCGGCGCCCGCCTCACCACCAACATGGGCCGCGTGGGCGGCATGGAGCGCGACTTCTCCGACGTGGCCATTGCCAAGCTGCGCGCTTGGCTGAAGACCTTCCCGGCCGTGATGGCGGAGTTCGAGAAGATGTTCAACCGCAACCGCATCTTCATGGACCGCGTGGTGGACGTGGGCGGCATTTCGGCCGAACGCGCCCTCAACTACGGCTTCACCGGCCCCAACCTGCGCGCCGCCGGCGTCGATTACGATGTGCGGGTGATGAACCCCTACTCCAGCTACCAGGACTTCGAGTTCGAAATTCCGGTGGGCACCAAGGGCGACACCTACGACCGATTCATGGTGCGCAACGAGGAAATCTGGCAGAGCCTGCGCATCATCACGCAGGCCCTGGAAAACCTGCCCCAAGGCCCCTACCACGCCGACGCGCCGCATTTCTACCTGCCGCCCAAACAGGCCGTGTACCAGAACATGGAGGCCCTCATCTATCACTTCAAGATTGTGATGGGCGAGATTGACGCTCCCGTGGGCGAGGTTTACCACTCGGTGGAAGGCGGCAACGGCGAGCTGGGTTTCTACCTGGTATCCGACGGCGGCCGCACGCCCTACCGCCTGCACTTCCGCCGGCCCTGCTTCATCTACTACCAAGCCTACACCGAAATGGTGGTGGGCCAGACCCTCTCCGACGCCATCGTGACGCTGTCGTCGATGAACGTAATTGCCGGGGAGCTCGACGCGTAAACCATTTTTGCCGTGTATCTCTCGCCTCAGCAGTTGCGCATCATTCAGGACTTCTTTCGGACCAAACCGGTGCGAAAGGTGTATCTGTTTGGTTCGTATGCGCGGGGCGAGGCTACCGCCGAAAGCGACATCGACTTACTCGCTGAGCTGGACCATACGGAGCCTATCGGCTGGAATTTTTTCGGCTGGCATGAGGAATTGGCCACTCTACTGGGAAATCCGGTGGACCTGAGTACGCCACAAGGTCTGGCACCCATGTACCGGCCGTTTATTGAAGCCGACCGAACCCTTATCTATGAAAGGTCAGATTGGCGACAAACAGCGGCTTGAGCACATGCTTTTGGCAATAGCCGAAGTGGAAGGATTTGTGGCCGGCCTCACCCGCCCGGAATTCGATCAGGACCACAAAACGCTTTTTGCCAGTGTGCGTGGCCTCGAAATTCTGGGGGAAGCAGCCCGTCACGTTTCTGATGAAACGAAGACCCGCTTCCCGGAGGTACCGTGGCAAAAGGCTACGCATCTTCGCAACTTTGTCATCCATCAGTACTTTGCCGTCGATAATGAAATTCTGTGGGAAGTGATACAGCACCAGTTGCCCCCTCTCCGTCCACAACTTGAACAAGTGCTCCGCGCACTTTCTACCTAATGGAAGCATCAACTACAACCGCGAAGCCGCAATTCTCCGAAGCCGCTCAGGCTGAAATTGCGCGCATCTGCAAGCAATACCCGGAGGAGCGCCGCAAATCGGCCATGCTGCCGGTGCTGCACATTGCCCAGGCCGAATTTGGCGGCTGGGTAAGCCCCGAAGTGCAGGATCTGGTGGCCGAAGTGCTGGGCGTGGCCCCGATTGAGGTGTACGAGGTGTCGTCGTTCTACACCATGTTCAACCTTAAGCCAGTCGGCAAGCACGTGCTGGAAATCTGCCGCACGGGCCCCTGCATGCTGCGCGGCTCCGACGAGCTGACGGCCCACTTGGAGCGCATCACGGGCGCCAAAGTAGGCGGTCCGGCTTCGGAAGACGGCCTGTTCACGCTCAAGGAAGTGGAGTGCCTGGCCGCCTGCGGCTTCGCCCCCATCGTGCAGGTACGCGAGAAATACTACGAGCAGCTTGATACCCCGGAAGCCGTGGACGCCATGCTTACGGAGCTGCGCAACCAGGTGCACCGCCCGGCCCTGCCCTGGGAAGAAACCGGCCTCCCGAACGCAGTGGCCAACAACTAACGTCTTTCAGCTCTGAACCTATGGGACGCAAACTGCTGACCGAACATATTAACGTTGAAGGCATCGACACCCTGGAGGTGTACCGCAAGCATGGCGGCTACCGCTCGGTGGAGAAGGCTCTGAAAACGATGACGCCCGATGAGGTGGTGGAAGAAGTGAAGAAGTCGGGCCTGCGGGGCCGCGGCGGCGCGGGCTTCCCCACGGGTATGAAGTGGAGCTTCCTGGCTAAGCCCGAGGGCGTGCCGCGCTACCTCGTCTGCAACGCCGACGAATCGGAGCCGGGCACCTTCAAGGACCGCCAGCTGATGTCGAAGCTGCCCCACCTGCTCATCGAGGGCATGATTACGAGCTCGTACGCGCTGGGCGCCAACACCTCGTATATCTACATCCGCGGCGAGTTGTTGTACGTGCTGCGCATCCTCGAAAAAGCTATTGCTGAAGCCTACGCGGCCGGTTTCCTGGGTAAGAACATCCTGGGCTCGGGCTACGACCTGGACCTGCACGTGCACCCCGGCGGCGGCGCTTACATCTGCGGTGAGGAAACTGCGCTGCTGGAAAGCCTGGAAGGCAAGCGCGGCAACCCGCGCAACAAGCCTCCATTCCCGGCTGTGCAGGGCCTCTACGCCCGCCCCACGGTGGTAAACAACGTGGAATCCATTGCCGCCGTGCCGGTGATTGTGAACGAGGGCGGCGACGAGTACGCCAAAATCGGGGTGGGCCGAAGCACCGGCACCAAGCTGATTTCGGCCTGCGGACACCTCAACAAGCCCGGCATCTACGAAATTGAGCTGGGTCTGCCCGTCGAGGAATTCATCTACTCAGATGAGTACTGCGGCGGCATCTGGAAGGGCCGCGACCTGAAGGCGGTAGTAGCCGGCGGTTCGTCGGTGCCGATTCTGCCCAAGGAGCTGATCCTGAAGACCGCCGCCGGCGAAAACCGCCTGATGACCTACGAGTCGCTCAGCGACGGGGGTTTCGTGACGGGTACCATGCTGGGCTCGGGTGGCTTCATTGCCATGGACGAGACGACCTGCATCGTGCGCAACACCTGGAACTTCTCGCGCTTCTACCACCACGAGTCGTGCGGGCAATGCTCTCCCTGCCGTGAGGGTACGGGCTGGATGGAAAAGGTGCTGCACCGCCTCGAGCACGGCCACGGCCACATGGAGGACATCGACCTGCTGGTAAGCGTGGCCAAGCAAATCGAGGGCAACACCATCTGCCCCCTCGGTGAAGCCGCCGCCTGGCCCGTAGCCGCCGCCGTGCGCCACTTCCGCCACGAGTTTGAGTGGCACGTGACCCACGCCAAGGAAGCCGCACAACCCGGCGCGGTGTACCGGGCCGGGGCCGTGCTGGCGTAACTGAACGTCATGCTGAGCTTGCCGAAGCATCTCTACCGCTTCGTTGAGTTATTTGAATTACCACTGCGGTAGAGATGCTTCGACTTCGCTGCGCTACGCTCAGCATGACGACCTAAAGACGACATAACTTCAATGGCTAAAATTACTTTCGACGGCATCGAGGTGGAAGTTCCGGACGGAACCACCATCCTGAATGCGGCCCGCCAGATTGGCGGCAGCATCGTGCCCCCGGCCATGTGCTACTACACCCCGCTGAAAGGCTCGGGCGGTAAGTGCCGCGCCTGCCTCGTTCGCGTGGCGGCCGGTTCGGCCAAAGACCCGCGCCCTATGCCCAAGCTCGTGGCCTCGTGCGTGACGCCGGTGCAGGATGGCATGGTGGTGGAAAACACCACCAACTCGCAGGTGCTGGACGTGCGCAAGGGCATCGTGGAGATGCTGCTCATCAACCATCCCCTGGATTGCCCCGTGTGCGACCAGGCCGGCGAGTGTGACCTGCAAAACTTCGCCTTCGAGCACGGTGTGAGCACCACCCGCTACCAGGAAGAGCGCCGCACCTTCGAGAAAATCGACATTGGCCCGCTGATTCAGCTGCACATGACGCGCTGCATCTTGTGCTACCGCTGCGTGTACACGGCCAACCAGATTACTGACAACCGCGTGCACGGCGTACTGGGCCGCGGCGACGCCGCCGAAATCGGCACCTACATCGAGAACATCATCGACAACGACTTCTCCGGCAACGTCATCGACGTGTGCCCGGTAGGCGCGCTGACCGATAAGACGTTCCGCTTCAAGTCGCGCGTGTGGTTCACGAAGCCCGTGAATGCGCACCGTGACTGCCCCAAGTGCTCCGGCAACGTGGTGCTCTGGTACAAAGGCAACGACGTGCTACGCACCACGGCCCGCAAGGACCAGTACGGCGAGGTGAAAGAGTGGATCTGCAACGAGTGCCGCTTCGAGAAGAAGGAAACTTCCGACTGGACCATCGAGGGCCCCGCCCACATCGACCGGTCTTCGGTTATTTCGGCCAACCACTACGAGCTGCCGGTCCTCAACCAGTCGGTAGTAGCCGACCTGCCCGAAAGCACCCAGCGCGACCTGCAGAAGAACCCACCGCTGAAATTAGGTAACTGATTTTCGGCTGTTAGCTGATGGCTGCTGGCTGTTAGCTTTCTTTGCTACTTCCCCGAACATAAAGCTAATGGCTAACAGCTATTAGCCAACAGCTCAAAAACATGATTGAACTACCCGCACTAGGCTGGCAATCCATTGTCATCTTCGTCGTTTTCGCGCTTTCGCTGCTGATTGCGACGTATTGCACCTACGCGGAACGCGTAATTGCCGCATTCCTGCAGGACCGTGTGGGCCCCGACCGCGCCGGCCCCTATGGCCTAGCGCAGCCGCTGGCCGATGCCGTGAAGATGTTCACGAAGGAAGAATTCTTCCCCGGTGGTGCCAACAAGGCGCTGTTCGTGTTCGGCCCTTGCCTGGCCATGATTACGGCCCTGATGTCGTCGGCGGTTATTCCGTTCGGCAACATCATGAACTTCGGCAACAACCTGTTCTTCTTGCAAGGCATTGAGGTGAACATCGGCATGCTGTGGGTGTTCGGTGTGGTGTCGTTGGGCGTGTACGGCGTGATGATTGGTGGCTGGGCCTCCAACAACAAGTTCTCTCTGCTGGGTGCCATCCGCGCCGCTTCGCAGAACATCAGCTACGAGCTGGCCATGGGCATGGCCCTGATTGCCGTGCTGATGATTTCGGGCACGCTGAGCTTGCGCGAAATCACGCTGCAGCAGTCGGCAGCCGGTGAGTGGCACGTCTGGAACATCGTGAAACAGCCGCTGGGCTTTATCATCTTCTTGGTGTGCGCCTTCGCTGAAACCAACCGCACTCCTTTCGACCTTCCCGAGTGCGAAACCGAGCTGGTAGGCGGCTACCACACCGAGTATTCGTCGATGAAGCTGGGCTTGTACCTATTCTCGGAGTACGTGAACATCTTCGTGGTGTCGGCCGTGATGAGCGTGCTGTACTTCGGCGGCTTCAACTTCCCCTTCCAGTACGAGCTGCGCGACTGGTTCGTGAGCAGCCAGGGCTGGGAGCTGGCTTCGGCCCAGAACCTGATTACGCTGCTGGGCACCGTGGGCCTGTTCCTGAAGATCTTCGCCTTCATCTTCTTCTTCATGTGGATCCGCTGGACTTTGCCGCGCTTCCGCTATGACCAGCTGATGCGCCTGGGCTGGACCATCCTCATCCCGCTGGCCGTTTTCAACATCGTCCTCACCGGTGGCCTCATTTTGGCTGGCGTGATTTAAGTACCTTTAAACTGCCCGCGTCTGTCATGCAGAGCGCAGCGAAGCATCTCGCGTGCTGACGTTGTGCTACCAGCTAACGGCGCATGCGAGATGCTTCGCTGCGCTCTGCATGACGGCCCATCATTCCGACAGTTTTCGTAACTGATTATATGCAACTCACCAACCGAGCCAAGAAGCTAGAAAAGAAGCCGATGACGCTGGCCGAGCGGGCGTACCTGCCGGCCATCTTCCAGGGTTTGAGCATCACGATGCGCCACTTCTTCATGAAGAAGGCCACCGTGCGCTACCCCGAGGAAGTGCGGCCCTTCTCCAACACGTTCCGCGGCCTGCACGTGCTCAAGCGCGACGAGCAGGGCCGGGAGCGGTGCACCGCCTGCGGCCTCTGCGCCGTGGCCTGCCCCGCCGAAGCCATTACAATGGTGGCCGGTGAGCGGAAAAAGGGCGAAGAAGGCCTCTACCGCGAGGAGAAGTACGCCATCAGCTATGAAATCAACATGCTGCGGTGCATCTTCTGCGGCCTCTGTGAGGAAGCCTGCCCCAAAGCCGCCGTCTATCTCCAGCCCGACAAGATGGCCCCGCCGCGCTACGAGCGGGACGAGTTCATCTACGGCAAGGACCGCCTGGTGGAGCCCGTGTCGCCGGACGAGCGTTCCGTGCGCGGCATCCAGCTCACCGCCGACCAGGCTACCACGCTGCGGGCCCGCATTGGCTAGTTGTCAGTTGCTGGTAGTCAGTTGTCAGGGCTCTTGCGCTGCATAACTTACTACCGCCTTTCAAACTGACCACTGACAACCAACAACTGACAACTCACTCCATGTCTCCAATCTTCCTCTTTCTGACCTTCGTGGCGCTGCTGAGCGCGCTGGGGGTGGTGTTTGCCAAAAACCCGGTGCACAGCGTGCTGTTCCTGATTCTGACGTTCTTCTCGCTGTCGGGACACTACCTACTGCTGAACGCGCAGTTTCTGGCAGCCGTGAACATCATCGTGTACGCCGGCGCCATCATGGTGCTGTTCCTGTTCGTGATTATGTTCCTGAACCTGAACGTGGATACCGAGCCGCACAAGCCAGCCCTGGCCAAGATTGCGGCGGCCGTAGCCGGTGGCTCCCTCCTGCTCATCCTCGTAGCCGCCCTGAAAGACGTAACGCCCACCGGCGTACCAGCTGGCACCGCCTTCAACTCGCAGATTGGTATGGTAGACCAGCTGGGTATGAAGCTCTACACCGATTACCTGCTGCCCTTCGAGCTGGCCTCGGTACTGTTCCTGGTAGCCATGGTCGGTGCCGTAATGCTCGGCAAGCGCGAAGTAGGCGAGCGGAATTTCTAATATTATCCGCTGGCTTCAGTGGAAACCAAGCGCGGCGGCTGATGTATCAGCCGCCGCGCTTTTTTATGACCAACAAGCAAGAAAATACTATGTATACCATAGCTAACAATTTGGGCCGAATCAGTTTTCACGATTCATCCATCGAGGCTATAACTCGCGCCAATAATCTACTGACTCTGTCCTTCGATTGGGCAAAAGTTCAAGACTACGGGGATGGCTCTGACTGCTTTGATATAGTTGTCGGCAAGTGCTGTTTGACCCTTGATGGAGTAATGTCAGAGGCATTTTTGAATCACGGAAATGCCGTTGACACAGTACAGACGCCAACCCTTCCACAAGTTCATCTGCCCATTGATGTAGATCAGTCATTCCCTCTAATTTCCGTAAATACATTCAGCATCACGGCATCTGGCCAATGTTTATCATTGGGCGGCGTTTACGAAGGAGCAGAAGGGGCTTACTGGCTGGAATACCGGATTCAATTCCAAAGTGGCTGCTTGAACTGGAATAACCACGTTACGGCAATAGGCTGGCGGAAGGGCTATATCCCGCAGTAAAGCAGCAGCGGCACCTGAAGAATCAGGTGCCGCTGCTGCTTTACTGCGGGATATAAACCGCCTACTCCGTTTCCGGACTGCGGCGGCGCATCCAGGCGGGGCCGGTGCAGGCGCCCTCCATTTTCTGGCGGAATTTCTCTTTTTCCTCGGGCGTGAGGCACTCCAGGCGGGTTTCCATCTGCTGCTTCCATTGGCGGCGCTTACGGGCCCAGCCGGCGCGGTGGCCGCGGCCGCCCCAGCCCCCGAACAGGATGCGCGAGAGAACCAGCAGCCCCAGCGCCTGCCAGATGCTGATGAGGGGCAGGTTGAACAGGTCGGGCAGCAGCCAGTTCCAAAGGCGCATGGTCACGTAGCCGGCCACGGCCAGGAACAGCGTAATCAGGAGCAGTATTTTGAGGCCGTGTAACAGGCGAAAGGAGCGGTTCATTTCGGGTAGTTTTTAGAAGAACGTCATGCTGAGCTTGCCGAAGCATCTCGCGTGCTGATGTCTGAATGATATGGCAACGTCAGCACGCGAGATGCTTCGGCAAGCTCAGCATGACGTTCTGGTTAATCAGTAAACAGCTCGGTGTAGAGCGTGCGGAGGCGTTTGCGCAGGTGCTGCACGGCGTAGTGCTTGCGCGAAATCAGGGTTTTGAGCGGGACGCCGGTTTCCTCCTCCATTTCGCGGAAGGTTTTGTCTTCCAGCTCGTGCCAGATGAAGACCTGACGCTGGGCGGCTGGCAGCTCAGCCAAGGCGTCGCTGAGGGCTTCCATGAGGGTTTCGCGCAGCAGCCGGTTTTCGGGCGCGTCGTCTACGGCGGGCAGGATGTCGGCCAGCAACAGGGTGTTTTCGTCGCCGTCGGCAGCAAAGGCGGCCATTTCGTTTTCCAGCGAAACGGGCTTTTTGCGGCGGTACAGGTCGGTTATTTTGTTGCGGGCCACCCGGAACAGCCAGGCGGCGGCCTGCTCCACGGGCTTCATCAGCCGGTAGCTTTCCACCAGCTCGGCAAACACGTCCTGCAGCACGTCTTCGGCCTCGGCCTCGTTGGGAATGCGGCGTCGGATAAACGCCAGCAGCCGCTTCCGTTGGGTGCGCACGGCTTCCTGTATCTGCAGGTCCTGGTGGCCGGCCGTCATGCGTGCAGCGTCGAGAGGTAGAGCTAGGGGTTCCATTCTGCTGACACAGACGTGGAGGGCCGGAAGATACTTTACCGGGGAGCGGAAATTTTATTGGGCTGGTCTAAACGTGTCATTCCGAGCGGAGCGAGGAATCTGGATAACTCGCCACAACGGTCTGTACCCAGATTCCTCGCTCCGCTCGGAATGACACGTGTATACTGAAAAATCACTCCTACAAAAAGTGGTACAGGAACGTAATAACGCCGGTATACGCGGGCTTTTTCTGGCCCTCGATTTCCATCGTTACGCCAATATTGGCTTTGGCAATGCCACGCAGGTCTTTTACGGCCAGCAGCTTGGCGTGCAGGCGCACGGCGCTGCCCACTACCACCGCCTGGTTGAAGCGGAACTCGCTGATTTCGTAGTTCACCTGCATCTTCAGGTTTTCTACCTGCACGAGCTGGTTCCAAAAGTAGGGAAGCAACGACAGCGTGAGGTAGCCGTGGGCAATGGTGCCGCCAAACGGCGACTCAGCGGCGGCGCGCTCGGGGTCGGTGTGGATCCACTGGAAATCCAGGGTGGCGGCGGCAAACTGGTTGATTTGCTCTTGGGTGATGGTGTGCCAGGGCGTCGTGCCGAGGTCCTGGCCCTCGTACTGTTGCAGCTCGGCTAAGCTGCCAATCGTGATACTCATGCGAAATAGGTTGCGGTGGCGGAAGTACTAAAGTACGGTTTGCCTACGGGAGCGGCTGCACCTGCCGCGAAAAAGGTAAGGCCGGGTTTCTGGTAGCGGGTTCTCCAGCGAATCTTCGCCTCGAAAACGCCCGAATCAGGCCAATTTAAAGGGTGGCGTTTTCCGATTTTCAGGATACCTTTGCCAGCTAATTGCCCCGTCGTGCCCCGGCCGATGGGGCTTCGTTCCGCCGCCAACGCTACCGCATGGACCAGAACATACCGCAGGTTATCCAAACGGTTCCTCTTCAGTACTACGTCTTCTTCGCCGCCGCCCTATTTTCCATCGGGGTGCTGGGCGTACTCACGCGGCGCAACGCCATCATCATCTTCATGTGCGTGGAGCTGATGCTGAACGCCGTAAACGTGCTGCTGACGGCCTTCTCGGCCTACCGCGCCGACCCCAACGGGCAGGTATTCGTGTTCTTCATCATGGCCGTGGCCGCCGCCGAAGTGGCGGTCGGGCTGGCTATCATCGTGATGATCTACCGCAACCTGCAGAATACCGACGTTAATCTGCTCAACCGCCTGAAATTCTAGGTAAGGGCCTTAGGGACTCAGGGACTTGGGGACTTGGCATCGACCAGTCCAAGTCCTCAAGTCCCTGAGTCCTCAAGTCCCTGACTATATGCAAGAAACTGTAATCCCTGCTGCCGGCGCGCCGTACTCCACGTTTTTGTACGTGCTTATTCCGCTGCTGCCGTTTTTGGGCTTTCTGATCAACGGGCTGCTCAACCGGAAGCTCTCGGGCACGGTGGCCGGTGCCATCAGCAGCCTGGCGGTGCTGGGCTCGTTCGCCATTTCGGTGTTCCTGTTCCTGAACTTCCAGTACCAGTACACCGTCACGCTGTTCGACTGGATTTCAGTCGGCTCGATGCAGATTCCCTTCAGCTACCAGATCGACCAGCTCAGCCTGATTATGCTGCTGCTGGTGACGGGCGTGGGTTTCCTGATTCACGTGTACAGCATCGGCTACATGCACCACGACGAGAACGTGGGCAAGTTTTTCAGCTTCCTGAACCTGTTCGTGTTCAGCATGCTGGTGCTGGTGCTGGGGGCCAACTTCGTGATTCTGTTCATTGGCTGGGAAGGCGTGGGACTCTGCTCCTACCTGCTCATCGGCTTCTGGAACAAAAACACCGCCTACAACAACGCCGCCAAGAAAGCCTTCATCATCAACCGCGTCGGTGACCTGGGCTTCCTGCTCGGCATCTTCCTGATTTACCTGACCTTCGACTCGGTGCAGTACGCCGAGGTGTTCCAGAAGGCTTTCAACAACGATTTTGGCCCGTACACGGTAGCCATCGTCGTACCCATTACGCTGCTGCTGTTCGTGGGCGCTACCGGTAAATCGGCCCAGCTGCCGCTCTACACCTGGCTGCCCGACGCCATGGCCGGCCCCACCCCGGTTTCGGCCCTGATTCACGCCGCGACCATGGTAACGGCCGGTATCTACATGATTCTGCGCGCCAACGTGCTGTTCACGCTGGCCCCCGATACGCTCGAAGTCATTGCCATCATCGGCGCGGCTACGGCCCTGTTTGCCGCCACCATCGGCCTAGCCCAGAACGACATCAAGAAGGTGCTGGCCTACTCCACCGTTTCGCAGCTGGGCTACATGTTCCTTGC
Organism: Hymenobacter sp. APR13; assembly: GCF_000737515.1. Classification (NCBI taxonomy): domain Bacteria; kingdom Pseudomonadati; phylum Bacteroidota; class Cytophagia; order Cytophagales; family Hymenobacteraceae; genus Hymenobacter; species Hymenobacter sp. APR13. The sequence goes on from NZ_CP006587.1 coordinate 1,215,305, forward strand.
CCTAGGCGTGATGGGCTACAGCACTTCCCTGTTCCACGTGCTCACCCACGCCTTCTTCAAGGCCCTGATGTTCTTGGGCGCGGGCTCCGTGATTCACGCCATGAGCAACGAGCAGGATATGCGCCGCATGGGCGGCCTGCGCAAGGCGCTGCCCATTACGTTCATTACGTTCTTCGTAGGCTGCCTGGCCATTGCCGGCATCCCGCCCTTCTCGGGCTTCTTCTCGAAAGATGAAATCCTGCTGCACGCCTTCGAGCACAGCAAGGTGCTGTACGCGGTGGGTCTGTTCACGGCCTTCCTGACGGCCTTCTACATGTTCCGTCTGCTGTTCCTCACTTTCTTCGGCGAGTTCCGCGGCACCGAGGAGCAGAAGCACCACCTGCACGAGTCGCCGGCTTCCATGACGCTGCCGCTTGTCGTGCTGGCTGTTCTGGCCGCCGTGGGTGGTTTCATGAACGCGCCCTTCTTCCTGGGTGAGGAAAACGCCTATCTGGCCAACTACCTCGCGCCGCTGTTCACCTACTCCAAGCAGCTGAACCCGGCCGCCTTCGGCGTACACGCCGACCACGCCACCGAGCTCATGCTCATCGGCCTCTCAGTGGGCGCGGGCGTGCTGGGCATCATCCTGGCTTACGTGCAGTATGTGAGCCGCGGGGTGCGCCCGGTGGAAGACGGCGAGTCGCGCGGCTTCCTCGAAAATCTAATTCACCACAAGTACTACATCGACGAGTTGTACAATGCCCTGTTCGTGCGCCCCATCATGTGGCTCTCGCGCGGCCTGTTCCGCTACGTGGAAAACGGCATCATCGACCCCATCGTGAACGGCTTCGGCCGCCTGACCATGGGCGGAGGCCAGCTCCTGCGCTACGTGCAAACCGGCTCCGTGGAAACCTACCTCATTCTGATGGTGGTGGGCATCGTGCTGGTGATGGCGCTGAACTTCGGGAAATTCTAATTCTACTGACGGCCGGACCGGACTTTTTCACCGGCTTCATCCGCATCCAGATAACGCATGCTGACTGTCCTTCTTCTACTCTGGCCCGTGGCGGCCGCCCTGCTGCTGCACTTCTTCAAAGGCCGTGCGGCCCGGGTTCCGGCGCTGGGCGCGGCCCTGGTTGAATTTGCGCTGACGGCCTACGCGGCCCTCACGTTCAACACCAACAACAGTGGCCAATTCAGCTTCAATCTGAACTGGATTCCCTCAGCCGGTATCCACTTCGCGGTGGGCATGGACGGGCTGAGTTTGCTGCTGGTGCTGCTGACGGCCGTGCTGGTGCCCGTGATTCTGCTGAGCGCCTTCCGCCGCAACTTCGAGAACGAGTCGGTGTTTTACGCGCTGGTACTGTTCATGCAAACGGGCTTGGTGGGCGTGTTCACGGCCCAGGATGCCTTCCTGTTCTACTTCATGTGGGAAGTGGCCCTGATTCCGATTTACTTCCTGGCTGGCGTGTGGGGCGGCGTGAACCGGGCCCGCGTCACGTTCAAGTTCTTCCTGTACACCATCATCGGCTCGCTGTTCATGCTGGCCGGCTTCGTGTACCTCTACTTCCAGACCGGCCCCTCGGCCGACGGCCTCTCGGCCCACAACTCGGCCCTGGCCTCGTTCTATGCCCTGAACCTGCCCGCCGCAACGCAGGTATGGCTGTTCTGGCTGATTTTCGCGGCCTTCGCCGTGAAGATGCCCATCTTCCCCTTCCACACCTGGCAGCCCGATACCTACACCGAGGCCCCGGCCCCGGCCACTATGCTGCTCTCGGGCATCATGCTGAAAATGGGTATCTACGGCTGCATGCGCTGGCTGCTGCCCGTGGTGCCCATGGGCGTTGATTACTGGCAGAACCTGATCCTGATTCTGGCCATCATCGGCATCATCTACGGCGCCATCATCGCCATTCGCCAGCAGGACGTGAAGCGCCTGATTGCCTACTCGTCTCTGTCGCACGTGGGCCTGATGATTGCCGGCGTGTTCTCGCTCACCCAGATGGGTCTGCAGGGCGCCGGCATTCAGATGCTGGCTCACGGTGTAAACGTGGTGGGCATGTTCTTCATTGCCGACGCCATTGAGCGCCGCACCGGCACCCGCAACATCGCCGACCTGGGTGGCCTCACCCGCAAAGCGCCCGTCCTGACGGTGTGCTTCCTGGTGCTGCTGCTGGGCACGGTGGCCCTGCCGCTCACCAACGGCTTCGTGGGTGAGTTCCTGCTGCTGGCCGGCGTGTACCAGTTCAACCACTGGATGGGTGCCGTTGCCGGCGTGACCATCATTCTGGGGGCGGTATACCTGCTGCGCATGTTCCAGCGCGTGATGCTCGGCCCCGATTCCTCGTTCACCGAAACCTTCACCGACCTCACCGGCTCGGAGCTGGCCCTGCTGGTGCCGCTCATCGTGCTGGTATTCTGGATTGGCCTGTTCCCCAACACGTTCCTGCACCTGTCGGAAGGCAGCGTGATGAACATTCTGAACGAGGTAGTTAAACGCTAAACGGCTAGTGGTCTGCGGCCGAGCCCGTGGCAACTACATTCTCTGCTAATGAATTCCATCATTCTACTTTCCGTTCTGGGCCTAGGTAACCTCTTCCTGGGGTTCCGTCGCTCCAACCGGCTGTTGCTGCCCGTGATGATGCTCATCCTGGGCGCGGTGCTGACGGTGAACTTCCTCGACTGGGGTAGCACGCAGTCGTTCTTCAACGGCATGCTCACCATCGACAACTTCTCGGTGGCCTTCACGGGCATCGCGCTGTTCACGGCGCTGGTGCTGATTCCCTTCTCCCAGAAGTACGTGCTCGACGGCGAGGCCAACCTGGCCGAGTACTACTCGCTGCTGCTGTTCTCGCTGGTGGGCGCCATCATGCTGGTGAGCTACAACCACCTGCTGATGCTGTTTCTGGGCATCGAAATCCTGAGCGTGGCCATGTACGTGCTGGCTGGCTCCGATAAGCGCAACCTGCGTTCCAACGAGGCCGCCCTCAAGTACTTCCTGATGGGTGCCTTCTTCACTGGCATCCTGCTGTTCGGCATGGCGCTGCTGTACGGCGCTACCGGCACGTTTGTGCTCAGCGAAATCAGCTTCGCGGTGCAGAACCCGGCTCCCGGCTTCGAGTCGCTGAAGCCCATGCTCTACATTGGCATGTTGCTGATGCTGATTGGCATTGGCTTTAAAGTATCGGCCGCGCCGTTTCACTTCTGGACGCCCGACGTGTACGAGGGCACGCCCACGTTCTTCGCCGCTTTCATGAGCACGATTGTGAAGACGGCCGGTTTCGCCGCCTTCCTAAAGCTGCTGGTGCAGGCCTTCCCGGCCGCCAACGCCCAGGGCATCTGGCTGCCCACCCTCACCGCCATGTGCGTGCTCACGCTGCTCATCGGCAACGTGGGCGCCGTAGCTCAAACCAGCATCAAGCGCATGCTGGCCTATTCCAGCATCTCCCACGCCGGCTACCTGCTGATTGCGCTGGTAGCCTACAACGGCCAGTTGGAAGGCGCTTCGGCCAATGGCATCCTGTTCTACTCGCTGGCCTACTCGGTAGCCACCGTCGCCGCCTTCGGGGTGGTGAAGCTGGTGGCCGATGCCCGCATGCGCGAGGACTACAACGGCCTGAACGGGCTGGCCAAAACAAACCCGCTGCTGGCCTTCTCGCTCACGGTATCCATGCTGAGCCTGGCCGGCATTCCGCTCACGGGTGGCTTCTTCGGTAAGTTCTTCGTGTTCTCGGCGGCCGTAGAGAATGGCTACATCGGCCTCGTGGTATTTGCCGTGGTGATGTCGATGGTAAGCATCTACTACTACCTGCGCCCCATCATTGCCATGTACATGCGCGACACCGACGCCGAAACCGCCGAAGCCGTGCCCGTGACTACGTTCCAGGCTGGCGCGCTACTGCTGCTGGCGGCCCTCACGGTGCTGCTGGGCGTGCTGCCCGGTCTGGTGGCCGGCGTGCTGTAAGCACCACGCTTCCACAAGCTTCAGAAGCGTCTCTGCCTCTCCGGCGGAGACGTTTTTTTGTTGCCAACCTTTGCCGCAATGCGGGTGAATATTCCGTCGTGAGTTGTAGAGACGCAATATTTTGCGTCTCATCATTGCTGATGTTGTTGCGTCCGTGCACTCCCCATCGTTCAATGACGAGACGCAAAATATTGCGTCTCGTCATCGTTTCCGCACTGTACTGCGCACCGAACCGTTACCGGCAACTTGCTTTACTTGCGCTGGTATTCACCGTTCCTTATCTGTGCTATGAAACGCGTCGGCTTTCTGTTTTGTCTGCTCTTCCCATTTGCTGCTCCTGCTCAGACGCCGGCCGCCTCCAGCCTGCCCGAGCAAAGCTTCGAGCAATTCTGGCAGGCCTTCCGCGACCATTACGCCTTCTTCCCGCTCAAACAGGTCGACTGGGACGCCACCTACCGCGCCTACCGCCCCCGCATCACGGCCCAGACGCCGCAGGATTCGTTGGTGCAGGTACTTAGCCGCATGGTGGCACCGCTGCACGATGGGCACATCACTATTAGCCAGGGCGAAACCATCCTGTTCAAGGGCGAAAGCCGCCGCAACTCGTTCAAGCAAACCTTCAAGGCCGTGCAACCCGAGTTCTGGCGGGTAGCCGGGCAGCAGTTGCAGGCAGCCGGCTTCGGCCCACTAAAAGGGCTCGGCCCTGATTTCAAAGGCAAGCAGCCGCTCTACGTGAGCCGCAGCGGCGGCATCGGCTACCTGCACCTCACCCGTAACTTCGCCGATATCAGCGGCGCCATCGGCACCGACGCGCAGGAGAAGAAGGATCAACAGCGGCTGGAGAAGCTGTTTTCGCAGGCCTTGAAGCAGCTGAGCGGTTGCCAGGTGCTGCTGCTGGACGTCCGCGACGACGGCGGCGGCCACAGTGGTGTGGAGCTGGCCGGGCACTTCGCAACCGAGCGGGTCCTGACCAGCTACAAAGCCCTGCGCCAGCCCGGCGGTTACGACCGGTTTACGGAACCACAGCCCGTGTACGTAACGCCCGCCGCTGGTCCGCGCTTCGCCGGCCCGGTCATCCTACTCACCTCCGACCAGACCGCCAGCGCCGCCGAGGACCTAACCATTGCCCTCACTCAGCTGCCCCAGGTGACGCATATAGGCACCGCCACTAAGGGCATGCTCTCCGATATGTACAGCGTGCACCTGCCCAACGGCCTCGACGTGACCCTCTCCCACCAGCGCTACACCACCCCCGCCGGCCAACTCCTTGAAGACGTAGGCGTGCAGCCCGACGTGCTGATAGAAAACACCCTGCCCGCCCTGCAGCAGCAGCGCGACCCGGTATTGGAAAAAGCGTTGGAACTGGCCCGGACAGAAGCCGCCAAGCGCACCACGCCTGGCACTATTAAGTAGTAAGATTTGAGTACTTGGTATTGAGTAGTAAGAACCTAATCAGCACTTCACCCTAAGTGCTTAATACCCAATGCTCAATACTCACTTCTTAATCACCCGGATGCTGATGCGGCGGTTAAGGGCGCGGCCTTCGGGCGTGGTGTTGGGCGTGATGAAGTACTTGCCACCGTATCCCTTGGCCTGAATCCGGTTCATATCGATGCCCATACCGGCCATGGCCAACATGGCCGTTTTGGCCCGCTCCTCGCTAAGCTGGAAGTTTTTGAGCGGGTTGCCGGTACTGTCGGTGTAGCCACCCAGCTTCACGACCGAAGTCGGGAAGGTTTTGAGGATGCTGGCCACGTTGCGCAGTTGCATAAACGACTCATCGGTGAGCGTGGTAGCGCCGGGCTCGAAGTACACCCGGTCGAAGTTGATCCAGCCCTTGGTGCGGTTCACTGAATCCACCTGAATGGCAGGGTCGGCGAGGAAGGTGAACAGGCGGTTTTCGGTGGAATTGGCCCCTACTTTCTGGGTGGTGCCGTCGGCCAGGCGCAGAATGATGGGCTGGCCGGTGTCGTAGATGTAGTTGCCGCTGGCGTCGTCATAGCGGCCGGGCTGCCTGGTTTCGGCAGAGGGCGCGAGCCGTGTTGATGTTACCGCTGCGGCCGGAGCCACAAGTGACGTGGTAGGCGCGCCCAGCCGGTCATGTCCGAACAAATAGCCCAGTAACACCGCCAGCAGCAGCAGCAGGCTCCACTGCCAGCGCGCGGTTGGCGTTTCGGCTACTAGAGCGGCCGGCGCTGTAGCCCAGGCAGCTACCGAGGAACTGGGAGGCATATCAGGGACCAAAGCAGGGACCTGGTCGTGGTTGCCGATTGTAGCGGCCTGCGGTACTGAGAGCAGCGCCCGACGTAGCGGGTCTTTCTCCTGCCGCAGCCATAAAGCCAGCGCCACCGGATCGAGGCTATGCTCGCGGGCATGCTCGCCGGCCACGCCCAAGACTGCCACCGTACTGCAGCCCAGAAGCTGGGCCGCTACGCCGGGCGCTAGGTTGGTGGCAGCGGACTGTTCTTGTAAAACGCTGGTATAAGAGTCGCCCAGCAAGTCGTGTAGCAGGTCTTCGCCCCGCTTCTGCCACCCAGTCTGGTCGAGGGCCGGCAAGTGTTCCGTTACGTGGGCATCGTAGGCCTCGCGGCTGAGCTGCCAGAACATTTCCGGGCCGTAAGGGCCTTCCACACGGTTGAGCAGCGTGTAGAGTGAGAACGGCACCGTATGGCTAAGGCCGTTACGAATGGCTGCCCCCGCCACTTGATTGCGGCTGCCGAGGTCATCGGTTACCTGGTCGGTAAAAGCATCCAGTACCGACTGATTGAGTGTGTTTTCCATCTTATCCTACCCGCTAAAGCCTTCTTCACCCAAAAGATAAATTTTAATTATAATATTTCAATTATTTATTTAATTTATTTTACACCAAGAGTTATATTGAGCATGCCACAGCCAGCCAGCTTCATTTCAGGAAGCTTCATCATTTGACTAATGGCTCCGGTTGTTTTCGAGCGAATCAGGCGCGACGCAGGGCGGTGGCAGGGTCTTCGGCGTACTGCACGGCCTCGTCCGGAAAGGGCTCGTCGCCGCGGAAGCGGAGCAGCAGGCGGGCCGTGGTGATGATGTCTTTCTGGCAATAGCGCGCAATGCGCGGCAGGTCGTTGTCTTCGTAGTACACGCGGGCCACATCTTTGCCCTGGATGTCGTCTTTGGGCGTGGGAATCCCGAACATGGCAGCCAGCAGACTCAGCGACGTAAACGACTTCCGGTCGCCGAACTTCCACAGCTCCATGGTGTCGAGGTGCGGCACTTCCCAGGGCTTTTTGCCGGCCGTATCGAGGTGGGGCGGCAGCGCCAAGCCGTTGATGAGCATGCGGCGCGACAGGTACGGGAAGTCGAACTCCTTGCCATTGTGCCCGCACAGCCGAAAATGCGGCCGGTGGCTGATAACGTCGCTGAACTCCCGAAGCAGCTCTTTCTCGTCGTGGCCATAGAAGGACTTCACGCTGAAGCGCAGCTCGCCGTCGGGGGTGTAGCGGAAGCGACCCACCGAAATGCACACCACCCGCCCAAACTCGGCGTAGATGCCGGCCTGCTCGAACAGCGTGGCGGCGTGCAGCGTGTCGGGCAGCGGGGCAATATGGTCGTGGTGCGAAATCCAGCCTTTCTCGCGGCGAAGGGCGTGGCATTTGTGCTCCCACAGTTCCTTGAGCATGTCGTGCAGATCGTCGTGGCAGCCGACGCAGGGCACGGTTTCGATGTCGAGCACAAATACCTCATCGAGCTTCAGGTCGCGGAGCAGACGCATACACAAGGCGGATAACACAGTAGACGGATGCCGAATATAGGCTTTTCCGCCGCGTATGCACCATTTTTGCGGTATTCCGGAGCCGTCGTCGGCAGGGCGCCAGCAAGCGGCGCACCTGTCGGCGACGGGAACCTGCCGGCCTGCAACGGCCGCAGCACACCGGGCGGCAGCAGTGCTGGCCGGTGAGGTATAGGATCGGCTATGGCTCGAAGTTAGGCCAGGGCCGGACGCTGCTGGATCCAGAGACCCAGCAGGCAAATAAGCAGCTGCGGACGCGTATGTGGCATATTGGTAGGCATTTGGACACCCAACCAACCCCGAATGCCCGCAGTGGAAATGCCGGGGCCGGGGTTGTTGGTCGAGTTGAAATTGCGCTTTTCTGCCGCCGTTGTCAATCGCACAATCATGTAGCCACCCGTTGGCACAGGTTTCAGGTCAGGCCCTGGCGCAGGGCTTTGCTCACGGCTTCGGTCATGGAGCGCACGTGCAGCTTCTCGTAGATTTTCTTGATGTGCGAGCGGACAGTATCGATGCTGATACCCCGGTCGGCGGCAATCATCTTGTAGCTGTAGCCTTCCACCAGCAGCCCCAGAATCTCCTGCTCGCGGGCGCTCAGGTTGGCCGGCGACTCGTCGGAAACGGGGCGGGGTGGCGTTTTCGGAAACAGGCGCAGCACCTGCCGGGCAATGGCGGGCGTCATGGGGGCGCCCCCGGCCCGCACCTCGCTAATGGCATCGATGATGCGCGCCGGCGGGGTTTTCTTGAGCAGGTAGCCGTCGGCACCGGCGCAGATGGCGGCAAACACCCGGTCGTTTTCCTCAAACACCGTCAGCATCACCACATTGATGGTCGGGGCCACGGCTTTGATGCGGCGCAGGCCTTCGATGCCGGTGCAGCCGGGCATGTCGATATCCATGAGCACCACGTCGGGGCGAAGGCGCTCCATGTCGGCTTCGGCCTGGGTGCAGTTGCTGAGCGCGCCGGCCAGCGTCAGGCCCGGCGAGCCGGCCAGTAATTGGCCCAGGCTGGTGCGTAGGTCAGCATTGTCTTCGTAAATCAGAACGCGGATGCTGTTTTCCATGGCGCAAAGCCGGCAGGTGGTAAGAATTCGGTTAATATACGCGTTGCGGCCACCAGATGCGCCTACATGATGATGTGAATGGGGTTGGGTGATGAGGTGATGAAGCCAGAACGTCATTCCGAGCCTGCGAGGAATCTCGCGTGCTGACGTTCGCCTCACCCCCGGCCCCCTCTCCCGTGGAGAGGGGGAGCCAGACGAGTTTTTTTGGTGAGCCTGTTTGCTGGTGAGTACTATACTGGCGAGATTCCTCGCTCCGCTCGGAATGACGTTCTGGCTTCATCACCCCATCACCTCATACCCCCATCACCAAAAAATCAATCATTCAGCGGCACTTTCAAGTGCAGGGTGGTGCCTTTGCCGGGGGCGGTTTCGATGGTGAGGTGGCCGGCGAGGGCGGCAGCTCGGCTGCGCATGTTGGTGAGGCCGTTGCCGCTGCCCTGAGCGGGGCTGGTGGGGTCGAAGCCCACGCCATCGTCCTGTACGGTGAGGTGGAGCAGGCCCTGCTGGTAGGCCAGCCGGATGCGGGCGTGCTGGCACTGCGCGTACTTGGCCAGGTTGTTTATGGCTTCCTTGAAAAGCAGAAAGAACTCGCGGCGGGCCCGCATATCCAGCTTCAGGCCCTGCACCGAGGGCTCGGCCCGAAACGTGAATTCAATGCCGCGGGCCTCCAGCACATCCGAGGCGAAGCTGCGCATGCGCGCCGTCACGTCGTCGAGGCCGTCGTGGGCGGGGTTAATAGCCCACACGATGTCGTCCATGGCGTCGAGCATGCGGCGCGACGAGTCGCCGATTTGCTCCAGCAGGACCGCGGCCTGCTCGGGGCGCTGCTGGCGCTGGTGGTTGCGCGCAATCTGGCTCAGGATGGAAATGCTGCTGAGCGTGGAGCCCATATCGTCGTGCAGGTCGCGGGCGATGCTGTGGCGCACCCGCTCCAGCGTGAGCAGGTGCCCCACCCGCAGCCGGTACGCCACAAATAGCAGCATCCCTCCCATTAAGCCCAGTGCAATCCGAAACCACCACGTCTGGTACCAGGGTGGCGTGACGATGATGCGGAGTGCGGCCCCGCGCGGGCTCCAGACGCCGTCGTTGTTGGTGGCGCGCACCCGGAAGGTGTAGGTGCCGGGGTCGAGGTTGGTGTAGTTGGCCTCGCGGCGGCGGCCGGCCTCAATCCAGTCCTGGTCGAAGCCTTCCAGCAGATAGGCGTAGCGGTTTTTGTCGGGCTGGCGGAAGTTGAGGGCTGCAAATTCCAGCGAGAAAAAGTAGTCCTGCGGGGCCAGGCGCAGCACGCGCCGCTCGGTGATGGAGGTATCGGGCAGCTCCACCGGGCGGTTGAACTTGCGCAGCTCGGTGAGCACCACGGCCGGCGGCACGGGGTTGGTGCGCACGGCGGCGGGCAGAAATGCCACCAAGCCGTTGGCTCCGCCGAAATACAGCTGCCCATCGGTTCCGCGGTGGCTGGCACCGGCGTTGAACTCGTCCTGGGGCAGGCCGTCGCGCTCGTCGAACGTGAAAAACCGGCCGGTTTTGGGGTCGAAACGCGCAATGCCCTTGTTGGTCGACAGCCACAGGTGTCCCTGGCTGTCGTGTTGCATGCCATACACCACGTCGTTGGGCAGGCCGCTGGCTTCGCGGAAGGTGGTGAAATTGCCCTGCTCGGCATCATCGAGGCGGCAGAAGCCTCCGCCTTCGGTGCCCACCCACAGCGTGCCGGCCCCATCGAGCAGCAGGCAGCGCACGAAGTTGCTGCTCAGGCTGCGGGGGTTGCGGCCATCGGCCCGGAAGGTGCGGAAGCGGCCGGTGACGGGGTCGAAGCAGCTGAGGCCGCCGCCGCCGGTGCCCACCCACAGGCGGCCGCGGCCATCCTGCAGCGTCACGCGCACGAAGTTGTTGGGCAGGCTGGCGGTGCGGGCGGGGTCGTAGCGGAAGGTGGTGAAACGGCCGGTAGCGGCGCTGAGGCGGTTGAGGCCGCCCTCGGTGCCCACCCACAGCTGCCCGGCAGGGTCCTGGTACACGGAGCGCACGAAATCGTCGGAGAGGCTGGCGGGGTTGGCGGGGTCGTGGCGGTAGTGGCGGAACGCGGTGCCGCCCGGCTCCAGGCAGTCGAGGCCCTGGCTCTGGGTGCCCACCCACAGGCGGCCGGCGGCATCAAAACTCAGTGCCCGCACGAAGTCCTGGGCCAGGCTGCCGGGCTGGGCGGGGTTGTGGAGGAAGCTGCGGTAGCGGCCGGTGGCGGGCTCGTAGCACAGAAGGCCCTGGTCTTCGGTGCCAATCCAGAGCCGTCCCGCCGCATCCGACGTGACGGCCCACACCGGCGCGGGCGCAGCAGGCGCAGGTACCCGCCGAAAGTCGCGGGCGCGCAGGTCGGTTTGGCTGAGGCCGGCTTCGGTGCCCACCCATAGCAGCCCGGCGCGGTCCTGCAGCAGAGTCTGCACGGTATTTTCAGGCAGACTGAACGGGTTGAGCGGCTCGTGCGCGGCGCGCCGAAAGGTGCCGGTGGCGGGTTCGTAGCGGCATAGACCTTCGTTGGTGCCCACCCACAGCGTGTTCTGCTGATCGGTGAGCAGGCTACGGATGCCGCCGGCCGGCAAGTTGCTCGCTCCTGGGCCCGGCCGGAAAAAGCGGGCAGCCCCACCGGCCGGGGGCAAGTAGGCCAACGTCCCGGACTCGGCGCCCACCCACAGCCCGCCGCGGCGGTCGGGGCAGAGGCTGGTGATGGCGCCGGCGGCCGGCAGGCGAGGGTCGGGCAGCAGCAGGCGGCCAGCCATATCGAGGCGGCTGACGACGCCTTCGCCGGTACCCACCCACAGCTGGCCGGCCTGGTCCTGGGTGAGGGCCCGCACGGAGTTGCGCCGGAGGCTGCTGCCGGGCCCGGCCGCGTGCCGGAACACGGCGAAGCGGCGCGCGGCGGGGTTCATCTGGTGCAGGCCGTCCTCAGAGCCGGCCCACACCCGCCCCTGCCGGTCGCAGTACACCACCCGGATGAAATTGCTGGTCAGGCCGCTGGAGTCGCCGGGCTCGGCGCGGTAGGTGCGGAACTGCCCGGTGCGCGGGCTGTAGCGCGACAGGCCGCCGCCGGTGCCCACCCACACCTGCCCCTGCGGATCGAGGCACAGCGAAAGCACGAAGTTGCTGGCCAAGCTGGTGGGGCGGCGGGCATCGGCCCGAAACGTGCGAAACCCCACACCGTCGTAGCGGCAGAGGCCATCCTGAGTGCCCACCCACAGAAAGCCGCGCTGGTCCTGCACGAGGCTGTAGACGCTGTTTTCGGCCAGCCCGTCGGCGGCGGTGAAGGTGCGGAACCGCAGGGGCGCGGGCTGGGCCCGGCTGCCGAAACCGGCCAGCAGGAGCACGCCGAGCAGGCCAAACAGCAAAAGCCAGAAGTCAGCGGGGCGTTTCATAAGTCGGGACGAGCCAGGTGGGCTGAATGTACCGAATTACCCGGAACCGGCGCCAGTACTTTTCCGCATTTGATCTACCACTCAGCATAGTAGCGCGAACTAAAAGTTCGCGCTACTGCCGCTTCACTTTCCCTCAGCGTAGCTGCAGTCGACGCAGCACGTCGGTGCGGAACGTGCTGCCTACGGGCACCTCGCGGCCGCCTACGTGCAGGCAGTTGCCGCTCAGACGCTCCACGCACGTCATGTTCACCAGATACGACTTGTGCACGCGCAGAAACTGGGCGACGGGCAAAGTGCTTTCCATCTGCTTCATGGTTTCGGCCGTGAGCAGCGTGCGGCCCGCGGCTGTGTGGCACTTCACGAAGTTGCCGTAGCCTTCCACGTAGAGCAGCTCCGAGAACCGCACCCGCTCGGTGCCGGCGTCGGTTTTCAGGAAAAACGAGTCGGGAGCCGGGGAGGGCGCAGCGGACGGGGGTGCCGGAGCTGCCAGGGCTGTCACCGGGCTGCGTTCGGCCAGCAGTGTGTGTAGCCGCGTCACGGTCTTCACGAACCGCTCGAAGCGGATGGGCTTCAGCAGGTAGTCCACCACGCCCAGGTCGAAGGCTTCCAGCGCGTGGGTGGCGTGGGCCGTGCACAGCACCACCTGCGGCGGTTGCGGCAGGGCGCGTAGCAGCTCCAGGCCGGTCAGCTCGGGCATGTCCACGTCCAGAAACAGCACATCGACGGGCGTGTTGCGCAGCAGCGTCAGGGCCTCCACGGCGCCATAGCAGCTGCCGGCCCAGGTGGCCAGCCCAGGCAGCCGGTCGAGGTAGGCGTGCAGCACGGTGTGGGCCAAAGGCTCATCATCGACGAGCAGGCAACGCAGCGGGGCAGCAGCATTCATAGGTTAGGCGGGATGGTAAGAACAATGGCGAAAGAACGTCATGCAGAGCGCAGCCGGAGGCGGAGCGAAGCATCTCGCGTGCAATGGTAGCTCAATCGTTCGATGGTTTTGGTTTCACCACACTGGCGAGATGCTTCGCTTCGCCTTCGGCTGCGCTCTGCATGACGTTCTCCGTGCTCTGCATGACGCTCTTTTTCAACCTCACAGCTGCAGCAACAGCTCGGCGGTGTAGTGGGTGGCGGTGGCGTTGAGGGTGAGCTGGTGGCGCGGGCCGGGGTAGAACTGCTCCAGCCGGGCCCGCAGGTTGGGCAGCCCCAGGCCCGAGGGCGTGGGCTTGAAGTGGGGCGGAATGCTGTTCTCGGTGCGCAGGGTGAGGCCGGTGGGCGTCTGGCTAAGCGTGATGCGGATGGTGTTGTCGCCGCTGGGGCCGATGGCGTGCTTGAAGCAGTTTTCTACGAGCGGCAGCAGCAGCAGCGGGGCCAATGGCTGGTCGGGGTGCGGCAGGTCTGCCGTGAAGTCAACGTGCGAGTTGGCCCGCAGGCGCAGCTTTTCCAGCCCGATGTAGTTGGCCAGGTACTCGGCTTCGGTGCCCACCGTCACGAGGTGCTGGCGGGAGCTGTCGAGCTGGTAGCGCATGAGGCCGGCCAGCTGCAGCAGGGCCTCCGGCATCTGGTCGGGGGCGGCCAGGCTGAGGCCGTAGAGGTTGTTGAGGGTGTTGAACAGGAAGTGCTGGTTGACCTGGGCTTTCAGCAAGCTCAGCTCGGTTTCCAGCTGCCGGGCGTGCAGCTCCTGCATCTGGTAGTGGCTCAGCACGCCGCGCCGCACATAGTGCGGCAGCGTGCCCAGCACCAGAGCCAGCAGCAGATTGCCGGCCGCCAGCCCCAGCAGATACGCAAACGTGGTGGGGCCGCCGGGCCGGGTCTGCACCACGTGCGCCAGCTGGTTGAGCAGTACCAGCAGCCAGGCCCCGCTCAGCAGAATCCCGGCGGTAGTAGCTGCATAGGAGGCGTAGTGGCGCTGCTCCAGCATGGTGCGCAACGCCCAGAAGTGCACATAAATCGCCAGAGCCGCTACGGGCAGCAGCACGGCCGTGCGGCGTAGCTTTTCGGGGGCGCCGGCCGGCTCCAGCACGGCCAGCAGCCCAATCAGCGCCAGCACCAGCACCCAGACCAGCCCGTGCCGCAGGGCCCGCGAGCGGACAAAAACAGAAAGTGTCATGGGACAAAACTACGGCCCCTCCCCCACCGGCCCGCATAAACATGACCAACGGCGTTGGCCAGCAAAAACCGGGCGTTGGTCACGAAGAAAACGTGGTCGTCATAAAAAGCAGGACTGAGAATAGGGGATTATGGATATTTGAGCCAGAAGCCCTCCACAGCGGGCAACCGTTGCCGTGGTTTCGGCATCCGGTTAGCGGCCGGCTGTAATGCCGGCGCCCTTTCTTCGATTCATCTGCCCGAACTCTCCACTCTTCCTTTCTTATTCCACCATGGCGCTTACCATCAGCAACCTCACCAAAACCTACCCCAACGGCACGCAGGCGCTCAAGGGCGTAACGCTCACCATCCCCAACGGCATGTTTGGGCTGCTAGGCCCGAACGGCGCCGGCAAATCCAGCCTGATGCGCACCATTGCCACGCTGCAGGACGCCGACACGGGCAGCATCTGGCTCGACGACATCGACGTGCTGCGCGACAAAGAGGCCGTGCGCCGCGTGCTGGGCTATCTGCCGCAAGAATTCGGGGTGTACCCGCGCGTGTCGGCCGAGGAGCTGCTCGACCATTTCGCGGTGCTCAAGGGCATCGGCAACAGCAAGGAGCGCAAGGAAACGGTGGCGGCGCTGCTGCAGCAAACCAACCTCTACGAGGTGCGCAAAAAGCACGTGGGCGGCTACTCCGGCGGCATGAAGCAGCGCTTCGGCATTGCGCAGGCCCTTCTCGGCAACCCGCGCCTGATCATCGTGGATGAGCCTACGGCCGGCCTCGACCCAGCCGAGCGCAACCGCTTCCACAACCTGCTGTCGGAAATTGGCGAAAACCGCGTCGTGATTCTGAGCACGCACATCGTGTCAGACGTGAGCGACCTGTGCCGCAGCATGGCCATCATCAACAAGGGTGAAGTGCTGCTCACCGGCGACCCGCTCTCGGTGATGAACGAGCTAAAAGGCAAGGTCTGGAAGAAGCTGGTGGAGAAAACCGAGCTGCCCGCCCTGCAGGCCGCCCACACCGTCATCAGCTCGCGCCTGTTCGCGGGCAAAACCGTGGTACACGTGCTGGCCGACTCGGCCCCCGACAGCGGATTCGAGGCCGTGCAGCCCGACCTGGAAGACGTGTATTTCGCGGAAATCAAGAATTCAGAATTGAAAGTAAAAGGTGGCTTTGCAGAGGCGTAGGACGAGTTTCTCGCAGGGTTTCGCAGTGGAAGGCGCAGTGTTTCGCAGTGTGCTGATGCCAGTCATTTTTAATTTTTAATTCTCAATTTTTAATTGAAACGCTCATGTTTCTTCCCATACTTCTTTTTGAGCTGAAATACCGGCTGCGGCGTCCCGCAACCTGGATTTACTTTGGGCTGCTGGCTTTGATGGCGGGGCTGCTGGTGGCAGCTTCGGGCGGCGCGTTTGGCGGCGGCGTCAGCATCGCGCTTGGCGGCGACGGGCAGGTGGTGAAAATCAACTCGCCCTACTCGCTGACCCTTATCATCAGCGTGCTGAGTGTGTTCGGGATTATCATTGCCTCGTCGCTGATGGGCAACCCCGTGTACCGCGACTTCGAGTACCAGGCGCACCCGCTGTTCTACACCAAGCCCATCAGCAAGTGGGGCTACCTGGGCGGGCGCTTCCTGGGCTCCTACCTGATTGCGGTGCTGGTGTTCAGCGGCATTCTGGTGGGCGCGGCCGTGGGTAGCATACTGCCCGGCGTGGAGCCCGACCGGTTTCTGGCGTCGGCGCCGGCCGGCAGCTACGTGTGGCCCTTTGTGCTGATTGTGCTGCCCAACCTGCTGTTTACGGGGGCCATCTTCTTTACCATGGCCACGCTCACGCGCAACATTCTGAGCACCTACATCGGGGCCGTGGCGCTGCTCATCGGCTACCTGATTTCCAGCGCCTACACCTCCGACCTCAAAAACGAATACCTGGCCGCCGCCCTCGACGCCTTCGGGCTGGGCGCGCAGTTCTTCACGACCCGCTACTGGACGGCCGCCGAGAAAAACACCCAGCTGCTGCCGCTCGGCTCGTTTATGCTGCTCAACCGCGCCGTGTGGCTGGCCATTGGGTTTGGGCTGCTGGCTTTCTGCTACGTGCGGTTCCGGTTTGCCAGCCTGGCCTCCGAGAAGGTATCGAAGAAAACCCGCAAAGCCACCGCGGCGGCCGCGCCCGAAGCGGCGCTGGCCCCGGCCGGCGCCACGCTGCGCCTGCCCGCCGTGCACCAGGATTTCAGCGGCGCGATGCACCTGCGCCAGTGGTGGAGCCTCACCAAGCTGGAGTTTCGGGGCATCGTGCGCAACCGCTACTTCGCGGCGCTGGTAGGCGCGGGCGTGATTTTCCTGCTGGCCATGGTGTCGCAGGTGGGCAAAACGTTCGACACCACTACCTACCCCGTCACACACGAAGTGCTGACGCTGGCCAGCGGCTCGTTTTTCCTGTTCTTTCTGGCCATCATCATCTTCTACTCGGGTGAGCTGGTGTGGCGCGAGCGGGAAGCCCGCGTGGCCCAGATTGCCGACGCCGTGCCGGTGCCCTCGTGGGTGCCGTTTCTGAGCAAGCTGGCCGCCCTGGGGCTGGTGCAGGTGGTGCTGCTGCTGATGGTGATGGTAGTGGGTTTGCTGATTCAGACCTTCAAAGGCTATTTCCGCTACGAAATTGGGCTCTACCTCCAGGCGCTGTTCTTGTACCAGCTGCCGTTTTTGCTGCTGATGTGCGTGCTGGCCATGCTCACGCAGGTGGTGGTCAACAACAAGTACCTGGGCTTTTTCGTGGTGGTGCTCTACTACGTGGCCAACATCTTCCGCTCCGACATCGGCCTTGGCCACCGCCTGCTGGCCTACGGCGGCGGCCCCGGCCCCGGCCCCTACTCCGACATGAACGGCTACGGCCACTTCCTGCCGGCCTTCTGGTGGAGCAAGCTGCTGTGGGCCGGCGTGGCGTTGCTGTTTGTGCTGCTCGGCAACCTGCTGTGGGTGCGCGGCACCGACGCCGGCAACCGCCTGCGGGAGGCCCGCCGCCGCTGGGGCGCGGGCAGCACCGCCACCCTGGCCGCCGGCCTGCTCATCAGCCTCGGGGCCGGCGCCTACATCTTCTACAACACCAACGTGCTCAACAAATACCGCACGGCCAAGCAGAACGAGCAGTTGCAGCTGCGCTACGAGCAGCTTTACCGCCGCCTCAAAGACGTGCGCCAGCCGCGCATCGTGGCCGTGCGCGTGAACACCGATATCTTCCCCGGCACCCGCGCCGTGCACTTCGAAGGCCGCTATATGCTGGTGAACAAGCACAGCCAGCCTCTCGATACGGTGCTGGTGAGCTTGCCGGCCGAGCTGAACCCGCGCGTGCAGGCCATCAGCCTGGGCGCCCCCGGCCAGGCCACGCTGGCCCTGCAGGATACCACGTTCCAGCTGCGCCTCTACCGCCTGGCCCGGCCCCTGGCCCCCGGCGACTCGCTGCCGCTCACGTTCCGCCTCGCGTACCAGGAGCGCGGCTTCCCCAACTCGGATTCCAACACCGACATCGTCTACAACGGCACGTTCATCAGCAGCCGCTACCTGCCCGGCCTGGGCTACCGCGAAGAAGCCGAGCTGAGCAGCGACAAAGACCGCAAAACCTACGGCCTGCAGCCCAAGCCCCGCATGGCCCGCGTCGACGACCTGAAGGCCCGCCAGAACACCTACATCAGCAACGACGCCGACTGGATCCGGTTTGAAACCACCGTCAGCACCGACGCCGACCAGACGGCCATGGCCCCCGGCTACCTGCAGAAGGAATGGACCAAAGACGGCCGCCGCTACTTCCACTACAAGATGGACCGGCCCATGCTCAACTTCTACACCTTCCTGTCGGCGCGCTACCAGAAGTACACCGATAAGTGGGTGGACACGGCCGGCGGGCGCACCCTGCCCATCGAAATCTACTACCAGCCCGGCCACGAGTACAACCTGAAGCGCATGGCCGCCGGCGCCAAAGAGGCCCTGAGCTACTGCTCGGCCAACTTCTCGCCCTACCAGCACCGGCAGCTGCGCATTCTGGAGTTTCCGCGCTACCAGAGCTTCGCGCAGAGCTTCGCCAACACGGTGCCGTTTTCGGAAAGCATCGGCTTCATTGCCAAGGTGGATGAAAACGACCCCGAAAGCCTCGACTACCCGTTCTACGTGACGGCCCACGAGGTGGCGCACCAGTGGTGGGCCCACCAGGTTATCGGGGGCAACGTGCAGGGCAGCACCCTCATGGCCGAAGCCATGGCCGAGTATAGCGCCCTGATGGTGGCCCGCAAGCGCTACGGCTTGTCTACCATGGAGCGCTGGATGAAAATCGACATGAACCGCTACCTGGGCGGCCGGGCCGTTGAGCGCAAGAAGGAAGTGCCGCTGGCGCTGGTCGAAAACCAGACCTACATCCACTACGGCAAGGGCTCCGTGACCATGTACGCCCTGCAGGACTACCTCGGCGAAGCCAAGCTGAACGGCGCCCTGAAGCAGTACGTGCAGGCCGTGGCCTACCAGCCGCCGCCCTACACCAACTCGCCGGAGTTCGTGGGCTACCTGCGCCGCGCCGCCCCCGACTCGCTGCAGAACCTGCTCACCGACCTGTTCGACCGCATCACGCTCTACGACAACCGCGTGACCGACGCCACCGCCAAAAAGCTCCCCGACGGCCGCTACCAGGTGAACCTGACGGTGCAAAGCGCCAAGCTCTACGCCGACAGCCTCGGCAACCAGCGCCCCGCCCCCCTACGCGACTACCTGCCCGTGGCCGTCTTCCCCGAGCCCGGAAAAGACAAAAAGCCCGCCGCGCCGCTGGTACTGGAAAAGCGCCGCTTCGTGGCCGGCAAAAACCAGCTGCAGTTCATCGTGAACAAGAAGCCCGCCTCCGTCGCCCTCGACCCCTACCACGAGCTGGTAGACCGGGACTTGGAGGACAACAAGAAAGACGTGAAGCTGTAGGCTTTCTGCGACCTTGCTACTTCAAGCAAAAAGCGCCACTCCAAGCCGGAGTGGCGCTTTTTCGTAGGCGGATTACCTCTTTTCTACTACTTTCCTACCACATCAGTTTTGATGCTCAGTTCCTTGAGCTGCGCGCCCGAAATCTGCGAGGGCGAGTCAATCATCACGTCGCGGCCGGAGTTGTTTTTGGGGAAGGCAATGAAGTCGCGGATGGAGTCGGCGCCGCCGAAGAGGCTGCAGAGACGGTCGAAGCCGAAGGCAATGCCGCCGTGGGGCGGCGCGCCGTACTCAAAGGCGTCGAGCAGGAAGCCGAACTGCGCTTTGGCTTCGTCGTCGGAAAAGCCCAGCAGGCTGAACATGCGGGCCTGTACCGCGCGGTCGTGGATACGGATGGAGCCGCCGCCCACTTCTACGCCGTTAATCACCATATCGTAGGCGTTAGCGCGGACTTCGCCGATGGTGTCGGGCGAGTCGAGCAGGGCCACGTCCTCGGGCTTGGGCGAGGTGAAGGGGTGGTGCATGGCGAAGTAGCGTCCCTCCTCCTCGATGTACTCGAGCAGCGGGAAATCCACCACCCACAGGGCAGAGAAGGTGTCCTTATCGCGCAGGCCGAGGCGCTGGCCCATTTCCAGGCGCAGCTCCGAGAGGGCCTTGCGGGTCTTGTTCGGCTCGCCGGCCAGAATGAGCAGCAGGTCGCCAGGCTGGGCGTTGAAGGCGGCTTTCCACTGCTGCAGCTGCTCCTGGCCGTAGAACTTATCCACCGACGATTTTACGGAGCCATCGGCTTCCACGCGGGCGTACACCAGGCCGGTGGCGCCAATCTGGGGGCGTTTCACGTACTCGGTCAGCTCGTCGAGCTGCTTGCGGGTGTAGCTGGCCGCGCCGGTGGCGCAGATGCCCACCACCAGACCGGCGGCCTCAAACACCGGGAAGCCGTGGCCCTTGGCCACGTCGTTCAGCTCCACAAACTTCATCTCGAAGCGCGTGTCGGGCTTGTCGTTGCCGTAATAGCGCATGGCGTCCTGGTAGGTCATGCGGGGCAGCTGGCCGATTTCCAGGTTCTTCACCTCGCGGAACAGGTACTGCACCAGCCCCTCGAAGGTGTTGAGGATGTCCTCCTGCTCCACAAACGACATTTCGCAGTCAATCTGCGTGAATTCGGGCTGACGGTCGGCGCGCAGGTCCTCGTCGCGGAAGCACTTCACAATCTGGAAATACCGGTCGAAGCCCGATACCATCAGCAGCTGCTTGAAGGTTTGGGGGCTCTGGGGCAGGGCGTAGAACTCGCCGGGGTTCATGCGGGAAGGCACCACAAAGTCGCGGGCGCCTTCGGGCGTGCTTTTGATGAGCACCGGGGTTTCCACTTCGATGAAGTACTGGCCGTCGAGGTAGCGGCGGGTGGCCTGGGCCACGCGGTGACGCAGCATCAGGTTCTGGCGCACGGGGGCGCGGCGCAGGTCCAGGTAGCGGTACTTCATCCGCAGGTCGTCGCCGCCGTCGGTGTCGTCCTCAATCAGGAAGGGCGGCAGCTTGGCGGGGTTGAGCACCTCGATGCTTTCCACCCGGATTTCGATGCTGCCGGTGGGCATTTTGTCGTTTTTGGAGTGGCGCTCGGCTACTTTGCCGGTCACCGAAAGCACAAACTCGCGGCCCAGCTGGCGGGCCTGCTCGCGCACTTCGGCGGTTTCCACGCCTTCTTCCAGGGCCAGCTGCGTGAGGCCATACCGGTCGCGCAGGTCCACCCACAGAATGCCGCCTTTGTCGCGGGTGCGCTGCACCCAGCCGCAGAGCGTGACGGTTTGGCCAATGTGTTCGGGGCGAAGTTCGCCGCAGGTGTGCGTCCGGAGCATGTTGTCTTAGTGCTTAGTGCATGGTGCTTAGTGCTTAGGCTTGCTGGTGCAGGCCCGTACTCGACACGTAACCTAAGCACCAGGCACCAGGCACTAAGCACTAACTGCTGCGAAGGTAACCAGTAAAATCAGGAGAAGGTGAGAAATCCAGTGGACCGACGTTGCCGGGGTTGGGTGTCAGCGTTGCAATTGCGGGCAGCTGCCGGGTTACTTCGCGGGGCTTTTGGGCAGATAGGCCGCGGGCCTTACCAGCTCGTACTGAGGGCTCAGCAGCAGCAACTCGTTGAGCAATCCAATATGGCCGGCCCCCATAACAAGTAGTAGCCGGGTGCCGGGCGTACGGGGAATGCGGCGCACGTTGCGCAAAATTCGCAGGTTGCGGCTGTACCAGCGCCCCACTTCAAAATCGGCGCCGGTGTAGTCGCCGCTGGCTTCCTCGTAATCGAAAGCCCCCAACAGGTATGGTCCCTGCCCGCTGCGCAGCGCGGCGGGTTGGTTGAGCGCTGCCAGAGCGGCCCCAATACCGTAGCGAGCGGCCAACTGGTCCTGGTGCACATACAGGCGCTTGTACTGGCGCAGCAGGCTAGAATCGGGGTTGTGCTCATAGTAGCGCATGAATGCTCGCAGGCGGGCAGTATCGCGCAGGCGTTGCTGCCAGGCCGATGAGAAGTCGCCATCCGTATCCACGGCCCACACCCGCGGCAGGCCCAGGCGGCGGGCCAGGCGGAAGCCCAGCTGGTAGGTTTCGTTGGGGCCCGGCTGGTAGCGCCCGGCGCAGTAGGCCTTATAAAGCGAGTCGAGGCGGGCCTGGTGGGCAGGTTCTTCCTCAACCAGAATATGCGTGGGACGAAACTGCTGCAACCGGGCCGTTAGCTCCTCCAGCTCCTGCTGGTAGCGGGGCTGCAGCACGTCAATCTGCTCTGAGGTAGATGTTTTGTGCGAATCGCGGCCGGGATAGCTGAAATGAAAGACGCCCAGCGTCAGGATGGGCGTGCGCGGGGCCGTGGGCAGCGGGGCCTGTGCCCGTACGGACACCATCAGGCCAATTTCTGCCACCAGCAGAAACAGCCATTTGCGGATAAGGGAGTTGCGTATCATATCCGGCCAGATGCCGTTACGGGCAGTGGCGTTGCCCCGGCTTCCCCACGAAAAGGTGCCAGCTGCCGGGCAACCCCTATTTTTACTTTTTCGACTGTTTGCGCAAAAATTGGTACGGAGTATGCAACCAGCTTTCCCCGAACTAACAGTGCCTCGCCACAACCACTTTTACCTCCTCCCATGAAACGCCCTGTACTGCTCGCGCTGGCCGCCACGCTCCTCTCCTTCTCGGCCGCCCAGGCCCAGACCAAGGTAAAAACCAAATCCGAAGCCAACGGGACTGAGATTAAAACCAAGTCCAAGACCGACGCCGAGCCCGTCGTGCTCAGCGGCCCCATCAAGCGCGTGGAAACGCTGTCGGGCATCGACGTGTTTCCGGCTTCCAGTGGCCAGACCATCATGCTCAGCTTCACGCAGCAGTTCACCAAGCCCGGCACGCTGGTGATGACCAACTACAAAAAGCAGCCCGTGTACACCATGGCACTTGACCCGCAAAACAACACCGGCGAGCCGGTAGACCTGGGCCGAATTCCGGCCGGCACCTACCTCATCGAGGCCAAAACCGGCAACTACGTGTACTGGAAGAGCGTCCGCATCAAGTACCCATCGGCCCCGGTATCCAAGAAGCGCCGCTAGCAGGTGCTGTCATTCCGACGCAGGAGGAATCTGGGTCAGCTCCGTCTCAACGACGTTAACTCAGATTCCTCCTGCGTCGGAATGACAAGTGCTTAGCCCCCTTTTTCTGGCTCCGGAGTCGTTGTGGCTTCGGAGCCTTTTGGTATCCTGCCGGCCGTCGGCGGGGGTTCCGTCGTACCTTTGCGCCCTATGAAAATCCCTGCTCGTTTCCTGCGCCTGGCGCCGCTGCTGCTGGCGGTGCTGCTGCTGGCCGCCTTTGCCGCGCCTAAACTCAAGAAGACTGCCCTCACCAAAAACCTCACGGTGGGCGTGCCCGAAGGCTTTTCGGCCCTGCCCGACGACGGCATTGCGGTGAAGTACCCCTCGCCGCGCAAGCCGCTGGCCGTGTTCAGCAACAGCAGCGGCCGCGTCGATTTCAGCGTGGCCCAGAAGCCCAGCACCTTCACCAGCCGCGACTACGCCCTGCTGCTCAAAATCTACAAAGCCAGCATCCAGAACATGTACTCGAAGGTGGAATTCCTGTCCGAGGACATCCGCACCATCAACAAGCGCGACTTCGTGGCCCTGGAGTTCGTCTCGACGGTGGCCGACACCCGCCGCACCAGCAACCTGGCCCCCATCCGCCGCTACCAGATGGTGCAGTACACCATCACCGGCGACCAGCTCACGGTGTTCACCTTCGTGGCCCCCGCCGAAGAGCAGCCCCAGTGGCAGCCCACCGCCCGCGCCGTGATGAACAGCATTGTCATGAAGTAACCCAGACCGTCATGCAGAGGCGCAGCCGAAGCATCTCGCCTGCGTGGTAATCCAGTCATTCCGAGCGGAGCGAGGAATCTCGCGTGCTGACGTTGAGTTACTATCACAACGTCAGCACGCGAGATGCTTCGGCTGCGCCTCTGCATGACGTTCTTTCTCATTTCCACCGAATGCCCCTTTCCATCTACTCCGACGACCACTACATGCGCGAGGCGCTGAAGCAGGCGCGCTATGCGTTTGACGAGGAGGAAATTCCGATTGGGGCCGTGGTGGTGCTGGAGGGGCAGATTATTGCGCGGGCCTACAACCAGACCGAGAAGCTGCGCGACGTGACGGCCCACGCCGAAATGCTGGCCCTGACGGCCGCCGCCAACCACCTCGGCAACAAATACCTCACCGACTGCACCCTCTACGTGACCGTGGAGCCCTGCGTGATGTGCGCCGGCGCCACCGCCTGGGCCCAGCTGCGCCGCGTGGTGTACGGCGCCGAGGAGCCCAAATTCGGCTACCGCCGCCACGGCCAGCTGCTGCACCCAAAAGCCGAGGTGGTACCCGGCGTGCTGGCCGAGGAGTGCGGCAGTGTCATGCGCGAGTTCTTCGCCCGAAAGCGGAAATAGGCTACTTTTGGCCACCGCCGTAACCCTACGCGGGCTGCGGCGGTTTTAGTGCCGTACGCGTACCTAAAGAACGTCATGCTGAACGCAGCCGAAGCATCTCTGCCGCTTCGTTCTCACGATTGAGTTAGCCAGCGGTAGAGATGCTTCGGCTGCGCTCAGCATGACGGCCTGATTTCCAACTCTCTCCTTTTCACCCCCAATCAAACCCCTACTACTATGGCTTTCGAACTGCCCAAACTGCCCTACGACTACGCCGCCCTGGAGCCGCACATTGATGCGCAGACCATGGAAATCCACCATAGCAAGCACCATCAGGCTTATGTTACCAACCTCAACAATGCCGTAGCCGGCACCGAGCTGGAAGGCAAAAGCCTCGAAGATTTGATGCAGAACATTGCCTCGGCTCCAGCCGCGGTGCGCAACAACGGCGGTGGCCACTGGAACCACTCCTTCTTCTGGCAGATCCTCGGCCCGAACGGTGGCGGTGAGCCAACCGGTGCCGTAGGCGAAGCCATCAACAAGGCCTTCGGCAGCTACGAGAAGTTCAAGGAAGAATTCACGAAGGCCGCCACTACGCGCTTCGGCTCGGGCTGGGCGTGGCTGTGCAAGCAGGCCGACGGCTCCGTGAAAATCTGCTCGACGCCCAACCAGGACAACCCGCTGATGCCCGACGCCGGCTGCCAGGGCACGCCCGTCCTGGGCCTCGACGTGTGGGAGCACGCCTACTACCTCAAGTACCAGAACCGCCGCCCCGACTACGTGGCCGCCTTCTACAATGCCATCAACTGGGACGAAGTGAACAAGCGCTTCGCCGAAGCCGCTTAGTTTCCCTCTGGCTTCTGTTAGCCTCTGAAGAAGCCTCTGCCCGCCCGGGCAGGGGCTTTTTTGTGCGCCGGCCGGTTTGCTTCCCTAATTCTTTTGCTCCTGGCAAAACCTTTTCGGCTGGCTAACGCTTTAGGAGCAGTTCATGTACCTACATTGATTTCTCGCCTTATGGCTTCCAAACTTCTTTCCTCGGCCCAGCTGGGCCCGCTCACGCTTGAAAACCACCTCGCCATGGCGCCCATGACGCGCGCCCGCTCGCTGGCCAACGTGCCTGGCCCGCTGGTGGCTGAGTACTACGCCCAGCGCGCCACGGCTGGCCTCATCATCACGGAAGGTACCTCGCCCTCGGCCAACGGCCTGGGCTATGCCCGCATTCCCGGCCTGTTCAGCCAGGAGCAGGTAGCCGGCTGGAAGCTGACCACCGACGCCGTGCACGCCAAAGGCGGCAAGATTTTCGTGCAGTTTATGCACACCGGCCGGGTATCGCACCCCCTGAACATGCCCGAAGGCACCGAAATGGTGGCCCCCTCGGCCATCGCCGCCGCCGGCGACATGTGGACCGACCAGCAGCAGATGCAGCCCCAGCCCACGCCCCGCGCCCTAACTACCGAAGAAGTAAAAGGGCTGGTGCAGGACTTCGTGCAGGCTGCCAAGTTGGCTATTGAGGCCGGTTTCGATGGTGTGGAGCTACACGCTGCCAACGGCTACCTGCTCGAGCAGTTCCTCAACCCCCACAGCAACCAGCGCACCGACGAATACGGTGGCAGCCTTGAAAACCGCGCCCGCTTCGTGCTGGAAGTAGCCGAAGCCACGGCCGCCGCCATCGGGGCCGAGCGCACCGGCATCCGCCTCTCGCCCTGGAGCACGTTCAACGACATGGCCCTCTATGACGACATCGACGCGCTGTATGAGTACCTGGCCACTGAGCTCCAGAAGCGCAATCTGATATACCTGCACCTGATTAACCAGGAGAACCCGAAGTGCGCCGCCACCATCGACAGCCTGCGCACCAAGTTCACCAACACCCTCATCCTGTGCGGCGGCTACAACGCTGAGCAGGCCGAAGCCGAGCTGGAAAAAGGCCGCGCCGACCTCGTAGCCTTCGGCCGCGACTACATCAGCAACCCCGACCTGGCCGAGCGCTTCGAGCAGCACGCGCCCCTCACCCCCGGCGACCAGAGCACGTTCTACGCTCCCGGCCCCGAGGGCTTCCACCAGGGCTACACCGACTACCCAACCCTGGCGCAGGCGTAGTACCTTCCTGCTTCGCGCTTATTTCCAAAGCCCCCCGGCCCCTCTGGCCGGGGGGCTTTTTGCTGGCCCGGAAGGGCGCCGTAGCTGCCTGCAGCCGCTACAGGCGGGGTGGCGCGCCCGGGCAACGGCCCATTTCACCGGATAGATTTCTCTATCTTTAGGTTTCAAATTGTGTTCCCCCCACTTTTCTCACCAGTAGTTGCATGAGTACCAAGCTGCGTCTCACTATTCTGAGCTTTTTACAGTTTTTCATCTGGGGCTCGTGGCTGATAACCATCGGGGCGTACTGGTTTCAGACCAAGCAGTGGTCGGGCGCGCAGTTTGGGGCCATCTTCTCCACGATGGGCATTGCCTCCATCTTCATGCCCTCCATCATGGGCATCATTGCCGATAAGTATGTGAATGCCGAGAAGCTCTACGGCGTCCTGCATATTCTGGGCGGCGCGGTACTGTGCACGGTGCCCCTCGTCACGGACCCCGGCACCTTCTTCTGGGTGATTCTGCTGAACATGATTTTCTATATGCCCACGCTGGCCCTCAGCATTGCCGTGTCGTACTCGGTGCTGAAGCGGCAGGGCCTGGACGTGGTGAAGGACTACCCGCCCATCCGGGTGTGGGGCACAATCGGCTTCATTGTGGCCATGTGGACGGTGAGTCTGCTGGGCTTCGAGAAGTCGGCCAACCAGTTCTACATTGCTGCTGCCGCCGCGTTTGCGCTGGGCATCTACTCGTTCACGCTGCCCGCCTGCCCGCCGCCGGCCAAAGACACGCCCAGCCGCTCGCTGGTGGATGTGCTGGGCCTGAAGTCGTTTGCCCTGCTGCGCGACACCAAGATGCTCACCTTCTTCCTGTTCGCGCTGCTGCTGGGCGCCGCCCTGCAGCTCACCAACGCCTACGGCGACACCTTCCTGCACGATTTCGACAAGGTACCGGCCTACAAAGACACGTTTGCCGTGAAGTACCCGGCCATCATTATGTCCATCTCGCAGGTGTCGGAAACGCTGTTTATTCTGGCTATTCCGTTCTTCCTGCGCCGCTTTGGCATCAAGCAGGTGATGCTGTTCAGCATGATTGCCTGGGTGCTGCGCTTTGGCCTGCTGGCCTACGGCACGCCCGACCAGCCCGGTATCTGGCTGATTGTGCTGTCGTGCATCGTGTACGGCATGGCCTTCGACTTCTTCAACATCTCCGGCTCGCTGTTCGTGGAAACCCAAACGGCTTCCAGCATTCGGGCCAGCGCCCAGGGCCTGTTCATGATGATGACCAACGGCTTTGGCGCCGTGCTGGGCAGCTCCGTCAGCGGCCTAGTCATCGAGCACTACTTCACCAACCCCGCCGACCAGACCAAGGACTGGCACGGCATCTGGCTGGCCTTTGCTGCCTACGCCCTAGTTATTGCGGTGCTGTTTGTGGTGCTGTTCAAGCACAAGCACAACCCGCAGGAAGTGCCCTCCACCGAGTACCCTGAACCGCGCCTAGCCACTGAGGTGTAGGCAGCTGCAGCCACCAGTATTAAAACAGTATAAAACCAGTCTGTTTCTGGCACAACAAAAAACCCGCCCTACAGTGCGCAGGGCGGGTTTTTATTGATTTTGGCATCAGCACGAAGCGCTATTCACAAAATCCGTGAAATCCGCTTACGTCCGTGCTAATCCGTGATCCTTAGAACTGCTCGTCGGCCGAGAAGTAGAAGTCGCCTTCGATCTGGGCGTTTTCGTCGGAGTCGGAACCGTGTACGGCGTTGGCTTCGATGCTCTTGGCGTACTTCTTCCGGATGGTGCCTTCGGCGGCCTGGGCGGGGTTGGTGGCGCCGATGAGGGTGCGGAAGTCAGCTACGGCGTTGTCCTTCTCCAGGATAGCCGCCACGATGGGGCCCGACGACATATAGCTCACCAGGTCGTTGTAGAAAGGACGCTCCTTGTGTACTTCGTAGAATTTGCCGGCGCGCTCAGGCGTCAGCTGCACTTTTTTCAGCGCAACAATGCGGAAGCCGCCCTCCTCAATCATGCTCAGGATGCCACCGATGTGGTTGTCCTGGGTGGCATCGGGCTTAATCATGGTGAACGTGCGGTTCGTAGCCATTGGGTCTTTATCGTTAAAGGGGTGAAGAAAATCGCGCTCAGCAAACCACTCAAGCGTTTGCGGCCACAAAAGTAGCGGGATTTGCTTGCAATACTGTGGCCGGGGTGCAAATGTGCCGGGCCCCGGAAAAATAAATGGGACGAGCCAAAGCCGGCGGGCCGGCCCGCGCCCGCCGGCCCAAAAACCACCCTGCCGGACGCAGCCGCGCTATTTGGCCGGCCCTGCCGCGGCCGGGGCGCGGAGTTGTGCTGATTTCCGCCGACCTTCGGCGCACTAAACCCGGAGCCATGTTGTTGGAACCCGGATTATTTCCGACTTTTGCCGCCTTTGTACGCGGCCTAAACCACCGAAATTCAGTCACCTACCCCGTAGGCAATGTCCACAATATCTGAGTTACAGGAGCTGCTGTCGCAGCCCCGGCAGGTCTTCATCACCACCCACCACAAGCCCGACGCCGATGCCCTGGGCTCGTCGCTGGGTTTGGCGGGCTACCTGCGCAAAAAAGGTCATTCCGTGACGGTTGTGACGCCTTCCGACTACCCCAACTTCCTGGCCTGGATGCCCGGCAACGAGGAGGTAGTGGTGTATGAGCGCCGCGAAAACGATGCCCAGGTGCGCGACATCATCAACGCCGCCGAGGTGCTGTTCTGCCTGGACTTCTCCTGCCTGGGCCGCATCAACGAGATGGGCGAGTACATCCGCCACGCCCCCGGCACCAAAGTGCTCATCGACCACCACCAGGAGCCCGAGGCCTTTGCCGACCTCGACTACTCCAACTCCAGCGCCGCCGCCACGGCCGAGCTGGTGTTTGAGGTGATTCGCGACCTGGGCGACCAGGCCCTTATCGACAAGGGCATCGGGGAGTGTCTGTACGCGGGCATCATGACCGATACGGGCTCGTTCCGGCACCCCAGCACCTCGCGCAACGTGCACCTGATTATTGCCGAGCTGCTCAACGCCGGCATCAACCTCTCCGACGTGCACCGCCGCATCTACGACTCGCACTCCGAGCAGCGGCTGCGCTTCCTGGGCTTCGTGCTGAAAGACAAGCTCACGGTGCTGCGCGAGTACAACACGGCCTACATTGCCATTACGCAGGCCGAGCTCAAGGAATACGACTCCAAAACCGGCGACACCGAAGGCCTCGTCAACTTCGCGCTCAGCATCGAGGGCATCGTGTTTGCCGCCGTGCTCATCGACCGCGGGCAGGCCATCAAGATTTCGTTCCGCTCGGTGGGCGACTTCTCGGTGAGCAGCTTCTCGCGCGACCATTTCCAGGGCGGCGGCCACCACAACGCCGCCGGTGGCATCAGCCACGACCGGCTGGAGCCCACCGTGCAACGTTTCCTCTCTTTATTGCCTCAATACCAAAACCAACTGGTGACGGCCCCGCTGGCAGTTGCGCCACCTTCCGCGTAACTTGCCTGAAATTTCCTTTTCACCCCTTCTCTGCTTCATGCAATTGCATCGCAACTTTCTGAGCCTGGCCCTGGCGGCCGGCATCCTGGGCCTGGCTTCCTGCAACAAGGGCGGCGGCGACTTTTCCAAAACCAAAACGGGCATCGAGTACAAGATTTTCAAAAACGACGGCGGCACGAAGTACTCGGCCCGCGAAATCGGCCCCGATGGCGACGCTACCTACAAGGACCGCCTGGGCAAAATCCTGGCCCTGGACGTGGAATACCGCTCGTATAAGGACTCGATTCTATTCAACTCGCGCAAGCAGCAGGGCATTCCGATGCGCATTGAGCTGCAGGAGCTGAAGGTGAAAGGCGGCTTGGAAGAGGCCCTGTCGATGCTGCAGCCCGGCGACTCGGGCGTGTTCCGCTTCAACGTGGATACTATCTTCGCCAAGAGCTTCCGCCAGCCGGTACCGCCGTTCATGAAGCCGGCCGCCGGCAAAGACGGCAAGCCGAGCACAGAACCGGTTTACATGACCATGTTCGTGAAGGCCCAGAAGCTGCAGACCCGCGAGGAGGCCCAGGCCGACCAGCAGAAGATGATGATGGAGCAGCAGCAGAAAATGGCGGCCCACGCCGAAGAGCAGCTGAAGAAAGACGACGTGATTCTGCAGGATTACGTGAAGAAAAACAACCTCACCATGCAGAAAGACGCTTCGGGCGTGTACTACATGGTGACCAAGCCCGGTACTGGCCCCAAGCCTAAGGCTGGCCAGACGGTTTCGGTGCTTTACAAAGGCTCGCTGCTCGACGGCAAGGTGTTTGACTCGTCGGAGAAAATGGGCAACAAGCCGATTGACTTCCCGATTGGTGTAGGCCAGGTGATTCCAGGCTGGGACAAAGCCATTCCGCTGCTGGCCAAAGGCAGCAAGGCCACGCTGCTGATTCCGTCGTCGCTGGCGTATGGCCAGCGCGGCGCCGGTGCCGACATCCCCGCCGACGCGCCCCTGCGTTTCGACGTGGAGCTGGTGGACGTGAAGTAAAGTTTCCGGCCGCGGCCGGCTTCGGCCGCGGCTCTTTTACCCTTTTTAGTTGCGTACGCATATGAAACTCGGATTCAAAAACTCGGTGCTGGTGCGCGTGGCCGCCCTGTTGCTGGCCGTAGCCGCCCCCGCCCTTTCGGGCTGCGACAATACGGATTTTGCCCAGGAGCAGGAAGACCGCCAGAACGAGTACAAGGTGAAAGATGACGCCTTGATTCAGGCGTACCTGACGCGCAAAAACATCACGGCCGGCGACGGCGTGAACCAGTACACCCGCCTCAGCGACGCCGACAACAACGGCCTGTACCTGGTGAAGCTCAGCGACGGCCCAGCTACCAACGCCCTCATCACCAACGGCAAGCAGGTTGATATCAAGTACATCGGCCGCTTCCTGCGCGAAACCAACGAGACGACAGTCTTCGACAACTCTACCGATCAGCGCGTGCCCTGCGGCTGCTTCAGCCTGACGGTGGGTGCCGGCCAGGTAATTAAGGGCTGGGACCAAGGCCTGCTGAAAATGCGTAAAGGCGACCGGAAACTGCTCCTAATTCCATCTTACCTGGCTTATGGCCAGACTGGCCGCGGCACGATTCCCGGCGACGAGCCTTTGCTCTTCGACATGGAAGTGCTGGACGTTCGGTAGTTTCTGTTCTTGCGATATGCGCCCAATTCGAAGCATTCTGCTGCTGAGTTGCTGGCTGATTTCGGCGGTAGCCTGGGCCCAGACGGGCTTGGCTACCGCCGATTCGCTTTCCAGCCTCGCCAGTCCACCTGCCAACAGCCTATCTACCACCGGCGGTGTGCGCTACGTAGTGCTGCAGCCCGGTAGCGGCGCGCCCTCAACCCGCGTGGCGGTGTACTACCAGGGCTTTCTGCCTGATGGGCGAGTGTTTGATAGCACGTTGAAACCCGCCAAACCCTTACGTCTGCGCGTGGGCCGCGGCGAGGTTAT
Source organism: Hymenobacter sp. APR13 (assembly GCF_000737515.1). Lineage (NCBI taxonomy): Bacteria > Pseudomonadati > Bacteroidota > Cytophagia > Cytophagales > Hymenobacteraceae > Hymenobacter > Hymenobacter sp. APR13. Next base: position 1,247,024 of record NZ_CP006587.1, read on the forward strand.
CCGTGGCTGGGACGAGCTGCTGGGGTTGCTGCCCCCCGGCAGCCGCGTGCGGGCCTGGATTCCGGCCCACCTCGCCTACGGTGCCCAGGGCGTCCGCTCGCCCGACGACGACACCCGCTACCTGATTCCGCCTGACACCGATTTACGCTTCGATATCGAACTGCTGCCGGCTCGGTAGCAGTGTGGCCCAGACTTCAGTCCGGAGCCCAAACCAGCGCCACACTTCCGCGGGGCTCCGGACTGCAGTCCGGGCCACTTTCATTTTCTTTCCTCGTGACTATGCCTCGTTTGATTTATTGCTTCCTGCTGCTGCTGCTGCTGCCGGGCCTGGCCGCCGCCACGCCCCGGCAGGGCACGCCGGCCCCGTTCGGCCGCACGCCTTCGGGCATCGAGTACCGCATCTACCGTTTGCAAAACGGCCGCTACACACTCCGCACCGACGTGGTGGCGGCCGGCGACACAGCCTACGCCCGTCGCATCGGGCAAGTGCTGTCGGCGCACATGCAGTACCGCACCGGCAAGGATTCGGTGCTGTTTAGCTCGCGCAAGCAGCTACGCACGGCCCTGCTGTTGCCCCTGCCGGAGCTGAAAATCAAAGGCGGCATCGAAGAGGCCGTAGCCCTGCTGCAGCCCGGCGACTCGGCCACGTTCCGGTTCCAAGCCGATTCGGTGTTTCAGAAGTCGTTTCGGCAGCCGGTGCCGACGCCCGTGCGCGGCGGCGGCAACGTGCTGGTGCTGCTGGTGAAAGCCAACAAGATTCTGACAGCGGAAGGCGCCCGCGCCGAGCAGGTGCGCCTAGCCGAGGAAGCCAAGAAAAAGGAAGCCGCCGAAGCTGGCCAGCGCCTGACCAAAGATATTGCCGCTATCCAGGCCTACGCCGTGCGCAACAAGCTGACGCTGCTGAAAACGCCTAGTGGCACACACTACGTCATCACGAAGCCTGGCACCGGCCCCAAGCCCCTCAAGGGCCAGACGGTTTCGGTGCTCTACAAAGGTGCCCTGCTCAGCGGCAAGGTCTTCGACTCGTCGGAGAAGAACGGCGGCCAGCCCATCCAGTTTCCGATTGGCGTCGGGCAGGTGATTCCGGGCTGGGACCAGGCCATCCCGCTGCTGCCCAAAGGCAGCAAGGCCATCCTGCTCATCCCCTCGGGTCAGGCCTATGGCTCCCGCGGTGCCGGCCCCGACATCCCACCCTACTCCATCCTGCGCTTTGATGTGGAGCTGGTAGACGTAAAGTAACTCTCTGTCATCGCGAGGACGAAGGACGAAGCAATCCTTCCTCTCGTGGCAGACACTTTCCTGACAGACAAGCCCTCCGGCGTTAGTGTACTACACTACTGCCGGAGGGCTTGTCGCTTAGGGTAGCTTCACTCTCAGAGAGGAAGGATTGCTTCGCGCTGCGCGGAATGACAGAGGAGGACAGCGCCTTACTCCGCCAGCACTTCCGAGAGGATGGCCAGGGAGCGAACCTCGCCCAGGTGCTCGACGTGGAGCTGGTAGTAGCGGATGAGCACGGCCAGCAGCTCGCGGCGGACGCGGCCGTTGGGAATGGCGGCGTGTGCGGGGTCGCGTAGCAGCTCATCGAAATAGTGGTCGAACTCCTGCAGGCGCAGCACGGCTGGGCCGCTGCTCTGGCTGGTGGGCAACGTGGCCCCAAAGGCCACCTGCGTGGTGATTTCCTCGCCCCGCTCGGCTCCGAAGCCCAGGTAGCGGGCCAGCTCCAGCAGAAACGTGAGCGTGAAGTTTTCGGTGCCGCTCTCCTGCTGGTCGAAGGCCAGCAGGCTGTCGTGCAGAAACGCAAACAGGGGCTCGTTTTCCTCTTCTTCCTTCACCGTGTGGCTCAGGATTTCGGACAGCACCAGCGCCACGCTGCTTTTCTGCACGTCGTACGGAATGTGGGCGTAGGGCTCGGCGCAGCGGAACTCGGAGAGGCGCGTGAGGCCGCCGGTGCGCGAGGTGTAGGCCACCAGCTCCAGCTGCGTCAGGGGCTGAAACAGGGCAATCCGGCCGGGCGGCTTGGCTTTGCGCACCCCGTTCACCACGTAGCTCTGCACCCCCAGCCGCTCGGTGTACACCCGCGCAATAATGCTGGTTTCGCGGTACTTGATGTAGCTCAGAACGATGCCGCGGGTTTTGATGAGCATGGCCAGATGGGTTGATGATGTACGTATTAACCGTCATGCAGAGCGGAGCGAAGCATCTCGCCAGTGTGGTAAATGAGTCTACTACACTGGCGAGATGCTTCGCTCCGCTCTGCATGACGGCCTTCTCAATTTTTACTTGTCCTACTGCTCCACTACGGCGATTTTGCTCACGCAGCCGTTCTTGCCGTCGGCATCCGACGACAGCACCAGGTACACGCCCGACTGCACCTTGCGGCCGTTGTAGTCGGCCAGGTTCCAGATGACGGTGCCGCCGGTGGCGGTGGTCTGGTAGACGAGCTTGCCCGTCACGTCCGTGATTTTGACGATGCCGTTGTTAGCCAGCCCCGACACGCCTACCTGGCCCGTGAAGTTGGTGCGCACCGGGTTCGGCGACACCTGGGCGCAGTCCTTGGGCGCGCCTTCCGTGATGGTGGCCGAGCCACGGTAGGATACCACGCCGCCCGGCGTGGCCACGAATACCTCGCCGGTTTTGTCGTTCACGGCCACGTCCGTTATCTGGTTGCTGGGTAGCGGGCTGTTGTCGGTGGTGAAGTGCAGCAGCATCTTGGTGGCGTTTTCATCAAACAACCACAGGCCGCGGTCAGTGCCGAACCACTTGCGGTTGGCTCCATCAATGGCAATGGAGCGCACCACTTCCTCAATCAGGGTCGGGAAACCGTTCAGGAACGGCGTGGTGAAGACCGGATTGGTGGTGGAAAACGCCGAACTGGGGTCGTCGATGAGGGCCACGCCTTTGTCGGTGGTAGCCCAGATAGCGCCGCGGCGGTCTTTGGCCAGCGCAAACACGGTGTTCGACGGCAGGCCATTGCCCTGCGTGAAGTACACGGGTACGCCCTTGTTCACGTCGTCGTAGGCCATCAGGCCAGTACCGCTTTTGCGGGCCTGCGTCACCCACACCGCCCCAAAATCATCGAGGGCCAGCCGGTCGAGGTTGTCGAAGCCAGGGTAGAACGGCACGGTGCGCCAGGTATCGGTAGCGGGGTTGAGCACATGCAGGGCTGAGCGGCCCGGCTGCTCGGGGTGGCGCGAGGCCACCCACACATCGCCCTCGGCCGACACGGCCACGTCGGTGACGCGAGTGTAGGGCGCGCCAGGGATGGCGCTGACCAGCGGGCTGTTGGCAGGCGTGTACTGCTTGAAGTCGCCGGGGCCTTTCCAGCGCAGCAACCCGTCGCCGTAGCTGCCGATGTAGAGCGTGCCATCGGGGGTGCGGGCGCCGCGGGTCAGGTCCTTAAGGTTGGGGTATTCGGCGCGGTTGGGGTAAGCTTCCTTGGTGACGTTAGTCCAGCGGCCGTCCTTGAACTCGTAGAAGCCCTCAAACTTCTCGCTCTGCACATAGGAAGCCGTATTGAAGCCGCCCGTAAACACGTCCACGGTGTTCCGGCGCGCATCGGCCAGCAGCCCGAACGCCTCCTTGCTCTGCGGCGCATTCGGCATGAACTGCTCGAAGGTAGTGCGGTCGGTGGTGCGCAGCAGGCCGCGCTGCTCGTCGGCCACGTAGATGGCGCCGTCGCGGCTGCGCAGGGCGTTGATGGGTACCGGCACGGCGGCATTGCGCAGCACCGTGAGGGCATTAGTGGCCGTATTCAGCAACGACACCTGGCGGCCATCGGTGATGATGAGCCCGGCGCGCGACGAGGTGAGGCTCCGGTACTGGTCGGCGTAGACGGTGGCCACCGGCTCCCAGGTGGTGCCGGAGCGGTAGCGCAGCAGCCCCCCGAAGTTGCGGCCGGCCAGCACCTGCCCGTTGTGCGTGACCAACGTGCGGAACGTGCCGTCGGGCGCGGGCACGTCGAGGTTCCAGGAGCGGAAGTCGGCGAGGTTGGCGCTCAGGCTGGCGCGCAGCAGGCCCTTGTCGGTGGCCGCAAACACGAAGCCGCCCACGGTGGTGCTGGCGTACACCTTCACGGCCACGCCCAGCGGCCCGATATTGACGTAGGTATCGCGCACCTCCAGCCGGTTCATGTCCAGCACAAGCAGCCCAAAGTCGCAGGAGAGGTAGCCCCGGGTGCCGTTGAAGTGAATGTGGTTGACGGTTTTGGCGCCCGACAGCTGCTTGCGCTGGATGTCGCTGACGTTGCGCACCCGGCCACCGTCGGGGCTGAGCAGGTCGAGGTTGGCGTCGCGGTAGGCCACCAGCAGCTGCTGGCTCACCGAGTCGTAGGCCAGGGTTTGCACGCCCACGCCGTTGAGTCCGTCGCGGCGCGAAAGCACCGTGGTGGTGCTGGTTTCCTTATCGAAGTAGTAGAAAGCGTTTTCGGCGGCCACGTAGATGCGCGGGCCGGCATCGGCCAGCACCCGCGAGCTGCTGGTGGGCAGGTGCAGCTGCCAGTCGCCGTAGCCCACGCCCTGGGCCTGTCCAGCAAGTGGCGCCGCCAGCAGCCCGGCAAATAGCATCGTACCGAAACCTAACGTGCGTAGCAAACGAATCATGGGCGCAAGGATAGCGAGTAAGAAAATGACCGGCTGCATAACGCCTGCCGCGCGCAATTAGTGCTTGTGGGTGGTGCTGGTTTCGTGCAGGGCCTTGTCCTGCATACCGTCCAGAAAACAGGGGCGGCAGCGGGCCTCGTACACGTCGGTTTCGCCGAGCAGGATCTTGTCTTCGGAGGCCGCCATGCGGAACGAGTACGACGCAATTTCGCCGCAGCACACGCACACGGCGTGCACCTTGGTCACGTACTCGGCCACGGCCATCAGGGCGGGCATGGGGCCGAAGGGCTTGCCCAGAAAGTCCATGTCGAGGCCGGCCACGATGACGCGGGAGCCGCGGTTGGCCAGCTGCACGCACACGTCCACAAGGCTGTCGTCGAAAAACTGGGCTTCGTCGATGCCTACCACGTCGCAGCCGCCGGCCAGCAGCAGGATTTCCTGCGCCACCGGCACCGGCGTGGACCGGATGCTGTTGGCGTTGTGCGACACCACGTCTTCCTGGTGGTAGCGGGTATCGAGGGCGGGCTTGAAGATTTCGACGTGCTGGCGGGCAATCTTGGCCCGGTTCAGCCGCCGGATCAGCTCTTCGGTTTTGCCCGAGAACATGGAGCCGCACACCACTTCAATCCAGCCGCGGCGGGCGGCATCACGGCCATTGCCGACGCGGGGTTCAATAAACAAGTTCGTAGAAAGTAACGGGGTGACGGAGTTTCAAAGCAGGCAGCCAGGCCAGCACCGAGGGGCAACAAAGCGGCCTGATTCGACAGCCCAAATTACGACTTTAGCGCCGGAAGCCACCACGCTTCGGCGGCAGACTTTCATAGCAGATTTTGTATTCAACAGGCAGTCAAGCTCTCAGCTACTCTGCCGAATACTGCACGTGCGGTAGCTGCAATGCCACCGGCACCCGGCCCGTTATATGGCCTTCCGGCAGCCGGGCCTGGCAGGTGAGGCGCTCGGTTTCGAGCAGGCGGCCGGCGGCCCGGTAGCGCAACTCGGCGGCAGTGGGCGGCGTTAGGGCCTCGAGGCCGCTCGTGACGAGCAGGCGGCAGGTGGTGCAGCGGCCCTTGGCGCCGCAGGCGTGCATCCAGTCGTGGCCGGCGGCTTGCAGGGCCGCGAGCAGCGTGGTGCCGGCGGGCACGGGCACGGCCGAAGCCGCAGGCAGGTTTTGCACGGTGAGCGTAGGCATTTTCCTTAACTTTCTGGCCTGAATCAGGTGTTTTCGATGAACGACAAAGATAGCGCGGCCTTCCGCGAACAATACGGCCGCCGCCTGGCGGCTCAGCTCTGCGACCAGCACTTCGGCGCCCGCCCCACGGCCACCCTCGACGGCCCGGCGGTGCTGCGCTTCACGCCCATCCGGCAGGTGAACCTCTTTGTGGTGCAGCAGCTGCTGGCCCAGTGGACCCAGGAAATGGCGCGCCTGCGCAGCCCCTACTTCGATTTCGAGGCCGACGACGTGCGCCAGGCCCTCACGCAGTTCATGAACACGCTGTCCAGGCGTATCAAGCTGGCGCGGCCCGTCTTCGAGCCGCTGCTGTCCCGCGCCATCACCGATACGCTGGCCGTGCTGCCCGACCCGGCCGGCACGTTCGAGCAGAAGCTGCTGGGCACCCAGCCCGCCGCCACCCCCGAGCAGCTGCGCGACGCGCTGCGCTACCTCGACGTGGACAAGCTGTTTTACCAAGACTTTCTGGACTCGCTGCCCGCCGGCACGCCCCACGACCGGGAAACGCTGCTCAAGCGGTTTGCGCTCTACCAGGAAGCCAACTACAAGCACCACCAGCCGCTGGACAAGCTGGTGGCCGAGTTCAACGAGCTGCTGCCTCTCACCGAAGACGAGCTGCGCGGCAAGCCGGCGGCCATGCCAGCCGCCAAGCCGGTAGTGGCTCCGTCGGCAGCGCCGGCACCGGCCGCTACCCCAGCGCCGACCGTGGCTGCCCCGTCAGCTCCGGCCCCATTGGCCCCGCCCGTACCCGCGCCAGTGGCCGCACCAGCTCCCACTCCGGTTGCGGCGCCGGTACCCGCGCCCAGCCCGGCCGCGCCGGCAGCAGCTCCACGCGTAGCTCCTGCCGCGCCGGCCAGCGCCGAGCCGGCCGCCGTGCCGCTCTACGAGAAGCTGAAAGCCGGCCAGCCGGCGGCCACGTCGCTCAGCGAAACGCTGCGGCCGGAGCGCCCCGCCTCCACCCTCGCCGACCAGGCCCCGAAGGTGGAAACGCTGCGCGAGGCCATTTCCATCAATCAGCGCTTCAGCTTCATCAACGAGCTGTTCAGCGGCGAAAACATGGAATACCACGCCGCCATCCAGCACCTCGACACCCTGCCCGACGCCGACAGCGCCAAGCGCTACGTCACGCAGGACCTGGCCAGCACCCACGACTGGACCCGCAAAGACGAGCACGTCAGCAAGCTGCTCAAGCTGATTGACCGCAAGTTCGCGTAGGGCCATTTCAGACTATATGTAGGAACGTCATTCCGAGCGGAGGGAGGAATCTCGCTGGTGTGGTAACATTACTATACCAGCGAGATTCCTCCCTCCGCTCGGAATGACGTTCTTTTTACCCCGCTAACCTTTCCGTTTTATGCCCGACTTCTCCCCTCTTCTCCTACGCTGGCGGCGGCTGATACTGGTGTATCTGCTGGCGCTGGGGGTGCTGGCCGGGCCCGCGTACACAATGTACGTGCACTACGACTTCTCGCACTCCCTGGACACGCGCAGCTACCTGAGCATGGCCCGGGGGCAGTTTGAGGGGGTGAGCGTCACGCGGCGCTACCGGGTGCTGGTGCCGGCCGTGGCGGCTGCCGTGGCGTGGCCGCTGGAGCAGGCCTACGCCCGCGTGTGGCCCCAGCGCGCCACCTCCGACTGGCCGCTACGGCTGGCCTTCTACCTGGTGAACATGGCGCTGCTGGCCGCAGTGGGCGTGATTATCTTCGAAACCTGCCGGCTCTACGGCGCTACGCCGGGCGCCGCCGCGCTGGCCGTGGTGGCGGTGCTGTGCAGCCGCTGGGCCGTGTACATTGCCGGCCTGCCGCTCGTGGATAGCCTGTATATGCTGGTATTCGCGCTGGCCTTTTACGCCCCCCGGGCCCGGTCGGCGGGGGCGCTGGTGGCGGTGCTGCTGCTGGGGCCGATGGCCAAGGAGTCGTTTGTGTTTCTGGTGCCGTGGCTGCTGGTGTTCGGCCGACCGGCGCTCAGCTGGCCGAAGCAGCTGGCCGGGCTGGCCGTGGGCGGCGCCATAGCTCTGGCAGTGCGCTACTGGATTGATGCCCGCATTGGCGCGCCGCCCGCGGAAAGCGTGAGCAACGCCCTGGACCACGTGCACAACCTCGTGTACTCGCTCAAACGGCTGCTTTCGGTGAAGGGCGCGGGCGAGCTGTTCAGCGTGTTCGGCTTTTTCTGGCTGGCGCTGCTGGCGGGATGGCGCGAGCGGCAGCTCTGGCTGGCTTCGCTGGGCTGGCCGGCGGCCGGGCTGGTGGCGGTGGTGCTGGCCCACATGTTTCTGTCCGGCGACCTGGGCCGGATGGGCTACCTGGGCGCGCCGGTATTCGGGGTGGCCTTTGCGCTGGTGCTCACCCACAAGCCGTGGCTGCGCAATGGCGCGCCGCCTTCCGCCAATGCTGGCAGTGCAACGATATAAGGCCGAAGCCCCTGCTGGATTGCTGGCCGATGGCGCCAGAAGCGCACAGGCGGAAGCCTACGCTACTGCACCCGCGTCAGGTACACCCAACCAAACGACGTAGTCACCGAATCGACGCGCACCAGCCGGAAACCCTGCAACAGCTGGCGTTGGGTGGCGTCGTCGCCCTGGGTGAGGCGGGCGCGGTCGAGCAGGCGCGGGCCGTCCAGGGCGTCGGTGTACACGGGCTGGCCGGCGGCCCGGCAGCGCCGCAGCCACGCCCGCAGCCGGGCCGCCGACTGGCCGGGTCGCTGCACCAGCAGCGCCGGAGCCGGCAAGATGTTGGGCGGCCCCACCGGCCGGCCGGTGCGGTAGTGCAGCTGGTTGAGCACCAGGTTGGGGTCGGACAGCAGCCACCAGGCGGTAGGCTCCCGCTCCAGGCGGGCCAGCAGCGGCGCGGTATCGGTGAAGCGCAGCAGGTAGGCCGGCAGCAGCCCGAACGTCAGGTTCCAGAGCAGCAGGGCGCCACCAGCCAGGGCCAGCGGCCGGGCCGGCCAGGGCTGCCGCACCAGCAGCAGCGCCAGCAAGGCCGGCAACATCACCAGAAACTCGGCGTTGCCGGCCGCCCACAGCGCGCAGGCCAAGTGCAACAGTAGAATCAGTAGGTGCGTGCGGCGGAAAGCGCGGCATGGGGCCGCTTGAGTGGCTTCAGCAGCCAGCGTTGCCGGCTTGTTTTCATCCCCGAAATCAGCTGATGATAGGCTGGCAGACGCTGTGCGGCGGCGGCGCCACAGCTGCCAGCCGGCGGCCGTCATCAACCCCACACACAGCAGTGCTACGCCGGCCAGCAGCGGCCAACGCTGCAGCAGCGCCAGTGTGCTGCCGTGCAGCTGCCCGAAGGTGCGCACCACGCTCACGCCCATCAGCAGCAGCGTCCGGCCCGAAGGCGCGGCGCCGGCGTGGCCGTGGTAGAGCTCATAAAACACAAACTCCCAGAAAGCCCGCAACGTGAATGGCAGCTGCCACGACGGCAGCGCCGCCGCATACGCCACCGGCACCAGCAGCGCCGGCAGACTATACAGCACCGCCGCCACCCACCGCCCCGCCGGCCGCGCCCAGAGTAGCCCAACCAGCAGCCCCAGCCACCAGAACGCATGAATCTGGTGCAGCAGCGCCGCCCCGGCCGCCCACGCCCCGGCCGAAAGCCAGCCGCGCCAGCCGGTTTCGCCAGCGGCGGCGCGCCACCAGCTGCGGCTGGCCAGCAACGAAAGCAGTAGCGGCAGCACGTAGGTTTCGTTTTCGGTGGCGAAGCGCAGCATCCCGAACGAGCCGCCCGCCAGCAGCAGCCAGCCCGCCACCGGTGCCGCCGGCCCGCCCACCCGCCGCAGCAAGCTCCGCAGCACCAGCAGGCAGGCCCCAAACGCCAGCGCGTTCAGGGCTTTCAGGGCAGCCAGCGTATCGAGCGAGGCGGGCAGCAGCTGCCGCCAGAGCCAGCCCACCACGTTGTAGAGCAGGTGGTGCGGCAGCAGCAGCTCGTGGCCGTGGCGCACGCAGGCGGCGTAGTACCAGGCGTCGGGCGTGGAGTTGCGGGTGGGCAGCAGCAGCGCCAGCGCCGTAAGCAACAGCATCACCGCCCACTCCTGGGTGGCCGGGGCCTGCGGGCTGAAAGCTGATTGACGTAACTGCATCTGCAGGCGAAAGTAGCACGAAGCGCCTGCTTCGCGCATGGCCGGGCAGGCTCATCAGATCAGATGTACCGCGAATTTCCACTTCGCGAAGCGCGGGCCGCCGATGAGATGTACCGCGAAGTTTCACTTCGCGAAGTGCGGACCACCAACACGCCACGAAGGGATGAGAGCATGGCTGTGCGGGCGGTGCGCGCTTCGCGAAGTGAAACTTCGCGGTACATACCAAGATCCGGCGAGTGGCCCGGGCGTGGCGCGAAGTGAAACTTCGCGGTACGTACTAAGGTCCGGCGGGTGGCACGGGCGCTTCGCGAAGTGGAACTTCGCGGTACACATGTGACTCCTTTAGTACCGCTCCAAATCCTGCTTGCGGTAGGCGTCGATGCCCAGCAGGATGAAGAGCAGCACCGTGAATGACCACAGCGAGGAGCCGCCGTAGCTGAACAGCGGCAGCGGAATACCCACCACCGGCGCCAGCCCGATGGTCATGCCCACGTTGATGGCGAAGTGGAAGAAGAAGATGCTGGCCACGCAGTAGCCGTAGGTGCGCCCGAATACCGATTTCTGGCGCTCCGCCACGTACACAATGCGCCCCAGCAGGGCCATAAAGAGCACGATAACCGTAGTCGTGCCCAGCCAGCCCCATTCCTCACCGATGGTGCAGAAGATAAAGTCGGTGCTTTGCGCCGGCACAAAGTCGAACTTGGTTTGGGTGCCCTGCAGGAAGCCCTTGCCGGCCAGCCCACCCGAGCCGATGGCAATCTTGCTTTGCGTGACGTTCCAGCCCACGCCCAGCGGGTCGGCTGAGGGGTTGATGAGCACCTCGATACGCTTGCGCTGGTGGGGCTGCAGCACGTTGTTGAAGAAGAAATCCACCCCGAACACCATCCCAATCACCACCGCCCACACGCTGATCGTCACGGGCAGGTGGTGGCGCAGCACCTTGCTATTGAAGGCCAGCACCGCGCCCAGCACCACCGTAAAAAAGCCCACCAGCCACAGCTTGGGCACCAGCAGCGCCAGAATCAGGATGATGGCGGCGGCGGCCAGAATCACCAGAATCAGCGGCGACATACCCTCGCGGAAGTAGGCCAGCAGGAAGGCGGCAAACACCAGCGCCTGCCCGGTTTCGTTGGCCGCCAGAATCAGGAGCGGCGGCAGCAGCGTGAGGCCGGCCAGCACGGCTTGGTCGCGGAAGTTCTGCTGGCGCAGGTTGATACTGGCCATATACCTCGACACGGCCAGCGCCGTCACGAACTTGGCAAACTCGGCCGGCTGCAACCGCATCGGGCCCAGCTCCAGCCAAGAGCGCGACCCGCCAATGGGCCGGGCAATAAAGGGTGTGACAATGAGCAGCAGAATCATGCCGCCGTAGAGCACAAACGCAAACGTGTCGTAGGCCTTGTAGTCGATGACCACGAGCACCACAATCAGCACCACGGCCGTCCCGATCCACAGAATCTGCTTGAACCAGTCGAACACCATCAGCTGCTGAAAGCTGAGGTTGCCGAACAGGCTGCCGTCGGTAGGCGCGTCGGGCGAGTAGCTGGCCGCGTACACGCTCACCCAGCCCAGCAGCACCATCAGGGCATAAATCCCGACGGTAACCCAATCGATGCTGCGTGAATATCTGGCGGGGGAGGCGGACATGGGAGGAAACTAATTGAACGTCATGCAGAGCGGAGCGAAGCATCTCGCCCGAGTGGTACTCCTGTCATTCTGAGCTTGCCGAAGCATCTCTCCCGCTTCGTTGAATTACCGTTGCGGTAGAGATGCTTCGGCAAGCTCAGCATGACGTTCTTTTGCTTGATTTAATATTTTCGGATAAAGCTTTCAGCGGGGCGCTGCAGCCAGGTTTCCCAGCGCTTGCGCCAGGGGGCAACGTCACCGCGCAGGTATTTCTCCATCATCAGGGCGGCCATGGGGGCGGCGGAGGAGCCCCCGAAACCGGCATTTTCGATGAATACGGCAATGGCAATCTTGGGGTCTTCGGCGGGCGCGAAGGCGGCGAAGGTGGCGTGGTCGGCGCCGTGGCGGTTTTGCACGGTGCCCGTTTTGCCGGCCACCGAAATGCCCACGTCCAGTAGCGAGGCATTGTTGCCGGTGCCGCCGCGGCCGTCCACTACCTGCTGCATGCCCGGCACAATGGATTCAAAGTACTGCGGATCGACGGCCGTGACGTGCCGCTGCAGGTACTGCGGCAGCGGGCCGCCCGTACCGATGCCCTTCACAAAGTGCGGCGTGTAGTAGTAGCCGCGGTTGGCAATGATGGCCAGCATATTGGCCATCTGCAGCCCCGTAACGCCCATTTCGCCCTGCCCGATGGCGAGCGAGTAGATGGTGCGGAAGTTCCAGCGGTGGAAGCCGTAGGCTTTGTCGTAGAAGTCGGAAGTCGGGATGAGGCCCTTCTTTTCCTGCGAGATGTCCACGCCCAGCTTGTCGCCCAGCCCGAAGGTCATCACCTGCCGGCGCCACTCGCTGTAACCCAGGCGGGCATCCTCGAAGCGGTTGGTGGAGCGCCCGCGCAGCACGGCCGCCCGCATCACCTGGTAGAAATAGGGGTTGCAGCTGTTTTTGATGGCAATGCTGACGTTGTGCGGGTACTCGTGGCGGTGGGTGCAGCGCACCAGCTTCCAGTTGCAGTCAAACGGCGTATTGGGCGTCACGACGCCCATCTGCAGCGCCACCAGCTCGTTCACCATCTTAAACACCGAACCCGGCGGGTAGGTGGCCATCAGCGGGCGGTTGAACAGGGGTTTGGCCGTGTCCTGCAGCAGGGCCATGTAGCGGTTGCCCATGCCCTTGCCGGTCAGCACCGACGGCTCGAAGCCCGGTGCCGACACCATGGCCAGGATTTCGCCGGTCTTGGGGTCGAGGGCCACGATGGAGCCGCGCTTGTTCTGCATCAGCATCTCGCCGTACTTCTGCAGCTCGATGTCGATGCTGGTGTGCAGGTCCTGCCCGGCCACCGACAGCGTGTCGTACTCGCCGTCGCGGAACGAGCCTTTCTCGATGCCGCGCACGTTCACCATGCGGTACTGCACGCCGCGCCGCCCCATCAGCTGCGGCTCATAAAACGACTCCAGCCCCGAAATGCCCAGAAAGTCGCCGGGCAGGTACTTGGCGTACTTTTCCTTTTCCAGAAACGCCGGCGTGATGGCGCCCACGTAGCCCAGGGCGTGGGCCATGTTTTCGGTGCGGTAGGAGCGCGCCATGCGGGCCTTGATGCTGAAGCCCGGAAAGTCGATGAGGTTGTCCTGGATGGCGGCCAGCTCGGGCGTGCTCAGGTTCTGCACCAGCGGCGAGGCCTTCACGCGGGAGTAGGCGCGGGCCGTCTGCAAACCCAGGCGCACCTCTTCCAGCGGCAGCTGCAGCAGCTGGCAGAAGCGGGCCGTGTCCAGCTGCTTCACCTCGCGTGGCACCACCATCAGGTCGTACACAGGCATATTCTGCACCAGCAGCTGGCCCTTGCGGTCGTAGATGAGGCCGCGGTAGGGCACCTGCACGATGCGCTGCAGCGTGTTGCGGTCGGCGGCCAGCTTGTAGCTGCCATCCAGCACCTGAATGTAGAAAAGCCGCCCCCCAAACGTGAGGGCTACGGCCAGAAAAATAGCCAGCACCACAAACCGGCGCCCTTCTAGGTATTGCAAAGCGGTGTGTTCTGAGAGAAAAGCACTTACGGCCAACAGGCCGGATTCACAAAGATAACACCGATTGACCCCACCCCAACCCCTCCCCAAAAGATGCCGCGTATCAAGCGGGGTGGGCTTAGATTAGCAACCCAACGACAGTTCGAATCCTCACTCCGCCTTCGGCTCAGACAAGGTCATTCCGTTGCCAAAGTGAAATTATAGCACACCCCGCTTGATACGCGGCATCTTTTGGGGAGGGGTTGGAGAGGGATTAACGCCCGCGCCGCTTGGTAGGAAAGAAAATCAGCTGGATAATCAGCAGCGTGATGCCCGTAAACAGGGTGCTGACCACAATCTTGGCCAGCGTGAGGCCAAACGAGCGGAAGCTACCCAGCTCCAGCAGGAAAAAGGCCAGGTGGTGCAGCCCCACCAGCAGGCCCATGTACACCAGAAACCACTGCCCGCCCATCTGGTGCACGTTCACCGAGTCCTGGGCCTCGTAGCCGTCGCGCGGGGTGAGCAGGCGCAGCACCCAGGGACGCAGGTAGCACAGCAGCACCGCCGAGGCCGCGTGCACGCCGCCGGTGTCGTAGAACAGGTCCATGAGCAGGCCCGTGCCGAAGCCCAGCACCAGCTGCAGCACGATGGGCGTACCGATGGGCAGAAACAGCAGGAAGCCCAGGTAGAAAAAGCACCAGCCCAAATCAAACAGCACCAGCTTGCTCACCAGCAGCATATGCACGGCCAGGTAGAACCCAAACCGCAGCACCTGAATCAGCAGCGCACCTACTCCTTTCATGGCTGCTCCTCCCCTTCCGGCTTCATGCCCGCTTTCAGCTCCAGCGTATCCCGCTCGGCCTTGGGCCTTGGGTTCACCACGTACACGTAGGTTAAGTTGGCGAAATTGACGGCCAGCCGCACCCGCACCGTCCAGAAGTTCTTATCGGGCTCCTTCACAAACCCGTCGATGGTGCCCACCAGCACACCTTCCGGGAACACCGCGTTGTAGCCCGACGTCACAATGGTGTCGCCGCGCACCAGCTTGTTCTGGCGCGGAATGTTGTCGAGCAGCGCGTGCGTGGGGTCGTCGCCGAGCCAGCGGATGCTGCCGAACGTGTTGTCGCGCAGAATCTTGGCCGAAATGAAGGTTTTGGAGTGCAGCAGCGAGGTCACCGTAGCGTAGTTTTCACTCACCACCTTCACCCGGCCCACAATGCCGGCCGCGGCCAGCACGCCCATACCCGGCCGCAGCCCCTGCCGGGTGCCCACATTCAGGGTCAGGTAGTTATCCACGCGGCGCAAGGTGTTGTTGAGCACCCGGGCCGGAATCAGCGGGTAGTCGGGGTTGCGGGTGGGCAGCGGGCGCAGCCCCAGCAGCAGCGAGTCGGGGTAGGCGAGGCCAGCCAGGCGAGCCTGCGAGGCGCTGTCCTGCTGCACGGGCAGGCGGCGCGCCTCGCGGCGGCCCACGTCGGCCAGGTACAGCTGCTGGCGCAGCGCGGCGTTTTCCTGCACCAAGCCCTGGTTGATGCTCACCAGCCGGAAGTAATCGTAAATCTGCGTCCGGGTGTCGAGTACCTGCCCCACGTAGGCATTGGCCGAGTTGAAGAACGCCGCCCGCTGGTAGGTGCTGTTGCGAATCAGCAAGTACAAACTGGCCACCTCCAGCAACGCAAACACGAGCATCCCCCGGTAGCGAAACAGAAAGGCGAACAGATTACGCATGGATTGAAGTGTTAAATGGCTGAATGATTAAATGGTTGGTTGTTCCGGATACTTCTCTGGAACGACCAACCATTTAACCATTCAGCCATTTAGCCATTAAGTCAGCAGCACGCTGCGGAAGGCCTGGATGTTTTTGATGGCCGCGCCGGTGCCGCGCACTACGGCACGAAGCGGGTCTTCAGCAATGTGAATCGGCAGCTTGGTTTTGGCGGCCAGGCGCTTATCGAGGCCGCGCAGCAGGGCGCCGCCGCCAGTCAGATGGATGCCGTTTTCGTAGATGTCGGCCGACAGCTCGGGCGGCGAAATCTCCAGCGCCTTCAGTACTGCTTCCTCAATCTTGGCCACCGACTTGTCGAGGGCAATGGCAATTTCCGACGACGTCACCTTGATAACCTTCGGAATGCCGGTCATCAGGTCGCGGCCGCGCACCTCGAAGTCGGGCGGCGTCACGTCGAGTTCGGTGAGGGCCGCGCCTACTTCAATCTTGATGCGCTCGGCCGAACGCTCCCCGATCAGCAGGTTGTGCTGGCGGCGCATGTAGTCGAGAATATCTTGGTTGAAGACGTCGCCGGCCGTTTTGATGGACTGGTCGCAGACGATACCCGACAAGGCGATTACCGCAATTTCGGTGGTACCGCCCCCGATGTCGATGATCATCGAGCCTACGGGCTGCTCCACGTCGATGCCGATGCCGATGGCGGCGGCCATGGGCTCCTGAATCATCCAGACTTCCTTGGCGCCGGCGTGCTCGGCGGAGTCACGCACAGCGCGCTTCTCCACCTCGGTGATGCCCGACGGAATGCAGATGACCATGCGGTGCGACGGCTGAAACAGCCGCGTCCGGGTGTCAATCATCTTGATCATGCCCTTGATCATCTCCTCGGCGGCGTGGAAGTCGGCAATTACACCGTCTTTCAGGGGGCGGATGGTCTTGATATTGTCGTGGGTCTTTTCGTGCATTTGCTGCGCTTGCCGGCCCACGGCAATTACCTTATTGGTTGTGCGGTCTTTGGCGATGATGCTCGGCTCGTCCACCACGATTTTGTCGTTGTGGATGATGAGCGTATTGGCCGTTCCCAGGTCGATGGCAATATCGCTGGTGAGGAAATTAAAGAAACCCATTGGTTAACGGCGGCAAGTGAATGAGTACGGGGCGTTTGCACCCGCACAAAAAGTGGGGGCAAAAGTAAGCAAGTTTCGGGGAAGCCCCACGGTTGGGGGTATCAAACTGAAACAGCAGGTCGACCGGTTCATCCCATCCCGGGAATTGTGGCGCGGCGCGGCTGGCGTCATCAACGCTGGCCGGCCTGCTGGGATTGTCCGAGCGGGCCGGCGGCCCGCATTTTCCAGCTTGCCCGGCGGGCCGGCGGCGACCTTCCATGCACAAAACGCCCCGGGGCGGCCAAAGCCACGCCGGGGCGTTTTCTGGTTCAACACAGGCGCCAATGAGCTATAGGCGCCTGCTTGTCAGGCTAGTGCTTGAAGTGCCGCACGCCGGTGAGCACCATGGCCATGCCTAGGCGGTTGCAGGCGTCGATGCTGTCTTGGTCTTTGATGGAGCCGCCGGGCTGCACCACCGCCCGGATGCCGGCCTCGCCGGCAATTTCCACGCAGTCGGGGAAGGGAAAGAAGGCGTCGGAGGCCATGACGGCGCCCTGCAGCTCGAAGCCGAAGCTGCGGGCCTTCTCGATGGCCTGGCGCAGGGCATCTACGCGCGAGGTCTGGCCGACGCCGGACGCCAGCAGCTGGCCGGCCCGCGCCAGCACGATGGTGTTGCTCTTGGTGTGCTTGCACACTTTGAGGGCGAATTCCAGCGCCGCCACCTCGTCGGTCGTCGGCGCCGACTCGGTTACGGTGCGGAACTCGGCGGCGCCCTCCACTTGGCGGTCGAAGTCCTGCTCAATCACGCCGTTGAGCAAGGTTTTGATTTGCTTGGCCGGGAACTGCACCGGCTTCTGGCGCAGCAGAATGCGGTTTTTCTTGCTTTGCAGGATGGGCAGCGCCTCGGCCTCAAACTCCGGCGCAATCAGCACCTCAAAAAACAGCTTGTTCAGCTCCTCGGCCGTAGCGGCATCCACGGGCTTATTCACGATGATAACGCCGCCAAACGCCGACACCGGGTCGCAGCTGAGGGCGTTGAGGTAGGCCGTGTGCAGCGTGTCGGCCTGGGCGATGCCGCAAGCGTTGGTGTGCTTGAGGATGGCGCAGGCCGCCGGGCCCTGGGCGTCGAACTCCTGCATGAGCAGGACGGCGGCGTCCACGTCCACGAGGTTGTTGTAGCTGAGCTGCTTGCCGTGGAGCTGGTCGAAGAGGGCGTTCAGGTCGCCGTAGAAGGTGCCGGCCTGGTGGGGGTTTTCGCCGTAGCGCAGGGCGGTGGCGGGCTTCTCGCTCACTTTCAGGGCAGCTGCACTCAGCTCCGTACCCTCGGCCATGTACCGGAAAATCTGGGTGTCGTAGTGCGAGGTGGCCTCGAAGGCGGCGGCGGCGTAGTGGCGGCGGTCGTCGAGGTCGGTGGCGCAGTTTTTCTGGGTCAGCAGCTCGGTTACGGCCGCGTACTGGTCGCGGGAGCTGACCACCAGCACGTCGCGGAAGTTTTTGGCGGCGGCGCGCAGCAGCGAGATGCCCCCGATGTCAATCTTCTCGATAACGTCGGCCTCGGCGGCGCCGGAAGCCACGGTTTCCTCGAACGGGTACAAGTCCACAATCACCAGGTCGATGGGCGGAATCTGGTGCTGGCTGGCCTGCTGCTGGTCGCCGGCCTCGTGGCGGCGCTGCAGAATGCCGCCGAATACTTTGGGGTGCAGCGTTTTCACGCGGCCGCCAAACACTTCCGGAAAGCCCGTCAGGCTCTCCACGGCCGTTACCTCGGCGCCCTGCTCCTCGATGAACTGCTGCGTACCGCCGGTGGAGTAGATCGTGACGCCGTGCTGCTTGAGCAGCGCTACCAGCGGCTCGAGGCGGTCTTTATAATATACAGAAACGAGAGCGGAGCGAATGGGCTGCGACATGGTAGCGGGCAATTGATGAAAAGGTGAAACGCGCCGCGAAGGTAGGGCCGCCAGCGAAAGCAGCGGTATTACCGAATTATTATGTGCGCCCGGCGGCCAATTCTTCCGGGCGGATTGCGGAGGCAGCCCGCGCCGGTATCTTTGCGGCTGCTTGCTACCATTTTATTACTCTGGTTTTCGTGAAACATCTTTTTCTGCTGGCCGGCGCCTGTCTGGCTTCCACCCTGGGCCTCGCCCAGTCGGCCACCAACTACAAGCCCGGCTACCTGGTTACGCTGCAGGGCGACACGCTGCGCGGCGAAATTGAGCTGACCCGGTTTCCGTCGGAAAACGGCGTGCTGCTGCGGGCGGCCGGCACCACCACGCCCGGCAAGGCCTACCTGCCGCTCACCACGCGCCTGGTGCAGCTAGACAACGGCCAGCGGCTGGTGCGGCGTAAGCTGGTGCTGCAGCGGCGCACCCAGGTGGTTACGCGCATCGTGGGCGACTCCCGCGACTCAATCGGCGTGTTTGTGCAGCAGCTGACCACCGGCGCCGCCCGCCTCTACCGCCTCGACTACAACCTGCTGCCCAGCACCGGCACCGCCTTCGAGCACACCAAGCGCGAAACACAGTTCTTTCTGATGGAAACGGCCCCCAGCGGCCTGCTGGTGCTGGAGCAGATCAACTTCCGGCCTATGCTGCAATCGGTGTTTGCTGGCTGCGCGCCCGCCCTGGAGCAGCTGCCGCGCACCAAGTTTGAGGAGGACGCGCTGGTGAAGCTGGCCCTGGCGTACGGCAGCTGCGCCCCCGGCCTGCCCGCCACCGACCTGCGCCCGGCCCCCGAGCCGGCCCCCAAAAGCCGGCTGCTGCTGGGCGTCCGGGCCGGGGCAGTTAGGCATACGCTCAGCATCGGCAACGAGCCGCGCCTGGCCCGCTCCAAAGCCGAGCCGCTCACCGACTGGCAGGCGGCCGTGTATGCCCGCCTCGTGCGGCCCGGCCGGGCCGTATCGTTTGGGGCGGGGCTGCAGTACGGCAAGCGCCGCACGCGCTACGCCTCCGACTACGTGGTGCCGGTTGGCTTCACCAATGCCGGCCAGCAGTTTGCGCTGGCCGCGGAGTTTGAGGTGCAGGCCCTGCAGCTGCCGGTGTGGATGCAGTGGGGCGCAAAGTCAGGCTACGGCTTCTACGTGGGGGCCGGGGCAGTGCCGGGCCTACACCGCCAGGGCCGCCTCGTTTCCGATGCCCTGCGCTCTGTGGTTGACCCCGGCAGCTTCTCGCCACGCGCCGTTGCTGAGCGCGTAACCGACGAACGGTTCGACAACGGCTCGGTGCTGACGCTGGGCGGCCAGCTCACGGCCGGCTACCGGCCGCGCCTGGGCGCCGGCAAGCTCACGCCGTTGCTGGAAGTGCAGTACGAGCGGGGCAAAGAGCTGCGCGACGACCAGTTTCTGAACGGTGCCGCCTACGACGGCCTGTCGGTGCGGGTGGGCGTGGAGTTTTAAGTAGCAACCTGGCAGCTTTCCACCCCGGCAACCAAGCCGCTGGCCGCTGCCTGTACCATACAGCCGTGCTTTATGAAACACTTCCTTCTCCTTGGCGGCTGGGCATTGCTGGCTCCTGCCGCGCTGCACGCCCAGAAAGCCACTCCCTACAAGCCCGGTTACGTGGTTTCCTTGGCCGGCGACACCGTGCGGGGCTATGTGCTGCCCCCCACGGCCCGCACCATGGGCATGAGCCTGCGGTTTCGCCTGCAGCCCACTGACCCGGACATACTGTATCCTCTCAAATCTGTACGGGGCGCCGGCCTGCAGGCCGGCAAAACCTACCGGGTGCGCAAGCTTCAGCCCGTTGTTGGCCGCGACACGCTGCGGCTGCTGTTTCAGCCCCTGGCCGTTGGCTCGCTCACGCTGTATCGACTCGATTACGAGATACGCAACAGCGACGCCAGCGCCCTGAACGGCGCCCGCTACGAAAATACGTTCTATTACCTGGAACAGGGGAATAATGCGCTGATCCTGGTGCAAGCCGGTTCGTTTCGGCAGGTGTTTGGGGGGCTGCTGGCTACCTGTGCGCCCGGCCCCGTAACCGGGCGCTTCGACGAGGCCAATCTGCGTCGGCTGGTGAGCTTGTACAATGCCTGCGGTGGTTCGCCACCTGCCACCCGTCCCTGAGGCCGCGCGCTGTGCCCGGGAAATCAGCTTGAACTTAATGAGGGATTAGCAGTAAAAACATGTAGTTTTTCCCGGTTCCTCTATGTTTTCTGATTCCTTCACCAGCCCTCCGCAACCGATGCCCACGGCACCGGCCCCTGAAGCAGCTGCCGCCGCCTTGGCGCCCCGCCTGTTGGCCCAGGCCCCAGCCTCCGACCAGCCGGGCGGCTTCCCCATCCAGGAGTTCGGGTGGCTGCGCGAAGCCGGCCTGCTGCGCGCGCCGCTGCCTGCCAGTCTGGGTGGCACTGGCCTCGCCGAGCCCACCCAGACGCTGCCACTGCTACGGGTACTGCGCCACATCGGGTGGGGCAACCTGGCCGTGGGGCGCGTGTATGAAGGACATGTCAATGCCTTGCAGCTCATGCAGCGCTTCGGCCGGCCCGGGCAGGTAGCCGCCTGGGCCGCCGATGCGGCGGCCGGCCACCTGTTTGGCGTCTGGAACACGGAGGCGCACGATGGCGTGAAGCTGGAACCACTGCCCGACGGCCGCTACCGACTGCGGGGCAGCAAAACCTTTGCCTCAGGTGCGGGCCACGTTACGCGGCCACTGCTGACGGCAGGCCTGCCCGATGGCGGCTGGCAGATGCTGATTTTGCCGGCCGACACTCAGCAGCCGGCCCTGGATGCCAGCTTCTGGCGCCCGCTGGGCATGCGCGCCTCGGCCAGTTTCCGCGCCGACTTCACCGGGCTGGAAATCGGGCCGGAAGACTTGCTGGGTGAGCCCGGCTCATACTATCAGCAACCAGCCTTCAGCGGCGGTGCCATTCGGTTTGCGGCGGTGCAGCTGGGTGGGGCGGAGGCTGTGTTCGACGAAACCCGGCGCTTTCTGCAGCAGCTGGGCCGCACCGACGACCCGTATCAGCGCCAGCGCCTCGGTGAGATGAGCGTGCTGATTGAGTCGGGCAATCTGTGGCTGCGCGGGGCCGCCGACCACGCTACGCGCCCCACCGCCGAAGCCGATCCGGAGGCTACAGTAGCGTATGCCAACATGATGCGGACAGCCGTGGAGGAAATCTGCCTGCGCGTGCTGCAGCTGGCCGAACGTTGCGTAGGGGCCCGTGGCCTACTGCAGCCCGAGCCCTTCGAGCGCCTGCACCGCGACCTGACCCACTACCTGCGCCAGCCCGCCCCCGACGCGGCCCAGGCCGATGCCGGCCGCTTCGTACTGAGCCGGCCTGAACCTGCTTACCAACTGTGGAATGTCTGACGCGAAACCTCTGGATTTCCACACGCTGCCCCTCAAGCCCGCTAGTTACGCGGCTTCCCTGGGGTCTACGGCCGTCATAGCTCCGCACCCCGACGACGAAAGCCTGGGCTGCGGCGGTCTGCTGGCGCTGCTGGCCCGCGCCGGGTTGCCGGTATGGTGCGTGCTGGTCAGCGACGGCACGATGTCGCACCCGAACTCCCGGAAATTTCCGGCGCCGCAGCGGCAGGCCATTCGGGAGCAGGAGCTGCGGGCCGCCCTGGCCGAGCTGGGCGTGGGCCCGCAGATGCTACTGCCGCTGGGGTTGCCCGATGGGGCCGTACCTACTCCCGACACGCCTGCCGGCGCGGCAGCCGTGCAGCGGCTGACTGCCTTTTTCCGGCGCACCCGGCCGGCTACGGTGCTGGTGCCCTGGCGCCGCGACCCGCACCCCGACCACCGATCCACTAGCCTGCTAGTGCGCACTGCGCTGGACGAACTCGCGCAGCCGCCCCGGCTGATCGAATACCTGGTGTGGGCCTGGGAGCGCGCCACGCCGGCCGATTTGCCTCAATCCGGTGAAGCCACTGGCTGGCGCCTCGACATTGAATCAGTATTGACGCAGAAAACCCAGGCCATTGCTGAACACCGGTCCCAGCTGGCACCGGGCGTTTTTAATGACGACCCGACGGGATTTTTATTGGCCGAAAGTATGCTCGCGCATTTTCGGCAACCGTATGAAGCCTATGTAGAAGCAGCCGGCTAGCGAAACTCGTTGGGCTGCGCTTCAGCCACAGAGCTTAGCTACCCGGCCACATACTCGCGCATTCTGCTGATACTGCCCTAACCCCCAGCTGCTTTACACTATGAATTCCAATCAACCCCATACGCTACCGCCCGACTACTTCGACGCGGTATACCGCGCCAATACCGACCCGTGGAACTTCGAGGCCAGTGCCTACGAGCACGCCAAATACGCCGACACCCTGGCGGCACTGCCTGCGGAGCGGCTCTACGAAAGCGGGTTTGAGGTTGGCTGCTCATTGGGGGTACTTACCGAAATGCTGGCGCCCCGCTGCCGGCATCTGTTGTCGATTGATGTGGCGGAAGTTCCTTTACAGCGCGCCCGGCAGCGGTGCGCGCACTTGGCGCAGGTGGAATTTCAGCGGATGGCCCTGCCTGCCGACTTTCCATCGGACCGCCAGTTTGACCTGGTAGTGCTGTCGGAAGTCGGGTATTATTGGGCTTTGCCTGATCTGGAACGGGTAGCCACGGCGCTGCTGGCGGCACTGCAGCCGGGCGGGCATCTGCTGCTGGTACACTGGACGCCCCCCGTGCACGACTACCCACTGACCGGCGACGAGGTACACGACTTCTTTCTGGCTCAAAATGGCCCGAATGCCCCGCTGACGCACGTTCATGGGCACCGGGCAGAACAGTACCGCCTTGACCTGCTAAGACGAAACTAGCGCAGATACGTGGCAACTGGCAGCCGCGACGCTGAACTTTCTGCTGCCGGCCCGTAGTGTTCTACCAACTGCCGAAGCTCGAAAATGGCTTGGGAAAGTGGCACCAACCGCTGACGCCGCCACCGGGCCCGATGGCGCTCCACCCATTCCCAGAGTACCCCAAACGAACTGGCTACAACTACCTGCTGCGCCAGCGCGCCAGCGGGCACACTCAGTGCAGCCGCCAGTTGCACGCAGGAAGGCCGCCGCGCAGGCGCCGAGTGAGCGTGAGCCCACAGTTGCCGCAGTTCCCGGCGCGCCTGCCAGTTGGCTAGCAGGCTGGCTCCGCTTTCCACCAAAGGCTCCTGCTGTTGCTGAAGCAGGCTGGCCCATTCCCGCAACTGCCACGACAAACCGACCTCTACCCTCCCCTGGTGGCGGCTAGACGTGCTGACACACACTTTGGTGCTATGCCGTAGGCGTAGGTCGTGGCGGCGCAAGGCCTGCCACAGCGCTTCGTCTTCCAGATAAGGTACGATGGGCAGCCCGCCAACCTGGCGATAGGCAGCCACGCTTAGGGCCAAGCTGGCCCCAAAGTGCTGATGATGGCGCGGCCATCCATCGGCCGGGTCGGGGTCGAGCAGGGCTTCGAGGCGGGCCCGGAGCAGGCGGTAGCGGGCATCAAGCAGGTGGGTGCGCCGCACGCAGATTTCCCCGGAAGCGGCTTCCGGATAAATTCGGCCACCCACGGCATCGGCGCCGGCGGCGAATTCTGCCTGCGTGGCGGCCAGCCAGGTTGCCGCCACGCGCGTGTCGGCGTCGGTGCTGGCAATGATGCCCCGCGGGCCGGCCGTTTGCTCAAGCCGGTGGCAGGCTTCATCCATGAGTAGCCGCCGGGCCCGGCCTACGTGGGCCTCCGGCGCCACTAATGTGGCTTCCGCTACCTGCACCATCATCTGCGGATGAGAGCCGGCAAAGGCGCGTACCACATCGGCAGTGTGGTCGAGGCAGTTATTGGCCAGTACCAGCACCTCATAGCTGCTGTATGGCAGGGGCAGGCCCTGCAGATCCACCTGAGCGGCTAGGGCGGCCAGCGTTTCGGGCAATTGGCCGGCCTCATCCTTGGCCGGGATAATGACGCACACTGCCAGAGAAGCGGCCGGCGGTGCTAGGTGCTGCCATAGGCTGGCGGCTACCGAACAGGGTTGAGCAACTGAACGAAACGATATAGAGGAGGTAGCAGTAGTCATCAGCCCATGTTTTACGCAAATCTCAAGCAGATGATGACTTGCTTTTAGCATTCATGCCTACGCGGCTGTTTTTGGCCTGAAGCCAAGGCTATTGGCACATAAAAAGCGCCACTCAGCAGGCTGAATGGCGCTTTTTATGTTGACAGCAGAATATGCTAGAAGGCTTCGCCCACAGCAAAATAAATGCTCGGTGCCGTATCGGTACCGCCAGCGTAGTCGAGGCGGATGTTGAGCCGGTCGCGGCGGTTGAAGCGGAACCGCAGGCCGGCGCCCCCGGCGTAGCGGGTCTGGTCGAAAGCGTAGTCGGAGAGTTTGTAGCCCACCTGGCCGGCGCCGGCGAATACAGCCCCGTCGATACGCCAGAACAGCTTCTGCCGAATTTCAGCCTGGAAGGTCATCATCTGCCGGTCGCGGAAACGGGTTTCGTAGAGGCCGCGCATCAGGCCGGCGTTGTTGTAGAGCGCACCGCCGAGGTTGGCGCCCAGGCCGCCCAACTCGCGGAACGGCACGGTGCCGGAGTGGAACGAACCAAGGTAGTTGAGGGCCAGAATGGTGTTGTTGGAGCCAAACAGCGGCCGGAAGTGGCGGGCGTCTACCTGGTAGCGCGTAAACTTGTAGTCGGAGCCGATACCGTCGCCGTTGAAGAGCATGTGCGCGTCCACGAACGAGCCACGGTAGGTGGCCAGCACGTTGTCGCGGCCATCAAACAGCACGGCCGGGCCTACGCCCGAAATCCGGGTATCCTGCCGCTCACGGTCCTTCAGGCGCGGGTCGCGGGTGAAATAGTTGGAGGCGCCGTTGTCGGCGTTGCCCTGGGGCTCGATGTCGGTGGTGTTGGTGAATCGGTAGCGCACGCCGGCAAACAGGTTGGGTGCCACCCGCTTCATAGCCTTCTGATCGAAGATGATGAGCGTGTAGGCCAGGTCCGACTCGTTGTCTTTGGAGTTGTCGTTGCCGACGCCGTAGTAGAACAGCTTCTGGTCGTAGCGGCTCAACTCGCCGGTGAAGAAGAACTTCTCACCGGGCGTGAAGATGGTATGCGTCAGTTGGATGGTGCTCTGCTTTTCCTGCGAGTACCAGGCAATCAGGCGGGCGTTGGACTTGCGCACCGTGGTATCAGTGCCGAAGCGCCACACCGGCAGAATGGCCGCGCCAGCCGCAAAACCGGTTTCCTGCTGATAGAAGGCAATGGGAACCGGAATGAAGCTGGGCTTGTCGCTGGGCGCAAACAATGACTTCTTGGGTTTTTCGTCGGTGGTGCGGCTGAGGCCGGGCGCAGGCGCCGAAACGCTGTCGGTTACTACCTGGGCATTACCAAGCCGGGCCAGCATACACAGTGCCAGCGGCATGTAGAGAAAGCGCATAAAGGGCTTCAAAAAGGGGAAAGAAGATGGGTTTGGGGCTGCTTTTCAACCAATGTCCGGGATACCGGCAGCCTGTCTGATTGCGCTAACGCAAGGGAGCCGCCTACGGTTTTACCGCAGCACCTCCACCAGCAGCATCGAGAGCACGCCGGCCAGCATAATGCCCTTACACCAGCGGCTAAGCTGCGCGAAATGCCGCCGCCGGTCGGCGCGCAGCAGCAGGCGTCCCAACCACAGCAACGGCCCCAGCACCGCCAGCAGTAGCCACCCGCCCAGCACCAGGCGGCTGTGCGTGAGGGCGTGGCCGCAGGCGCCGGCCACCAGCGCCACCAGCGCCGCCAGAAACAGGCCCGCCACCCATTTGGTGCGGGCCACGCCCCACACGATGGGCAGCGTGTGGCAGTCGTGCTGGGCGTCGCCGCGCATGTCTTCCACGTCTTTCACGATTTCGCGCACCACCGTCAGCAGGAAGGCCGCCAGCGCATATTGCCACACGCTCACCACGCCGGTGCGCAGCTGCAGCTCCGGCAGCAGCACCAGCGCCCCAGTGAGCGTGGCAATGCTGACGTTGCCTACCAGCGCCACGCGCTTGAACCGCACCGAGTAGCCCCACAGCAGCAGTGCCGAGCCTAGGTTCACGAGGCCCAGCAGCGGCGAGAGCAGCCCGCTTAGCCCCACCCCTACCCCCGACAGCAGCATGTGGGCCAGCATGGCGCGGCGGCGGTTCACCACGCGCCCCACCACCAGCCGGCCGGGGCGGTTGATGGCGTCAATCTTCACGTCGTAGTAGTCGTTGATGATGTAGCCGGCGGCGGCCACGCAGAGCGCCGCCACGGCCAGCACCCCAAAGCGCCAGTCGAGCAGGGTGCGGAGCGGCTGCGCGGGCTGCAGCAGCCCGGCCCGTACCAATGCCAGGCACAGCAGCATCATCAGCAGATTGGGCAGCCGGATCAGCTGCGCCACCGGCCGCAGCCCCGTTCCGCCTTGCGGCTCTACCGGCCCGGGCGCCGCTTCAGCAGACGAAAAAGGGACAACTACAGTCATGGGCACACAACATACGAAGTACTACAACAGCAGCCCCAACTCATTTTGCCGGCATCAACCCCATACCCGGCAAAGGGCCACCGGCTGGCAAAAAGAAAGCCTCTCCAACGAAGGAGAGGCTTTCCGGATACTTGAAAAGCAAGTCGGAGCTGGAATCTACACTCTCTTCACATTCACGGCATTCACGCCTTTGCGGCCTTCCTGCGTCTCAAATTCCACCCGGTCGTTCTGCTGTACCTGGCCGCCGTTCAGGCCGGTAATATGTACGAAGAAATCTTCCTTCGTTACATCATCTGTAATGAAGCCGTAGCCCTTCGCCTCATTAAAGAATTTTACGGTTCCTGTTTTCATGAAAAAAGAAGAAAATGTTGAATGGATGAGTGGGTAAAGATAGAGGTAATTCGGAAAATCGCAACCCCGTTTGGGGCCCTTCCCAACCTCTTCAAAAACCCACTACATTCAGGCTAGACTACTAGCTACCAAGTCTTTTGCTCTTTCATTACGGCTTCAATCAGCTCCCGCACAGCCCCGTGCCCGCCAGGCAGCGCCGACACGTATGAGCTGATAGCGCGCACATCGGCGGCGGCATCGGCGGGGCAGGCGGCCAGGGCGCAACGGCGCATTACCTCAAGGTCGGGCATGTCGTCGCCCATGTAGGCGATGTGCGCCGGGTCGAGGCGGTAGGTGTTGATGTAGTTGTTGAAGATCTTCATCTTATCATCTATACCCAGGTACATGTCACGCACATCCAGCGACTCCAGGCGCTTGCGCACACCTTCTTCTTCGCGGCCCGAGATGACGGCGATACGGTAGCCCTGGCGCAGCGCGTGCCGGATGGCGTAGCCGTCGCGGATGTGGAAGGCGCGGGCCTGCTCGCCGGAGTTGAAGGCCAGCAGCGTGCCATCCGTCAGCACACCGTCGACATCAAGAATAAACGCCTTAATAACAGATAAGTCTGGCGACATAGCAGCAGAATTCGGAGCAGAAACTAGGAACGGAGGCAATGCAACAAATAAGCCGACGGGCCGGCTTTAACACGGTAAAAGCCGGCCCGCACAGGCGACAGGCTTATTTCTGGTTGTCGCGCCACTCATACACCCACTTGGCCTGGATTTGCTCCAGGTGGCCTTCGTTGGCCTGCTCGCGGGTGCCTTCAAAGTTGGGCAATTCCAGCACCCAGTCCAGCAGCTCCGTGAAGCGGATGCGGTAGATTTTGGCTTCGGAAAAGTCGTCGCCGAACTTTTCGTACAGCGCAATGGCCACATCTTCGTGGTCGTTCCAATGGATGGGGGGCTCGAAATGGGCCATCTTCTTAATGGTTAAATTGTTGAATGGTTGGATGGCGGCATGGCTAAAGGGCAAGTCTGAACGACCAAGCCAGTTAGCCATGCCGCCATCCAACCATTGAGGTTAGTGTCCTAGGAACTCCTGCGCCGGAATGAGAATCACCAGATCCTGGCTGCTGGCCTGCACCACGCACTGGCAGCCCAGGCGCGAGTTGATGCGCGGGTTCACGGCGCGGTCGATGAAGTCTTCCTCCTTGTCGCTGATTTCGGGCAGGTCGGCTTCGCCGCGCTGCACATAGACGTGGCAGGTGCTGCAGCCGCAGACACCGCCGCAGTTGTGCTGCAGCTGGATGCCGTTGTTGAGGGCCACGTCCAGCACCGACTCGCCTTCGGCGGCCACGTGGGTCTGCTCGGGCTGGCCGTCTTGAAATTGGAAGGTGATGTTGACAGCTTTCACAAAAAAATCTTCTGACGAGGCAAAAAATGAAGGCACGAAGGTACGCACGCCTCTACCGGATTCAAAGCTCTATCCCCCCTTGGTTGTTTGCGGCCGGAGCCTCCAACTGCTTCTGAATACTGCTGGTCAGGGCGTTATACACCGCCAGCCACGCCGGATAGTCCGTTAGGGCGGCCTGGTGCCGGGCCAGCGTGGGGGCATCGTGGCGGGCGGCCGGGCCGGTTTGCACCGTGAAGGGCGGGTTGGCCAGGGCCTTTTCCACGGTTTCGTGGAGCAACGGAGCTAGCAGCGCCAGCGGCAGTTGCTCTTGTGCCAACAGCGCGTGGCTGATGCCCAGCAGGTGATTGGTGAAGTTGCAGGCAAACACTGCCGCTATATGAATGGCCTGCCGCTGCGGCGTGCCCACCACCTGCACGCTGCCGCTCAGGGTGTGGCCCAGCGCCAGCAGCAAGTCCTGCGCGGCGGGGGTGGCGCCTTCTATGCACAGCGGCACGGCGCGCCAGTCGAGGATGCGCCCGGCGCTGAAGGTCTGGAGCGGGTAGAACACGCCGCCCACCACGTGCGGCAGCGCCTCGAACACGCTGAGCGGCACGGTACCGGAGGTATGGGCCACCAGCGCCCCGGCCGGGAAGCGCGCCTGCGCCAGCACCGCCGGAATGGCGGCATCGGGCACGGCCAGCAGGTAGAGGTCGGCGAGAGGCAGGGTGGCGAAATCGGGGGTGAGCAGCGCGGGCGTGCCGGGCACGGTGGCGGCCAGCACGGCGGCGGTAGCGGGCGTACGGCTCCAGATGCCGGCTAGCTGATGGCCGGCGTGGCGCAGGGCCGGGGCCAGCTGGCTGGCTACCCGGCCCGCGCCTATTACTATAACACGCAGAGAAATAGCCGGATCGGAAGTCATGAGCAGAAAGTAAGGGCACTGAATGGTGTAAAGTACGGGCAGGAATATGGCTTTTCGGATACGACTTGTGTAGTTCTCAGGAAAAGTAATCAACTTGTAAGCTCAAGAACTGCCCTTTAATATTGCTTAAAGGGCATATTTCTCCTCTTCTCCACTTTTACCCCTTCACCATTTCCAACACCTTTACCCGTATGACACATTCTTACACGGCGCCTTGGCGCAAGCTGGCTCTGGCAGCTATGCTGGGCCTGGCTGGCACCACGGCGGCGCAGGCACAGTTTCTGAACTACCCGCCTACGCTGGCCGTCAACGCAGCCGGCACCTACACCGATCTGGGCACCACTGGTACGGCCATTGCCGTTACTAATACGGACGACGCCCTCTCGACCCCACAAAACATCGGCTTTACGTTCAGCTACAACGGCACCGATTTCACGCAGTTTATCCTGAGCACCAACGGCTTCATTAAGCTGGGCGCTACCCCCCTGCTGGATCCGGCGGATGTTTCGCCTCTGTTCAGCGCCGACCCGGCCGATGCAAACGTTATTGCGGCGATGTCCAACATCGACCTCTATGGCGCTGCCGACCAGACTGCTAACCCTACCTCCTATCGGGTAGCCACCACTGGCACGGCACCAAACCGGGTCTGCACCATCCAGTTCAAGAATCTGCGCGACTACGCTACCACTACGGTACCGGCGCAGTTCGCTACAATGGATTTCCAGATCCGGCTGTTCGAAGGTACCAACAACATTGAACTGGTTTACGGCACTTGGACCGCTACCACGAATACGCCACTGGGCCACAGCGCTGTAGTAGGTATTAAAGGAACCGGCACAGGAGCGGCTGAACGGGTGCTGTCCCTGAAGCCTTCTAGCTCCACGGCCTGGTCGACGACGACATTTGGCCAGCCGGCTGCCATTGCCGCTCACTTTATTCGCAACACGTTCCTGCCGGATGCCGGCCGGACTTATCGTTTTGTTGCCGGCCCGCCATTGCCAGCCAACGATGCCGCCGTTCAGGTTATCTATAGCCTGGGCAAGACACCGGTTTCCAGCCCGCAGGTAGTACAGGCCCTGGTTCGCAACGCCGGCTCGGCAGCGCTGACCAACGTGGCCGTTACGCTGAACGTGACGGGTGCCAACACATTCGCGGATGCCAAAATCATCCCGACGCTGGCCGCTGGTGCATCCACCACCGTGTCGTTCAACACCTTCACCCCAACCGCTACCGGCAACAACACGCTGGCGGTATCGGTACCAGCCGACGGCGGCAATACCAACAACTCGCAGACGTACACGCAGGTTGTAACGGCTAACACGTTCAGCTACTCCAACAACACCCCGTTCGACCCAAATCTGGGTGTAGGCTTTGGCGCCACCACCACCGGCGCATTTGTGGCTAAGTTCACCACGCCTGCGGCCCGCACCATTACGGCCGTAGCTGCTGGCCTTGCTGACCCGAACTCTGTGGGCCGCACCGTGTATAGCGTGGTGGTGAATGCCTCCGGCGCCGTACTGGGCCGCTCGGCTGATTATGTGGTGCAGACCGCCGACATCAACACGCTCAAAACGCTGCCCCTGCAAACGGCCGTAGCCGCTCCGGCCGGCAACTTCTACGTAGGCCTCGTGCAGACGGCTGCACCAACGGGTGCCCCTCGCTATTTCCTGATGGCTACGCAGCCCGAAGCTCCGACCCGCCCGGCTACCTTCTTCACCATTGCGCCTTTCGCCGCTACCGGCGGAGCGTTGGTGGATGCCGCCGGCAGCAACCTCGGTGCTTTCGTGCTGGATGCCCAGACTTCCATCGTACAGGGCACCTCGGAAGCCCTGAACCGCGCCATTTCCATGTATCCTAATCCATCTACGGGTCTGGTGAAGCTGGACGTGCGCGGCGCCAACGCCAAGGGCAACCTGCAGGTGAGTGTGGTGAACATGCTGGGCCAGACGGTGCACACGGCTGCACTGAAGGACAACTTCACCAACGAAGTGAACCTCTCGGGCCTCGCCAACGGCATGTACCTGCTGAAGGTGCAGACCGGCGCCGACTACACCGTACGCCCAGTTGACCATCACCAAATAGGTTAACTCCTAGTTCAGCTTTTGAAAAGGGCAGCCCTGGTGGCTGCCCTTTTTTTGTGGGCTTGCGCGGGCCGGCTGCCCCGGCGGCCATTGCCCGTCACACCCTCGTAGCCGGGCAGACACGGAGCCGTAGCTGCTCAGCTTATCCACTTGGCTGCCCACACCTTAGCACCCGGAATAAAGCGGATGCCTGAGCCGGGATACAGCACAAAAAAACGCCCGGAAGCTGTCTGCTTCCGGGCGTTTTTTTGTGCTGATCGGGTGGCTACTAGGCCACGGCTTCGGGGCGGGCCTGGCGGGAGGTTGCCCGGCTTGGCGCAGGTGCGGTAGCAGGCACGGCCTGCTTGCGGCGGCCGTGGTTGCGCAAAGCCAGGCCGAAGCCCAGCGCCATGAGCAGCGTGCCACTCCAGAGCAGGTTGATGAAGGGCTTTTCCACCGCTTTCAGGATGATGTAGTCCTTCTGCGTGGTGCTTACGCCGAACGTGAACTTGCCGGCCGTGGGGTCCACGGCGTTCATGGAGATGCGCAGGCCGAGGTCCTCTATTTCATCCGGCACGCGGCCAATCATCTTGTTACGCACTACGAACACGGGGTGCACGTGGTACTGCTTTTTCTCGCCGTACACCATCATGTCGGCCTGGATGGCCAGGTCGCCTTTGGCGAGGCCCAGGCCGGCGGTTTGCTGGGCGGGCTCCACGCCACGGAACACGGCGAAGTAGTCGTTGAGGAAAATGGTGTCGCCGAGGGCCAGCTGGCTTTCCTTCACTTCGCTCCAGTCCTTTTCCTTGCTGGGGTCGGGCACGGAGCTGATGTGCGAGTAGAGTGTCGTGGCCGAGGAACTTCTTGATGTCGGGCGAGGCCAGCAGGCCGCCCATTTCCTCGTTCACCTGGGCGCGCGGGTAGAGCGTGAAGGCCTCTCCGGACTCCCGGTTTTTGTACTCGACGCGGTAGTATGTGTTTTCGGGCAGGATTTCCACCGTGTCGCCGGCCTTGTAGTACACCTTGTTTTCGCGCTTGATGTCGGCGCGGGCCAGGGCTTTGTACTCGTCGGCGGTGCGGAACAGCAGGTCTTTGTTGACGTAGCCGGGCACGCCGGGCACGTCGAGGTACTGGCCGGTGTAGCTCACGTCATACGGGCCCATCGGGGCCGAGTCGTTGCGCCACAGCAGCACGTTGTCGCGGTTCAGGTCTTCGGGGAACTCCTTGGAGTACACCAGGCCCGACACGTTCTTGGACACGATATTGGAGTAGCCGGCCGAGCCCAGCACGCCCAGCAGCATCAGCGCAATGCCCAGGTGGGCCACGCCGCCGCCCGAGAGTTGCACGCGGCGCAGAATCAGCTGGGCAATGGTGCTGATGTTGGCCAGCACGCCAAACAGGCCGGCCGTGAGCAGAGCAATGTAGGCGGGCTGAATCTCGTGGCCGTTGTAGCGCAGCAGCAGAATCACGAGGGCCGAGCCGAGCAGGGTGAGCACCAGCGGTGTACCCACGGCGTTGATGACCGTGGTTTTGTCGTTGCGCTGCCACCACATCAGCTGGGCCAGGCCCGACAGCAGGGCCACGCCCACGCCCATCCAGAGTTGGATTTTCGAGTAGTGCGCAATCTGGTCGGCGGGCAGGGCCAGGTTGGACTTGATGCCGATGAAGCCCAGGAAGGCATTATACACCGGAATGCTGGTGGTCACGAGCACCTGGAACGCGCCCAGGCACAGCACCGTGGCGCCCACAAACACCCACAGCTCGGGGTTGTAGGTGGTCAGCTCCTTCTCGGAAATCGGAATGGATTTCCAGCGGTACACCAGCAGCCCGATGGCCAGCACCACGAAGGCGCCGAGGTAAATCATCAGCTGGCCCGAGAGGCCCAGGTCGGTGAACGAGTGCACGGAGGCGTTGCCGAGCACGCCCGAGCGGGTGAGGAAGGTGGCGTAGAGAATCAGCAGGAAGGTGGCTACTACCAGCACGAAGCTGGTGCGCAGGGCGGTGCGGCGCTTGTCCCAGAGCACCAGCCCGTGGATGCCGGCCACCAGCACCAGCCACGGAATGTACACGGCGTTTTCCACCGGGTCCCAGTTCCAGTAGCCACCGAAGTTCAGCGTTTCGTAGGCCCAGTAGGCGCCCATCACGATGCCGACGCCCAGCACGAGGCCACCCCAGAGGCTCCAGCGCAGGGCAGGCTTCACCCAACGGGTCAGCTCGCCTTTCCAGAGGCCGGCAATGGCAAAGGCAAACGGCACCAGCGTCAGGGCAAAGCCCAAGAACAGCGTGGGCGGGTGAATCACCATCCAGTAGTTCTGCAGCAGGGCGTTCAGGCCGGTGCCGTCTTCGGGCACGAAGTTGGGGTTGAGCTTGAATACGGGCAGATCCACGAGGAAGTCGCGGAGCAGAATGAAGGGCGAGGAACCCACTTTCACGCCGCCCAGCACCACGCCCAGAATCATGCTGGTCAGGAACAGCTGCACGCCCGCAAACACGGCCATGACGGGGGCTTCCCAGAGCTTGTTCCAGCGCATGATGGCAAAGCCCAGCAGCACGTGCCAGAAAATCCAGAGCAGGAAGCTGCCCTCCTGCCCTTCCCAGAAGCAGGAAATCATGTAATACACCGGCAGATGGTTGCTGGAATGGCTCCAGGCGTAGTAGTACTCGTAGCGGTGCCCGTGGATGATGCCGAACAAACAGCCGATAACGGCCATTACGGCCACACCGTGCACGATAAATGCCCCGCGCCCGAGGCGCAGCCACGCCACATCGGAGTCGCCGAGAGCCCGGCCGCGGGCGGCCATGAAGTAGGAGTAGGCCGCTACTGTGGCTGCCACAAACGCCACAATTACGCTCAGGTGCCCGGCGTCGCCGATGAAAGTATTTAGCATTTGCTTCTGGGTGCTAACTGTCATGCTGAGCTTGCCGAAGCATCTCGCCTGCAGTGGTAATCAATTACTCTGGCAACGTCAGCGGGAGAGCTGCTTCAGCAAGCTCAGCACGACGCGCTATTCCCTTCTAGTTCACGGCCGCCGTGGCGCCCTTGATGTCCTTCTCCACGTACTTGGAAGGGCACTTCAGCAGAATCTTGTCGGCTACAAAGATGTCCTTGCGCATGGCGCCCGTAATCACCACCTGCTCCGACTTGTCGAAGTCCTGAGGCTTGGGGTTGAAGTAGATGACGCGCTGGGCAATCCGGTTGGTATCAACCAGCGTGAAGGCGAAATAGTTGGGGTCGAGGACGGGGTTGTACTCCAGGCCCAGGATGTTTTTCTGGCCGTCGCGCGGGAGGCGGCCCACCACGTGGACTTTGGTCAGGTTGCCTTCCGAGGCCCGCTCGCGGGCTTCCTTGAAGGAAACGTACACGCTGGCGTCGCCGGCGGCGCTCATAATGATGCCAATAGCCACGGCAATGACGGCAATGACAAGGATGTGTGCTTTTTTCATGGGTTGCAACAGATGACCTTAGGGGCCGGGGCAGTCAGAACAACAAAAGGAGCCGGAAAAGTCCGCAGCATGCCCGCGGCCGGCAATGATTTACGTCAGCGAAATCTGGAGGCGGCTAGTCTTTCAGATCGCGCTCCAAGCGGCTCACCTTGCGGTCCAGGGACACAAGCAGGGCCAGCAGCCCCGCCAGTACCACCGTTATGACGGCCACCACCACGTAGATTTTACCGTCGGCGCGGAACGTATCGGCCATTTCGGGCGAGTCGGCGGTTTGGGCGGCGGCGTGCAGCACCGGCAGCAGGAGCGCCAGCAGCAGCAGAAAGCCCGTACGGAGGCTACGCAAGCTGTTTTTCATATACTTTGAGTTTGAGCAAAGAAATGCGGCTGGCCACCTGCGCCAGCCAGAAGGCCAGCAGCGTCCAGCCAATGACGGCCGGGTAGAACACGGCGCGCATGGCGTTGTCGAGGTCGTATTTGGCGAAGGCCGGGTTGCCACCCGCGCCGGGGTGCAGAGAATCGGTGAGACGCGGCAAAATGTAGAACAGCGGCATGGCCGTGGCAAAGGCGAAGATGTTGTAGATGGCCGAAATGCGGGCCCGCTGCTGCTCATCGGTGAACGAGGAGCGCAGCACCAGATAAGCCCCGTAGATGAGCATGGCAATGGCCGCGCCGTTGAGCTTGGGGTCGTTTGTCCACCAGGTGCCCCAGGTGTAGCGCGCCCAGATGCTGCCCGTAGCCAGCCCCACTATCCCCATCAGAATCCCGATGCGGGCCGACTCGTGCGAGCGAATGTCCAGCTCCGGCGTGGGCGTGCGCAGGTAGCGGATGGAGTAGTACACCGAGGCTATCAGGATGAAGGTCATCCCGAACCACATGGGCACATGGAAGTAGAGGTTGCGGATGGTTTCGTTGAGAATGGCCAGCCGCGGCACCGGCACCAGCAGCCCCGCCACCGCCGTGTAAAGCAGCAGCAGCACCGTCAGACCTTTCCACCAGTTGTTTTTCATGCTTGTTTAGGGCTTAGGGCTTAGTGCCTAGAATTTAAAAGAGCAGCACTAGGTAAACAGGTAAATGAGCAGTCAGTTGGGGCAAACAATGGTTTTTCAACTTGGTGCTCATTGCCTATGCACTAGGCCCTAAGCACCAGGCACTACATCAGGAGCGCCACAAAAACGGAAACAGCACGTACGACACGGCCACCACTATCATGTTCAGGGCCAGCAGTGTAAGCAGGGAGCTTTGGCTGGCCTCGAACTCCAGGCCGTCCAGCGCGTTCTTGGACACTTTAATTAGCAGCAGCAGCATCGGAATCATGAGCGGGAAGCCCAGCACAGCCATCAGCGTGTTGCTGTTGGAGGCCTTGGCCGCAATGCCCGACACCAGCGTGAGCGTGGAGGCAAAGCCCAGCGCGCCCAGCGCCACGTTGGCCACAAACAGCGGCACGTTCTGCACGGGGTTGCCCAGAATCAGCAGGTAGAGGCCCAGGCCGGCCAGCGCCAAACCCAGCAGCAGCAGGGCGTTGTAGGCTATTTTGGCCAGAATAACGGCCTGCGGGCGTACCAGGGTGTAGTAGTAGAGCATGCGGCCCCGGCTTTCCTGCAGGAAGCCTTTCGCCACAGCATTCACGGCCGAAAACAGCAGGATGATCCAGAACAGGGCATTCCAGGCCGGCGCGGGCGGAATGCCGCCCCGCACCGAAAAGCTCAGGTAACAGACAAAGACGGTGCTGCCCACGTAGAGCAACATGCCGTTGAGGGCCGCGCGCTGCCGCCATTCCAGGCGGAAGTCTTTGATCATCAACGTTGAAATCTCACGCAGGAGCAACACGGCAACGGGTCTGGTGAACAGGACCGCAAAGATACAACCCAACTCCCGGATTAGCAGGCCCCATCCTGACACAAGCGCGCCCCAACTCAGGGAGCCGGGGCGCGCAGGGCTTTCAATAGGCGGGCTTGGCTAGTCTACCAGCAGCTTGCCAGTAGCCACGCCCCCACCCTGCCGCAGCCGGTACGCGTACAGCCCCGGCGCTATGGCGCGCACGTCCAGCACTACTTGGCCGTTGGTTGGGCGCTGGGCTAGTTGGGCTGCTGGACGGCCCAGGGCATCGAGCAACTCCAGCTGCACCAGCTCAGGGCCGGGCACGCGGAATGCCGCCCCCGACTGCGCCGGATTCGGGAAAACCTGCACGCCGGCCAGGGTGGCGGCCCTGGTAGCCAGCGGCTGCCGAAACGGCTGGAACGTGACGACACCCAGCGTGGCCTGGTCGGGCTGGTGGAAGATGTGCGTTTCGATGACCGTGGCCGAGGCCGAGCCCCAGTCGTTGTTTTTGGCATTGACGGCGTCGGGGCCGTTGTTGTAGAAGTCGTACACCTGGCCGCCGTTGCCGTTGCCCACCAGGCGGTTCTGCCCGACGTCGGTGCTGTCGGTGCCGGTGGGGTTGCCGAAGCTGATGGCCGGGCCGCCCGCCGTGCCCGAGCGCACCAGCGTCACGCCCCAGAGGTTGCCGGTCAGTACGTTGCGGCTCACCACGCCGGTCTGGGTTTGGTTGCCCTGGAAGTTGAGGCCGCTACCGCCGGTCTGGGCGTTGGGGTTGGTGTTGTTGTTTTCCACCAGATTGCCCGTCACGTAACTGGTAATACTCGACCCGATGACGGCAATGCCATAGCGGTTGTTGCGCACCACGTTGCGCCGGATGATGGCCCGCGTAATGCCGCCGCCGCCCAGCAGATTCGACACGCCAATGCCGCCGGCCATGTTGGTGGCGGGGTTGCCAATCACCACGCACCGCTCAATCAGAATCGGCTGGGCGGGGTCGCCGGTGCCGAGGTTGATTTGCGGATAGTTACCGTTTTCAGTGTCATTGTGCCAGAAGATGCAGTTCTGGATGGAGGGCGAAGTTGGGCGGTTGGAGGGCGAGTTGATGCCGGCGCGGGCGTTGCGCACAAAGCGGCTGCGCTGCACCAGCGCCCGGTTGCCAGACAGCGCCAGCGCGCTACTGTTGGTCAGGCGTCCGCCCACCGTCGACACGTTCAGCCGAAACACACAGTCCGATACCTCAATGGATGCATCCACTACCCGCACGCCGCCGCTCCGCTCTATAGTAGTGCGGCGTAGCACCGAGCCGGCGCTGGTGGCGCTGAGTTGCATGCCCAGCCAGGGCGTAGTAGCGTTCTGGGCCGTAAATACCACCGAGTCGGGCGGCGCGATATTCAGCACGCCGTCCACGCTCACCAGCGCCCGGTCGGCCACCCGGATGGTTTCGTTGGTGGTGATGCTGAGCGTATCGCGCGGAGCCAGCCGGATGGTATCGGTAATGGTCCAGGTGCCGGCCGTCTGCGTTACGTAGCCGCCGGAAGCCGCGGCCAGCTGCGTGAGCGTGTAGCGCCGGCCAGTGCCGGGTGTGCTGTATTGGGCCCGCGCCGGCGCAGCCAGGCCAGCCAGCAGCAACAGGAAGTAGAGTTTTTTCATCGTACTGATCAGACAGTTGTAAGAAGAAGGTACACCAAACGACGCAAAAAAGCCACCCGGGTTGTCCGGGTGGCTTTTTCAGTATGCAGTAAGGCTATGCAGGTGTGAGTAGGCGTCAGAACTGCTCCATTAACGAGGCAGCTGTACTACGTCCTCTATACTATCCGCTTCCCACTAGAAGTCGTAGCCGAGGGTGAGGTAGAGCTTGGGGCCTTTCTGCACGTAGTCTTCCTGGCCCCAGGCCAGGTCGGCCTTGCCGTAGAAGCCCAGCAACGTGGTCCGCATCCCGAACCCGTAGCCAATCAGCATGGGGTTGCGGAAGTTGATAACGGTGGCCGTGAAGGCGTTGCCGGTGCCACCCACCACCTGAGTGTTAAACGAGTTGTTTTCGTTGAAGGGATTGTTGCCGGAGTACGCCGTGCCGGCGTCGCCGAAGGCCGTGAGCTGCAGGTTGCGGAAGAAGCCCGAGTAGATAGGCTTGTTCGACAGATATTGCACAATGGGCACCCGCAGTTCGGAGTTGAACAGCACGTAGCGCGGGCCCACCCGCTTGCTGTAGTTGAAGCCCCGCAGGTTGGTCACGAATTGCTGGTAGAAGATATCCGAAGGCTCGGCCGTGGAGTACGTGGAAGGCAACAGCTGGTCGCCTTCGTAGTTGTAGTTCAACCAGTTGTCCATGCCACCGAGGCGGAACTGCTGCTTGTTCTGCCCAAAGAACTGCCCGTAGCTGGCCCGGTTGGCCCAGATGATCTGACGGTGGATTTTCTGGTAATGGCGCAAATCCACATAGATTTTGCCGAAGTCCTGGTTGTTGCCGTCGAAGCTGTTGAGCTTCAGCACCCCGATTTTCATGCGGGTGCCTTCCAGCATATTCACACCCGTAGACACGGCGTTGTCGAATACCAGCTCGCCATTCATGCCCAGGTAGTTGCGGTTGATGTCGTTGGCCCCCGACAGCTCGTCGAAGCGGCTGCTGGAGATGTTCACGAAGCGCGGGCCGCCGCGTACGCTCAGGTTGTGGGTGAGCGGGTAGGCAATGGTGGGCGCAATTTCGTGGCGGCCGAAGCGCACCCGGCCCAGGGCCTGAATGTCGAAGAAGTAGGCCTGCTTGTCGTAGCGGATGCTCCAGTCGTAGCGGTGCTTGAGGTTGGTGTACTCGGCGAAGATGTTGCTAGTCCGCAGATCGGTGAGGGCGAAGATGCCGGCCCGGATGCGGTGGTTTTCAAACAGATCCGACATGTTCACCTGCCCGATCAGGCCCAGCCCCAGCAGCGGATCAGAGTACAGCGACGACACCACGTTATCGATGTTGAAGCGCGTATCGTAGCGGAACGGGCCGCTGGCGGCCTGCGGGGCAGCGGCCAGCGGAGCCTGGGCCACCGGCGCGGCTACGGTCGGGGCCGTGCGCGTCCGCCGGGTGGCGGTGCCGGTGCGGCTGGCGGGCAGGTCCTCATCAAACTGATAGTCGCTGGTGTTGATGGGGGCGTTGGTGTTGCGCGTGGGGCTGGCGGCCTGCTCTACCGGCGTTTCAGAAGAAGCCGGAGTTGGCGCCGGAACCGGAGCCGGCGCGGCGGCTTTCACCGGGGCGGGCTTCGAGCGGTCTTCCAGCGTTTCCTGGCGGGCCGTTTTGTAGAGCACCACGTTGTCGGGCAGCAGGTAGCTGGGGTACAGGTACACGAAGTCGCGGGCGCGGTCGGAGGTCACGAAGCCCAGCGTAGTGGTGGCGGGGTTGTAGTCGAAGCCTTTGAGATTGGTGCGGAACGTGCTGACCGGCGTGCGCTGCCGGGTGCGCAGCGAGTAGCGGTACACGCTGCGGATGCCGCTTTCCTCGCCCAGATAAAGAATCTCGTCGTCGGAAACGGCCCGGGGCAGGCGCTCATTGGAAATGGTGCTCACCAGCAGCTCCACGGGCTGGGCGCGGCCATCGAGGTGGTACAGAAACAGGTCGTAATTATTAACAACGCCCCCAAAGCTGCCCCGCGCCGTGCCGGCCGAGTCCAGCCAGCGGTTGGAGCTGAACGCAATGGCGCTGCCGCCGGGCAGGAATACCGGCTCCACATCGTCGAATACGTCGTTGGTGAGCTTCTCGGGGCGGCGGCTGCCGGCGCGCAGCACGTACAAGTCGCCCTGCCCGTTCGAAACGCCCGTAAACACCAGCGACTTGCCATCGGGCGAGTAGCTCAAGCCCAGCACCTGCTGAAACGGCTCGAAAATAGACGAGCCCTTGTCGCCGACGAAGGGCAATGCTTCCTTGAAGCGGGCCACCAGCCCCGAGGCCCCGCCGTCGGCCGGGCGCAGGCGCAAGCTCATCAGGCCCTTCTGCACTTCGGCCACGGCCACCTGGCCGTTGCCGCGCCACGCCAGCACCGGCAGGCGGGTTTCCACCTGCTGGCCGGGGGTTTTGTAGCCGCCGCGGTGCACGGTGTGCCGGCCCGAGCCGTCACGGTTGGCCACCAGCACTTGGTAGCGGCCCTGGTCGTTGCTCACGTAGGCCAGCTGCTGCCCGTTGGGGCTCAGCACCGGCTCGGAATACTGAATGTTTTTGCGGTTGCTGCCGGTAAGGGCCCGCGCCTCGTCCAGATCCACGAAAGCCGTCTGGGGCTGGGCATTGAGCTGGCGGTAGTAGGCCAGCCAGTCTTTCAGAAACAGCTTGTAGGGCACATTCAGCGAGGAGCTGATGCCCACTTCCACGTCGCGGGTGATGCGCGTGAGGTTGAGAATGTTCTGGATGCTGGCGTAGCCGTAGCGCTCGGCAATGTAGTTCCAGACGCTCTGGCCGGCCAGCTGGGGGTTGCGCAGAAAGAACGGTGCCGTGCGGTTGCCCTCGTACTGGCGGGTCATATCGCGCATGTAGTCGTCCATTTCCACGCTCCAGCCCTCGGAAGCGTAGGCCGAGGCCCCGCCCACAAACCAGTCGGGCAGCTGCAGCAGGTAGGTGCTCTGGATGACTTCCTTCAGCGAGCCGCCGTACATCATGTCATTCAGCAGCACGCGGGTCACCTGGTAGCTCAGGTCGCGCTTGAACTGGGTTTGCTGGCCCTGGAAGGCCAGCTGCACCTTGCTCATGCGCGTGAGGTCGGTTTCGCCGCCGGTCTGGTACTTGTCCTGGTCGAGGCCGATGTTGCTCTGGCGCAGGTCGCTCACCGAGTTGTAGAGCATCACGGTGGTTTTCGAGTACGGATAGTACCCCACCAGCCCCGTAATGCGCTGCAGCTCCTGCTCGGCGTACTCGGCAGCGCGGCGCGCACTCACGTCGCCGCCACCGTAGTAGTAGATGTTGAAGTTCTGGGTGCTGAGCAACTGCCAGTCGAAATCCTTGTACTGAATCCGCACCCGCCCGAAGGCCTCCTGCGAGGTCTGGGCCTGGGTGGCGCCGGCAGCGGCCAGCACCAGCATGCTTACCACCGCCAGCTGTCGGGCCGACTTCAGCCACCGAAAAAAGGATACGTGCTTCATATAGTAGTCGATTCGGTAAGTAAGCCACCGGCGCGCTCCGGGCACCAGCCACTCTGAGGGTTCTTAGGAAGAAAA
The DNA here is from genome assembly GCF_000737515.1 of Hymenobacter sp. APR13. Taxonomy (NCBI): domain Bacteria; kingdom Pseudomonadati; phylum Bacteroidota; class Cytophagia; order Cytophagales; family Hymenobacteraceae; genus Hymenobacter; species Hymenobacter sp. APR13. The sequence goes on from NZ_CP006587.1 coordinate 1,288,911, forward strand.
ACCCGCCGCCGACGGGGCCGCGGTATACAACGCCTGATAGCGCCGGATATTGACCTCGGGCCACAGCTCGGCCTCCGGGTGTTCCAGATAATCGGCCAGCAGGATGGCCAGCCGCGGAGCCAGCAGCACGCCCTTCGAGCCGAAGCCATTGAAGATACTCACTTCCGGCGTTTCCGGATGCCGCCCCAGCAACGGTTTCCGGTCGCGCACGGCCGGCCGTACGCCGGCCCGCTGCCCTACCACCCCAAAGGGCAGGCTGACGGCGGCGGCCAGGCGCTGGCTGAGCTCTGCCGTCGCCTCGGGCGTGATGCCTTCGGCGAAGGGCGGCCAGCGGTAGGTGGCGCCCACCCGGAACTGCCCGTTGCCGAGCGGCACCACGTAAGCGCCTTTGTTGATTACCTGCGCCTCCGAGAGGCCCGGACACTCAACATCCAGCACCTCGCCCTGGTTGGGCGTGAGCGGCAGCCAGCTGAAAAAAGGATTCTGCAGCGCGGCGGCTCCTTCGCAGCAAATAAAATGCCGCGCCTGTATCCGCCCGGCGTAGGTTACGCCCGCCGGGCCGGTAACGAGTTGCTGCCAGTCAAAAGTTTCGTGCTGCAGGGTTCCGTTGGTCAGGCTTTCGGCGGTGAGGGCGGCCAGCAGCTCACGCAGCCGCAGATAGCCGCCGCGCCGGATGCGCAGGCCCCCGAATTCGTCGCGGACGCCCGGTACCGGCGGAAGCGGCGCACCGGCATCTTCCACGAAATCCTGCCACGGGTGGTCGGCGCTGCGGGCCAGCATGGTATTCTGCTCCGCCACCGACGAAAACAGCTTCCAGACCGGCAGCTGCACGAAAAACTGTTCGCCGAAGTGGGCGGCCATGTCGCCGTAGAGCTGCTCGGCGGCCGTAATCATTTCGTCGGCGCGCCAGGCCAGGGCAAAGCGCTTGCCGGCCACCGGGTTGATGAGGCCGGCGGCCACGTTGGAGGCCGAGTTGGGGTTGGGCGCATCGAGCACCAGCACGCGGCGGCCGCGGCGGCGCAGCTCCCAGGCCAGTGTGGCGCCCGCAATGCCGTGGCCCAATATCAGGTAATCGTAGTCGGTCATGGGAGGCAAGGTAGCAGAAGCGCACCGTACTCAGCCGCCAGCGTATAGCGCGGGGGCGGCGGCGCCGTTCTTAATGGAGTAAGACTCGTAACTTACCACGCAGTTCCAACGCGCGTCCTTTTTCCTTTTTGCATGACCGTTTCAGGGTTTACGTTCAACGCCTTTTCCGAGAATACCTACCTGCTTCATGATGCCACCGGCCAGTGCGTGGTGGTAGACCCCGGCTGCTACGACCGGGCCGAGCAGGCTGCCTTGCAGGCGTTCATTACCGACCACCAGTTACAGGTGGTGCTGCTGCTGAACACCCACTGCCACATCGACCACGTATTCGGCAACCAGTTTGTGCTGGACACTTACAAGGTGCCGTTTCTGATTCATGAGGCCGACCTGGCCACGCTGCGGGCCGTGCCGGCCTACGCGCCCAGCTACGGCTTTCCGCACTACGCGCCCGCCGAGCCCACCGGCTTCCTGACGCCCGGCACGCCCGTGCGCTTCGGCGACACCGAGCTGGAAGTGCGCTTTGCGCCCGGCCACGCCCCCGGCCACGTGGTGTTCTACCACGCCCCTACCAAGGTGGTCATCGGCGGCGACGTGCTGTTTCAGCAGAGCATCGGCCGCACCGACCTGCCCGGCGGCGACCATGCCACCCTGATTGAGAGCATCCGCACCCAACTGCTGACGCTGCCCGACGACGTAACAGTATACCCCGGCCACGGCCCCGCTACCACTATTGGCGCCGAGCGCCGTTCCAATCCGTTTTTGCGCTAGGCTTCCCTTCATGGCTATTAAAAAGCATCTTCCCAACGCCCTGACGTGCCTGAACCTGTTGTGCGGCTGCGTGGCGCTGACCTTTATCTTGGGCAGCAATCCAGCGCAGGTGTATGCCCCGACAGCGAACTTCACTTCTTATATGTTCTCGGCGGACACCTGGCGGCCACTGGTGCTGGCGGCTTACCTGATCGGCATTGCGGCCGTGGCCGACTTCCTCGACGGGCTGGTGGCGCGGGCGCTACACGTGTCGTCGCCGATTGGCAAAGACCTGGATTCGCTGGCCGATATGGTGTCGTTTGGGGTGGTGCCGGGCGCCATCCTGTTCAAGCTGCTGCAGCAGGTGCTGCCCATGTACGGCCTGCCGCTGGGCCTGGCCTACCTGGCTTTCACCATCAGCATCTTCTCGGCGCTGCGGCTGGCCAAGTTCAACAACGACACCCGCCAGTCCGACTCGTTCATCGGGCTGCCCACGCCGGCCTGCACGCTGGTGGTGGCCTCCTTGCCGCTCATCCTCACCTACGACTCGTTCGGCGTTTCGGCCCTGATCCTGAATCCGTGGGTGCTGCTAGGCCTCACGCTCCTTCTGTCGGGCCTGCTGGTGGCTGAAATTCCGCTGTTCGCGCTCAAGTTCAAAAACCTCACCTGGCAGGACAATTCGCTGCGTTTCGTGTTCTTGTTGCTGTCGGTGGGGCTGCTGGTGGGGCTGCAATCCGCGGCGGTTCCGCTCATCGTACTGCTCTACGTGCTGCTGTCGGTAGTGCGGCCGGCCACCCGCTGATTTTTGTGCTGCTGCATCACAATATTTGCATACCCGGAGAGTTAATCCATTTCAGGCCCCCGCAGTGAACCGGTGCCTGATCTGGCTTGTTGCAGGGCCACAGATTGCCACGCGTTAACGCTCTATTGACCAAAACTCTATGCGCTACTTTACTTTCCTGGTAGTCTGCAGCTGTTTGCTGCTGGGGCTGGCCCGGCCGGGGCAGGCCCAGGACGGACGCCGCTCGGTTTCGCGCCAGCTCACCTGGCAGGGCGCCGCCGAAGTAGTGGGCCCCGATGGGAAGCTGCACCGCATCCCGTCGTTTGTGGGCATGCAGCCCCGCCGGGGCGTAGTGCAGGCCTACACCGTTATTTCGGTGCCCGGCACCGTGGCCGAGGGCCAGGTGCAGAAAGCCGTCTACGAACCGTTTGCGCCGGCCGAGGCCGCCCTGCTTAAGAACTTCAAGGACGCCACCGCTACGCCGCAGCAGTTCAGCGGCAACGAGAAAGGCCAGCCCGTTACGCTGGTGCTGCTGCCCACTATCCGGCGCAGCGCCCAGTCGGGCCAGCCTGAGAAGCTGGTATCGTTTGAGTACAGCTACACGCTGGCACCGGCCGTAGCCCAGCGCGGGCAAAGCATCCGCTACGCCCCCAACTCGGTGCTGCGCTCCGGCACCTGGCACAAGATCGGCGTCGACCGCAGCGGCATCTTCAAGCTCGACCGCGCGGCCCTCACGGCCATGGGCGTTGACGTGCAGAGCCTTGACCCCAGCCGCCTGCAGGTGTACGGCAACGCCACCGGCCTGCTGCCCCAGGCCATCAGCACCCGCCGCCCCGACGACCTGGTGGAAAACGCCGTGTACTTCTCCGGCGACGCCAACGCCACCCTCGACGCCAACGAGTACTTCCTGTTCTATGCCCGCGGCCCGCACGTATGGGAGCCCGAGCCCACGGCCGGCGCCCAGCGCTTCCGCCACATTCAGAACATCTACTCCGATACCGCCTACTACTTCGTGACGGTGGCTCCGGCTCCGCGCACGGGCCGCCGCGTGGCGGCCGCCCCCGCCGCGGGTGCGGCCAACGCCCCGGCCGTCACGCAGTACGCCGCCCGCTGGTTTTGGGAGCGGGAGTATGTAAACCTGGCCAAATCGGGCCGGGTGTGGCTGGGCGAAGGCTTCACGGCCTCCAGCAACGCCACCCAAACCTTCGACACCGACCTGACCGACCTGGTAGCCGGCGCGCCGGTGCAAGTGACGGCCTCGCTGGCCGGCCGCTCCACCAGCAGCCAGGGCTTCCGCATTGCGGTTGGCTCCTCCACGCTCATTCAGGGTATTCCGGCCGTCGTGCGTAGCGACTACCCCGAGTACGCCGCCACCAGTTTGCAGACCCAGACGGTCGTTCCTACCGCTACCAGTGGGCCGCTGCGGCTGGGCCTCACCTTCACCAGCTCCGACGCCTCGGCCGACGGCTACCTCGACTATCTGGAAGTGAATGCCCGGCGGCCGCTGCGGCTCACGGGCCCGCAACTGGAGTTTCGCTCGTTTGAAAACGTGCGGGCCGGCGGCGTCACTCCATTTACATTGGCTGGCGGCAACGGCACCACCCAGGTCTGGGACGTCAGCAACCCGCGCCGGCCCCGCGCATATGCCCTCAACGGCGCAGGCACGTTCGTGGCTCCTACGGATTCGCTGCGCGAGTTTGTGGCCTTCGACCCCACCGCCTCGTTCCCGGTGCCCCGCAGCTTCGGCCGCGTCAGCAACCAGGATTTGCACGGCACCCTCAACCCGGGCCGCGACCTGGACTTGGTGATTGTGACCTACCCGGCCTTCCGGGCCCAGGCGCAGGAGCTGGCCGACTGGCGCCGCACCAACGATGGCCTGAAAGTAGCCGTCGTGACCACCACGCAGGTGTACAACGAGTTTGGCGGCGGCAGCCAGGACGTGTCGGCTATCCGCGACATGATGAAGATGGTGTACGACCAGCGCGACTCGCCGCGCCGCAACCAGTACCTGCTGCTCTTCGGCGACGCTTCCTACGACTACAAATCCAAACCATCCAACCTCACCAACACCGCCAGCCTGCCCGATTGGTGGAGCAAGCGCGTGCCCGGCAGCGGTGACCGGATTGCGCAGAACTACGTGCCCACCTACGAGTCGCGCGAGTCATTTGCGCAGATCCTGCCCCGCGTCAACAGCTTCGGCGACCAGACCTTCTGCTCCGATGACTACTTCGGGATGCTGGATGATAATGAGGGTGAATGGGCCGAATCGTATGGCGCCAACGGCATCATGGACGTGTCTGTCGGCCGCCTGCCCATTCGTACGCCCGTTGGGGAGCCCAACTCCACCGCGCAGGCCTCGGCTATGGTGAAGAAGCTTAAGGACTACGACCTGCGGCCTTCGCTGGGCAAGTGGCGCAACCGCCTCACCTTCGTGGCCGATGACCAAGACGGCAGCACCTACCCGCGCGATTATGCCGAGCCGCTCATCAGCCAGATCAGCCGCCAGCAGCCGGCCTTCAACTTCCGCAAGGTCTACCTCGATATGTACCCGCAGATCAATGCCAACGGCGAACGGTCGCCAGAAGCAGAACGGGCCGTGGACGAGTCGTTTGAGCAAGGCTCGTTGATTGTCAACTACAACGGCCACGGCGGCCCCGACGCCCTCACCGACGAGAAGATCCTGACCCGCGAGTCGGTATTGCGCCTGCGCAACCTGAGCCGCCAGACGTTCATGGTCACCGGCACCTGCGACTTCAGCTACTACGACAACCCCGAGAAAACCTCGGCCGGCGAGCTGACCCTGACCGACGTGGAAGGCGGCGCCATGGGCTTGTTCACCACCACCCGCCTCGTCTACGGCTCCACGCTGCTGATTACGCCCTTGCTCGATTCGGTGCTGTCGGTACGCAGCGGCCAGGCCACCCGCATCGGCGACGCCGCCCGCTACTCCAAGTTCATTGGCTCCAACGACCCCCTGAACCGCAACTACGTGCTGCTCGGCGACCCCAGCACCCGCCTGGCTCGCCCCGATGTGGCCATGACCCTGGATTCCATCAACGGTGTGGCCCTCACTCCTGCCTACAACCAGCCACTCACGGCCCTGTCGCGGGTGCGGCTGTCGGGCTCGGTGCGCAACACGGCTGCTGTCACGTCTTCCCTCAACCCCAACTTCTCCGGCACCGCCCAGATTACGGTGTATGAGAAGCCCAGCACCATCACCACGCTGGCCACTTCGCCGCTTGACGTGCCGCTGCCCATTCAGGTGCAGGAAAACATCATCTACGACGGCCAGGCTACCATCACCAACGGCCGCTTCACGGTGCAGTTTGTGGTACCCCGAGACATCAACTACAGCCTGGGACTGGGGAAAGTGAGCTTGTATGCATCCAACCGCTCGGGCGCCATCGTAGATGCGCACGGCTACCGCGCAGTACCGGTGGGCGGCGCTTCTACCACGGCCAGCACCGATACCATTCCGCCGCGCATCCGCCTGTTCATGGACAATGAGAAGTTCGTGTTCGGGGGCCTCACCGGCAATACCACCACCCTCATTGCCCGCCTCTTCGACGAGAGCGGCATCAACACCACCGGCTCCGGCATCGGCCACGAAATCACGGCCACCCTCGACAACGACCCCACCAAGCTCACCATCCTCAACTCGTTCTACGTGGCCAGCGTCGACAGCTTCCAGGCTGGCCGGGTGGAGTACCTGTTCAAGGACCTCGCTACCGGCCCGCATGTGCTGCATCTCAAAGCCTGGGACACTTACAATAACTCGGCTATCCGCGACGTAGAGTTCATTGCCGCTTCCACCGACAAGCTGGCCCTGAAACACGTCCTGAACTACCCCAATCCGTTCTCCACCACCACCACCTTCCACTTCGACCACAACCGTCCGGAAGACGCCCTCGACGTGCAGGTGCAGATTTTCACTGTCTCGGGCCGCCTCGTCCGGACGCTGCAAACCACGGTGGGCGGTGGCGCGTCGCACGTGCCGGCCAACTTCTCCGACCCGTCTTTGTCGTGGAACGGCCGCGACGAGTTCAACGACCAGCTGGCCCGCGGCGTGTACGTGTACCGGGTCAGCGTCCGGTCGCAAAAAGACCAGGCCACGGCCACCAAATTCGAAAAACTGGTCATCCTGAATTAACCCTTTGGCATTTTCGCCTACCTTTCCGCGTTCCTCACTTTCTCCTGTATGACCCCATTGAAACTGTCTGTGCGTTTTGCGCTGCTTTCCGGATTTATCGGCCTGCCGTTGATTGGCGCGGCCCAAACCGAACCGAATACGCTCACCACGGCTGTTCCGATCCTGACCATCAGCCCCGATTCGCGGGCCGCGGCCCTCGGGGAAGCCGGCGTAGCCACCTCGCCGGATGCCAACGCCGGCTACCACAATGCCGGTAAGCTGGGCTTCGTCACCACCAAGTACAGCTTCTCGCCGTCATACTCACCCTGGCTGCGCAACGTCACCGATGACATGGGCCTAGCCTATCTGTCGGGTACCGCCAAAATTGGCACCCGCTCGGCCATATCGGCTTCGCTGATGTATTTCGACCTCGGCACCATCTCCTTCCGCGACGATTTCAACGTCTCGAAAGGCGACTACAACCCGAAAGAGTATGCCTTCAGTGTGGCCTACGGTCAGAAACTGACCGACAACTTCGGCGTTGGGGTAGCCGCGCGCTACATCCGCTCCAACCTCACCGGCAACAGCAGTGGCACCGATTCGCGTCCTGGCAACGCCGCCGCCGTCGACCTGGGCGCCTACTACAACAAGGACCTGTCTATCGGCGCCGCCGATTACAACCTGGGTTTGGGGGCCACCATCACCAACATCGGCAACAAAATCACTTACACAAGCGCCACCCAGGCCGACTTCCTGCCCACCCGCCTGAAGCTTGGCTTTGCCCTGACTCGTGAGCTGGACGCTTACAACAAAATCACGCTTACAGTCGACGGCGCCAAGCTGCTCACGCCGACTCCCTTCTATGTGGAAGGCGACACAACGGGTCAGTTGAAAACCATCCGGGCTGAAAACCTAGACCGACGCAACAAAGGCATTGTAGCGGCTGCGCTTGGCTCTTTCAGCGATGCTCCCGGTGGCTTCAGCGAGGAGATTCGTGAAATCAACCTCTCGGCCGGTGCTGAATACACGTACAACGATCTGCTGATGGCCCGCGTAGGCTACTTCTACGAGCCCCGCGTGAAAGGCGACCGGCAGTACCTGAGCTTTGGCCTAGGCGTGCGCTACCAAGTGTTTGGGGTGGATGGCGCCTACCTGGTGCCCAACTCCCGCGCCAATCCTTTGTCGCAAACCATCCGCATTTCCCTCCACTTCAATTTCAACGAGCTTGACCAGGCCTTTGGCGATGGTTCCAGCTCCCCGGTCAACTAACCCTTTTCTATTGCTGATGCTCGACCGACAAGTCGCTCCTCCCGTTCAGCCGCTGGCCAGCGTAACGCTGCCCGCGGCTGACGTGTTTTCGCTCCCTAACGGAGCGCGCCTGCACGTAATGCGCAATGATGCCCAGCCTGTGGTTCGCCTGCAGGTAGTAGTGCCCGCCGGCAAGTGGTACGAGCCCGCCCCCGGCGTCTCGCTGCTCACGGCCCGCATGCTGCTCGAAGGCACCACCACCCGCACCGCCCGCCAGATAGCCGATGAAGTAGCCTTCTACGGCGCTTCCCTGGAGTGCGAGCAAAGCTTCGACCGCGCCACCCTCACCCTGTACTGCCTCACGCGCCACCTGCCGCGCCTGCTGCCGCTGGTGCAGGATGTACTGACCAACCCCACCTTCCCCGCCACCGAGTTGGAGCTGCTTAAAAACCGCACCATCCAGAACGTGCGGGTAGAGCGCCAGAAAACCAGCTACCTCGCCGCCGAGCGGTTCTCCCACAACCTCTACGGCAGCACGCATCCCTACGGCAGCACCTTCAACGAGCAGCTTTTCGCCGCCGTAGCGCAGGATGCCCTCCAAGCTTTTCATCGCGCCAACTACTCGCTGGACAAAGCCGAGGTGTTTCTGTGCGGTGATGTAGCGCCTGCTGACCAGGATCTGGTGTCTGACCTGCTGGGAAGCGCCCAACCGTCTGCTGTGCCGCTGTCTGCCAAAGAAACGCTTTCCTTAGCCAGCCAGCCAGCCCACGACTACGTCACGGTGCCCGACAGCATTCAGGCCGCCCTGCGCATCGGCCGGCCGTGGCCCGCCCTCACCCATCCCGATACGCACAAGCTGCAAGTCCTCGTGAAGGTGCTGGGCGGCTACTTTGGCTCCCGCCTGATGAAGAACATCCGCGAGGATAAGGGCTTCACCTACGGCATCTACTCCAGCATCGGCCCCCGCGAGCATGCCACGTCCTTTGTCATCGGCACCGATGTCAATGCCGATAGCGCCAACGCTGCTATGCGGGAAGTCCACCATGAGCTCCAAGTGTTGCAACACGAACTTATCCCGGCAGATGAACTCCAGACCGTCAAGAACTACATGACTGGCAAGTTCGCCAACGAGCTCAGCACCGTGTTCGAGCAGTGCGATAAGTACAAGAACATTGTCTTCCTAAATCTGCCTGCTACCTACTATTCTAACTTCATCGAGCAGGTGAACCAAGTAACGGCCGAGGAGCTACTCACGCTCGCCCAGCATTACCTTTCGCCCGCCGATATGATTGAAGTGGTAGCAGGCCCCGGAAAATAGAACCGTATTACTGCTACAAAAAGAAGTCAGCCGCATACAGCGGCTGGCTTCTTTTTGTAGCAGAGATATTCCGTGATAATGCGTCATTGCTAACGCAACACCACAGCTAGAGCTATACAGAAGTATAAACACCCTAACAATGCTACACTTGAAAAGCCGTCTGGTACTTATACTTATAAGGTGAAGCGGTCCATCACGAATCCGCATATCAAGTGGCCTTACCGATTAGCCATCCCAAGCTGCGGCCGATAAGGTGGCCCATGACAAGAACTCCGGTGCATCAGTTCCTATAGCCGTCGGGCCATTCATAGCGACGTCTTGCCAGTCGCCGCTACCTCGCCCTGCCCCCACCCTAACAGCTAAAAGAGCCGCTGAGAACCTAGTCTGCATTTTAAGTCCGCTAGAAAAGCTCCAATGAAGTATTAGAGATGCATCGACAAATAGTAACACGACACCTCATTAGATTCAGAAATGAATTATATCAGCAACCCTCCACGATGAGTCCCCACCAAGGGCAACGCTTATAAACGCCGTTGCCCCCGCGCCAGGCCCCGGGAGGGGGCGGCACGGGGGCAACGGGCAATGCAGTAAGGTTGGCGGCGACCGACTCTCCCACCGATGAAGGCAGTACCATAGGCGCTCCGGGGCTTAACGACTCTGTTCGGAATGGGAAGAGGTGAACACCCGGGCTAAAGCCACCATTACTGGGGCGGCAGCTCTGTGTTCAAGGTGAGCTGCCAACAAAACCGTTGACGTAAGGACAAAAGAGAAAACTAAAGAAGCAAATTCCGAGCATTGTCAAGCAAAGCGTTCGAGTCCTTAGTACGGCTCGGCTGTGGCATTTCGGCCTCTACACCTACCGCCTATCTACGTCGTGGTCTACGACGACTCTTCCTATATAGGAGATCTCATCTTCAGGTGAGTTTCGCACTTAGATGCTTTCAGCGCTTATCTCATCCCAGCGTCGCTACCCGGCGCTGCAACTGGCGTCACAACCGGTGCACGAGCGGCTGGTCCAACTCGGTCCTCTCGTACTAAAGTCAGGTCCTGTCAAATCTCCAACGCCCACCACAGATAGGGACCGAACTGTCTCACGACGTTCTGAACCCAGCTCGCGTGCCACTTTAATCGGCGAACAGCCGAACCCTTGGGACCTTCTCCAGCCCCAGGACGTGACGAGCCGACATCGAGGTGCCAAACCTCCCCGTCGATATGAGCTCTTGGGGGAGATCAGCCTGTTATCCCCGGCGTACCTTTTATCCTTTGAGCGATGGCCCTTCCATGCGGAACCACCGGATCACTATATCCGTCTTTCGACCCTGCTCGGCTTGTAGGCCTCACAGTCAAGCCCGCTTCTGCTATTGCGCTCTACATCCGGTTACCAAGCGGATTGAGCGGACCTTTGAAAGCCTCCGATACTCTTTTGGAGGCGACCACCCCAGTCAAACTACCCAGCAGACACTGTCTCCGTTGCCAGATTAGGCACCAAGCAACACAAGGGTGGTATTTCAACGGCGACTCCCCAAAACCTAGCGGCCCTGGCTCAACGTCTCCCACCTATGCTACACATGTGTTACCCAGCGTCAATGTCAACCTATAGTAAAGGTGCACGGGGTCTTTCCGTCCCGTGGCGGGTACTCGGCATCTTCACCGAGACTACAATTTCACCGAGCTCACGGCTGAGACAGCGCCCAGATCGTTACACCATTCGTGCAGGTCGGAACTTACCCGACAAGGAATTTCGCTACCTTAGGACCGTTATAGTTACGGCCGCCGTTTAC